>NZ_MCUW01000032.1 GCF_002873335.1 Vibrio sp. 10N.286.49.B1 | reverse complement strand
GTGGTCGGTGAAGAGGGATTCGAACCCCCGACCCTCTGGTCCCAAACCAGATGCGCTACCAAGCTGCGCTATTCACCGAGATGTTGCATTGAGTCTTGCTAAGCAACGGATTCGTATATTACTGATTATTTTTTTTGACGCAAGTCATTTAGCACATCTTTTTTGTGCCAAATGATCGTTTGCTCAAGTATCGACCAATAAATCGTAAATAGTGACTAAGCACACACAGTTAGACACAAGTCATTAACGAATTATTCTCAATTGATCCAGATCAGTGTCTGATTTTTAACCACACAGTAGCATCAACCTGTCATCTAGCTTTGGAGGAAACATGGATTTTTGGCTTAATCTCCTATTTGGTAATGCGGTAGGCCTGTCATCAATGATCGTTATTTTTGGTGCCATTGGGCTTATGTTGTTTTACGGTGGTTTCTTCATCTACAAAGTAATGAATGACAAATCTCCTCACTAGAATCGCTTAGCCACTACTCGACAGCGACAATGCTGAAGAATAGACAACGCTTCGCACCGGAGTGAATGTATTGTTCACTCCGGACTTTTATTGCACATACGCTTCTTTTTTAACACCTCTCATTTTCCCTAACTCAAGCTTAAGATATACTTTAGTTATCCTACTCTCTTACCTGTGTGACCTATCCGGGATACGTTATGTCTCAAGATGATGATCTGGAGCTATTCCAACAAATGATGGGCGATGTTAAGCCCTTAGAAAACGATACGATTGAGCTGAAAAAAGAACATCGTGTGTCTGAAGCACAACTAGCAAAACGCGATGCAGCCTTGTGGCTGTCAGAACAATGTCCTGATTACTTATCATTGGATTCTGCTCCCCCCTTAAAACCTGAATCCCTTATCGAATTTAAGCGCGATGGCGTGCAAGAAGGGGTGTATCGCAAACTTCGTTTAGGCAAATACCCACTAGAGGCCAAATTGGATCTCCATCGCCGGACTCTCAGCCAGGCGAGAGACGAAGTCACCGCTTTTTTAAGGCAGTGCATGCGACTGGATGTGCGCACAATCATTATTGTTCATGGCAAAGGTGAACGCTCTAACCCACCAGCATTAATCAAAAGCTATGTGGCACACTGGCTGACTCAAATAAAAGATGTTCAATGTGTCCACAGCGCCCAACAATTTCACGGTGGAAGCGGTGCGGTGTACGTTTTACTGAGGAAAAGCGCTGAAAAACGGCTCGATAATCGAGAACGGCACCAAAAACGAACGAGTTGAGTGACTTGTCACTCACTTGGGTATAAAATACGCGACCTTATTTGTGTCTGACCAACCAAGAGTAATATAAACTCATGCCTAACTCTGCTGACGGTAAACG
This sequence comes from Vibrio sp. 10N.286.49.B1, assembly GCF_002873335.1. Classification (GTDB taxonomy): domain Bacteria; phylum Pseudomonadota; class Gammaproteobacteria; order Enterobacterales; family Vibrionaceae; genus Vibrio. The sequence goes on along the minus strand of NZ_MCUW01000032.1, from coordinate 28,891 downwards.
TCTTAATAAATACATCAGTGAAACTGGTTTTTGTTCTCGTCGTGAAGCGGATCGACTGATTGAACAGAAGCGAGTCACCATCAACGGTATCACTCCAGAAATGGGGACAAAAGTGATGGCAGGTGACAACGTAGAAATCGATGGCAAGCCAGTTAAAAGCAAAGAGAAACCTGTTTATATTGCCTTGAATAAGCCAACCGGTATTACCTGTACTACCGAGCGTGATGTACCTGGTAACATTGTCGACTTTATTGGACACAGCAAACGTATTTTTCCTATTGGTCGATTAGACAAACCCTCTGATGGTTTGATTTTCCTGACCAATGACGGCGATATCGTCAATAAAATCTTGCGTGCAGGCAACAACCACGAAAAAGAGTATGTGGTGCGTGTTGATAAAGCCGTTTCAAAAGAATTTCTTAAAAACATGGCGGCTGGCGTTGCGATTTTAGACACAGTCACGCTGCCTTGTACGGTTGAACAAGAAACACGGTTCTCGTTTCGAATCACACTGACACAAGGGTTAAACCGCCAGATTCGACGTATGTGTGAAGCCCTAGGCTACGAGGTGCTTAAACTCCGTCGCGTTCGTATTATGAACATCAGTATTGATGGTATTCCGAACGGACAGTGGCGCTATCTTAGTGATGCAGAAGTTCAAGAGATTCATGCCTTATGTGAAGGGTCATCCAGTACCGAAGAAGCCTCTAGAAAAGATGGGACAGGTCGACGCATCAATAAAGCAACCGATGCCAAACTTCATGATGCTCGTATCGAAGCAAAACGAGAAAAAATGAAGACCTTCTCGGGCCATGGCGCCGATGAGTTCCGACGCGGGCCAAAACAAAGTAATCGCAATAAGCCTAATGCTGGTCGTCCTAATTCAGAGCATAAACCTCGTCAAAACTCGACACCAAGCAAACCGAAGGCTCGTGTTAGCGGAACCTTGTCGTTAAAAAAATAGACACTTGTGAGCGCCTATAGGTAATCACTTTTGTTGATAATAGCGCTTGTAGGTAATAGCTCCTGTAGGCAATAGCACTTGCAGACAACCGCTCCCGCAGACAATAAGCACTTGCCTGCATTAGGGCGACGGTAAGCTAACTCTCACATAAATTAGCAAAGACACCACGCGTCAGCGTCGCTAAATCTTGCGGCGCTAACTCAATCTCTAGCCCTCGCTTTCCTGCACTTACGCACATGGTTGTTCTTATTTCTGCACTCATATGTATAAAAGTAGGCAATAGTTTTTTTTGTCCTAACGGGCTGATACCACCTAAGACATATCCCGTCGTTTTCTGAGCAATGTCTTTATCGGCCATCTCTGCTTTTTTGCCGCCCGCCGCTTTTGCCGCCAATTTTAAGTTTAATTTTTCCTCGACCGGAATGATCGCAACCGCCAGATTTTTTGGCTCACCATTTAGTGAAAACAGTAGCGTTTTAAAAACGGTTTCAGGGTCTTGTCCAAGGGCTTGTACCGCCTCAAGCCCGTAGCTCTCGTGCCGTGGGTCATGGTGATATTGGTGGACAACGTGGTTGATTTTCTTCTTTTTAGCAAGATTAATAGCAGGTGTCATAACAGTTCCCAAGACAATAAAAAAAGCGGCACCAAAGGCACCGCTTAGTTTTAAACTGACTCATACAAAGAGTCAATCAGTGACTATTTGATTTTGTATACGATCTCACCTTTCGGCTCATACTTATTGACGTCAATTGGGCTGTTGGCTTCTAAGTAGTCTTTCAACACTTCAGCATCAACAAAGCCAGTATTCACATAGCCAGGGTGGTTGTTCAATTTAGGGTAACCATCACCACCTGCAGCATTAAAGCTAGGAACCGTAAATCTGTAGGTCGCTTTAGGGTCTAGTGCTTTACCATTAATAACAACGTCGGAAACAGATTCTTTACCTACCGTCATTGAGATACCAGCAAACTGTGCGTATGCACCAGAATCAACCGGTTTTAACGCGACAACATTCAAGTAATCTAGCACTTCCGCGCCGCTCATGTCGGTGTAAGTGACGATGTTACCAAACGGCTGAACCGTTAAGACATCTTTGTATGTCACATCGCCTTGCTCAATGGAGTCGCGAACGCCACCAGAGTTCATGACCGCAAAATCGGCTTTAGCTCGCTCTTTATGAGACATACCAATCAAACGACCTAGGTTAGTCTGCTTAAAGCGAACCACATTGCGGTCCCCTTCGAGCTTGCCATTTGTTTCAGCAATTTTTTCACCCAGCTGACCCTGACCTTTTTCTTGATACGGCGTTAAGAAGGCAAGTAATTCTGCATCTTGCTGAATCTCACCTTCAATCAGTACCCGTTGCTTTTTACCGTCAACTTTTACTTTTTTCTTCAGGTTAACCGGAATCAGGTCGTAGCTCACCATGTCGAGTTCGCCGTTTTTAAATTCATAGTCGGCACGACCTACGTATTTGCCCCACTCGTGTGCTTGAACAATCCAAGTGCCGTTTTGAGTATCAGGTTTACACTCATCCGCTGGCTTGAAGTTCTTTTTAACGACATTAGGGCCTTCCATACAGACCGGCTCTTGTGAGTGACCACCGACAATCATGTCTAGGTCGCCTTCATTAAGATAGCGTGCTAGCGCAACATCACCAGGAGCATTCACTCCGCGCTCGCCATTTTCATAGTGGCCCATGTGAGTTACGGCAAAAATTAGATCCGGTTTTTCTGTTTCTTTTAGTTCGGCAATGAGCTTTTTAGCCTCAACTTTCGGGTCACGGAACTCGATTCCCCCAATATATTCAGGATTACCAATCTTCGCCGTGTCTTCGGTTGTTAAGCCAATAACCGCAATTTTAATACCTTGCTTGTCAAACATTTGGTAAGCATCAAACATGCGCTCACCCGTTTTCTTGTCGTAAATGTTGGCAGACAGCATTGGGAAGTTCGCCCACTCTTTTTGCTTAAACAGAACTTCAAGAGGATTATCAAACTCATGATTGCCCAATGCCATTGCATCGTAGCCAATCTTACTCATTCCCTTAAAATCTGGTTCAGCATCTTGCAGGTCTGATTCAGGAACCCCAGTGTTAATGTCACCGCCAGACAAGAGCAATAAGCTGCCACCTTCGGCTTCGACGTCGGCACGAATACCGTCAATCAGTGTTTTACGAGCAGCCATGCCGTACTCACCGTATTTGTTTTGCCAAAAACGGCCATGGTGATCATTAGTATGCAGAACGGTTAGCTTATAGGTTTCATCGGCATTCCATTCATGTTCTGGTTGAGTTGCGCATCCTGCAAGTGATGCGATGATCGCCGCACTGAGTACGGACTTTAATATAAGGCTATTTTTCATTGTCCTACCTTTGAACTTAGGAGATTCCACTGCTTTAACCGTTGTAATCAAGAATATTTCCACTCACAAACGGTTTATAATTATTAACAATTGATGCTGAATTTCAATGCATAGACATACTTAGAAATATCGCAAAAGTTGCGTTAGTTTAAATTAACCATTTAAACATAACATGTTGATTTCACTTTTATGATGCATGGGTCACAAGTTGCTGAGCTGGCACCCATACATTTAACTACATACATTATTAGTTTCAATATCGATAAAGTTAAACCCGCTCTTGCTAAGAGTGTTACGTATTCACTACAAAGATGGGGATAACGAGGAGGGTACCGATTTAACAACATAAAAAGTGAGCACGTTTTGTCTGATTTATGTTGTGGTTTTTTATCACTGCCTATAGCCTTAGTCACTATAGTGAGAAGTATTGTTTTCGTTGCCAAGGCAACAGGTGCTGTGAAGGGTGGTTGTATTGTTTGGTTCTTTGTTATTCACAAAAGAGCATCCATTTCGTCGATTACGTTATCGTGTATTTTTGGACACCCATATTTATCGACCCTATGCACACTTCATGTACGGGGCGATTGTTGTTTTTCTACTTTTCACCATTTCTGACAAACTCGTTTTACAACAACATGCCGACCCCGTCGTCGCTGCTCGTATCTTCCTGGCATCCAGTGCAACCGTGTTATTGTATTGCGCTTCAAGATACCAATGGCGATGCTTGCCCATACTTGAGGTTGCGCTCTTTATCAGTGCTGGATTCATTGTTCATTTCGCTGGAGCCATTGCATTAAGTATTGGAAACACCAACTACCAGAGTGGCAGCATTTTACTCATGCTCTACATCGGGACCTTTTCCCGGCTCTCATTTGGTTATTCATTAACAGCGATCATTGGCATCATTTTGCCCTATATTCTTTACGTGCACCCTGCCCTTGCTGAACTAGAGGCAATGAAAGAATCAAACCATTATATGGTGGTGTTAAGCACTGCCCTATTCTGTATTCTCGGCAGTTATCGTAGAGCGTTAGAAACCAGAACGCGATTTGAAGAGAGCCAGAAGATACGCAGTCAATCAATTAAACTTGCGGCCTATTCTCAACGCCTTAAAGATATGAGTGAAACGGACGCGTTAACAAAAATCCACAACCGCCATTATTTGAATCAATGGATTCACCATGCAGAGCAGGCTCCTCGACCTTTGAATCTCGCATTTGTGATGTTAGATATTGATCACTTTAAACAGGTTAATGATCGTGACGGCCACCATGCGGGGGATCTCATCATCAGAAAAGTAGCGTCAGTACTCGCCTCGAATAAACCTGATAACGGCCAATTGATTCGTTATGGAGGTGAAGAGTTTTTGCTTATCCTTCCCGAGGGGGATATTCAACGTATCGCTTCACAAGTAGAACACCTACGCCAAAAATGTTCAGTCTCAAACCCAAATGGAAATGCTAACGTCACTGTGTCGGCCGGAGTCTACATTGCAAACCATCATAACGATAGCGTGTTAGCGGCGATCAATTACGCTGACAAGGCACTTTATAAGGCCAAAGCATCAGGAAGAAACCAAACGGTGATGCCTCAATGGAAGGGTTAGTTAGCAACACTCAAAATGGTGCGCCATGCTGGTGAATAAATGGAAAGTTTAAAGAACTTGCCTTGAATGATCATAATAAAAGCGGCCATTGGCCGCTTTTATTTACACAACATAAAACACTTAATATCGATTAACGAATATCAATATGTTCAAAGCCTTTGATAAGATCATCCAGTGCTTTCATTTGCGCTAGGAACGGCTCAAGCTTATCGAGTGGCAGGGCAGATGGTCCATCACACATCGCTGCATCTGGGTTAGGGTGCGCCTCAATAAAGAGCCCAGCAATACCCGTTGCAAGACCTGCTTTTGCTAATTCGACCGTTTGCTCACGACGCCCCCCAGAAGCCGCGCCTGACGGGTCACGCATCTGCAGCGAGTGTGTCACATCAAAAATGATAGGGCTGCCGTTCGACACTTTTTTCATTACGCCAAAGCCCAGCATATCAACCACTAGGTTGTCGTAACCATGACACGCGCCACGCTCACATAAGATGATTTTCTCGTTGCCACACTCGGCAAATTTATCAACGATGTTACCAACTTGACCAGGGCTCATAAACTGAGGTTTCTTCACGTTTATGACCGCATCGGTTTTCGCCATTGCTTCAACAAGGTCGGTCTGACGAGCAAGAAAAGCTGGCAATTGAATCACGTCCACCACATCCGCGACAGGCTGAGCTTGAGCTTCGTTGTGGATATCGGTAATGATCTTCACACCGAACGTATCTTTTAGTTCCTGAAAGATTTTCAGACCTTCTTCCAAGCCTGGGCCACGATAAGAATGTACTGAGCTACGGTTTGCTTTATCAAATGACGCCTTGAAAACGTATGGAATGCCTAGTTTCTCAGTCACTTTTACATAATGCTCGCAGATTTGCATCGCCATATCACGCGATTCAAGCACATTCATACCAGCAAAGAGGGTAAATGGTTTGTCATTCGCTACTGGGATATCACCTACGTGAACGGTTTTAACTGTCATTGGATACTCTCTAATTTTTTAGTGAAGGATAACAGGCGCACGACTGATCGCTGACACCTGTGTTTTCAGTAATTCAATCGCTGGGTCATCAGGGCATTGGTCGATAAAGTATTGGAAATCACTGGCGGCAACTTGATGGCAATCCAACTGCTGATAAATATAGCCTCGGTCTCGAATCTCATACGGGTCGTCAGGAACAAACGTCAGCGCAAGGTCGGTACATCGCAACGCAAGTGTATATTTTTCTTCTCTTAACAAGGCGCTTTTTAACAACGCCAGCCAACGTCCGATTACTGTTGGGTTATCAGACACGGCAAGATGCTTCGATTCTAATTTAGCCAAGGGGCCTTCATTACCAATCAGCCACGCACGTAATGTTGATTTTGCAACATACTCGCCATCATATGGATTGATATAACAGGGTGCTTCGTTTGGCCAGGTGACTTTCAACAAGAATTGCGTTGGAAATGTCACGGCCTCTACAGGGAAGCCTAGCTTGCTCGCCAGATAGATCAAGATAGCACCTAAGCTAACCGGTACCCCTTTTCTTCTTTCAAGCACCTTATCGATGAAGGCATTTTCAGACGAAAAATAGGCCTCGGTATCACCACCAAAGTTCCATTCTTTATAGAACAACCTGAGCAAGGCATCAAAGCGTTGCTTCTCATCAACTTCATGTGCCAAAGTTTGCTCAGCATCTTTTAGCAAACGTGCTAATTCTGCCTCAGCCCAGTGGTTCTGAGTATCTGGATCAACAGCTTTATTTAAAATTAAAGCGCCTTCAACTAACGCGATGGCGTCAAAATCTTCATCAAACAGTTCGAGCATCGTTTACCCCATTAAGAATGGTGTTTTCAACATGGCAATCTTTGCTGCCATCATCAACCATCCTAGTGCACCGAAAAATGCACATATTCTAAGTAAGTTATTCTTGGCCAGTTTTAAAGCAAAGAAACCCAACGCAAAGTAAGCCAAGATACAAGTGACTTTCTCTGTCATCCATGGGGCGGCATCTGTAAACGGAATAAATCCAGTAATCATGATAAGTCCGATACCTGACAACAGTAGCAACGAATCATTGATGTGAGGGAAGCGCTTCAAAAACGGATGATTCACTTTTGGTGAGTTCATCATAATCAATCCAAATCTCACAGACAGCAGCGCAACACTCAGTGCGATCGTCAACAAGTGGAAATGTTTTAGTCCTTCATACATAGCTACTTTACTCTCTGTTATTATTTTTCGGCTTATTGTTTATTTTTAAGGCTTACAGTTACTACTTATAGTTCTACCACTCTAAGAGCTACTCGCGTAAAGCCAGATTATTATCCTGCTATCGTCAATTACACACTACTGCCATTGGCCAAGTGTGACTCTGTCGTTACCCGCATAATCTTGTTCTGTAATGACGTGTTTAAAGCCATTACTTTCCAAGACAGATCGCACCGCCGCTCCTTGCTCAAAACCGTGTTCGAACATCAACCATCCATTTGGCAATAAAAACGATGCCGCGTGAGCTGAGATCAACTCGATGTCTGCTAAGCCATTATTTTCCGCAATAAGCGCCGTTGATGGTTCAAACCGAACGTCACCTTGAGACAAATGGGGATCGTGCTTATCGATATAAGGAGGGTTAGACACAATCAACGAAAATCGTTTCTTGTCGTCAATAGGGGTAAACCAACTGCCCTGGCAGAACGTGACATTCCCCAGACCGAGCTTAGTCGCATTGCCAGTGGCAAGCTCTACTGCATCCTGTTGATAGTCAACACCCACAAACTGACGCTCAGGCAACTCAGACGCTAACGCTAATGCGATCGCTCCTGTGCCTGTGCCTAAATCCAGGACATCGCCCGTTAGAGTGCTCGCCTTATCTAGCGCTAATTCCACTAGTCGCTCGGTATCAGGTCTTGGGATCAGTGTGCTGGAGGCAACATTAAGTGGCAATGACCAAAACTCACGCTCACCAAGAATATAAGCGACAGGTTCACCCTTCACTCTTCGAGCTAACAAGGATTCAAACTGCGCAGACTGTACGTCGGTTAAACACTTTTCAGGCCACGTCAAAAGGTAACTTCTTGGCTTATCTAGGGCATGGCAAAGTAACACGGCTGCATCAAGCGAAGCCGAATCACTACCTGACTCCGAAAGAACAAGCGATGCCCGTTTGAGCACCGCTTCAATAGATGATTCCAATATCATCAATTAGTTATTCTCAGCAAGCGCCGCAAGCTGATCGGCTTGGTGTTCCGTCAATACAGGGTCAATCAAGGTTTGGAGATCGCCTTCCATGATTTCTGATAAACGGTATAACGTCAGCGTAATACGGTGATCAGATACTCGGCCTTGTGGGTAGTTGTAAGTACGAATGCGATCACTACGATCGCCAGAACCCAATAGATTGCGACGAGTGTCTGAGACTTCAGCAGCACGCTTTGCGACTTCAGCTTGAGTAATACGCGCGGCAAGCACTGCCATTGCTTTCGCTTTGTTCTTATGTTGCGAGCGCTCATCCTGACATTCAACGACTGTGCCTGTTGGCAAGTGAGTAATACGAATAGCAGAATCAGTGGTGTTGACGTGCTGACCACCCGCGCCCGATGCACGGAAAGTATCAATCTTCAGATCAGCGGCTTTGATCTCTGGGATCTCTGCTTCTGGTACTTCTGCCATCACGGCAACCGTACATGCTGAAGTATGTACGCGACCTTGTGATTCGGTAGCCGGAACACGTTGAACACGATGTCCACCGGATTCAAACTTAAGCACACCGTACGCACCTTCGCCCGTTACTTTAGCAATCATTTCTTTAAAGCCACCTTGCTCAGAGATATTTGAGCTCATGACTTCGATGCGCCAGCCTTTCTTTTCTGCATAACGACTGTACATACGGAAAAGGTCGCCAGCAAAAATACCCGCTTCATCACCACCCGCGCCGGCGCGGATTTCAAGGAAACAGTTACGATCATCATTAGGGTCTTTTGGCAATAACAGAACCTGAAGTTCATCAGCTAAGCGTTCAATTGTCGCTTTAGATTCGGCAATTTCTTCTTGCGCCATTTCGCGCATTTCTGCGTCATCTTCTTTTGCCATTTCTTCTGCCGCAGTAAGATCATCTTGTGCTTGCTGGTAGGCTTGGAAGCACTGTGTCACTTCTTCTAACTGAGAATACTCTCTCGACAACGCTCGGAATTTATTCTGATCGCCAATCACGCCAGGATCACCGAGCAGGTGTTGAACTTCTTCGTAGCGTTCAACCAGAGTTTCCAATTTCATTAGGATGGAGGATTTCATAATTGCTGTCTTATCTCAGGGTATGGCTTATTTAGTTTGGTCTAAACCCAAACTTTGTCTGATGACCGTCAGTTTTGCAGGATCACCCTGCTCGGCGGCATCTTGTAACGCCTTAGTTGGCGCATGAATAAGCTTGTTGGTTAATTTATTACTTAGCTCTAATAACACTTTTTCCGGATCGGAGCCTGTGGCTAAAGCTTGTAAACTTTTTGACAATAAATCGTGGCGAGTCTCATTCGCTTGTTTTCTAAACTCTCGGATACTGTCGACGGCTTGAAGTGAACGCATCCATGTCATGAACTGAGCACTTTCTTCGCTCACAATGACTTCCGCTTGGATCGCCTCAACTTTTCGTTGCTCAATATTGCCATCAACTATCGATTGCAAGTCATCAACGGTATAGAGATAGGCGTCGTTCAATTCGCCCACCTGTGACTCGATATCACGAGGTACCGCGATATCGATCAACAACATCGGCTGATATCGACGTTGTTTAATGGCGGTTTCGACCATCCCCTTACCAATAATGGGTAGCGGGCTCGCCGTCGAGCTGATCACGATGTCTGCACGTGGCAGCACATCAGGAATCTCATTTAGAGCAATAACTTGGGCACCAAACTGAGAGGCCAGCACATCCGCGCGTTCTTTGGTTCGGTTGGCCACAATCATTTGTTTACAACCATGCCCTTGCAGATGTTTCGCTACCAGTTCTATGGTTTCACCCGCACCGACCAATAGGACCACGGAGTCAGCGATGGTTTCAAAAATTTGTCGTGCTAACGTACAAGCCGCATAAGCGACTGACACCGCACTGCTGCCGATCTCTGTTTCAGTTCGAACTCGCTTTGCGACGGAAAACACCTTTTGGAACAGTTTCTCGACGCTGCCATCAATCGCGCGTAACTCTCTTGCGTCAGAATAGGCTTGTTTCACTTGCCCTAAAATTTGCGGTTCACCAAGAACTAAGGAATCCAAACCACATGACACGCGCATGAGATGCCGAATTGCCGCTTGTTCCTCATGAACATACAACGAAGGTTTCAGCTCTTCTGCAGCAACACCGTGAAACTGAATCAGCCAATCAATCAGTTGTGTTTTACTGAAACTACCTGTGTCACAGTATATTTCGGTGCGGTTGCACGTTGACAGGATGACGGAGCCATTTACCTTGCTATTTTCTTTTAGCTCATTCAGGGCTAGGTCGAGTTTTTCAGGCGGAAACGCCACCTTCTCTCTAAGATCCACTGACGCTGTATTATGGTTGATACCAATGGCAAGCAATGACATGTAAAGCGAATTCTCTGATACGGATATGACAAATAGGTCGGAATTTTACTTGATGGCACGCTTTAATGAAAGGCTCAGACCAATTTGTTTTCCTGAGTTTGTGGGTTTGGTGCTATAGTCTTTCAATATTGTATTGAATTTGAACAATAAACCAGCACGTAAGATGTTTCCTATGCTTAAGCTTTCTCGCCAATTTTTCTATACGTTACTCGCCTTTTACCTTGTAGGTTGTACCAGCATACCACCTGAACCTAAAAGCGTAGAATGGACCGCTCATCGATCTGAACTTTCCTCTCTTACCCAGTACACTGCGATTGGGAAGTTGGGCTACGTTTCTCCAGAGCAGCGACAAACCCTCAACTTTCAATGGACACACTCCCCTAATTTTACTCAAGTTAGGTTGACCACCTTCCTAGGGCAGACCGTCTTAAATTTAACGTCAACGCCCAGCGGGGCTTTCATTGAAACCTACGATGGCCAAAAGCTAAGTGGCAAAAATGTCAATCAACTCATTTATCAACTTGTTGGGTTAGATATTCCCATTGAGCAACTTCAAGATTGGCTTATCGGCCTTCCGACGACCGCTGATACTTATCAGTTAAACAGTTTCAATACCGTGGGCAGCTTGACAAAACAATTACAAAATAAGTCATGGCAATTGGAGTACGAGGCATACCGAAGCTTTACTCTTACAGACTCAGAGCAAACCCTTCCTATGCCTACTCGTATGCTGCTCACGCAAGGCGACACCACTCTAAAACTAGTGGTCTCTAAATGGACAATGAAGCAATGACCGCGAAGCAAACCACACGGTGGCCTAGCCCCGCAAAACTGAATCTATTTTTATACATCACTGGCCGCCAAACTAACGGCTATCATGAACTCCAAACGCTATTCCAATTCATAGACCTGTGCGATCACCTTGAGATCACACCCAACGACAGTGGCACAGTCACCCTATCCCCAGACATCGATGGTGTAGCCACGCAAGACAACCTAATTTGGCGTGCCGCTACCGCATTGCAAAAATACGCCATCTCTGGTGCGCTTTGCGCTAATCCAGGCGGCAAATCACTAGGGGCACATATTCACCTCACGAAGATCTTACCGATGGGGGGCGGGATTGGCGGCGGCTCTTCCAATGCAGCAACGGCATTAGTCGCACTCAATTATTTGTGGCAGCTAGACTGCACCACAGATGAGCTTGCAAATATAGGGCTAGCACTCGGGGCTGATGTGCCGGTTTTTGTGCGTGGTTTTGCGGCATTTGCTGAAGGTGTAGGTGAAAAACTGTCACCAGCAGAGCCGAAAGAAAAATGGTATTTGGTTGTCAAACCAGAGGTAAGTATCGCAACGGTCGATATTTTCACGCATCCAAAATTAACTCGAGATACGCCAAAACGAGACTTACCAACGCTTTTGGACTCGCTTTACGTAAACGATTGCGAAAAAATTGTCCGAATGCTGTACCCAGAGGTTGATAAGCAACTTTCTTGGCTGCTACAATACGCGCCGTCGAGATTGACGGGAACCGGATCTTGCGTTTTTGCTGAATTTAACAGCAAAGAGAGCGCAGAGAAAGTTTTTCACCACCTTCCTGACAATGTCTCCGCTTATGTAGCGAAAGGGTGCAACCGCTCTCCTTTACTAGAGACCTTGGCTAATTACCAATTAGCCCAAACACAATCTGTTTAAACTAGACGCAACCCTGAGGTTTCCACCGTGCCTGATATGAAGCTATTTGCTGGTAACGCTACACCTGAACTAGCCCAACGTATTGCTGATCGTCTATACATCTCTCTTGGAGATGCTACTGTTGACCGTTTTTCTGATGGCGAAGTCGCTGTTCAAATCAATGAAAACGTTCGTGGTAGTGATGTATTCATCATTCAATCAACTTGTGCGCCAACTAACGACAACCTAATGGAGTTAGTGGTAATGATTGATGCAATGCGCCGCGCTTCAGCAGGCCGTATTACTGCTGTAATTCCTTACTTTGGTTATGCACGTCAAGATCGTCGCGTACGCTCTGCTCGTGTGCCAATTACAGCTAAAGTTGTTGCTGATTTCCTTTCTAACGTTGGTGTTGACCGTGTGTTGACTATCGACTTACATGCTGAGCAAATCCAAGGCTTCTTCGACGTACCTGTTGATAACATCTTCGGTACACCAGTACTGCTTGAAGATATGGCTAACCGTGGTCTAGAAGATCCAGTCGTTGTGTCTCCTGATCTTGGTGGTGTTGTACGCGCTCGCGCAACAGCAAAAGCACTCGGTGATATTGACATCGCGATCGTCGATAAGCGTCGTCCACGTGCAAACGTGTCTGAGGTCATGAACCTTATCGGTGATGTTGAAGGCCGTGACTGTGTCATCGTCGATGACATGATCGATACTGGTGGCACACTGTGTAAAGCAGCCGAAGCTCTGAAAGAACGTGGCGCTAAGCGTGTATTTGCTTACGCAACACACGCAGTATTCTCTGGCAACGCCGCTAAAAACATCAAGAACTCAGTACTTGACCAAGTCATCGTGACTGACTCAATTACATTGACAAAAGAAATGGCAGCAACCGGTAAAGTTCACCAGTTAACGCTATCTTCTATGCTGGCTGAAGCGATTCGCCGTATTAGCAACGAAGAGTCAATTTCTGCGATGTTCAGCTCTAAGTAAGCGTTCAACGTATTATAAAAAACCACTTCTTGATGAAGTGGTTTTTTTGTATTCACGTTTTGTGTCTCCACTTAGTGTGCTATCATACCGCGCTTTTTGATATTCAAGAGAGATCGGTCCGTTGACTCAGCAGATAAAATTACTTGTAGGCCTAGCCAACCCAGGTCCCGAATACGCGAGAACGCGCCACAATGCAGGAGCATGGGTGGTCGAAGAGCTTGCTCGAATTCATAACATCACCTTAAAGAATGAACCAAAATTCTTTGGCCTAACTGGTAGAATCCAGGCTAATGGCAGTGATCTTAGAGTATTAGTTCCAACAACATTTATGAACTTATCAGGTAAAGCCATTGCCGCTTTAGCCAAGTTCTATCAAATTCAACCTGAAGAAATCATGGTCGCTCACGATGAGCTAGACTTACCTCCAGGTGTTGCTAAGTTCAAGAAAGGTGGTGGTCATGGCGGTCATAATGGCCTCAAAGACACCATCAGTAAGCTCAGCAACAATAAAGACTTCTATCGCCTTCGGATTGGTATTGGCCATCCTGGACACAGAGACAAAGTCGCAGGCTATGTATTAGGTAAAGCACCAGCAAAAGAGCAAGAATGCCTTGATGCTGTTGTCGATGAATCTGTACGCAGTCTTGATATTTTACTTAAAGATGGCCTGCCAAAAGCACAAAATCGCCTACACACGTTCAAAGCTGAATAAGGTTACAATCATGGGTTTTAAATGTGGCATCGTTGGATTGCCAAACGTTGGTAAATCAACTCTGTTCAACGCACTAACAAAAGCAGGAATTGAAGCAGCAAACTTCCCGTTCTGTACTATCGAACCAAACACCGGCATCGTTCCTGTTCCAGATTTACGTCTAGACGCCTTGTCTAAAATTGTTAATCCGCAAAAGATTTTGCCGACAACAATGGAATTCGTTGATATTGCAGGCCTTGTGGCTGGCGCATCAAAAGGTGAAGGCTTAGGTAACAAATTCTTAGCTAACATCCGCGAAACTGACGCGATTGGCCACGTTGTTCGTTGTTTTGAAAACGACAACATTATCCACGTTTCAGGTAAAGTATCGCCGATTGATGATATCGAAGTGATCAACTTAGAATTAGCATTAGCCGATCTTGACAGTTGTGAACGTGCGATCTTCCGCAATGCTAAAAAAGCAAAAGGCGGCGATAAAGACGCAAAATTTGAAACCACTGTACTTGAAAAGTTACTACCAGTGCTTACTGAAGGTGGCATGGCACGTACCGTTGAACTGGCAAAAGAAGAACTCGCAGCGATTGGCTACTTGAACTTCCTAACCCTCAAACCAACGATGTACATCGCCAACGTTAACGAAGACGGTTTTGAAAACAACCCGTATCTTGATGCCGTTCGTGAGTTTGCAGCCAATGAAAACAACGTGGTGGTTGCCGTTTGTGCAGCCATCGAATCTGAGCTGTCAGAACTTGATGATGAAGATCGCGTAGAATTCCTCGCCGACATGGGTATCGAAGAGCCGGGACTTAACCGTGTGATTCGATCGGGCTACGATCTTCTAACGCTACAGACTTATTTCACCGCGGGTGTTAAAGAAGTACGTGCATGGACGATTCCTATCGGCGCCACGGCACCACAGTCTGCTGGTAAAATTCATACTGACTTCGAGAAAGGCTTCATTCGTGCCGAAGTCGTTGGTTACAATGATTTTATCGAATTCAACGGTGAATCTGGAGCAAAAGATGCGGGTAAATGGCGTCTTGAAGGCAAAGATTACATTGTAAAAGATGGCGATGTAATTCACTTCCGTTTCAACGTTTAACAAAGCAATTGTTGTTTTGTATAAAAAGCCAGCAGATGCTGGCTTTTGTTGTTTTTAAAGCCTTAGCGTAAAACTCAGCTATCAAATGACTCGTAACAAATAACACCATTTAGCTGGTGCTTATATAACAGTTTTTGATCACAAACGACGCTATTTGTTTAAAAAAAACTCGAACAGCACTTTTTAGTGGATTTCTTCAAAAAAAAAGTTGACGCATTTGTCTCAACTACGCATAATGCGCCCCGTTCTCAGCGATAAGGCAACTTAACGCCGGGAGTGAAAAATTGAAAAGAAATGGCTACTTAGCTCAGCTGGTTAGAGCACATCACTCATAATGATGGGGTCGCAGGTTCAAATCCCGCAGTAGCCACCATTTCAAATTTTCTTGTAACAGGAACAACAATGCGGTCGTGGCGGAATTGGTAGACGCACCAGATTTAGGTTCTGGCGCCGAGAGGTGTGAGAGTTCAAGTCTCTCCGACCGCACCATTCTTTAGAAATAAAGAATCAAGTATGATGACTTTGAGTTTCAAGTACTCTAAACCATCCTGTTGGGCTATCGCCAAGCGGTAAGGCACTGGCTTTTGATGCCAGCATTCCCTGGTTCGAATCCAGGTAGCCCAGCCATTACAACGTTATTGAGATTCTCCAATGTCTTCTTAACTATATATTCTTCTCTAGGTCTATACTTAGGTTGAAAAGCTTTGCTGCGGTCGTGGCGGAATTGGTAGACGCACCAGATTTAGGTTCTGGCGCCGAGAGGTGTGAGAGTTCAAGTCTCTCCGACCGCACCATTATTTCTTAACGTGTTAACTTGTTTAACGTCGTTAAGATCGTGTGATTGACACTGAAACAATCCTGTTGGGCTATCGCCAAGCGGTAAGGCACTGGCTTTTGATGCCAGCATTCCCTGGTTCGAATCCAGGTAGCCCAGCCATTACAACGTTACTAAGATTCTCCAATGTCTTCTTAACTATATATTCTTCTCTAAGTCTGTACTTAGGTTGAAAAGCTTTGCTGCGGTCGTGGCGGAATTGGTAGACGCACCAGATTTAGGTTCTGGCGCCGAGAGGTGTGAGAGTTCAAGTCTCTCCGACCGCACCATTATTTCTTAATGTGTTAACTCGTTTAACATCGTTAAGATCGTGTGATTGACACTGAAACAATCCTGTTGGGCTATCGCCAAGCGGTAAGGCACTGGCTTTTGATGCCAGCATTCCCTGGTTCGAATCCAGGTAGCCCAGCCATTACAACGTTATTAAGATTCTCCAATGTCTTCTTAACTATATATTCTTCTCTAAGTCTATACTTAGGTTGAAAAAGCTTTGCTGCGGTCGTGGCGGAATTGGTAGACGCACCAGATTTAGGTTCTGGCGCCGAGAGGTGTGAGAGTTCAAGTCTCTCCGACCGCACCATTATCAAGAAAGTTCGTCATTTGACGGACTTTTTTTCGTTTTAACCCCAGTTATTTTTTCGTTTTAAACCCCAGTAACTCTGAACGAACAAGCTTTAGATTAACGCTTTGTCATCCCTCACATAATCGCTCGCCGCCACTACTTTTTACATCAAACTTCCCTCACTCTGGTGATTCATCATCACAAACAAAAGAAGTTATATGTCGAAGTCAACCATCCCACTAACCGTTGGGCAGTATACTGAAGGCGTTCAGCCTGGGTTTAGCCAGATCATGATGAATCTAGAGGCGGATAAACCAAATACCGTAATGCGTGTTTCTAACGTCGATAATCCATCTTATATTACTCAATCTCCCCTCGGCTTCTACGCTATTTCAGAAAAGAGTCACAAAGATAATGCCGCCTTGTATTTCTTCGATAACACTATGACTGAGCAAGCGATCACGTTACTCAAAGGCGATTACCCTTGTCATGTATCTTTGTCCGAATGCCATCAATTCCTTGGTGTTTCACATTACGGTTCCGGCAGTTTTGACATATTTAGTCTGACCTCAACTGGGCATATAGGGCATCAGTTAGCATCGATTTACAACACAGGGAAAGGCCAGCATCCGACTCGACAACAGGGCCCACGTGGTCATCAACTGATGTTTATCCCTCGCTCTAATACACTGGTCACCGTCGACCTAGGGATCGATGAACTCAATTTTTACCACTATGCTTCAAATAATATTATTCACCAGCAACGGCTCTCACTTCCTTCAGGAAGTGGGCCAAGGCACCTGGTATTTACCCAAGACGGTTTGTTTGGCTTTGTATTGTGTGAATTAGATGAGACGCTGTGTGTGATTGAAAGAAAGGGTCGAGGGGAATGGCGGGTAATTCATTCACAACAAGGCTTCCCTGAACACGAATGCAAGGAAGCGGCTGGCGCGATCAAACTGTCACCAGATGAACGCTATGTCTACATTACTGGGCGTGGTCAGTCCGTGATCAGTTGGTTTGATATCACGAGCCGATCTGCCCCTCGCTATCAAGGTTACGTGGCTAGTAATGGGGTATTCCCAAGGGATATCGGCATCACTCAAAATGGCTTATATCTCATTGCCGCCAACCAACACTCTAATAACCTTGCCTTCTTCTCTTTAGATAAAAAGACGGGTCAGCCCACACTGATGCCAGAGACCCTGGCACTAGCAAACCCGGTTTGTGTACTCATTGGACACTCTTAATAACGTTGTAATGACGAGGATACCCCGACTTAACAGCGCATTTTACTTAAGTCCCATCGCATAACGAAGGACCTGAGTTTTAATCGGCCCCGAGTGCTCGGCAAGTTTAAGTAGGGCATTACGGGCAAACTGCAGCGGCGAAAGCGTATTACTAAAGCCCTTATAAAAGACATCCATACCCGTTTGCATCAACAAGTTATCTGGACGTCGATGTAACTCATACTTACTAAGAACTTTAGAACTTAAAGCCTGCCCCTCTGATAACCGTATGAGCGCTTCGACATCTTTGAAGCCAAGGTTAACGCCTTGGCCTGCTAGTGGATTGATAGTATGGGCAGAATCACCAACCAAAACGCAACCGTGCTTAGCGTATTGCTGTGCATGACGGCGTGTTAATGGAAATGAACCATGAGCCAAAACCTCTATCTCTCCGAGCTCTGCAGGGTAGCAACGCTGGATTTCAAGCTTTAACTGCTTAGGTGTCATCGCCTTGAGCTGTTTAATTCTTCTTGGAGAGTCATACCACACTAGTGAGCCTTGGTGGCCACAAAGCGGTAGAAACGAGCGAGGCCCAGAAGGTGTAAACCACTGCCAAGTGATATCTTGTTGCGGCAGCGTCGTTTCTACGTTGATGAGCATACACTCTTGACGATAATCCCATGCGGTAATGCCAATACCTGCCGCTTGTCGCACTTTCGAATTCGCTCCATCGGCCCCCACAACAAACGAGGTCTCAAGTTGCCTACCCGATTCAAGTAACAGTGTATTGAGCTCTCCATTATACGATATCGAATCTAAGCCATCAGAATCAATAACGTTCAAGTTGCTATACTGAGCGAATTGAGACCACAGCCCCAGCTGAATCAATCGATTTTCGACAATGTAGCCAAGTCGTTCAAGCCCTAGTGACTCGGCATGAAAACGAAGCCGACACTCTTCTGCTTCCCAAGTTTCCAGTCGAGAATATGAACAGGTCCGCATGGCGGCAATCTCATCCCAAGCGCCGAGTTGCGTGAGTAGATCCACGGAATGTTGAGAAATAGCCGATACCCTGAGATCCATAGGTTGGGCAGCGTCGAAGGCCTTAGGCTCGAATTTTTCAACTAAAGCCACCGAACGCCCCTGCTTTGCAAAACCAATTGCAACGGCTGCGCCAACCATTCCACCACCAACGACAACGATTTCAAACTGTTCCATTGTTCACTACTACCCTGAATTCTACGTATTTTTATTGTACGGTTCGTACCATCAAAGGGCGAGTAATTTTCACTAAATTTCCTTACATATGCAGAGGCTATTTTTGTCATGCATCATTGATGACATAAGCGCTCAAAGAGTTTTCTTGCTACTACTAGTCAGGCGGTTTTTAAAGCAGTACAATACGCCGCTTACCGCCGAGATGGCGGCTATAATTTAAACAATAGTTCTACCAAATTTAAATAACTGACGAGCGATAGTGATGAGTAAGAAACTGCTAATTAAAACCTGGGGTTGCCAGATGAACGAATACGATTCATCAAAAATGGCCGACCTGCTTAATGCTGCAAACGGCTATGAGCTGACAGATGTGCCTGAGGAAGCAGACGTCTTACTTTTGAATACCTGTTCAATCCGCGAAAAGGCACAAGAAAAGGTATTCCATCAACTCGGTCGTTGGAAAACACTTAAAGACAAAAAAGAAGGTGTCGTGATTGGTGTTGGTGGTTGTGTCGCAACCCAAGAAGGCGATCACATCCGTAAACGTGCTCCGTTTGTTGACGTAATTTTTGGTCCACAAACCCTTCACCGTCTACCAGAAATGATTCGTCGTTCTCAAAGCGATGAAGCGCCAGTAATGGACATCTCTTTCCCAGAGATTGAAAAGTTCGACAACCTTCCAGAGCCACGCGCTGAAGGCGCAACAGCCTTTGTTTCCATTATGGAAGGTTGTTCAAAGTACTGCACGTACTGCGTCGTACCGTATACACGTGGCGAAGAAGTTAGCCGCCCAATGGATGACGTGCTTTTTGAAATCGCACAACTTGCTGAGCAAGGGGTTCGTGAAGTCAACCTTCTAGGTCAGAACGTCAATGCGTTCCGTGGTCCAATGCACGATGGTGATATTTGTTCATTTGCTGATTTATTGCGTCTTGTCGCTTCCATTGATGGTATCGACCGTATTCGCTTTACGACCAGCCACCCATTGGAATTTACCGACGATATCATCGCGGTGTATGAAGATACGCCAGAGCTAGTCAGCTTCCTTCACCTTCCTGTGCAAAGTGGCTCAGATCGTGTATTGACCATGATGAAACGTCCTCATACTGCCATCGAATATAAATCGATTATTCGTAAGTTGAGAAAAGCGCGCCCAGGTATTCAAATTAGTTCTGATTTCATCGTTGGCTTCCCAGGTGAAAGCGACAAAGATTTCCAAGACACAATGAAGCTGATCAAAGACGTTGATTTTGATATGAGCTTTAGCTTTGTTTTCTCACCACGCCCAGGGACACCTGCAGCAGATTATCCTTGTGATCTTTCTGAGCAAACCAAAAAAGATCGCCTGGCTGAGCTTCAACAAACGGTGAATTCACAAGCTATGCGTTACTCTCGTCTAATGCTGGACACTGAACAACGAATCTTGGTTGAAGGCCCTTCTAAGAAGAACCTAATGGAGCTTCGCGGTCGTACCGAGAATAGCCGAGTGGTTAACTTTGAAGGCAGCGCAGATTTAATTGGTCAGTTTGTTGACGTGAAGATCGTTGATTTGTTCGCAAACTCTCTTCGAGGCGAGTTACTCCGTACTGAAAAAGATATCGATCTTCGTGTTGTGACGTCTCCAACAGAAATGATGGAAAAAACTCGTCGCGAAGATGAGTTAGGTGTGGCAACCTTTACGCCTTAACTCCTAATGAGGAGCCCGGTCTCAATCGGGCTCTATACATCGCCCAAAGGGCATATGTGAGGCCACATTGAGTAATAAAATAGTTACCTTAGAGATTAACCTAGAGCCCTCTGATAACCGCCGCCTTTCTAGTCTATGCGGTCCTTTCGATGACAATATCAAGCACTTAGAACGCCGTTTGGGCGTAGAAATCAATCATCGCAGCAACTTTTTCACCATTGTGGGTAAACCACATACCACTGCAGCTGCGTTAGATATCATCAAATCATTGTATGTTGATACGGCGCCAGTTCGTGGTCAGTTCCCTGATATTGAACCTGACCAAATTCACCTAGCGGTGAAAGAATCCGGTGTCCTCGAGCAAACCGCTGAATCTGAGTTGGCTCACGGTAAAGAAGTATTTATTCGCACGAAGAAAGGCATTATTAAGCCTCGTACGCCTAATCAAGGGCAATATCTCGTTAATATGGTGACGCATGATATCAGCTTTGGTATTGGCCCGGCAGGTACGGGTAAAACCTACCTTGCGGTTGCTGCCGCCGTTGATGCACTCGAGCGTCAAGAAATCCGTCGTATTTTGCTTACTCGCCCTGCGGTTGAGGCGGGCGAAAAACTCGGTTTCTTACCCGGTGATTTAAGCCAGAAGGTCGATCCTTACTTGCGCCCACTCTATGATGCATTGTTTGAAATGCTGGGCTTTGAGCGTGTCGAAAAGCTCATTGAGCGCAATGTCATTGAGGTCGCACCTTTAGCCTACATGCGCGGACGTACCCTCAACGACGCCTTCATCATTCTAGATGAAAGCCAAAATACAACCGTTGAACAAATGAAAATGTTCCTCACGCGTATTGGATTTAACTCTCGCGCCGTCATTACTGGTGATGTCACTCAAATAGATTTGCCTCGTGGCGCTAAATCGGGTCTACGCCACGCCGTCGAAGTATTAAGTGATGTTGACGAGATCAGTTTCAATTTCTTCCAAGCTGATGATGTGGTTCGACACCCAGTGGTGGCTCGCATCGTTAATGCCTATGAAAAGTGGGAATCTGAAGACCAAAAAGCTCGTAAAGAAATTGAGCGTCGTCGTCGCGAAGAATATGATGCCGTTAAGGCCAATAACAGCGCCGCAAATAATGGCACAACCAATACAACGCCATCGGCAGGTGAATAATGAGCATTGAACTTGATCTACAGCTAGCGGTCGAATCTGAAGAAGGGTTACCATCGCAAGCCGATATTCAGCACTGGCTAGACAAAACAATCACTCCATTTCAAAAAGACGCTGAACTCACAGTGAGAATTGTGGATGAGGAAGAAAGTCACCAGTTGAATCACGACTATCGTGGCAAAGACAAATCAACTAATGTGCTGTCTTTTCCGTTTGAAGCACCACCAGGAATCGAGATTAGTTTGCTCGGTGATCTGGTTATTTGTCGCCAAGTTGTCGAAAAAGAAGCAAAAGAGCAGTCAAAAAGCCAAACTGCACACTGGGCACATATGGTTGTACACGGCAGCCTTCATCTGCTAGGTTATGATCATATTGACGATAATGAAGCCGACGAAATGGAAGCTTTAGAAACCGAAATCATGCTAGATATGGGATTTGAAGCCCCTTATATAGCAGAGAAAAAATAGAGGCATCTCCGCCTCTTCTTATGTGCGCTATCACACGTCTGATAGCATTCTGAATTGAGAAATCATGAACGAAGAGTCTTCTCCCTCTCACCCCGAGGGAAACAGCAAAAAATCTGAAGGTCCGAGTAGAAAGTCCTTCTTTGAGCGCCTAGGTCAAATATTTCAAGGTGAACCAAAAGATCGCCAAGAATTAGTCGATGTCATCCGTGACTCTGAGATTAACGACCTAATTGACCATGACACACGCGATATGCTCGAGGGTGTCATGGAAATTTCCGAAATGCGAGTGCGTGATATCATGCTACCTCGCTCACAAATGGTCACTATCGAACGTTCTGATGACTTCGATAAATTGATTGGACTAATGACTGATGCACAGCATTCTCGCTACCCAGTCATTAGCGAAGACAAAGACCATGTGGAAGGTATTCTCTTAGCTAAGGACCTACTCCGCTATTTGGGCTCCAATAGTGCCCCTTTTGACATTGAAGAAGTCATTCGCCCTGCCGTCGTCGTGCCAGAAAGTAAACGGGTTGACCGCTTGCTTAAGGAGTTCCGAGAGGAACGCTATCACATGGCGATCGTTGTCGACGAATTCGGTGGTGTTTCAGGTCTTGTGACCATTGAAGACATCCTAGAAGAAATTGTCGGCGAAATCGAAGATGAGTTTGATGACGATGATGAACTCGATATCAGAAAGCTCAGCAAACATACGTTTGCCGTCAAAGCACTGACAACAATCGAAGAGTTTAATGACACCTTTGGTTCTACCTTCAGTGATGAAGAAGTCGATACCGTCGGTGGATTAATCATGACAGCGTTCGGTCACCTACCTGTAAGAGGGGAAGTGGTTGAGATAGAAAACTATAGCTTTAAAGTGACTGCCGCTGATAATCGTCGCGTCGTACAAGTTCAAGTGACCATCCCCGATCTTGAGGTTACACCCAGTGCTGAAGAATAACAGCACGATGTTCACCGGTTAAGTGAGACCATCATTAAATGAAGAATAATCTTCGCCTATTGCGGCCCATTGGGGCCGCTTTTGTTGGCGCCAGCACTACCCTAGCCTTCGCTCCGTATCAGTGGTGGCCGCTTGCATTATTAAGCCCACTTGCTCTGCTATTGCTTATCCAAGGACAAACCGCACGTAAGGCACTTTTCATTGGTTACGCTTGGGGCCTTGGCCAGTTTGCAACCGGCATTAGCTGGGTACACGTCAGCATTGACAGTTTTGGGGGAATGCCCAAGATTGCTAGTGTGTTCCTGATGTCCTTGCTTGTCGGTTACCTATCCGTTTATTCCGCACTGTTTGCATGGTCGCTAAATCGCTTCTTTGCCAAAGACAACCGAACTCGCTACCTATTAGCAGCACCGGCATTGTGGCTCATCTTTGATTGGGCTCGTGGCTGGGTAATGACCGGTTTCCCTTGGCTTTGGCTGGGGTACAGCCAGATTGACTCTCCCCTTGCGAGCTTTGCACCAATGGGCGGTGTTGAGCTCATTACCTTTGTGATCCTGCTCACCGCGGGTAGTCTTGCCTATGCCATTTATAATAAATACTGGCAGATCGCGCTGATTCCTTTGGTCATCTTTTCTGTTGGGTTTGGACTACGCCACTACGAGTGGGTCACCCCTGATGATTCGCGCACTAAAACCGTAGCTCTGATCCAGGGTAATGTTGACCAAGCGTTAAAATGGCTGCCAAGTCAGCGCTGGCCAACCATCATGAAGTACACGGATTTGAGCCGAGAAAACTGGGATGCTGATATTATCATTTGGCCAGAAGCGGCCATTCCAGCCATGGAGTTTGAGCTGCCATCCTTTCTAAGTAATTTAGACTCGGCTGCGAAAATGAACGACTCGGCCATCATTACTGGCGTCATTAATAAGACAGAGACGGACAGTTACTTCAATAGCATCCTTGTCGTCGGTCAAACACCTTATGGTGATTATGAACTGGATATGGATGAACGTTTTCACAAACACCACCTCCTACCATTTGGTGAGTTTGTACCGCTTGAAGATATCCTTCGCCCTATTGCGCCTTTCTTTAACTTGCCGATGTCTTCATTCAGTCGTGGGGCGTATGTTCAACCTAATATCGTCGCCAACGGTGCGCACATGGCAGCGGCACTGTGCTACGAGATTATATTTAATGAACAAGTACGCCAAAACGTGACACCAGAAACCGACTATCTTCTCACTCTCTCTAACGATGCGTGGTTCGGTCACTCAATCGGACCATTACAGCATATGGAAATAGCGCGTATGCGAGCGTTAGAGTTAGGTATTCCGCTCATCCGCTCAACAAATAATGGCGTGACGGCAGTAACGGACCATATGGGTAAGATTACCGCTCAGATCCCACAATTTGAGACCGCCGTTTTACGCACAGAAGTCACACCAACGAATGGCACAACCTGGTATCGAGAAGCCGGCACATGGCCGCTTTACTTTTGGGTGCTTGCGAGCCTAAGCGCAGCCTTTTTCTTGCGTAGAAAGTAGCGTAATTAAGCACAAAATCCACGAACCAACCACGAGTTCGCCTTGGATTTTGTGCTTTTTTTAAGTCTATGAGCCTCATCAATACACACCTCCCATACTTTCCCCCATAATATATAACTATTTAATTCTTCTCCCCCAACGAACAAAATCATATTCTTAGCATGTAATCGCTGACCGATACGGTTAACTGAATGAAGGAACATATAATGAGCAAGATCTACGAAGACAACTCACTCACCATTGGTAACACACCTTTGGTTCGCCTCAATAAAGTAAGTAACGGCAACGTACTGGTAAAAATTGAAGCACGTAACCCGAGTTTCAGTGTTAAGTGTCGTATCGGCGCCAACATGATTTGGGAAGCAGAGAAAGCAGGCAAACTAAAAGCAGGTGTAGAGCTTGTTGAGCCAACCAGTGGTAACACCGGTATCGCATTGGCATTTGTAGCAGCGGCACGTGGGTACAAACTCACACTCACTATGCCTGAATCTATGAGTCTAGAGCGTCGCAAGCTATTAAAAGCACTTGGCGCAAATCTAGAACTAACCGAAGCCGCGAAGGGCATGAAAGGCGCCATCGCTAAAGCCGAAGAGATTGTGGCTTCAAATCCAGAAAAATATCTGCTTCTACAGCAGTTTAACAACCCTGCAAACCCTGCCATTCATGAAAAGACAACAGGGCCAGAAATCTGGGATGCGACTGACGGTGAAATTGATGTGTTTGTAGCGGGTGTCGGCACCGGTGGTACGCTAACGGGAACCAGTCGTTATATCAAAGGCGAAAAAGGCAAAGCCATCATATCGGTTGCCGTTGAGCCAGCTGAATCACCAGTCATCACTCAAGTGCTTGCTGGCGAAGAAATCAAACCTGCACCGCACAAAATCCAGGGGATTGGTGCTGGGTTTATCCCCGAAAACCTTGATTTAGAGCTTATTGACCGCGTGGAACTTGTAACATCTGATGAAGCGATTGCAATGACTCGCCGCCTAATGGAAGAAGAAGGTATCCTTGCCGGAATCTCATCAGGAGCAGCAGTTGTAGCGGCCAATAAACTGTCTGAACTACCTGAATTTAAAGGAAAAACAATCGTAACCGTGCTACCAAGTTCGGGCGAGCGTTACCTAAGTTCTGCCTTGTTTGCAGGCATATTCACAGATAAAGAGATTCAGCAATAATCTGTTGCTAAATCAAATTTTGCTGTAAAAAAGCCCCTTTATGGGGCTTTTTTGTTGAATCTCTGTCAGCCTTTGGTAATATCAGGATAGTTTTATTTTAAGCTTAAAAATAAATAGGCTATAAACGGATAGTCGTAGGAGATGTAGACAGCGAAGACTGCAATCATGTCCTACAATTCAAGACCAATGCAGTTCTTATTTAGTCATCTATTTAGTCCTATATCAGAACCGAATAAATGGCGCTAAGCTCGCTTTAGTCAAGAAAACAAACATAAAATAAATCAATTGGGGTATTAACAATGTACGAGAAGCAAGTAGAAATCACAGCAGAAAACGGCCTTCACACTCGTCCTGCAGCGCAGTTCGTTAAAGAAGCAAAATCTTTTGACGCCGACATCACTGTGACTTCTAACGGTAAAAGCGCTAGCGCAAAAAGCCTATTCAAGCTACAGACTCTAGGTCTAGTTAAAGGTACTAACGTAACTATCTCTGCTGAAGGCCCACAGGCTCAACAAGCAGTAGATCACCTAGTTGCTCTAATGGACGAGCTTCACTAAGCAGCACTCTTCTAAAGCCATTTTGTTTTAAGCAAAGTGGCTTTATTGGATTTAGCGCGCACTTTCAGCTACACATTAGTGATAGCAATGTAAGTCACCCTTTCTTTATACATTTGACCACATTAAGGTAAAGCTATGATTTCAGGCATCCTAGCATCTCCTGGTATTGCGTTTGGTAAAGCATTACTACTTCAAGAAGACGAAATTGTTCTCAACAAAACAGCCATCTCTGATGACCAAGTTGAAGCTCAAGTTCAATGTTTCTTTGACGCTCGTAACAAATCTTCAGCTCAGCTAGAGATTGTTAAGCAAAAAGCACTAGAGACATTTGGTGAAGAAAAAGAAGCCATCTTCGAAGGCCACATTATGCTTCTTGAAGATGAAGAGCTAGAAGACGAAATCTTAGCTCTCATCAAAAAAGACAAAATGTCAGCTGATTACGCTATCTACACGGTAATCGAAGAGCAAGCGTGTGCACTTGAATCTTTAGATGATGAATATCTAAAAGAACGTGCCACTGATATCCGTGATATCGGTACTCGATTTGTTAAAAATGCACTAGGCATTAATATCGTTTCACTTAGCGATATCGATGAGCAAGTTATTCTTGTTGCTTACGATCTAACGCCTTCTGAAACTGCGCAGATCAATCTTGATTATGTTCTTGGATTTGCGTGCGATATCGGTGGCCGTACTTCACATACGTCAATCATGGCTCGCTCTTTAGAGCTTCCGGCTATCGTTGGTACTAACGATATTACGAAGCAAGTGAAAAACGGCGACATGTTGGTGTTGGATGCGATGAACAACAAGATCATCATCAACCCTTCTGAAGCTGAATTGGCTGAAGCGAAACAAGTCCGTGAATCGTTCTTCGCTGAAAAAGAAGAACTAGCAAAACTAAAAGACTTACACGCTGAAACTCTAGACGGACACCGTGTAGAAGTTTGTGGCAACATCGGTACCGTAAAAGACTGTGACGGTATTATCCGTAACGGCGGTGAAGGTGTGGGTCTATATCGTACTGAATTCCTATTCATGGACCGCGATTCTCTTCCAAATGAAGAAGTGCAGTATCAAGCGTATAAAGAAGTTGCTGAAGCGATGAATGGTCAATCTATCATTATCCGTACTATGGATATTGGTGGTGATAAAGACCTTCCGTACATGGATCTTCCAAAAGAAATGAATCCATTCCTTGGCTGGCGCGCAGTGCGTATCAGCTTGGATCGTCGTGAAATCCTTCGTGACCAGGTTCGTGGTATCCTGCGTGCTTCTGCACACGGTACGCTTCGCATCATGTTCCCGATGATTATTTCTGTTGAAGAAATTCGTGAGCTGAAAAAAGCAATCGAAGAATATAAAGCAGAACTTCGTGCTGAAAACATTGCGTTTGATGAAGATATTGAAATCGGTGTCATGGTTGAAACACCAGCTGCGGCAGCGATTGCTCACCACCTTGCTAAAGAAGTTTCATTCTTTAGTATTGGTACTAACGACTTAACTCAGTATACTCTAGCAGTAGACCGTGGTAACGAGCTAATTTCTCACCTATACAACCCACTATCACCAGCGGTATTAACCGTAATTAAACAGGTGATCGACGCTTCTCATAAAGAAGGTAAGTGGACGGGTATGTGTGGCGAGCTTGCTGGCGACGAACGCGCGACGCTACTTCTACTAGGCATGGGCCTAGATGAGTTTAGTATGAGCGGTATTTCTATTCCTAAGGTTAAGAAAGTTATCCGTAACGCTAACTTCGCAGAAGTAAAAGCTATGGCGGACGAAGCGCTAGAAATGGCGACTGCTGCAGAAATTGAAGCGCACGTCGAAAAATTTATCGCAGAAAAGACAAACTGCTAATATAATTGAGCAGAATAAAATCAAACCTTTAGGAGCACAACATGGGTCTCTTTGACAAACTGAAGAAGCTAGTATCTGACGACAGCGCTGACGCTGGTGCAATCGAAATCATCGCACCACTATCTGGTGAGATCGTAAACATCGAAGACGTGCCAGATGTCGTTTTTGCTGAGAAAATTGTTGGTGACGGTATCGCTATCAAACCAGCTGGTGACAAAATGGTCGCTCCTGTAAACGGTACTATCGGTAAGATCTTCGAAACGAACCACGCGTTCTCTATCGAATCTGACGATGGCATTGAGCTATTCGTACACTTCGGTATCGACACTGTTGAACTGAAAGGTGAAGGCTTCAAGCGTATCGCTGAAGAAGGCCAATCAGTGAAAGCTGGTGACACGGTTATCGAATTCGATCTAGCTCTTCTTGAAGAAAAAGCTAAATCAACGTTGACTCCAGTTGTTATCTCTAACATGGACGAAATCAAAGAGCTGAACAAGCTTTCTGGTTCTGTTACTGTTGGTGAAACACCAGTACTACGCGTAACTAAGTAATTATTTAGATACGTCGAAAAAAACGCAGCCAATGGCTGCGTTTTTTTATGTCTGTCATTTAGTTGGCTGACTTAATTACTTAATTACTTA
>NZ_MCUW01000031.1 GCF_002873335.1 Vibrio sp. 10N.286.49.B1 | reverse complement strand
ATTACTTAATTACTTAATTACAGTTTAATCGAACAAATCGTCTCGTCGTCAAATGTCTTAACACTCAAGGTTTCGTCTTCAAGCCAACCAAAACTCGCCGCATACCCGTCACGTGGAAAGGTAATGGAACCCGGATTAAAGATCACTTGTTCTTCGTCCCAGTCGGCAACTGGGATATGGGTATGACCATGCACAATCACGTCACCTTTTTTTAGCTTGGGACGCTTGGCTGCATTATAAAGATGACCATGAGTTAAAAACAATCGCTGCCCCGAAGGCAGTATTACCCACGCGTAATCGGCCATCATTGGAAAATCAAGCAGCATTTGATCGACTTCGCTGTCACAGTTACCACGGACGGCAATAATGTCAGACGCATGGGCGTTGAGCAATTCAGCCACTTTAGGGGGATGGTAGCTATCAGGTACAGGGTTTCTCGGGCCATGATTTAACACATCGCCCAGAATCACAAGATTGGCCGCACCAGACTTCTGATACGCTTCGAGCACTCGCTGCGTAGCCTCTACGCTACCATGTAGATCTGAGGCAAAAAATAATTTCATGGGTCTATCTCCAACACACTTTATGTGGCTATTGTAACCCACTTTTCATGCTATTCGTCACGCGCCATACCATTCACGACAATATTATTGTAACTGACCATGCCTATAATCTTACCCGCTTCAATGACAGGCGCACGACTGATACCAAATCGTTCAAACAAGCGTGCACAATATTTCACGTTCATATTAGGGTCCACAGACAACGCCGGCTTCGTCATTATCTCGTAAATATTAGTGCGGTGCGATGAGCGGTTTTGGGCTAGCACTTTTTTTGCAATATCATTCATAAGTACAATGCCATATTCATCATCATCATGCCGCTTGTTCACGACAAGCGCTTTTACTTGGTGCTCTTTTGCCAATACGATGCCTTCATGAACCGTTTTTAATCCATCAACCATCACATAGGTATTTGCCATCACATCCCGAACGCAGATTTTCTGTTGTCCACTCATAGTTCATCCTCGACTACTTTCGTTAGCGTTTCTACCTGATGGGCAACCCCCACCGCATCCTCAATATCAATTTGAATCGCGATGCCCTGCCCTGAGGTTTGATCAAATTCTCCTACTTCACTGATGGTTTCCAAGATGTGTCGACACAAATGCTCTTCAACCACAAATAATAAGACATCTTTTTGAACCTCAAGCGTCAGTCCGAAGAAGGTTTGCTTCTTATTCAGTCCCTCCCCTCTGGCGTTATTAATCACCGTTGCTCCTGTCGCGCCCGCCTCTCTGGCGGCGTCTAATACCCCATCTGTTTTACTGTCTTCGACAAAAGCGAGAATTAACTTAAAGCGCATTTTCTTTCTCCTTTGAGGTTGCACGAGACGCCACCCCACGTTGATTTAACCAATGGGTTATTTGGGCATAGGCCATGACTGAGATAATGGGGAATAAACTGGCAAAAGCGATCAACCCAAAGCCATCAATCATCGGGTTTCTCCCTGGAACCGTTGACGCTAACCCCAACCCTAACGCAGTCACTAAAGGCACAGTAACCGTTGAGGTGGTGACTCCCCCTGAATCATAAGCTAAAGGTACAATCATCTTAGGGGCGTAAAAGGTTTGTATCACGACTAAGATGTACCCTGCGATAATGTAGTAATGAATAGGATCCCCCACCACGATTCGATAGCTCCCTAACGAAATACCGATAGCCACGCCGAGCGCCACCGAAATTCTCAATCCATTCACAGAAATTGAACCACCTGAAACCTGATTAGCCTTAATCGCGACAGCTAACAAAGACGGCTCGGCAATAGTGGTGCTGAACCCGATACAAAACGCAAATAGGTAGACCCAGTAGTAATCAAACCATTGCAATGAGCCGCCAATAGACAGTTTGACTTCGTTAAGGAATGTCGTGTCCGTTAACTGCATCGCCATGGTTTCCCCCAGCGGAAATAGCGCTTTTTCAAGACCAATGAGAAAAAGGCTAAGCCCTACAATGACATAAACAAAACCCGCAGCGACTCGAATTGGATGAGCAATCGGCTTTCGCAATACCGCAAACTGGAAACCAAAGATAATCACCATGATGGGGGTGACATCTCTTATGGTCGACAATAGAGTCATTAAAAATTCGGTGATGAAATTCATGACAATACCATCCCGTAGACCATGACAAACATCATGGGAAGTAATGATGCAAACGCAATCAAACCAAAGCCATCAAGCATCGGATTACGGCCTTTGATTGTGCTTGCTAGACCGACGCCTAACGCCGTTACCAGTGGCACAGTAATCGTTGACGTAGTGACCCCTCCTGAGTCATATGCCACACCAATAATGTATTCAGGAGCAAACCAGGTAAGTACCACCACTCCCACATAACCACCAATGATAAGCCAGTGTATTGGCCAGCCTTTTAAAATCCTGATCACACCAAGAACAATCGCCAACCCTACGGAAAAGGCCA
Organism: Vibrio sp. 10N.286.49.B1; assembly: GCF_002873335.1. Lineage (GTDB taxonomy): Bacteria > Pseudomonadota > Gammaproteobacteria > Enterobacterales > Vibrionaceae > Vibrio. Next base: position 23,385 of record NZ_MCUW01000031.1, on the reverse strand, counting down.
CTGACAGTCTCAAGCCGTTGGCATAGTCTTGCATCGCCTCTTCTGTCATCGCAATCATCCCCCCTTCAGCGGCCACCTCGGCGGCCTCAGCAGAGACTGCGGTCAAAGCAGGCTCTGCTATGGTCGTGCCAAACCCTAAACAAAATGCAAACGCAACGAGCCAGAACACACTTCCTTTTCTCGCAAACGCTTGAGCCATTGATTCCCCGATAGGAAAAAGTCCCATCTCTAAACCAAACACAAAAAAAGTGAGCCCGAGGACGACAAGTAGCAGGCCAAAAAGAATAGATAGGACATTAGGAAGTGGTTCTTGTAAAACCACGAGCTGAAAAAAAAGCACAACAAGAACAATCGGCAACAGATCTTTAAGGCTGTTGAACATGGCATAGATGAGAGCTTTTAATCCTTGCACTCAATTCTCCTTGTTTTCTTGTTATAAGATTAGAATGGCAAAGAAAAATGTAAGAAGATGTGACTAAACTGGCATCGCGACAATCTGCATACAATTACTCATTGATGTGTGATCTCTCACAACAGAAAGGAATGTCATTTCAGTTAGTCAATTGCTTCGTTTCATTGCTATATTTAATTAAATGACTAGATCGTTCATAGATAACAAGTGGTTAAGAAATGATGGGGAAGCTCGAATGAATTTGCTATTGACTGGCGGCACCGGATTTATCGGTAAAGAGTTACTCAAACACCTGACAACGCATACGGTCACTGTTATCACTCGCAATACAGAAGCGGCAAAATTAGCGCTTCATCACACTGATATAGGGAATATCACCTATCTAGATACACTCGATGGCTTTGATGACCTCAATACCTTTGATGGGGTCATTAATCTCGCGGGTGAACCGATAGCAGATAAACGCTGGAGCGCCGCTCAAAAGCAACGTATCTGCGACAGTCGCTGGAAAATAACAGAGCGAATAGTCACACTGATTCACGCTAGCACTAAGCCACCGAGTGTCGTTATCAGCGGCTCGGCTGTTGGTTATTATGGGGATCAACAAGCTCACCCTTTTGATGAAAGCCTTCAGGTTCATCAAGATTCTTTCAGCCACAACGTTTGCGAAAAGTGGGAAGAGATTGCATTGCGTGCAAAGTCAGAACGAACTCGCGTATGCCTGTTAAGAACCGGCGTTGTCCTGGGAGAAAATGGCGGAGCACTTGGCAAGATGTTATTGCCGTATAAATTAGGGCTCGGTGGTCCTATCGGCGATGGAAAACAGTATCTGCCATGGATACACATCTTGGATATGGTTAGGGGCATTGTCTATCTGCTAGACACCCCACACGCTCAAGGCCCTTACAATTTTTGCTCACCACATGCCGTTCCTAATGCGTTGTTTAGCAAAGCATTAGCACAGACACTAAAACGGCCGCACATTTTGATGACACCGAAGTGGGTGCTCAAACTCGCCATGGGGGAGTCGTCTTGCCTTTTGTTTGATAGTGTACGAGCAAAACCAACAAAGCTTACCGAGATCGGCTTCAATTTTTCGTTTCCACATATTGAGCCGGCATTAAAAAATATTCTTATGAATAGCCGATAACCCTTGTCTCTGCCCTCACGTTATCGTTATGGTGAACACACGTAAGGACTAACGTATTATCAATTAAATGAAAAAGGCAATATTAATAACAGGATGCTCTACTGGCATTGGCTATACAGCGGCTCACGAACTTCATAAGCGTGGCTATCATGTCATCGCTTCTTGTCGCGCATCATCAGATGTTAAACGCCTTCAAAACGAAGGGCTTACCTGCATTCAATTGGATCTCGCTAATCCCAAAAGTATCCGGCTCGGTGCCCAAAAGGCTTTAGCGCTGTGTGAAGGACGACTGTATGGCCTCTTTAACAATGGTGCTTATGGACAACCTGGTGCGTTAGAAGACTTACCCACCGATGGGCTGCGTGAACAGTTCGAAGCCAATTTTTTTGGTTGGCATGAATTGGTGAGACTCGTCTTGCCAGCCATGCGCCAGCATAACGAAGGCCGGATTATTCAAAACAGCTCTGTGCTTGGCTTTGCCGCCATGAGATATCGTGGTGCTTATAACGCTTCCAAGTTTGCTATCGAAGGGTGGACGGATACCCTTCGCTTAGAGCTGCATCCGTCAAACATTCGTATTGCTTTGATAGAGCCAGGCCCTATTGAGACTCAATTTAGAACCAATGCCAAAGTCGCCTTTCTCAAATGGATCAATATCGAAAAAAGCGTTCATAAACTTGAGTACCAGCAACAGCTTCAGCGCTTATCTGACACAACATCCAACAACCAATTTGTGTTACCACCAGAAGCTTGCCTTGCACCTCTTATTCATGCACTTGAGTCGGCAACCCCCAAACTTCGCTACCGAGTCACTACACCAACAAAGATCTTTGCCCTATTAAAAAGAACACTTCCAGGCAAGTGGCTTGATCCTATCTTGCGAAAAGCTGCATAGAAATCGTTCATTTGTAATTTTAATGTCACAAAGTATCGATATATTACTCAATATAGTCTGATTACCGTACACCACGTTACGATGACTACCCTATAGGATCAATTAAGATCCGATAGCTCGCAGCAATTAATCTGGATATAACAATATGACGTTAAATCAGCTTAACTGGCTCGCTGTGGGTATGACACTTGCTTATTTTGTCTGGTTTTAAACACCCTTAGCTGCCAAACCATTGAACTCCACAAACACCGCACGAATAGTGCGGTGTTTTGGTTTCTGCTCGTCACGGCTAAATTGCATGATGACCTTGAATTTATCCCCTTTCATACCAATCTTGCTTATAGAATTAACGTGAAAACAAACAAGGATTATTTGATGCAAGCACCGTACATTGTTGACCTGAACGAGCAAAACTTCCGCCAAGTGCTAGAAGGCTCAATGACCACACCGGTACTCATTCATTTTTGGGCGCCGATGAGTGAAGAAAGCGTGCAAATGATTCCATCATTGAAAGCGTTAACCGAGCAATACAATGGGGCTTACACGCTGGCGTTATTAAACTGTGAAGAGCAGCAAGCCATTGCGGGCCAATTTGGTGTACAAGCCCTACCGACGATTGCATTATTTGTTAATGGTCAGCCTGTTGACGGACTCGGTGGCCCTCAGCCTCTTGAAGCCATCACCGCAATGCTCACTAAGCATCTCCCAAGCCAAGATGAATTAACGGCGCAAAAGGCATTGGAGCTAACTCAGCAAGGTGAACATGAAGAAGCGCTGACACTGTTTGCTACCTTGTCAGAAGACTTTCAAAACAAAGGTGAGATTAAACTTGCCCGCGCCAACAGTTTGTTAGAAACCAATCAGTTTGACCTAGCCGAAACCATGCTCAATAGTATTCCACTCGAATACAAAGACAATTACTACAAAACCTTAGTCTCCAAACTAGAGCTTCATAAACAAGCAGCGGATAGCCCAGAGATCCAATCGCTTGAGGCTGCGCTTGAGACAACACCTGACGATCTAAAGGTTGTCGTAGAGCTTGCACTTGCGTATCACCAAGTCAGCCGTGATGAAGAAGCCTTAGAGCTCCTGTGGAGTCACGTTCGAGCCGATCTCAATGCGCTGGATGGTGAACTGAAAAAAACCTTTATGGATATCTTGTCTGCGTTAGGTCAAGGCAACCCTATTGCGAGTCAATACCGCCGACAGCTGTACTCACTGCTGTACTAATCACGCCCCTGCCTGTTAAAGAGAACAGGGAGGATTGCCCTCCCTGTTTATTAAACGTCTGATATTATTTACAATTACATCTAATCGCTAGATACACTCCAATACACTATTCTATTTGCGCTGGCTGCTATACTGATCCAGAATGGATTAAATTTCATACAAGGAGTGCTGTCATGGCGATTGACGCAATGATTACAATTGGTGGTTTTATTCTGGTCGCGATCGTATTTTTGGTCGCAGGTGTCAAAACGGTTTCCCAAGGTGATAACTGGACCGTAGAGCGGTTTGGACGCTATACCCACACCTTAAAGCCAGGCCTAAACCTCATTATCCCGTTCGTAGACTCCATCGGTAATAAGGTCAACATGATGGAACGCGTGTTGGACATTCCACCGCAAGAAGTCATCAGTAAAGACAACGCTAACGTAGTCATTGATGCGGTTTGTTTTGTCCAAGTTATTGATGCACCTAAGGCTGCTTATGAGATCACCGACCTTGAGCATGCCATCCGTAACCTCACCCTGACGAATATGCGTACGGTTCTTGGCTCGATGGAGCTTGATGAAATGCTCAGCCAGCGTGACTCTATTAATACCAAGTTACTGGCTATTGTTGATGACGCAACAAACTCATGGGGCGTCAAAGTCACTCGTATTGAAATTCGTGATGTACAGCCACCAGCCGATCTTACCGCTGCAATGAATGCTCAGATGAAAGCAGAACGTAATAAACGCGCCGAAGTACTTGAGGCTGAAGGGGTGAGACAAGCTCAGATTTTAAGAGCCGAAGGCCACAAGCAATCTGAGATTTTGAAAGCTGAAGGTGAAAAGCAATCCGCTATACTTCAAGCAGAAGCGCGAGAAAGAGCAGCAGAAGCGGAAGCTAAAGCGACGGAGATGGTTTCAAACGCGATTGCGCAAGGTGATATGCAGGCAATTAATTACTTTATTGCCCAAGGCTACACCGATGCGATCAAATCAATCGGTCAAGCTGAGAACGGGAAGATCATTATGTTACCGCTTGAAGCCACTGGCTTGATGGGCTCGGTTGCTGGCATCGCTGAAATGTTTAATCAATCAAAAGCCGATAACAAGGATAACGCGTGATTGAATTACTAAACCAAGTTAACTACTGGCACTGGCTCGCTTTCGGGCTCTTGTTGCTGTGTGGTGAGCTACTTGGCACTGCTGGATACCTATTGTGGCTTGGCATTTCTGCCATGCTCGTTGGTATCCTTGTCGCCTTCTTACCGATCAGTTGGCAACTCCAATGGGTGAGCTTTGGTGTCTTTTCTCTGGTGCTCACTTGGTTGTGGTGGCGCAAGCAACATAAAACCGATCGTCATTCAGACAACAGCCGAGACCTTAATCAAAAAGACAAACAATTGATTGGTCAAACTGCGGTATTAGACCAAGATATTGCCAAAGGGAAATGCCGAATTAGACTCGGAGATACCTCTTGGAGCGCATACAGTGACGAACCTATCGCCTCAGGGTCGTTGGTGCGCGTCATTGATGTTGATGGCATCACATTATTAATTGAAAAAGCCGAATAGTCCTACCGATAAATAGATAATGCCGACAATACTATCTTAAGCAGCGTTCAAGACGCTGCTTATTTCTTTTCTCTTGCCTGAAAATCAAACACCTTTCCCTTGGCGATTAAGGCATTGAGCGTGCGACCAATACAGCTGTTCTTGGTCGTTTTATTGTGCGCACTCACCAACCCCTTCCGATCGATTTTCATCACCTGCTTACCATCCATACTTCGATAAAATACGACTCGGTTTTGGTCTTGATACTCAGCAAATAACGTTATGGCTCCATTGCGATAAGGCTGACCAACTTCACACACCACTACATCAGGGAAATCTGGAAAGGCTTCACCGTAGCAGTACGGCCCCAAAAATAACAAACCCAATAAGCACCACTTTCTCACGTCGCTCTCCACTATTACACGCCACACTTATCCATCGCTATTAGACTAGTAAACTGTTACTAGATTAGTAAAATTTGTTCAAGAGTTGACGAAACAAATGAAAAAAAACCTCTAATCAGCGATCAGAGGTTTTTCGTTGTCTATACAGTGACGTCTTTACCGCACTATCGTGCTCAAGCTGCCCAATACGTATTATCGATGACTAGCCGAGATTAGCGGTTATCGTCGTTATTGCGCTTATGCTTAGGTACATAGTTAAGAATGGATACCGGTACGGGGTGACGCGGCTCAAACCCTTCTATTTCAACACGTTCTAATAAGTGCCCTAGACGGCTTTCAATCATGCACAGATTCTTAAAATTATCTCTAGATACCAGTGACAAGGCTTCACCGGCCGCTTCGGCACGGCCTGTACGACCAATACGGTGAACGTATTCATCGGCAGGGAATGGCAAATCGTAGTTGATAACAATCGGCAGGTTTTCGATATCGATACCACGCGCCGCCACACCCGTCGAAACCAAATACTGAATATCACCGGCCTTAAAGTCTTCAATGAGCTTTTGGCGTACTTTTTGGTTACGCCCACTATGGAAGGCTTCTGCGGCAATGCCACGCTTCTCTAATTGACTCACCAATTTCGCGGCACCATGCTTGGTTTCGATAAAAATCAGCGCTTGCGACCAGCTGTTTTCAGTCAACAAATGGCTTAACAATGACGATTTGATGTCTTTATCCACCGTCACAATCCATTGCTTAATGTTGCCTTTAGATGCGCTGTGTTTGGCAATACTGATCTCAGACGGATTATCAATCGCGCTTCGTGCAAGCTCACGTACCGGATTAGACAGTGTGGCTGAGAATAATAAGGTTTGCGCGTTTTCAGGAACACGAGCGATGATCTTATTAATGGCCTCAATAAAGCCCATATCAAGCATTTTATCGGCTTCATCTAACACCAGACATTCAACTTCATCTAGGTGTATTGCATGCTGTCCATACAAGTCGAGCAAACGACCCGGTGTCGCCACAACAATGTCGACACCCTCAATTAACGCTTGTTTCTGTGGAGCATAATCCACGCCGCCATACATCGCCATCGACTTAAGCGACAGCTCCTGACCGTAGGTTTCAATGCTTTGATGAACCTGCTGAGCAAGCTCACGTGTGGGCGTCAATATCAACGCACGAGCACGCTTTTTACGCTGTGTCTCACCACGGCTCAGTTTTTCTAAAATCGGCAGGACAAAGCTCGCCGTTTTACCGGTGCCGGTTTGCGCCGCCGCAAGAAGGTTATCACCATTTAAAATGATAGGAATGGCTTTAGTCTGAATCGTGGTTGGCTTGTCATAACCCACCTTTTCAATCGCATTCAGTAGTGGGGTACTGAGCCCAAGCTTGGTAAACGGCATAAAAGAGTCTCTCATAGTGTCGATGACGCGCTAACAATAACGCGTGATGAATGACGCGCAATAAGATGGTGATAGTGTAGCAGATACATTATATATCGTAGAAAAAGCAAAACCCCTGATAACTCAATGAGCTATCAGGGGTTTCTAAATAGTTGGCGCGCCCTGTAGGATTCGAACCTACGACCACATCCTTAGAAGGGACGTGCTCTATCCAGCTGAGCTAAGGGCGCGCTACAGGGAAAGGATTATACGAGATGAACTCGGTAAATCAATGGCTTTCTTACTCTTTATGATTCAAATGCCCAAAAAAAACACAACCTGTAGGTAGAAGATGAGATTTTAAACGAAGCAAACGTTTGCTTTCTGGCTTTTGAAATACTTTTCTGGGACAATGCACACAAAAATAACAGCCAATTAACTTTCTCAAGGAAAATTATGACTGCTCAAAACATCGATGGGAAACTGATCTCTCAAACTGTCCGCTCTGAAGTCGCAGCTCGAGTGAAAGCTCGTACAGACGCAGGCCTAAGAGCGCCCGGCCTAGCGGTTGTCCTTGTGGGTGAAGATCCTGCTTCTCAAGTTTACGTAGGAAGCAAACGCCGAGCTTGTGAAGAAGTCGGATTTGTCTCGAAATCTTTTGATCTTCCTGCAACCGCGAAGCAAGAAGAATTATTAGCCTTGATTGATACGCTAAATAACGATCCAGAAGTCGACGGTATTTTGGTGCAGTTACCACTTCCTGCTGGCATTGATGACACTCGCGTCCTAGAGCGTATTATCCCAGAGAAAGACGTCGACGGCTTCCACCCATACAATGTCGGCCGCCTAGCACAACGTATGCCTAAGCTTCGCTCTTGCACACCAAAAGGCATCATCACCCTATTGGATCGCTACAATATCCAAATGCGTGGCAAACATGCCGTGGTGGTTGGTGCATCGAATATTGTTGGTCGCCCAATGACCCTTGAACTATTACTTGCAGGTTGTACCACAACCACATGTCATCGCTTCACTAAAGATCTAGAAGGGCATGTTCGTCAGGCTGATATTGTTGTGGTTGCCGTTGGTAAACCTAACTTTATTCCAGGTAACTGGATCAAAAAAGGGGCCGTCGTGGTCGATGTCGGTATCAATCGCATGGACGATGGCAAACTTGTCGGCGATGTCGAATACGACGTGGCTAGAACAAACGCGAGCTTTATCACGCCAGTACCAGGTGGTGTGGGTCCAATGACTGTCGCTAGCCTGATTGAGAATACAATGATCGCTTGTGAGCAGTTCCACACCAGTAAAAAATAGCCAAGCGTTGTACTATTAAAGTAAAAAAGAGTGCGGGTTATTATATTGCCTAAGACCTGCACTCTCTTGAGCAATGCTCAGCACTCACTTCCTCCCCCCCCCTGAAAACCTATCTATTCCTCTTTTCATGCTCATAGCACTCCTACCAACATGCGAAACCCCATTTCACACCAAATTCATTAACCTAAGCTTTTTTTTTGCTCAAGAAAATAAAGCTCAGTACCTAGTGCAAACCATAATCAGTGCTGTGAATATAATCCGTGTGGCGAATCAATAATAAAGTCGTGTTAACGCCATAAGAACACAAATTCAATCACCGACGGGATGACTTCTTTCCCTGTACTCATAGCGGCATTTATTTCAATCTGGTCATTTTATCTACATATTTGTTTCGCTGTAGTCACATCTAAATGTCACCAAGCCATACAACACTAAGGATGTTACTATAATTAATAGGACATCACGTATGCCTGCTTTTATGTCACAAAGCGTGAAAGCGTTTTTGTTTTCTAGTGATACGAAACCGAGTCGATTCACGAACACTGAAACGCTCTATGCCCCTACATTTAAAGACAAAGTCACTACCCTACGTTCTTACCTGAATATCGATAATCTTCTCAATATCCATGCGCCCAACATTCCAGTAGACTCCCTTTCCCAACACGACATTGACCAAGAGAAACAAGACTGTGTCTTTCGGCTCGGCCACTCAACCGTATTGATGAAGCTAGACGGCAAAATCTTGTTAACAGACCCAGTAATGACTGAGCGAGCTTCCCCACTCGATTGGGCTGGTCCCAAGCGATGCCATGCATTGCCTATTTCTATCGCGGATCTTCCAACCATCGACATCTGCATGATTAGCCACGATCATTATGATCACTTAGATAAATCAACGATCAAGCAAATTCACCACAAGGTCACCCGCTTTATTGTGCCTGCGCGAGTAGGCCGACACCTCCTCGAATGGGGCGTGCCGTCATATAAGGTGACTGAATTTAACTGGTGGCAATCACACACCATAGGCACTATCCGTTTTGTTTTTGCTCCTGCCCAGCATTTTTCTGGTCGGTCGTACAAAGCGCGAGACACCTCGCTATGGGGGAGTTGGATCATTCAAGCATCAGGCGCAAATATTTATTTCAGTGGCGATTCTGGCTACTTTAGCGGCTTCAAAGACATTGGCGATCGGTTTGGCCCCTTTGATCTTACCCTCATGGAAACCGGTGCCTATGACGAAAAGTGGGCGAGTATCCATATGTTTCCAGAGCAAAGTGTACAGGCACATTTGGATGTCAAAGGTCGCTACATGCTACCCATCCACAACTCAACCTTCGACTTGTCTTACCACGCCTGGAATGAACCACTAAAACGCGCCCAACAAGAAGCTAAGCGACAAGGCGTTAACATGGTTTGTCCGAAGATTGGCGCTAAGATCGTCCTATCCGGGTTAGGGATAACCCCAACACCCGGGACGTGGTGGGAATCGTAATCTTACTCATCACCCATCATGAGGTTTCACCAAAAGATAAGTTCGAGTTAGCCGTGATGGTTCACAGTGAACGGCATGACTCTGAGTGGTGTATGGCATTCGGTCATAGCCTATGGCGCATAACATAAGATAGTACTTATAAATCAAGGCAATAATTCAAATTGACTCTCAATTTTCACATCGGGAATGTTTGACAATTGCCATCTTTTACCTTGGTCACGGTATTGCGCTTTGTACATAGTTAACACTAGGGCAAATAGGAATACTCATTCAATAACGAGGAAAAAGGTATGTTCAAGAAAAGCGCCGTCATTACCGCAGAAAGCGGACTTCATACACGCCCAGCCGCTATGTTTGTTAAAGAAGCAAAGAAATATGCCGAAGAGGTGGAGATTGTCTCTAAAGGAAAAACCGCAACCGCCAAAAATCTATTTAAGATCCAAACCTTAGAATTGGTTAAAGGCACAGAAGTGACCGTCCAATCATCCAACCGACAAGCCGTTGATGAACTGACGCGCTTTTTAGAAGGTGTCACTGGCTAGTAAGCTAGTACCAACTCTATCGTTTACTGCCAATAAAAAAGGTCTTAATGTCATGGTGACCTTAAGACCTTATTCGCTAGCTTACAGGTTTAATCCATTGCGATTCGATCAGCGAGATGACTGACGGCAAGCGCAAAATAGTACGAACGATTCCACTTCATTAACACGTTGTAGTTGTTGTACACCAAGTATACTCGCCCATTTTCTTCATCCGGCATAATTAGCCAAGCTTTCACATCTTCATCAAGTTGAGGTAATGGCTGCCCGTCATAGCGTGTCACACCTAATTTACTCCACTCTTGAAGATACTTACCCTTTTCTGCTTCTCGTCCTTGAAGATCCGGAGAAATACCATGCGAAACCTTAACCTGGCGCCCCCAAGTATAATCGTCATTCCACCCCGATTGCGCAAGGTAGTTAGCCGTTGAGGCGAAAACATCCGCTTCCGTATTCCAAATATCTTTCTTTCCGTCACCATTACCGTCAGCGGCAAAGCTAAGGAATGAACTTGGCATAAACTGACTCTGGCCCATGGCACCCGCCCACGACCCTTTCATCTTGTCAGGCGCAATGTGCCCTTCCTCTAGAATGGTTAACGCTGCTAAGGCTTCTTTACGGAAGAACGCCTCACGACGCCCTTCATACGCCAGTGTTGAGAGTGCATCAATGACGCGATAATTTCCTGTGTAAGTGCCGAAATTACTTTCAACCCCCCAAAGCGCAACGATAAACCGTGACTGGACGCCATATTTATCAGCCACCGCTTTCAACTCTGAGTAGTACTTACTATGTAATTCTTTGGCCTTCTTCACTTTCCAGTCAGGAACCGCGCGAGGAATATATTCATCAAGCGTGAGTTTTTTCTCTGGTTGATTGCGATCGGCCGTAACGGCTCTTGGTTTGAATTCAACGCCTTTAAAGGCCTCGGTGAGTATTTGCTCTGAGATGCCAAGTGATTTAGCTTCTTGCTTCAAGCCCTCGACGTAGTCTTCAAAACTTTCCTTTTCTGACGCTAGTACGCTCGCTGATAAGCTTACCCCTAACACAACTGACAACATTCTCTTCAAAGTGCCCTCCCCAGAGCGTCTTCACTTCTTCCTGACGTTTGGCTTTTCACAAACCTATTGGTTCTAAAACCTGATTATTAGCCCCTGCTTTCATAAACAAATGCTTGGTACTCACGGTTCTAGCTTTAGTATTTTCTGATGTTTGTATTTACTTTCGATGACGAGTTGTTGAGTCTTTACCTTCTCGGTCACCGCTATTTTCTAGATCACAATAACTGTCTTGGTCACATATCGCACCCGTGGCCAGCATAGCAGATGCTGACCTCATCTCGTGCTGAACCAATATCATCTATTTGTTTTTTGCTTTCTGAGCTTTGTATTGCTCCAGTAGGTTCTCTTTTGGTGGCGGCACCTGTAAGAAAAAACCATCTTCGACAAGCGCTTTTTTTACTTTTTCAATATCAACCTGCGCTAGCGTGCGGCCATCCAACTTTACAACCATAACAAGTGTTGGTCTTCCGAACATTTCCAGTAGAGCGTCAGGAACCTGTGAAAAGTCATCTTTTTTGGTGATGTAGAGGTAAGCCCCTTCTTTTTTAGCACTTTTATAAATTGAACAAAGCATTGGTATGTCTCTTTTATCACCGTACTTTTCACCTATAAAAAGGCGATACGGTGTGTTTAATCGAAATTGACAGTAAATTATCTATTTGCGAGCAAGATAGCTTGCTGTCTTTAGTGTTGAAATATAACATGATTAGCCTAACCTAAAGCAATGTCATTGGCACAAGGAATTGATCATCAATGTCACCATCCCCTGATTTGAAAGGCAGTAGCTTCACTTTATCGGTGTTGCATCTTTCTGACAACGATGTGTCTAAAGCAGTTCAATTTCTGCAAGATAAAGTCCAACAAGCACCTACATTTTTTGCGGCTGCCCCCGTTGTATTAAATATCAGCCAAGTCCACGGCGATATCCACTTTCTCGACCTTAAATTGGGTATTGAAGAAGCGGGAATGATCCCTGTTGGCGTGACAGGCTGCCAAGATAAGCGAACACAGAATCGAGCCTCTGAAGCAGGCTTTGCGATTATGACGGCCAGTAAAGCGCCCGCGAAAGCACCCGCAAAAATGGAGCCGACAAAAATAGTTCGTAGCCCCGTTCGTTCCGGGCAGCAAATTTACGCCAAAAATGGCGACCTGGTTATTTTAAGCCATGTGAGTGCAGGCGCTGAAGTGATTGCTGATGGCACAATACACATCCATGGCACATTACGAGGACGCGCCATCGCCGGAGCAAGTGGCTCTACTGAAGCGAAGATTCTGTGTAACGATTTACAAGCCGAGCTGGTCTCCATTGCTGGAAATTACTGGCTCAGCGAACAGATTGAAAGTGAATACTGGGGAAAAAAAGTAATGTTTGGTATGACCAACGACACCCTCAGCTTTGACATTCTTACGATATAAAAAAAAGGAATACGAATAATGGCCCGCATTATTGTTGTAACGTCAGGAAAAGGTGGCGTCGGTAAGACCACATCTAGTGCCGCAATTGCCTCTGGTTTAGCGCTAAAAGGCAAGAAAACGGCAGTGATCGATTTTGATATAGGTTTGCGTAACCTTGACCTCATTATGGGCTGTGAACGTCGCGTCGTCTATGACTTCGTCAATGTCATTAACGGCGAAGCAACGCTAAATCAGGCGCTAATCAAAGACAAACGCACGGATAACCTCTTCATCCTTCCCGCATCCCAGACGCGTGACAAGGATGCATTGACACGCGATGGCGTGCGTCGAGTACTCGACGACCTCGATGAAATGGGTTTTGATTTTGTCATTTGTGATTCACCCGCAGGAATCGAACAAGGCGCATTGATGGCGTTATATTTTGCTGATGAAGCCATCGTGACGACTAACCCAGAAGTGTCATCGGTTCGAGATTCAGATCGAATCCTGGGTATCCTAGATTCAAAATCACGCCGCGCAGAAGAAAGCCTTGAGCCAGTGAAGCAACACTTGTTGCTAACCCGCTATAACCCAACGCGCGTGAATCAAGGTGAAATGCTGTCGGTGGAGGATGTAGAAGAGATCCTACATATTTCTTTATTAGGGGTTATTCCGGAGAGCCAAGCTGTCCTTAATGCCTCAAATAAAGGTGTACCTGTCATTTTCGATAATGAGTCAGATGCCGGATTGGCCTATAATGACACGGTTGAGCGCTTATTAGGAGAGCAGGTGGACTTCCGCTTCCTAACGGAGCAAAAGAAAGGTATTTTCAAACGTTTATTTGGGGGTTAATGCATGTCACTACTTGAATTTTTCCGCCCACAGAAAAAAAATTCTGCAAACTTAGCAAAAGAGCGTTTGCAGATCATTGTGGCTGAACGTCGCAGTGAAGGCTCACCATCACCCTCTTATTTACCGCAATTGAAAGAAGACATTCTTAATGTCATTGCTAAATACGTCGATATTGATCCGTCGATGGTGGATCTTTCTTTTGAGCATAAAGATGACGATATTTCAGTCCTAGAATTGAACGTTCAACTGCCAGAAGACGAAAGGTAGAACCTCCCTCTTTTAGCTCGATGCTCAATTTATAGACGAATAAAGTTCAAAGGCGTAATTACCCAGTGATTACGCCTTTTTATTTGTGCCATCATTTTGCCTATTCGCACTCGATAAATAGGGTCTGCATACCACGTTTAGCATCTACACAATGAAAACACTTTAACTAATGGTGTACCGGAAGGCTGTAATTATAAGTCTAGATCTTTATTATCAATACTCACCGGAACCGGTTTGTTAATAAGGTTGACCAACATTATCGAGCGAGCTTCTCCATCAGGTTCGTGGAAAATAGCCTCAATGCCTGCAAACTGACCGGCAATAATCTTAACGCAGTCTCCAGCTTCTGGAAGTTCTTGCTGTTGTGCCTCAACACAAAAATGTACCGCCTGTTGCAGTTCAAACACAAGATCACCTTGTACTTCGGTAGGCTGTGCACCAAAGCGAATAAAATCAACAACACCGCGTGTCGATCGAATCGTCGTGAACGACGGTCCCGCTTCGAAATCAAAATAGATAAACATGTACGATGGAAAAAGCGGCTCTTTGACCTTTTGCCTTTTGCCTCGTTGTATCTTTTCTACTTCCACTTCTGGGTAGTAGCATTGTACGCCCTGGTTCTCAAGGTGAAGCTTCGCTCTCGCTTGATCGCCTCGTTTACAATACAGCAAATACCAACATTTCATTGTGTTCACTTAGCCTTTTATTTTTATCTAACCCGCAGTCACTGCCCTACATCGTACCACAAAGCCATATTTCAGCTCCAACTCGCCAGAAGGTTCTGACATCGTCCTATTAACGAAGTTGTTACTTGCACAATGTTAAAAATGAAATATTAGTTTCCAGCACGATAATTTCGTGCTCTTTTTGTAAAAAAATCTTACAATTCATCAAGTTAGAACAGTTGTTCACATAAGCTATAAATCAAGCCTATTGCAGTTTTAAATTTTGTTATGTATACATTGGTGCACATTATATTCTTTAATAACTAAAATTAGTAAAACTTATGACAGCACAACACAACATTCTAGGTCACCCTCGTGGTCTATTTTTACTATTTGGTACCGAGCTATGGGAACGCTTTTCCTACTACGCCATGCGCGCCATTTTGGTCTTATTTTTAACCGATGCAACAATGAACGGCGGTATGGGTTGGTCCACTAAAGATGCTCTAGATTTATATGGCATCTATACTGGACTGGTTTATATCACACCACTGATTGGCGGTTGGATCGCAGACAACTATCTAGGGCAACGTCGTTCCATCATCATTGGTGGTGTCTTAATGGCGGCAGGTCAATTTACGCTTGCGCTACCTGTGGGTGCCATTGGTCTTCCTGCAGAACAAGCCTTTTACCTTGGCCTTGCGCTACTGATTGCTGGTAACGGCATGTTTAAGCCAAACATCTCAACCATGGTTGGTGACCTATACAAAGACGGCGACAACCGTCGTGATGGCGCGTTCACCATCTTTTATATGGGCATCAACCTAGGTTCTTTACTAGCAGGTATTGCTTCTGGTTCGGTCACTGGCTCTTACGGCTGGCGTGCGGGTTTCTTAATTGCAGGGATTGGTATGGTTATCAGTATCATTATGCAGTTAACGATGTCTAAATCTTGGCTCGGCGATATCGGTACCGTACCCGCAGCAGCACGTGCTCGCGCACTCAACAAAAACAAAACCAAAGCACCTTTAACTCGCGAAGAACTAGACCGCCTAAAAGTGATTCTTATCATGGGCCTTTTTGTTATCGTATTTTGGGCTGGATTTGAACAAGCTGGCGGCTTGATGAATATCTACACCCAGCAATATACAGACCGAATGATTGGCAGCTTCGAAGTGCCTGCTGCTTGGTTTCAATCGTTAAACCCGTTCTTCGTTATTACCCTTGCCCCTGTCCTTGCGGCGATCTGGGTCAAACTCGGTAAACGCGAACCTAATTCTCCAGTGAAGTTTGCGATGGCGTTATTCTTCCTTGCTTTAGGCTTTTTATGCATGGTTGGAGCGGTTATGGAGCAAGGTGGCGATACCGGTGTTAAGACCTCTATGCTATGGCTAGTCGGTGCTTTCTTCTTCCATACACTCGGTGAACTATGCATATCACCGATCGGCTTGTCTCTAGTGACAAAGCTTGCGCCACTTCGTCTTGCTTCGTTAATGATGGGCGCGTGGTTTGGTTTCAATGCCATAGCTAACTATGTTGCTGGCTTAATTGGCTCTCATGTGGGCGAACTAGGTGCCATGTCTATCTTCGGTGGTATTGCCATCACCGCCGTTATCTCCGGCGTCATTTTGCTACTTTGTGCTAACACGTTAGTGAAATGGATGCATGGCGCAGAAAGCGCTACAACATCTAACGCTCAAGAAGTAGAAGAGCAACAAGCTCAACTTGCATAATGAGGACGGGTCACATACCAATAAAAAGCCACTCTAATTAGAGTGGCTTTTTATTGTCTTCGCTCATCGCGAACTTATTTGAATAATCGTTATAGACTCGACTGGACAAGGTCAACCATCATGTCGATATGGATCTCCGAATCATTCAAACATTCGATGTATTGGTAAGACTCACCACCAGCCTCGACAAAAATATCACGGCACTCTACCGCAATTTCCTCGAGCGTCTCAAGACAATCTACCGAGAACGCGGGCGTAATGACGTTTAAGCGCTTGATGCCTTGGCTCGGCATTGTTTCCAAGGTTTTTGCCGTGTAAGGCTTCAACCACTCTTCCCGCCCAAAAATAGATTGATAGCTCATCCCGATCTGAGAATCATCTAACCCAAGCTCGTCGGCCAGTAACTTGGTGGTCTGTTCACAATGCAGAGGGTAAACATCGCCATTATCAGCGTACCGTTTTGGGATTCCGTGGTAAGAGCACAGTAAGTAGTCTTGCCCGTGCTTGTCCCAGTGCGCTTTTACTTTTTGCGCGAGAGCCTTGATGTAGAGCGGATGCTGATAATAATCTCGAATAAAATTCATACTTGGTATGGTCGGAAAAGCCTTACACGCTTTAGCTAATCCATCAAAAACCGCAGCACTCGTCGTTCCGGAGTACTGTGGGTATAGAGACAATACAATCACTTTCTCTACCCCTTGTTTTAACAACGAAGAAAGCCCGTGCTTCAGCGATGGGTTACCATAAGTCATACCCAGCTCTACAGGGACGTTTACACGCGTTTGGAGCGCCTTCGCCTGTCTGGCTGAATACACCATTAAGGGAGAGCCCTCTTCCATCCAAACCGATTGATACAGCTTCGCGACTTTTGGCGAACGAATAGGCAAGATGACCCCATGTAAAATGGGACACCAGAGCCAACGAGTCATATCAACGACTCTATGATCATGTAAGAACTCACCGAGAAAAGCGCGTATAGCTTTTGGTGTTGGTGCATCAGGTGTTCCCAAATTTACCAATAACACTCCAGTGTTTGGTGCCATGCTCATAGATTCCCTTTCAATTAACCCAAATTCAAGAGAGATTATACCCAGTTAACGCAAGCTTGGATCAAAAAAAAACGACCCTAAAGGGTCGTTTTTTAACAAGATTCACGAATGAGCAATTAAGATAGTGCTTTTTCGATATCAGCGCTTACTGCGTCAACTTGTTTTGTACCGTCAAACTTAAGGTACTGAGTATTGCCCGCTTCCGCTTCTTTACCGTAGTATGCGATTAGCGGTGCAGTTTGATCGTGATAAACACCAAGACGAGCACGTACTGTCTCTTCTTTATCGTCATCACGAACCACTAGGTCTTCACCAGTCACATCATCCTTACCTTCCACTTTAGGTGGATTGTAAGTCACATGGTAAGTACGTCCAGACGCAAGGTGAGCACGACGGCCGGCCATACGATCAACAATAACGCTATCTGCAACATCAAACTCGATGACGTAATCAACGATAATGCCCATCTCTTTTAGACCATCCGCTTGAGGGATTGTACGTGGGAACCCGTCAAGCAAAAAACCTTTCTCACAATCGTCTTGAGCAATACGCTCTTTAATCAGACCTAAGATAATGTCATCTGACACAAGCTGGCCTGCGTCAATAACGGCTTTTGCTTTTTTGCCAAGCTCAGTACCTGCTTTAATAGCAGCACGTAGCATGTCACCTGTGGAAATTTGAGGAATACCGTACTTTTCCATGATGAATTGAGCTTGTGTGCCTTTACCAGCACCTGGAGCACCTAAAAGAATGATGCGCATGATATTTCCTCTTAAAGATAAAAAGATTTTATACCGAAGCTCACAACCAAAGCTAAGCCTTGAAAAGCAGGTCGACGATAAGTTTCGGTATAAAGATAAAATGAATGATTATTCAAGCGTCGCATTCTAGCATAGAAAATTCGTGCTTGGCGTTAAATACGACTAAAGAATGCCCACTGAAAATATAAAGTTAACTAAAAATGGGAGGTTAAGGCACAAAAATCAATGAACTCACCGAAATGAGCTCATTGATTACCTTGTAAATGGCTATTTTACGTTAGACAAAAGTCGATTAACCGCGCCTAAGAATTGAGACGGGTCAGTCATCGAACCACGCTCTGCCAACATTGCTTGACCGAGTAAAACTTCAACCCAGCCACCAAATGCTTCTTCGTCGGCTTCATCCGCCATACGTTTGACAAGCTCATGCTCAGGGTTAATTTCAAAGATATACTTCACCTCTGGCACTTCTTGTCCTGCGGCTTCTAATAGCTTCGCCATTTGCGTCCCCATTTCAAAGTCATCCGTCACGACAACAGCAGGCGTAGTCGCGAGTTTAAAGGTTGTGCGAACCTCTTTAACTCGGTCACCTAAGTAAGCTTGCGTACGCTCGACTACAGATTTAAACTCTTCTTCTGTCTCTTTGTGTTTTTCTTTTTCTGCTTCGTCTTCAAACTTACTTAGATCAAGACCTGACTTAGTAATTGATTGGAATTGCTTTCCATCGAACTCCGTTAGGTAGTTCATCAACCATTCATCGATGCGGTCAAACATCAGAACAACCTCGATGCCTTTCGCTTTAAATTGCTCCAAGTGTGGGCTGTTCTTCGCGGCAGCGTAGCTGTCTGCTGTTAGGTAATAAATCTTATCTTGACCTTCTTTCATACGTTCGATGTATGACGCAAGACCGATAGTTTGCTCAGCGCTGTCCAGTTCTGTTGAGGCGAAGCGTAATAGACCGGCGATTTTTTCTTTGTTCGCCATGTCTTCTGCTGGGCCTTCTTTCAAGACCAAACCAAACTCTTTCCAGAAAGACTGATATTTTTCTTCGTCGTTTTTCGCCAAACGATCAAGCATAGTCAAGACACGCTTCGTACAAGCATTTCTTAATGACTGCGTGACTTTGTTATCTTGTAGAATTTCACGAGAAACATTGAGTGGCAGGTCATTTGAATCAATCAATCCACGCATAAAACGAAGGTATGACGGCATAAACTGTTCCGCGTCATCCATTATGAATACACGTTGAACATAGAGCTTCAAACCGCTCTTGTGGTCACGGTTCATCATATCAAACGGAGCTTTAGCTGGGATATACAGCAAGCTAGTGTAGTCGTTTTTACCTTCTACCTTGTTATGGCTCCACTGCAGTGGATCAGCAAAATCATGAGAAACGTGTTTATAAAACTCTTGGTATTCTTCATCCGTGATGTCTGATTTATTGCGGGTCCACAATGCTTGCGCCTTGTTGATTTGCTCCCACTTCATTTCGCCCGTTTCTTTGCCTTCTTCGTCGCGTTCTGCGGTCTGAATTGAAACTGGAATACCAATATGGTCAGAGTATTTGCTAATAATTTCTTTTAGACGCCACTCAGACAAGAACTCTTTGCCCTCGTCACGCATGTGAAGAATGATATCCGTGCCGCGAGTCTCTTTAGTGATATCTTCAATTGAGTAATCACCCTCGCCAGCTGAATGCCATTGCACACCCTGTTCCACAGGAGCGCCAGCAGCACGAGTACGAACAGTTACCGCATCAGCAACAATAAACGCTGAATAAAAACCCACACCAAATTGGCCGATAAGCTGAGAATCTTTCCCTTGCTCTTCAGACAGTTTAGAGAAGAACTCTTTCGTTCCCGATTTTGCGATGGTGCCTAAGTGTTCAATCACATCATCACGTGACATACCAACGCCGTTATCAGACACCGTCAGCGTGTTGTTTTCTTCATTAAATGATAGCTTAACGCCTAAATCTGCATCACCTTGGTATAAGTCACCATTAGATAACGCCTGAAAGCGCAATTTGTCTGCCGCATCGGATGCGTTCGAGATAAGCTCTCGAAGAAAGATTTCTTTATTGGAATACAAAGAGTGAATCATTAAGTGAAGTAACTGTTTTACTTCAGATTGAAAGCCACGAGTTTCTTTGTTGTTTGTTTCTGTTGCGCTCATGTTATCTCCATCACACTTTTAGTATCAAGTATCGACATTTATTTGCACTCGATACTCTTAAGATTGGTCTGATAAAGAAATGAGGCTGAAGATTGTAAATTCAAGGTCAAAAAACATAAAATTGCTGTTTTTTTGTTTTGTTTTTATTATCCTTACGCCCCTGACTATAAAAAAATCCTAAATTACTATAATTGGCACTGCACAATATTCAGCGCCAGAATATTATTACCTATCGCCCCGCGACATTATATAGAAGAATGCAATGAGTAACATAGGCACTAAGTTCATACTCGGCCAAAGATATATCTTTGATCCAAATAGCAATTCCTTGGTCGATCAAACGAACAACGATGAAGTAGTACGTCTTGGTAGTAATGAAAGTCGCATCTTGCTTCTTCTTGCAGAGCGTCCTAACGAGGTGGTTACTCGCCACGAACTTCATGAATTCGTTTGGAGAGATCAAGGCTTTGAAGTCGATGATTCAAGCCTAACACAAGCAATTTCAACACTTAGAAAAATGTTGAAAGACCCAACAAAATCGCCATTGTTCGTAAAAACAGTGCCAAAACGTGGCTATCAACTGATTTCAAGTGTTGAGCGTTCTGCGCCGTTGAGTTCAATAGACCTCAATAATATCAACGAAGCGCCGGTTGCTGAACTACCGACAGAGCTGACAGAAACACAGCCAGCATCTACATCGTCACAATCCGCCATCACCAAAGAGCCTGCGCCGAAAACGCCACCGACTGTATGGGGTATGCTCGCGCTCGCTTTACTATTACCCGTGTTGGTATTAATAGGCACCAACCCGGCAGAATCGAGCTTCAGAGAGTTAGCAGTCGTCGATAACGTTCGGATTGTCACTCCAGAAAGTCACCCTGACGTCTCAAGTTGGCAGCCTAAGATTGAGCAATGTGTCGTCAAGTACATTGAATCACATACGGCAGAAAAGCTGCCTGAACAAGTGATTGTGACTGGCGATCAAGGCGATCAAATCGCTCTGAACTTCATCCACACGATGGAACACTCAAGCGAGAACGTGACGATGAGAATCTTCACTGAGCAGTCTGATCTAAGCAAAGTGTGCGAGTAGAGGATAACAAGATGAAAATGAAATACGCGTCAATTCTACTTGCACTCTCCACTGCCTTGAGCGCTTGGCTTTATTGGGGAAGCGATCTCAAGCTTGAGCAGGTACTCACCTCAAACGAATGGCAAAGCAACATGGTGGGCATTATCGCCGCAAATAATGCGCCAGACACGGATATTGGCCCATTAAGCCGGTTAGAGATGTCTGCTAATGTCAAATACTTACCGGAAGGAACCTACATTCGTGAATCTTCAATGCGTTTGTTTGGTAAGGACTCTGAGTCGCATACACTCATTAAAATTTCAGAAACGGGCACCTGGGCAATCAGTGATAACTACTTGTTGATTTCTCCTCGTGAATTTAAAGACACCGCGACCGCGCAATCTGATGAGTTCACCCATGAGCAATTAGCCATGATTAAACAGTTTTTGAAGATGGAAGCACAGCAAAGCCGTCGTATCGACATTGTTAATGGTAAAACACTGCTGCTGACTAGCCTAAATCAAGGGTCGTCGGTATTGTTTTCTAACTAACATAGCTGTCGCATTAGAATCACAAAAAGGGGGCGATCATGGCCTCCTTTTTGTTGTCTTGGATTTACCCCGTTCTCCCTGAAACAACTAACGAATCAAAAACAGGTACCTAGCCATGGATAAAGCAAACATTGATATCTACTACTGCCGACAGTGTAATTGGATGCTGCGCTCAACGTGGCTTACCCAAGAGTTACTGCATACGTTCAGCGAAGATATCAGCACCGTATCGCTCCACCCCGACACTGGAGGTCGATTTGAGATATGGTGTAATGACATTCAAGTTTGGGAACGGAAAAAGGATGGCGGCTTTCCTGAGGCTAAGATCCTCAAGCAAAAAATACGAGATGTCATCGATCCTGAGCGGCAGCTAGGTCATGTTGATACGCCCTCTCAGCAGCACAATAATTAAAAGCACTTGCGTGATAGTTGGCACTATAACGCCTAACCAAACAGGCTTTGCTCATCACTACGTTAATGTTGTTAGACTAAAAAACCAGAGCCTAAGCTCTGGTTTTTGTCATTCAAACGATCTCGTAAATCGTGGATAAAATTTATTAAAAGCCTAATTAACCTAGCAGACTCATTGCCGCTTGAGGCGCTTGCTTGGCTTGTGCCAAGATTGAGCTTGAAGCTTGAGAAAGAATTTGGTTCTTCGTCATCTCAGTGGTTTCTTTGGCGAAGTCAGTATCTTTGATACGGCTCTTCGAGGCATTCACGTTTTCGTTAATGTTATCAAGGTTGTTGATCGCATGGTCGAAACGGTTTTGGAATGCACCAAGTTCAGCACGGTGGCTGTCCACATATTTCAATGCTGAATCGATGATAGCCACTGACTCTTGTGCACCACCCACGCTTGTCACGTCAATAGTGTTCACCGTAACCGCTTGGCCATCTTGCATGCCAAGCTCACCTGCCAGTGACCCACCAAATGACACTTCACCGTCTACTTTGTTGTTACCGGCAAACATTTGCAGCTGGCCATCTTCATTGACCGATGCTTTCACAAGGTCAGTTTGACCATTGATGTAAGTTGCCAGTTGCTCGATGTCATCACCCGATTTAGCCGTGATAGCGATGTTTTGCTCTTCACCAAAGCTGTCTGTTAGCGTGATGTTCAAATCATTTGAACCGGCCGCTACGCTCCAGTCTTTGCCTTTCGCGTTTTCTGCTTGGTAGCTTGTGCCACCCATTCTTGAGTTATCAGAGCGCATGTCATTAAGGTTCAGCATCACCGCTTCACCGTTGTCTGCACCGATTTGGAATGATTGTGTGCCGTAGGTACCGTTTAATAGACGGTTACCACCAAAAGACGTGGTTTCAGCGATACGGTTAAGCTCGTCATTCAACGCCGTCACTTCTTCTTGAATTGCGACACGCTCAGATTTTGAGTTTGAACCATTTGAAGATTGTAGTGACAAGTCACGCATACGTTGC
>NZ_MCUW01000030.1 GCF_002873335.1 Vibrio sp. 10N.286.49.B1 | reverse complement strand
CTTTAACTGATCGGCATTACCCCAATAGAGGTGCTTTACTGAACAGTCTGACTGTACCTATCTAGTTATCTATCTATCAACGTGAGTGCTTTTCGTGATACTTCGCCGGCTGCCTTGGTCATATCTTGTTTCTCCAAGGTATCGGCTAAGTAAGCATAATCAGACACGTCAGGACGTATAGATAGCGCTTGTTCGAAGTGTTTCTGAGACTCAGGCCAATTTTCACCACGGAAATAAAATTGGGCCAATGCACTGTGTGCAAGTGCATTGCTAGGGTGCTTCTTCAGAGTATCTTCTAATAAGACAACAGCTGGGTGTGAATCAGCTAAGTTAAGCTCAGGTAATAGTGAATAAAGGTCATCACTCGGCTGCTTACGCAAGGCTTCTTTAATGACCGTGAATGCCTCGCTATCAGATTTACGAGCGATAAGCTGTTTAGTAAAGCAGCTTATGAGGTGTGAACTCTGACGCGTCTTTCTTGGCAGCTTATCCCAATGAGTAATCAGTCCTTCGCTGCCTTGTTGCGTCGCAACATCTTGTAAAAGGCCACATTGAGCTCGCTCTTCTAGTTCATTCTGTTCAAGCTCTTCGATTAGCTTCGCTTTCTTTAATTTAGGTAATAAATCAATGAGCGGTTGCCATTCTTCCAATGCTTGATAGGTTGACTTAAGCAAACTCAGGACAATTGTATTTTGTGGGTGCTGTTGCTTTAGAGACTCTAAGATCGGTAGCGCTAGTTCATATTCTTCTTCGCGAACTGCTTGCTTTGCTCTCGTCAGCTCTACTGCGAGATCTGAGTTGTCTTGTTGAGCTGCAAGCGTTAGATAATGGTCTCTTTTCGTTTTATCACCTTGGCCAAGTGCAGCTTCTGATGCCACTAAATAACACAGTAATGGCATGTCATGATGGTTCGCCCAGCGTGTGACTTTTTTCTCCGCTATTTTCCAGTCACCTTCAAGTAACTTGATGATGCCTTCATTGGTATAACGTCTTGAGCGACGTAGCTTCCTGACGCTAAAGTAATTGAATGTCGAAACGCTCGTATAAAGTATTTTTTTAACGATATATTCAAGTAAGAACAATGCAGCAAGAGCGCCAATAACAAAGATGACTAATGTCGTTACGCTCATTTCGATGGTTTGATTAGCTATCGATATTAAGACATATCCTTGCTGGCCAGAGAATTGAGTGCCGACAAACAGCCCTGCACCCAGTACGACAAAGAGAAAAATTAATCGAATCATTTTTTCTCCTCCGTAATGATAGTGGTTACCTCTCGACGCAAGCGCTCTGTGATGACATCAGAAAGTTGAGCTTGTGTTTCCAGCTTAACGGGATAATTTACTTGGATGTTCTGAGCACCTAATTTGCTAAGTGCTGCGCTAAATTCTTTAACCGTATTATTGTTTTGATCGAAGAACGAGTTTGACCATTGGTCGGCTGCTTCCAGTGACACCTTGTAAATTTCACTTTGTTCCTTATAAACAGCTCGTATGGCCGTTTCTATTTTTGATTTAACATTCTCTCTTAGATAGAAATGCTGAGAAGGAGACAGAAGTGGAATCACATTGCCATCACGAGTTCTAAAGGTAATGAAATTTTCCGAGAAATCTTTCAATGATGTCATTAGATTGTCTTGCCAATCGTAGATATCATTTGATACTGCCTGCTTTTTCACCTCGGGTGCATCAGGAAGTATCGCATTGGCAAGAGGCAAGCTATCAACTTGTTGCTGAAGCGACGTAAGACGAAGCACCAAGCCATCTCGGTCGATTAATGGGATGGTTCTTAGCTTGGTAATGTCGTTTGCCATTGATTGTCGCAGTGAGACTAAGCTTGGGTCGTTGAGCGCAGCAATACGCTGGTCTGCTGATTCCATTAAGCGGGTGGCACTGACCACGTCATGTTCTAAAAATAATTTGCGTCCGGCTAGTTTAACTAAGTAATCGGCTTCCGCAAGAAGCCAGTCATTTGGGCGACGTCCTTTGACGTCGGCAATGGCTAGCTGCAAGCTTTGAATACTTTTTTGTTGTTGCTCTAGTATGACTTCTGCTTTATGAGTGACAGATTTTGCTTGCTCTAAAGTCTGTTGTTGAACGACCTGCAAGTCGGTTGCAACTGATACTTGGGTTTCTTTGAGCTGAGACTCGAGTGTGGCGATACGAGCTTCGTAATTTCCGGCCTGTTGTTGCATTTGGTAGCTGAGTCCACCGCCAAAAATGATGGCGATGACAATCGCGACCGCGCCGAGTTTAACGCCTCGTTTGCCTTGTTTCTCTTCAAATTCAGGTTCTTTTTGCGGAGCCGGTTGTTGTTGAGTCGCCTCTGTATTGTGAAAGGTATCTTCACTTGGCTTTTCTGTGGCTAGCGCCTTGACGTCTTGTTGGTCTGTAGACTGGGATTGCTCGTCTTTATTTTTGTTCGTCATGCTTAAGTCCTGTTTCTAAGCGCTGGAGAGCAGCAAATAATGTAGAGTTCGACGCACCTTGCGTTGTTATCACGTTTTTAAATCCGTGCGTCTTAGCAAGTTTAGCTATACGTTCACTGGGAACGAGTAGCGTTAATTGAGTAAACCAGAAGGCAACTGGTTGAGGTGACTGCGCGATCAAATAGTCGAGTTGTTCACCACTTGTTACGATGATAGTTTCTAGTGCTGCCGATTGCCATTTATCTATGTCGTTGGGAGATATGGGGATCAATGTACGGCGATAGACTTCAAGGTAGCTAACTTTGGCGCCTCTTTGTGTTAGCTGTTGGAAAATTAATTCTCGGCCACCATTACCTCGGAGAATAACAATCTTCTTTTCAGAAACGTGTTTTAATTCAGGTAGATTAAGCAAATTTTCACTATCACTTACTGGGGGATAGTGTACGTTCTGTTCGCTATAATTGCTTAAATCATGTGCGGTTTTTTGACCAACCCCAAGATAAATTCGGTTTGTCGGCCAAGTGATGCCATATTCTACAAGGGTTTGGTGAGTGTGGCTGACTGCAGCTGGGCTGACGGCAATGATAATATCGGCCGACTGAATTGTCTCACATAAGGCTAGACTGGGCTTCGTTGGTGATAGCCTAATGAGAGGATGGTGGAGGGCTAGCCCTCCCACCTTTTTTATGAGCTCGCACAGTTCAGTCCCAGCAGGTTCAGGACGCGTTACAAGCACTTTCATGAGGCGTTACTCGTGGTCTTGGTATAGTTTTTCTAGGATCTCTTTCGCTCCTTGGTCTAGCAGCCTATTTGCCA
Organism: Vibrio sp. 10N.286.49.B1; assembly: GCF_002873335.1. Lineage (GTDB taxonomy): Bacteria > Pseudomonadota > Gammaproteobacteria > Enterobacterales > Vibrionaceae > Vibrio. The sequence continues at coordinate 48,801 of NZ_MCUW01000030.1, read as the reverse complement.
GTTCGATCCCAAGTGCTTCTGCATCTTCTCTGCTGCCATGAATATCCCCACGAACAATGACAGAGCCATCGGGTTCGCCTACGAGTGCTCTTAGCCAGATGCTATCGCCATCTAATAGTGAATAGCTACCGATCGGTACTTGGCAGCCACCTTCTAGCGTTAGGTTCATTGCTCGTTCGCACAATACTCTATCCGCCGTATCTTTGTGGTTTAGTGGACGAAGTAATTCAATGAGTCGCTCATCATCGAGACGACATTCAATACCGACCGCACCCTGACCTACAGCGGGCAGTGAGACTTCAGGCTCAATAAAGCTAGCAATGCGAGAATCCAGCTTTAGGCGTTTTAGGCCAGCGGCGGCAAGAATAATAGCGTCATAGTCACCGTTATCGAGTTTCCCTAGACGAGTACCGACATTCCCTCGCAACTCTTTTATCTCTAAGTCTGGGCGCAGTTCTTTAAGTTGGCATTGACGACGAAGGCTGCAGGTTCCGACAATCGCGCCTTGTGGCAACGTATCAATGTCTTGGTAAGTATTAGAAACAAAGGCATCACGTGGGTCTTCGCGCTCACATATGGTGACAAGCCCTAGACCTTCAGGGAAGTCGACCGGTACATCTTTCATTGAGTGGACAGCAAGGTCTGCACGACCTTCAAGCATGGCAACTTCTAACTCTTTCACGAATAGTCCCTTGCCACCGACTTTTGCTAGCGGCGTATCGAGAATGATGTCACCCTTTGTCACCATCGTCACCAGTTCGACTTCAAGTCCAGGGTGGGCTGCGATCAGTGCATCTTTTACATAATGAGCTTGCCATAGGGCTAGAGGACTTTTGCGGGTGGCGATTCGGATTGGAGTGGCTTGGTTCATGTTATTCTCGTTAGCATTGTGTCTCGATAATGGATTAATCCTATCACTGTCTTTATGAAATGATTAGCGATTTCCCTGACGCCGAATTTTGGTCTTGTGCCTGACATCACAAAGATTATCAATAGTGTGAGATTTATCGCATTTGTCACAACGAGTACTGTTAGAATTGTCCACGACAATTTTGGATGTTCATGGCGGTTCACTGGGGTTGATGGTACTGCGGAGACGCGGACTATTACTTTACCAGTCACGATAAAAATGTTACATTGATCACGTTTTTAAGCGATAATTGTTTAAGATCCATGCGATAAAGCTAATGGATCCAACCTAGGAATAACCTTTGCAGGCTTACACTAATATTCTTATCCAAAGACTAGATAAGCTTAATCAACAGCGTATTGAGCGCGCGTTGGCGCTTATGGATCTGCAAGGGCAACGTGTATTTCAACTTATACCTGCGTTATTCCATTTCAATCATCCTATTATTCCCGGTTACTTTGAAGACTCAAGTCCTAGTGGATTATACGGCTTTGAAGCTAATACCCTCCAGCAACAGTTCATCGATGATATCCAGCTTGCGCTCGGGCAACCATTACCATCACCAAATGATACCGACATTCTTGGCCTCTATACGATGGGCAGTACCTCATCAATTGGGCAAAGTACGTCGAGTGATCTTGATATTTGGGTGTGTATTTCACCCAATATGCCGACGGATGCACGAGAAAAACTCAGTAACAAGTGTTTACTGATCACTGATTGGGCGCAAGGGTTAGGGGTTGAAGCTAATTTCTTCTTGATGGATGAAGAGCGTTTTCGCAGCAACGTATCCGAAGAGATGACCGGAGACAACTGTGGGTCATCTCAACACTTATTGCTGTTGGATGAATTTTACCGCTCAGCTGTCCGCCTTGGTGGTCAACGTTTGTTGTGGCAAATTGTCCCTCCAGAGATGGAGGAATGTTACGACGAGTATGTGGCTCAACTTTGTGATGAAGGTTACGTCAATTGCGATGAATGGATTGATTTTGGTCGGTTGAATCGCATCCCCGCGGAAGAATATTTTGGTTCGAGCCTTTGGCAGTTATACAAGAGTATTGATTCGCCTTATAAATCGGTACTGAAAGCCATCTTGTTAGAAGCCTATTCGTGGGAATACCCGAATACCCAACTTTTGAGTATCGATACCAAACGTCGATTCTTTACGCATGAACCTGACCTCTATGGTATGGACGCGTATTACTTAATGCTCGAGAAAGTGACGCGCTATCTCGTGCGAATTGGCGACCATACACGTCTAGACTTGGTCCGTCGTTGTTTCTACCTCAAAACACATGAAAAATTGTCGAGAGACCCTGGTATTGGTTCAGTACCTTGGCGACGTGAGGCTCTTGGCTTAATGACAGCTGAGTGGCAATGGCCTCAATCTGTGTTAGAAGAATTGGATAACCGACGCAACTGGAAGGTAGAACAAGTCATGGTCGTGCATAACGCCTTGCTTGATGCCTTGATGCTGAGCTATCGAAACCTTATCCAATTTGCACGACGTAATGACATTACCTCAGCGATCAGTCCCCAAGACATTAGTATTCTTGCTCGTAAGTTATACGCCGCGTTTGAGGTACTCCCTGGCAAGGTCACACTTCTTAATCCGCAAATATCCCCAGACTTGCATGAGCCAGACTTGAGCTTCATTGAAGTCAAAGAGGGGAAAAGTTACTCAGCGGGTTGGTATCTATACAAGCAGCCTTTGATAGCTCATCGCTTGTTAGGTCAACCGGCACTGCAGCACCATGAATATCTCAGTAAGTTGGTATCATGGGCATTCTTTAATGGCCTGATTACGGAATCCACGCACCTAAACTCTGTCGTGCGCGATGCTCATATTGATATCGATAAATTTTATCAAATGGTGAGTGACCTACGTAACACCTTTTCTCTTCGAAAGCGGCGCCCAAGCATGCAAGCATTGGCAAGCCCTTGTGAAGTAAGTCAATTGGCAATGTTTATCAATTTCGAAAACGACCCAACGAGTACGTTGTCTGGAAAATCGTCGAGAGTTGATTTGAAGAATGTCGACATCTTTAGTTTTGGTGAACAAGGTCAAAGCTTGGTTGGATCAGTGGATTTAGTCTATCGAAATTCATGGCATGAGGTGCGAACGCTGCACTTTAAAGGTGATACCGCCATGCTGGATGCATTGAAAACCATATTGGGTAAAATGCACCAAGATGCTTTACCTCCAGAGTCTGTGGATGTGTTTTGCTACAGCAAAAACCTGCGTGGTGTGTTGAGAAATACGATTTATCAACTGTTGGCAGAATGTATTGAAATGCGTTTGAAGCCAGTCGATCAAGAAAAACGCCGTCGCTTTAAGGCGATCAAGCTTGCTAATCAAATGTATGGCTTATTCTTTGAGCGTCGTGGTGTGTCAGTACAGAAGCTTGAGAACTCAGTGGATTTTTATCGCAGTATCTCAACAAATAAGCTTCAAGGCTCACCATTATTAATGCTTGATCGTGAAGACGAGTTTCAATTGCCGCAAGCGGTCGATGGCTTTGCGAGTGAAGGCTTAATTCAGTTTTTCTTTGAGAATACTGACAGCGGGTTCAACATCTTCGTTCTCGATGAGTCGAATCAAGTTGAGGTTTATCATCAGATGCGCGGCAGTAAAGACGAGATGATTTCGAGCGTTAACAGTTTCTATACCTCTAACGTTGATAAAAATGACGGGATGGCCAATAAGCTGATTAACTTTAATTTGCCTCAGTACTATCAGATTATTCATCCGGAAGAGGGAGAAGCCTATGTCATTCCTTACCGTAATGACGCTTCTCCAAACTCAAGACCATCGAAAGCGGTGAACGCTTAAGCCCATTCTATTTCTTCATCTGCGTGCTTCTCGCATTCAGATTTGACCATCGCCATAAGCTCAACACCCGAGCGAGAACAAATCCAGCTATCTCCGACGAGTTTGAAATGAAAGCCTCCTGACTTTGAAGCGAGCCATATTTCATGCATCGGTTCTTGACGATTAATAATAATCTGGCTGCGATTCTCAAATTCTAGAGTCATCACGTTACCAGACACCTCATAATCGATGTCTGCACCTGAATCATCGATTGCTTCTTCAATGTTTTGCATTTGAGTATCGACGAGTACGTGAAATTCCGTGTCGTTCATTTTGTTATCCTATTGCATTTCTATTTCGTGGTGCGATTATAGGGGGCATTGAATCAATAATCACGATATGCAAAATGAAAAAGACGATCACGGCAATATTTATGCTCGTGGCAGTTACGTTAGTGGGTTGTGGCCAAACTGGACCACTTTATCTACCAGCCGACGAAGCCCCTGCGACAGAGCAGACACAATAGTCATCGCCATATTTTAAAGGAATACTCGATTTGGATTACTTCAACTATCAGGACGATGGCCAGCTTTGGGCTGAAAATACGTCGTTAACACAACTTGCCGAGCAATATGGTACCCCTCTTTATGTGTATTCTCGCGCCACGTTAGAGCGCCACTGGAATGCCTTTGATAAATCGGTGGGTGAGCACCCACACTTGGTGTGTTATGCCGTTAAGGCGAATTCAAACCTTGGAGTGTTGAATACGCTTGCTCGCCTTGGCTCTGGCTTTGACATCGTTTCTGGTGGAGAGCTTGAGCGTGTCATTGCTGCCGGTGGCAACCCTGCTAAGGTCGTCTTCTCTGGTGTCGGTAAAACGGCGCAAGAAATGCGTCGTGCGTTAGAGCTCGGTATCAAGTGTTTTAACGTCGAATCTGAACCGGAGCTAGAGCGTCTTAACCAAGTCGCAAGTGAGCTTGATGTTATTGCGCCAATTTCTTTGCGTATTAACCCTGATGTTGACGCTCATACTCACCCTTATATTTCAACTGGCCTTCGTGATAATAAGTTTGGTATCGCTTTTGAGCGTGCACCTGACGTATACAAGTTTGCGCAAGGCTTGTCTCATTTATCCGTGCAGGGTATTGATTGCCATATTGGTTCGCAACTCACCGACATCGCTCCATTTATTGATGCGACAGACCGACTATTGGCGCTTATCGACCAGCTTGGCGAAGACGGCATACATATCCGCCATCTTGATGTAGGTGGTGGTTTAGGCGTGGTGTATCGTGATGAGTTACCACCTCAACCTTCTGATTACGCAAAAGCGTTATTAGCGCGACTTGATAATCACCCTGAACTTGAGCTTATTTTTGAGCCGGGTCGTGCGATTGCGGCAAATGCTGGAGTTTTGCTAACAAAAGTTGAATTCCTCAAGCATACCGAGCATAAGAACTTTGCGATCGTTGATGCTGCCATGAATGATTTAATGCGACCTGCGTTGTATCAGGCGTGGCAAGACATTATTCCAGTTGCGCCGCGTGAAGGTGACGCCTTAAGTTACGATTTAGTGGGGCCAATCTGCGAAACCGGTGATTTTATTGGTAAAGATCGAGCGTTGGTATTAGAACAAAATGATTTGCTGGCGGTTCGCTCTGCGGGGGCTTACGGCTTTGTGATGTCGTCGAACTATAATACGAGGCCAAGAGTGGCCGAGATTATGGTAGATGGCGACCGATCTCATCTTGTGCGTCAACGTGAAACGTTGGCAAGTTTATGGGAACTTGAAAGCATCTTACCGGAGTAAAGAGACACTTATGCATTTCCACTTTTCTAAAATGCACGGATTGGGTAATGATTTTATGGTCGTTGACTGTATTACCCAGAATGTGTTTTTCTCGCCGGATCTTATTCGTCGACTGGCGAATAGGAATACGGGTGTCGGCTTTGACCAGCTATTGATTGTTGAAGCCCCGTATGACCCTGAAACGGATTTCCATTACCGTATTTTTAATGCTGATGGCAGTGAAGTGGAACAATGTGGCAACGGAGCTCGTTGCTTTGCCCGCTTTGTGCAAATGAAAGGTTTAACGAATAAATACAGCATCAGTGTCAGTACCAAGAAAGGGAAAATGGTCCTTAAGCTTGAAGAAAATGATCTGGTGACGGTAAATATGGGACAGCCTGAATTTGAGCCTAACAAGATCCCATTTAAGGCCAAGCAAAAAGAGAAAACCTATATTATGCGTGCGGAAGATCAAACCTTGTTCTGCGGCGCCGTCAGTATGGGAAATCCTCATGTTGTGACCGTTGTTGATGATGTGGACACCGCTGATGTTGATCGCCTAGGACCAATGCTTGAATCTCATGAGCGTTTTCCCGAGCGAGTGAATGCTGGATTTATGCAGGTCGTAAACCGCAATGAGGTTAAGCTCCGTGTCTATGAGCGTGGTGCTGGCGAAACTCAAGCTTGCGGCAGTGGTGCTTGTGGAGCAGTAGCGGTGGGCATTAATCAGGGTTTGTTGGATGAAAAAGTCACGGTTCGTCTTCCTGGAGGCGACCTGAGTATCTCTTGGCAAGGCGAAGGACATCCTTTGTTTATGACAGGCAGTGCAACGCACGTTTTTGATGGGCAGATTTCCTGTTAACCAATAACCCATTATACTAATGGCGGGCACCGTTTTCGGGCCCGCCATTTTTTCGCGTCTTCATTAATGAATGACACTAGAGACAAAGAATCAAAGGGAAGCATTTTGTCTGAGTTTGAAGCCGATCCCCTGAGTGCAGAACTGACTGCAGAAGTGGTGGCACAGTACCTATTCGACCATCCTGACTTTTTTAAAGGCCGAGAGAGCTTGGTCGAGAGATTATCACTGCCTCATCAACAGCAAGGTGCGGTATCGCTTGTGGGCATCCAAATGCAACGCCACCGCGACCGTATTGAGGCACTTGAAGAAGAAATTACCACCTTGATGTCACTTGCTGCGCGCAATGATAAAACGTTTTATGAATTTATGTCCTTGCAGGAAAATCTGTTGAAATGCCGTGACCTTCAAGGGGTCGTGCGGGCAATTATACAAACAGCCCAAGACCTGAACTTAAAAGGTTACCTAAAGTTATTAAATAGTGACAACGGTGGTGACTCGTTATCAATGGAGAGTTGGCAGCGGTTTACTACTAATCACTTGAACGGTAAAGATGCCTACCTTGGCCGCCTTAGAAAAGCGGACAGAGAGTTGCTCTTTGGTGATACAACGGTACCTGAATTAGGGTCTTATGTTGTGTTACCCCTTAAACGTCAGTTTGCTCAAGGATTTTTAATTTTCTCGAGTGAAGATGGCGGCCATTTCCAACCTGAAATGGATACCTTATTTTTAAGACACCTTTCATTAATCGTCTCCTATTTGTGTGAGAGCTTGGAATGGCGTCAGCTTGAGGAAGAGAATGTCAGACCAAGTACTGCCTAGAAGCCTGCAAAATCCACTCGAGCGTTTTTATGAATACTTGCGCAGTGAAAAAGGGTTGAGTCTTCATACACAACGAAATTATCGTCAACAACTCGAGACAATGAGCTGCCATCTTTTTGAGATGGGAGTGACGGAGTGGACACAGGTTGATGCGGGTTGGGTTCGTCAATTGGCAGGTAAAGGCATGCGTGAAGGCATGAAAGCCAGCAGTATCGCCACGCGCTTATCCTCACTGCGTAGCTTTTTTGATTTTTTGATTCTTCGTGGCATGTTGAGTGCAAACCCAGCAAAGGGTGTCAGTGCACCAAGAAAGCAGCGACCGCTGCCGAAAAATTTAGACGTTGATGAGATGGCGCAGTTACTTGAAGTGAATGAAGACGATCCATTGGCTGTTCGTGATCGAGCCATTATGGAAATCATGTACGGTGCTGGACTGCGACTCGCTGAATTGGTTGGGATTGATGTTAAACACCTGAATATGTCGAGTGGCGAAATCCGTGTTATCGGTAAAGGTGATAAAGAGCGTAAAGTGCCTTTCTCCGGGCAAGCGGTTGAATGGGCAAAAAAGTGGCTAAAATTGCGAGGCGATATCGCACAATCGGGTGAGCCTGCTTTGTTTGTCTCAAAGCTTGGTACACGGATCTCCCATCGTAGTGTACAAAAGCGCATGGCAGAATGGGGACAAAAGCAGGCCCTTGCGAGCCACGTTAGTCCCCATAAACTCCGTCACTCTTTTGCGACACATATGCTTGAGTCCAGCAATAACTTGCGGGCCGTTCAAGAGTTGTTGGGGCACGAGAATATCTCAACCACGCAAATCTATACACACTTGGACTTTCAACATCTTGCTCAGGCATATGACCAAGCCCACCCTCGTGCAAAAAAGAAGAACTAAGGACTGATTTATGCGTTTTTATCGTAACCTACCGACCATAAAAGCGATGACATTCGATCTGGATGACACCTTATATGACAATCACCCGGTGATTGAGAGGGTTGAACAGCAAGCGGCGCATTGGTTATATTCGAAACACCCAATCAGTCAGCAATGGGATAAAGCGCGCTGGCACGCATTTAAAATTGAATTATTGGGTGCACACCCTGAGCTTAAGCATGATGTTACAAAGTGGCGTGAACAACAGATTGTTCAGGGATTAGTGCATTTGGGTTACGATGTATCTCAAGCTCAGCAGGTAGCGAATGAATTGATTCAGCTTGTTCTACACTGGCGAAGCGACTTTGATGTTCCACATGAAACACATCAAGTGCTTAAGGTATTGAGTCAGTCTATGCCGCTGGTGGCGATGACCAACGGCAATGTAAACGTCGAAGCGATAGGCCTTGCGCCCTATTTTTCATTAGTATTAAAAGCCGGGCCTGATGGTCGAGCAAAACCACATGCCGACATGTTTGATAAAGCCGCGCAGTATCTTGGCTGTGAGCGTTCACAGATCCTTCACGTCGGTGATCATGTCATCACGGATGTAGCGGGAGCGAAAAGGCATGGCTTTAGTGCATGCTGGTTCAATGATACGGACCAAACGGCGCGAGCAACGGCAAGGCTAACCACATTACCAGACATAGAAATCTGCGATTTGAGATCATTGTTATCGCTTACTGTACGTTGATATAAATAGTGATGCGTCAGTCTCATCGTGACGAATAGGATTGCTCAACTTACGTAGCGAGTTCTGCGCCGGTAGGTACTTTCCCATTTTTTCAATCAATCGGCGCCTATAAAAAGGCGCCGATTATGTTTGTCGCTATGGACTCTATCATACTGCTCTATCGAGCATGCCCGCAGCGCTCAGCTTGATAGCGCTGTAGATAGTCGCCAAAAAAAACTCGCATGTCTTGCGCGGTGTTCTTACTCTCTACTTCGTGAACCAATTGAGTCACCACCTCAAAGGTACATAGATTACCACTTTGTTGGTTCCGCCTTAGCTGGTACTGGGAAGCTTCTGCCGCTTCAATGCAGACTTGCGGTAGGGTTTGTAGCCATTGACTGCGATTCAACATCTTCTTCGCTTCTTGCCATGTTGCATCCAGCACGATGAAATGGCTTGGTTCTGGGTGTTGTTGTTGCCATTCGGCTAACGGAATGCTGCTTGGTGAGGGAAAGACGAGTACCGGTGTCTTGCCTGATGTCATGTATTCAGGGGGCGGCGCTTTTCTTTCCCATGGCTCGATATGTGTACAAGGGAGCAACCGTTTGACGATTTTTCCCGTATTCGTGCTACGCGAGAGCTCATTGGGGTGTGTTAATAAGGTAACCATAAGATCGCTATTGATCGCTGGGATCGTCGCGCAATAACAGTTGTGAATAAAACCACACTGTCGGCACGGTGTGGTTATCACGAGAGGCTCATTCATTATCATCGACTTTTGTAGAGTGTTAGGCCACCGTTACTGATGGGGTAGAGAATATCGCCAACCTTTTCTTGTGTTGTCACTAATGCGTCATCTTGACGGTCAAAAATTCGCTGAGAAACCAGATACTGTTGCTGGTGACGTGTCATCACGACTTGTACCTGCTTATTATTGAGTTGCTGCCAAAAACCACGCTCTTCAGTTGCGGGTGATTGATCTGCGTAGTCATAGCGAGTAATGGCCGTATGATCGGCATTGAGTGTCATGGAAACCGTGAAGCCAGTGTTTTCTGTAGACTGCGCCGTGTAGGTATCGACCCAGCTTAGGGTGCTATCACGATTAGAGACGGTTGCACAGCCTTGGCGAGACTGGTCATCCATCACGAATGCGGCGCTCCAGCCGTAAAGAGTATCACTCATCGTGTCATTGCAAAGTTTGCCCGTCATGGTGAGGCTTGCGTCATCAAACTCATAACGACGAGTGTTCTGTGTAATTTGTTTTGATTCTAGTCTTAGTGGCTGTCGGTCTTCGCCCATCTGACTAAATTGTGCCAGTTCAGCGTTTTCGAACGTGAGATTCCAGAATGGCTCGTTACCTAAGACTTGAGTGGGTCTCAGAGGTTGATCGCAGCGTTTTGGGTTCTCTGCGGTGATCATATTGACCTGCTTTACCACAAAGCGGCCGGTGTAATCTGAGTCAAAGCCTCGATGGCTAGGAGCCTCAAGATACCCAATGACTTCGGCATAAAGAGTTTGATAGGGGGCCGTTGATAGTTTCTCTGCCGCTTCACGAGCTTCCTTAGGCAGCTCTAACCAATACTGCTGAGCACTACCACAGGGCTTTATTGTTCTCGATTCATGCCCGACGATAGCTTGGCCGCGTATGAGATAAGTTTGAGGAACCACCGTCTCTGGACGCTTAAGTTCCGCGCGTGGCTCTGCAGGTTTGGCTGTGTCATTGGATGCGGTATTGAAAGATGAACACGCTTGCAGTAATAATACCAGCGGTACTGCGAGTGTTAACCGTGACATTTTCATTAAATACTTCCCTTCGTGAGTCGATGTAAACAAGGACTATTATGGCATATTGGCTATTCAAAACAGAGCCGGATGAATTTTCTATTGATACGTTACGAGTAAAAGGCGCTTCCTGTTGGGAGGGCGTCCGTAATTATCAGGCTCGTAATATGATGCGAGATGAGATGCGCGTCGGCGATAGGGTGCTCATCTACCATTCATCTTGTAAGCACATTGGTGTGGCTGGTTTGGCCAAGATCACTAAAGAGGCCTATGTTGACCATTTTCAATTTAATGTCGACAGTGATTATTACGACCCCAAATCCACACTCGATAATCCGCGTTGGTTAATGGTAGATATTGAATTTGTGGAAAAGTTCAATCGAGTGGTGCCACTTAGCGTGCTTAAGTCGATGCCTGAATTGAGTGATATGCCATTGGTAAAGCGAGGAAACCGTCTATCGGTGATGCCAGTCCGTCCGTCGGAGTGGACCGCTATCTTAGAGCGAGCAGGGGTGCCCTGGAATGAATAGCGATATTTTGGAGTGAACCGCTAGGTCTTGGAGTGAGTTGGCATGTCTTCGCGCGAGTTAGCCAGTAAAATTAGACTGCGTTAATCAAAGACAAAAGAAGTAAAAGACTCCCATGCCCATAAGTAGGTGACTAAACCTATAGGGGTGAGCACAGGAGTGGTAATTCTAGCCGCGTGAAATAAGGTGTTGTTTTAGGTATTCAGCAACCGCATCGTCAGCGTTGGTGCCTATTACTTCATTGTTTGGCAGTGCTTTTTTTACTTTCTCGTGAGCATTCTCCATGACAAGACCTTTGCCCGCCATGGTCAGCATTTCAGCATCATTCATACCGTCACCAAACGCGATACAATTCTCAAGACCAAGCCCTAACTTTTCAGCGACAGCTTTGAGTGCCTCGCCTTTCGATACATCATGAGCCATAACCTCTAGGCACCATGGGGTTGAGAATGCGATATTTAACGTGTCGCCAAATTTAGCGATAAGCGCATCTTCTAGCAGGACGAGTCGCTCGTGGTCTCGGTTTTCGTCGGTAACAAATATTTTAGCGATACCTGTATTTGGGGCATTATCTGCGTCAAATAGCTGGTATGTAAAACCAGTGTCGGTGTGGAACTTTGCCAATGTCTCATCTTCTTTATTCAGTAACCATTGCTCGTTTTGGTATAAATGAATAAACAAGCCGGGGTCAGTTTTGAGGACATCAACGACGGACTGCACTTTGTTTTCTGGTAAATCTTGGCTGTAAAGCAGGTTATCTAGCTCATCGTGTACGCGAGCACCATTTGAGGTAATCATATACGCGGGTATCCCAACGGACTCTCTGATACCAGAGACATCGACGTGATGTCGGCCTGTCGCAAATATGAAGGTGTAGCCCTTAGCGTGCAATGCTTTTAACGTTTGTTTGGTATTGTCACTGAGCTGGTGGTTTGGCGCTAACAGTGTGCCGTCTAGATCAGAAGCAACGATATGGATGGAGCTAGATTGAAGAGTCATAGGTCTCTCTGTAAGTTAACGATGATGGGCGAAGAAATTATCTACAGACCTTATTGTATGGCAATCTTCTTGAGAAAAAGAGGGTAAACAGGCCATATAAAACTTTCCTCATTTACCCAAAATACGAACGGTATCATTATGCGCTAGATGCGGGATTAAAAAATGCGTTAATCGCCTCCATCGCTTGATTTCGATACACATCTTTTTCAAACAACACTTCATGCTTAGCACCTTCAATGACGTTTATCTTCGCCAGCTTGTTCGTTTTGTGTAATTTACGAATGAAGTGTGTTTGTGCGTCGTTGTTGACGATCATGTCACTGCCAGCTTGAAGCAACAACAGTGGAATCTTCACTTGTCTGGTTTGCTGAGTGCATTGCTTGGCCGCTATCAACCCTTGCCATACCCAGCGGGTGCTTGGACCGCCAATCTTTAGCTCTGGTTTTTGCTCGTAAAGATCTCTGAACCAGCGATAACGCACCTCGCTTTGTGATAATGGATTGATATCGAAGGGCTTAGCAATATAGCCTTGATAGCCCGGTGCATAGGTAGGCACGGGATATACTGCCGTCATGATTTGGGCGACGGTTGTGACGAATGGTCTGAAATAACAAGGGACATTGACGCCGTACATAGGCGCACTAAGGGCTATTTTATCGAAGTTATGCTCAGGTCGAGTCTGGATATAGCGCGTAGCAATAGCGCCGCCCATCGAATGAGCAAGCAAGTGCCTTTCTTCGTAGTGTTGGAGATCAAACTTGCTGAGCAATAGTTGCATGTCATCTAGGTAATCTGAGAATTCGCCAATATGGCCCATCTCAGGGTTCGGCGCGAGATGAGTCGACATTCCTTGTCCACGATGGTCAAAGGAATAAATATCGTAACCCAGCTGATAAAAGTCATAGAATAGCTCTTGATATTTCCATGCCGATTCGATTCTACCATTAACGACAACTAAGGCTTTACGGTGGTTTGGGTTGGTTAACTTGCACCAATAAAGGCTGGTACCATCTTTGGCTTTCTCTCGCCCTTCGTGGCGGCACGCCCAAAATTCTGCTATTTGTGCGTGAATAACTTGCTCAAAATCCTGCTCTTGAGTATAAGGGTTGCTAACTAAATTTGAGTCGGTCATTAATTAACCTGTGTCTAGTGTTGGACTATCAATTGACGACCCCGTTTAGTCTCGAGTCGAAAACAGAATAAATACTCTTCTGCTGATAAGAGTAAATCAGTCGTAAGGAAATGCAATGGATTATCATGTTTGGCTTGCTTATGTTGTCACTGCTATTGTTTTTAGCCTGGCACCGGGCTCTGGTACGGTAAACTCGATCAGTAATGGTCTTAATTACGGGACTCGAAAATCTCTTGCTGCAATTGCAGGCTTGCAGATCGGGCTGGCATTTCACATCATTTTAGTTGGCGCGGGTATTGGTGCGCTGATAGCAAAATCGGCGATGGCCTTTACCATTATCAAATGGGTAGGTGTGGTGTACCTCATTTGGTTAGGGATCCAAAAATGGCGAGATACTTCAAGTTTAACCGCTGATGCGTCACATGATACCCGGTCGACGTGGACGCTGTTACGCAGCGCTGTATTCATTAACCTGACCAATCCGAAGTCAGTGGTCTTTTTAGTGGCCTTGTTTCCGCAATTCATTGACCCTACTGGTAACCAAGTCACACAATTGATGATCTTAGGGGCAACGACCGTTGTGATTGATGCTACCGTCATGTTGGGCTACACCTCTTTAGCTTCTCGGATGGGGCGCTATATTCGCTCTGGCCGAGTCATGGCTAAGATAAACAAGGTGTTTGGTTCTATGTTTATTGGCTGTGGTGCGTTACTTGCAGCGGCGAAGTCGTAATGCGACTGTTGCAGTCATGAATACCACCTATGTCGCTCGCCAACCTATATTTAATGCTCGTCGCCATACATTGGGCTATGAACTGCTGTTTCGAGACGGTGATAACAATGCCTTCCCTGGGCACATTGAAGCAAATAGAGCGACATATAGGCTGATTACAGAGAACTACCTGTCACTTGGCACAAACCCTATCATCTCTTCTTCTCGATGCTTTATTAATTTCCCTCATCAAAGCTTGATACGACGCCTACCACTCATGCTCCCTAAAGAGAAAGTCGTCGTAGAAGTACTCGAGACCTGCACGCCAAATCAAGAGCTATATGATGCTATTCGTGAGCTATATCGCGAGGGTTACACCATCGCGCTTGATGATTTTGTGTATACCCCAGCTTGGGAACCGTTTCTTCCATTTGTTCATATTGTGAAGCTCGATATCATGGCTATGGGGGTCGAAAAAGCATGTACCTTTGTTCAGCAGCAAAAGCAGAAAGGAAGTACTCGCCATTACTTGGCTGAGCGAGTTGAAACGGAACAGGAATTTATACTAACCAAGCAAGCGGGCTTTAAGTTTTTCCAAGGCTTCTTCTTTAGTAAGCCTATTATGCAAAAGCAAGTATACATCAGTGCCGAACAGCTGGTGGCTATGGAGTTATTCCAACAAGTATGCCAATCTGAAGTAGACTTTGACCAGGTAGAAAAAATCGTCGCCAAAGATGTGGTACTGTCTTACAAGTTACTGCAATTTGTTAATACGATGAATCCTCGCTTGGAAGCGGAGATCACCTCTTTTCGTCAGGCGCTGATTTACTTGGGTCAAGATAAGCTTAAGCTGTTTGTTTCCTTGACGGTGGCTTCGTTTATTTCTAGCACCAAGCCCAAAGCGTTGTATGAGCTTTCGCTACAACGAGCTCAGTTTTGTCGTTTGATGACCAAGTACCCACCGTTCACCCAACATCGTGACCAAGCGTTTATGATTGGATTATTTTCCATTTTGGACGCATTGATGGACCTGTCGTTGGATAAACTCATTAAGCAACTGCCACTATGTTGTGAGATTAAGGGCGCGCTGCTTCAACGTGAAGGGCCTTATGGCCAATTATTGGCATTAGAGGAGTGCTTTGAGGTGGCTGATTGGGATGGCATGGAGCAACATCGGCAAACCTTAGGGCTCACTCAGCAATCCGTGTATTCAGCGCTGGCTGATGCACAGCGCTGGAGTCAAGATGTACAAGCCATTGAAGGCCATTGATTTTCACGTCTCTCGTTATTGTTTTTCATTTTTGTGCTGACCTGGCAATACCGATAGCATATTCTGGTAAGCCATTTTTTCGGCGACATGCGCCGGTAACGCCGATAGGACCGGGTCCCAGGTACTTAACGCGGTCTCTTGATAACCAAATGCACCCACCACATCACTTCCAATCATAAACCGCTCTGGATACGCTTCGATGAGTGATACCCAACGCCTGTCTAATTGTCCTTTTGGCATAACAACATCGATCAATGACCACGAAGCTAAGATATATAAATTGTCATGTTCACTGAGTAACGAGGCCACGGTTTGATAGAGGAAGCGCATATCAATGGTTCTGGTTAGTGTGCTGGTGGTTCCCGCATGTGCCCACAAAAATCGTGTTTCCGGATGCTGTTCCAATGCTTGAGTGAGCTCTTTGATGTACAGGGGTTCATTTTCTCGCTGTGAGGTAATATTGGCATGCAGTAGTACGGGTAGGTCATATCGAGCGGCAACATCATAGACTTTGTGTAGAGCGGGGTGGTTCGCTCGTGGTTTTTCATCCGCAGTTAACGCGGTGAGGTGATCGTGTCTTGTAATGATCTCACCGATGCCTTGCCAAAAGTTAGGGCGAAACGTCAGTTCTCGTTCAATGTACTCAGCCGCATTGAGGTCGGTAGTGTTGAAACCGCTAAGAAAAGGATGGAGGCGATCTTGTTGTGCTTTAGGCAATGATTCCACTTCTCTCGCCACTAGTTCATCGGTGTGGGAGTAGTAATAGACCGGTGCATCATCACCATAAACGAAACGCGGTGCTTTGGGTTGAGAGTGGTCCCATTTTTTTATGACAGGGAGGCCCATTACATAGGCATGATCGATATCAAGCATATCCATATTATCGATCAGTGCTTGAGCGCCCTCAGAGCGCTGAAAATAATCCACGAGATGAACTTCAGCGTCATTGACTTTACCTTGGTAAGCCGCACTGCAACCCGTGGACGCGTAAGCAAAAAGTAGTGGTAACCACCATGAATAATGATGAGACTTGTTCGGCATGAGCTGACATCCTTGTTCGTTAATAGCACTACGCTAGCATGACTCACTCAAAGGGTAAATTGATTAGCATTAACCCATTAATTTAATGACTTATTATCGCCATCCTTGTCTAACGACTTAACGAAAAGTGCAAAAATTTATCACCTTGGTAAGTCAGTATGCCTTTATCGCCCGGGGTTAAGTGATGATAATAATGAACACCGACCTGGAACTCTCGTTTTATGCCAAAGCTGCCTTTTTGGACGTAGATCCAGTACTCGTCATCGTCTGTTGGCTCTGATGTTGCGATGATCTGTTTATCTAAAATAGTGATGGCGATTTTTTGCTCTGGAGCATTAACACCATGGACGTGTTGTCTTTGAGTTTGAAAAAATAGAAAAGCAGTAATGATAATTAATACTGTAACGGCAATCACTAATGAAATAGGCATATACTCTCTCCGAACCCAAAGCGCAATGGGGTAAAGATCGCATAAAAATCGCAGAAAATATGGATAAATTAGTTGATTTACTTCAAATTTGGGGTCATATCACACAAAATCTTATTGGCTTAGGCTTAAATCTTTACTTGAATTTACCCAACAGTTGTCGAAATTCTGATACAAATAGATAACAATGCAATAATGAGTGTGCAGAGGATTAGCCAGCGAGATTTCGGCTCCACACATTGTGCTGGTTGTGGGAGGGAAGCATATGTCAGATATTGAAAGCGTGGTGCTGCAAACACGGCGTATAGAAAAACTATTGCGACAACAGTATCGAGCTGATGGAAAAGGGTTGCATCAGCTCATTACAAGTTGTGAAGAACGATTGCCCCATGATGTAGTGGGTAAACTGAGATATATTGCGACCATTCGCAATAAGATAGTGCATGAAGATGACTATCAACTTGATGATAAACGTAGCTTTATGCGCACTTGTGCTGAATGTGAACAAGAGCTGACACCAAGAAGCAGTCGATTTGTTTGGCGTGCTGCTGTGTGGTTAATGGCGTTAATCACAATCATGGCGATGGGTTTTTATTATATCCACTGGGAGAAGGTACTGCATATCCTTTCCAAGTAAAATCAATGACATAAAAAAAGGGACGCATTTGCGTCCCTTTTTTTATGTCAATATGGTTAAAACTAGTAAAGCATCGGCAGTGTCATTAGACCTAGTACGACGGCGATCATTACTAATCCTTGCTTTTGAGAAGATGAAATCATAACACTGCTCCTTTATTAATTTGTTAGTTCGTTAATAAGAATAGCATGGTTTTTGATGTCTTTGCAATACAAACTTATCGTAGCGGTTGTTTATGACAGTTTTCTTCCTTAAATGTGGTTGTTTTGACAAAAGAAACAGTGTTTTTATCAAGGTTACTATTTGCTCTTTGGAGTCTTTTGTCTAAAATTTCATTTTAATATATTGTTTTAAAACGATTTTTGTGGGGTTTTGAACTGTTTCATTATTGGCCTTGTTCTTTTGGGGTTTTGGTCTATGTAATGGGTGTAGCCTTTGTTTGTTGTGGTTGAAGGTGGCGACTTTATCTAAATTCTTATCGGTTGAGATTTTTTAGTCTGATGCGATGGATATTTTACAACAGAATGTATAGCTTTAAAGCGATACATTCGAAGCCAGGTCGTAACAGAATTTGCTGTACATTTTTTCTTTAAAAACATTAATTAACATATGGTTAGCTTTATATTTTTCTAAGGCTAGTGCTTTATTATGGGGGGCTTTGGCCTGATAAATAAGATTGGCTATTCATACTCGTAAAGTACTGGCAACCAATTATCGATGCAAACGTTTGCTAATTATTTTTGTTTAAATGACACGTCTTGGAATGCGTTGAAGAAAAACAAAGCCTGTCAATGTTGAACTTATTTAATCTAAGACAAGTCCAACTTTTCAGTCTAACTACTGGACATGAAAATCGAGCTTCTTACACTGGTTTAGATAATAAGAACTAGGTGTAATTATGTGGAGTTGGCTTGCGATAGGTTTATCGTCGTTGCTATTTATTTTTGCTGCTGAAAAGGGTGACAAAACTCGAAGTGTCATCTTTAGTGCGGTCACTCATGGATTATTGCTAGTGCTACTGCTTAACACCGACGGTATCAACGAATACCAATGGTGGTTAGCTCTAGGGCTAGGTATTTTTTTAATCAGCGACCTTGGCCAACAGCAAGCCCGATTCAATAAAGTTAGCTTTATCGGTTATATCGTTGCGCAAGTGGTGTATAGCGTGGGCTTTTGGGGGCAGGTACAAAGCCAGTTTGTGTTGTGGTTACCAGCACTATTATTGTGTATCGCTATTGTTACCTTTTTCCTCCTTCTTCCTCGCCTTGACTCTTTTCTGCTGCCAGTGGCAGTGATGGGGGTATCCTTAATTAATGTAATGTGCGCGGCAGGGGAAGTCTGGTTGTTTCATCTTGACTGGCGTACCCTGCAGGCCTTTTTAGGTAGTTTATGTCTTAGCGCGTCTGCCATGATGTGGGGCTTGGACAAGTACCACTTTCGAAGTGGTCGAGCCCGATATGGAATCTCTGGAAGCTATTACCTTTCTCACGCGTTGATTGTCTCGTCTGCTATCGTTCCGGGTGTTTTGTGAGCTTGGCTTGCGGTAGATCATTCCTCTTTTAGGGATTACGGGTAATATTCCGGCATACAATTTCAATGGGAA
This sequence comes from Vibrio sp. 10N.286.49.B1, assembly GCF_002873335.1. Classification (GTDB taxonomy): domain Bacteria; phylum Pseudomonadota; class Gammaproteobacteria; order Enterobacterales; family Vibrionaceae; genus Vibrio. The sequence continues at coordinate 29,872 of NZ_MCUW01000030.1, read as the reverse complement.
TACCATAATGACGACAGCAATCCATGCTCATAAAGTACTTAATTTACTCCGTGACAAAGCGATGACTCGTGATGACTTGGTCACAGCAGTTCACGATCAATTTGGTAAAAATGCTGAATTTCGAACATGTAGCCGAGAAGGTTTTGATTTAGAGACACTACTAAGCTTCTTCATTGAGAAGCAAAAAATCATTGAACAACAAGGCCTGTGGCAGCTCAATGTTGAGCGAGTTTGTTCTCATTAAGCGATAATCAATAAGCCTGCTATACTCACGCGAATTTCTCCCGCAAGCAGGCTTTAATCCATGGACATATTATCTGCAGCGACCATGATGTTTCTTATTATGGACCCGCTTGGCAACCTTCCTATCATACTATCCATACTCAAACACCTTGACCCTAAGCGTCGACGTATGGTGTTGATTCGAGAGCTTTGTGTTGCGCTTGCGATCTTGATGTTATTCCTATTTGCTGGGAAAGGTATCCTAAGTTTTCTTCATGTTGAGCCGGAAACATTAAGCATTTCTGGGGGAATTATCCTCTTCATCATTGCGATTAAGATGATTTTTCCACAAGCCGGCAGCGTGACTGGGTTGGCGGCGGGTGAAGAGCCTTTCATTGTTCCGATGGCAATTCCAATGATTGCTGGGCCGTCAGTGATCGCAACGATTCTACTCTTATCGACGCAGCATCCCGATAATCTCGCGGAGTTATCTGTCGCGGTGTTGCTTGCTTGGGGGGCGACTTTCTTTATCTTGATGTTCTATAGCTTCTTCCACAAACTATTGGGTGAGCGCGGTCTTAAGGCTGTTGAGCGATTGATGGGTTTGTTATTGGTGATGATATCAACACAAATGTTCTTGAATGGAGTGAAGGGCTATTTGATGCACTAAGTGAGTCAGTGCATGAGTTGAACTCAGCGTTAAAAAAAGCCGCATTAGCGGCTTTTTTTACATCATATGCTTACGTCGTATATCCAGTAAAGCAAAGATACCAAAGGCTAGAATGGAGTACTTTTCCCAAGTGCTGAGTTTGAGATGTTCACCGAACGCGCCCAGAAATATCGCCATTTGTACGCCGTGCATGATAAACAAAAAGGCGGTCATGATGTAAAGCCCAATGGCCCCTTGGCGATCAACGAAGCCGTCAAAGGCACCAAAAATATTGAGGATCAAAATTAACCAGATAAAGCCAAAGGCTATCTTGGCCAGTTTAATGAGTATGTTCATTTGTGGTTCCTTTCAAAAAGTCGGTAACAAACCTGTCCGGCGGTTTTTTCTTTGAGTAAATCCCAGGATTCAGGGATCGCATCGAGCGTCAGTTCTTTTTCCGTCTCAATATAAATTAACGCATTTTCGCTTAGCCAGCCATTTTGTTCTAGTAGTGCAACCGTTTCTGGGAGCAACCCTTGACGAAATGGTGGATCAATAAACACCAAATCATGCGGTGTTCCCGTTTGAGCAAGGAACGTGAGCGCACTGGTATTATGCGTTTGGATGTTTTCTGCTTTTAGTAAAGCAGTGTTACTGACCAATTGCTGATAAGCTTTAACGTTGAGTTCAATCATTTGGACTTGTTTTGCTTGTCTAGATGCAGCCTCAAAGCCTAAGCTACCAGAGCCAGCAAAGACATCCAGGACGTCAGAGTGAGGAACATCTTGTGCCAGCCAATTGAAGACGGTTTCTTTCACGCGATCCGTTGTTGGGCGTAAACCCTCGGCGTCATGGACCGGTAGCTTTCTACCGCGCCATAACCCGCTGATAATACGCACGCTTCCCGTTGGGGCAGATTTTTGTGATGGAGTTTGCTTGCGACGTTTAACCATAGATTTTTTGACCGACAATAAAGTGATACTATACGTAGCCCTATGAAGAGCTCAAATTGATAGTGACAAAGTGTACCAATCTCTGACAAAACTTTTCACTGCTTTGTTACTTTTATTTTGTTGGGATTTTCACACCTCGTGCGATGCCTATACTCATGTAGCTCGGACCTGATTTAAAAACATTTGAATGACAGTATTCAGGATAGTTTCAGATGACAGAAAAGAAAAAACGCGGATTACTTTCTTGGCTTGGTTTTGGTGATGAAGAACAAACTGAAACCAAACAACCCACTCAAGAAGAACAGCAACACCAAGATGAATCATTAGAAAACAATCAGCCTCAAGAATTGGCTGAGGAAGAACGTGTTGCAGAAGATGCCGTCGTTGAAAATGTTATTGCGGACAGCGTGATAGAGCAACACACTAACGAAGCAGAAGCAGAAGCAGAAGCAGAAGCAGAAGCAGAAGCAGAAGCAGAAGCAGAAGCAGAAGCAGAAGCCCCTCGAGTGCATGAACAAGAGAAGCCGACAGAGAGTTTCTTTGCTCGTCTTAAGCGCAGTCTAAGCCGAACCAAAGCGAATATCGGTGCCGGGTTCTTTGGGCTATTCAAAGATAAACAGATTGATGATGATCTGTTTGAAGAGCTAGAAGAGCAATTGCTTATTGCTGATGTTGGCATGGATACCACAACGAAAATTATTGGTAATCTGACCGAAAAAGCCTCGCGTCGAGATCTAAAAGATGGCGAAGCCTTGTATGGCCTACTTAAAGAAGAAATGGCAGAGATCCTTAGTCATGTAGAGAAGCCACTTGAGGTCGACACAACAAAGACACCTTACGTTATTTTAATGGTCGGCGTTAATGGCGTGGGTAAAACCACCACCATCGGCAAGCTTGCGAAACAGTTCCAAGGCCAAGGAAAGAAAGTTATGTTGGCGGCGGGTGATACCTTCCGTGCTGCAGCCGTGGAGCAGCTTCAGGTCTGGGGTGAGCGCAACAACGTACCAGTGATTGCTCAGCATACCGGGGCGGACAGCGCATCCGTGATTTATGATGCGATAGAAGCGGCAAAGGCTCGTGGTGTCGATGTCGTGATAGCTGATACGGCAGGACGTTTACAAAACAAAGCCAATTTGATGGAAGAGTTGCGTAAAATTGTCCGTGTGATGAAGAAAATTGATGAGTCAGCCCCGCATGAAATTATGCTAACGCTGGATGCGGGGACTGGACAAAACGCCATAAGCCAAGCCAAGCTGTTTAGTGATGTTGCACCAATTACAGGCATTACACTGACGAAGCTGGATGGAACGGCTAAGGGTGGGGTGATCTTCGCGATTGCTGACCAATTCCAAATTCCTATCCGATTTATTGGTGTTGGCGAGGGGATTGATGATCTCAGGCCGTTTGAAACACAAGACTTTATTGACGCGCTGTTTAGCCGCGATGAATAGTACGAGTTGAGATAAAACCGACTCGATGAGAAAAAAATAACGATAATAAGGGATGCATAGCATCCCTTTTCAACGCAGAACATCCAAATCAGGGGAATGATTCGGTGATCAAATTTGAACAAGTAAGTAAGGCCTATCGTGGCGGACGACAGGCGCTTCAAAAGGTCGACTTTCACCTTAAACGCGGCGAAATGGCCTTCTTAGGCGGTCATTCAGGAGCAGGGAAAAGTACCTTGCTGAAATTGATTTGTGCACTAGAACGTCCGACGGATGGTCGCATTCTATTTAACGACCATGACATCAGTCGAATCCGACCAAAAGATATCCCTTTCTTGCGTCGAAACATTGGTATTGTATTTCAAGATCACCGCCTGCTCATGGATAGAACCGTTTTCGATAATGTTGCCTTGCCAATGCGTATCGAAGCCATTGCTGAAAATGAGATCAAACGTCGTGTGTCTGCCGCTTTGGATAAGACAGGCTTGCTCGATAAAGCGAAGTGCTTACCAAGTCAGTTGTCCGGAGGAGAACAGCAACGAGTCGGTATCGCGAGGGCTGTGGTAAACCGCCCAACGATGCTACTTGCCGACGAGCCAACAGGTAACCTTGACCCAGAGTTGTCGAATAAGGTTCTACAATTGTTTGAAGAGTTTAATCGAGCCGGCGTCTCTATCTTATTAGCGACACACGATATCCATTTAGTTCGCTCGCGCCCTCAGTATCGTTACCTAGAGCTAAATCAAGGTTTCTTAAGTGAGGTCAGTGATGGTGTTTAAGCGTAAAAATAAACAACGCCCGAAAAAACAACGGCTAGCATCGGATGGCTTTTTTGCTGTGCATTGGAAGCAAGCTAAGTTTTCGCTACGTGAACTCTGGCAACGCCCGTTAGGCAACTTATTAACACTGGCGGTTATTTCAATGGCATTAACCATGCCAGCATGCTTGTACCTGCTAGGCAAGAATGTCGCGTCGGCAGCGGGTGATGTCACCAGTCACTCTCAGGTGACGGCCTATATCACGACCGGCGTGCCGGATGCGAGAGTCCTTGTGCTCAAGGATGCCATTGAAAGCTGGGAAGAGGTTAAAGAGGTCGAGTACATTACGCCTCAGCAGGGACTTGCGGAACTCAGCGAGCATTCAGGACTCGATCAAGCAATCAGCCTCCTTGATGGTTACGCTCTACCCGGAGTACTTGTTATTGAGCCTGCTAATACCAGTGTTGAAACGGATCGCAGCTTGGTATCTAAGCTTCGAACGCAAGCTGATGTGACTGATATTCGGCGTGACGAAGATTGGTTAAGCCGTTTCGATGCGATCAAAACGCTATCTTCAACCCTAGTTATGACGTTGTCGGTATTGATGTTGGCTTCGGTATTTCTAATTGTCGGTAATACGTTGCGTTTTAATGTCCTCGCTAATAAAGAAGCCATTCAGACAATGAAGCTGATCGGAGCAACGGATAGCTATATTTTACGACCTTACTTGTATTCGGGTATGTGGTTTGGCTTTTTAGGTGCGCTTGTTGCCTGGTTATTGACGGCGTTGATAACGATTGTCTTAAATCGAGCCGTGACGGACTTAGCAATGTTGTATGACAGTGACTTTAGGCTGATTGGACTCAATTGGGATGAGACTCTCATCATACTCATGATTGGTGTTTTTCTCGGGGTCAGTGCCGCAAGGATTTCTGCAAAGCGTCATCTAAAAGAAATTGAACCAGTTTAATGTAAGACAGTCTTAATGAGAGAGGGAGCGCCGCACGGTGGTGCTCTTGATCAAATATTGAACTATTCAACAACATAGCAAGATAAAAGTCGTAAAGGTGTGAATCATACCTATTGATGAGTGAAAATTAATCGTCTTTTACCCTTGTTTAGCGCAACTGATTGTGCATAATTACAACCCCCTTCTTGAATCTCCTACTGATTAGGTTCAGTATTGATGAGTTAAGAAGGTGTTGTATCGACTCAACGTGAATGAGGAAATGAATGACTACCCAAGCGTATTCAATGGCTTTAGTGACACAAGATAGTCTTGATGGCTATATCCGATCAGTGAACAGTTATCCTATGTTGACGCCTGATGAGGAACGTGGACTAGCTGAGAGACTACACTACAAAGGTGAAATTGACGCTGCGAAGGGATTGATCCTTTCACATCTTCGATTCGTTGTTCATGTTGCACGTGGTTATTCTGGCTATGGCTTGCCGATGGCAGATTTAGTGCAAGAAGGTAATATTGGCCTCATGAAAGCGGTGAAGCGATTCAACCCTGAGGTTGGTGTTCGTCTTGTGTCGTTTGCTGTGCACTGGATTAAGGCTGAGATTCACGAATATGTACTAAGAAATTGGCGTATTGTGAAAGTAGCGACAACCAAAGCGCAACGTAAGTTGTTTTTCAATCTACGTAAATCGAAGAAGCGTTTAGGTTGGTTTAATAACGGTGAAGTTGAAACGGTCGCGCGTGAGCTGGGTGTGGAACCATCAGAAGTACGTGAGATGGAATCCCGTCTTGCAGCTCAAGACCCTACATTTGAAATGCCGACAGATGATGATGATACCGGTGTCTCTTATACCGCACCATCATTGTATCTTGAGGACAGAAGCTCAGATCTTGCTGACAATGTGGAAGCAGAGAACTGGGAGAATCATACCAATACACGTTTAGGGCATGCGTTATCAACACTTGATGAACGTAGCCAACATATTGTCCGTTCGCGCTGGCTTAATGATAATAAGTCGACGCTTCAAGATCTCGCGGATAACTATGGCGTATCGGCCGAGCGCATTCGACAGCTAGAAAAGAATGCGATGAAAAAATTGAAAGCCGCGGTTGGGGAATTCTAAACCCTAACCCCATGATTTATGAAAGGCCATGATCTTATGATCGTGGCCTTTTTTATTGGATCGAAAAACTGATCGCAAACGCTTTCCTTCTCTTGTGGATAAGTCTGTGAGGAAATTATTTGCCAGCTGTCAGAAACCAGCGGGTAATGGTGCTCTCCAGCGCTTTTGTCCTTGGGGATACCTTTTACTTTACACACAGCAAGATCAAGATCATCACTATATGTTGTGGATCAAATGATCCAAAAACACTTTATTCACGCAATCCACAGATTTACACACAGCTGGTGGTTTATTATACGCTGGTGGATAACCTTATAGGTTGTCGGTACTTTGTTAGCACTGAATAGTGATAATATACGGGCACGAAATGACACAACAAAATTGCCCTTATTTCGTCATTAATTGATGTGATAGGGGAGCAAAAAAAAAGTAAGGATTTAGAATCATGGAACAGCTTCAACATATTGATGTTCACCGTGCTCAACAGCTACTAAAAGAGAACGCAGAGGCACGACTGGTTGATATTCGAGACCTGCAATCATTTGGCGTGGCACACGCACCGAATGCTTATCATCTAACGAATGATTCTTTGGTTGAGTTTATGCAGCAGGTCGAATTTGATGTACCTGTGCTTGTGATGTGTTACCACGGCATTAGTAGCCAAGGCGCTGGACAGTATCTTCTTAACCAAGGTTTTGAAGAGGTTTATAATGTTGATGGTGGCTTTGAGGCTTGGCATCGCGCAAATTTCCCAACAGAGAACTAACTATGATTCGATTGATTACTCTCCAAAGCCCCCGCATGGGGCAAGCGTTTATTGATTATATGGCGACACGGCACATCGAGGTACAGATGATGCCAGAGGGGAGTGGTCAGTTTGCATTGTGGTTAATGACGGATGAAGACCAGATTGAGACGGAAGCCGAACTCAAGTTGTTTCTTGCTGACTCAGGTAATAGCAAGTATCAAGCCTCTTCTTGGGACATGGCCGAAACACGAAAGAACCCTTTCCAATACTCGACACCTAGCTTTCTATCTATGCTGAAAGCAAAGGCTGGGGTCGTAACCTTGGGCATTATGCTCATTTGTTCGGTTATCTTCGCGTTACAACAATTAGGGTTGGGCCAAGCGATTTTCTCAGCATTACATTTTCCGGCTCAAGATGGTCAGCAATGGCAAGTATGGCGCTGGTTTACTCATGGCTTGCTGCACTTTTCCGCTATGCATATCATTTTTAACCTATTGTGGTGGTGGCAGCTAGGTGGGGATATTGAAAAGAAACTAGGAAGCAAAAAACTCCTAGAGATATTTTTGGTCTCTGCTGCCGTGTCTGGTACGGGACAATACTGGGTCGATGGTGCAAACTTTGGTGGTTTGTCTGGTGTGGTTTATGCGTTGGTTGGGTATTTATGGATACTGACGTGGAAGCGACCTGATATTGGTTTAGAGATGCCAAGGCCATTGATTGGATTCATGCTAGTGTGGTTGGTGTTAGGCTTTGTGCAGCCTTTCTTAGCGATCGCAAATACGGCCCACTTAGCAGGGCTTGTGAGTGGCGCGATACTGGGTTTATTAGACAGCTACCGATTTAAGCGATCCTAGTGCCGGCGCACCATGTTCAATGCGCCGATGACAATACGAGAGTAACGACCAGTGATAATAAGTGTGAATACTGAAGTGTCGGAAGTGACGGTCGTTATTGATATAGATATTTGGTAAACAATAGGTCTGCAATAACTGTTTTACCCGTTTCGGCGAGTAACAGGTTGTTGAGCTTGTCGACTAGGGCGTGACGGATCTCTTCTCGCCCTGAAAGCGATTTAATCACATCGGCATTCTGTCGACCTAAATGTTCAACAACGGCATCCCTAATTAAGGGTTGATGATGTTCGATAATACTCAAGTCAGCAGAGTCAGCCACCATCACATCAATGCGCACCTGCACATAACCTAAACGGTCTCCTTTGGTAAAAAAGTTTGTCGTCAATTCTGGCTCTAACGTGAAGTAGGCGAGAGAAGGCACGGGCTCATTAGAGGCGTAGCCGGGCATAGAAACAGTCAAGCCTAGCATTAGGAAAAACTGGGTTAGGTAACGTTTACGCATATTTCCCTCTTATAAACGCCATTAAGCCGATATTACAAGCGATTAACTTTGTTACAATGACGCAATACAACCTGAGTTAAATCACTCATAGAGTGATACAATATGGCCACTCAATATAATAATGATTGTACGCGCTAAGCGCGTGTTATTGAATAGTAAAATGAATGATTCAGTTACCGACTATTTAAAAGTCTTAAGTCAAGCTCACTGGCAATCCCCAGACCAATTCCAGTCTATGAGTAGCAACATGCTGCAATGGCTTACCGAACAAGGCTCACTGTCATATCGACTTAATGCTGAGTGCGATACGTTGTCGGTTGAAGTGATCAGTAATACTAAGAGTAGTGCTGACATGATGACCGAAGAAGAAATTGAGCGGTTAGCACATGAAGATTGCTGGTTACGAGAGGTCGTCCTACGAGGGGATGACCAACCGTGGGTGATTGGACGTACGCTCATGTCATTATCGACAATGGGGCAGGGTGATTATGATATCTCTCAGCAAGGGAATACACCGCTTGGTGTGACCGTTTTTTCAAGTGCGGATACCAAGCGTGACGCACTCGAAATTGCGCAATTAACGACGTCAGAAGGTGAGTTATTTGCTCGCCGCTCTCGTTTGTGGGTCGCGGGGCATCCTATCTTAGTTGCCGAATTATTTTTGCCGCATTCGCCTGTTTATAAAATGGAGAGTATCGATGACGTCAACTAAAGCTAAAGCCTATTGGCAACTGACGAGAATGGATAAACCCATTGGTACATTACTATTGCTATGGCCAACCTTGTGGGCGTTGATTCTTGCCGCTGGAGGGATCCCCAATATTCACGTACTGGTGGTATTTTGTTTGGGTGTGGTCATGATGCGCAGTGCTGGCTGTGTTATCAACGACTTCGCCGATCGCAATGTTGATGGATTGGTTAAGCGTACACAGCACCGCCCGTTGCCTTCTGGCACGGTGTCATCTAAAGAAGCGATAGGGCTGTTTCTTGTGTTGGCGGTCGCCTCGTTTTTGCTTGTGCTCACTATGAATACGTTGACGATTCAACTGTCGCTAGTGGGATTGGTTTTAGCGTTTATTTATCCGTTCATGAAGCGCTTTACGCATCTGCCACAATTGTTTCTAGGTTTAGCTTTTAGCTGGGCAATCCCAATGGCGTGGGCTGCCCAAGCTAATGAGCTGCCAGTCGTCTTGTGGTTTGTGTTCGCACTAAACGCGTTGTGGACCATTGCCTACGACACACAATACGCCATGGTAGATCGCGATGACGACCTGAATGTGGGTATTAAGTCGACCGCGATATTGTTTGGTCGCCGAGATAAACTCATTATTGGTTTGTTGCAAATGGCCGTCTTGGCAATGCTCATGACGCTTGGTCATTGGTATGAATTAGGGACCAGTTATTATTGGAGTTTGCTTGTTGTTGGTGCGCTGTTTGTTTACCAACAATGGTTGATTCGACACCGAGAACGTAGTCTTTGTTTCCAAGCATTTTTAAATAATAATTATGTGGGTATGGCGATCACGACAGGATTATTAGTCTCCCTGTGGTAACGCGTCTCTTTAGTAAACGTGCCTGTGGTAAATATTCTGTCATTATAAAAACGCCGACTCATGATGAGTCGGCGTTTTTATTTTGAGCGATTCTATGTTGAATCCGTGAGGGTAGCGCGAACGCTTAAAGCGATGTTTCCGCCGTCGGCTCGTCAGATTGATGGACACTTTCCTGAATGGTTAACTTCACCTCAGGGTAAAGCAAAGAATATAGGAGGTTTGCCAGTGCTTCTGTTTGAGTGGTATCACAATTGCCGTCGACATCCAGATATTGCTGGTCTTTCAAGGTGCTGAACAATGAAGCAAAGACACCTTTGTCGAAAAACTCTGGGGCATTAATACCATGCAAGCGACCTAGGCGTTGTGCGATGTCTTGGCTCTTCTGCTCAAGGTCTTGCTTATCCAGCTCAGGGTAAGCCGCCAAAAGGTTCAGGGCGATTGCGTAGCGTTGAAGGGTTTCTGAAATAGTTCGACCTAGCAGCATCAACATTTGAGTGTTGGACTGATTCATCGACACCAACCCATTATCAATAATAAGCAGTTCTTGGCGTGCAAGCTCTTCAACAATGTGATCAGTGAGGTTATCCAGTTCACTTGCATCGATGCTCAAAAACAGTTCTTTTTGCAAAAACGGATACAGCTTAGCCACATTGGACTTAATGACCTCGAGTGATAAAGCGTGTTCTCGAATCAACATTTGTGCAATCAATGAGGGCAGGGCAAACAAGTGGATAATGTTGTTGCGATAATAAGTCATTAGAATCGATTGGTTTCGATCAAGCGAGATAATATCACCCAGCGAATCCGACTCAACAACAAACTTATCTAGTGATTCTGCGTGCTCAACTAGGGCTTCAGCCGTAGTGGTTGGCATGGTTGATGTCTCGGAATACGGCACGTTTTTAAGCAGTGCGAGATAACAATCGATTTGATTCACTAAGCTGTCGCGAGACAAGGCGCGCTGGCGAGACGCCAATAAAGCGGTCGCACATAGGGTTAAGGCATTAGCCGCTGCTGCGTCGTTAATGTGTGTCATCATCTTCGTAGCAAGGTTATTGACTACTGGAGTAAGCCATTCTGGTTTGCTGGTACCCATAGGGTCAATATCTTTAGCCCAGCTTGGAGCATGGTCATTCAGGTACTGGTTGAGCGGAATAGGTTCGCCAAAATTGACGTAGCCCTGTCCAAAGTTACGCAGCTTACGAATGGTCTTTAGGATCTGACCGGCGTTTTCTTTTTCTTTGCGCTTGCCTCTCAGCTCTTTAGCGTAGGTGCTGACTTCCATAACATGCTCGTAGCCAATATAAACAGGAACCAGCGTCACTGGACGATCTAGCCCTCTTAACATCGCTTGGATGGTCATGGCGAGCATGCCCGTTTTGGCTTGCAGTAATCGACCTGTGCGCGAGCGCCCACCTTCACTGAAGAATTCGACCGAATACCCCTTAGAAAATAGCTCTGCGAGGTATTCTCGGAAAATGGTTGAGTACAGCCTGTTGCCTTTAAAGCTGCGTCGAATGAAGAACCCACCACCGCGTCTAAAAATAGGCCCAGCCGGGAAGAAATTTAGATTCACGCCCGCCGCAATGTGTGGTGGCACCATCCCTTCACGGTACAAAATATAGGACAGCAACAGATAATCCATATGGCTGCGGTGACAAGGGACATAGACAATCTCGTGCCCATCTTGCGCTAAGCGTCGAACGGTTGAAGCGTTATTAACATTGATGCCTTGGTATAATTTGCTCCATAGCCACGTCATCACAACATCGCCAATTCTCACTAGCTTATAAGAAAAATCGGCCGCAATTTCATCCATAATTTGATGAGCTTCTTTACGAACTTTCTCGACTTCAATGCCGTTAGTCGCAGCATGATCTTGGATGGCCTGTTCAATTACAGGAGAATTTAATAACCGCTGGAACAAGACCTGCCTATTTGGCAGGTTAGGGCCTGATGCCGCGAGTTTTTGGCGAGAAAAGTGAATCCGAGCAACGCGAGCAAGTTTATGAGCAATGGATTCGTCTGTGCCATGCACGTCGGCCATATAACGCAATGATACCACTGGACTGAATCTCACCATGCAGTCGCGTCCAGACATAAAGAGCGCCTTGGCTTTCTGTAGGCTATTCATGGCTTGTAGGTAAGGTTTGGTATCGGACTCTTTACCGGGTTTACGGCCCCAGAGCACGGTTGTCGGAATGATCTGTACATCCAGAGTGGGGTCTTTTTTATGCTCTTTTAGTAGATCAGAAAACAAAGTGATTGAGTCACTTGGAACGTCATCGTCACGTGTAAACAGGGTTGGTCTTGAGGCTATGAATACAAACCGATTCCGTTCTTCTCCATTGAGCACAATTGGCTCCAGTGGATCGGGCAACCCTAATGCCACCGCTTGTTTTTGCAGTGTGAGAAGATCAACGTTCGAATTGAACGGTAACGCATATACCACAGGTTTCGTGATATCGATATTATGATCGTCAATCGGGTTTGATGGGATCGCAGTTCCTTTGACTAACACTGACATGGGCAGCTTTAATAAAGAACGGAAAAATGATTGTCGTGAAGACATAGCGGTTCACAGCCTCAATTTGTACGAAAAAAACAACGTCGAAGGTAGGGTATTGCATTAACAGTGCGCTCCTTAATCCTAGACGTCAAATTTAGAGCGCTGCAAGGATACCAGAAACTGGTCTTACCTTTTAATGAAAATAAATGTAAACAGAGAATTCGTGTCGTGAGGGGAGGTGCTGAGTAATCCAGCGACTATTTGCTAAAAAACAACCGATTGTCTTTGCAATTACAAACTTACTGGATATACTCACAGTTAACTGTATAAACAGACAGGTGATGCATGAAGCCGCTAACTCCACGACAACAGCAAGTATTTGATCTAATAAGAAAGAAAATTGAAGACGCCGGTATGCCACCCACTCGTGCCGAAATCGCAAAAGAGCTGGGTTTTCGTTCAGCAAATGCGGCAGAAGAACACCTAAAAGCATTGGCGCGTAAAAAGGCGATTGAAATCATCCCAGGCGCTTCTCGCGGTATTCGTATCCTTTTGGAACAGCCTGCAGCGAATGAAGATGAAGGATTACCATTGATAGGGCAAGTGGCGGCTGGTGAGCCTATCTTGGCGCAAGAGCATGTAGAGGCACACTATCAAGTTGACCCGAGCATGTTTAAACCTAAAGCTGACTTCTTGCTTCGCGTGAACGGCGAAAGTATGAAAGACATCGGCATTATGGATGGTGACTTACTTGCTGTACATAAAACGCAAGATGTCCGTGATGGACAGGTTGTCGTAGCACGTGTCGACGATGATGTTACCGTTAAGCGACTAGAGCGCAAAGGCTCAACAGTATTACTGCACGCTGAAAATGACTCTTTTTCTCCGATTGAGGTGGATTTAACTGCCCAGCATCTTGCTATCGAAGGGATTGCTGTCGGTATTATCCGTAATACCGACTGGATGTAAGCGAAGCGATTAGGGGGAAGTCGCCCCCTTTTACTCCTCTGTCTGGCTTTTTTACACTAAATTGTAGAAAAAACACTCGATCACTCTCCCCTCTACGCTCACTTTCTGGTATGTTTCGCACCCTTGAATCGTTCAGGAGATAATGAGTGGAAACTTGCCCACTTTGTGCTGCAGAAAATGCATCGCACTATCATAGCGATAAAAAGCGAGATTTCTTACAGTGCCAGACATGTCAGTTGGTGTTTGTACCAGCAAAGCAGCGTTTGGATGCTCGTGAAGAAAAAGCGGTCTATGATCTACATAACAATGACCCAAGTGATGAGGGTTATCGACGTTTTTTGTCTCGCGTCGCGTCACCATTATCTGAACGATTACCTCAAGGCTCAACTGGATTAGATTTCGGCTGTGGACCGGGCCCAACGCTTTCTCTGATGTTTGAGGAGCAAGGCTTTCCGATGTCTCTGTATGACCTGTATTACTATCCAGAGTCAAAAGCGCTAGAATCAGAGTATGACTTTGTGACAGCGACCGAAGTGATAGAGCACTTGTATCAGCCAAACAATGTTTGGCAACAATGGTTAACGCTCATTAAGCCAGGAGGATACCTGGGATTAATGACAAAAATGGTGATTGATGTGGATGCCTTTTCGACATGGCACTATAAAAATGACCCAACACATGTCGTATTTTTTAGTCGCGCGACTTTCTTGTATTTAGCGAAGAGAGACGGACTAGAAATCGAGTTTATTGGTAATGATGTAATTATATTGAGGAAACTTACGTAATGAGTCGTAAGAAGAAATCGAGAACGCCTGGTATGGCTCCTGAGCCGGTTGCGGTTACGCGTAATCGTTCACAGGCTGATGTTGATGGCCGTGAACAGAAGCGTTTGAAAAAACGTAAAGGCTTAAAAGCGGGTAGCCGTCATTCTGATGGTTCAGAAAGCCACCATTCGGGTTCGTCAGTAAAACGCGATCCTCGTCTTGGAAGCAAAAAGAAGATCCCACTCATCGTGGAAGAGAAGAAAAAGCCGTCTAAGCAAGAGCGCAAAATCTCAGCAGAAAAAGAGCTTGAGATGCTTGAAAATGATGCTCAGCTTAACGTGTTACTTGATCGTCTTGAAGCGGGTGAAAATCTAGGTATTGGTCTACAAAAATACGTAGATGAAAAACTGGATCGTATGGAAATTTTGATGAACCAACTTGGTCTTGTTGTTCCTGACGACGAAGATGAAGAAGGTTTTGATGATATTGATATGCCAGTTGAAGTGATGACGAAGAAAAAGTCACCTTCTAGTGACGATGAATTATTGTCACAATTCGAAGGCATTAATATGGACCAGTTTAAAGATTAAGGAAGGACAGCGTAGATGAATACCGTTACTTTGCTAGCAATTGTTGGTGTGCTTATTATCACTGGTTTAGCTGGCTATGCGGGCTATTTGCTACTGCAGCTTAAAAAGCAAAAGGAGTTGCTTAAGCAACACCAAAAACTGGCCATTAACAAGCGTAACGCGAATATTTTTGAGAGTGTCGATACCATTTGTCTTGCGACGATCCAGGGACAATGCGACCTTTCAGAAGCGGCGATTAGGCTTTATAACATCATGGACTACGTGCAGGGTGAACAGCGAATTGATTTTGATGAGCTGTACCCCGCGACGTCCGAGCTTTTTCATATCGTGAAAGATATGCCGCGAGGCGACGCTCGACAAGAGATGAAAAAGCAAGATCGTATGCGAGATAATCTTGCTCGCCAAAAGGCGGAAACACGCTTAGCGGATGCGATTGTCGAAGAGTTAAAGCAATTACACGTCAGCGTTCGCCCTCTAAATGATCAGATTAATGTCAAATTAGTCAGCTAGGAATGAAGAGCCTTGTTGGCTAACAAGTGATCACGCTAGCATTTTTGTTCACCGCCGACGTAAAAGTTATGGTTCAAGCGTTATCCGTCACAATCCTATGGCAAAATAGCGCTCATCTAACTCCTCGCACGAGGAGGTTAAGGCAACACAGTTTATTGGAAGTATTACCATGTCTCAAAGTCACTCAGAAACGAATCAACAGATTGTCTGGGATCAAGCGATCCTTGATAAGTATAACTATTCTGGGCCACGCTACACCTCATACCCAACCGCGGTAGAGTTTCATGAAGCGTACACCATCTCTGACTATGACATGGCTTGTACTCAATATCAGGATCGCCCGCTTTCGTTGTATGTCCATATCCCGTTTTGCCACAAGCTTTGTTATTACTGTGGCTGTAATAAGGTGATTACTCGACATGCCCACAAAGCAGACGAGTACCTTGATGTTATCGAACATGAAATCCGCCAGCGTGCGACGTTGTTGCAAGGCCGAAAAGTCACGCAATTGCACTTTGGTGGTGGTACGCCGACATTTTTGACGAAAAGCCAAATCAGTCGCCTAATGACGATCTTACGCAGCGAATTCTTCTTTGAAGAGGGTGCAGAGATCAGCATTGAGGTTGACCCGAGAGAAATCGAGCTAGATATGCTCGATCACCTTCGTCACGAAGGCTTTAATCGCTTGAGTATTGGTGTTCAAGACTTCAATAAAGAAGTCCAAGTACTTGTTAACCGTGAACAAGATGAAGCCTTTATTTTTGCGATGGTTAAGCGAGCGAAAGAACTGGGTTTCCGTTCGACTAACCTAGATCTTATCTATGGTTTACCAAAACAAACTAAAGCCTCGTTTGCGGCCACGCTTGAGCAGGTGTTATCGCTGCGCCCTGGTCGCTTGTCGGTATTCAATTATGCTCATATGCCCACTTTATTTGCGGCACAACGCAAAATTAAAGATGAAGACCTGCCTATCGCAGAAGAAAAAATGGCGATTTTGCAAGACACGATCGCGACACTGACTGATGCTGGTTATCAATTCATCGGGATGGATCACTTTGCGCTCCCTGACGATGAACTGGCTGTCGCGCAGCGAGAGGGTAAGCTGCATAGAAACTTCCAGGGCTACACC
Organism: Vibrio sp. 10N.286.49.B1; assembly: GCF_002873335.1. GTDB lineage: Bacteria > Pseudomonadota > Gammaproteobacteria > Enterobacterales > Vibrionaceae > Vibrio. Next base: position 13,623 of record NZ_MCUW01000030.1, on the reverse strand, counting down.
ACGCAAGGTGAATGTGACTTGGTTGGGTTTGGTGTTTCGGCTATCTCAATGATTGGTAATAGTTACGCTCAGAACCAGAAAGAGCTTAAAAAATATTACGAGCAGGTCAATGAGTTACGACATGCGTTGTGGAAAGGCGTGGTATTGGATAACGATGACCTAATTCGCCGTGAAGTCATCAAGCAACTTATCTGTAATTTCAAGCTTGATATTCACTCTATTGAGCAGGGTTTTGGCCTTAAGTTTACTCAGTATTTTGCCGAAGATTTGGCACTGCTTCAGACCTTTGTGGATGACGAGCTTGTCTCGGTAGATAAAGAGTCGATAGAAGTGACCCTGAGAGGTCGGTTATTAATCCGTAATATTTGCATGTGCTTTGACAAATACTTACGTCAACGTGCTCGTCAGCAGCAGTTCTCGCGTGTTATCTAGTTTTTGATGAGTGATTCCTGGGCTGTTTAGCCTTTAGCCTTTAGCCTTTAGCCTTCGTCTCATTTAACACTTGCGCCGTTTTATTCAGGTGATGTTAGCAAGAAGAGAACATGTTCAAAAAAAAGGTCGTAGCTTCTCGCTACGGCCTTTTTTTTGGTGGCTTAGGGTGATGAAGCAAGTGTTAATACAGCTCTTTGAGCTTTCTCGTTAGGGTGTTCCTTCCCCAACCAAGGACCTTTGCAGCATCTTGTTTGTGGCCATTGGTATGGTTGAGCGCTGCCTCGAGTAAAATGCGTTCAAATTGTGGCAGGGATTTATTCAAGATCTCTGATTCTCCCGACTCCAGAGCGCTTTGGGCCCAAGAAGACAGCAATTTCTGCCAATCCCCTTCTTCATTTTCAGAGAGCTTTCGCGGCTCATCAAGCAATTCTGTTGGTAGATCACTGGGGAGAATTTCACTGCCACTTGCCATGACGGTTAGCCATCGACAGGTATTTTCTAACTGTCTAACGTTTCCTGGCCACTCGAGCTTGGTGAGGATGTCGACGGTGTCTGTGCCAAGTGACTTACATTCGACGGCGAGTTCTTCTGCCGCCAGTGATAAGAAGTGGTAGGTCAGCTTCTCAATATCTTGTTTACGTTCTCTAAGGGCCGGGATGTGAATACGAATGACATTAAGCCGATGGTATAAATCTTCCCTAAACTCACCTTGCGCGACGAGCTTTTCCAAATGCTGGTGTGTGGCTGCAACAATACGGACATCCACTTTAACGGCCGCGTGGCCACCGACACGATAGAATTGACCGTCGGCTAATACACGTAACAGGCGCGTTTGAATGTCGAGTGGCATATCACCGATTTCATCCAAAAAGAGTGTTCCGCCATTGGCTTGTTCAAACCGCCCTTGGCGAACGCTGTTTGCCCCGGTAAATGCGCCTTTCTCATGCCCAAAAAGCTCAGACTCGATGAGATCTCTAGGGATGGCCGCCATATTGAGAGCAATAAAAGGTTTATTGGCCCGAGGGCTATGGCGATGCAGCGCGTGGGCCACGAGTTCTTTACCTGTACCTGATTCACCATTGATAAGTACAGAGATCGATGAACGTGATAGTCGCCCGATGGCTCTAAACACCTCTTGCATGGCCGGGGCTTCACCAATGATTTCAGGTGCATTCGTCGGGACCACTTCTTCAGATGTGAGTGTTTTCTTTTGTTCTTGGTTGTGTGCAATAGCACGCTCAACGAGCGTCAGTGTCTCATCAATGTCAAAGGGCTTTGGTAGGTACTCAAATGCCCCTTTTTGATAGGCGTTCACTGCAGCATCTAAGTCCGAGTGGGCCGTCATGATAATAACGGGTAAATCGGGGGCGCGTTTCTGCACTTGATTAAGCAGTTCAATCCCATCCATGCCTGGCATGCGGATATCAGATACCAAGACATCAGGCACTTCTCGTTCTAGTGCCATCAATACACTCTCTGCATCGGCAAAGGTTTCGCATTTTATATTTGCTGACGACAGGGTTTTATCTATCACCCATCGTATTGAACTGTCGTCATCGACGACCCATACATAACCTTTACTCATAGCCAAACGTCCTTACAGCAAGCCCATCCGTGATGTTAAATAGGCAAATAAATAGTAAAAATGGTACGACCGGGCCAACTTTCTACGTCTATTTTTCCATTGTGTTGGTCGATCAAGTTTTGTGAGATAGAGAGTCCTAATCCGGTACCACCTTCACGCCCACTCACCATGGGATAGAACAAGGTGTCTTGTAATTCTGTTGGAATGCCGGGACCGTTGTCGATAATCTCAATACGCGCAGCCAACTTGTGACGCTGGCCATGGATATTCGCCTGATGCACAGTGCGTGTGCGCAAGGTGATTTGGCCGTTATCTTGCTTAGCGAGTATCAAGGCTGCATTACTGGTGATGTTAAGTAATGCTTGTTCGATCTGATCGGTGTCCATCAAAATGGGTGGAAGACTGGGATCGTAATCTCGCTCGATAGAAAGGCTTGTTCCTGCCTCTAACTCTACCAGTTGTCTTACTTTCTCAAGGATTAAGTGCAGGTTCTCTTCTTTTTTTGTACCAGGCTTTTGCGGGCCCAATAAACGGTCCACCAGAGCTCGTAACCGGTCAGCTTGCTCGATGATGATATGGGTGTATTCGTTAAGGCTCGGGTCTGGCAGCATTTTAGATAGCAACTGAGCCGCTCCTCGTAAACCGCCGAGTGGATTTTTTATCTCATGCGCCAGTCCGCGAACTAAGAGCTTTGCCGCTTGTTGCTGCGCGTGCTGGTTGAGCTCTTGTGTTAATCGTTTTTGCTGACCGATTTTTCGCATCTCTATGAGTAGCATCAAGTCCTTATTCCATGACATAGGACTGACGGTAACCTCAAGAAGTAATGGCTTGCCATCGACCACAAAGGTCACATCGCTATCGGTAATGCTTTGTCCACTTTGTAGTGGTTGGGTTAAAAGGGCGAGATCGAGAGAAGCGTGTTGGATAAATTGAGAGAGGTGTGAATCCACCAAGCGCTTAGAGCTTTGAGCAAAAAGTTGTTCCGCTGCAGGGTTGGCATAACGAACCGTTAAGGATTCATCCAGCATTAATGTTGCGGTGACCACATTACTTAATATGGCATTTGTCAGTTCGCTATTTGGCACTCGCTTCCCTTACTCTGCTCGTCATTGGTGCATTGCACGTCTTTGAATAACACTAGGCACCAAGTTGGTGCAATGAATATTCAAGTATGGCGCAATTTGTCAGCGAGTAAAAGCAGCAACGCTGTTGTTAAGGCTATTGCACCGTTGTGCGATGTAAATGCACCGTTATCGTATCTGATGATGCAATAACCTTGCCGCTTTGTAGGATTTGAATCGTAAGTGTATGTGTGCCACGGTCAATGTACTTTAAAGACCAGTAAGGGTTAGATTTCGGCGCGCCATAAGGCTTACCATCGAGTAACAACTGAAGTTTGTCACCAATATCCAAGTTGCGGTTAATATCCCCGGTAACCTCGATAAAGCCTGGATTACTGCGGATCGTCGCATCGTGAGCCGGAGCGGTGATTCTCACCTTTGTCGTGCTTTTTGCTTGTGTTTTATTCGTCTTTTTTTGGATTCTTTCGACACTGAGATTCACGGGGTCATTGATGTCCGTGATTTCATGAGTAACAGGAGTGGGGGTCGCAATTTTAATCAGTTTAGCGCTGGGATGATCAGGAGTATCGCTAAAATGCAGTACACCCTTGTTGTCTGTCCATACATAGACATCGGCAGAATGAACGATGATGCTTATCAGCAACAAGCCGAATCCCCACAATCTTTTCATGCCACTCTCTCCTATGATTTTTAATGATATGAATGAAAAGGTATGCCGCAAATGAACATTCCGTCTTCATAGGGTAGCGAAAGCGTGTTTTGTTCCGATATAAAAAAAGCCCGCCTGCGAGGCGAGCTTTATTATCTTATTGCAACAATGCAATTTACATCAAGAAGGCGACTTATACTGAGTAGTAAAGTTCGAATTCTAGAGGGTGCGTTGTCATGTTGATAAGCTCAACATCTTTTGATTTAAGATCGATGTAAGAATCGATGAAATCATCAGAGAATACACCGCCAGCGGTTAAGAACTCACGATCGGCATCTAGAGCTTTAAGCGCGACTTCTAGAGATTCAGCAACCGTTGGGATTTCTGCTGCTTCTTCTGCTGGAAGGTCGTAAAGGTCTTTGTCCATCGCTTCGCCAGGGTGGATCTTGTTCTTGATTCCGTCAAGGCCAGCCATCAGCATTGCTGAGTAGCATAGGTACGGGTTCGCAGCTGGGTCACCAAAGCGTAGCTCGATACGGCGTGCTTTAGGGCTTGGTACCACTGGGATACGGATTGAAGCAGAACGGTTACGTGCAGAGTATGCAAGCATAACAGGTGCTTCAAAACCCGGTACAAGACGCTTGTATGAGTTTGTTGATGGGTTAGCAAATGCGTTAATAGCACGAGCGTGTTTGATGATGCCGCCGATGTAGTAAATAGCAAGGTCAGATAGACCGCCGTACTTATCACCAGCAAACAAGTTAACACCGTCTTTAGCAAGAGATTGGTGAACGTGCATACCAGAACCGTTATCACCAACAAGTGGTTTAGGCATAAAGGTTGCCGTTTTACCGAACGCGTGAGCAACGTTATGTACAACGTACTTGTAGATTTGAGTTTCATCGGCTTTCGTTGTCAACGTATTGAAACGAGTCGCGATTTCATTTTGACCAGCGGTTGCCACTTCATGGTGGTGAGCTTCAACAACAAGACCCATCTCTTCCATAACAAGACACATTGCAGAACGGATATCTTGAGAAGAATCAACAGGAGCGACTGGGAAGTAACCACCTTTAACGCCTGGACGGTGACCTTTATTACCACCTTCGAAATCAGAACCTGTGTTCCAAGCGGCTTCAATGTCGTCAATCTTGAAGAAAGAACCAGACATATCCGTGTTGAATTTCACGTCATCAAAAAGGAAGAATTCAGGTTCTGGACCGATAAGAACCGTGTCTGCAATACCAGTAGCGCGTAGGTACTCTTCAGAACGTTTCGCGATTGAGCGAGGGTCACGGTCATAGCCTTGCATAGTAGCAGGCTCAAGGATGTCACAACGGATGTTCAGCGTTGAATCTTCTGTGAACGGGTCAAGTACTGCGCTTGATGCGTCAGGCATCATTACCATGTCAGATTCGTTGATACCCTTCCAACCAGCAACAGATGAACCATCGAACATTTTGCCTTCTTCAAAGAAGTCATTGTCGATTTGGTGTGCAGGAATAGAGATGTGCTGTTCTTTACCTTTAGTATCAGTAAAGCGTAGGTCGACGAATTTCACTTCGTTTTCTTGGATCAGCGATAGTACATTTTCTACGGACATCTTGGATAACCTCCAGTGTTATTAATACGGTTTAATAGCTACGATTTATGTAATCGGCATTGATTAACGTCTGCTTAGTGAAGTGCGTTAATCGATGCTGATTTTTATAAAGCTAAAACCGTGCCAAAAAATAAATCCTTTATTTTTCATTGGTTTGATTCTTTACTGCTCCAGATTGGTTCTTTTTATGCACCAAAATGATCATTGACTGCACTTTAATGGTGCAATATTTATTTTTTGCACCAAGTTGAATCAATCGCCCATACATTCAGCATGGCTTTTCAAACGATGTCAACCCTAATCAAATGCTTACAGGTAACATTGTTGGCAAAAAACGGATGCCAATAAAGCGTGAAAACGATTAATTGCAAAAATTTCAACGAAGTTGATCACATATTTTTTGGGTCTAGCCTATTATCTGGTATATTATTGAGCGTTTTTGAAATCCAGCTAGCAGCAATCAAGCGGCAGCCTCTAATGAGTGAAAGAAAAACCCATGTCTACTCCACAGATTGATAAGTTAAGAAACATCGCGATCATCGCGCACGTTGACCACGGTAAAACTACCCTAGTTGATAAATTGCTACAGCAATCCGGTACGCTGGAATCTCGTGGTGAAGCAGAAGAACGCGTGATGGATTCGAACGATATCGAAAAAGAACGTGGTATTACCATTCTTGCTAAAAACACAGCAATCAACTGGAACGATTACCGTATCAACATCGTTGATACTCCTGGACACGCGGACTTCGGTGGTGAAGTTGAGCGTATTATGTCTATGGTTGATTCTGTATTGTTGATCGTTGACGCGGTTGACGGCCCAATGCCTCAAACTCGTTTCGTTACGCAAAAAGCTTTCGCTCACGGCCTTAAGCCGATTGTTGTTATCAACAAAATCGACCGCCCGGGTGCTCGTCCTGATTGGGTTATGGATCAAATCTTTGACCTATTCGACAACCTAGGCGCGACAGATGAGCAACTAGACTTCACCACAGTTTACGCATCAGCACTGAATGGCTGGGCAACAATGGAAGAAGGCGTTGTTGGCGAAGATATGGAACCATTGTTCCAAGCCGTTGTTGACACAGTAGAAGCACCAGCAGTTGACCTTGATGGTCCACTTCAAATGCAAGTTTCTCAACTTGATTACAGCTCTTACGTTGGTGTTATCGGTGTTTGTCGTGTGACTCGTGGTAGCGTTAAGCCAAACCAACAAGTGACTATCGTTAATGCTGAAGGCAAAAAGCGTAACGGCAAAGTCGGTACAGTACTTGGCTACCTAGGTCTTGAGCGTCATGAAGTAGAGCAAGCAAATGCGGGCGATATCATTGCAATCACAGGTCTTGGTGAGCTGAAAATCTCAGACACTATCTGTGATGTGAACAATGTTGAAGCAATGGAAGCATTGTCTGTTGATGAACCAACAGTAACAATGACGTTCCAAGTAAACACTTCTCCGTTCGCGGGTAAAGAAGGTAAGTTTGTTACTTCACGTAATATCCTTGAGCGTCTTGAAAAAGAATTGGTTCATAACGTAGCACTACGTGTTGAAGAAACTGAAAGTCCAGATCGTTTCCGTGTATCAGGTCGTGGTGAGCTTCACCTTTCTATCCTGATTGAAAACATGCGTCGTGAAGGTTTCGAGCTAGCGGTATCTCGTCCAGAAGTCATCATCAAAGAAGAAGATGGTCAGCTAATGGAACCGTTTGAAACGGTAACGATTGATGTAGTTGAAGAGCACCAAGGTGCGATCATGGAAAGCATCGGTCTACGTAAAGGTGAGCTAACTGATATGGCTCCAGATGGTAAAGGCCGTGTACGCATGGACTTCATGATGCCGTCTCGTGGTCTTATCGGTTTCCAAACTGAGTTCCTAACAATGACGTCTGGTTCTGGTCTTATCTACCACTCGTACGATCACTACGGTCCACACAAAGGTGGCGTAATTGGTCAGCGTAACAACGGCGTTCTTATCTCGAACGGCACGGGTAAAGCACTGACTTACGCATTGTTCTTCCTTCAAGCTCGTGGTCGTCTGTTCTCTGAGCACGCGGATGAGGTCTACGAAGGTCAGGTTATCGGTATTCATAACCGTTCAAACGACCTGACAGTAAACTGTCTGAAAGGTAAGCAACTAACCAACGTTCGTGCATCTGGTACAGATGAAGCACAGGTTCTTTCGCCACCTATCAAGCACACGCTTGAGCAAGCGCTAGAGTTCATTGACGAAGATGAGCTAGTAGAAGTAACACCAGAAAGCATTCGTATCCGTAAGAAACTTCTTACTGAAAACGAGCGTAAGCGCGCATCTCGCCCTGCTAAGTAATTAGCGAGTCGATAGATATGAAAAAGCCCTGCATTTGCAGGGCTTTTTGCTTTCTAACGTATTTTAGGACGAGACATGGAAAAAACGCATCTAGGCTTATGTCTCTGACGATAACCGGATTTACCGATATCGTTTAAGTGAGTAAAGCCAGCGTCGAGCGGGAGACGATAGACTGCTCTCGCGACCTCATGCCTGCTACAATATTTGTTTCAATACCTTATCTGCACTTACTCGTGTAATTTTCTTAATCAGCTTTTGTACGGGCTCTGGGTAGTGCTCAATTTTCTCTAGCTGCTTATAGGTGCAGATGAGTTGCGTGTGCTGAAGGATATTGGCGACTTCTTTGTCGAATTTCTCGGTTAAATGGGCGTAGTTATCTTGAATTAAAATGGCATTTTCAAGATCCAGCTTCCAAGCGCGAGGGTTGAGATTGTTGCCCGTAATCAACATATAGCGTTTATCAACCCACAGCCCCTTAAGGTGGAAACTATTATCCTCATGTTTCCATAAGTTGAGGCTTAACTGACGACTCGCGATGTGAGCTTCATTGGCTTTGGCAAAGCGACGAAGATTCATCTCATACAGATAAGGAAGCCCACCAATGGTCTTAAACTCTTCTTCTGGAGAGATATAGAAGTCGTTGGCGGTCTTATCACCGACAACAATCGTGACTTTTACTCCCCGTTTGAGTGCTTTCTTGATTTCTTTAGCGACGGGCTTGGGGAAATTAAAATATGGCGTACAGATAAATATTTCATCTGTCGCTAATGCAAGCAGTTGAGTGATGCGGTGATTTAACTTATTGCGACGTTTACCGATTCCAACCAGTGGCGTGACCGAAACCTGGTGCTCATTGGCGGGTTCATGGTCAAACACATATTGCGCTTGAGATAGTGAGCCACGAAGTTGACGAATTTCCGCTTTAATATCTTTAGCCGTTGGTTTTGCTGGTAAAGAAAGGTCGTTGACTGCTGGGTTGCTGACCATTTCGTTTTGAATGAAATAGACCATCGACTCTGCGAGTTTCGCATTGCCAAGCACATGATAGCGGTCGAATCGGTAGCGTTCTTGGTAGTTTAAGTAGATATTATTAAGACTAGCGCCGCTATAAATGACTTTATCGTCAACAATAAAACCTTTGAGGTGCAATACGCCAAAGACCTCACGACCACGCACGGGAATGCCGTAAACGGGAATACCATGTTCATTCTTCTGACGAAACTCACGATACATAGTGGCATTGCCATCTGATTGCGCTGCGCCGATCAAGCCGCGCTGCGCGCGATGCCAATCAACACAAACCGCAATATCAAGATCAGGGTTTCTCTGTTTCGCAAGGTAAAGCTCAGAGAGTACTTCGCGTCCAGCGTCATCGTCTTCAAGATAAAGTGCGACTAGGTAGATTCTTGATTGCGCCTCACGTATCGCTTGAATAAGATATTCGCGATAATCGTTGGCAGAATACAAGACCTCAAACTGGTCTGGATCCTGCGCCAAAGAGGGCAGCTGTTCAAAAGATTTCCTAAGAGCCATCATGTGGGAGACTTTACCTTTCTTAAATGCAAAATTGCTAACCTAGCATTTTACCAAATTCTTATAGCGTATGGATAGTAAACCGTTGATAAGTTTATGTCGGATCAATGTAACGCATTGCAACAAGTGATTTCCCGCCTTGAATATAGCGCATATATAGCTGTTTTATTGCGTTGGGCAGCGCATCTTCACTAATTGTTTCAAATCCATGCTGGGAATAAAACGACTCGAGATGGTTCAATGCAAAACAAAAATCACGTTTGGAAAGCTCAGTGGCAACAAGGTGGCGCATGAGTGCATGGCCAATGCCGGCTTCACGATAATCTGGAATCACTAGCATCCCCGTCATTAGTCGATAGGTTTCGATGTTACGAAAGCGCACGAGTCCACATAATTGATGGTCTTGCTTGGCGGTGATGATACGTTCATCCGCCTTAGGCTTGGCTGCTGGGTAGTGTGACTTATAGATTTTTTTTGCTAGTGGCAGCCTAATGGGGTCTAAAAGACCAAAATTTAACGTATCCATAGCCAATACTTACTCTGAAGAGATAGAATAGGCGCAGTGTAAGTCATCAATGAATGCCCATGCAAACTGAACATAACGCACAATTACGCCCTTTTCATACCTTTGCTATTCAGCAGACGTGTCAGCAGCTCATCACGGTTGAGTCCGTGCAGGATGTCATTGATACCTACTGCGATGAGCGCTGGAGTTTATTGCCTAAATTAATGTTAGGGAAGGGCAGCAATGTACTATTTACCGAGCACTTTGACGGTATTATTCTTGTTAATCACTTGATGGGCGTACAGTGCAGTAGCTCTGAGGCACATCATCATCTTCATGTTGCTGGTGGCGAAGATTGGCCAGCACTGGTCGAATGGTGTGTTAAGCAAGGTTATGCTGGCTTAGAAAACCTCGCTCTGATCCCTGGTTGTGCAGGGAGTGCGCCGATTCAAAATATTGGTGCGTATGGGCTGGAGTTTAAAGATATCTGTGAGTATGTGGATTATTTATGTCTCGATAGCCTCGAAGTGAAGAGACTAGATCGAGCGGCGTGTAATTTTGGCTACCGCGATTCTATCTTCAAACAGTCCTTGCAAAATAAAGCGATCGTCGTTGCCGTTGGGCTCAAGCTCGATAAGCGTTGGCAACCCAATTTATCTTATGGCCCATTACAGCGCTTGGATAGCGATAGCTGCACGCCTCAAGAGGTGTTTGATATTGTCGTGCAGGTACGCCAAGAAAAATTGCCCGATCCATCAAAAATCGGTAACGCCGGAAGCTTCTTTAAAAACCCTGTCGTATCAATGTCTGATTTTGAATCGCTTAAGAAAACGCACCCCGATCTTGTCGCTTTTCCATTTAACGATGGGATGAAATTGGCGGCTGGGTGGTTAATTGATCAGTGTGGCCTGAAAGGAAAAAAAGTGGGCGGAGCAATGGTTCACCCTAACCAGGCACTAGTATTAGTCAATGCTAACCAGGCGACGGCGCAAGATGTCGTGACATTGGCTGCCATTGTCAGACAAACCGTCTTGGACAAGTTTGCGGTTGAATTGGAGCATGAGGTGCGCTTCATGGGGCGTCAGTGTGAAGTGTACTTAAAGGATTTATTATGAAGGAACACCAGTTAAAACTCGCCATATTAAAGCAACTCTCTGAAGGTGGTTTTCACTCTGGTGAGGCGCTGGGAGAGTTATTGGGAATTTCACGCGCGGCCATTAGTAAACACATTCAAGGCATCCAGCAATGGGGTGTTGATATTTACAGAGTACAAGGCAAGGGCTATCAGTTGGCCCAGCCCATGGAATTGCTTTGTACGGATACGCTTAGCCGCAGCTTGCACTCCTCATTTGAGTTAATCCCAATCATTGATTCAACCAACCAATATCTGCTCGACAAACAGCATGAACTGGCATCTGGTCATGTTTGTATCTCTGAGTATCAAGCGAAAGGGCGAGGACGACGTGGGCGTGAGTGGGTCTCTCCATTTGGCGCTAACCTTTATCTTTCAATGTATTGGCGACTGGAGGCTGGTATGGCCGCCGCTATGGGATTGAGTCTTGTGGTGGGTGTTGCCATTGTTGAGGCCCTAGAGAGCCTGGGCATCGATGGCGTCAAACTAAAGTGGCCGAATGATCTCTACTACAACGACCGTAAGCTTGCGGGCATTTTAGTTGAGATGTCGGGTCAAGCTGGAGCCGCGGCCAATCTGGTCATCGGTATGGGCATGAACCTGAGAATGAATGCTCAAACTGAAGGCATAGATCAGCCCTGGACATCACTTAATGATGTCGTTGAGAGCCCTTTTAGCCGCAATGAACTTGTTGTTGCGTTTGTTCGCGCATGGCGTCAAGCACTGGAAGACTACGAAATCAAGGGAATGCAGGGCTTTGTGGAGCGCTGGAATCGACATGATAATTTCATGGGCCGAGAGGTGAGGCTTATTATTGGGCCTAGAGAGGTAAAAGGTACGGTGCGTGGCATTGACCCAACAGGCGCCGTCTTATTGGAAACCGATAATGGTATTGAGCCCTTTATCGGTGGTGAAATATCGTTACGTAAAGCGTAATCATTTTAAGGGTGGGCGAAGAAATCCGCTATTTTCTGAGGTGGACTCTTTCCACACAATGATTTGGCCCTTTCTCAAGGATAAGCTGTGCCCGTTCGCGAGTGGGCAAGATGTTTTGCGCTAAATTTTTGCCGTTTATTGAATGCCAAATATTACGGGCTTTTTGCGACGCTTCTTGTTCCGACAGTTGGGTGTAGTGACTGAAGTAAGACCCTGGACGAGTGAATGCCCCATGACGGAATTTCATAAATCGTTGCACATACCAATGCTCAATTAGCTCACTGTCCGCGTCGACGTAAAGAGAAAAGTCGAGAAAGTCCGTTAGGAAAATACGATGTGGGTCATCAACATAGTCGATACCGCTTTGCAGCACGTTTAGCCCTTCAATAATTAATACATCAGGTAGGTCAACGACCTTTTTCTCATCGGTAATATCGTAGGTAAGGTGGGAATATACCGGGGCGACAACATCTCGCTTACACGCTTTCACGTCCGAGACAAATTGAACCAAACGACGCATATCATAAGACTCGGGGAAGCCTTTCTTGGCCATCAACCCTTTTTCAAGTAACACCTTATTTGGGTATAAAAAGCCATCGGTAGTGATGAGTTCAACCTTTGGGTGATTCTCCCAGCGGCTCAGTAGCGCCTTGAGCAGTCGCGCTGTGGTGCTTTTCCCAACGGCGACACTACCCGCGATACCGATAATAAAGGGAGGCATGTGTTCGTTTTGTCCAAGAAACTCTTGTAGGACTGAGTTTCGTCTTTGGCGAGCGGCTACGTAGAGGTTGAGCAGGCGAGACAAAGGCAAATAAACCTCGGTGGCTTCGCGCATAGTGAGATCTTCATTGATACCTTGAAGTTCTTTCAAATCGTCTTCGGTCAGTGTCATCGGTACAGCATTACGGCGTGCTGACCATTGCTCACGATTAAAGGACATAAAAGGGCTCATAACTCACCAAACATCAACGTTTCCATACAAAGAGTGCTGAACATACCTCAAGCAACGAATAAATCAAATAATTCATGCAACAGAACACGTTGAATCGATGAAAATACGCACAAAAATTGAGCGAAAGAAAAGAATGTGCAGGAAAAGCAAATTTTTTTTAAATTAACGGTTGCATCGATAGGGTTCATTCAATAAAATGCGCTCCACTTATGCCGACTTAGCTCAGTAGGTAGAGCAACTGACTTGTAATCAGTAGGTCACCAGTTCGACTCCGGTAGTCGGCACCATTTTCTCCTTACCTAAGACGTAAGCAGATGTTGAAAATGGATATAAGTATGGAGGGGTTCCCGAGTGGCCAAAGGGATCAGACTGTAAATCTGACGGCTCTGCCTTCGATGGTTCGAATCCATCTCCCTCCACCATATTCCTAAGGAAGTAGCTCTTTAGAGTTAACCTGTTGCGTGCATCGTATAATGGCTATTACCTCAGCCTTCCAAGCTGATGATGCGGGTTCGATTCCCGCTGCACGCTCCACATTTCGAGCGCTGATATAGCTCAGTCGGTAGAGCGCACCCTTGGTAAGGGTGAGGTCCCCAGTTCAAATCTGGGTATCAGCACCAGCTCTACAAAGCAAATATTTCCTTTTGATATATACTTACTGCCAAACTATTTTGGTTGCGTGGTCATTTAAGCCACTTTAATCCGTACCTAGAGGGACAACTCATGTCTAAAGAAAAATTTGAACGTACGAAACCGCACGTAAACGTTGGTACTATCGGCCACGTTGACCACGGTAAAACAACTCTAACAGCTGCTATCTGTACTACACTTGCAAAAGTGTACGGCGGTGTTGCTAAAGATTTCGCATCTATCGATAACGCTCCAGAA
>NZ_MCUW01000029.1 GCF_002873335.1 Vibrio sp. 10N.286.49.B1 | reverse complement strand
AATATCGTTGACAGACTCGACGGTCACATCAATGTTGGCTTCAGTGGTGGTTGTGCCATCGCTTACTGAGAAGCTTAGGTCGACTTCACCATTGAAGTTCTCGTTTGGAGCAAAGGTATACGTACCATCACCGTTGTCGGTGAACACGCCTTCTGTACCAGAGTAGTTCACATCCGCAACTGACAAGTCATCGCCATCAATGTCTGACGCACCTGCTAGAAGCTGTTCATCAGTGAAGGTCAGCGAACCATCTTCTTGGATGGTGTAACCGACATCTTCTACAACTGCAGCATCGTTCACTGGGTTTACCGTGAGTTCAGCATTCGCAACGATGGTGTCGGTACCGTCTGAGATATCGAAGCTTAAGTCAATGTCACCATTGAAATCTGTATCTGGAGTGATGGTGAAGGAACCATCTTCATTGGCAGTGACGGTAGCATTGTCGCCAGCACTTAAGTTAGCCGCTGTTAGGTCATCCCCATCTACATCACTCGCTTGAGACAGTAATTGCTCTTGAGTTAGAGTAATCGAACCGTCTTCGTCGACTGAGTATGCCAAGTCACCTGAAACTGGTGCATCGTTGACTGCAATGACATCAATGCCCGCAGTGGTTTCTGCTGTTGCACCTTCTTCATCCACTACAACGACATCTAGGCTGACATTACCGTTGAAGTTCTCATTTGGTGCAAAACTGTAGGTACCATCACCATTATCAGTAAAGATACCATCTGTGCCTGAGTAAGAAACGTCGCTGACGGAAACGTCTCCTTCAATATCACTTGAGTTAGCTAGTAACTGGTCATTGCTAATTGTGATGATACTATCTTCATTTACTGAGTAAGTCGTTGACCCCGCGACAGGTAGATCGTTAACGGCTTCGACAGTCACATCAATATTGGCTTCAGTAGTGGTGGTTCCATCGCTGACAGAGAAACTTAGATCCACTTCGCCATTGAAGTTTTCATTTGGAGAGAAAGTGTATGTACCATCACCATTATCGGTGAATACACCTTCGGTACCGGTGTAACTTACATCGGCCACGGTAAGATCGTCGCCGTCTACATCGGTTGCACCCGCTAACAGCTGCGCATCAGTAAAAGTTAGAGAACCATCCTCTTGGATGGTATAGGCAACATCTTCAACGTCCGCCTCATCGTTTACATCGTCGACCTGGATTTCAAATGTTTGCTCTGTTGTCTCAGAGTCAAAATCGTCATCCAATCGCTCCTGATCTAGGTTGGCTTGCTCGCCTTCATCAAGAACGTTAACTTCAAACGTTTCACTATCAGTTTGCGAGTCAAAATCATCACCTTCGCCAGCCCCAGCAGCGGGTGAAGCGGCAGCGGCTTGAGGCGCGCCAGAAGCTTGCTGAGTTTGCCCTTCAGCGTCACTACCGCCATCTGAACCTTGGGAATCTTGTCCACCTACACTTTGCGCGCCAGCTCCTGCGCCACCAGCACCACCAGAACCTGCATCAGCACTAGCACCGCCGTCTGTCATCTGACTATCAACAACGCCTGACTGAGCACCTTCAGACGAAGCTGCTTCACTATCTACAGGCTGAGCGGATTGCGCACCGCCTGTATCGTCGCCTTCATTTGACGCCCCTGCACCACTTGGATCATCCTGCAAGGCCTGGTTAGCGTCGTCAGCGGCATCTGCAGCATCTGCCCCAGTCGCTATGGTTGTTGCTATTGTGTTTTGTTGGTTCTGCTGAGCCTGTTGCTGCTCTGTACCATCGTTACCAGTTTCTACTTGTTCGACCGCATCATTGAGAGGGTTGTTTTCGTTGTTGTCAGCCATGTTGCCTCCGTCGCGTTGTCAGCTTTAAAAATCAGACACTTCCTAGAAATCCAGTAAAGGACAACAAACACGAAAGGCAAGGCAAATTTTACGAAAATAAAGCAAAAAGTTTAGGTGACAAAATGAATATTTGTGTGTATCCAACAGTTTTAGCTACGCAACTAAACACAAACTACAGATTAACAAGGAATTTTTTTTGAAAAATGACCGTAAATATACTTAGCTATTAGTTGAGGTGATATTTGTGCAATCTAAACCTAAGATGCTGTTATCACGTATATTTAATACTATAGTTTAGGTTGTAATCTAGGAGGCGGTTGTGAGTAAAAGTAACATCGAGCATCACATTAGAAATGCCTTGATTCAAAATACGGATAAATCCGAGTCTAATTATGTAGAAGCGGTTGAAATAAAGAGTGCAATGACAACGGTTCATAAAACCTTGCTGTTGACATTCTTTATCATTCTGATTTTGCTTGGTATAGCCTCTCAAGCTCGTATTGACATTGTAGTTTCATCAAGAGGTGAGCTTTTACTCGAATCTGATATAGAGAAAGTGCAGCACCTTGAGGGAGGCATTCTCGACTCGATGCTCGTTAAGCCGGGGGACATTGTTTACGAAGGCCAGCCAATAGCTAGGCTTCGAGCCATCGAGAGAAACTCGCAACTTTCTACAATGAATGCAGAAATAGCACAGCTTGAACTCGATAGGCTTCGCTACTTGAGTTTAATCTCTCAAAAAAAAACAGACTATACGCCCTACTCCGATTTTCCTGATCTTGTGCGGGTGAATCAGGAGACATGGAGTAAAGAGAACGCTAAAAATGCATCTGCAGAAGCGTTGATTAAACATGATATCGAGCACAAGGATCGCCTTATTGCTTCTATGAAGAAAAGGCGAGTCAGTTCTCTTAACCAACTCAAGTTGATCCGCAAACAGCTTGAAATTAAGCAAACACTGTATAACGAAGAGATGGCTTCGTATGTGGATGTACTTAATATGCAGGTTCAAGAATCAAACATGGTAAGGGAGATCGAAAACCTCGATGAATCTCTCATGAATGAAGATTTTCAGCTGCTAAGGTTAGAAAAACAACTTAATGATCTGATAGTAAATAGAAACGCAGAGTATCAAGCTCAAATAATTCAAGCTAATAAAGATCTCGACATTAAACGAATACAGCAACCTCAGCACACGGATAAGGTAAATCGTCTCGTGGTTTATTCTCCTGTTGATGGCGTTGTTGATAAAGTTCATTTTAATTTTCGCTCAGCAGTGGTGCCTCCAGGTGACAGTATTGCTGATATTGCACCGTTAAATAATACCTTACACGGTGAAGCAAAGATTCCTCGTAAAGAAATGGGGTTTGTTGAAGTTGGACAGGAAGTAAAACTAAAGTTCGATACCTACAACTTTGCCAAGTATGGCTTTATGCCAGGTAAAATTTCTTCGATTAGTCGCTCCTCTTATGAGGAGGAGGAAACGGAGTACTACTTAGCGCAAATTACGATAGATCATGATTATCTTGAACGTTCCGGGACTAAGTACAGTCTCTCACCATTTATGGAGTTTACGGCAGATATAAAAACTGGCGATAGACGCGTCATAGAGTACGCAGCAAAGCCAGTTATGTCGGCAATTGAAGATGCATTTGATGAGCGTTAAATTATGAAGCAGCGATACAAAGTATACAGCTTCCCTGTGATTAAATTAGGCATAGTAATGTTACTATGTCTTTCGGCTATTGGTCTCTGGTTTGCTTATCAGTATTACACTGCCGCCCCCAAAGAAAGCACCTTCACTACCCCTCTTATTGCTCAAACCCAGAAGCTCAATACAGCGCTCGAATCCACTATTCTAACCCTTGACGTATGTCTTCAAAATGGTGAATGTGATGACGTTAGCCAACACGTTCAGTCATTAATGAATGAAATGGCGGCGTTCAAAGCGCTGGCTGCATTAGATAAAAAGCAAGTCAGCTTAGTCGGCGCTGTTGAATACAGTAACGTGCAACTCGCGATCAATCGATATTTCGCAAAAGACGCACCGGATAGAGAGAGCTACTATCTACTTCGTACAACCCTTAGCAACAACTATGTAGAGATCCGCAACCGGTTCGACGATCTGTTCTTTGTTGAACACAAGCAAGTTTTAGAGGATATCCGCTCTTCTGTGAACATTATTGTCGTTATCTTTCCGCTCCTCGCGATTATTGCCATCGCTGTCGTTCTAGGAGGTTGGAATCGACTAAAGAAAACGGTTCGCGATCGCCGTTCTGTCAATCAGAGCTTTGAATCTCTCGCGGAACGTTTGGATGGACTAGATTCAACAAAAATCGAAGAGATTCTTAGTACTACAGAGATAGAGCCAATTGAGCGTAGCATCTACTCCAAATTGAGACTTCTCCACGACAAGGTGGACAAACAACAACAAGATGCCGACTTGAATCAACAGCTTTATGGGCTTATTGGTTATGAAATTCGTGGGATAACCAATACCATCAAAGGCGGAATTCATTATCTTGTCCAAGATGCAGATGAGAATACAGCGGTTCTCGCTCAGGATATCACCTCTGCCGCCAATACACTTTCTGAGCTAGCCGAAAACTACAATAGACTGCTCTCTCAAGGCCGAGATAAAAGCAGTAGCGCGTTTTCTTTCTTGGATGTCGTCTCTGAACTGACTATCCACATGAAATCCAAACTTCAGCGTGAAAACCTAACGCTCGAGTGTGCATTCATTGGAAGTGTTCCTGCTATGGTGCTGGGTCACCAAACTAGCATGTTTTGGATGCTTTTTTTAAAACTCTCAAACGCCCTACAAATTCAAAGCGACAGAAACGTGCTATTCAAAGTTGAGACTGGCAGTGGTCTAGACGTTGATCGCTCAAGAGTGACGATGTCACTTACCTTTCTCACCAACACGAATGTGAAATTGGCTAAGGTTAATTCGCTACATTGGTCTGAACGTGCAGACTCAATAGGAAGTAATGACGAATGGACAAAGTCAATCCTTGGTAATGTTGGTCACTTTAATTCTACATGGTTAGAATCCGGTAAGCAGCGACGCTTCCAAGTAGAAGTTGATCTTGAGGCTCAAAGCTACTTTGCACCTAACTCAAGTACATTAGAAGGCAAGAATCTTATTGTTTGTAGCTCTGGCATGTTATCGCTGGAGATATTGACTGATGTTCTGACGTTAAATGGCGCTAAGTTTACTATCTGCGAAGATCCTAATGAGCTTTTTCGTCTTAACCCTTCTGAAGATAAAGTAGATGGCGTCATCATCACAGATGCTATAGAAGGTATACAAATCGCTCCTTTTAGCAAAACGCTAAGCAAGCGATTAAAACCTACCGGCACGAAGCTGTTTTTGATGTCGAGTACTTCTGAACTTGCTCAAATCACTCACGAGTTCGTCGACAAAGTCTTTTTCAGTCCTATCTTGCCGCATGAGTTTATTCCTCACTTACGGGAGGCATTGGAAGCTGAGTCGGTTGAGGAGACCTTAGAGAACAGCTCATTCTTAATTGTTGAAGATGACAAGGTACAGCAGTTCCTACTCAAGCGTATCCTGATGAAACAAGAATATAACGCCGACACGGTGGGTGATGGCTCAGAAGCGGTAGAGTGGGTTAAGAAACAACGCGCCGACATTATCTTTATGGACTGCATTATGCCGGGCATGGGTGGCATACAGGCTACACGCCTAATACGTGAGCATGAAAAAGAGAACGATATTTCCATTCCTTCTACGATCATTGGTGCAACCGCATTGACCAGCGTTGCAGAGCATAAAGCCTGTATTGAAGCCGGTATGGATTACGTAATTAGCAAACCTTACAAGAGCGATGAAATTCTCAAGGTGATCAAAAAATATGTGGCCTATCAGAAGATTAGTTAGTTGTACTATTATCGTTGTTAGCTTTCCTTCTCAAGCGTTGACGTTGCTGGAGGCGGTACAGATCGGTTTGAACAACAATGTGTCGCTTATCGCGAGTAGAAAAGGTGTTGAAGAGAACGCCTACAACATTGATGTGAGCCGCTCAAAGTTTCTCCCTACCATTTCTGCCAATGCGACGAGCACATGGAGTGGTAACCGCACCGTTCTTAGTGATATCGACGACACCACCAATAGCTACAATGACCACGGTTATAGCGTGTCACTGAGTCAAAGTTTGTTTAATCTTGCGGATATCTACAAGTACGGAACCGCGAAACTCGATTTCAATATTGAAGAGATTAATAACGAGAACAAAACGCAAGAGATCATTCAAGAGATTTCCATTCAGTACTTTGAGTATCTGAAAAATGGCGCTCAAACTCGAGCCACAAAAGCCGAGTTAGACTCTTCAATCGCTAGACTCAAACAAATGCAACGCAATGTGGAGCTCGGTAATGTTGCTGCGAGTGAACTGTACGAGGTGGTCGCGCAAAAAGAAGGGATTGCCAACCGACTTAGAACTCTTGGTAAAGACAAAGATGTGATTCTCAATACACTGGAGTTACTCACACAATACCCTGTTATTCCAACTCAAGATTTAGAGCGTAGCCTTATATTGTCAGAAATTACGTTTGAACGCAGCGGCGATTTGCTTGAACAGGCGATGCAGTACAACAACGACATCATTGTCTCTGAGAAAACATTAGAGCGAAGCTTTAGGACTCTGAAAGAAACGGGGTCAAATTTTGCGCCAAGCCTGTCTGCTAGCGCCAGTTATCGCCATGACGACACTAACAACTTCGACCCGATTACCACACCCGGAGCGACCGGTATTAGCGACTCCAAGTCTCTTGGGCTTACTCTCACGGTTCCAATCACGACGGGCGGCTCTGATTACTATGCTTACAAGAAAAATGAAAAAACGATTGAGCGCAATGAGCTACTGCTTCTCGATACGCGTAACACCGTCAAAAATGACTTAGAAACCTCCATTCTTAACATCAACGATTTTTCTCAATCAATTTTCACCTTCGAAAATATTATTCGCGCCAATTATTCTTCCTACAATGGAATTAAGAGGGCTTACGATTTGGGCACGCGCACCCTAACTGACTTGCTTGCCGCAGAAAGTAAGTTGTTTAGTGCGATACGAGATTATGAAAGTGCAAAATACGATTATGTTATTGAGTCAATTCGGCTTGATAAAACGGTGGGCAACTTATCGCCGTTGAGTATAGAAAAAATCATGGCTTTAATGGTCAATGAATCCAGCATTCGCGATATGGACGTGATACCCGAGCATTTAAAAAACTGAAGTAATAAGCTTTTTTCTTTTAACAGTGAGTAGCAACAGGACAAGTCGATGAGTAATGAGCATTTCTCCCAACGAATCACATTTGCCGATACGGTGTATCTCACCTTTTCGACCGTAATGTCGACTCTGTTTGCTTTGGTTCTCCCCTTCTCTATCTTGATCATCTTTGACCGTGTGCTACCCAACCAAGCCAAAGATACTCTGTCTTTGTTGTTCGCAATTATTCTTGGCGCTATCTATCTTGATTACCTACTCAAGAAACAAGAAGAGGTGATCACCTCAACGCTGATGAAGGAATTTGAAACCGATTTGACTAACCGAGTGTTTAAGTCGGTGTGTTTGGCTGAGATTAACAAGTTCAATCAACTCGAACCCGGTCAGTACTTAGAGCGTATTTCAACTATCCCTGAGATAAAAAGCTTCTTCGGTGGTGAGACCATTAGAGCGGCCATTAACGCTGTGGTGAGTGTAATAACCATCATTATTATCGGTCTCATCAACGTTGGCGCGGGTCTAACGCTGGTTGTGGCCTCAATCATTCTTTACGTCGCTGCGCTTCGCATTTCTAATCGAAAGATTGTGACGCTAGAAGAAAAGTCAGAGATCGAAGGTCTTACCAACTCCAAAATCATTGAGATTGTTTCAAGTCCACTCGACAACAAAAGCCGTACGATGGAGTATCGCCTAGAGAGCTTAATGACTGATATGGTTAAGGAGCGAGAGAGCAAAAATATTGAGTACGAAAATCTGGAGTCTCAGTTTAACTTGGTGCTCGGGTTGATTCAGCAATTGTCTATTGCTTGCGTTGTGGTGTTACTAGCGACATCAGTTATTAATCTCTCGGCGAGTCAGGGTGTAATGGCGGCCATTATTATGTTAACCAACCGATACTTTGCTCCTTACCAACAAGTTATGCGTACTATTGGGCGCTGGAAACTTAATAAGCTACACATCGAGAAAGTGTCTGAGTTATTGGAATTAGAATACAAGCAGCAACGTGATATTGCGCTGGTTGAAAGTCAAGATGAATCACTTCCAGCTCCAGTTGTTCAAGATATTGGTAATCTTATTGAAGTAAAACTCTCTACGGGACAGCGAATCGAGTTCACATTAGGTAGAGCCACGGTTATTCGAGGACTCTCTGGCAGTGGCAAGAGTCACATTACTCGCTGTCTCACTCGAGATATTGAGTGTGAGAAATCAGAAATCTACATTAACCATAAGCCTCTTTTTGATGTTCACTATCACACCTGGCGTGAAGCCGTACACAGAATCGATGGAAACAGTACTTTCGTAGAGGGAACCATCATCGATAACCTGACGTGTTTCAGGCCGATCTTAAACAGTGCTGCATTTACCATCTGCAAGAACCTCGGTATCAAACATGAAATCGATGCACTTACCGACGGTTTCTACACTCAACTTACCGGACACAAAAACGCGCCTGTATCTAGGCAGGTTCAATACGCTCTATTAATCGTTCGGGCGATGCTAAGCCAGAAAAAACTACTCGTTCTAGATGACATCGACTCTGTCTTTGACACCGCGTTTGGCGAACGCGTGGTTTCAACTCTCATACCTAAAGCAAACCAACAATTCCTAATTATTGTGAGTAATAAGCTAGACAGTCGCAGGTATGGACTCAAGTCGATTCGTTTAACCGGTGAAGAGGTGGCAGCATGAGTATTCTTGTCGACTTCAACAACATCGGACAAAGACTCTCCGACTTTGAGTCAGAACAGCTGCAGGAGCGCTACCAAGGCTCTCCTCTACTTCGAGGGCTTGCCTATACGCTAATAGCAATGGAGTGGGAGGGAACGCCTGAACTCCTCTCTGATGCCTTTATGCCCGGGGATTCAGACTCAGACGGCTATGAAGCCACACTAACAAGGCTTGGCTATCAATGTCGAACCACCAAGTACGAAAAAGCCGAGCTTGCCCAAACAGAAGGGTTACATTTGCCCTGTTTTATCGAGCTAGATAAACTGGAAGCAATACTTCTGTCTGTGCACGATGGCGTTGCTACGCTGTTTGACTACAAGAATAACAATAGCGTCACGGTCACATTGGTTGATGCAACATACTCAATTACCGTTATCTCTGAGTATTCAAAGCTGTTCCGAGAGCCGCCACCGGAGTCACAAGACAAGTCCAACTGGATAAAGTATGCGTTCTATCGCTATAACGATGAATTCAAAAGCCTGATATTCCTCTCTTTGGTGATCAATATCTTTGGTGCTTTGCAGCCATTTTTTATCATGAGCGTTTATAATTTTGCGCTCGCTTCTAGTTCCGTTTCTACGTTGTATTGGCTGACCCTGTTTGCTGTCTTTCTTGGCTTTGCTGAATACGCAGTAAAAAAAGTTAGGATGAACATTCTCGCTACCTCAGGGCAAGATTTGGCGGTTCATATTTCGCGTAATGTAATAGCGAAATTATTATGGCTGCCCTACTCGATGACCTCTTCTGCCGGAGTTTCGTCTCAGTTGGCACGTTTAAAAGATATCGATCAGTTCAGAAAGCTCGTCACAGCTGAAGCAACACTCAGTTACTTTGATATGCCGTTTATCGTTATTTTCATTCTAGCTGTGACCATTCTATCAGGATACGCGGCGCTAACGGTCTTAGCTGGCATATTCCTAATGATCGTGTTCTGTCTCTATTCGCGTTATATCTATTCTCAAGCAACCGCCAACAGCTCTAGGGCAAATGCCATGGTTTCTTATCAATGGAATGAGCTGCTTCGGGGCATCAATACGATACAAGGGTTGCCTCTCCTTCGCGTTATTCAGTCTCGATTTAATGCATCACACGAACAAAGCTCGAATGACGCTGCGCACGTTGCAATGACCAACAGTAAAATTCAAGCGATTGGCGGGGGGCTAATTCAGGCGATTGGTACCGCTTCGATTGTTACCGCTGTAATTACTGTGATGGATGGTAACTCTGATGCCGGTGCTATGTTAGCGACGGTCATTTTGGTTTGGAAAGCACTCGGTCCAATCATGGGTATATATAACTCTATTACCAAGTTTCAAACCATCAAATCATCAGCAGCTCAGATTAACGCGCTAATGTCACTTAACGATGACAAAACCTCACTGGAGAAGAGTCCACCTATTCGCAAGTTCGTAGGTGAAGTGGTGGGTAGTGGCATCACACATCGATACCAAGGAGCACAAACGGGATTAACCAATTTAGGATTTAAACTCATGCCCGGGAGTAAAACCGCCATTTCTGGTCCCGCCGGTAGTGGAAAAACGACGCTTCTGATGATCATTGCTGGCCTTGAAGATCGCTATCAAGGTGCGGTTTATATCGATGGCTACAATATCAAACAGTTCAACAACTACCGTTACAGAAAGGCGATTAATTTCATTCCGTTTGACATGCACCTTTTTGAAGGCTCTATACGGTCGAATTATATTCTGCACAACGGCGTGATTTCCGAATCACAAATGAATTACACCTTTAATCTTCTCGAGCTTTCCAAGTGGTTTAGTGATGGACTGGATAGCCACTTAAATACCGATGTATTGAAAAATCTCCCTAGTGGCGTCATTCAAAAGTTGAAGATAGCAATCGGTCTTGGTGATATGTCACAGAACCTATTCATCATAGATGAACCGTTTGTCGGGTGTGAGGCTGAGCACGCAGGATACTTGAATCAACTCTTCACCGGAGCGTTAAAAGACAAAACTGTGGTGTATACAACGATGGATCCAGCGCTCATTACCAGCTCTACACACTGCCTATTGCTAGAACCTGACGGCAACCAAAAGTACTTCGGTCTGCCGGATAAAGTAATGAACGCTATGGGGTGATATCGTAGGCACTTGCCGAGACTAGCGAATAACGACTTGTTTTGAGTCACCTGATGGCGATGTCACTATAATGGTCACCGGTGCCTCAACCCCTTCGACTGTTGATTGTTTAACCGATTTTGTTAACACATCATCCATATTCAGAACTTTAAATGTTAAAAGTTCTGATTTTGTGACGTTCAGCACCTTTGTCGAAGAATGATACAAAAATGTGATGTTTGCCTCTCCCACTCTCAACTTGCATTGTTCGTTAACTGAGCAGTCTACCGTATTGGTCACATCGTGCGTCATCGTACGATAACTAAATGCAGCAATGAGCACCGACATCATGATGATTATTTGTACAAGCCTTGCTTTTGTTAGCTTCTGTGCTGCCATTGTAACGAGTTCTCCGTGTAACAAACTTCAAAGTTTTGAAATAAATGGTCATAAACCAGACCAAGTGTAAGGTTACTGCCCTGTTCTTGATTTGTTAATTGAAGTATTATTGTCGCTTGAAAATGCTACTTTTTGTTAAAACTTACAAGAGAAGTAACGTTTTGAAAAAGCGTTAATTCTCTTGGGCGTTTGGGTAGCATTACGACATGAGTCGTGTTGGAAGTAAAGTATAGTTAATTATAAATTGGAAGCATGTTAATGAGCCAGGAAAAGCAGCTTGAACAAGTTTACAACTATACCGTAGTACGCCAGTTCACTTTAGTGACCATTCTCTGGGGTATTGTTGGTATGGCGGTAGGCGTTTTAATTGCCGCTCAATTAGTTTGGCCACAGCTCAACTTTGATACGCCGTGGTTGACGTATAGCCGTTTACGTCCGTTACATACTAATGCGGTAATTTTTGCATTTGGTACCAGTGCTCTGTTTGCAACGTCTTACTACGTTGTACAGCGTACCTGTCAGACGAGATTATTTGGAGGACCTCTTGTTCCATTCACCTTTTGGGGATGGCAAGCCATTATTTTAGCTGCGGCTATTACTCTACCTTTGGGTTACACCTCGGGTAAGGAATACGCAGAGCTAGAATGGCCAATCGATATTGCAATTGCAATCGTCTGGGTGTCTTACGCGATCGTCTTCTTTGGAACACTGATTAAGCGTAAAACCTCACATATTTATGTGGCCAACTGGTTTTTCGGTGCGTTTATTATCACCGTAGCCGTGTTGCACATTGTGAACAGCTTAGCCGTACCCGTCTCACTAGGTAAGTCGTATTCGGCCTACTCTGGTGCCATCGATGCGATGGTTCAGTGGTGGTATGGACATAACGCTGTAGGTTTTCTGCTAACAGCAGGTTTCTTAGGGATGATGTATTACTTTGTACCTAAGCAAGCCGAGCGTCCGGTTTACTCTTACCGTTTATCGATTGTCCACTTTTGGGCGCTAGTTTCTTTGTATATTTGGGCCGGTCCTCACCACCTCCATTATACCGCTTTGCCTGACTGGACTCAGTCACTAGGCATGGTGATGTCATTGGTTTTATTCGCTCCTTCTTGGGGGGGCATGATCAACGGTATTATGACACTATCTGGTGCATGGCATAAGCTTCGCTATGACCCGATTCTACGTTTCTTGGTGGTTTCATTGTCTTTCTACGGTATGTCTACCTTCGAAGGTCCAATGATGGCAATCAAAACCGTTAATGCCCTATCTCACTATACCGATTGGACCATTGGTCACGTGCATTCTGGTGCACTTGGTTGGGTTGCAATGGTTTCTATTGGCTCTGTTTACCACTTAGTCCCTAAGCTATTTGGTCAAGAACGTATGTACTCTGTTGGATTAATCAATACACACTTTTGGTTAGCAACAATTGGTACCGTTCTTTACATCGTCGCTATGTGGATCTCAGGTGTGATGCAAGGTCTAATGTGGCGTGCAGTAAACTCAGACGGCACGTTGACTTATAGCTTTGTTGAGTCAGTTCAAGCCTCTTACCCGTTCTATACGGTACGATTTATTGGCGGTCTGATTTTCCTTTCAGGTATGTTCTTGTTGGCTTATAACACATACAAAACGGTTACTGCAGAGAAAGGTAGCCTTAAAGCTATCCCTCAGCCGGCATAAGGAGATTAGAGAATGAGCTCAAATTCTAACAATCGCCATGAAATCGTTGAACGCAACGTAGGCTTATTGGCAATTTTAATTGTTTTCGCCATCAGTTTGGGGGCTCTTGTAGAGATTGTCCCTCTGATGTTTCAAAAACAAACAACAGAGCCAGTAAAAAATCTTCGTGCCTACACTGCACTCGAGATGGAAGGGCGTGACATTTATATCCGCGAAGGATGTAATGTTTGTCACAGTCAAATGATTCGTCCTTTCCGTTCAGAGACAGAGCGTTACGGTCACTATTCTGTAGCTGGCGAAAGTGTATGGGAACACCCTTTCCTTTGGGGTTCAAAGCGTACTGGACCTGATCTTGCCCGTGTTGGTGGTCGTTATTCCGATGAATGGCACCGTGTTCACTTGTTAGATCCTCGTGAATTAGTTCCAGAGTCAAACATGCCAGGCTTCCCTTGGTTGGCAGAAAACGAATTGGACGGCAAATTAACGCAGAAGAAATTGAATATCTTCCGTAATCAATTTGGTGTTCCGTACACGGACGAGCAGATCGCTAGTGCTGAGAGTGACGTAAAAGGTAAGACAGAGATGGACGCCATCATTGCTTACCTGCAGTCTCTTGGCCATGCGATGAAATAAGGAGGAAAGTTATGGAAATGAGTACTATCCACAGTATTTGGACCGTAGTTTTATTTAGCTGCTTTATGGGTATCGTTTGGTGGGCTTACGGTAAAAAACGTAAAGACCGCTTTGATGAGGATGCTAATTTAGTGTTTGCTGATGAGCAACCATCTACCTCCGAAAAAGAAGGAGAGACTAAGTAATGACTACATTTTGGAGTCTATTCATTATCGTCATCACTGTCGGTACGTTACTTGGCTGTGCTGCTATTTTGATCTGGTGTCTTCGTGACAATATGGGGGTCGAAGAAGGGGAAGATATGGGACACGAGTACGATGGTATTCGTGAACTGAACAACCCGCTGCCGAAATGGTGGACGTATTTGTTTTTTAGTACGTTCCTATTTGCCGCGGTATATCTTGCGCTCTACCCTGGCCTGGGTAACTTTCAAGGGCTTTTGGGCTGGACAAGTTCGGATCAATCCGTGCAAACTCTTGAAGAATCAAAAGCTTCATTAGCGGCATCTGCAAAAAACAAGCAGCTAGACCAATATGCGAAAGAGCTAGACAGCGCTGAAACCTATTTTGGTGAAGCATTCAATCGCTTAGCGAAAACCTCAGATGGCGGCTTACGCCCTATTCCTGAGATTGCAGCCGACAGCGAAGCAATCAAGGTTGGACAACGACTCTTTTTGCAAAACTGCTCTCAATGTCATGGCTCGTCAGCTCGTGGCCAGAAAGGCTTCCCTAACCTAACCGACAATGCATGGCTATATGGCGGTGAACCTCAAGCAATCGTTACGACGATTATGCATGGTCGTATTGGTCAAATGCCAGGTTGGAAAGATGCGTTAGGCGAAGATGGTGTTCGTGAAGTCGTAAGCTACACGTTGAGCCTATCTGGGCGTAAAGTGAATGCTCGTGAAGCCGAGGCGGGTAAATCTCGTTTCGTTGTATGCGCAGCGTGTCATGGCACGGATGGTAAGGGTAACCCTGCTGTTGGTGCACCTGACTTGACAGATCATGACTGGTTATTTGGTGACTCACGCGCCGATGTAACGGAAACAGTGATGAACGGTCGCTCTGGTGTGATGCCAGCATGGAAAGACATTTTGGGTGAAGAAAAAATCCAATTGGTGTCTGCCTATGTCTGGAGCCTAAGCAATTCAGATAAATAAGTAACATTTCAATAACAGCCCCTTGTAAGGGGCTGTCTTTTCTAGATAATTTATAACTTCCTTCTTATATTAGCTGTTGAGAATTTTTTTATGGTAAAGCCTTGGTATAAACAATTCTGGCCGTGGTTTCTGATCGCGCTGCCACTTTCGGTTGTTGTCGGTACACTGTATGTAGTACTGATATTTTCCCAGAACTCTGTGGATCTAGTTGCCGAGGATTACTACAAAAAAGGAAAAGGAATAAATGTCGACATCACCAAAGTGAATGTCGCTAGGGAGCTAAAGTTAAACGCCGAAGTATCATCAATCGACAATGTCGTTATCATCGCTTTTGATAAAGGTGATCTAACCAACTACCCGGCTCTTACCACAACATTTACTCACCGCACACTGCCAGATCAAGATTTTGAAAAGCTATTAACGGCGGATGCTAAAGGGACCTATCGTTTAACACTCGATCATAAAATGCAGGGGCCGTGGTTCGTAGAACTGCAACCACACGATAAAGCATGGATGATTCAAGGCAGAGTCACCTTCCCTTCTTCTGACCCTGTGTTGATAGATTAATTATGTGTAAATCGTGTTATCACTGCGGTGAAGAAGTACCAGTCGACACGAACTACTGCGTACATATACTCGATGAAGATAGAGATATGTGCTGTCCAGGCTGTGAAAGCGTCGCTCAGACAATCGTCGATAGTGGCTTAGTGTCTTATTATCAGTATCGGACGGCGCCAGCTGAGAAAGCGGACTTAGTGCCTGAGCAGCTCAAAGCACTCATTCATTACGACAACGAAGATATCCAAAGTGAGTTTGTTCGCAGCCATGAAGACGAGAAAGAAGTCACACTTTCAATTGAAGGGGTTTCTTGTGCAGCCTGCGCCTGGTTAATCGAAAAAAGGATGTCAAATGAGCCCGGCATTATTGCTATCCGGGTCAATACGACAACTAATCGAGCGTTATTAAGATGGGACAGCAGCCAAACCAAGCTCAGTCAACTTTTGTCTGCTATCCATGAACTAGGTTACAAGGCTGCTCCATTTGAAGCCGATAAACAAGAAGCCGACTACCACAACACAATGAAGCAGTACTTGTATCGTTTGGGCATTGCTGGTTTAGCAACGATGCAAGTGATGATGCTGGCCGTCGCTTTGTATCTTGAGGTATTTGGCAGCTTAGAAACCGAGTTCAAGAACTATTTCCGTTGGGTAAGCTTAATTTTTGCTACGCCGGTTCTAATGTATTCTGCCCTTCCTTTTTATCTGAATGCATGGCGAAGTCTAAAAGGCCGAACGCTGGGAATGGATGTTCCCGTATCCATCGCGTTGATTTTCGCTTATGTGGCAAGCTTAGTCGCTACCGTAACGGAACAAGGCGAAGTTTTTTTTGAATCTATTTCCATGTTTACGTTCTTCTTGTTGGTCGGGCGTTATCTAGAAATGCGAGCTAGACGTAAAGCCGCAGCAGCGAGTGGTAACCTCTTAAAGCTTATTCCGGCGATCGCAAACCGCCTTGACGGAGAACAAATACCGGTTAAGTCTTTGCAAGTAGGCGATCAAGTTCGAGTGCTGCCCGGAGAACATATCCCTGCTGACGGTATCGTACTTAATGGACGTATTCATGTTGATGAATCGATGCTTACAGGCGAGTCGTTACCTGTTGTTAAACATCAGCAAGATACGGTTTACGCCGGCACGCTGAATGGCGATGACGCTTTTGACCTCGAAGTACGAAGTACTAAAGCAGATTCAATGATTTCCAGTATTGTGCGCTTGCAAGATGAAGCTCAATTGAGTAAACCCAAGATTGCTGAAATAGCCGACATCGTAGCTCGCTACTTTGTTGCCATCATTTTAGTGATCGCTGCGTTGACGTGGTTTTATTGGCACCAAAGTAAACCTGAAGACGCTTTTTGGATTATGTTGTCGGTCCTTGTTGCCACCTGCCCGTGCGCACTGTCTCTCGCGACACCCACCGCTATTACTTGTTCAAGCTCACGAATGGGTTCATTAGGCATACTGTCTCGTAGAGGACATGTATTTGAAACGTTATGCAAAGTGAATCATTTGATTGTCGACAAAACTGGAACGTTGACACATGGCGACATAGAGATTTCGAAAACCAAACCCTACGCCGAATATTCGGAGCAAACCGTGCTCGCTATTGCCGCATCGCTTGAGAGTCATGCTAACCACCCAATAGCACGAGCCTTTAAGCCATATTTGGACTCTGATATCCAAGTCTCCAACGTGGAGAACATCATTGGCTCAGGCTTAACGGGTACTTGGAAACAATCACAGATAAAAATTGGTAATGCGCTTTTTGTTTTAGGAGCCGCGACGCAAGAAAAAAACACGGTTTATCTCTCTCTAAATGACGCGCATATCGCCAGCTTTACCTACCATGACCCGATCAGGAAGGAATCTAAAGAGTTCATTGAAAAAATGCACTTAGCCGGTATTAAAACTACATTGTTAACAGGCGATACGCTCACCAACGCTGAACCTGTTGCCCAAGAGATTGGCATCCAGTCTATTGTCGCAAGCGCATCGCCAAGTGATAAGCTGGCCTATTTAAAAGGGCTTGATGACAGTGATATAACCTTAATGATTGGCGATGGTATCAACGATGCTCCAACCCTCGCTGGCGCGCACCTTTCGGTCGCAATGGGCGGCGGTACTGATGTTGCAAAAGCTTCTGCTGATCTGGTGTTATTAAGTGACCGCCTAGATCGTTTATTGACCGCGCGTAAATTGGCGATTCAAACCCGAAAAATTATTCGAGAGAATCTCGCATGGTCATTGGGGTATAATCTTCTCATATTGCCACTCGCAGTCGCTGGTTTAGTCGCGCCCTACATTGCCGTTGTTGGAATGTCGGCCAGCTCCATTATTGTCGTTTCCAATTCACTGCGCTTACTAAAAGAAGATAAATAGCATGGAAAGTCTTTATATACTCATCCCCATCGCCATCGTTTTGGTTTGTGTCGCCGTTGGTATTTTTCTGTGGGCGGTGAAAAGCGAGCAGTTCGAAGATTTAGAACGCCAGGGTCACAACATTCTCTTTGACGAAGACGTCACTGCAGATAATACCGCCGACTCAAAGCCAAACAAGAAAGAAGATCATAGTGACGCTTGATTTAGTGGGTGCATTTACCATCGGTTTGTTAGGTGCAGGTCATTGCATGGGAATGTGCGGTGGTATTGCTTCGTTACTGTCCCTTGGGCAACCTTATAAAACCCCTACTTTACTCATCGTAAATTACAACCTAGGGCGCCTGCTTAGCTACACTCTCATAGGCAGTGTCATTGGTGGAACAGTTGCAGGGATTGCAACGTTGTCGCAGTTCAATCATGCGTTAGCCGCTCTGAGAATCCTCGCAGCTGTATTTATGATTTTGTTAGCACTGTATGTGGGTCGATGGTGGAATGGTTTACTCAAAGTTGAGAAGCTAGGGCAAGTGCTATGGAAGCGCATCTCGCCATTAGCCAATCATCTTCTTCCTCTCAAACATTCTAGCTATGCAATTCCGTTTGGTTTTCTCTGGGGTTGGCTTCCTTGTGGTCTCGTTTATTCCACTCTGACGTGGGCTGCCGTATCTGGAAGCGCAGTTAACGGTGCAGCAACAATGTTGGCATTTGGTCTAGGGACTTTACCCGCTATGTTACTTGTTGGCACTAGTGCTAAAAAATTACAATCCCTGCAGAATTCAACGAGATTTCGCCATATCGCCGCATTTTCAATACTGATTTACGGCCTTTATACAGGTTACGATGCGGTGATTATTTTTAATGCAAACTAATAGATGATTGTTTTATCATTGATTTTTTAGCTACCCTTTAGAGGTAAGGAGTGTTAAAATATTGATGTACATCAAATAGTGATAGGTTGTTATGATTTCTGAAAAACCTGCAGCAAAACGAATTCAGTCAGGTGGCTGTGCCATCCATTGCCAAGATTGTAGTATTAGCCAACTGTGTATCCCATTCACATTGAATGAAGCAGAGTTAGATCAACTAGACCAAATTATTGAGCGTAAAAAGCCCATTCAAAAGGGTCAAGAGTTGTTTAAAGCTGGCGATGAATTGAAATCTCTTTACGCAATTCGCTCTGGAACAATTAAAAGCTATACCATCACAGAACAAGGTGATGAACAGATCACGGCTTTTCATTTAGCGGGTGATTTGGTTGGTTTTGATGCCATCACCGACGATGAACACCCAAGTTTCGCTCAAGCATTAGAGACCTCGATGGTATGTGAAATACCCTACGAAATATTAGATGACCTCTCCGGAAAAATGCCGAAACTGCGTCAACAGATTATGCGTTTAATGTCGAATGAGATTAAAGGCGATCAAGAGATGATTCTCTTGTTATCGAAGAAAAATGCCGAAGAGCGATTAGCCGCATTTTTGTATAATCTCTCGACTCGATTCTCTCAACGTGGCTTTAGCCCTAGAGAGTTCCGCCTTACTATGACCCGAGGCGACATTGGCAATTACTTGGGCTTGACCGTCGAAACTATTAGCCGTCTTCTTGGTCGATTCCAAAAATCGGAAGTACTGAGTGTTAAAGGTAAGTACATCACCATCATCGATCATGATGCCTTAATGGAAATGGCTGGCGTGTCAAAAGAGTAGTCTTATACGTACATCCCCCTTCTTATAAGTGGCTCTTTAATGAGCCACTTCAAATTTCTCTCTCTAACCCCTTACTTTCTCTAAAAAGATTCTCCGAAGTGCGCTAAAGTTAAGTGAACAAGATTACCATTTTGGTAAGGAGACTCTATGAGCATCTACAACAATATTCTCGTCGTTGCTAATTTAAATAGCGAAGAACAACCTGCCCTTGTTCGTGCCGTACAGCTTGCAAAGAAAAGCCGTTCAAGAAGCCGGATTTCATTTTTCCTCTCTATCTATGATTTTTCTTATGACATGACATCAATGCTATCTCATGACGAAAGAGATGCGATGCGACGTGGCGTTATCCAACAACGTGAAGAATGGATGAGAACAATCGCCGAGCCGTTTGCTGATGACAGTTTTGATCTAGACGTTAAGGTGGTTTGGCATAATCGCCCTTACGTAGCCATTATTGAGAAAGTGTTTGAAGACAACCATAACATCGTGATTAAAGCGACTCGAAAACATGATATTTTAGAGTCCGTTATTTTCACGCCTACAGACTGGCATTTAATAAGAAAATGCCCTGCTCCAGTGTTGCTTGTGAAAAATTCAGATTGGCCAGATAACGCCACGATCGTAGCATCGGTTCATGTTGGTTCAGAAAACCCAACTCATATCGCGCTTAACGATAGCATGATCCAACAGCTCGATAGCCTGACTGAAAGATTAGGGGCCACCGGATATCTAGTGAACTCATACCCTGTTACCCCAGCTAATATCACCATCGAGCTTCCTGAATTTGATCCTGCAACCTATACCGATGCGGTCAGAGGCCACCATTTAACCGCGATGAAAGCCTTAAGGCAGAAGCATGGCTATGCTGAGGAACAAACGATCATAGAACAAGGACTACCTGAAGACATTATTCCTGAAGTAGCAAAACGCTTAGATGCTGCCATGGTAATATTGGGTACCACTGGACGAACTGGTCTTTCAGCCGTCTTTATCGGTAATACGGCCGAGCATGTGATCGACAAAATTAACAGTGATGTTCTTGCCCTAAAACCTGACGGTTACATTAGTCCGTTAGACCCTAACCAAGAATAAACATTTGTGCCGTTCCATACAAAAAAAGCCCCAATAATTGGGGCTTTTTCGGTTAAGCAGTTAGATACCGTGAGTTTTGCGTACACGTAATAACGCAAATTTACATGCACCTTATAACGAGTATGGCTTAAATATTCGCAACGTTAATAAACATGGATTCATCGATGTTTGAAGAGGAAATCTCCGCTTCGTTAAACCCATACTCTGCTCGCTCACCTTCTCTATCAAGTGGCAGGTTTTCAAAATCAAATAGATTCTTGTCGGCTAACTGACTAGGGCTCACGTTTTGAATCGATTTAAAGATCTTTTCTACACGACCTGGGGTCTTTTTATCCCAGTCAATCAGCATGGCTTTAATGCTCTGACGTTGCAGGTTTTCTTGTGAACCACATAGGTTACAAGGAATAATTGGAAACGCCTTATGTTCCGCGTATGCTATCAAATCAGTTTCGCGGCAATAGGTTAACGGGCGAATGACCACGTTACGACCATCATCAGAGCGCAGCTTTGGCGGCATCGCTTTTAAGCGTGCACCGTGAAACATATTCAAAAACATTGTTTCTACAATGTCATCAAGGTGGTGACCAAGAGCAATCTTCGTAGCACCAATCTTTTCAGCAAATGAATATAATGTGCCACGACGTAGTCGAGAGCAAAGACCACAGGTGGTTTTACCTTCTGGGATCTTTTCTTTTACTACTGAGTAGGTATCTTTATCGACGATGTAATACGGAATGTTAAGTGTTTCAAAATAGTCGGGTAAAATATGCTCTGGAAAGCCAGGCTGCTTTTGGTCTAAGTTTACGGCGACAACATCAAAGCGGATCGGCGCGGCTTCCTTGAGTTTCAACAGGATATCTAACATCGCAAACGAGTCTTTTCCACCACTGATACACGCCATCACTACATCATTTTCTTCGATCATGTTGTAGTCGACAATTGCGTTACCAACATTTCTCCTCAGGCGTTTCTGGAGTTTGTTGAATTCAAGCGTGTCTTTTCTGGTATCTTTTTGATTCATTACGAGTTCTCATACTACCGATTGGTTTGACGGATTGTACCGACAGATGCGTTATAGGGCGCGGATTATACTTTGTTTTATGGGAAGAGAAAACTAGCAAAGCTAGGATAAACGTGAGAGTTTGTTTTATTACGTGTACAAATTGAATCGATATACTCAGTTTCGCGTACGACGAAAATAGTAACACTTGTCATGTCACCATTTTCTTTGCTTATTGCTCACTAATACTATCAATTAATAGTGAGCAATAAGCGACTATTATTTACTAACTACTAACTACTAACCATCGAGCAATGACTGGATTTATTTGCTTGTTGGCAAATACGGCAACACTCGACTCGTTTTTCCGGGTAAGCGCATAAAGCCATTAGTGCCTATCTGTTCAAGTGAGATTTGAGCTTTGCCGTCGACGACCGGCACAGAATGACCATCAGATAACTCTATCCTCCCGTCAGACACATCGGAAAATTCCAATGTTAAGCCAATGACGTCGGCGGTAAACCATCCAGAGAACATGCCGCCTAAATCTTCTAACATTGTTTGCATTTGTGGTAGTAAACGCTCAACTTCTTGATACGATACTTCCCCAGAAAATGGCTGTTTGGTCATAACGACCATTGAGAAGTCGCATTGCTGAGTTTGTGGTGTTTGTACATACACAAGTGGATTGGCTGCTTTCAAATTATCGTCTAGTGGAACTAACAGTTCGTTAAATTCACTCGACTTTAACTCTTCATATTTTTTTTCTTTTTCCATCCATGCTTTGTCTATTTTACAAAGCTGTTGCGTTTGCGCATCGACAAAGAAAAAACCAACTTTGACATCTTCATGTCCTTCTTTAGCGTTGTTTTTCATTTGGGAATAAAGCTTAGAATAGGTAAATCGATATTCTTGCGCGGTTGCGGGTAACGATACGGCCGCTACCAGGAGGCTGACTAAGGCAAAACTGACTGCTTTTTTCATAGTTTTTATTTTGATATCCAGAATTCTTCATTATGGCGAATCATCGCTTGTAAGTCCTTGACGTATGCCTCACCGCGCTCTGAGTAGCGCAACAATCCGTTGGTGAGTTTCAATGCCGACGCTTCCGTAAGTGGTGATTGCCCTTCGTCTCTAATTTGACTACGAATAGTCCGTAGTTCAGCGTAAGCATTGTTGCGATTTACGTTCATGAAATATCCATAAATGGATTCTTGTGGTGATGAAAACTTAGCCACCTCATGAGATTTTCCGGTCCCTCTTTGTAAAGGGACGACGCCACAGCCTTTGCTGTAACACCACTGACCGAAATAGTTATTGGCTTCTTTAGCAAAACGGGATGTGCCCCACGCTGATTCATTTGCCGCTTGAGTTAGAACCAGTGCTTCAGGTAGTACGTCTACTCTATGTAGAAGTTGCTCAATCCACTGATAGGTCACCTCTGTTGGTTCTAGATTGTATAAACGACCTAACCGTTTGGCTGTTTCAATTTGCTCTTGAGTTAAAGATTGCTCGTCTAACGCATTCTTGAATCGCAAAATACGCTGGCGCTCTTTCTCTATTCGAGCGTTTTCAATCTCGATACCTGGTCTAAGATAATCAAAGAACGTCTGTTTTTTCGTTTTTGTGTCAGTGATTGCGGCGATATCAGGGGGTGAATCAGATATCGGTACCAACGCTGGCTCCGAGACGTCACCATCTTCAGAACGTTCGCGGTCGTGACCGAGATACAAAAAAGTACTACCCGATAACAACACGGCTGCCGCCATTAGTGTATGAGACTTACGCATCGAAGACCTCTGGATTTTTATTTGTTCTATCATTTTCGTCGTTTGGCGGATTCCCTTGATGGTCATCAAAATCATTGTCTTGAGACGCAGTCACTTGCAATTTAACCCCAAACATTTCACGGTAAATAATACCTTTGACGTGGAAGAAGAATGGTAAAACAAAGATCAAACCCAACCCATAAAACATAGCCCCGACAACAAACATCAACATCATTAGTGTGTAAATACCGGCGAGCACGAAGATTTTTTTATTGACGGCTCTTAGTGACAACAACAATGATTGCATCGGTGGTATGCGTTTTTCACAAATGAGTAGAATAGACTGGCTAAACGCGAGTGAGAGATACATCGAAATGAAAGGCAACAACATCCCTATGACACCTTGCAACACCAAACTGGCAAGGGTCGCGATAATAATCGGTACCGTAAACTGTAATCCTTTCGCGATATGGCGAGGTTTTGTCGATAGACCACATGCATGGCTCATCGCCATCAGAGAAACACTGGCATAAAAAGGCGCACTGACAACTTCATAACTGAAGTTTGCGACAAAAATAGCTTGAAATATGCGCTCATCTAGTAACGACGGATCTTGAAATGCTTGTAAAATCACACCGGGATCACCGAGTTGAAGTTTTAGCGCAACATAAAAAATCCCGAGCTGAACAAAGATGAGTGCGATAATGGCGGGTGAAAACGACATAAAGTGTTTCATGGTTTGTTTCCAAGCTTCTTGGAAAATCGCGCCAGCTTTCAGTTCATACTGACCTGAGACTGCACGTTCAATACTCCCACCCAGATTAAAGTCTCTTTCAAAATCATTTTTCATAGTTTTTCCATGTCACACTCGCGAATGTGAACGTCTATTTTTTCGTTAAAAAGGCTGCGCCATTATAGCGACATCAAGCGATCATTATCACTCTTATAAGCTTGCTTTATTATCTTTTTGGATAATAATTAACCACTTGATAAGTTAAAATTTTCATCTTGGTGCTGTGTAATACAAGTATGGTAAATAATGTTTAGTTTTACCTGCAATTTTTTTCTGTATCAAGATGAAAAAATGCTTTGATTTCACTCAATTGGTGATTATGATGCGCGCCTCAATCATGTATAGCAACCGGCCTATAAACAAAAAATGGCCAAGGTGGAGATAAACAGACATTGAAAGCTCAACAATCAGTAGGAACACCAGTCGTACAGCTCTCTGGTGTAAGTAAAAGTTTCGATGGTAAGGAAATCATCGCAAATCTAGACTTGAACGTTAATCATGGTGAATTCCTCACTATTTTAGGCCCTTCTGGCTGCGGTAAGACAACCGTACTGAGAATGATTGCAGGTTTTGAAACCGTTGATGGCGGTACAATAAGGCTTGCAGACCATGACGTCACTGAAGTTCCTGCTGAACAAAGGCATGTCAACACCGTATTCCAAAGCTATGCCCTATTCCCCCACATGACTGTTTTTGAAAATGTGGCGTTCGGATTGCGCATGCAAAAAGTGCCCAGTGCTGACATTGAGCCAAGAGTATTAGAAGCACTCAAAATGGTTCGATTGGAGAAAATGGCGCAACGTAAGCCTCATCAATTATCAGGTGGTCAACAACAACGTATCGCTATTGCTCGTGCGGTCGTCAATAAGCCTAAAGTGTTGCTTCTTGATGAATCACTATCTGCGCTCGACTACAAGTTACGTAAACAGATGCAGATCGAATTGAAGCAATTACAAAGACAGCTTGGTATTACTTTCATTTTTGTTACGCATGACCAAGAAGAAGCCTTATCCATGTCGGACCGCATCATCGTTATGCGCGATGGTGTGATTGAACAAGATGGTTCGCCTCGAGAAATATACGAAGAACCAAAGAACTTGTTTGTTGCTCGCTTCATTGGTGAAATCAATGTGTTTAATGCAACGGTTAATCATCGTATTGATGACAAGCGTATCCACGCGACCATTGAAGATCATGAATGTATTGTTTATCACGATAGCCCGTGTTTAGAAGGTGATCAGTTGCAAGTTCTACTTCGCCCAGAAGACTTGCGTATTGAAGAAATCAAAGAATCTGAGACTAAAGGCATTGTTGGTCATGTGGCTGAACGTACCTATAAAGGAATGACGCTGGATTCTGTGGTTGAACTCGAATCAGGGATGCGAGTAATGGTCAGCGAGTTTTTCAACGAAGACGATCCCGACGTGGATCACTCTCTGGGACAAAAAGTTGCCGTCACTTGGGTTGAAAGCTGGGAAGTGGTATTGAAAGATGAGCAAGAAATTTAATTTACAAAATGCCATCATCACCTTAATTGTGAGCTGGTTAGTACTCTTTGTACTGATTCCCAATGTGATGATCATCGGCACCAGTTTTTTAACGCGAGATGAAGCCAATCTTATTGAGTTGACGTTTACGTTAGATAACTACGCTCGATTATTGGATCCTTTGTACGCCAAGGTTGTATTTCACTCGTTCTACATGGCGATTATTGCAACATTAATCTGCCTTGTCGTCGGCTATCCATTTGCTTACATCGTCGCAAAAATGCCGGAAAAATGGCGACCGTTCATGCTTTTTTTGGTCATTGTGCCATTTTGGACGAATTCTCTAATCAGAACCTATGGGTTAAAGATAGTCCTTGGTACTCAAGGGATTTTAAATAAAGGGTTAATCGCACTTGATATCATCGATAAGCCGCTGAGGATTATGTATACAGAAACAGCAGTCATGATTGGCTTAGTCTACATTTTGCTTCCTTTTATGATTCTACCCTTGTATTCAGCATTGGAGAAACTCGACAATACTTATATTGAAGCCGCAAAAGATCTAGGCGCAAATAAGTGGCAAACCATTACTAAGGTCATCTTGCCACTAACGATGCCAGGAATCATTGGTGGCTGCTTATTAGTGCTATTGCCAGCTCTTGGTATGTTCTATATCGCTGATTTATTAGGCGGCGCTAAAAACCTATTGATCGGTAACGTCATTAAAAGTCAGATACTAAACGCAAGAGATTGGCCATTTGGTGCTGCCACCAGTATTGCCCTGACAGCCGCGATGGCGGTCATGTTATACGCCTATTATCGAGCGGGTAAATTATTAAATCGTAAAGTGGAGCTCGAATAATGGGTCGCACTGCTAAATTTGGTTTCATGACGCTTGTCTATGCGTTTTTGTATTTGCCGATTATTGTACTCATTGCTAACTCATTCAATGCTAATAAGTTTGGTATGAAATGGGGTGGATTGACCACAAAGTGGTACCACGCGCTGTTTAACAATGACAGCTTAATGCAAGCCGCGTGGCATTCTATTAATGTCGCTGTATTTTCAGCAACCGCCGCCACATTAGTCGGCAGTCTAACGGCCGTGGCCCTATTTCGATATCAGTTTAAGGGCAAAAAAGCGGTAAGTGGGTTATTGTTTATCGTGATGATGTCCCCTGATATTGTGATGGCCATTTCGTTACTCGCGATTTTCTTAGTAATGGGCGTGCAATTGGGTTTCCTAACGTTATTGGTAGCGCATATTACTTTCTGCTTGCCTTTCGTTGTTGTAACGGTCTATAGCCGTTTGAAAGGCTTCGACGTTAAAATGTTGGAAGCGGCAAAAGATTTAGGAGCCAGCGAATGGACGATACTCAAACAGATTATCTTCCCTCTTGCTAAGCCCGCTATCGCTGGAGGGTGGCTATTAAGTTTCACCTTGTCACTTGATGATGTCATTGTAAGTTCGTTTGTCACTGGACCAACCTACGAGATACTGCCACTTAAGATTTATTCAATGGTCAAAGTCGGTATCTCACCTGAAGTCAATGCGCTGGCAACAATTATGCTCATTGTTTCTCTAGCGTTAGTCATGACATCGCAGCTTCTTGCTCGAGAGAAAATTAAATAATCACAAGACTTTAAGTGAGAGCAGAATGGCTCTGCCACTCTGCTTTTTTTTTATCTATGCCTTTAAGGCAGCGTTTGTTTGGAGCTTACGTCAATGAAAAAATGGGCTACTTTATTAGCTGGTAGTGCATGTGCACTTTCTCTTGCATCTGGCATGGTGAGTGCAAAAGAACAACAATTGGTTTTCATGAACTGGGGACCATATATCAACAGCAATATCCTTCAGCAATTTACCAAAGAAACTGGCATCAAGGTTATCTATTCAACCTATGAATCAAACGAAACCTTGTACGCTAAATTGAAAACGCATAATAAAGGGTATGACTTGGTTGTTCCTTCCACCTATTTCGTGGCTAAAATGCGTGATGAAGGTATGTTGCAAAAAATTGATAAATCCAAATTAAACAATTTCCATAATTTGGATCCAAATTACCTAAATAAACCGTATGACCCTAACAATGATTATTCGGTACCTCACGTCGTCGCCATTACTGGGCTTGCGGTTAATACTGATATGTATGACCCAAAAGATTTTACCAGCTGGGCAGACTTATGGAATCCGGAGCTAGAAGGTCAGCTGATGATGATGGACGATACTCGTGAGGTCTTCCACATCGCTCTTCGTAAGCTCGGATATTCAGGAAATACCACGGATCAAAAAGAAATCGATGAGGCCTACGCGGAGCTTAAAAAACTCATGCCGAATGTTTTAGTCTTTAACTCTGATAATCCCGGCTCGCCTTATATGTCAGGTGAGGTCGGGCTAGGTATGTTGTGGAATGGCTCCGCCGCCGCCGCACAGAAAGAAGGTGTACCTCTTGAGCTAGTGTTTCCAAAAGAAGGCGGTATTGGTTGGGTCGATAACTTTGCAATTAGCTCAGGTGCTGAAAACGTAGAAGCCGCTCACAAGATGATTGATTTTTTGTTGCGTCCCGAGATTGCTGAACAAATCTCGACCGACACTGGCTACTTAACTGGCGTCAAAGCATCCAACGACAAGTTTAAGCATGAACCCGCCCTATTTCCTTCCCAAGAAGATTTAGACCGGGTTGAATGGCAAGACTCTGTAGGCGAAAAGACCGTTGTTTACGAAGATTATTTCATGAAACTAAAAGCAGGCCAGTAATTAAAAGTGGGTTTTACAAAACAGGTGGCATTAGCCACCTGTTTTTATATTTACAGCACAATAAGTACCTAAACGTTTATTTTTTGTAAACAGCCACATAGAGATATGCTTTAATTACTGGTATAATCTTGTGACTCACGTCATATTCTTTATGATGATCAAAGTAATAAATTGTTCGCTTTAAGGCCAACAATCTATTTTCATGCCTGCTATGGCTCTTTGTTTATAACAATACAAACGGAAAAGTAATGAAAAGCAAACTGTATGCTAGCGCACTTTGTGCGGCGACTCTCTTCACTACACCGGCGTTTGCTGCCAACGAAGAACTCTATTTTTATAACTGGTCTGAATACATCCCGAATGAAGTCTTAGAAGACTTTACGAAGGAGACAGGCATTAAAGTCTTCTACTCAACCTACGAATCTAACGAAAGCATGTATGCCAAGTTAAAAACTCAAGGCTCAGGTTATGATTTAGTGGTTCCTTCTACGTATTTTGTTTCAAAAATGCGTAAAGAAGGCATGCTCCAAAAAATTGATAAAGAAAAACTATCACATTTCAAAGATTTGGATAGTAACTACCTTGATAAACCTTTTGACCCCGACAACAACTTTTCTATTCCTTATATTTGGGGCGCAACGGGCATCGGCGTAAACACGGATATGCTCGATAAGTCTACCGTTACCAGCTGGGATGACCTTTGGGATCAGCAGTGGGAAGGCCAATTAATGATGATGGATGACTCTCGTGAAGTATTCCACATCGCGCTAACTAAGTTAGGCTACTCTCCAAATACGACTAACCCGGACGAAATTAAAGCCGCTTATGAAGAACTCAGAAAACTGGTTCCAAACGTGCTGGTTTTCAACTCTGATTTTCCTGCAAACCCGTATTTAGCAGGTGAAGTGTCGTTGGGTATGTTATGGAATGGTTCAGCGTATATGGCTCGCCAAGAAGGTGCCTCCATTGAGATTGTTTGGCCCGATAAAGGCACAATTTTCTGGATGGATAGCTTAGCGATTCCTTCAGGGGCTAAAAATGTTGACGCTGCGCATAAGATGATTGATTTTCTTCTTCGTCCTGAAAATGCAGCAAAAATCGCGCTTGAAATTGGCTATCCTACACCAGTCAAAACCGCTTACCCGTTACTTCCTAAAGAGTTCGCGGAAGATCCAAATGTATTTCCGCCACAAGAAGTCATGGACTCGGGCACATGGCAGGATGAAGTAGGCGAAGCTGGCACGTTATACGAAGAGTATTTCCAAAGACTTAAGGTTGATAACTAAGCGACCTTGAGAGCGAATCTACTTCGATAATTAAGCCACCTAAAATTTGGCTATTTACAAAAAAGCCAATTGAAACCAAGTGTCATTGACTTAAAAGCCCTCGTACGAGGTAATGCCGATCAGTTAA
>NZ_MCUW01000028.1 GCF_002873335.1 Vibrio sp. 10N.286.49.B1 | reverse complement strand
GTTTTCATGATCTTGCCCTGGTAACTTATTTATATTGTCGATAAGCTTTTTCTAGGAACCAGGAACCGCTTTTCTCTAGTCCCTTCTTTAAAAAACGCTACCGCCCTTCGGTGTTTTGCACATAACCGCATGGTGCTTTTTAGGGGATTGTATGTGAACACGTAGAAACATCCAGTTACATGCTATGCATGAAACGGATAGTTGATCTTTTTACTGACATAGGGAGGTAATGTTAAGGCAATATTTTTTGTTTCTTTTAAGCCATGTTGCTCATTAACACTT
Source organism: Vibrio sp. 10N.286.49.B1 (assembly GCF_002873335.1). Taxonomy (GTDB): domain Bacteria; phylum Pseudomonadota; class Gammaproteobacteria; order Enterobacterales; family Vibrionaceae; genus Vibrio. Next base: position 182 of record NZ_MCUW01000028.1, on the reverse strand, counting down.
ACTATCTAATATGAACGTCACTGTTCTACATCGATGCTTATGCATTCTTATGTGTTGTCTATCCTTACCGCTTCTATTATTTATAAATTATTCTAAAATAGAAGCGTTATTTTGACACAAAACAGAACCAAGATCACACTGATATTTAGGTTTTTGTGGCTTGTGGTTCTGTGGTTCTGTGG
>NZ_MCUW01000027.1:223145-296458 GCF_002873335.1 Vibrio sp. 10N.286.49.B1 | reverse complement strand
GAGCTAAGCGGGCGTTGTTCTTTAGAACGAGGGAGATATTAACGAGAGATATTGGGCTGTGCAAGCACATTTTTGTGTTTTTGATATCGTTTGTCGCTTATATCACCAGTTCGGTCTGTTTTTGTGCTTTTATCTGCAAATAAACGACTAATTTTCATTTCCTTACGAAGAAAACTAATCCGCGACGTCATCTTCAAATACAACATTGTAGTTCTCTGTGTACTGGCATAACGGTTGTCGGCTACAGGTAAAAAAGCGTCGTCCTTTAAAATTCCCTTGCGTTGCTGTTTTTATGTTCATAGGGCTGCCACATCGTTTGCAAAAACGGATTTCTTTCTCAGGTTCGATAAGATCAATGTGAGCCCCAATGAGACGCCGAAGCTTACTGACTTGGTAACTCAATTTAACGCTCGCACCAATTAATGGAAGCTCTGCCGACTTGCAAACTTGCATGATCAGCTTCTGCCTTTCAATTTTACCCTTATGCAGTTTTTGTCCATCGTCATACTCAATAACAACGCGAGGTTGCAATGTCCTTGGATCGCAGACAACAAAATCAAAGTAACTTTTTGCGATCACGTTGTTTGCGATGAACCACTGCTTCTTATTAGCCGTTTGTGTTGGAACAACAACATTCGATAGGTTAACTTTCGTCAGTATGAGTCCATGCTCGCCCACCGCCTCTCGCAACGCATTATAAAATGCCGTCTGCGGCGCGGAAAGAACGGGGCCTTTCGATTTATAACGATAGGTTTTGGTGTCTTCTTGCTTCACAAAGTACTTTTGAGCGACAAAAAACAAACCTACCAACATGGCAAGGACGAGAAATATTTCAATCATTGTATACCCACTACCTTTTCCGCCAATTCATCTCTTCAATAGACACAATGAGAATATTCGCAATGCGATATTTATGCAATATTTGTCACTCTTAAGCTTTGATAACGTACATAAGCGTTTATAATTAAAGAAAATATCAATAACAGGACGTTAAAATGATTATGTATTTACGGAAAATGGCCGCATTTTTGTTTATCGGTTTACTTGCAGGTTGTACGGGGATGCCGGAAACGGTGAAACCGGTGAACGAATTCAACCTCGACCGATACCTAGGGACCTGGTACGAAATCGCTCGTCTGGATCATAGTTTTGAACGAGGCTTAGATAACGTTTCAGCTTCATACTCAATTAATGAAGACGGTTCCGTGAAAGTCCTCAATAGAGGCTGGGATATCGAAGATAAAGAGTGGTCGGAAGCGGAAGGTAAGGCTAAATTTGTTCAAACACCGGACATTGCCCACCTTAAAGTATCGTTTTTTGGGCCGTTCTACGGAAGCTATGTGGTCTACTATCTTGAACAAGATTATTCCGTTGCCTTGGTGAGTGGTTACAACTCTGATTATTTTTGGATTCTATCCCGTACGCCCACGCTTCCGAAAAGCCAACTTGATCAATACATCAACATTGCACAAAAAGCGGGGTTTGACACCAATTCACTTATTTTCCCAAATCAAGACAAAGCGAAGTAACTTATTTCACTAAAGACAGGATGAACTTCTTTGTTTTGATTTTCACCACACGCCAATGAGTCACAGGCTTTCGAGGTGCGGTTTCTAATAGATGGTCCCGCGCCTCGCGATCAAACTGAACGGCACTTCGATGGGCTAACAATACCTGTTTGGCATGCAGGTTATACACTTTTTCGACTGACACACGGTATTGATTGGGATGGAACACTGGAAACGGTGCAACGAGGTGCTTTTTTACCTGAACCATGAGATCAGCCACATAAACAACCGCTTGTTCTTTATGATAAACCGAAATATCTCGGTCGGTATGGCCGGGCGTCGCCAATACTTGCCAATCGGGAAAATGCGGAAGCTGATCGCCGTCGCTTACGCCAAACTGAGGGGAAAGTGTTTTTTGATACCACAAGTTTTTACGCGGTCTACCCATACGACTGGCCATCCACCACGCCAACAGAAGATCACTTAGATGCATAAAAAAACCATCAACGCCTTGATACCATTGCTTGCTCTCTAGAGATGAAACGATATCACAACCCGATACTTTTCTTAGATGATTTGCAGCACCAGCATGGTCAGGGTGCATGTGCGTCACAACGACTACCTTAAGATCCGAGACGGAACGGCCCAGCTCTTGAGTAATATAATCACATATAAGAGTGACGTCAGCCCGGCTGGCGCCATCGAGTAGCAATAACTTATCTGGATACTCAACCAGATAAATCTGTTGGATATACCCTTTTATATGATGTATTTTCATTAACTTACCAACTGGTCTAATCACCCAATCAAGATAAACGCATACTTACAATTGTGCAACATTCATTTATTAATGTTTACTTCACGCTTATCGCTTTTTAAAGCAATAATTCATTGTCGTCTCGTTGTCTCGATAATAAAATAAATCGTCGTTTGGTCGTTAACCAGAGCACAATTCAATAGGAATCAAACTATGAGCGCCATCATTGCTGGACACCGAGGAGTTGCAGGTACCCATCCAGAAAACACGTTAGCAAGCATTAAAGAAGCACAGCGTCTTGGCGTTAAATGGGTAGAAGTCGATGTACAACCAAGCCTAGACAATGCATTGGTAATTTGTCATGACCATACCGTAGACCGCTGCAGTAATGGGAGTGGTCGAGTCGATGAACTGACTTTATCACAGCTGCAGCAACTGGACTTTGGTGCTTGGAAAGCCGCTCAATTCAAATCAGAGCCCATCTTAACGCTAGAAACATTATTGTCTTATTGTCACGAAAATCAGCTAGCCATTAACTTGGAGATTAAGATTGATAGACACGATGCCAAACACGTCGTCTCTTTAGTGAAATCTGCCATTGACTCAAGTCTTATCGATCGCTCACAGCTCCTTATTTCAAGCTTTAGTGCCGAGGTTATGCAAGAACTCTACGCCGCTAATTTGGATGTGAGACTTGGCGTCTTAGGTAATAGACTCAACAACAAGCTACTATGGCTGATCGACAGTATCGATGCATTTAGCTGCCACCTAAGCTATCGTTGGTTGACACAGAAACACATTCGCTCTTTAAAGACACGAAACGTCTCGATTTGGTGTTATACCGTCAATAACCCCAAATCTTTTAAACATCTGCAACTTGTCGATGGCATCTTTAGTGATTTTCCTCAACGTTTTAGTGCTCAATAACAGAGACAGAAACAGAGGTATTAAGATAGAGAGTGCGTGATCTTGAAGTGAAGTTTTACAGTAACGGTACTTTCTAGGACTACCGGGACGACGGCTTCATCGCGGTTGCTATATAGTCGATAAAGACTCTTCTACGAAGAGGCATATATTTGGATTGAGGGAACTGCATGACAACCATCCCCTGATAACGCGAATTCACATTCCAATCAGGCAATACTGGCAAGACTTCTCCCATGAGTAATGCCTCTTGGACAACAAATTCTGGAAAAACACCAATACCCAAGTCTTTTTTAACGGCGTTCAACCTCATTTCTGAATGGTTGACGCTATATCGCCCATCTACTTGTACCTTGATGCTCTCATGCTCTCGAGTAAACAACCATTGATTGTCATTAGGTGTTTCATTGAGGAATAAACACTGATGTTGAACGAGTTGGTTTGGCTCAAACGGGATTCCATTTTTCTGCAAATAAGCTTTGCTCGCACAAAGCACCGTTTTTATATTGCCCAAATTCTTCGCAACCAAATTCTCTCTAGGCGTATGAGTTAACTCAAACACAATATCTAGGTTATGACCAAACGGGTCGATAAAATCGTCACTGACGAACAGCCTTAGTTTTATTTTCGGGTGCAGCTGTAAAAATGACAACAGCATAGGTTCTAAAATATGTCGACTGAACGCTTTTGGCGCCGCGATTCTAAGCTCTCCAGCTGCATTATCGTTGTCAATACTCGTTATGGCAGCGATGTCCGTCGCCGCTTCCATAATTTTCTTACCAAACTCGTAAACGGCTTTCCCCGCATCCGTCATCACTTGTCTACGAGTTGTTCGCTCAAGCAAATCGGTCGAGAGCGCTAACTCTAAGCGACTTACCTGGCGGCTTACTCCAGACGGTGTCACGCCAAGACGTTGTGAGGCAGCGGTAAAACTACCGGCATCCACTACAACCACAAAGGCTGCAATATCGGGCAACAATCCCATCAATTTATTCGTGTCCACAAGTCATCAGTCCTTTGCTTGCCATGTGTATTATCATATTGCTTTCATAAGTTAGCATAAGATTCAACATATTCACGATAGAGCTATAAATTAAATGCTAATAAACCTTAGATATGCATCAAACGCAGCGTCACTCAACGCAATTTGGGGACTACTTGTCGTTTCAATTTTATGGGGTACTAGCTACGGTGTTTCTAAACCGTTACTTATGCACTTTTCTGTTCAACAAATACTCTTTTTAAGATTTGTGATTGCCTTCGTCGCTCTGGGCATACTCATAGTAAAGAACCGCTCTTACCTCGTTTTTTTACATTCGCCACAACCCTATGTAATCGTCGGCGTAAGTACTGGTGTCATCCTTACTGGCATTTTTATGGCAGAAACCCGGGCACTAATGAGCTCACACGCAAATCAAGTTGCCGTGTTGATCAGCTTGTGCGTATTATTTACCCCCATTCTAGAGCGCATCTGGCTTAAAGCTGTGCTTCCTCCGTTGCTGTGGATATATGGTTTAGGCAGTGTCATCGGGGTTATCTTAATAACAGGCGAGCATTCTCTAAACATCAACTTCTCTTCTGGCACCCTATTAATTTTGCTCGCAGCGATACTTCGTGCTGTTATGGTCGTGAGTTGTCGAAAAGCATTTAGCACCTATGAACTACAAACCGATGTTGTGACGTTTATTCAACTTTCCATCGTTACCACGGTTTCCTTGATTCTAGTGATCCAGGATGCCAGCCACCCTTCCCTCATTCATACACTTAAGTTTGCTTCCACCCAAGATTATTTGAGCATTATTTATCTTGCTCTTGGCTGTACATTGCTGGCTTTTATTCTTCAAAATCATTCGGTCAAATCACTCGATGCAAGCCATGCATCCTTATTGATGGGGACGGAACCTTTATTTGGTTTGCTTTTTTCTATCATCTTTCTTCATGAGACGTTACTGCCATTGCAGTGGGCTGGAAGTCTACTGATTGTTTGCGCTACGATGATAGCCTGTTACCAATTTTCCAACCATAATCGAACAAAACTCGACCGATAAAACAACATTGCCGTGCTTTATTTGATTTACCTCAGGTCTAGCACGTAAAGATAGGGTGTAAAGTAATCCTCCCTGTTCTCAATGCGAAGTAATCCTATGACCCATGTAAATACGGACCGTTTGGTCAACCATTTCTTTGATCTCATCAAAATCGACAGCGAATCTGGTAACGAAAAAGCCATTGCAGAAGCAATATCTGAGCAACTTGGTGAGCTTGGGTTTACAGTAAGTAAACTGCCTGTGCCAGAGCAATACACCAATGGTTTTAACGTTTATGGCCGCTTAGACGGCACGTTAGATGGAAGCATTGTATTCAGTGCCCATATGGATACGGTCACGCCAGGTATCGGTATCGAGCCCATTATTGAAGATGGCATCATTCGCTCTAAAGGCAATACGATCCTCGGTGGCGACGACAAATCCGGTATTGCGGCAGTGATCGAAGCGGTTCGTTGTTTAAAGGAACAAAACATCGCGCATAAGACCATCGAAGTCGCGTTTACCGTGCATGAAGAAGGCGGTTTGTTCGGCTCTGAATATTTCGATATGTCATTTATTCAATCTGACAAAGCTATCGTTCTTGATACTGGTGGTCCTATTGGCACCATCGTGACTGGGGCGCCGGGTCAACAAAAGATCATCGCGAAAATCACAGGGCGTCCAGCCCATGCTGGCTTAGCACCAGAAGAAGGCATTAGCGCTGCGAGTGTTGCAGCGGACGCGATTTCTAACATGAAACTTCTCCGTATCGACGAAGAAACAACAGCAAACATTGGCATGGTAAATGGTGGGCAGGCAACCAATATCGTCATGCCTGAGATGACTGTCGTTGCAGAAGCTCGCTCGTTAAACAGTGAAAAACTCACCGCACAAGTCGACCATATGGTTCAAACGTTCCAAGCCTCTGCGGCTAAATTTGGTGCGTCAATCGAAGTAACATCAACCCGAGCTTACGATGCGTTCGTGATCGCAGAAGATAACCCTCATGTTCAGCATGTTAAAGCCGCATTTGCTAAAAATAACATTACGGCTAAGACGAAACATACTGGTGGTGGAAGCGATGCGAATAACTTTAACAAGAAGGGTCTGACAACCGTCAACCTTTCAACTGGGATGGCGAAAGTTCACACCACTGAAGAGTACATTGCGATTGCCGATATGGTGAAAATCACTGATTTTGTGATCACATACGTTACAGAGTAACGTCTGTACATTTTTGACCGGTACTGACAGCCATCACGACGACACGCGATGGCTTTTTTCTATCTTAACCTCTGGTAAGCATGAGCGACTGTCTAAGTAGAGAAATACGTTCATTGTATCCACCAGATAAACTCCCAACTTAACAACGCTATAAAAATTCAAAATCATCGATAGCTTTTCTTGCTTCCACTAACGTGCATCCAGATTCATTCATCAGCTCAGCAATCGTTACATTTGGGTTCTTTTCTAAGACCTGCTGAATTGGCGACTTGTATTCCGCAAGGACCTTATCGACCGCAACTGAAATCCAGCCCACCCCAGACTGAAACGCAAACTCTGTTAGAGAATGAGCGTTACCCGTAAGAGTCCAGTGTCGAGACCGACGAATACGCTTGAGTTGGCACTGTTGTTCTGACGCAAGTTGAAGCAAACGCTGTTTATCTTCCACTCGGTGGACGAAGCTGTTGAGCTTAATCGTAATTAGAAGCCGCGATATTTCCAAAACTGCCCCTCGTCCCTTGCGATAACTTTAAACTTCTTTTGCGCCACTATCTTGCCTTGCAGAGTCATTTCCATCCTCCATTCCCCTAAATTACTTTCAAGCCCTTGGGTTGGGTGTAGTAATTGGATGGTGTCGCCTAAATAAAAATCCCAATCATTACTATTGATGTGCTCTTCACCATCAAACGGGTCAAGAATTTGTCCCTTCTTACCCACAATACCAGGATGAAAAATACAAAATTGAATGCGTTCGCCCTTTGCTTTTTTAATGTTGACCGTAAAGCCAAATTCAACATGTTCATCAGCGGTCACGGTGGTAGTAAACTCTTGTATTTTAGGAAGTTCTTTTGAACCAGAATCCCAAGTTGAATAAATACCATAAGACGTCATTTCAACCGTTGAGGAGCGTTTTGCCATGTACAGGTTCCTGTTAATAAATAAAAATTGCGTGTCGCTGAACAACTATTTATCAATCTTGCCAACGTCGGCGCATTTTATCAATGACAGCGTCACTCACATCATGAATATTCTGATACTGTCCCTTGCACACCTTCACTTCTAATGTTGCCTTGTAGCGCTTCGCCAGCTGTTGGTAAACCTTCATTTCCCAGCGGCGTACAAACGTGTTGGCTACCACAACATCCTTGCCTAGTTTCAACTGCTTTTCAGTTTCACCTTGGCACCACAGGTGAGCCTGCTCGATACAAGTGGCATCATACTGATATTGTCCTTTATCGTTCAAAAAGAACATATCGGCTTCAATATGAACCGCATCGAAGCTTTTCGCTAAGGTGGATTTTCCTGAACCTGGCAAGCCACGAATTAATATCAATTTCAACACAACTTCCTAATAATCAACCGCTTTAGTCACAATGAATCCAGTATACCGGAATAATGCTCGCTCAGGAGTAAAACTCAGATAAGACAAGCGCTTCGATAATTCAATAACAATTAACGGTCGACAAGGTAAAAAGATTCGGTTAACTTTAGATGTATAGACGTCCAGAAGACCAGATAGCTTAGGGAGTAAGCTGTGCCAATTAAGATTCCTGACCAATTGCCTGCATCCGATGTATTGCGTGAAGAAAATATTTTTGTGATGCCTGAAACACGTGCATCCTCTCAGGAGATCCGTCCCCTTAAGGTTTTAATCCTCAACTTGATGCCCAAGAAAATTGAGGCTGAAACTCAATTTCTAAGATTATTATCAAACAGCCCGTTACAAGTCGATATCGAGTTGTTACGCATTGATGACCGACCAAGTAAAAACACACCCACCGAGCATTTAGACAATTTCTACCGTCAATTTGAAATGGTCAAAGATCGTAATTTTGATGGGTTGATTATTACCGGTGCCCCCCTTGGGCTCGTGCAATTCGAAGATGTGATGTATTGGGATCACCTACAAACCATCATGAATTGGGCGCATCACCATGTGACATCCACTTTATATGTATGCTGGGCAGCCCAAGCAGGGTTAAAGTTGTTGTATAACCTTCCTAAGCGCACACGTAAAGAAAAGCTGTCTGGTGTTTATCATCATTCCATCCTACAGCCTTATCACCCCGTCTTACGTGGGTTCGATGATTCTTTTGTCGCACCTCATTCACGCTATGCCGACTTCTCTGTGGAATATTTAGAAGAGCACACCGACCTTGATATCCTAGCGACATCAGACGTTGCGGGTGTCTATCTCGCGGCAACAAAAGACAAACGAAACGTATTTGTCACTGGCCACCCTGAATACGAAGCCCATACTCTTCACAATGAATACGTACGCGATCTCGGCGAAGGGATGGAGCCGACTATTCCAGTGAACTACTACCCTAATGATGATCCGGATAATAAACCTATCGCAAGTTGGAGAAGTCATGGTCATCTGCTGTTCGCAAACTGGTTGAATTATTGCGTCTACCAGCAAACGCCTTACGATCTAGAGCATTTCAGTGCCGATAATTTTACTGTCACTGAGTGAGTTCACGACGTGATTATTGAAGAAGCAATCAGCTGAACCGGCGCTAACCGTGCCTTCTATTCCCTAAATGTAAATGCCCCAGTGACAACCATCACTGGGGCATTTTTGTATCCGCTTATCAATTGTTGTTGAGGCTATGCGTATTAGCGAAGCTCACGTCTCAAGATTTTACCAACGTTAGTTTTTGGTAGTGACTCTCGGTACTCTATGACTTTAGGGATTTTATAACCCGTTAAATATTGGCGACAATGCTTTTTAATCTCTTCTACTGTCACCTGTCCATTTGTAACAACAACCAGTTTTACGCGCTCACCGGCGACATCATCAGGCACACCAATTGCCGCCGCTTCAATGATCTTTGGGTGCAACGTCGCGACTTCTTCTATTTCGGTAGGAAAAACATTGAAGCCAGACACCAGAATCATGTCTTTTTTTCTATCTTCAATGTAAAAGATTCCTTGCTCGTCCATTCTGCCAATATCGCCTGAGAACAGCCAACCATCATCCGTCAGCACGGCCTTCGTTTCCGCGTCTTGTTTCCAGTAACCTTTCATGACTTGGTCACCACGGATCTGAATTTCACCCACCTCGTTAATGCCCAATGCCTTGCCTTCTTCATCAACAATACGCAGCTCAGTGCTAGGCAAAGGGACGCCAACGGCAGGAACAAAAGATTGTTGAGTATGGACGCCACCAGCAACAACAGGCGAACATTCCGTTAAGCCATACCCTTCGATAATCGGCATTCCTGTAATTTTCTGCCACTCTTCAGCGACGTGTTTTTGTGTGGCCATGCCACCAGCGATCGTAAATCCTGCATGTGAGAAATCGAGTTCTTTAAATTTTGCATGATTGTTAAGCGCTGAGAACAAAGTATTCAAGCCAAAGACCATGGTAAATGGATACTTACTCAGGTCATTCACGAAGGCATTAAGATCTCTCGGATTGGTAATCAGCAGGTTGGTCGCCCCCATGTACATCATCAGCATCATGCTGACTGAGTTCGCAAAAATATGGTAAAGCGGCAGCGGCGTTACTGCGCATTCCTGCTCAAGCGAAGTTCGAGGACCGAAATGACCAAACACTTGCAACACGTTTGCAATAATATTTCGATGTGTAAGCATCGCCCCTTTTGCCAGACCGGTCGTACCGCCCGTGTACTGTAAGTACGCTAAGTCGCTGCTTTCTATTGTCGGTGGGTTGAACTCTAGCTTTCTTCCTTCTGTCAGTACTCGGCGCAGTGAAATAGCACCAGGTAAATGATACTTCGGCACCATCTTTTTGACGTATTTAACGACAAAATTGACTAAAGTTCGTTTATGAGGCGCTAACGCATCACCGATACTGGTCAACACAACATGTTTAATGCTGGTTTTCGCAACCACTTTTTGCAGATTCTCGCCAAAATTGGTCACCGCTACGATAATCGTCGCACCAGAATCACGGAGCTGATGTTCCAACTCTCTTGGCGTGTACAAAGGATTCACATTAACCACGACTAATCCGGCTTTTAACGCCCCTAATATCGTGATTGGGTATTGCAATAAGTTTGGCATCATTAGGGCGATTCTATCGCCTTTTTTTGCGCCCAACTTAACCTGAAGGTAGGCTGCAAATGCATCGCTCTTTTCATTAAGCTCCCGATAACTGAGGGAGTGTCCCATATTCACGAAAGCGGTTTTGTCCGCATGTTCGGTAAACGAGTGTTCAAATAACTCATTTATATTGTTGTAACGGTCAATATTTACATTTTCCGGCACATCATCAGGATAGGTATTTAACCAAGGTTTTTGTTCAATTGTCATCGTCATATGGCTCATTATTTCTTCTTGTTAACTGTATCGAAATTCACTGTTCAGATACAGATTAGAGTTAATATTCCAACTCTGTTTGCTCGTTATTTAAACGAATAATGAACATCTATCGAGTTATTTTTGCGCGCTCACTCGCACACACATCTTCACGCATGCCAGGTATAAATCTAAGTGCTTATTATGATTCTAAAACGCCGTCGCGGAGGAGTGTAAGGCAATGATTAAATGGCTCGTATCCCTAATTTGTATACTAATACTGAGCGGTTGTGTAACGATAGATGAGGGAGCAGACCGCCAGCAACGAGATCCCGTCGCCATTGCTGAATCTCGTATAGCACTGGGCCTTGGCTATATGAACCAAGGCGATTACGCTCGCGCTAAGCAAAATTTTGAAAAAGCGATGGAACATGCACCCAATTATTACCGTTCTACTCTAACAATGGCGCATTATTTCGAAACCGTAGGCGACGACGACAACGCTAAAGCAATGTATCAACGTAGCATTCGTATGCATCCACATAATGGTAATGTTCTTAATAACTACGGGGCTTTTCTGTGCAAACAAGGCGATTTTATCGACGCCGATCGCTATTTCAATCGCGCCATCGAGCAACCCTATTATTACCTTGTCTCTGCAAGCTACGAAAATGCTGGGTGGTGTGCACTAAAATCAAATGATATTAATAAAGCCAAAACGTACTTTTCTAAAGCATTAGACCATCAACCTCTGCGCCCTAATTCCATAATTCAATTGGCAAAAATAGAAGTTTCACAGAATCAGTTAAAAGAAGCACGCTTACGTCTATTGGCCTTTAATCAACGCTATGGGTACCAAGACCCCAGCCTAAAAGTACTGATTATGCTTGAATCAAAGGCGGGGAATCCCGCCATGGTATCGAAGTATCAAGCACTGTTGTCCAATTAAGGAGTATTCCAATGCCCTGAATTTACAATGAACAGCGCTTGCAACGAGCACACGTACGCTTATCTGAGTGTTTTACCAAATTGTGCGCGTTGTTTTTTCGGCATGAAGGTCCAAGCAACAAAGCGACTTATTTTCTGTCCTTGGGTCATTTCTTGAATGACGACTTCAGAGACGCCAAGTTTTTCCAGTTGTTTCGTCAACGGCTCAATGTTCTCTTTTTTAGACAACAAGGTACTAAACCAAATTACTTGGTTTGAGTAGCATTGACTCTCATTCGCCATTTTTGATACAAACGCAGACTCACCACCAGGACACCATAGCTCGGCTTTTTGTCCTCCAAAGTTAAGCAACGACGTCTTAGCTGAGGTGGCAGGCTCACTACCTCGCTGTTTACGGTTTAGCCCGAGATTCTTGATTTTTCTTTCGGACCCTTGCTTGGCGTCCTCTAATGACTTGTGGAAAGGAGGGTTACAAATCGTCACCACGAAAAAGTCGCCGGGTTGAATCACGCCGTCAAAAATAGTATTTGCACTACTTTGCAAGCGCACGTCAATTTTATTCGCGAGTTTTACGTTTTGGGAGACGATCTTTTTCGCCGACGCAACCGCGACAGGATCAATCTCTGAGCCCACCCAATTCCAATGATACTGGGCAGCGCCAATGATTGGATAAATACAGTTGGCACCCACTCCGATATCCAGCGCTTGCACTTTTATCTTCGCTCCTGCAACCGACAGGTCTTGGGTAAGATGCTCATTGATCCAATGTATATAATCCGCTCGTCCCGGAATAGGTGGACACAAAAAACCATCAGGAATATCCCAATAGTCCAGGTCATATTCGGATAGCAGTAATGCTTTATTAAGCAATTTCACCGCGGCAGGGTCAGAAAACGGGATTGTATCCTGACCTGATGGGTTCTGAGTCATCACCGACTTCAATTCTGGCAACGCTGCTACGAGTGCATCAAAGTCATAACGTCCATGATGACGGTTGTTTTTATGCAGGCCCGTTGCATTTCGTATCGTGACCAACGGCGTGCCTGAGTCGTTATGTTTTGTTTGATTTGATTTGTAGTGGTTTGGTCTAGCGTTTTTTTGCGTTTTCATGCATCAACTCTTTGTAAATCATAAATAGACGGGCATCAAATTCAAGCTGATGATAATCAGGCTCCATATGACAACACAACTGGTAGAACCCCTTGTCATGCTCTTTTTCTCTCACATGAGCAAGTTCGTGGACAACGAGCATGCGCAATAGAGCTTCCGGTGCGTCTTTGAAAATACTCGCAATGCGTATCTCATTTTTCGCTTTTAGTTTTCCGCCATGAATCCGAGACACATAAGTGTGTAAGCCTAACGCATTATTGATAAGATGAATTTTACTGTCCCACACCACTTTCGTAATTGGGGCTGTTTTCTTCATAAAACGTTGTTTAATTTTCATCGTATACTCAAACAGCGCTTTTTCACTCTTTACTTGATGCGATTCAGGGTAACGCTGCTCAAACCAAGCCACAAAACGACCAGACGCTATCAGGCCTGACACCTGTTCAACCAAGTTCGGGGGATAGCCAGTAATATACTTCAGTGATTGGTGCATGGTGCTCCCCTTTCTAAAAGAGGCGCTATTTTAGCGATGCTCCCGATCGAATGAAAGCGATTCGAATAATATCTCGATTTTATCTTAAGAAAACCCGTCTTTTTATTCTTGAATACCACTCGACATAAGGTGTCATGATAAGCGCAGATCGAGCTATCAACACATTTCTTTAGCACAAAAAAAACCCAACCGAAGTTGGGTTTAATTACATCAGTATAATCCTGAGGAATTAGTATTGCTCTTTTGGCTCAGGAGCGGCTTCCTTTGGAAGCGAAGCGTTCAACAATCCGTACCCTAGTACTGCAGCTGTCGTTGAGCCCATCAAGATGCCTAGTCGAGCGTAAGTGTCAAACTCTGGACTCACGCCAACGAATGCAAGTGACGCAATAAAAATCGACATGGTAAACCCGATACCACACAGTACTGACACGGCGAATACTTGCTTAAAGTTCACGCCTTCTGGCAATTTAGCCACGCCTAGTTTCACCGCCGCCCAGCTAAAGGTAAAGATACCAAGTGGCTTACCAATCAATAGCCCCGCAGCGATACCGAGTGGTAGCATTGATGTCAAACCTTCGATTGAAACACCTTGCAGAGAGATACCCGCGTTGGCAAAAGCAAATATTGGCAAAATACCAAATGCAACATATGGGTGAAGCGCGTGCTCCATATGTTTAAGTGGAGAATGTTCACCAGGTTTGCCTTTGAGTGGAATAGCAAAACCAAGTACCACACCAGCCAACGTTGCATGTACGCCTGAGGCCAATACGCTCACCCACAAGACGAGACCGACCGCGATATAGATTGGCAACTTTGTCACCTGCTTCGAGTTCAACGCAAATAAGAGCGCGGTCATCGCAAAGCCAACTGTCAGCGCTAGTGTCGACAAATCGCTGCTGTAGAACAGAGCAATAATAACGATAACACCTAAGTCATCAATGATAGCAAGTGCTAGCAAGAATACTTTTAATGCCACAGGTACTCGTTTACCAAGTAGAGCCATGATACCTAGTGCAAATGCAATATCGGTTGCTGCTGGAATCGCCCAACCGCTCATTGCTTCAGGGTCACCGGCATTAAATAGAACATAAATCAGTGCTGGCGCAACCATACCGCCAACCGCAGCAATAGCAGGGAAAATAGCCGTTTCGCGAGACTTCAATGCCCCTTCTAAAAGCTCTCTTTTAACTTCCAAACCAATCAGCATGAAGAAGATCGCCATTAGGCCATCATTGATCCAGTGTGAAATAGATAAACCGAAGACGTAGGTATGAAGTACACCTTGATATAATTCATTGAGAGGAGAGTTAGCAACAACCATCGCAATCGCAGCTGCAATCACCAAGATGATACCACCTGCTGATTCCATCTTAAAAAAGTCACGAATGACGTCGTTCATATATAAACCCTTTATAGTTATTCGTTTTGTTTGAATAGTTAGATTCTATATCTAGTTAAATTACAGAAAAAATCGATTGTTCAGAGGTTAAACATCGGAATAACCGAACATTAAAGGAAAATCATTCGAGAAATCCATTTTATTTTCGCTCATCACCAATCAGTATAGTGCATAATTATCGAGAAAAGACCAAACCGCCGCCTTAGGTAGGCGGCTGTCAATATCATCTTGATTAATTAAATTTAGAGAAAAAAATGATGGAATACAAATGTTGTTGAGTTACAACATTTATGCAGTAACAAGAGGGGGAGATCTTGCTCAATATCCGTTGAGCTGCATGTAACCTGATGCCGAGTGTGTACCTGTTGTGTGAATTGGCCCCTGCCATTGAGGTACCACAAAATTCACCCAGTTAACGTTATCGTCCGCTTTTATGGTCACATCAATATCATACTTGGGCGCGCTTATACTCCACGTTAAAGGCACGCGAGCCCCCGTATCCACTTGGGTATAATTCAACACCCGTAACGCGATATCATCAGCGTCAATCGTGGTCACCGCACCTGATTGGTCAATCAAACTTGCGCTAGTGAACGGCATATTTCTGTTGTATCGATACTGACTCACTGTCAGAACCTCTTGCGCTGACAAACGGATAATAAAATTATCTTCACCAACCGAGCTTCGCCCGACTAACTCACTGCCCCACTCTTTTGAAAGCCATGCGCTTCCAGTCACCGATAATTTTTGTCCATCGGCTAATGCTATTTGACCCGATGCAGAGATAAAAGGCGCTTCAAAAACATAAGACGCACGCGACAGCAAATCATGTTTCGCATGATAGCCGTTCTCTCCGATGATGGCATACTTGCCTTTCTGCTCAAGCTGCAAGTTAATCTTAAATTTCTCGGTCGCGATTTTTAAATTTCCGGGCATCGGATCTCTCGACAGAGAACGCCAAGACCAGTCATCAATCCATACTCTGAATGGACGACTGACACCCCCCGCTTGTCCAATGCCTCCGCGCGATATGCGTTGGTCGGTAAACATTCCCAGATGACTGGTTAGAACAACATTGGAAATATAGATTTGAGGGTCTTCCCACCCTGTTTTAACTCGGTCATCACTGGCATAGCGAAAGAAGCGCCATCTCAGCCAATAGGTCTGCCCATGTTGATCGGTCAATTCTGTAACAAGCTGCCACCATTCATGGTGAAACTCAGGATGAAAACTAAAATCTTCCGGAAGTTTAACCGCGCGGTCAGGCAATACGGGTTCAAATACTTTCTTTCCTGGTGAACCAAATATAGTGTTGATGTGTGCCGTCTTAGAGCGGGTAATACGCTCTTCTTCATCTTTAACAACCCATACAAACGAAGCCGTAACCACGACGACTAAGCAACTGAAAAAGATTATTTTTTGAAGTCGGGTCATTTACAAAGCGTCTCTTAACGAATTTATAGGCGAATTTCGAATCAGTCGGAGAACAGGAATAGCACCTGCAACAACCAGAGCAAGTAAACTCCACAAACTGGTGGTGAGATACTGCCAAGGTACGATTTGCAGTTGTAGAGACCAACCAAATGATTGCTTAATAACGATATCAACAATCAATTGCGCTAATGCAATGCCCAATGGCATAGCGATAGCGGCCGAAATCAAGCCAAAGACCAGTAACTGTAATCCTCCGACGATAACGAGTTCACGCCCAGATATCCCAAAACAACGTAATAAAGACGTATGTCGTTGCCTCGAAACCTCACCCGCGATTGTCGCAAAGAAGATACCAAACACGGCAATAACCAATGTGATGTTACCTAGTGTGTCTGCAATCGCGAATGTTCGATCAAACGTCTGCATTGCTTCACGGTGAATCGTTGTATTATCGTAAATACGTTCAGTATTTAGCCTAAAGGTACTTTGCAGACGTCTTTGTACCATGACTGAATGTTCTTTGTCGTTCAATACTGCGCCAAGCGCCACGTCTCCAGAGCCAGCAAAACTTGCTAACCAACGGTTTTGTGACATAAGAACCTGATCGTAAGGGTTACCATAGTCATAGTAGACCCCGATCACCTGCCAGTTTTTACCTAATGGTTTACCCAAATCTAGGTAATCACCAGGCCTCAACTTTTGTTTCAGCGCCATCGATTCACTGATCATTACGCCTTTGGAATGATGCAGGTGATACCAATAATTAGGAATACCCGTTTTGACCGTCAGCGAATCCAACTCGCCCACGGAGTCTCCTGTACTTACTACTTGCATCATACCATTGTCAGTTGGCACTTCTTCTTCCCAGCGCCACCAGACTCGTTCGACTTCTGGCTGTTCTTCTAACCATTTACTCATGCGGTCAGCATTATTGTTTGTCGGGTATACATAAATGTCCGCGGCTAAACGCTGAGTCAACCACCGGTCGGTTGTGTCACGAAAACTACCAACCATGGTCTCCACCCCCATGTTCGCCGCCATCGCAAGCATAAATGCCATATTGGCGACACCACGATAGCTCATACTGGCTGCAGCATCGGCGAAAAACCATCGTACCTTCACCCATTTCAGAGAAAACGATAGAGCAGTAAACACTTTCCAAATAATGAATGGGGTAATCAGCGCCACACTCAATAGCATCAATACTATAATGGCGTAACCGGAACTCTGAGACTTAGGTGCTTGATAGATGGCGATAGCTGCGACACAAAAGCCACATGCTACGAATGCCTGCCAAGTAAACTCCGCACCAGTAAAGCGCATCAACGATAAACGGGAAGATAATCGGATCGGTTGCGATTTTAATAAACGAACCAATGGCCAGCCACAAGAGATAACGGCACCAAAGAAAGCCAGCAAGAAGCTGTACATGCTCCACTCCCAACTCCATTCAATGCTCAATCCAATGTTCGCATCATATAAATCACTGAGGCTTTGTGAGACCGCAGGTATGAGCTGATTCGCAAGAAGCAAACCCAACACATTTCCCCCCCACCAGCTCAGGAATACAAGTCCTGCGAGCTCAAGGCACAGGGCCTGTGCAAGTTGCCATCCGGAAACCCCTAATTGACGTAAGCTGCCCACTAAAGGTTGACGCTGAGCTAGCGATAACGACATCGCCTGGTAGAAAATGAACAACCCAACGACAAAAGACAGCATGCTCATCGCAGTTAAATTAGTGTGAAAAGCTTTCGTGAGCGCCTCAAGCTGAGATTGAGAGCTTCTTGATAATGTCATCCCGTTAGGAATACGTTTACGTAACGCTTCAAGTTTTTCGGATGACATATCACCGCAGGCGATGACGGACAGTCCAGACGATTTTTTAAGGCTACGTAATAGAGACATATCGGCTAGTATGCGCGTCCCGCGGATCCCTTTTTTTGTGTCAATCTTGATGGGGCCGATCTGCCTGCCCCCTTTGAGGGTAATGATATCTCCCGCCTGCCAACCCTTATGTTCAGCTAAGTCAGCGCTGATGACCACCGTAGTCGGTACCTTCATAAGGTCTTGCGAGGCGAGATCACTGATTGTGACGGAGTTTTTTAGTTGCAACAATGCGACAGGGTCGACGCCAACTAAATTTAACTCTAAATCATCCGCCGTCATCACTTTATGCATATCAAACGGTACACACTGCTTAAAACCTTCACGCCTCAGTTGAACATAAAAGCCTTGAGGGATTTTTGTTTCTGCATGCTTGGGACGAATTCGATAGGGAACGGGGTTAGCAAATAGCTTCTCACCACTGGCATAAGCCTGTTTAGCATGATGATTGATCGCGGTTACGCCCACAAGAAGTGAAACACCGAGTGTTAAGCCTAACCAGACGAGTAGAATTTGGAGTGGATGACGGCGATAGTGCCCAAGTAGCGCTTTAACTACGGGCAATAACATGCAGGTGTCCTCCTTGGAGGCGAATACAACCGTCCATATGGCTTGCCACCTTTTCACTGTGTGTCACCACCAGTAAAGTACATTTTAGCTGACTGGTTAACGAAGTAAGAAGGCGCATCACGGCCTCAGCATTTCGCTCATCTAAGCTGCCTGTCGGTTCATCTGCTAAAAGAATTTTGGGTTCCATATAAAGCGCTCGAGCAATGGCAGCACGCTGTTGTTGTCCACCCGATATCTCTTCAGGGTAACGCCCTAATAAAGCCATGAGGTCAAGCGCGGAAAGAATTTGACGCCACAAGCCCCTATCTTCTGGGAGACCTTTTATTTGACGGCAAAAGCGGATGTTGTCGGCGACGTTGAGCGTTGGAAGCAAATTAAACTGCTGGAAGATATGCCCAATGTTGTTTCGACGGTACGCGGTTCGCATGTTTTCCGTCGAATCGTGCATCGCGAAATCGGGATACCATATTTCACCAGAATCAACACTGTCTATCCCTGCGAGAAGATTGAGTAAAGTACTCTTACCTGAACCACTCTCACCCATCAAAGCTAATTGTTCACCTTGTGACACTGTCAACTCTGCACCTTGCAGTACAGGGTGAAACTCACCACCATCGATATAGCCTTTACTTAGGTCAGATAATTTAAGCACTACTACACTTCAATCACACACAAAATTGGAGTGTGAATTTACACTAAAAACCCCAAGGTAGGAAGCCAAAATGGTCCGTTAAAGGTGAACTATCCGATTTTCACATCTAGATAAGAATGAAATATCGTTTTTTCGCAAAAGCTGTCGTGACGGCATTCAGTTAGTTATATTGCAGAAAACGGTGATGTCTTAATATTTCGCACAGCAAAAATCAGAAAATATGTTAAGTTTTAATAAGATAATACCTATTATTTGATAAATGGAGTGACAAATGAAACGTATTTTGGTCCTTGGCGCGTCCGGTTACGTCGGTTCACAGTTAATTCCATTATTATTGGAGCAAGGCCATGAAGTTACCGCGGCCGCTCGTCAAATCGAATACCTCAAAGCTCGGGTCATGCCACACTCCCAACTAACATTCGAATACCTTGATTTAGCTGACCGCAAAGCCACGATGGCACTCGTGCCTAATTTTGATGTTATCTATTTTCTCGTGCATGGCATGGCCCATGGTCATGATTTCCTTGACTACGAACTCACGTTAGCCCAAAACGTCAAGGATGCACTCGATATCAGCACCGTTAAACACGTGATTTATTTAAGTGCCATTCAGCCTCAAACTGGTAACTCCAGTCACCTGGCAGCGCGAAAAGCAACCGGTGATTTACTAAGAACCAGTTCTGTCGCGATTACAGAGTTGAGAGCGGGCGTTATCATTGGCCCAGGATCCGCCGCCTATGAGATCATGCGTGACTTTGTCTACAACCTGCCGATTCTTATTGCACCTAAATGGGTCGATTCAAAAGCCAATCCTATTGCGCTTGAAAACCTCAACCATTATCTACTTCAGCTAGCCAAAGATGAAGCACCACAAACCGTTATCTACGAGGTCGGTGGGCCCGACGTACTCTCCTATCATGAGCAATTTCGTATTATTTGTGACAGCATTAACAAGCCACTACGCCTTTGGGCTACAAGCCTACTGACTCCAAAGCTGGCTTCGTACTGGTTAGGCATCGTCACCTCGGTACCTTCAAGTATTGGGCGCGCCTTATTGGCGGGGTTAGAGCATGATTTTATTGCCGACTCGACCAAAATCCAAACCCGTTACCCTCAGCGATTAATTTCTTATGAGGAAGCAGTAAAAACGAGCGTCGCTAAAGATGGAGATTTTGTTCTTAGTAATGTTTGGGGCTTTGATCCGAGTGCGTTAACACGCTGGCAGGCAGGTTATGGTTATTATCCCAAGAAAACAGGTGCAACGTTCTCCACAACGAAATCAAGTGAGGCGCTTTGGGATGTAGTGAAACAAATTGGCAGCCCTAAAGAAGGCTACTTTTTTGCTAATAGCTTATGGCGCACAAGGGAATGGTTAGATATTCTCTTTGGTGGCGGGCGGCCTAAGAGGCGCATACCGAAAGGGCCAACGCTTCAGGTCGGTGATTTTATTGATTCATGGAAAGTCATCCGCTGTGAACAACCGGGCTTTCTCTCTTTACTCTTTGGAATGAAAGGGCCGGGTTTAGGAAGGTTGGAATTTACCATCACGGATCTCGGAGATAGGCGAGAGATTAACATCTCGGCTTGGTGGCACCCGCAGGGCTTTTTAGGGCTTCTTTACTGGTTCGCCATGATGCCTGCTCATCTTTTCATTTTTAAAGGTATGGTACGCGCCGTTTGCAAGAAGGCCAAAGGGTAGAAATTTACGCTCAGCGGCAGTGAGAACTGGAGCGCCTAAAGCAAGCGCTCTATTTGATGTCCACAGCCCCACGCGCATAAACCCTACCGGCGATGAACCGAGTTGTATTCAGATGTTAACCATGATTCTTCTAATCACAATTTGGTTTTTCATTGGCTCGACCGATACGGTATATCTTTTCTGCTCGAGTCCCAAAGAACCAAAAGCTGATTGCTAAAATCGCGAAGAGTACGGCTTTATGCGTCCCTTCCCAAAAATACTCAATAAAACGCGTGTAGAGATTGATGAAGATAAAAATCAAACCAAACCCTCTAGTCAGTTCATCATCATATTTCATACCATGATACAGCGATGCAATAGACGCAATAAGCAGTAGTACCGACCAGTGAATCAAAGAGAATTGATCGACACCACTCCATGCCGACCAATCACCAAAATTGCCAAAAATCGACATCAGCCACATGGATATAAAGAAAACAGAAAGCCCTACCGCGCGAGTAGTTGCGACAAAGTCTTCTTTTGAATCCCAACGGCGCAGTGCCCACGAGCTAGCGCCAATAAGTAGCGAGCCAAACAGCACAAAACGCAGCGGAAAGTTCAAACCAATAAAATAACCCAATTCGCTGGCCTGATAGGTTTCAAACCCAAACCAACAACCGAGCGTTAATAGGGCGCACAACCAAACGATCAAAGATGGTATCCAGAGCCCTAATACCCCGTAAACAAATGCAGCGAGTAGGATCAATTTTGTTAAACTGTCCGCTTGAATCACCTGCCCAAGAAAATAAATCGACAATGCTGTGCTGACTATTCCCAATACAAATAAGGCTTCATTACTAAACATTTTATCCGGTGAAAGCCGCTTACGACGAAGCCCAAAGGTATAAAAAAGCCCTGAAATCAACGCGAAAAATCCACTTTTAACAATGTCTGGCGCCGTGAATATCTCTTCAAACAACTTAATTAGCCACTCATCAAGTAGCACCGATAACACTGAGAACACGATACAAACGATGGCTATCCAGAATGAGTATTTGGCGATTATCGACCAATCTATGTTTGCTATTTGATAGCTACCTTTGAGTTTTTTAGAATCCTCTGAGGTAATGACCCCCTCTTCCAGCCATTGGTCAATCGTACGATCTACAAAACGACTTTCTGTTCTCGATAGCTTCATTCTAAAACTCTTCTACTCAAACTTTATTTAGGTATTAGTGAATGTGGTGCATAAGCCTAACCAAAAACAACGTCACACCGTTTAGCATTTAGCGGCGCCGTCACTATGACATAACGAGATTCAAGTTTGGTCAATTCAGTGTGGTTTGTTCCAAACGCCGTTACCTCAGCGCTTGAATGGTATTACTCATTATACTTGCACACTGAGTAATACTTTACTTCAAGACAAGGCAATTCTCTAATAATGCGATAGGAATGATACGGTGAATGTGGAATGGTGCCGCGCGAATATCATCTCGATTCGCCAGCTCTCCCAACACGTCACGACAAAACCACCAAGCAAGGCGGCCCATCTATGCAACCAATAGCGGCACATGCGTTCAAAAATCGGGGCCTGTCTGCGTCTCCATCAATCTCAGAACTCTACTTTTCTGAACGCGTTGTATAAGCAATTCGCTTTCTATAAACGCGATATCCCAACGCCAACAACAAGCATAGAATCGCGGGAGGCATTAAGGCATAGAAAGCCAGATGATTAAATAAAATCGTGCCTGCTAAGCCACCAGACACAAAGCCACATAATATAATGACAAACAATTTAGCCTTGCGCTTATCAAAGCTTTCACCTCTCAATGTGGAACCAATCATGATCCCGAGGTCGGTAACAATCCCAGTAACGTGCGTGGTCCTTACTACCGCGCCGCTGAACGTCGTTGCCAATGCATTTTGCAACCCACAGGCAGCCGACGCAAAATAACTGCCAGTTTGAGAGTTGTGAGCTAAGAAATACGTCGCCAAGATCAATAACGCGCCCTCAATACACAATAACCATTCATATTGACGCCCCAATTTCAATGAAACGTTGGAGATAAACACCCCTGAGATAGCCGACCCCACAAAAAAGCTAATAATAATGGCGATTAAGTGACCTGACGTTGACCAGCTATTAAATAATTGCGTACCGAGTAACGTTGCAGTGCCGGATAAATGTGATATGGCTTGGTGCTGAAAACCCAGTAAACCTACGGCGTTCACTGTACCGGCAAGCAACGCTAAAATGAATGCGCCGGACTCTATCCAGCGTGGAAGTCTCGAAATCACCCCAATGGCCTTACATGACGTGCCATACAAGCACGTGTTGTTAATAAAAAAGTGAGAGTGGTATGTTCGTTACTATCGTGACTATCGTGACTATCGATGCTTAGCTCAAGGGTCAATGACAACATTGCCTCCATTCATGGGCACTATCTGCAGTCAAGGAGTCCGCTAGTAAGTAGATTCTATAATCACTAGACCTATACCAAGCTGGCATCATAATCCTATTTTAGCTTCGCGCTTTGATGTGAAACACATAATATGTTGCGGCCCGGCTTCTCCACCAAGATACAGACGCTGAGTATCATTAAATCCGAGCTTTAAATACAGCGACCTTGCTGTTTGATTTTTACAGTTCACAGTAAGATACAAATCCCCGACTTCCTCGCGTAACCAAGTGGAATAGTGATAGGCAATCTGTTCAAGCGCGAGCCTCGCAAATCCGCGCCCCTGATATCGCTGGTCTATAAAAAATGACCTCAAACCAACACTCCCTTGCGGGCAAAATGAGTACCGACTCGAATAAGACTGATCAAGTAAGAAAAATCCCACAGGGGTACTATCATACCAAATGACCCATTGAGACACCGAGCTTTGCGTACTGCTTTGTTCAATGATGTTGGCAATATCACCAACAAACGCTTTCTGTGCATCCAGCACAGACAAATTCAGCACATTAGTTTGGTTATGGGCTTGTAACCGCTCGATGGTTAGCATTCGTTTGAGCTTCCTTGTCGTGTTAATTTACGATGCGTTCATACGCCATGTCTTTAACTCGTCCTTTTTAGTGACATTAACCATAAGTCCCAGTAACGCCCTTCGACAAATTTAGTGTTTCTGACGATGTCCGTACGCACAAACCCTAATTTTTGATAGCAATGAATAGCAGAACGGTTATGCGAAAACACTGACAGCGTAATATCGGAACGTTCGTTTTCCGAGGTGGCAAGTGCGATCAACCGCTTTAACATTCTAAAAGCGAAACCTTGTCCTTGAAAGTCAGGATGAATAAACACTCGACAGATACGTAGAGTGTCATTGTCGACTCGAACTAACTCCACAAACCCAACCTTACGACCATTAACATGGAACAAAAAAGGCTGCGCAGCTTGATTACGATAATGATCCGTTAATTGTCGATGCGTCAAAGGAAAGGTAAATTGAGGGCCGCTCCATTGATAGTTAAGCGTGTCCGTGGTTATCCAGTCGATGAGTAACGGATAATCGTTAGATGTAAAAGGGTGCAAAGAACACAATTCCATATCAATGGATGGTTTACTACCCTTTTCCGCTCCAATTTCCATCTAATCATCCTTTGCTACGCCCTTTGGACTCGGCGATAACATCGCTCGGGGCGCCCTACTGAGCCATAGTTAACATCTGCTTCAAGCTCTCCGGTACTAATTAAAAACTCCAGATAGCGCCTAGCCGTCGTTCTGCTCGCCCCTATGTAATCACCGGCTTCATCGGCGGTAAACAGATTCTTATCGACAAAAATAGTCCGTATTTTCTCCAGAGTCACCCCGTCAATGCCTTTCGGTAGATGTTTCTCTGCCGCCGACTCGTTAGGGTTATTTTGCATCATCTCATCAACCATTGACTGATCTAAACCGTCTAAATGATGCAACTTCTTCGTTCGTTTTTGGTACTTTTTTAATGCGGCTTCTAGGCGAGGGTACATGACCGGTTTTAAAAGATAGTCAATCACCCCACCCCGCATGGCTTGCTGCAAAGTTTCAACATCTCGCGCCGCTGTGATTAAGATAACATCGCACTGCTGGTTCAACGTTCTCAAACGCCCCAAAATATCGATGCCGGTTCCGTCGGGTAAATGCACATCTAGCATCACCAACTCAGGCTCGAGTAACTCCAGTTGCATCTCTGCTTCTGCGCAAGACGTTGCAATCCCTACGACATCAAACCCACCCATTTTCTCTAGATACCGGCGATGCAGTTCTGCGATTTTTAAATCGTCTTCTATAATCATTGCACGTGTCATTGCACTCATGCCAATCCATCCTTTGGTACATATACTGTGACTCGAGTTCCCATATCATTATTTGCTATCAACTCTAATTGCCCCTGATAGCGCTCGGTTAACTGTTTAACCAAGAATAACCCTACCCCGCGGTTGCTAGGCGACTTGCTCGACACTCCACGTTGTGTCAGAGAGGACACATCTAGATTGGTCGGCAATCCGCAGCCTTTATCAACCACTTCGAGGATTATCTCATTGCCAAAATCACTCACTGACACCTCAACCGTGGCGCGTAATTCTCGCTCATTCGGCATTTTTTGAATCGCCGACAAACTCGCATCAAATGCATTATCAATAAGATTACCGAGAATCGTCACCAAGTCGTCTGAGTTCAACGCTGCAGGCATCGGCTCTAAACGAGATTCAGGGTCAACAACTAAGGTTAACCCTAGCTCCCTTGCCCGCTCAGTCTTACCTAACAACATTCCAGCGATCAATGGGTCACGGATGGTCTCCCTTAAAAACTCGATTAGGGATTGATAGTGCGCGGTTTCTTGCCCAATCATATGTTGTACGGCACTTAATTCACCCATCTGAAGCATCCCATTAATAGTGTTCAGCTTATTGCGGTGTTCATGGGTTTGCGAGCGTAACATTTCTGCATAAGCCTTCGTTTGAGAAAGCTGGTCCGTAAGGTCGTTAATCTCATCTCTTAGACGAAAGCTCGATACGGCCCCGACAACCTTACCGTCGACAAGAATAGGGCCGCGGTTGGCGACAATTCTTCGCTGATTTAAATACAACTCAATATCATGATCGACTTCTTGACTATCGAGTAAATGATGCAAATCCGAATTCGGTAAGACATGACTTAGTGGCTGGTTAAGTGACGCCTGCTTATCTAGCTGCAATATATCGCAAGCACTGGTATTAATTGAGCGCAGTATTCCATTTGAATCAATGCTGATCACCCCTTCTTTTATGGTGCTCATTGTCACGTCAAGTTCACTATACAATCGACCTATTTCTTCGGGCTCAAAGCCCAATATCGCCTTCTGAAAACGCCTAGAAATATAGTTTGATACAATACCATTAGCCACTAAAACCAATGCCGCCATACCTAATAAAAAAGCCAGATATGGCTCAATACGGTCTTGAAGACGATCAAGCAAGTACCCAACCGAAACAACGCCAATAATGTTTCCGTCAGCATCGAATACGGCCGCCTTGCCGCGTACTGATTTTCCTAACGAGCCTTCGGCAAATGACACATATGACTGCCCATACACAAGGGCTTTATCGTTATCGCCCCCTTTCATTGGTTTGCCGATTCGTTCATCAATGGGATGCACCAACCTTATTCCGTCACGGTCACCGATCACAATAAAAGCCGCCCCTATCATTTCGGTCAGGCCACGGAAACGATGTTGACGAGTTGCCGAGGAACGGTTTTCAATCATGCTTATCACTGAAGAAGATTGCGCTAAAAATGTCGCGACTCCTTGTGCTTTAAAGCCCATTTCTTGCTCTTGCGATTGCTTAATATAACTAAACCCAGCCAGTGACAATATCACCAGTTGGAGCAACCCTGACAAGGTCATAATGATCAACATTCGGTGACGGAAACTAAACTGATTCCACTTCATTGACACTCCCTCTTTCGTGCCAACACCTTAACAGTCATGTAACATCAATACACCCTGTGTGTCATCGTTCTGTGACACTATTAAGTAATTTATATTTTGAATTCAGCACCGCTAACATGCGATTCATTACCATTCAGAAAGGATAAAAACATCTGTTGCATATAGTTCATTCGAAATACGGGTCAAGATCACACCACTTTTAGCTTATTTTTAGAACTAATTAGCGCATTTTTTGTATATTGAATGAGCACATCATGGCTAGTGATGCAGCAATGTAGATAACTAAAAATTAACATCTCAGAAAAATAAAAATAATGAGAGCGTATAAGGAACAACGTTATGAAACGTGACTGTTTTGGAATTTGCCTAAATAGGGCTGTGCTGTCAAAGAACCGGGCATCAACTTTCACTCATGTTAGGGCTTACCAAAAAAAAGATTCGCAGCTAGCACCCATAGAAGATGACCTGCAGGTCTCTTTTGCTTCCCCGCAAATGTCAGGTAGCGAGGTGCTTAAGGCCATGCTAAAAGCTAAAGATTTGGTATGGAGAGCGGGCTATATCTGCCCCTCGCATTCATAGATAACTCCTACCCTGAAGAGGCTCATAACGAGCCTCTTTCTTTTTTAACGACCTTGTTCAAAAAAAACAACCACTTAACTTCGTCATTTGCCTCTTTGCGTCTACATTAATAGTATTGCACTTATATTTTTTAGAGTATAAACTCTAATTTTTTTAACATACCGCTTGGAGCAAACATGAAAATTAGGTCCCTGCCTTTGGTTGTGGGCGCATTGTTAGGCACACTCTCGTTTAATGCATGGAGTGCAGACGTCTCTTTCGACGAAGCCTGGCAGCTGCTTCAACAAAACAACAACTCACTCGCGGCGCAACGTGCCAACGTCGAACGATATGGACATTTGAAGAGCGCAACCAGTAGTCTAAACCTTCCAAGTGTCACTGTAGGCGCCAACTACACGCGGCTCGACCAAGATGTTACAGTCTCCGGACAACAACTGGGCGACAGCTTAAGTGGCGTTCCTCAAAGCCCAATTCTGGGGCAATTATTAAGCGGGCTTGGTGGCGTCACCTCCACCATCGAACACAAAGATATTTTCAGCTCCTCGATTCGCGCTATCTGGCCTATTTTTACTGGTGGTCGCATTACTGCCGCGCAAACCGCTGCTGAAGGCCGCCAAGAAGAAGCAGAAAGCCAACTCGCTATGGAAGTACAAGCTCGATACGAAGACCTGAGTAAATACTATTTCAGCGTGATTTTGGCTAAGGAAGTTGTGGAAACACGAATCGCAGCGGAAGAGGGGTTAATTAAGCATCGCGATCACGCCATTAAACTGGAAAACCAAGGACAAATTGCAAGAGTAGAGCGTCTGCAAGCTGAAGCCTCGCTTGATAAAGCTACCGTTGAACGTAAAAAAGCACAACACAGCCTAAATATTGCTCAAGCTGCATTAACACAAATTTTGGGGCAAACAGAAAAAGTCGACCCAAGAGACGAGCTCTTTATCAACCGCTCCCTCCCCCCTTTAGATGCGTTCATTGATCAAACTTTAGATACGTACCCTGGCTTATCCATTCTTGACGCAAAAGAAAAACAAGCCAGTAGCCTTATCAAGGCTGAAAACGGTAAATATTACCCGGAAGTATACGCGTATGGTGACTATAACCTCTATGAGGGTGATTCGTTAGCGAACCAAATGACGCCAGATTGGTTGGTCGGTATTGGCGTCAGCATCCCATTAATTGAAAATACGGGCCGAAGTGAAAAAGTTAAAGCGGCCAATAGTGCAGTCAGTCAAGTCCAGTTCCTCAAACGTCAAGCAAAGCTCGATCTCAGTGTCCTGGTCGAAAAAACGTACCTAGAGGCTCAGCAAGCCTTAGATGAAGCCATCGGGCTGAACTCCAGCTTGTCCCTCGCCGAAGAAAACTTGTCGTTAAGACAGAAAGCATTCTCACAAGGTTTAGGACGCTCACTGGATGTCGTTGATGCAGAACTTTACCTTGCGAGCATTAAAACGCAGCAAGCAGCAGCAAGCTTTCAATACCTATTGTCTCTCAACAAGTTACTGGCGCTTTCCAGCGAAATGAACAGCTTTAGCCAATACAAATACCAATCTATCAATCCTGCAAACATCAGTAATAAGGACGCATCATGAACAAGGTAAAACCAACACTCGCGACACTCGGTGCGATCGTTATTGCAGGATGGGTAGGCTATAAATTTTTTGATGCTTATCAAACACCTCCATTTCGTATCCAAGGACAAATTGAGTCGCAGCAGTACAGCATCTCATCAAAGGTACCAGGCAGAATCGATCAAGTCATGGTTCGAAAAGGCGATGACATTACCGAAGGCCAGTTAATTTTCACAATACATAGCCCTGAGATCGAAGCCAAGTTAGAACAAGCGGTTGCTGGCGAAAAAGCCGCAGGCGCTTTGGCTCAACAAGCTAACAACGGGGCTCGCCAGCAGCAGATTCGTGCGGCAGAAGACCAATGGCGCAAAGCCAGAGCCGCGTCCCAGTTGATGGAAAAGACCTACTTGCGTGTCAACAATCTCTATAAAGATGGTGTCGTCGCCGAGCAGAAACGCGACGAAGCAAAAACACAATGGCAGGCGTCAAAATACACTGAAAGCGCTGCGTATCAGATGTTTGAAATGGCAAAAGAAGGCGCACGCAATGAAACAAAAGTCGCCGCTGAAGAAAAGGTTCGTATGGCCGCTGGCGCGGTAGCCGAGGTCGAAGCTTACGTGGCTGACACAAAAATCCATTCATGGTTTGATGGCGAAGTCTCTCAGGTTCTTCTGCACAGCGGTGAACTTGCGCCGCAAGGCTTTCCAGTGGTTACGGTCATTGACACCAAAGACACATGGGCCGTGTTGAATGTGCGTGAGGATCAACTGCAAAATTTTGAAAAAGATACAGAATTTGACGCTTATGTTCCTGCTTTAGACAAAGACGTAACCTTTAAGGTGTTCCATGTCGCCGTCATGGGTGACTTTGCCACATGGCGTTCAACAGATGCCACGCAAGGGTTTGACTTGCGTACCTTCGAAGTAGAAGCTCGCCCAGTTGGCAGTGACGTTAAGTTACGAATGGGCATGAGTCTTGTGGTTGAGATGTAAGGGTCGAGCATGAACCAAGCTCCAAACACAACGGTAACCAGCGCCTCGTCCACAGGGCAGCACTACAGCCAGTGGCACATACTCAGACATGATAAGTGGCTCTTATCCTGTCTAACATGGGTACCTATTCTCTTATGTTTATCCATTTATTGGATATTTTCACAAGGGATCGCCAGCAACCTTCCCGTTGGGGTCGTGGATCTCAACAAAAGTGGCTTATCACAACGATTAGTTCGCCACTATGACGCGACGTCAATGTTAAGTGTTGATCATCAGTATGATGATATTCAACAAGCGAAAGCCGCTTTGGTTGAAGGCGATATCTACGCCATTTTATACATACCGGCTGGCTTTGATAAAGCCGTTACTCGATCTATCCCACCTCAAGTGACGTTGTTTTACAACAGCCAGTACATACTCGTTGGGCGCTTAATCAACTCCGCTGCGCTTCAAGCCCAAGGTACATTCAATGCTCAAATCGATGTTATAAAAAACCTATCAAGGGGCGGTACAACTAGCATGAGCGCTATCGGTAACGCCGTCCCCGTGCGTACGCAAATTACGCCATTGTTTAACAAAGGGACGAATTACGCTCAATTTCTGGTTAGCGCTATCGTACCTGCCATTTGGCAAATTGCGATCGTATCTTTCACCGTGTTGGTCCTAAGCGCCAACTACCGAATCGCTGGGATTCGACCTTGGCTTGGTAACGTGTCAATTGTGCGTCAATTAAGCCGTACGTTACTGCCCTACTTTTTATGGTTTTTGCTGCAAGGCTCATTTTTTCTCGTATGGTTTTACGACATCCTCGCATGGCCGATGGAAGGCAGTTGGCTTGTACTATTCTTTGCGCAAGCAGTGACAACATTAACTTGTATGATTATGGCTAGCTTCTTTTTCTTTCTAACGTGTGATGCCGCAAGGGCGATGAGCTTTGCAGGCGCTTTTACTGCGCCAAGTTTCGCGTTCATGGGCATCACCTTTCCGGCAACTGATATGAATACGTTAGCGATGGCTTGGCGAGAATTGTTGCCTATCAGCCACTACATTGAGGTACAAGTTAGCCAAGCAAGTTACGGCGTCACCGCAGGCCAGTCGCTATCTCATCTGTTACCGATGATTGGGTATGTCATACCACTACTACTGACCGTGGTTTTAGTTAAAAAGCACATGAGTAAGGAGTCTGCTGTATGACTTTGCTCGAACACATTAAACTCGAATTAAAAGCTATCCTGACTAACCCCGTTGTCACTTTGACCGTGTTTGGGGGGGTTATTTTCTATTCTTTTTTATACCCACTCCCCTACACGCAACAAACACCACGCGAGCAGCCTATTGCCGTTGTTAACCTCGATAGCAGCCAGACAAGCTTTCAACTTGAACGAATGGTCGATGCCACTCCGAATGTGACGGTTACCGAGCGACTGTATACAATTGAAGACGCCAAGCAATCGTTTTTGCAAGGTGATATCACAGGCTTCATTGTCATCCCTGAGCACTTCTACAAAGATCTAATGCTAGGAAAAAGTCCTGTTTTATCCTACGCAGGCGACGCAGCATTATTCCTTGTTTATGGCACCGTCGTTGAAGGGCTTGCGCAAGCAGGCGGTACACTGGCTGCCAAGACAAAAGTGACGAAGTTATTGATTGATGGTGTTCCGTTGGAATTAGCATCGCACCAATACGCGGCCACTCGATTAAACAGTAAGCCTACATTTAACCCGCGAATGGGCTACGTAGATTATGTTGTTCCAGCGGTGTTTGTTTTAATTCTTCAACAGACACTGGCCATGGCATCGGGGCTCATTGGTGGAACCCAGCGACAAGGCAGTGGATATTGGCAGACACAATCCGTCTTCTCGGTACTAGCCGTGCGGACCGGGATTTTGTTACTGATTTATTATTTACTGTCTGTGTACTACTTCGGTGCCAGTTTTAACATGTATGGGATCAGCACACTTGCTCAACCATTGGAATTACTGACATTAATGCTGCCGTTCTTATTGGTCTCGTGCTTTATAGGGGTCTTTGTTGGCGCGATTACCCCACGCCGCGAGCTTGTTACCGTTGTCGTATTATTAAGTTCTATGCCCTTGGTCTTTTCGGCTGGTTTTATTTGGCCGTCTGAGATGTTACCTGCCCCAATTCGATGGGTCGCCGCGATGTTTCCTACGCAACCCGCCATTAACGGTTTCCTAAAACTCAATCAAATGGGCGCAAGTTGGTCTCAAATCTCTGGTCACTGGACACAACTCTGGCTTCAAGTCCTCGCTTGGGGTGGTCTTGCATACTGGAGTTTCACCCGTAACCGCGCCAGTAAAACGGATTAGGCGTTCAACCAGCGTCTAACCACTGCTCTTGGCAGTGAAGGGTAAGCCCTTCTGGTAAAGGTAACTGTCATAAGGCGTATTATTTCTAATTCGCCTTCAATGTGTATACACATCCAAGGACGTAACAAATCTTATTTAGGACGGGTCACACACATACTAAAAAGGCCAATGGATTACCCATTGGCCTTTTATCTTTCGAAACTGTCATCTTAGCATTTAGAGAGCAGCGCAACTTTGCGGCGAGTTACCAAGTGCCCGTCATATTCATCATGCAAACGAACTTATTTTTAGTGACCTTTTTAGTGGTGTCTTCATTTAATGTTGATGAGAAAACACTACCAGAAGATAACCAATAATTCCCCATACCGAGCTTGTTGCCATTCAGCAGATACTGATATGCGGTTCTCGACGCCAATTTAGAAGACAGTTTATCCGAACAATAACGAGTGGCATCCGACTTAGATAAGTACACCGCTTTGCTGCCATTGTCTGAATATTCAACCGGCAGTAAATACTGATACGCATCATCTTTATGTATCACCGTATTGGTAAAGCGCTTACCCGCTAACCCATCCACTTTCTTCTGCTCTAGTGGGGCTTTGTTTTCATAACCGTTTAGAATCTGTTTGGTTAATGCAGGGGCTGTTGCCGCCTTAGGTTCGTTTCTTTTTACAGAGCTTTTAGCCGTCGCTTCTGATTTTACTGGGCTCGGCGCTGATTGAGTTTTCTTTGTGGAAAACGGGAAAAAGTAGTCGCCATCATTGGTCAGACTCAGCTTTAAAGATTGAGTTTTTGATTTGTTGACGGCTCGAACATTGTAAATACCAACATAATTACCCGCGATGTCAACCTTAGAGCCCGTGCCTACTTTTTGGTCATTAATATAGAAAACCGTGTCATTCGAGTTAGACCGAAAAACAAATCTCACCTTTTCAAGCCCCAACGCCTTGCGTAGCTCTAATTCGGTATTGGAATCAAACTCGTTTTTGTAGCTGGCTTCCACGGTGTATGTCAGGTCACCATTCATTTTTTGGGTCGCATCAACAATATTAAAAGAGGTGATATTTACCCGCTCGAAGCCACCCTTTTCGAGCATGAATGAGCGCTTCATGGTATTTAAATTACGATTGACACACGCCGACATGCTTTCACTTGAATCACACTCTAGGTTACCAACAAAGGTATCGCGGTTTACTTTGCGAGACTCAACAAGGTAGCGAGACTTCACTTGCTTATATAAAGCAAGTAACGCTTCATTTTTAGTCCGGTCTAAGCCTTTAATCACAGATTCATTTTTAGAAATGAGTGCTTTTTTCTCTGTAAGTTGCGTTTCTTTGCTCACCAACTCGGAGTTTAACTCAGCAACGCGAGACGCTAAGTTACGCAACGTATCCGATAACGCTTCGTCATACTCGCCAGCAACCAGTTTTTTCTCCATCGAAGTGGAGTCAACTTTTATGTTTTCAATATTATTGACTAAATTGATCTTAATGGACTCAATATTAGAAACTAACTGGCTGTACGTCTCATTGTTTTCTTCAAGACCCGTTTGCAAATAACCGTTATCGTAATTACTACTGATCGTTTCTAGTTGAGCTTTCTCATCATGGTTCATGACTTCTAATGCATTAGCCGCGCTGCCAACACTCAGGCTTGCTAATGCTATTAATTTGAGCGTATTTAAATTAAAAACTCGGTGGGGAAAATTCACGACAACCTCATCTGACTTAACAAATACTCGATGTAGATTGAAAACACAAAAAGTGCTCACTTTACAACCAGTAATTTAATATTCCTTATCTTTTGACTATCATATCAGTCCAGATCTCGATTGTCTTTACAACGCTTAATAGAACTGTGAACTTTAGTGACTCACCGTTCATTTATTGCGAATTGAAAGCCATATCCATATAAAATTTCGCTCGAACAAGCGCATATAAAACATGCCATTATTCACTGAGCATTATATCCACTCTTCGGTTACTCGCTCGACCTTGAACAGTGGCATTGGTTGCTATGGGTTTTGTTTCACCAAAGGACTGCATCACCACCTTTTCACGACTAACGCCTTGGAAGAACAGAACATCGGCAGTATTGACGGCACGTTCCAAGCCAAGCCCTTGGTTATAGTGAGCCGGCCCTGTGCTGTCTGTATGCCCTTTAACACTCAATTCAACGCCCTGCTTAGCGAGATCTTGTGCGACACGATTGAGTGATTGCCTCGCAATCGGAGACAAATGTGCATTGTCAAAGCCAAACTGAAGCCGAGCTACTTGCTTGTCATCTTTGCTATTCGATTCTTCAATATTTTTGTTACTAATGAAGGTATTGCAATTGTCTTGGTTCACTTGCGAACGATTCATTGCCAATAGTGCTTGTTTCAACGCACGATCATTTGATGATTGCTCAATCTGCAAAAAGCCATTGCGATGCTGTCCGATACCGCTCACTGACACTACCTCGGTCGTGTAGCGATACTCGCCATTTTGATCATTGCAGTATTCAATACGAGTGCTGCTTGAGGAGTGAGCACCAAATGAAAGACTGAGCATCACGACTGGCAGTAAATAAAAACGCGGTAATAACATGGGTAGCCTCAATATAATTTGGTTGTGCCGCTCGTTTTTGAGCCTTTACGAATCAGTTCTTCTATTTTTTCGATTAGCTCGTCAAGCCCATCAGAGACATCAATAATGTCATTTTCAGGGTCTAAAACACATTCTTGAAAACCACTTTCGTCTGAAGCACTAAAATCAATACCAATAACACCAATGTATAAACCTGGTATTTTCTCTCTAGCGACATCACAAAGCTTCGCGTTAACAAGAGCAGGGAAGATCTTTGCGTCAGGCGTTTCCTGTCCATCACTAAGAATGAGCATCATTTTTATTTTAGTGTTGTAGACCTCAAGTTCATCATCATTATCTGGCTTACCTTCATTTAATTCTTGCAAGCCCTTCAAAATCCCTTGGTATACCGCGGTGCTACCGTTTGCATACATGGCATCAATAGAAACAATCTTTGCTAATTCATTAGTGAGCGGAATATTTTCAAACTGATCGCTATTCTTATTTCCAAATCCTGAGTAGAATCTGTTATTAGAATCTGTTTTATACTCAAATTTGTAGTTTAAGTACTTATCAATAAACATATCACGAATAGTTGCCGTTGCGTCTAAATAACTAAATCTATCTACGTGATACAAGTTTTCATTATCTACCCATTTACAGCTCCACCAATCACACTTCTTTACATATCTTGTGATGCCAAGTGCACTGACGATTCTTTGTGACTGCCTATGTAAATTTTTTTTATTTTTAGAGCCTATTGTGGGGCAATCATCCTCATATTGAGAGCAATCATACACTTCCCATGCGTAATATTGCCGCCAAATGTCCCAATCCACTTGTTCAAATGACTTAGGTGAATCATCTGCATTTACTGAGTCCAAATATCTCAATTGACTTGCAGCGTATGCGTTGCCATTCTTGTCTTTTTCACGAGTTCGGATATTATAAGGCACGATAGAAACTCTATTTAACAATTTGTTTGCAAGAGTGCCTTGATCCTCATCTAAACAAACATCTTCGTCATTTTCATCGGACTTGATATCTGCACACAATAAACTCTCAGCAATTTGACTAACTGCTACTTTCAAATCCCCAATTTTACAATCATCAGAATCCCAGTAATTGCAACTGGAATAATTTCCTCTATTGTCCTTCCAAGTACGATTCATAGAGCCAGAAAAATCGGAGACAAACACAATATCAATATTATTGTCCCCTAAAAAACTAGGGTACTTTTTAGCGATAGACATGCCTGTCAGATCTTGTGTTTCATCAAAGGAAGGGATAAAAGTGCTAGAAAACCAAGAATCATGCGTCGTTTTAATATCGACTGTATATTGTGCATATTCTAATAAACCTGAATCAGAGTCTGATGGTTGATACGCTTTATTTACGATCACCTGTGACTTCTTAATGTCTCTAACATAAGCATTTACGTATTTTGTTGCCAAAGCTTGCGCTTGTTTATCTTGTTCATCCGTAGGGGCATCCATCGTTGTTGCCATCGTAACTGCTATTGCTGCTGCTTCAGAGGCATCGCCAAGGCGGCTTTTTTCTTGAATGTATCGAGTGCCCTCTACCGCCCAAAATGTAAAGCCCATGATTGGTACGAGCGATAGCCCCAACCAAATTGCAGCCACGCCACTTTGACGCCTAAGACCGCTGAGTCGATTCGAACGCTTCATCTTCACCTCCCCGGCATAATCGAATTGGACGTAACGGTGATAGTGGGATCACCACCATTGGTGAAAGATTCAAACCATGAATCATGCTGTTCACACAGCGTCACACGATAAAGCGGATGACTAACACCATCTTCTACAGGCACGAGGTCTTTGTAGTTCTCGAATTTCTCCCCACCACACTTTAACTGTTCAAAGCGCTGGCTAGACAAGGACATCACAGATCTTTCATTAACCAAAGATTCTATCTGAATCGCAATTTGACTTTGCTCTACATTCAACATTCGAGAGGCAACAATAGACATGTTGGTCAGATCTTGAGCGGTGACAGCAAAATCCAACACATCACCATTGTCATCACTGAAATAACGCGTTCGTTCCTTTAACACATTCACTAGAGCAAAACTGGAGCGATCAAGTTTGGCTCTAACCAACAACTTATGACTGAGGTCAGTTGAAAATAAAAAAATCATACACAAGCCAACCAGTACAAATGCCAATTCAATAGCAAATGAACCTTGCTGCATTGCACGCAATCTAGTCTTCAAGATCATCCCCCCACCCCTCATGCTCAAGGTTCAGCACCATGGTGCGAGTGATTAGCGTTTCTCCATTTCCCCATATTTCAATCATGGGTGAGTAACGGTATGTCACCGTAATTTCAGCAAGATCGTAAGTAAACGATAATTTCTCTCCCGAATGTCCTTCATTAGCAATAAACTTATCAAACGTCTCAAAATACTTACCTTCCATTGAAAAATCATCTTCATCTAATAAAAAATGCCAAAGGTTATCTTGATTCTCTATTAGGTCTTTAAAATGTTTTTCGTATTCTATATGAGCACTATTTCCTTGGTAGATTTTGGTATTTCTAATGGTTTCACGCAGTGAATATTCCGTCATATTGACAACATAGATCTGATAGCTCGACTCAAAAATAGCAAGAGTAGAGAACATCAAGACTAATCCGCCCAATGCAAATTCTATGCTGGTAACACCGAGTTGACGCCGACGAGTGCTCATCAATCCGCGCCAACATAAGCAAACTGTTGAGAAATGGCGATCAATTCACTGGCGTTGTAATCATTTTTCAGCAACGTTTTAGCATCTGCGACTTGCCCTAACTTAAGCAATGCAATGGCAAGGTTAGCCTTAACCGTGGCATTGGTTGGGTGTTCCTTGATTACAGGTGCGAGCGTTTCAATAACAAGGTCAAAGCGTTGCTGTGCGAGATAAACAACGGCCAAATTGTTTTTAATGGCAATATCATCGTAGCCACGCAATCGAGCGAGATTAAACTGTTGTTTCGCTTCTTCAAATTGATCCGATTGACTGTATGCAACGCCAAGAAGCACCCTAACCTTACCTGACGTATTGCCTTGGGCGATCGAATCGTTGTAAGACGCGATCGCACGGTCAAACTGATTGTTTTCAGCGGCTATCTGCCCTTGTAATTGCAAGAGTCCACTATTTACTAACTTTTGATCAATAAGATACTGG
Organism: Vibrio sp. 10N.286.49.B1; assembly: GCF_002873335.1. Lineage (GTDB taxonomy): Bacteria > Pseudomonadota > Gammaproteobacteria > Enterobacterales > Vibrionaceae > Vibrio. The sequence goes on along the minus strand of NZ_MCUW01000027.1, from coordinate 258,444 downwards.
GAATAGAAACGAGCAGACTCCACGTCACCTTTATCAAAATAGACGTAGGCCAACTGTTCCATTACCTGATCATCTTGGTGGCCACTGGTGAGTTTGGATTTATACAACGCAATCAGGCCGTCGTAATTATTCACTTTTTCCATACCCGAAATCATACTCTGTTCAGACTGTTGCTGACTGGTAGTTTCACACCCGACTAACGCCGTACTTAATACCAGCATCACCGCCATTGCATTCCATCGCATACGTTTAACCACCTATATTGATAGACATCTGCATGATGCCTGGTGCAAGAATCAAAATGACAATAGGAAACATGATAAATAAAATAAGTGGCACACTCATTTTTGCAGACAAGCTGCCTACTTTCTCTTCGACCGTCAACACTTGTATCTTTCTCATATCCTCCGCTAAATCACTCAGTACATGCGCGACCGAGGTGCCATATTGTAAATTTTGAATAAGAGTAAGGACAAAACTTCTCACTGCAGGCGTAGGAATTCGCTCACTGAGGTCATCGAGTGCTTTTTCAAGCCCTTTGATCTTTGCAGAGTCTGAGGTTCGTTTTATCTGGTAGCAAAGATCGCCATCAAACGCCTCGAGCTCTTTAGATAAGTAACTCAAAGTCGCCTCAATTGTCATGCCGGTTTGAACACATACCGACATCATATCTAACAGATAGGGTAGCTGGCTTGAGGTTTTTCCAACCAATGCTTTGCGGCGTACTTCAAGCAATAAATCAGGCACGACAATAACGCCAATCAATGTAAATAACCCTACCAACATCTTATTCGTGTCAGAAAGCTCCGAGAAAAAGACGCCAACTAAAACCAACAGTAAAAATACGACCTTTGCTGGGAAATAATACTTTGCCCACTCTTTATTGTAATAACCGGCATTGACTAATTTTTGCTCCAGTTCTTTTTGGCTGCCTTTACCAAACCTGACTAACAACCGATTGATTGTTGTTGGACCTCGATTGGATTCCTCTTCAATAAAACCGGCGATACGTTTCCGACGCTGTTCATAGCGCAATGAATTCAAAACAAAGTACAACAGTGCTGCTAATACCACGAGAAAAGCAATAACGAGGGTCATGTTCGTACCCCTTTCACCAGTAGCCAAACAATGGATAAACCTATAAGTTCACTTCCAATGACGTAATACAGAATGTATTGCCCCTTCTCATCATGAAGAATAAAATCCACACTGCCAGGGTTAATGTAATTAAGCAGAAACGCAAAAGCTAGAGGAATTGCGGCGACAATCTTGGCCGAAATTCTCGCTTCTGACGTCATGGCCATTTTCTTTTTATCGAGTGTTCTAGCATCGACCAGAACGCGAATAAGCCTAGCTAATACGCCTTTTAACTGACCGCCACGGCTGATATTGGCCTTAAGTGTCACCGTAAAAAACAAAAATTCTGGATAAGGGTAGTTTTTGCAAGAGCGTTGCAATACCACCTCTGGCGGCTCACCCATTTTTAATCGCTCACCCATCATCTTGAATTCACGACCTATGGTGTTGTCCATCGAACTGCCAACATACGTGATAGCTTGCATTAAACTGTCTCCCGCCGTCACAGCGCTCATCAGGATATTCAATGCATCCGGGAACGTATTTTCAAAGTCCTTGCGCTTTTTATTGGACAGGTATCGGTAACCGACAAGCATGGACACCAACACGATAACGCCTGAAACCCAAGTATTGCGAATCGCCAGTAGTTCAAAGATGACATACCAAGATCCAACAACCACACCCAAGGTATACAGCAAAATATAGAGAGGAAAACGCGGCCCTAACACTTGCAGCGTAGGAGAGATGGAATCTTTAAACTTCTGCCAATTTCGCTTGCCTGCCAGCGCCCCCACATTTACAGCTTTCAGGTTTTCGACCTCAACACTCTCAACAGCAAAAAAATGGTCAACTTTTTTCGACTTTGAATCACTCATGAGTAATAAGGCAACAGCAAAAAGTATCAGCGAGATCCACAACATGCTACGCCCCTCTAAATGACGCCATCAGATCATCGTACAAACCAAAGAACTGCGCTTTTTTTACGAGCTCTGAACGCTGCATGATACCGTTCGTCACATACTCACCTTGCACGGTTTCACTGAAAGTGGTGTCGTCAGATTGGAAGCGATAGATTTCTTCCATCACAACACTTTCGCCTTCCAGCCCCACTATCTCCGCAATACTTGTGATCTTCCTTGTGCCGTCTCGCATTCTATTCACTTGCACGATCAGCTGAACCGCGCTGACAATCGTGCGGCGAATAGCATCCAGTGGCTGGTTGAGATTGGCCATCATCACCATGGACTCGACACGAGCAATCGCATCTCTCGGTGTATTGGCGTGCAATGTTGACATAGAGCCATCATGGCCGGTGTTCATCGCTTGAAGCATCTCGAATGCCTCTGAGCCACGACACTCCCCTAAAATAATGCGATCGGGGCGCATACGCAGCGCATTGATCACCAAATCACGCTGTGACACTGCACCCGTTTGCTCAATACTGGAAGTGCGCGTCTCTAGCCTCACCAAGTTAGGTTGTTGTAAGCGCAGTTCGGCGGCATCTTCAATGGTAATGACTCGTTCATCATCGGCAATATAATTCGACAAGGCGTTCAATAAGGTCGTTTTACCAGAGCCTGTACCACCAGAGATCAGAATATTCATACGGCAGCGCGACGCAATCATGAGCACACGCGCCATATCCATAGACATCGACCCAAACCCAATTAAGTCTTCAAAGCCAATATTTTGCTCGCGAAACTTACGAATGGAGATCGAGGTGCCATCAAGGGCAATCGGCGGGATAACAATATTAACACGACTGCCATCTTCAAGCCGCGCATCTACCGTGGGTGACAATTCATCAACGCGTCGACCAACACGTGATGCAATGCGTTTGGCAATCGAAAGTAGTAACTCCTCGTTGACAAACGTCACCTCAGATTGATGCACCTTACCGTGACGCTCAAAGAAGATATGGTTAGGACCGTTAACCATGATATCGGTAATCGATTGGTCTTCAATCAACGGTTGTAACGGGCCCAAGCCAAATAGCTCATCGATTAAGCTTTTTACTAGACCCGATTTCATCACCGATGTGATCGGTCGTTGATAGTTGGATGCCAGCAGGTCAACCGCACTTTGAATCTGCGATTCAATATCTCTGCGGCTCATTTTTTGAACCGCCTCGGCATCCAGCGCTTCAAATATCTGGCTACGGAACGCTAGATACAGCTCTTTGTTCGAACTCATTTCTTACTCGCTCGCTTAAACCACTGTGTTAACCCTTTGGTCTCAACAGGCTGGCCATTAATCAGTTTCATGAGAGAATCCATCGCACGGCTGATGTTCCGATCATGCTTATGAGCTCTTTTACCATCGATGATGATGTGTGAGAGATTTTTGCAGTAGCCAATCTCAAGATTGATATCTGCCCCAACGTATTTTTTGAGGTCAGCCGATTGCAACACGAACGCGCCATCTGGGCGGTGATAGTTCGCTACCGTAATAACACGCGTGCGTTTTGACAACGCCAACTGAAGGTTTTCGATTCGCTCATATAAGCGTTTGGCGTTACGTACCGCTGAAACCGAGGCGTCGAACACAATCACCACCACATCGAAGTTGTCCACCAGCAATTGCGCCTCGACTTTAAAGTCAACGCTGCCAGAAAAGTCTTCAACAATAAAATTGGTGTTTCGCGCAAGAAGCTCGCACAGCGTTTGGTTGTAATTAAGAATATCGTTCTGAGTCATGTTGCCATCAATCGATAACAAACGAAGATTTTTGCGAGCAGAATGGAGGTAGCTCAATGCCCCTTCTTCATCCATTTCATGCAATGGCGCGGTAAATTCATCGATCGCCTTAGGCTTAAAGTCTTTAAGCCCCATCAATACGTCGATATTGCTGTCGGTATATTGGTGATCCACTAAAATCGTGTCGGTACCTTGAGTCGATAACAAGGAACTCAACTCGGTAGCAATAAAAGAAGTACCCGTACCGCCCTTCGCACCGACGATCGCCACGCGTTTTGCCTTACGCTGCTGACTCACGCCAGAGAAGGTTTTCAGGTTCTTGTTTACATGGGTTAAGAAGTCCGCAAACTCTTGTTTATTCACCGGCCAAAACACGTAGTAAAAGCCCATTTCTTTCAACGAACGTAGCGTCGAGATCGCGTCTTCCTTACCAATAACAACCACACCCTTGTGAGTCGGCAGTTTGCTGGCAAACGCCTTGGCATCTTCAACCACATTCGACGACTCATTGAGTTCCAGTAACACAATATGGCTGTTTTGTTGTTCAGAAAACTTACCGACGCCTTGAGATGCTTTCATACAAGTCGGATCGTTCCAACCTTCAAAGCGAAATACCTCGCTAACGAGGTCAAGACATTCTTGTGATTGATAGATTAACGTACAACCCGACACCCCTTTAGCCACTTTAGGGGCGGCTTTGCTCTTGGTACTCAGGGCTTTTGAAAGATCAAACATTAATTACCTCCCAATAAGCGTGATTTATTAGCCACTTGCTTCAGCCTTGCCGATTCAGAAAAACAATTGGTCTGAGAGTGTTCAAACCCTATTTGTGCGGCATGGCACTCTTCCGTTTGAAGTGCATAAAAGGTGATCTGCAATTTCAAATCACTGAGTAATTGGGTGTTTTTGGCTAACGTCACCTTGTGTTTTTTTACTTTTAGTGCGGGATAGTCATCAATGATGCGGTCTATCAACACTTTTCCCGCATTATTTCGATATTCGATGCTATACAATGCGCCGGTATCTTCACCTTCAACCGCACTAAACAACGCGTTCAATTTTTGCTGGGCTTGTTTTTCGTCCTGGATGGACATCTCGACGGTGTGACGCTGCTGGTACACTAACGCTTCCAGGCCATTACCACCAAAGTAACGCTCTGAGGCACAGCCTGACAGAATTAACATTGCGCTAAGGATCAAGATTCTGAATGTCATTGGATAAACCCTCCTTGGGAAAGCAAGCGAATCGTTGCATCAGAAGGCGTTGCATAATCGTGGTCTGATTCAATATTGAGCCAACGTAAGAGCGTTGAGGTTTTTCTCATTGTAGGGAGTTGAATGTCGGTCGGTTTTATCGGCTGTACTAGGTTCACCGTTGCAACAATGATGAGCTCGGTTCGTTTTCTTTCCGTCACCGATTTTCTAAATGCCGCACCAATAACGGGAATATCGCCAACCAAGGGAATTTTTTGCATCTCTTCAAAGTCAGCACTGCTCATTAAACCACCCAGCACAAAGCTGTCGCCATCGGCCAGTTCGATTGTGGTCATGGCGCGGCGAGACGTCAGTTGAGGCACTTCAATACCCGCAGCTTGCACGTACTTTTCAACCTCGCTGACTTCTGGAAAAAGCTGCATTCGAATCTTATCTTCGCTCAACACCTTAGCGGTAAGGTCAAGTCGGATACCATATTCTTTAAAAGTGATATTCGTGCTGCCAGTATTAGTGACAACGACGGGAACCTCCCCTCCTACCAAAAAGCTTGCCGATTCACCAGACAATACCGTGAGGTTAGGTTCAGCCAGCACTTGAGCGATATCTTCATTCCCTAACGCATTGATCACGGTTGCTAGGTTGGCCGCCTCAAATTGATTGAAGACAAACTCACCAACATCGGCGCCAAGCGATCCCCAGTCGACGCCAATCGTCTCACCAAATGATTCGGTGACTTGTGCGACAGAAATTTTGACGTTCACTTGCTGGACCGTTGCCACTTCTAGCCGTTCAACAATCCCTTCCCACGTCATGTTTCTGGCAAAAACCATACTTTCAGGTTCTTCGATCTCAATACTTTCTGAGGTAAATTTTAATTTCTCCGATTTGTCCCACTTTTCAGTTTTTTCACGTCCAAGCATCGTCGCCACTAAACGATAAACCTCATCACGCTCTTGCTCAGTATTAACAACGCCACTGACTGCAACTTGTTCGCCAATGGATTCAAGTTTGATCTCAGAGTCAGGGAAATGAAATTTTACTTGTCTTCGTAATTGAGACAGGTCTAAATCGACGATAATCCTATCAGACAACAACACATCTTCTTGCATGCCGTAGACGATCAGACGAGATTGCCCCATGCCATTAGCAAACACCACCAATGTCGTCTCATTGATTATTTTGTAATCGGCTATATCCGGATTGCTAATAAACACCTTACCGATAGGAACCGGTAATTGGATATGCCTGCCATCGTTAATCGTTATATAACGATCGGCAGCCAGCGCAAGTTGACATACAAACAACGCATAAAGCCCAAACAATACGTTCAGGAAAAGACGAGGAGTATTTGTTGCTAAACGACCCATTACATCGCCTCTCTAGGGTTTGCAGTGTTGCCACGAAACTCTTCCACACCAACATAATTGTCCATGATGCTCCGAACTTCTGCATAAGTAGGTTTTTGATAAGTTTGGCTACGGTAAATCTCGATATGCATCGTTCGTTGTGCGAGCGCAAGTCTGGCTAGGTCATCAGGATGCACTTCTATTACTACAGAAGTCATACCTTTTTCTTTAACGGATGCACGTGCAGATATCACATCATCGTCGTTACCATTATCACCAACACTCAACACTTTAACGTGTTTAAGAAACATTGAGGCTTTTACCCCTTTAAAGCGCTTTGGCTTATCGGCATTAGCCGCAAGATTGATGTTAGGTGAGCTCACCGTCAATACATCGATATACCCACCGGGTCGAATGTAATCATTAATGAGGTTTGTGTCGCTAACTTGCAGCGGGTACAACGTCATACCATCTGTAATTAAAAGGTCGATATAGCCTGACTGAGTTCGAGTGGTTTGATATTCAGGCAGGATAATCGCACCTTGATGAATATCAATGTTAGTGAGCGTACTTGGATTAAAGTCAACTTTAGTATCATTTTTAATACCAAACTTAAGCGCTTCACTAAGAGGGAGTTGAGTTTTTTTCACTAACTCAATGGCTATCGGTTGGCCCTTTACAATGGGATCAACAGCTTTCCATACCGTAACATGACGCTCTTCGATAACCTCTTCGACAGGTTCACTTAATTTTACCTGTTCAGGGGCCTTCTTTATTAAATCAACGAGACCAACGACCCCGACAACCAGTGCCATTAAAGCAATGAGTAAAACAATTCTAGAGCGCATGAATTAAAATCGCTGTATTTATGGGTACTTTGTAAATTGATCGCTAAAAATAACCAAATAAAAACCTACACTGATAGCGACCCCGTAGGGCAGTGTGACACTCTTGATGTTACTTCCTGCTGTAAATTTGTGCTTAATGTAATAATATATTACCAACATGCCCCCCATAAAAGCCGTTAACATCAAAGCCGTTTCTAACATGGGTACTGGCACAGCTAAACCTAATATTGACGCATATTTCACATCTCCTGCACCTACCCAACCAAGAGAGAACACTATTATCCCGCCAACCAATAAGATTAACATTGCTACGATATTGCTAGCGCTCCATCCTAAGTAAACCATCTGTAGAGCCAATAACCACATCAGCATACTATTAGAAATGATTCTATTTTTAATATCTGAAATAGATATGAGCATGCAAAGCATAAATAACATCAAAAAGTAAGCTAACATCAATGTAGTCAACATTCGAGTGCACTAAACTGGCACTCGAATATATCATTTAAATCCTAAACTATTGCTGCTGCTAATGCAGTTTTGATCGCGTTAAAAACTGATTCTAACGATTCTCCTATACCACCAGCACCACTAAAACCTGCGATTAAAGCCGTTGCTGTGGCAACAGCAATCAAACCATATTCAATAGCTGTAACACCGCGCTCGTCATTTTTAAACTCAGTCATCAAAGTTGATGCTTTTACATATAGTTGAGTAAACATATCTTTCCCTTTTATAAATAATTCCCCAATGCCCAACTATTCTAAATCCGTAACTGACATGTATAAAAATAGAAGCCATCTAAAAAATCGATAGCCTTATGTCATAAACGCGTCAATTTTCACTTACAAATAACCATACCACATAATTTAACACTGAAAAACATGCGGTTACATTTTAAAACATCCAGAATCTCAACCATATGAGCAGCTATGCACTAAGCCATAAAGTGTGGCACGGATCTCAAAAATAAAACAAAACGCCATACTATCTAAAATGAAAATATCTGCCCGAAACGTGATGAAGTCGCATATAGAGTAATAAATCTAACTCTATTTTATAAATTGCACATACTTTCTGCGTTATACCTCGTTCATATTCTGCCTCGCCTTGTCAAAATATAGTTAAGACGGTATCGTATTGTTCATAATTATAAGTAAAACTATTAATAACATTTAGATTAAAAAAACATCGGGGAACTATTCATGAAGCTTCAATTTGAAAACATCGTTTCATTCGTAGCGGTCGTTAACGAAGGTTCTTTTAGTTCTGCTGCCAGAAAATTGGGGAAATCTCAATCGACCGTCAGTACTGCCGTACAAAACTTAGAATCTGACCTAGGGTTTGAACTGTTTAACCGACAACATGCAAAAATATCATTGACCCATAAAGGTAAGCGGCTATTTCATCTTTCCAGTCCTGTCATTGGAAAATATAAAGAATTGGTGACAGCCGCCAAGCAAATGAACATTTCTGAACAGATTGTCTATCGTGTCGGTATTGATCCTCTCATTTTTAATGACAAGGCCAAGCAAGCACTTTTAGATTTTTCAGAAGCGTTCCCTAATGTCGACCTCCATGTGGTGACAAAGCCCAGCACTATTCTTGGTAATTACCTCAATGAAGGTAAGATCGACTTAGCATTAGGTAACCCCTATCACAAAACGAATAATGACTTTAATATCGAAGAGCTATACCAGGCTAATTGTTGGTGGGTGAGCCATAAAGATGTGCCACTAGATGATAAGAATACGCCTGTGCGTGTTTTATTGATGGACGGTGCCGATGAATTACTGAATTTTTCATCGATTGTTTCACACAACCTATGGCGCTTAGACGATTTAGCAACCATTGTTGACTTATGCCTCGCCAAAAAAGGCATCGCGTTTCTTCCAGAGCATGTTCTAAACGAATCAAATCGTAACAAAGGGCTGCGTGTCATTAGCGATCATCCAGATTTTTGTGGTAAAAAAGTCGTAGCCTCACTCTATTGGCCTGTGCACTCCGATTTTGATCTGTTTAACAACTGGATTCAAAGCCAACTGAAGCGCAGAACGACAACGCCTCGTGAATTTGTTGCTGACCTTACGCAATGATCATATGAAGCACTCGTAGGTACATACCTATATACCTACGAGTGCTGATAAGCTGAGTTTCAACGTTAACGCGTGCAGTAAACCGACTATTAAAGCGTCATTCCAACGTTAGCCTTTCTTCTTTAATTTGGCACTACCTCTCACTATTCAATACTCTGATCTCAAATCAAGAGGTTTCTTTTGACAACACATTGCCATCCCTTGGCTTGTCACCGACACTTAACCACCTCCCCTTTTTAGTCACTCAATAAGGATCGCTCATGGCACGTTACTTTCCCTTAAAACCTCTATTGCCATTGCTAGTGATAGCGATGACAAACTCAGCCATCGCTTCGCAACAAGCAACCGATGCATTTGCGCCAGAGCCCACCACTCACGTAGAAAGCAAATCTATTGTTAGTGCGACAGATTGGATGGTCACTGCCGCGAACCCGACGGCGACTAAAGCGGGTTCCGATGTTCTTGCTCGAGGCGGCAATGCCATTGATGCAATGGTGGCGATTCAGCTTACACTCGGTCTTGTAGAGCCTCAATCAAGTGGTATCGGCGGCGGATCGTTCCTTGTGTATTGGGATGCGAAGACCAATAAACTGACTACTTTTGATGGCCGAGAAACCGCACCACAAAAAGCAACGGGCGACCTTTTCATCGATGCAAACGGCAAACCGATGAAGTTTTATGATGCCGTTGTTGGCGGACGCTCTGTGGGTACGCCAGGTACAGTGAAATTACTTTGGGATACCCACCAAAAATACGGCAAACTAAGTTGGGCATCGTTAATTCAACCAACGGTTACACTTGCAAAAAACGGCTTCCCAATCAGTGAACGACTGGCTTCGCTTATTGAACGAGACAAAGAATTCGTTTCGCGCCACCCAGATACACGCCAGTATTTATTAGACAGTAACGGCAATGCAAAAACACAAGGCACGATTCTTAAGAACCCAGAGTATGCGAATACACTCACCTTAATCGCAGACAAAGGCGCGGATGGCTTCTACAAAGGCGCGGTGGCCCAATCGATTGTCGACGCCGTCAGCAATGTCAAAAGAAACCCTGGTCTCCTCAGCCAGCAAGACCTGACGGATTATGCCGTCGTAGAACGAACGCCTGTGTGTGCACCTTATAAGCAATACGATATCTGTGGCATGGGACCGCCAAGCAGCGGAGCGCTTACGATTGGTCAAATATTGATGACCGTTGAGCCATTCAAGCTAGAAAAAACCGGGGCTAATAATCCAATAAGTTGGCAGATCCTCGCCGATGCTTCGCGTCTCGCGTTTGCAGACAGAGGTATGTACATGGCAGACAGTGATTTCTATGATGTCCCCTCCGATGCGCTCCTTAATAAGGAGTACATCGCGACAAGAAGCGCCCTCATCACTCCGAACAAAGCATTACAAAGCGCACCCGCTGGAACACCGACTAAAGACCTTGCTCTCGTTTCAAAAGACCAATCGATTGAGTTACCTTCAACCACCCATTTCAACGTAATTGATGCTGAAGGCAACGTTGTTTCTATGACCTCTTCGGTTGAAAACCTATTTGGTTCACGCGTGATGGCGTCAGGATTTTTGCTGAACAATGAGCTCACCGACTTTTCTTTTATGGCCGAAAAAGACGGTAAACCCATCGCTAACCGCATAGAACCTGGGAAACGACCACGCTCATCAATGTCTCCAACCATAGTGATGAAAGACGACAAGCCATATATGGCAATCGGTTCGCCTGGCGGTAGCCGCATTATCGGCTATGTGGCACAAAGCATTATCGCGCATATTGACTGGGGAATGGATATCCAACAAGCGATCAACCAACCTAAAATGATCAACCGCTTTGGTGAGATGGATCTAGAAAGTGGCACGCCACTCACCCAGTTTTCTCAGCCATTCGAGAAAATGGGCTATAAAGTCAAAGCCCGAGATCTTAACTCCGGTTTACACGCGATTCGAGTGACCGAAAAAGGGTTAGAAGGCGCAGCCGACCCAAGACGGGAAGGTATCGCCATCGGAAATTAGTTTTATTTTTTGCTCGCAAAGACACAAAACAAGACACCTATCACGCTAAATATCCATGTACTGGAACCAAGCGTGATAGGGCTCTCTCAGCCTTATTCCTCCTCCCTATCTCTTATTAGTATGGTGGATTTTTCTTCACCTCATTTCGTTCATCATTCACGTTGCCCTACTATAAAAACGAAAAGGACATCACGTGAAACCGATAAAAACGGCACTCTATCTATCCATCACTTCTGCTTTGCTTTTTGGTTGTGCTTCAGAGTCGACGACCCCCTCTGATCAAACGAAACCGACATTTTATAGCTGTGATGCTTCAAATATTTCAGCCGCCAACGACCTTCGAATCTATCAAGTCATGGTCGAAAGCTTTGTCAATGGCGACGACAGTATTGGTCATGGCACCGGTTATGGCACTAGCCACCATATGGGTGACATACAAGGGATCATCGATTCACTCGACTATATCCAATCCCTAGGCATGAACGGTCTCTGGCTGACCCCTATTTTTAATTCCCAACCTATTGGTGGCCAAGATCATTGGGCAGATAGGTTGGACGCCACTGGTTACTTCGCGACTAACTATTTTGAGATTGATCCGCGATTTGGCACATTGGAAGACGCGAAGCGTTTAGTGGACGAAGCACACGCTCGCGGCATGTATGTATTCTTTGATGGCGTATTTGGTCATCACAAGAGTAATGTGGTTCCTTCACCATCTGGGCTGACCCCTGTGGGAAGCGACAACCCCGTTAGCTACCCAGAGAGCCTCCCCTTCTACAAAGAAGTGGCCGAATATTGGATTAAGGAACTAAAAATTGATGGTTGGCGTCTTGATCAAGCCTACCAAGTTCCTACTGATGCATGGCAAGAAATCCGTAAGGCCGTCGATGAGGCATCAAACTCCGTGACGTATGCCGACAAAGACGGCAAGCAGGTCAACCCGCTGGGTTATATGGTGGCAGAGATTTGGGCTGGCGAGAATAAGATCATTGAAACCGGTTACGGAACGGATAGCGCACCTGCGCTTTGTTCAGCCTTTGATTTTCCTGTTCGCTATCGCTTAGTCGAAACATTTGCCGTCAATGAGTCAGGCGTTGGTGGCAAAGGTGGAGAGTGGCTGGCAGAAGGAATGAGCCTTCATTCACTCTACCCAGATCACGCCAAACCTAACCTGATGCTTGGCAATCATGACCTCGTGCGCTTTGGCGATCTGATACAACGTGGAAATCTGGCGGATCCAGAAGATAACGAATATTGGCAGCGATACAAGGCGGTTCTATCGTTTCAAGCCGCCTATACTGGACCAATTACCGCCTACTATGGCGATGAAATAGGTGACGAGCTAGAAGGGTTTGCCAGCCGTATTGAAAATGACTGTGCGATTATCGGTAAATGTGATGACCATGTGGCTCGCACCAGCGGTGTCGTTGAGGGTGTCAACGCCACTCTTGATCCAAAACAAGCTGACCTTAAAACATACTTCACGGAATTAATGACGCTTCGTGAACAACATCCTGCTCTGGCCAGAGGTGCGAGAACTAACATCATCGCCAATGCCACCACGTATGCGGATGTTAAACAATATGAAGGGAATGCTATTCTTTACGTCCTTAACGTATCGGATAATACCCAACAGATCTCAATAGCGAATGAAACACTCGCTTCCAACACCACGCTAACGGACCTACAATCCAACGAGCGTATTAGCCTCACGTCTGGTCATTACTCAATTGGTCTTGCCCCCTTCCAAGGCCGATTCTTGAATATTGATCAACCTAGCGGCGCGGCACCCATTGCACTCGTTGCGGCGGCCTCACAAGCTACGGGAGACTCATTTATGGGCGCTTGTGATAACCCAACAGTATCTGAGTCTGGCCCAATCAATGAATCATTGTATGTGGTCGGCGATTTTACCGACTCCAATTGGAAACATTCTTCATCTCGGGCATTTGAATACAAAGGGGATGGCGTGTATCAAGTCGTCGTCTCAGAAAAACCCGGAAGTTATCGAATGCAATATGCGACTAAAGATTGGAAGCCACAATTTACCGCTGAAGGGTTAAGCCTTAAATTAGGACAAGAAAACACCCTGAAATTTGGCGGCTACGGCAAAGACACGGCGGTGACAATTTTAGAAGAAGGACGCTATGTTTGGAGCCTTAAGTTTGATGATGCTGGCACACCGCTCAATATATTAGCGGCAAAATGCGCCCAATAAATAGCCGAAAAATCGGCGGCATAAGTATCGATAACCGCTGTATCGACAAATCAAGCAGCAGCAATTCAATCAACAACAACTCAAGCATAGAAAGTAAAAATTAATCCAGTGACAATAAAAACGGCCACGTGTTCGGTGGCCGTTTTTCATAATGGTTCTAATTATCCAATCTATAGCTAGAGATTATGCCAAAGCTGGATATGTTTTAAACTTCACGCCCATCATTTGTTCCATACAATGCACCACTTGGCAGCTATAACCAAATTCATTGTCGTACCAAATATACAATACACATCGGTTGTCTTGTGCAATGGTTGCTTGGCCATCAATGATCCCAGGGTGACGCGCCCCCACCAAATCAGTTGAGACCACCTCTGTAGAATCCGTGTAATCAATTTGAGCAGCCAATGAACTGGTAAGCGATATCTCACGCAAATACGCATTAAGCTCATCTTTAGAAACTGACGATTCAAGGTTGAGGTTCGCGACCGCCATCGAGACATTAGGGGTAGGAACACGAATAGCGTTGCCGCTCAATTTACCTTCTAATTCAGGCAATGCTTTAGATACGGCTTTTGCTGCACCCGTTGATGTTAAGACCATATTCAGCGATGCAGAACGGCCACGACGATCACCACTGTGATAGTTATCAATCAGATTCTGATCGTTAGTATAGGAGTGCACAGTTTCAATGTGTCCAGACACGATGCCGTACTTATCATTGACCGCCTTCAGCGTCGGTGTGATGGCATTGGTGGTGCAACTTGCCGCAGAGACGATCATGTCGCTATCTTGAATAACATCATGGTTAACACCAAAGACAACATTCTTGATATCGCCTTTACCTGGAGCGGTAAGCAGCACGCGCTCCGCCCCAAGGCAAGCGACATGTTGACCCAAACCTTCGGCATCACGCCACACACCCGTGTTATCAACAACAAGTGCGTTATTGATGCCATAAGCGGTGTAGTCTACATCTGACGGGGAGTTGGCATAGATAACTTGGATATAGTTGCCATTGACAATCAGCGCTTTGCTTTCCTCATCAACAACAATACTGCCGTTGAACTGGCCATGTACTGAATCACGACGCAACAAGCTCGCTCGTTTTTGAAGGTCACCCTGTTTGCCACCACGTACGACGATAGCGCGTAAGCGTAGTGGATAACCAGGTCCGCTTTTCTCAACCAGAATACGGGTTAGTAAACGACCAATGCGTCCAAAACCATACAACACAACATCTTTCATTTCTCGAGCGCTATCGCTGTTGATGCTCTCAACGAGTGATGTCATCAAGAAATCTGTAATGCTTTTGCTATCATTATGCGTAGACCAGTATTGCTGAGCAATCTGACCTACATCGATGCAACAAGGTGATAAATCAAGCTCAATCAATTTTTCAATGATGGGAGCGGTTTGGGCAACGTTGACGGATTGGCTGGAGTAGTGGCGAGAAACACGGTGGGTTTTAATAATATCAATGGTCGTGGCGTTAACGAGCGTTTTACCAAATAACAGGATTTCGACGCCCTTTTCCCTGTAAAGCCGACCTAAGATAGGCAGAATCGACTCGACGAGTGTTTGGTTAAGTTGCCATTGATTTTGATGAATTTCCGATTGCGAGATAGTGCTATTACTCATAGTACCTGGGGGACCTCTATCAGTTATATGCGCCTCTCAATTGCATGTAGGGTACAAGAGGCAAGGCGCGTGTTTGGGGATGTAATTATGTTGTTATTTTTCTGTGCGGGAGTGTAACAAGCAGAGACTTAATCTGCTAGGAAAAATAAAGAAGGATATATGCTATGTATTTTGTGATTCAAGTAGAATTTATGATGGGGCATTACCGAAAGTCATGCCAATAAGGAAGTGAAAATCATTGGCTTATTTTTCATGATTAATCAAATAAGCCAATACTATCACCAGCAACACTAGCCAAATTTATCAGTAACGGTTAGGAATCAATCACCGAGTGGATTAAAACCCTCTCACTAGCCTTCAAACGCATCATGGTCTTGTTTTTTAATAGCCTTATGTCCATCTTCTGCCACCCCACTTTTCCAATAGCTACTGATATAGATATCTTCTTTAGGAATGGCTTTTTCGTTACGGAAATATTGTCTAAGTGCTTTCATTTCATCAAATTCACAAGCGCACCATACAAAAGGTTCGCCGGATAACCACGGTAATGACTGAGCCGTTTGCGCGACAGACTCTAGTGTCCAAACCACTTCTATCCCTTCTGGAACGTTCAGTGTTTGTTTATCTTCTAAGTCAATGAGCTGAATGACAGCGTATCCTCTTGCCTCTGGCGGAAGTGTTGCAAGCTTGGTGGATAGCGCAGGCAACGATGTCATATCTGCGGTCAAGAAAAACCAATCTTTTTCGGTATTAATATTCTGTATCGTACCAGGCCCGACAATACTAATCGTATCCCCTACTTTCGCAGAGATCGCCCAACGGGCACCGAAACCACATAATTTGTCTTCCGTTATATGAGTAACAAAATCCACTTCGATGACGCCTTGCTCCACATCAAGCGATCGAATGGTGTAGGTTCTCATCTTTGGGCGACTATCTTCTGACAGTCCAATAAGATCCGTGCCACCATCTTGATTAAACAAAAACTTAATATAGCCACCGACACTATCAAGCTCGAGTGACTTCAATGCCTCTGCCTGTAAGGTCAAGCGACGCATATTAGGGGTAAGCAAACGAGTTTGAATCACGGAAAGGGTTTTGGGCGTAGGCTTTTTCATAAACTATTCACTAATGATTATTGTTATCATTAAGTTTATCACACCCTCGTGCTTTGTCTTTATTATTTACCGTGCTTTACACAGATAAGTGTACTCTGAGAGAGTAGAATGACTAAAGCAAAACGCGTTACGCTGTTTATTTCCGGGATCAAAAAAGGTTCGATATGTCGAACCTTTTTATCGTATTAGCTCACTGTCTACAAAGTGACAGAGCCAAAGGCCAGTGGCCATTCTGTGTGGCGGTCTTCACCGTTCTCGTCGCGCTTAATCTCAGCTAACCAGCAGAAAAGTTCCCATCCAAAGCCAGCAGCAATGATGCCATCTTTGTCGGTTGGGTCAGTATCTGGCGTGTATTCAGCAATATCAGCACCCACTAAACGTACTTTACCTGATGCCTTCACCTTACGTAAGATTTCATAGACCTGCAGGTGGCTCAAGCCAAATGGATCCGGGCTTGAGTTAGCACGACAGAACGCAGTATCTAGCGCATCTAAGTCAAAGGTTAGATAGACCGGACCACCATCACCACAGCGATCAATGATGCTTTCTACCATCGCATCAACGCCAAGGTCATACACTTCATTAGACGTAAAACCTGTGGTACCAAATGCAATATGGTTGCCTTTTACCAGCGCTGTTTGGCGGCCACGCATACCAATTTGTACCGTACGCTCTGGATCCGCTAAGCCTTCAGAATACAGCTTCGCTAACCAGTGGCCTGAAGTATACGGATAATCAAAATCAGCACGAGTAGACAGATCGTAATGGCCATCAAAGTGAATAACACGCAACGGGCCATACTTTTCACCTAGGGCACGCATGGTAGGATAAGGGATGGTGTGATCACCACCAAATACCAGCGGTGTGCAGTTCTTCTCGACAACCATATGGTGAAGAAGGTCGGTCAACTGTTCAACTTCGGCTTTTAGCTCGAATTGGCCTAGGCTATCCCAGTTACCGTAATCGACAACACGACACCATTCAAACGGAAGCTCACCATTGTCTCCAACCGTACCCATGCCCATTTTACTAAGGTGGCGCAGACGCTGAGGCGCAAATTTATGAGATGAACCTGTTGGTGAACATTTTTCAATGCCCATTCCATAAATGACGAGGTCCGCATTATCAAGATCTTGAGAGAATGGCGCTTGATAAAAACCGAGGTAGTCTTTATTGATGAAACTTAGCTGCTCAATGCCCTTGCCGCCGCCCTGCTGTTTTACTCGAGCAAGGTAGGCCGCTATTTTAGGGTCTAAATTATCTGCGGCTGATACATTTTCCCAGATGTATTTATACTTTGCGACTTTTTCTGGGTCTATTGCTGGCCATTTTTTGAAGTTTGACATTGATGTATCTCCGATCAAAACAAGGGAACTTGTTAAAACTTCTTAAGACAATAATCTGTAATCCTTAACATTGGCAGTAACATACTGGATGTAACTTATACTTTCTTATGACTCATATTGATCGCGTTACCACTAATGAATGACTTTCTCAACAAAACATTGTTCATTATTTGACCGACTTCTAATTACCTCCTATGGTTTGATAACGCCCATGACCAAGGAGGTTAAAGATGAAGAAAATGAGTAAATCGTACCGTATGCAAGTCATTAAAGAAGTCGCCGAAAGAAAAGTACGAGAGCAATGCAATGACCCAATGGCTAGATACATCAACGAATTGATCGACCAACACCCGCATCGAGACAATGTTGTTGAATTCAAACAAGAGTTTACCGGTAGCTATTTTGACGAAAACGCAGGAGGTTGGGTAAGTAAAACTTGGCGAAGTAAATAGGGTCGTCAATGATATCAACGTTCTTATAGTGCTTACTTGAGTAATATTATGGGGAACTAGGCTTATAGCATGACACGCTCCTAGCTTGATATGAGGCGCCAAACCTACTGGCGCCCCCTGAGCAAAATCTTACTTCTTAACTCACACCTAATGTACCGCTATCACCTCAATTTCTACTTTTGCATCCAACGGCAGTCTCGCCACTTCAACGCACGAACGCGCTGGAAACGGAGCTTGATGAAGGCTAAAAAAGGCCTCATACGCAGCGTTCACCTTTGAAAAATCATTCAAATCTTTGACAAAAACCGTTGTCTTGACGATGTGACACGCTTCTAGGCCCGCCTCTTTAACTATCGCAAGCGCATTATTAAGAGATTGAGTAGTTTGTTCCGCAACATCTTCTGGCATCACTTTCGTTTCTGGGTGAAGAGGGAGTTGGCCTGAGGTCATCACTATATTTCCAAACGTCACACCCTGAACATAAGGGCCGATCGCTTGTGGTGCTTGTGGGGTAACAATTGCTGTCATTGACATTTTCCTTAAAAAATACATTCATGGTGTTCGTCGTTCATGATGTATTGAGTATTATGATGTGTTGAGTCATGCCAAGAACACGTCATAAACAACGAACAAACACTATTGGGTTAATCACTCGTGGATGATGAGTACGAACGATTACCCCGTAAACACAGGTAATAACCCCAACATCGATAAAAAGTGAAACGTTGCCGTTAATACACCAAAACCAATGACGATATAAATCATTACCATGCCACCGGGCGCTTTAAAGCCCTCCGAGCCGTTGTTTCCTTCTCGTGTTTTCTTCGCTAAAAGTGCAGGAATAATACATGTCCATACGGTGGCTGCTGCGCCTGCGTACGCGATAGCGATAACGAAACCAAAGGGAAATAGTACCGATAAAACAAGCGGTGGTAAGAACGTTACTAACCATGTTTTGGTTCTACCTTGGCGAGTATCTTCAAATTTAAAAAAGTCTGCTAGGAAGTCGAATACCCCCAGCCCGACGCCAATAAAAGAAGAAAGTATCGCCGCCATTGAAAACGTATTGATTGCATTCGCCACTCGATCAGATTCAATCACTGAACCCAACGCTGTTAGCAAAGCGTCAACGTTCCCTCCCTGCTCTATAACAGGTCCAAAGCTCGCTCTAGGTAGATTACCAAAGATGCTAACAAGCCAAACAAAATACAATAAAGAGGCGATAATCGTTCCGCCAAGAATGGCTTGTTTCGCCTTAGCCTCTGAGCCGTAATACGCTCTCATTGACGACACCGAGTGATGGTAGCCAAACGATGTCAGTGCAACAGGTAACATCGCCATTGCGTACGGAGCGTAATGGTTTTCTTGACTAATCGTATCGAATAACACACCCATATCGACTTTGACGGCAAGACCAGATACCCCGAAGACAAAGCTCAGAACCATAAAAGCGATAAGTACGACGGAAATACGATCGACCGCTCGAGTGGAATGCCAAACAAAAGTGGAAAAGATAAGAACAAATAAGGCAGACGCTAATTTGGCATTCAGCCCAAGGACATCCTTTAAAATAAGTCCCGATGAAGTAATATACGCATAAAGTAGGATACCACCTACAAAATACACCGTTATATTATTTAAAAAATTAATCTTTGAGCCTAATAAATCTTTTGTCACCGTATCAAATGAAACTTTAAGGCCGTAGTTTTTGAATGCTTCTAATAACATCCAACCCGATATAGTCATTACTATCATAGTAATCGCAATAGCGAATAAAGACCAAACCGTCCACGCCCCTGCCCCTGCACTTGGTAGCCCTAACATTCCAGCACCGACACATACGCTGGCAATAATACAGGCACCACCTATTAAAGATGGATTCTTATTCATAATATATTCTCGTAAGGTTCACGTAATTGAATTAGTTTTTAACTAATTTTAAATTTTTAATTATTATAGGTATCGATAAAAAAAGAGCGTAGCTTGCTTGCTACGCCCTTTGTTGGAGATTAAGCTTCTTCGAGCTGAGCTTGTGGCGCGTGAGCCGTGACTTTTTCTACTTCTTTTAATCGAGCTGTGAAGTGACGCAACACCTCAGGCTCGTAAGTAAAATCTAGCCCCTTCACTTTGTGCGCATTCTCTTTAACCTTCTCAAATGCCTCAATGACATAGTCCATATGAGTCTGAGTGTAGGTCGCACGAGGAATCGTTAAGCGGAGTAACTCTGCTGGGCAAGGGTGCTGCTTGCCAGTAGCTGGGTCTCTACCTAACAACAGAGAGCCAATTTCTACCGCGCGAATCCCTGCGACTTTGTACAACTCACAAGCCAACGCATGAGCAGGGAATTGATCCGCTGGGATATGCGGAAGCAACTTACCAGCATCGACAAACGCAGCGTGACCACCCGCCTGCTGACAGACAACACCTATCGCTTCTAAACCATTAACCAAATATTGCACTTGGTTAATACGGTAAGCCAGCCACTCTTGACGCATGCCGTCATAAAGGCCTACAGCTAAACGCTCCATCGCGCCGCCTTCTAAGCCACCATAGGTAGGGAACCCTTCTTGTACAACACAAAGCGTGCGACAATCAGTGTAAGCATCCATCATGCTTTCATCTTTAAAGCACAACAATCCGCCCATTTGTACCATGGCATCTTTCTTCGCTGACATCGCAAGGCCATCGGCATACTTGTAAGATTCGCGAGTAATTTCTTCAATCGTCCAGTCTTTGTAACCCTCTTCACGCTGTTGAATAAAATACGCATTCTCAGCATAGCGAGCCGAGTCCATAATGACTGGGATATCATACTTCTGAGCGATTTCATACACCGCTTTAAGGTTTGCAATTGAAACAGGCTGACCACCTGCTGAGTTACAAGTAATGGTGCTCACGATATAAGGTACGTTTGCAGCACCTGCATCGATGATGGCTTCTTCCAGCTTTTCTAAATCGAAGTTTCCTTTAAAGTCTGCGTTAACAGCAGTGTCAAAGGCATCTTTAGTGTATACGTTCTTAGCAACACAGCAGTTAACTTGCGTGTGACCTTGTGTGGTGTCAAAGAAATAGTTAGATAACGCGACCATTTTGGTTAGGTCTAATCCCTTTTCTTTTTCGCGTTTTTTAATCAATACCGGAATATAGATTTGCTCTGCACCACGGCCCTGGTGGGTTGGAATCGTTAAATCATAACCAAAAATATCTTTAACGGCATTGGCAAGTGCATAATAGCTTCGGCTGCCACTGTAAGCTTCATCACCACGTAACATCGCAGCTTGCATCTCTTGAGTAATAGAGCCTGTGCCGCTGTCCGTTAATAGATCAATAAACACGTCTTCACTGTCTAGCAAGAAAGGGTTCATTCCTGCTTTTATAATGGCTTCATCACGGTATTCACGGGTGGTGCGTTTCACTGGCTCGACGACGCGAATACGGAATGGTTCAGGGAGATGTTTAAAGTTTTCCATAATATTATCCTACTCTTCTATTTATTCTTGTTTTAGACCAGATAATCAAAAGCAAACAAGAATAATTAAATAACAATGTTATCCAGATAAATATCTAGACATTGATTTTTATTACAATAAAACAAACGCAGTAATACCTAAGTTATATAATACTGGTAATTACTTAGTTAAATTTAGCGTGCACAAAACAGTGCGAGAGGTAGGCTTATCTCGAAGGGAAGAAAAATGCGATCTTATAATCTAATGTAATCCAACTATTTGTCATGTTGAAAATATCCATTGTTGCACCTATTTGAAACATCGTATTTCAAATTACTATGTTAATTATCTATAGATTAAGAAAATTGTCATCCATATCGTTGGCAATATGAGATGCTGTTAACATAAAATCGTCACCTATTAATAAAAATAAATTTACCGTCTGAATTATTATGATGAAGATCAATATAGCGTACTAGTAAGCTAATTCAGTATCACAACATATCAATTTTTCACTGGTACTCTTTGCATAAAACTCAGTACTCGTTGCATCGTCTGTTCAAAATAAGGATTCCAACTCAACCGAGCGCTGATCGTATCATCTTCGAAGACATCCCACGCCGCGTGACTCAATGTCGGCATTTTAGGACAGTCAACTTTGTATACCTCCCCTTCTTGGCTACCTCCGCATTGGCGCATCAAACCTTGTCTTCCGTACAGTGGATTGCTTGCACTATACAACACCGATATATGGGAACCACTTTGGATGTAAAATTCGGGCAGTTTCATGGGAAATTTTACGAAACGAGGGTCGCTGTAACTGCGATCCCCAAACCAAATCAACTCTGACTCTTGATGGCTAAAACGCACCTTGAACAAATCATAGATCCCCTTTGCATCGACTAACTCATCACTTTCTGCAAGCATCAGAATAGCCGGCACATCAAGTGGGTCTGCATTTAATTTTTTTTGAACTTCTACGGCGCTTTGGTAATACAACGCGGCACCATGCATCGCCAACGAATCATAACGGGAGTAGTTTTGTTCTTTTTCCACACTGACCCAATCAACAAAGTAGCTCGCAAACCCAGCCAACCCAGCTAATGGGTCTTTGGGCTTAAAAGCCGGAGAAAAAAGCAATAAGCCATTGATGTCCGCTCGACCAGCCGCGTAACTGGTGACCAAATTGGTACCCGTTGAAAAGCCACCAAGCCAAACTGAATCGACCTCTTGTCTGAGTAGGTCAACTTGGTGGGCAACAGACTCCACCCAATCATCATAGGTAGGATTCATAAGATCAGCAGGACGAGAGCCATGTCCAGGCAAAAGCATCACATGGACAAGGTAACCTTGAGCGGACAAATACGGTGCAATATCAACAAATGAGTAAGGCGAATCGCCCAGACCATGCACCAGTAATACCCCTTGGCCATTGGCCTTGTTTGGTACTAACTTATATGGACTGACAGCCTTCATTTCTTTGTCAAAGCCCGCCCCATGAAAAACGCGATACGTTGACAACCAGTCACGAGTTTCCGTTGCGTAAAGCGAAAACGTTGCTTGCCGGTAGGGCGATAATGAATGTGAACGCTCATACATGCTAGGGTTAGCGTCGATGATCCTATTACTGCATCCACCGAGCAGCACTATACACAGTAATGTGCTTAGCAACGTGGATAGCCATTTTACTAGAATCACCGCTCGCTCTCCCAACGTAGTATTACTTCGTAACGTTCAGCTACATAATTAAATCAATTGGAAGTTCGTTAATTACTTGAGCTTTGATGATCTCGAAAATAGTCCATAGCATCCATCACATCGCCGTTAGCAAGCTCACATTGCTTTTTCTCCGCTAGATATACACCTTTTTTGGCTTCACAAAAGCGTTGCGCTTCTGTTTTATCAGCGCTGTTGTGTTCTCTATAATAAGTCCAAGCATCAACGGTTTCGCCAGATTTAAGTGCACACTTCCCGGTTGCAAGGTCATAGCTTCCATGCTGCTCACAGAACACAGCTGCCGGGTTTGCCATATTAAGTTCGGCTTCCTCTTTTGCTACGTCGGATTTTGCGCAACCAAACAAAAATAAACTGGATACAAGTACTGCTGTTAGAGCTGTTTTCATTCGTATTTCCTCTTCTTGTGTAGGCGTCAGTCTTCTTGCCCTATCTAAACCCTAGATGAATTTCCCATCTATTCAAATACATCGCAGTAATTACTCGCGATTACTGCCCTGCAATTATTCAAACAACGAACGAATCACCGCGCTTATAAAGCATCTCTGAGCTAAAAACCATTCTCACTACAAGGCTTTTACTACCTTTGAGAGGGTAACAGTGGGTAATTTACTTGTATGTTTTTCTAGTTCATTGAAAATTCATGAGTAAATTATAAATAAAGGAACGTCTGTACATGAATGGTTTTCGTTTATGGCACCTAGCGCAATCTTCCCTTGGAATCGTCCAATGGGTTGGCATTGCAATTCTACTCAACCCAATCATCATAGAACGGACTTCTAGTGGTGCACTACTTGGCCAAGTAATGGCATTAATCGGTGGTGCTGGCTTATTCGCGCCTCTCATTGGAGGCATTGCGGACAAATATTCATGCCATCGCATCTTACAAAGAATGGCGTTGTTTATTCATATCATCGCCTTGCTCATTCTCTACTTCGCTGAAACGACCATGCCAATCTATTGGACCGTTGGGTTATTGATTGGACTCGGCAGTGTGTCGCTATTAGTACTCAACCCAACTTTTGTTATCGCCACCAGCAAAAACCAAGAAGAAGAAGGCCGAGGTCTGACTAACCTTTTTCAATGTCAATTTTTCGGTATTATCGTCACCGCGGTGCTCATTGCTATCGCAGAATCATATGCTGTAGAGAGTGATGAGCAACTGCTGATATTATTGGCTTTGGTTACCTGTGTTCTCTTTCTGGTCTCTATTGCCCCTCCTCCCGCTATCATTACTGAAGATCAATCCAAACACTCCAATTCACATAATCTTGAGAGTCGCTCAAAAGGCCATTCAAGCGGTACCAATACACGATTTTTACCATGGTTACTGTTTCTGCTCGCCGTATTTTTCTCTATGTTCTTGTCGTCAAACCTAATGGAACTAGGCCCACTCCTGATCAAAGAGGTGTACCACGTTGAAATAGGAAACTCTGCGTTAGGTATGGCCGTGTCGGCTTTCATTAGTATATTTATGTTGGAATCAGCAGGACGATGGATGCAAAAAAGCGGCCCTTTCAATGTCTGGTTTACCGCGCAAATTGTTTATTTAATCATTGGCACCTTGTTCTGGCTCACGGCAGGAAAAGATGTACATAGCATGATTCCCGTTGCCCTATTAGTGCTTCTCATGCAGGCGATGTCTTGGAACGATATGATCATTCCTGCCATTGCTGGGCGTCTAAGCCCTACCTCTCCAGCGCTCACTCAAGGATTACTGATGCTCTGTATGGCTGGCGGATTTGGGGTGGGTGCCATGTTGGCTGGAATATCTATTGACCAATTTGGCTACAGCTCAGTGTTCACCCTTTCTCTAGTGGGCATCGTCACTGCGCTGTTGTGCATCATATGCCTCGTTGCGGCTTCTAGAACCCTCATCTTCAAACAGGCTCAAGTTTAATAAAGGCAGGAGCACCGCTAAGGGTACGCCAGGCACTAGTACTGCCAGCTTACCCTGCTAGCATTGTTCTGGACGCACATAAACCGCAAGCATGGTTCTGTTCTGACTATGCTTCATTCGTGAATCGCTCTTTTTACTCTTTCAATTAATAGCCCATCCCATAGAAAGACAAGATCTCGTCATATTTATCACTGGATAGACCATTTGCCAGCGATACTCATATATAATCCGGACCAATAGTGTCAAATCGAAGAGTATTATGTTTCTAACGCCTTACGTAACCAGCACCAACGACCATTTTGAATTCACGCGCCTGCAAGCAAGCCATTTTGCAAAAAAAGTAGCGGAGGACTTCAACCCAATTCATGACGAAGATGCAAAACGCTTTTGTGTACCGGGCGATCTATTATTTGCAGTATTACTGCAAAAAGAAGGCATTAGTCAAAAAATGCGCTTTGATTTTTCTGGCATGGTCACAGATGGTATACCGCTGAGTGTAAGCAAGAGGTGTGATACAGAAAGCGCGCTAGTTGATAGTAATAACAAAGAATACTTACACATGACACGTGACGGTGCCGTCAGTCACGATCAAGCATTCATCGAACATCTTGTTACCAGTTATGTACAGTTCTCGGGCATGAATTTTCCACATATTATGGTGCCACTCATGCAAGAGCAGCAGATGATGATCAACTGCCAGCGCCCATTAGTCATATACGAAAGTATGGAAGTCGAGTTCGATCGAATCGATCTTAACCACCCTGTAGTTGAGTTTACCGGCGCAACGTTTGATGTTGAAGGTAAACGTGGCTTAGTGACACTAAACTTCTCGTTTACCGAAGACGGTGAAATTGTGGGTAAAGGCATGAAAAGAATGGTGGCGACGGGGCTGAAACCCTACAGCGATGAAGCGGTTGAAGATTTAGTGGATCGTTTCAACCAACGTAAGACCGACTTTCTTGCTCAGGTAAATAGCGCCGCATAACCTTATACGCCGCTCTTAAACCGCTCAACGATTAGCGCCCTGCGATTGAAATATCTAACGCGGGGCTTTTTCATGCGCTTCACTAGTTGAGCCTTAGAGCACTCCCGCCCACATTCAAATGAACGAACTAGATCCACCGTCTCACTCTCGCCTTGTAATCAAGGTACTGCTCTCCAAACATACGTGTCAATGCACGCTCTTCAGGTTGAATTTGGAAACGGTTAATATATAAAACGAACAACACACTCGTCAGCAGGCTCAACACATCTTCCAACCATATCCCCCAAGCTAGTAACAAGCAATAAAGAGCGACATACATTGGATTTCTAGTGAGTGAAAAAATCCCTGAATCTACGACTTGGCTAGCCTTGTCGGGTCGAGTGGGATCCACCGTAGTTTTCGCACGCTTAAATTCATAAACACCTGATATACCAACATACCCGCTTGCCGCAACCAGAAGCACGACCCAGATTACCTTCAAGGGAATGTAAATAAAGAGCCAAGTGCTATCTACGGAATGAATGGCAAACATCAAGATTGCAAGGACCAGGAAAACAGCAACTGGTGGAATTTTCAGTTCTAATGCTTTCATTCTCTTAGTCCTTGATAAGTCGCGTGAGCGTTAATAATTTGCGAGCAAGTCGTCATGTCGGCTTACCGTACCAAGTAGGAATCAGTACGATTCCCACATTTCACCGCATCAAATCTTACTCGCTTGGCATCCGCTATATATAGACTTTATACAATGGTAATCAGACGCAATATAGCCTGTAAAGGGTGCTTCACCGGTTGATCCTCAAAACGTTTTACTTGGCTACGACAAGAATAACCAGTAACAAGGCAACGATCCTTTGGCAAGGACGCCATTTGAGGTTTCCAACTTAGGCCATAGATATCTTTCGACATTTGCAACTTATCCGACTCGTGCCCAAACGTACCCGCCATCCCACAACAGCCAACCGGTACCGTGTTAAGTTGGCCTCCGAAATGACTGAAAATACTGCCCCACTCTTTTTCAGCATTAGGAAGTTTGGTTTTCTCTGTGCAGTGCGCAAAGAGATACCATGGTTCTTTGTCACTTGATACTGAGGGCGTCAGGGTTGTCAGTAGTGGCGTCAACCATTCATGAACCGTCAATACATCAAACTCTCCACGTTTGTCTTCCAATATCTCAACGTATTCGTCGCGATAGCACAGCACCAGTGCCGGATCGACGCCAACCAATGGTATATTTAGCAGGGCCACTCGCTGTAGGAAATCAGCTGTAGATTGTGCTCCATCAGCAAACTGTTTTAAGAATCCTTTGATATGTGCCGCTTTACCGTTTGGTTTGAATGGCAAGATCACGGGCGTCTTTCCTAATACAAGCACCAATTTAACAAAGTCTTCCACTACTTCTGCGTCGTAGAAGCTGGTAAATGGGTCTTGTACTATCAACACATAGTCGGCTTTCTTTGCGTCTGACAACCCAGACAATTTTTCCAAATCAAACACGTCAATGAGTTGAGACTGCATGCGTTGTTTTAACGTAGGAACAGATAGAAGTGGTGCATCGATGTAGCCCACACTTTTTTCAGTTAGGGATTTTACCCAAGGTTGTTTAAGTGCAAAGTTCACTGTTTTAGGTATTTTTGCCATATATGGCAGTAGGGTCTCGATGTTTGCCACTAAGTAATCTTTAGCAGGGCGCTGGTAACGTGTGTAATAGAGATTTAAAAAACGCGCTCGAAAACTCGGCACATCAACCTTAATTGGGCACTGGCTAGCGCACGCCTTACAAGCAAGGCAACCGTTCATTGCCTCATACACTTCATGTGAAAAATCATACTCGTGACGCTTGTTAAACGTATTGCGCCATTTCTCGATCAATCCTTTCGCGCTGCTACCTTTTTGTGTTTGATGTTCAAGTTCGACCACATCAAAACCTTGCTCAGAGAGCTGTCGTAACCACTCTCGAACCAATCCCGCTCGTCCTTTTGGAGAATGACGTCGGTCGGCCGTCACCTTCATCGAAGGGCACATAGGTGATGCGGTATCGTAGTTAAAACATAATCCGTTACCGTTACACTCCATAGCCTGAGAAAAGCTATCTCGCACTTCTACAGGGATCTGACGGTCATACGTGCCCCGTTTGACATCCGAGACTTTCACTAAGCCATCTTCACTGCCTAGTGGTGTACAAATTTTACCTGGATTCATTTTATTGTGGGGATCAAACGCCGATTTTATACGGCGTAGTTCATTAAATAAAACATCACCAAAAAAAGCAGGGCCGTACTCTGAGCGGAAGCCTTTACCATGTTCTCCCCACATCAAACCGCCATACTTGGAGACCAATTTAACCACTTCATCGGACACTTGGTGCATTAACGCTTCTTGTTTTGGATCGCACATGTCGAGCGCAGGACGTACATGCAAAACGCCCGCATCAACGTGACCAAACATACCGTAGTGCAAACCGTGAGCATCGAGTAGAGCCCGGAATTCATCGATAAAGTCCGCCAAATTCTCAGGTGGAACACACGTATCTTCTGCAAACGCGATGGGCTTAGCACTGCCTTTTACTGCGCCAAGTAACCCCACCGCTTTTTTACGCATATTATAAATCCGACCTAAGCTGGCAACGTCGCTCGTGATCTGATATCCAATAATACCGGCTTGTTCAGTTTCCAGCATCTCATCCAATTTTGCGGTCAGCTGCTTCACAGAAGCCTCTACCTCATGAGTATCTTCACCAGCATACTCCACCATATTTATACCAAGCATCTCTTTACCCGGTACATCAGTGATAAGGTCGCTCACGGTATGCCAAACAATATCTTGTTTCGCTAGGTTCAAAACTTTGGAGTCTATTGTTTCAACTGACAACGCATTGGCTTCCACCATAAATGGTGCATTTCGCAGTGCCGCTTCAAACGTGTTGTATTTAACATTGATCAGCGTGCGGGCTTTGGGAATAGGCGTTAGATTAAGTTTTGCTTCGGTAATAAACGCTAACGACCCTTCTGCGCCACACAAAATGCGCGTGATATCAAAGGTATCTTGGACTGGGTCAAAAGCATTTTTTAGATCGTAGCCGGTAAGAAAACGGTTTAATGGCGGGAATTTTTCATCTATTAATAGTCGATTCTCTCGGCATACCTGTTCAGAAATCTTAAGCGCTTGAGTTGCATAGCTTTGTTCTACTGGAAACCCAAGCGAACCATCACTTTCTAACAACGAACCATCGGCAAATACCGCTTGTAACGACAGCACATGGTCGGAAGTCTTACCGTACTTTAGCGAGCCCTGCCCCGACGCGTCGGTATTAATCATCCCCCCTAGCGTGGCACGATTGCTCGTCGACAAGTCAGGTGAAAAGAAATACCCAAAGGGGCGCACCGCATCATTTAAGGCATCTTTAACAATCCCTGTCTGAACCCGCACCCAACCTTCTTCTTTATTAATTTCAAGCACACGATTCATATGGCGCGAGAGATCAACGACAATACCAGAAGTCAGAGATTGGCCATTGGTGCCAGTTCCGCCACCTCTCGGTGAAAACTGTATAGACTGAAATGATTCTAGACTCGAAAGTTCGCCAACAATCTGCACGTCTTGTGTCGTTTTTGGGTGCACAACCGCTTGAGGCAGGACTTGATAGACACTGTTATCCGTTGCCACAGCTAAACGACTGGAATATTGCGTTTCAATATCGCCAGTGAAGCCTTTTTGTTTGAGCTGTTGAAGAAAGACAACGACCGTAGGGTTAATGTCAGATTGCGTACTTAGTCTTGGTAACATTTTGCTTCCTGCCCCTTAAACATGCCGATCCGCTCAGCAAGGGAATAATAAAAAATAATGACACGACAGCCTGCACAACCACATCAACCCAGTATTTTAAACGGATCATCAGTATCGGCAGAAGAAGTGAGCTAATTCTACTTATCCGGTTACTTTACAACAATTAAAAATGTGATCAAATCGCAATCTCATAGCAATTATGCATCGTTTATACCTTTTCAAGCGGTTTCCTTCATGCCAAACTCAGTAGCATCAAGGAAGCAGTAACCAATTAAGCGAACTCTAATGAAAAAAACCAAGGTTATCACCACGGAAGATATTCTTCTTAAACTATGCCAATCGGTTTCTACCGTACTCACTTCAGCAACACAATCCAGCATCACCTACTCTGCTATGGTTCAAAAAATCACCAAAACTACGCTTAAGCCTGACTTTGGGTGCTTCGTACTATTTGACGGTGGTTTTTCTGGTTTGGTCGTTATCAACTTTACGTCCCAAGCAGCATTGGAAGTGTACTCAAACTATATGCGTAGCATGGGAATGCCCGAAGAAGAACTCGCCATTCACCATAATGCAGATGAAGTTGGCGATGTACTGGGCGAACTGATGAACCAGCTTGTTGGTGACTTTACTAATAAAGTACGAAAAGAGCTACAAACCAACATCACCCAAAACCAACCTAAAATGCTGGCTATCAATAAGCAAGTGGTTCTTTCTGTCGATACTAACTTGGAACGACCTCAAGCTAGACGTGTGACGTTTTCAACCGCAAACAACAATATCTTTTACCTAGAATTCGCCATGGACAAAACTGAGTTTATCCAGATGGAAGAATTCGAGGTGCAAGCCGATGAGACACCCGACGCGATTATAGAACAAGCAATAAAAAATAAAGAAACGAAGTCCCCTAAAACACAGCCTGATAATAGCCAAGATCTGCTCGACGAACTCGGTATCTAGCTCAGTACGACGCCGCAACCATCACGACAACTTAAACAGAATGGGTGGACTTCGGTCTCGCCCATCTTCTATTTCAAAACCTACACTTCCCCTTTCATTGGAAACTCGTTAAAATAGTGCCCTTTTTCTTTCGCGGTACAGAGAACTCACATTGTCGATGGATAAACAAAAAGCCCTAAAAAAAATAGCTAAGTGCCTAGAGTTAGGTAATTCAGCCAACGTCAACGAAGCGGCGAATGCGATCAAAATGGCGCATAACCTCATGTTGAAGTATGGCCTAGATAAAGATGACATTGAGTTCATCAAAATGGGTAAGACCCAATCGACACACTTACTGCCTGCCAGTATCAGCTCTACAATTTTGCGCGTCATTCGTGGGATCAACACTAAATTTGGGGTCGAAGCGGTTCTGCTCAACCATAAAGGCCTGAAACGCGTTGAGTTTATTGGCGAAGCCGACAGAGCTATTTTTGCGGCGTTTGCATTTGATATTGTGTACCGTGAAATGAATGAACACACTGGCCAATTCAGAAACGGCTTCGCAGGTTCAGGTACATCGACAGCCGAAGTGACCCGACGAGTCAATTCTTTTGTCTCCGGCTGGATTGAAGGGGCTCTTGAAAAGCTGCCGATTATCACGCCTGACGACGAGTCGAACAACAAAATTAATAACTACATCGATAAAGAGTTTAAAAATATCGACCGCGAAACCTTTAAGCAACAACTTCGAGATGCAATGAAGAATATCACTGCCGATTACGAAGTGGGCTTGAAAAAGGGGCGTAAGCTTTCTGTTAATCGACCGATTGATGGCGCCCAAGCGCCCAAAATGCTCAAGTAATATCGACCTTCACCAGCATTCATAAGGAAAATGATGACTCAGGTGCATTACCGTGTATGGCCAACTGCAGCTCGTGCTTTGTCGTTATGGGTATTATTGGTCTGCTCGGCAATGGCAAATTCGATTCCATCGTTAGAGAAGCAAGCACAGCTTAATAATGCCGATGCACAATACCAACTCGGACTTGCATTTGAAACGGGGCAAGGGGTCCAAAAAGATCTCACTAAGGCTAGTTACTGGTATCAACTAGCAAGTAATAACGGTC
The DNA here is from genome assembly GCF_002873335.1 of Vibrio sp. 10N.286.49.B1. Taxonomy (GTDB): domain Bacteria; phylum Pseudomonadota; class Gammaproteobacteria; order Enterobacterales; family Vibrionaceae; genus Vibrio. Next base: position 226,457 of record NZ_MCUW01000027.1, on the reverse strand, counting down.
ACCTTGGTGCGACATACAATTACGCTCAAGCACTTGAGTACGGCCGTGGAGTAAAACGTAATCCTTCACGCGCAGTACTTCTTTATACCAAACTGGCCATACAGGGCGACCAAAGCACATACGGAAAGTTGGCGGAGCTATATAGTAATGCCGATGTTGATATTCCAGCCACTGATCAAGCCGTGCTTTGGTATTCCTTTGCCGCTGGGCAATCGTCTTCTTTTGAACCGGCTTATGAACAAGCACTACAACGCCAGTTTAATCAACGCCAAATGCGCCAAATCGAAGCGCTAAAAGAACAAGAGTCGACGGTGTTATCGACACCTAATTTGAGCACCCACTCTCCAAATCAAACCCATCAACCCGAAACTGTGGGAAGCTCGTGGGCAACACACTTAATTTATTTACTTTTGTTGTCATTAATTCTGGCCGTATTCATTTATCAGGCTAAGCGGAAACCAACGTCAATATCACAATCTCCCTTTAGTGGCAGTCACAGTAACGACAATCTGAACCACAGCAATGCGAGTAATGCACGACTCAATGACCTCATCACGACCCAGCAACGAACCATTGCTCAGCTCCAACACAAACTAAAATTGGCACATCAATCCGCAGACAAAGCCGCTTCGTCGATACATCAATCAAATACACTTGAAAGTGCCTACTTACGATTTGGGTTTTCAACTAGCCAACAGCAGAACCTGACACCTAATCAACTAAAATCCCGCTATAAACAGCTTTCACGCATCTTTCATCCAGACATTCATGGCTCCGATGAAGAAATGAAGCAGCTCAATACCGCGCTGAAAACGATAATGACGCACCTAAAGAACTCTCAAAAAATTCATTAAAAGACCTCTCAATCTCACTATAAATTATAAGTGAATGGGATTTTAAACAAAAAATTAACATTTGACACCATTTTATGTCATAATCAGTGGCGAAAATAACACCCAAGTTATTAAGGGTGGGGAGAAATAATGTATACGTTCACCATTGAAGGTTTTTGTGATTGGTGCCAGAAACCTAATTATGTAACAAAGCACCAGTACATCGACGGCAAGTGTCATTTTTCTTGTGATGAATGCGTTAATCTCGCGGCGATGGACGTCCGGCAATTCAATAAAGCGGAGTTGGAATATCGAGACTCCCTGTGCAAACCTTAGCTTGATCTCTTGCGCCTCTTTTTAAGAGGCGTTGTTGTTTTCAACACTCCTCCTCTATCGACCTTACCGTAACCAACACACACTATTCGGTTCAAAGCTAACCTTTCAATAACCACTTTGCTCCCATCACTGCCGATATTAGCATTTATCTCTATACAGTGTTTTCGAACACACGCCGTGAACACCTTTGCATGAGTTCACATTTACAATATTAATTAATCAAATTAAATCAGATGGTTATAGAAAATATCAATATTTTCATCAAAAAGTATTTGATCTTATCCCACCTTAAAACTACTGTATAACCATACAGCATGTATAAAAGGACAGTTTTATGTTGCAAAATACTGAAATTCTTAACTCATTACATCTTCATTCACATCGTGAGCTTACGGTAAAAGGACGCCCGATCTCTTATCAGCGTAGGATGGAAACGAATGTACTTAATAAAGTGTCTCAGCTTGCGTCAAAACACCAATGGGTCCTACTGACGGCAGAATGCCCTCGCCCTACGCTTGCCCAAATCTCCCATTATCAAGGGCTAGGCAACCACATGGTACAAATCAAACCATCCATGCACTTAAATCAAACGCAAGTCATCGAGAAAGCCATTCGTTCAGGTAACGCCTGCGCGATTATCGCTAACGGAGATTTTTCTCCTAGCTGTCAGCGTGAATTGCAACAACTCGCGAAACAGCACCATTGCGAAGTTATTTTTTTACCCTCTGCTGCTTACCTTCATTGATAAATGAACGTGTTGTCATAAATAACAAGCTTGCAGTTAAAAACTTGTCCCTGTGCCGGCAGTTACGTGAAAATCCGCCGTTTAATGATACTTTTATGACCGTTGAGATACGTTAATAAAGAAATCAAAGCAAACGTTTGCTTAAATGATGGAAGCTCGTCTGAATTCTGGTATGATGCGGTGAAAAGTGGGCATACAAATGCTCTTTCTCCTCGTCGCTATTGTGCGACGCCACCGTTAGATAGGAATGTTTCCATGAGTCTCGCTGATCAAGTCCTTGCCGTAAACGACGACCTCCCAATTCGTACCGATAAACCCGTGCACAGCGGTAAAGTTCGCTCTGTTTACTGGTTGACTGAAGCAGATAGTCGTCGCCTGATAAAAGATAAAGGCTACGATGTTGCAGAAGACGCGCCATTGGCGATTATGGTGATAAGCGATCGAATCTCTGCATTTGATTGTATCTGGCATGGCGAAGGTGGACTCAAAGGCGTTCCGGGTAAAGGGGCGGCTTTAAACGCTATTTCTAATCATTGGTTTCAATTATTCAAAGATAATGGCCTTGCCGATAGCCACATATTAGATATTCCTCATCCATTTATCTGGATTGTTCAAAAAGCGAGACCCGTCATGATTGAGGCTATCTGTCGTCAATACATTACAGGCTCAATGTGGCGTGCTTACGCGCAAGGTGAAAGAGAATTTTGTGGAATAACATTACCTGAAGGGCTAAAGAAAGACTCAAAGCTCGAAGACATATTGATCACGCCATCAACCAAAGGAATCTTACGCGATATTCCTGGAGTCCCTGAGGCTGACGACGTCAATATCACCCGCAATAACATTGTAGATAATTACGCTGCCTTCAATTTCTCAAACATCGACGGCGTTGCTCAATACGAAAAGCTACTAAAAGAAGGCTTTAGTGTTATCAGCAATGCTCTCAACAAAATTGAACAAACATTCGTTGATACAAAATTTGAGTTTGGGTACGTTACTGATGCCAGTGGTAGCGAAAAGCTTATTTATATGGATGAGGTTGGCACACCTGATTCTTCTCGCATCTGGGACACCAACGCTTACCAACAAGGTAAAATCGTCGAAAACTCCAAAGAAGGCTTCAGACAGTTTTTGCTGAACCACTTTCCAGATCCTGACATTCTTCTAAATAAAGAAAGAATGCCAGAACGCGAAGCGCTAGCAAAAGAGAATGCTTTACCACTCTCATCACTAATGAGTATTTCTGAAACTTATATTGGTATTGCTGAAAAAATCACGGGACGAAAAGTACAATTAAGTGAAAACCCAAAACAAGAAATCATTGATATCCTGCGTCAAGACTACGACTTGATTGCTGACTAGTACTGTGAGCGCGTCTTTTAAACGAAGAGAGGAAGC
>NZ_MCUW01000027.1:0-222409 GCF_002873335.1 Vibrio sp. 10N.286.49.B1 | reverse complement strand
GCTTCCTCTCTTCGTTTAAAATATCAGTACTTTAGGCTGCAAGCTATAGTGACTGCTCAACGGTAATGATGACATCATCAGTGCCATCAGAAATGATAGTCACGTGACTTTTATTTTGGATGACGTCGATTTGATTGTCATCAAGCGGATATGGCATCACTACCTTCAAACACTCAATATTTTCTTGACGCGCCAGGCGAATAAGCCGAATTAAATTCAACTCATCACTTTGACGTGTCGAAAGCGTTTTAAGAGCCTCATCCCATAACCGAGAATCCACGTCTGACGAATCTTTGGTGCTGGCTTTCCATGCTTCGCCAAACACCGGCGCTACCGAGCTCAATGCTTCTAGAAACGTCCATTTTTTATTACACGATGCTCCAAGAAAGCTCGTATAGTCAAATTCTACTTCGGTTATGACCTTATCAACCATAGCCACTCCAGCTTACAGAATGTTATCTAGTTACTACTATTGTTCATCACTCTATATATAGCAATAGGATATATTAAAATCATCTTTTATTACTCAAATGACGTATGAAACGTGATATAAAAAGCGAATTAATAACAATTCAAGAACAAAACTTCACCACTTTGTATTCTCTTAATTAACGGATTTCTCATACCGTTTTCAGACCCGCTTATTGATAAATATGTTAACTTATCGTAGGTCAATCACTCGACTCGCTTTCTTGTAACGGACCTTCCACCCCGACCACGATGGTAATTCTTTCCGTAGCGGATCACCCTTGCGGCTGCCTGAATCAAAGCTGATCTGCACGAGTTTACTTCGCCCAAAATACGCGACGGTAAGCCACAAACCACTCAGTTGAATCTTGAGCGGGTATTTTTGCGCGAAATCATCATATTCCCAATCTGGAATGCCATCAAAAACAAAGTCTTCCACATCTAATAGCTCAAGGTCATTTAACGATGTGACCCCCAATGCCATCAATTGCTCAGCTAACCATTCTTCTAACGTCTGTATTTCAGTGGGCTTTTTGCATTCAGACAACCCTAGATCGAGATAAAGTTTCCAATGCTGCATTTGAGCGGATATACGAGTAGCTAAACCACATAACACTTGCTCCTTAACGATGGTCTGCACGATCACATCTAAAGCGGTATCCTCCTCCAAATCAAGCTCGCGCGTCGCAATGGTCCGCCCCGCATAACGCAGCTCTTCTATACCTCTCAAGCCCTGTTTAGTATTGACCGTTTCTTTAGCTAACCACTGCCCAACACCAGCAGCTTCTACCATCGATAACCTAATAGGTATTACCACTGTCGCTAAACTCATTGTCTCTTTGACACCTCTTCCCGGTAGGCTATGTATTGAGAGTACTAATGCCGCCTCAGAGGTTGGCTTCATTCGAGTCTGTCGGCCAAGTAACACCTCCATCTTGCCGTTTCCTAGCGCCTCTTTTCTGCGTTTACGTCGAACAAACAACAAATCTTTATTGGCGTTTATCATCTCAAGACACCATTGGGATCGGTCATATCGAGACGCCACCTCAAGAGAAGGTAATTCGAACACCTCTCTCATTTGTTGTGATAGACCTCGAGCTTCTTTCAGCCCTTCCTCATTAACAATCAGCCCTTTAAAGATCTTCCCTCTTACGAGTCCCACCAGTAAATTACCATCACACCCGTCAGGCTCTTGCTTACCCAATGAATCCAACCCTTCTTCATTGCTAGCAAGCTGGTATAGATTACCGGTTGCGCACAGTGCCGCCGTCAAATCAATCATGGCTTCTTTGAGTGCTTTGGTCGGCATTTTAGTAATAAGGTCGGCATAAATTGTATCAACGGGTAATGGATAAAGCTGACGCCCATGTAAAGTGACACCGGAGTCATCAAGTGCGCCGAGTTCACGCAATTGCTGCTGCGCTTGCTCGAGAGCCTTGTTTGGAATCGCGTCGATAAAGCTTAAATTTTGTATCGAATATCCACATGTCGCTGCCGCCAATGTCGGTTCAACAATCGACTCACGCTGTAACTCTGGCGGTGTCACTCTATCAAGCGCAGCATGCTCTCCATAAAGCCGAATACACTGCCCATTCATCACTCGACCAGCTCGACCACTTCGTTGCGTCGCGCTGGCCTTTGAAATATGCCCAAGCATCAGTGTAGTGTGACCATTTCTTTGCACATTACGGCGCTCCAAACCAGAATCTATGACCAATTCAATGTTTGGAATCGTTAAAGAAGTTTCAGCAATATTGGTCGCTAACACAATTTTTCGCTTGTTCTGCGCTGTCATCGCCAGCACCCTTTCACTGTCGGTTACCGCCGCATAAAGTGGAGCGAGAATTACATCATACTGATCAGAGAACGTGCGCAATGTAGACACTGCTTGCTGAATTTCTTTTCTCCCTGGAAGAAAAACCAGCACGTCGCCGGTTAATTCATCCCAGCAAGATGCGATTGCGTGTCTGATACGAACGTCGAGTTCGCGGCTATCGGGCAACTGTCTGCTGTCTGACCTTATGTGTTGGATCTGCACATCATAATTACGCCCCTTCGCGACAAGACGTTTTGCGCCAAAATAGTCAGCAAGTTTTTCACCCTCAATCGTCGCGGAAGTAATCACGGTTTTATGGCTCTGAGTTTGCTTCAATAGAGCCACCAGCAGGTCTGTGTCCCAGCGGCGTTCATGAAACTCATCGATAATAACAATATCAAAGGCCGATAGTTGGTTATCGGCAAACCACCGCAACGCCACGCCTGGAGTAACAAATATAACTTGAGATGATTCTTGGTATCGACTTTCCAACTTAATCGCATAGCCAATACGTTGCCCGACGTTTTCTAGTAAAGATTCCGCCATGAACCCAGCCAGTGAAGTGCAAGCAATCCTGCGTGGTTCCACCACCAACACTCGCCCTTGCTCCATCGCCCAAATTGGCAAACGTGTCGATTTTCCAGACCCAGTTTCAGCTTCCACCACTAAGTGATGTTGAGTAAGGCGTTGTTTAAATTCAGCTTCAATATAATCGATGGGCAAAGAGGTCATATGAATACTATTTTGTTAGAGGATTATTATGTAATTAAGTCCCTATTATTCAGTTAGGTGAATAGTAAGCACTTAACGCAAAACTCGATTATAACTGGGGTTAATGCCGGATTCGAGGCGCATTATTTACCGTTGATGAAGTCCACACAAATCGTTAACAAAACGTCATCGCGATATGCCCTAAACTATGGTAAATTACGCGCCTAAAACGTGCTCAACTTTATCTCCACTGTTCCCAAACAGGTAACTCATGAACAACAATAAACGACCGCTCTATATCCCATATGCAGGGCCAGCCCTACTCAGTACTCCTCTTCTTAACAAAGGCAGCGCTTTTAATAATGAAGAACGCATGTCTTTCAATTTAGAAGGACTGCTGCCGGAAACCACTGAGACCATTCAAGAGCAAGTTGACCGAGCGTATAAGCAATACACCAGCTTTGAAAGTGATATGGATAAGCACATTTATCTGCGTAACATCCAAGATACCAACGAGACACTTTTTTATCGCTTAGTTCAGAACCACATCTCGGAAATGATGCCAATCATCTATACACCGACTGTGGGGGCTGCGTGTGAAAACTTTTCCAATATTTACCGCCGTGGCCGTGGGTTGTTCATCTCTTACCCGAACCGTGATCGTATCGACGACTTGCTAAACAACGCTCGTAACCACAATGTCAAAGTCATTGTAGTCACCGATGGCGAACGTATTTTAGGGTTGGGAGATCAAGGCATTGGCGGTATGGGGATTCCTATTGGGAAACTGGCGCTATATACCGCGTGTGGGGGTATCAGCCCGGCTTATACACTTCCTATCGTATTAGATGTAGGGACGAATAACCCTCAACGACTCGCGGACCCTATGTATATGGGTTGGCGACACCCTCGAATCACGGGCGACGATTACCGTGCTTTTGTTGAAGATTTTATCCAAGCCGTGCAACGCCGTTGGCCTGATGCTTTAGTGCAATTCGAAGATTTCGCGCAAAAAAATGCGATGCCATTACTCGAGCGTTATAAGGATCGCATCTGTTGCTTCAACGACGATATTCAAGGTACGGCAGCCGTGACGGTTGGCTCATTACTTGCTGCTTGTAAAGCGGCTGGCAGCAAGTTGTCTGAGCAGCGTATTACGTTCCTAGGAGCAGGATCTGCGGGTTGCGGCATTGCCGAAGCCATCGTCGCTCAAATGGTATCTGAAGGAATTAGCGATGCGCAAGCACGCTCACAAGTCTTCATGGTTGACCGTTGGGGCTTACTACAAGACGGCATGCAAAATCTTCTTGATTTCCAACAACGTTTGGTTCAAAAGCACGCACAAACTGCGGATTGGGAAAGTGACAACACTGGCTTCTCATTACAGGATGTGATCAAAAACGGTAAGCCAACGATACTTATTGGTGTGTCTGGCGCGCCCGGCCTCTTCAGTAAAGAGATCATTCAAGAGATGCACAAGCACTGCGAACGCCCAATTGTGTTTCCTCTGTCAAACCCAACCAGCCGCGTTGAAGCAACGCCAAACGACATTCTTCGCTGGACGAATGGCCAAGCGTTGGTTGCAACGGGCAGTCCGTTTGATCCGGTTGTTGTAGAAGGCAAAACCTACCCAATCGCACAGTGTAACAACAGCTACATTTTCCCTGGTATTGGGTTAGGTGTACTTGCTGCGCAAGCATCACGCGTCACTGATGAGATGCTCATGGAATCAAGCCGTACGCTTGCAGAATGTTCACCTCTCGCACAAAAAGGGTTTGGACAGTTATTGCCACCCCTTGAAGAAATTCATTTGGTATCGAAGCGTATTGCTTTTGCTGTTGCTAAAAAGGCGATTGAGCAAGGCGTAGCAAAAGAAACCTCTGATGACACGCTACGAGCCGCTATTGAAGAAAACTTCTGGCAACCGGTCTACCGTAAATACAAACGCTCGGCGTTTTAATCGGAATCCGAATCACACTTAAGTGATATTTCATCGATAGGCCCTTGTTTGAAAGGGCCTTTTTTGTATTTAATAGCCCGTTAATCCTTTTGAGAATCCACTATGTTCGATATCTTCGCGCCCGGCGGCCAAAGCCTTCATCCTTACCTTTTACAAATATCCACGGCACTTATTGCCTGTTTACTTGTCGTATTAGGTGGTGATATCAATCGCCTATTGAGGAATTTACTTCGCAATACTAATTTCATAATTCGCACCGTCTGCTTTATAATCGTCAATGCTTTTGGGTACGGGCTTGTCATCATTAAGGTAACCCCCCTGTTAGAGCAGCTTTTAGCCGGCCTAGCACCAGGGCTTATGTTTAGCATCGTCGTTATTAGTTTTGTGAGTATCGGGATTTGGGCTCAAAGGAATCGTCAGATTTAGTGACCTTTAGAAACAACAAAGGAACATTACTCTCTTCACCATTACTCTCTTTTTTAAAGAGAGCGCTTCGTATTGGCTGTTATACCGTCATATTGTTCATTATATTCGTTGCTTCCATCGATCGCTGGGTAAGCTGGCAAGCCCAAGACCGCATTTTCACCTCAATTGATGAGATTGATAACGTCCAAGTTGGCGTTGTTTTAGGCACAAGTAAGTACTTAGGGCGGACACTCAACGAGTATTATGCGCACCGAATTGACGCGGCAATTGATCTGTATAATGAAGGGAAAGTCTCGCATTTTTTATTAAGCGGCGACAACGCCCATCGCTCGTATAACGAACCTTGGACAATGAAACGTGACCTTCTTCGGGCCGAGATCCCAGAGCAAGCGATCCACTTAGACTACGCCGGCTTTAGAACTCTTGACTCCATTGTTAGAGCTAAGAAGATTTTTGATACCGATGATTTTTTGATTATCACGCAAAAATTCCATTGCGAACGCGCATTGTTTATTGCTCGCTCTTACAATATCAATGCCACATGCCTGGCTGTGTCTGGCCCGACATCGAAATCCGGTTATTCCATTCGTTTACGAGAAGTATTCGCAAGAACAAAGGCCTTTCTAGACTTATATATTATGGATACACAGCCAAAGTTTTTAGGTCCTAAAGAGCCGATTATCTCCGAGGAAGCCCTGCTATCCGTTGAGCCTTTAACTTCTAGTGAGCCTATAAGTTCTATGGAGTCTATAGCCAACGAGCCTATAATTTCTATTGAGCCTTCTGAACCGGTCTCGTCCACCGTCCCTCTCATGCCCACTTCGCCAGTCGTGTCTGAAAAATCTATTGATTCAAAAGAACAAGCAGAAAAAAATCACGCCTTTGATGATCGCTAATCTCGACACACGACTCGATTACGACCTTTCATTTTGGCTTGATACAGCGCATCGTCCGCCGCCACAATAGCCGCTGATATATCGCCATTTTTCACGTCAGCAACACCGATGCTGCACGTTATAGGGTCACCATGGATCCATAAATGCTTCGTCACGGAACTGCGCATTTTTTCAGCACGGCTCACCGCTTCTTTTATGGTCGTGTCTGGGCAAAATATCACAAACTCCTCTCCCCCCCATCTGACGAGTTTATCCTGTGGCTGGATCAGGCTCGATAGTACTAAAGAGAACTCTCGTAAAATGTCATCACCAGTGGCATGCCCATACTGATCATTCACCGATTTAAAGAAATCAATATCAGCGAACAGCACGCAAAAAACGTCATTACTGTCTTTTAACTGCTGACTTTGACTCACTAACCATTCCCGTACAGCGTGACGATTACGAATTCCGGTAAGTGGATCTTTATGCGCGAGCTGTGAAAACTTAATGTTTTCATTACGCAATTTTTCATTAAGTCTGGCTAGGTAGGCTTCTCTTGCGAGTGCTTTATCCGCTTGGCGTTTATTATTTCGAAATTCAATCAGTACGATAATAGTGGTGCATACCATCCAAAATGCTAATAATGACAAAAATAAGGTTTCGCCCTCTATGTAGCGCCCTTTCAGTCGAATCGACTTCACTGTTATTTGGTGCTTGCCGAGCGCAGCATCAGAGCCAGTAGCGACCTCAAATTTGTTGACGTTCGTTAGCTCTAGAGCACTATATTCGATCGGAATGTGATTATCGGTTAGCCACCATGACATAACTTGAAAATTATCGAGAGGGATCTCTAGCGTCTCGTTCTCACCGCTGAGTGTGACCGTAATTCCGTTATATTTATGCGTGTACTCATCAGAGATGCTCGAATACGCAGGATTAAAGTTACGTAGATAAATTCGAACGGTTGGGGCCTCACTCGGTTTAGGAGCAGCATAAGCAATCTCAAACTCCAACGTATGATAGCTCGACAAGTCCCAACCTTTCGTCGAGTCCGAACTAAAGTGCACGGATAAACCGCAATAAGGCCATTCATAGCTTCCCTGGATCAACTCACACGTCAGCACCGCGGATTGGGAGTTGATGTCGATGGATGAGGTACTGCTGCCTCCATCTTGCTTATCGTTGGTCGCCACGTAATCGAAAGTGTATGGGGACAAAATGAGCTGCTTTTCCGCGCCCCACAACCGATAAGACTCAATAATAATTAGCGTGAACACCACCATGGTAAGAAGAAACTTATACGACCACTTCATGACTATCCGGATCTACTTTAATATTGATATTACTTCCATAACACTAGCATTAGTCTGAGAAATTTATCAATAGGCATTCATATAACTTTATGAACTCCATCGCGTACTCAGCCATCTTTCTAAGATTAGCTGGTCCTTGCTTCACTAACTATTAAAGATCACAACAAACAGATTTGCTACACTAACGAAAACAACAATATATAGAGTAATGTCATGTCACTTCTTGCATCTGGTACGCTGTCTAAAATGCGTGCCTCTCTCGACTCAACCGTTCACTACCGCCTTCCTGTTGGCGAGGAAGAAATTGAGTTATCTTCCTTTATCGGTCGCACTCTCACTCTCACTCACACTGGTAATATTTTTTGCAGTGCATGTGGTAAGAAAACCAAAAAAAGCTACGCTCAAGGCCATTGTTTTGTTTGTATGCGTAAATTGGCAAGCTGCGACATGTGCATCATGAAGCCTGAAACCTGTCACTACGACGCCGGTACGTGTCGCGAGCCAGAATGGGGCGAAGCGAACTGCATGGTGGATCACTTTGTCTACTTGTCGAACACATCCAGTTTGAAAGTAGGCATCACTCGCCACACGCAAATCCCAACACGTTGGATTGATCAAGGGGCGACACAAGGTTTGCCTATTTTAAAAGTGTCGACTCGCCATATTTCAGGGCTAATTGAAGTTGAACTTGCAAAGCACATTGCCGATAAAACCAATTGGCGCACATTGCTAAAAGAAGATGGCTCACCACTTCCATTACAAGAAAAAGCCCAGCAGCTTTTGCCGCTCGTTGCCGATAAAATTGAAGAAGTTCGAGCAAAATACGGGGCTGATTCGGTTGAAATTCTCAGCGAAAATATCACATCATTAAGCTACCCAGTACAAGAGCACCCGGTTAAGATCAAATCTCATAATTTTGATAAAGAACCGGTCGTGACTGGGATTTTGAATGGCATTAAGGGCCAGTATTTAATTTTTGATACCGGTGTGATTAACATTAGAAAGTTTAGTTCATATGAAGTTGAAGTTTCTGAGTAAACCCCTTCACTGCGTTAGTATAGGGCCGTAGGACAAAAGCCACACTCTCACCGTTCATGATCGGTGAGAGTGTTGAGTCATGGTAACCGCAGCTTTCTTATCTTCAATCTCCGCGGTGTATCAACTCAATAGCATCAAAAAACGTATCGACATCAGCAAGCGTGTTGTAATGCATAAAACCCACACGCAACACACCGCCGCTTTCTTCTATACCGAGCTGCCTCACCAAGCCTAATGCGTAGAAATGACCGTTCCACACACAGATGTTTTGCTCACCTAGTGCCTTCGCCATATAGTCTGGAGAATAGATATCCGATCGAAGTGCGAAAGTCGGCGTCCTTTGCGTGTGATCCGCATTCGAGCACCCAAATAAACTCAAATAATCGAGCCTATATAATCGCTCTAAAAAATAACGACTGAGTTGCTCTTCATGTTCCGCAATCAGACTGGAAGCCGACACCAAGCGCTCCCGTAGTTCGTGCCCCTGTCCCCAGTGAGCCAAATACTCAATCGCTGCGATTAGACCCGCTAACGCTTCAAAACTTTGAGTCCCCGTTTCAAACCGTCCCGGTCCTAAATCAGTCGCAGGTTCAACTTTATAAGGGACGAGTGAATGAATACGTGCAGGAGAAACATATGCGATACCAAGGTGTGGACCAAAGAACTTGTAGGCAGAACAAACTAGATAATCACACCCTATACGTTGCACGTCGATCAAAGCATGAGGTGCAAAATGAACGGCATCGACGTAAACCTGAGCCCCCACTTTCTTCGCTGCCGCCACGATACGAGCAAGATCCGTCACAGACCCAGTGGTATTGGAAGCGTAAGTCACAGCAACCAGTTTAGTATTTGCAGTGAGTAATGATTCAAAGTGCTCATAATCAAGCGTGCAGTCTCGCTCATCAACTCTCACTTGCTTAACTATGGCACCTTTATCATCAGCAGCTTGTTGCCAAGATGACACATTAGAGTAGTGATCGAGCGCCGTCACAATAACCTCATCACCTGGCAACCAATCTCGCGAAATAGTCCGGCTGAACTGAAACGTCAAAGACGTCATGTTTGCGCCAAACACTATGTTGTCACCACCTTCAGCATTTAGAAATTGCGCCGCTATCACTCGCGCTTTCGTCATCAAATCAACCGTGTATACACTCGAAAAATAGTGCCCTCCTAAATTAGAGTTATAGCGCCCTAAATATTGGGTTATGGCCTCTAAAACGCTGCTAGGCACTTGGGATCCACCAGGACCATCTAAAAAGACAACTGGCTTATCGTTAAAGGTTTGTCCTAAAGCAGGAAAGCATTGCCGAGCAGAGTTAGGAGTGAAGTGCATTGTTACCCTCCTTAGCGGTTAGTACAAACACATCCATATGGCCTTCACTTTTGTTGTCAACACAGCGAATAGGTTGTGCGTTATGCCACAAACGATGGTCATCTAAAATTGCGACTTCACCATCTTCAAGCACTTTTCTAAAGAACGGTGCTTCGTGATTATCGTTGTACAGCATCACTTCGCCACCTACGATGTTTTTGCGCTCAACCCCAACGATGGCGATATGATCAAATCCATCTTGATGTATCCCTTCTGGTGCCACTTGAGTTTCATCGTAGACGGCGGCTATACGCATTTGATGAATCTCTATTTCTTGCCCATCTGGCAATTGATTGGTTGCCATAAATAAAGACACGAGCTCGTGCATCCCTGCACTTTGTAATGTTGCCGATGCGATTGGCTCAAAATTTCGGATTACATCCCCTTGAAAGTGATTAAAGTGTTCGGTCTGAACAAAATTATGCTTATCTTCTTCCACCACTTTTCCCGCTACAGATCGAATGACAGAGTATCGACGCAGGCGATATTGGCCGTCTGCATGGGCCGTATTCGGGAGTTTAGAAAAAGACGGAGACAGCTGCCGAATGGCTTCAGCACTAAGTTGGGTAAGATGTAAGGTATTTTCATTTGAATGTAACATAGTCTTTGCCTTAGTTATTTGCATCCAAAACCACAGAAGCAACATTTTTATTACATTAATTAAACATCAATAACACCAGACACTCAACCTTTTATAGCATTAACATCTAACAAATACACAAATACAGCACATAACTTCAATTGATACCAAATAAAGCAGTCAAATATGTTAAGTTTTATTCAAGAGTCGTTAAAAAAGCAGCACAGGTGACTAGCGAAATAAAGTAAGTCTAATAATTTCAATAAGATACCAGAAGTATCTAATAAGATAGAGCACTATTTTTGCATTCAACGTAGTTATTCGTTGTTGATGAAAATCAGGATCGATTAGACCCGATACAGCATCGATAACGTAATTCGACGTTTCCACCACGGCAACTTTTTACACATATACGATGCTTTTTGTAAATATCCGCATAAGTTAGTGGTTAGGTGTTGATTCTTCTCCTCAAACCCCAATATATTAGGCATAGATATAACGAGTAGCTCAACATCGCTGCCTAAAAATAAAATGAAGTGAGATTAAAATGGCTGATACGAAACACTGTAAATTGCTGATACTTGGCTCAGGTCCTGCTGGTTATACCGCAGCGGTATATGCTGCACGAGCAAACCTAGATCCCGTGCTGGTCACAGGAATGCAGCAAGGTGGGCAGCTTACAACCACTACTGATGTTGAGAATTGGCCAGGTGACGCAGACGATCTTAGTGGCCCATTGCTTATGGATAGAATGAAGCAACACGCTGAAAAATTCGACACAGAAATCATATTCGATCATATTAATCACGTAGATTTCAGTGAACGTCCATTTAAGCTCAGTGGTGATAGTCAACATTATACGGCCGACGCTGTGATCATCTCGACGGGCGCTTCAGCAAAATACTTAGGATTAGAATCCGAAGAAGCATTCAAAGGTCGCGGCGTGTCAGCTTGTGCTACTTGTGATGGCTTTTTCTATCGCAACCAAAAAGTAGCCGTCGTAGGTGGCGGAAATACAGCCGTTGAAGAAGCGCTTTATTTGGCGAATATTGCATCAGAGGTGCACTTAGTTCACCGACGTGAGACATTTCGTGCAGAAAAAATCCTTATAAAACGCCTTATGGATAAAGTCACGAGCGGCAACATCGTTCTTCACACTGACCGAACACTTGATGAAGTGGTGGGCGATGAGATGGGCGTCACTGGCATCAATGTAAAAGATACACAGACTGGTGAGGTCGAACATATTGAAGTGATGGGCGCATTCATCGCGATCGGCCATCAGCCAAACACTGACCTTTTTAAAGATCAGTTAGAAATGAATAACGGCTATATAGTGGTTCAATCCGGTCTAGAGGGGAACGCAACACAAACCTCTATCCCTGGCGTTTATGCCGCAGGCGATGTCATGGACCATAATTATCGCCAAGCGATTACGTCAGCAGGCACAGGTTGCATGGCCGCACTAGACGCCGAACGCTTCTTAGATTCTGCCGAGTCCTAGGCCAATTGTAAAACCTTAGAACCCAGTGGTGTATACACTGGGTTCTTTTTTGTATACTCCCCGCTTCTTCTAAGAATAATACTCATTAAGTTAAGCCGTCTTCATGGATAAAAAGAAACAGCAGAGCCTAAATAAGTGGCTCAAAACACAAAGTCGCTTGGCCAAACGCTGGCTGCTCATTGCGATAGGTCTCGGTGTATTGTCTAGCTTGTTCTTGCTCGCACAAGCTGCACTAATCGCGACTATACTCCACCAACTTATAATCGAACATACTGATAAATATGAGCTTGTGCCGTACTTTATTGGGCTCATTGTTGCCGTAGCAGGACGAGCAAGCTGTGCCTGGGGACGGGAGATCGCTGGGTTCAAATGTGGTGAAAAAATACGCTGTTACATTCGAGAACTGGTCCTGAACAAGCTTCACGAACTTGGGCCAAGTTACATCAAAGGAAAGCCTGCCGGTTCATGGGCAACCCTAGTCTTGGAACAAGTCGAAGACATGCACGATTTCTTTGCTAAATATCTCCCTCAGATGTCGCTTGCTGTTTTAGTGCCTTTTATCATTCTTATTGTTGTCTTCCCTGTTAACTGGGCCGCGGGTTTGATTTTCTTAATCACGGCTCCGCTTGTCCCCCTTTTCATGGCACTCGTGGGCATGAAAGCGGCTGATGCGAACAGAAAGAACTTCAAAGCATTACAACGACTATCCGGGCATTTTTATGATCGTCTTCAGTCGATGACCACTATTCGCCTTTTCAATCGTACCAATGCGGAAAAGGTCGTACTTGAGGGGGCTTCAGAGGTATTTCGAAAGCGCACGATGGACGTACTTCGTCTTGCCTTCCTTTCTTCTGCTGTCCTTGAGTTCTTTACTTCCATCTCTATTGCTATGACGGCCGTTTATTTTGGTTTCAGCTTCATTGGTGAACTCAATTTCGGCCACTATGGCGTGGGGGTAACCCTATTTGCTGGTCTATTCATTCTCATTCTGGCACCAGAATTTTATCAGCCACTAAGAGACCTCGGTACGTTTTACCATGCTAAAGCACAAGCCGTTGGGGCGGCTGAAAGTATCGTTGAATTCCTAGAGACCGAAGTCCCTGATCTTCCACAAGGTAAATCTCCTTTACAACCAAGCGAACATATAGAGCTTGAGGCAACCGATTTAGAGGTCTTTAGCCCAGAAGGACGATGTCTCGTCGGTCCGATTACCTTCCAAATCAAACACGGTGAATCGGTTGCACTGGTGGGACCAAGTGGCGCGGGCAAAACCAGCTTAGTGAACACTATTTTGGGCTTCATGCCATACTCTGGTTCGTTAAAAATCAACGGACAAGAACTCCGAGACATCGTATGCGATGAATGGCGTGAGCGAGTGAGTTGGGTTGGGCAAAACCCATTACTATTGCATGGCAGTATTCGCGACAACATCACGCTCGGAAAACAGAACGTCTCTGACCAAACCATCTCCTCGGCGTTGTCTTCGTCATTCTCTGCCGAGTTTGTCGACGAGCATGGACTCGATTATCAAGTCACGGATCGCTCTGCGAGCCTTTCGGTTGGTCAGGCGCAACGCTTAGCGCTTGCCCGTGCAATGATACAAGATGGTCAATTTTGGTTGCTCGACGAACCCACTGCCAGCCTAGATGCTAAAAGTGAAAGACTCGTCAACGAAGGTATTGTACAAACGACGCAAGGGAAAACCACCTTAACGGTCACTCACCAATTGTCTCAACTAAAAAATATGGACACCATTTGGGTCATGAACAATGGCAAGCTTGAACAGGTAGGAAACTTTGCTTCATTGACCGAATCTGATGGGATGTTTAGCACGATGTTGGCATCACATAACGCGATGGTTGATAGTAATAAGGGGAACTTAGATGCGTGATTTACTCCCTTACCTTAAATTATATAAGAAGCATTGGTTTGGCTTATCGCTTGGTATGGTCCTCGCGTTTGCAACGTTGTTTGCCTCGATTGGCCTACTCACACTGTCTGGTTGGTTTATTTCTGCCTCTGCGGTAGCAGGGCTCACCATCGCTAGGGAAACCTTCAATTATATGCTTCCCGGGGCAGGTGTTCGCGGCGCTGCAATGGGTAGGACTGCGGGACGTTGGGGGGAGCGTGTTGTCAGCCACAATGCAACGTTCAAACTACTGACCGACTTGCGTGTCTTCTTCTTTACTAAACTTGCACCTCTCATCCCGAGTAAGGCCATTAATATCCGTGATGCGGATATGCTAAATCGTTTAGTCGCTGATGTTGATGCGATGGACCACGTTTACTTAAGGCTTGTGAG
Organism: Vibrio sp. 10N.286.49.B1; assembly: GCF_002873335.1. Classification (GTDB taxonomy): domain Bacteria; phylum Pseudomonadota; class Gammaproteobacteria; order Enterobacterales; family Vibrionaceae; genus Vibrio. Next base: position 208,035 of record NZ_MCUW01000027.1, on the reverse strand, counting down.
CCCTATTGTCGTGGGTTTCTTTGGGATCGTGGGTTTAACTGCTTTACTGTATTGGTTCGATGCTTCTTTAGCTCTGACACTGGGCGGTATCTTACTTGTGCTGTTAATTGTTTGGCCAGTGTTGTTCTACTACCTTGGTAAAAACAACGGTCACGAACTGACCATGAACAAAGCGGACCTTAGGGTACGAACGTTAGATTGGTTGCAAGGCTACAGTGAGCTAACACTATTTGGCGCAGAGTCACGTTATCGTCATGCCATTTTGGACGCACAGCACAAGCTGCTCAGCAATCAATATGTTCACGCGAAGGTGTCTGGCCTTGCACAAGGATTATTAATTCTCGCGAACGGCTGGTTATTAATTCTCATCTTGTGGCTATCCGCCGATGGCGTAGCGGGAAACCAACCCGATCCTCTGATCGCTTTGATGGTCTTCGCCACCATGGCCAGTTTTGAATTATTAATGCCTATTGCCGGAGCTTTCCAATTTCTTGGCCAAACATTGACGTCTGCAAGGCGTTTAAACGAAGTGATTTTGGCGGAGCCGGAGGTTCAATTTAGCACAGAACCTGTTACGCACAGCGGGGCGTACTCAATCGAGTTCAGTGACGTTGAGTTCGGTTATCCTGATGCTCACCACAATGCGTTAGATGGTGTATCCATTTCTGTTGGCGCAGGTGAAAAGCTTGCTATCGTGGGGCAAACTGGCTCAGGTAAATCCACGTTGTTACAGCTCATTTCTCGCTATTGGGATGTACAATCGGGGTCGCTTACCATCGCCGGACAAAATATTAAAGCATGGAGTGAACCGCAGCTTAGAGAATCAATGAGCATTGTCAGTCAACGGGTTGATATCCTAAATGGTACCTTACGAGATAATCTTCTAATGGCTCAGCCTGATGCCGGAGACGATGTTCTTGCCGATGCCTTAGTGCAAGTTAACTTAGCATCATTACTCGAAGACGCTGGCTTGGACACTTGGCTTGGCGAAGGTGGGCGTCAACTTTCTGGTGGTGAAAAAAGACGAATAGGCATTGCTCGCGCCGTATTACACGACGCACCGATTCTTCTTTTAGACGAACCCACTGAAGGCCTAGACAAACAAACAGAACAACAAATCATGTCTCTGTTTGAAGAGCACTTTAAAAACAAAACCGTGATTTTCATAACACATAGATTGGTTAATCTGAGCTCATTCAATGCAATATGCCTACTGGAACAAGGGCAAATCATTGAACACGGTAGCCATGCTCAATTGATGGCAAACCAAGCTCGCTACTTTGAGCTTAACCAAACTCTTTAAATCGTTTTTGCGTCGTGGCCTACAGCGATGAAGAGTTCGCCACTATACATTCCGATGTGAACCAATAAAAAAACGCCTTAACGGCGTTTTTTTATTGGTTCAGTGCTTACCGCTTAAGCTTGTTTAGCTTAGGCATATTGAGCTTCGAATTCTTTCATTAAATCTACAAGTGCTTGTACACCTTCGATCGGCATTGCGTTATAGATAGAGGCTCTCATTCCACCAACCGCACGATGTCCCTTTAATGCACGTAAGCCGCGCTCTTCGGCAAGCGCTAAGAAAGTGTCATCCAATTCTGGCTTAGCCAACTGGAATGGGACGTTCATTAGTGAACGATTGTTTGAATGTACATCGTTTTTATAGAATGCTGACTCATCAATGTAGTCATAAAGCAGCGCAGCTTTTACCTTATTGCGAGTCTCGATTTCAGCAACACCGCCCTGCTCTTTAAGCCACTTAAAGACAAGCCCAGACAGATACCACGCAAATGTTGGTGGTGTGTTATACATGGAATCTTTTTCCGCCAACACCTTATAGTTGAGGAACGACGGCAGAACGCTACTTGCTAAATCCAGTAAATCATCACGAACGATCACAATACAAATTCCCGCAGGCCCAATATTCTTTTGTGCCCCTGCGTAAATCACACCATATTTGGATACATCAATTTCTCTAGACAGAATGGTCGACGACATATCTGCAACAATTGGTAAGTCTGTCTGTGGGAGATCGTTAATCTCAATACCATCGATCGTTTCATTTGGACAAAAATGAACAAATGCAGAATCAGAGGCAATTTCCCAATCGCAGGCGGGTACCACCGATACCTTCCCATCAATCGTTGTTTTCGCTTGATAGACATTCGGTGTGCAATATTTACGAGCTTCTTCAATCGCACTTTCAGCCCAATAACCAGCATCGATGTAAGTCGCCGTTTTGTTATCCCCTAGCAAATTCAGAGGAACCGCAGAAAATTGCGCCCTTGCTCCGCCATGGCAAAATAAGACTTTATAATTGTCAGGAATATTCATCAGATCTCGAAGATCTTGTTCGGCTTCATCTGCTACCTTGATAAAAGGTTTGCCGCGATGACTCACTTCCATGACCGATGTACCCAGATTGTTCCAGTCAACAAACTCAGCTTGTGCTTTTTCCATGACGGCTTTTGGCAATGCTGCTGGGCCTGCACTGAAATTGAATACGCTATGGTGAATCGGCTCCATGAACTTACTACTCCTAACTATTTATCGGTTTAAGATTCAGTAATATCATGTTTTTATAAAGATAAGAAGCAAGAAAAGAGGTCCTAAGACCTCTTTTCTTGCTTCGATAAACAACGTACATCGCGAGCAGCGCTATTGCCCTGCTGGCTGCGTCATCATTAGGGGTAAGAATAATGCTAGCAGTGGGATTTTTTGTCCATTTTCAAAGACCAATTGCCCATTGTCGACATTAGCATTGAGTTGATAGCCGGACTCTCGCTGTTTAACCATATCCATAACAACTAACTCATCAATACCTTGCGACAGCATTGGGTGTGAGCCGATCATACTATTTGACATATAGGCATCAATGTTACCGGTCAACGACGGCAATATAATGCTTGGATCTTTCGATACATTTTCCGTCCCTTCAGGAACTTCCAATAACCATTTCGACTTAAACTCACCATCTTGTAATGTAAAATGCATGTCATTCATCGAAATTTTAAACCCACGAGCAAATAAAGTTTCTACCAGTGGTGCCAGCGTGTTGATATCAGCGTGTTCCAAAGACGGATTCGCTTGATAAATACCAACAAGGCCTTCAAAAGCTTGACGATCTAACGACTCAAGTGCGAAGTCCACATTGAGGTCGCTGAGTTTGCCACCTTCCGGATAATCCAATTGCTTCAAATCAAATAGATGCTGTGTGTCTATTTTGTCTTGCTCCGCGTCTAGAGCAGATTTAAAGGTGTAAGATGCGGAATTGATATCGAATAAACTGTTGTGATGCTCATCTAAAATTTGGAAACTTTTTAAGGAGGCTTTCTGCTCACCGAGCCAGAAATCTTGTTCCTTTTTGCCATCACCGCTTACCGAAAGATCGGTCAAAATCAATTGTTCGCCATTTTCAAAATCGAGCTGGATTGAAGGAACGCTAGCCTCGAGAGAAACCTGTCCCAATACTGTCGCCGTACCACGAGCAAAAGCCGGTGAAATTGAAAAGCTGACTTTTTGATTATCATTACCTTGATAATTCCAGCTATCGAGCGATAGTTCATAGTCCGTGTTGCCATTTAATTGGGTGTCTGTCGTGAGTAAAAGCGGAAAGTCTGGAAAGTTAGTGATAACGGATTCAGCACTCAAACTGAACAAACCATGGGTCACCTCACTCGCTACAGTAAACTCAGTAGGTAACCCGTCCATCTCCAACTGCTCTTTAAGCACTGCGTCTTTAACTTCGTAGCGTGTTTCAACATGAGATGACAAGTAACCACGATCATAGCTTATAAGCTCTGAAGCAACACTATCGCTATTCAGATGTTCAATACCATCTTCGATAACTTTTTGACCAATATGCCCCACAGCAAGGGGCCAACATAAGACCAGTGCAACGGCGCCGCCGATGGCGCCCATTTTTCTCAATTCATTCATAGCGATATTAAACATTCGATTGGTGTGTATTGTATTCAGTCTAACCTAACTTAGTAGGATCTCCAATCTCATACCTACTTCTCATAACCCTATGCTTTTTATTGTTATATTGAACTTGAAACTCAGGGACAAGGTTTAGAAAATAATGCCGATTAAAAATCGATATGCTGTCTTATGTTTAGATAACGACTTGATTAACCTCGACCAGCTCGACACTGAGTTGACGCGGTATCAATCACATTTTGACATCCACCTCGCAACGTCAATCTTAGAGGCTGATGACCTATTAAAACATATAGGTTCGCAAGGTCAGCAACTTGCTCTTGTTGTTGCTCGGCATTCGGCGTTATTCGATGGTGGAGCCTTTCTTATCCAGCTGGAACAATCACACCACACCCAAACAGCCCGAAAGGTACTGGTCACTAAAACCGACTCTGAAGACATTCAAGCTATTGTCAATGCCGTCAATGAAGGACAGTTAGATCACTGTATCAGCCTGCCTATCGACGACGTCATTCTACACAAAACCCTTAAAAAAGAGCTTACTACGTTCATTGTCAATCATGAGAAAAATGACCTGCTACGTTTCAGTGCCCTTCTCGATCAGCAAAAAATAATGAGAGCACACATTGAACAAAAAATGCATTCTTATCGGGCAAGCTTTATTCATGATTTTCATGACCTTTCAGATGACGCGCTCGCCGCACAAGTAATACAAGCTTTGCTGGCATTTTTTACAAAAAATGACGAAACCAAAGCGGTTAGGCACTATTCTCCTGAACATTTACTCACAGCCGAAGGGCAAGCCAATCAATTTCTATGGTTCATCGTTGAAGGTCAGGTCGCCCTCTATAAGAAAGATGAGCAGGGTCAACAGCGTGAGGTAGTACGCCACAGTAAAGGGGGCATTGTCGGGGGTATGTCATTCGTTACCGGTGAATGCTCATTCTCAACGGCAATGACACTCACAAGAACGCAGGTCATCAAACTGGACCGCCAAGTCTTTACGCAAGTCATGCACTCCAACACCGATCTATTGCCCTTATTTACCAACCTTCTACTCCGTCATTTTAATCGACGGCTCCAGCGCAGCATTAATACAAAACTTCAACTACAAAAGACGCTTGAATCACTAGAATCAGCACACTTACAACTCATCGACCAAGAAAAAATGGCGATGCTTGGGCAACTTGTCGCCGGCGTTGCGCATGAACTAAATAACCCCGTATCAGCGATACTGCGCGGCGCTGACACGGTAACAGAAAGTATTGGACGAATCCTTCGACAAGACGGTCACACAAATAACCGCGCTTCCGGCATTGACGTGTTTGAAGAGGCTCGCTTGTCCAAGCCACTATCAACATCGGAACTGCGGACGAGAACGAAAACCTTACAAGGCACGATTACTGACCGCCGCTTAGCTAAACGTATCGTCCAACTTAATCTCCACAATGATCATGATTTATTGGCATTAGCCCGTACCTCACCAGAACAACTCACACAAAAAATAATCCAACTTGAACAATACCAATTGTCGGGTTCAACTCTCCGCTCCATTCAGGTTTGTGCCCAGCGAATTGCTGATATGGTGAAAAGCCTAAAAGGGTATGCGCGGCCGGACAACGAGTCTTATGAGCTTGTCGATTTACATGAAGGGATTGAAGACACTCTTGTGATATTTGAAAATCGTCTTAAGCATCACGATGTCATTAAAGAGTATGGATCCATCCCTAAGATTCATTGCATGCCCATTGCGTTGCAACAGGTCTGGACGAATTTAGTATCGAACGCATTAGATGCAATGCCCAATAATGGTCAACTTCAAATTCATACCAACACCGAGTACCGCCAAGGCCTTCATTACGCGGTGTACCAGTTTATTGATAATGGCGCAGGTATCCCACTCGAACAACAAAGCGCTATTTTTGAACTGAATTACACAACGAAAAAAGAAGGCAATTTTGGGTTGGGAATTGGACTTTCGGTCTGCCAACAGATCTTGGCGCAACACAAAGGTTGGATTGAGGTCGAGTCTGAGATCGGGCTCTACACAAATATGTCCGTTTATATTCCGTTAGAAGCGACCTACGCCTAAAAGGAGAACAACAATGAAAGAGTATTTGATTGTCTGTGTTGATGACGAGCGAGAAGTTCTCGACAGCGTACTACAAGACCTATCCGATTTTGAAGAACACTTCATAATAGAGGGGGCTGAATCGGTTTCAGAGGCTAAGGAAATCATCGACGAGCAACGAAACGAACAAGTTCCACTCGCCCTCATTTTATGTGATCACATTATGCCTGGGGAGACGGGTGTCAGCTTTCTCATCGAACTCAGTCAAGATAAACCCACGCGAAATAGCCGAAAAATCTTACTCACAGGCCAAGCCGGTCATGAAGACACGATAGAAGCGGTCAATCACTCCTGTCTTGATTTTTTTATCAGCAAGCCTTGGCGTGGTGACGAGCTTAGAGAAGTCATAAAACAGCAACTGACGACCTATATGATAGAAAATGAACCTGAACTCGCCCCTTGGGCACGTATCCTAGATACCGAGCGAATATTTAATGCTTTATCAGACAATCGTCTCAGTTATGGCGACTAAACCATGACCATACTTTTGATGAATTCTTCGATTTATTTGTGAGGTGAGGTCTTGAATCCGACATCCATGGCCACTATGAAATGTCTTTTCCCTCAATAGTCAGCACAACATTGGTCGAAATTTGTATGGCTATGTCATTTTTTGGGAATTTACACACGTTGACGACACATTTTGTTGGTGATTGATGGACACTTTCGATTATTATGTCCACATATCATTCGCTGTCAAAAAGTAATACGCAGCGCGCACTTAGGTGCAAGGAACTAAAATCAAACAAAAAGGTTTACATAGATTATGCGCAAGACTCTTTTAGCTGCATTAATGGTAGTAACATCGCAGCACGCTTTTGCAGAACAAGAGCAAAATCAAGCCACGATGAGTAACTTTAGCTACGATTATGCAGAAGCTCGAATTGGTGCTGGCCCAATGACTTTTGGTGCAGGTATGAGCAAATCAATTCACCCGAATGCACACATTGTGGGTAGTATCGACTCTAAATTCGAAGGCGACTATGACTTTACTGGTGGTGTTGGTTTTCACGCCCCTGTAAACAACTGGGCGGACTTCACGGGTGAAATGCTTGCGCATATCCACGATGATGGTGATAACCACAAAACGGATACTGGCATGGAAGTCAATCTAGGTGTTCGCCAATGGTTAGGTCCACAACTAGAAATTGGTGGCAAAGCGGGTTACCTCAACGTTGGCGATAAAGACCAATGGATGGGAAGTGTTTATGGACGCTTCCACTCTACTGAGCTATTTTCTCTGGGCTTAGAGGGTCGCATCAATCATATCTATGGCGACCAATTATTGTTCACTGCTCGTTTCGCATTTTAGATATAAACAAGTGAATAAAAAAGGTCGCGTTTAAACGCGACCTTTTTCGTTTTGTAAGCTTCAGTTACGACTCAATCTGCGTACAGTTATCGAGGAGTTGCTGTTTCATCGGGTCTTGAATCAACTTCCAATGCACACCATCAACGGCGCCGGCAAATTTCCATAACAATTTCACATCAACGTCATTGCCATAAGTGCGTTTAACACGATTGAAGACTTTTGGTGCACCTAACTCCAAAAATGTTTTTACATCATCGATCCCAGACTTTTTCACCATTCGTTCCAAGGTCAATTGCATATTAGGTAGATCGCGCAAGCGTCTATTTTCGATAGCCTTTTTTGTGCTTCGTTGGTTTACCGAGTTATCAATAGATGTTTTGACGACGTCGTGTAAACAGGCTGCGTTAGACACAAATATCTCTGTAATGTCGTAATAGTTAACCGTCGCTATTGATTGCTTTTTCACGTGCTTAAATTTGTCACATCCCAGTTCATTTAGCACATTATCAAGATCAGAGCCTCCACGAATAAAAACGCGGTCATTGCTCACTAGTGCATACATGGCTCCTTGTTGAAATAAGCCAGTACCACCAAACATAGAGCGTTTTTGAGATTCACCAAACTTGGTTGTATAGTTGTAAAACTTTTGTTCAATCATTTCCATTGATCCTTTAATCCATTACCCCGATTAATGTGATCACCAGAAAAGCAGCATTGCATAAAGCAAAAAAATTGTTCTTAATATCTAGGTAAGGCGTGTTATGCGCTCACCTCTTTTCTTTTATATAATTTGCATTAATCATAGTTCAGTATGCAAATTAAGTCTGGTGCAGCATCACAGTTATAAAACGACAGCGACCTATAAATGCGAGTCACTTCACGTTGATCGCATCCATAGTCTTAGTGCCATTATTATCAATACTTGAACGCTGTTTTAAACGTCAAACAATTGACTTGTCATATATTTACACACTAAGGATATTGTCAATTGCAAGCAAGGAAAGGTAAACTGGAGGTTGATATTTTGCTGTCGAAGTCCTATGAATCACTTATCGTTTTACTGGCTCCCTGATAACCAACAACTGCTGATTGAAAGCTTAGAAACAGAATTTGCTGAACTTGTCGAACAGTCCATAAATACGGGTAAAATCTCCTTACCCCCAATTTCCGAAGTTGTGTTGAGAATACAAAAACTTTGCACGCTTGAGTCAACAGGCATTTCTGAGATCGCCGAATGCCTACTCGACGATCCAGGCCTAGCGGCTATTGTGTTGCGAGTATCAAACTCTGTCGTCTTTAATAGAAGAAACATCACTTGTAATGACTTGCATACTGCGGTTTCACGATTAGGCATACTTCGAGTAAGAGACATTGTTACTGCACAATCGATTGAAATGCTAAAACACTCCGTGAACCTTACGGACAACTGCAAAAGCGTATTGATACAAAGCGCGGCAGTCTCTCGAGAGCTAGCTGCAACGATGGTTCTTGTCACTCGAGCCTTTCAGGAACAATCTAAAGAAACCTATGGGTACTTGGAACAAGAAAAAGCGTTATTGGTCGGATTCCTTGCTGACATTGGGCTTTTTTGCTTAGTGAATGAATATCACTTGTACTTAGAAAAAGGCAACTACTTAGATCCTGATCTTGCCATGCAAATCTTTCATTCGCGTTGCCCGGTGGTGAGTGAGCAGGTACTGAAAACTTGGTCCTTTGATCAAGATTTCATCGAAGTTGCATCCAACAAAGTCAAAGCTACCGATCGCCCTGAGGTGTCCTACCTCGATATTGCTAGGATTGCGAATCACATCCTCTTGTATCGTAAGCAAGACAACGAAGCCCTCGAGGAGCATGAGGTAGAGATTAACCTTGATGGTGCCGAGGTCTTGTATCAGTTGACTAATATGGTTGAATCTGAATTTGCCACTCAAACAGCAGACGTGATGCGAAGCTCTGGCATGTAGAAACACTTCCGCTACCTGCTTGTTTTTAAAGCGCAAACACTACACAATATGCGTCATATTGTGTACGTAGGGTTTGTGAGTTTATGTTTTCCGGCATGTTGTTTATCTTTGCGCCGCTCGTCATCGGCTATCTTTTTTCTATTTCTCGCGACGAGCTGCTCAACAAAATCAATCAAGCGACGTCATGGCTTATCTACGTGATCTTGTTTTTGATGGGCTTAAGCTTGGCTGCGCTAGAAGATTTTGGCAGTAACCTGAAAACCATTATTACGATGACGGTCACCTTTTTTGGCATCATTAGTATCTGTAACTTATTGTGTTTACCCATCATCGACCGCGTTTTACCATTAAAGACCGAAACAAAAACATCGACACTGCCGCTTTCTAAAATGGCACTTGAGTCATTAAAACTCATCTTCGTGGTGGGAAGTGGGCTCGCGATTGGCCTGCTGTTACCGCTGGGCCTCGACTGGGTTGAAGCCGCAAGTGAGTGGATCCTATTTGCATTGTTATTCTTCATTGGTATTCAACTAAGGAACAGCGGCTTAACACTTAAACAGATCCTCGTGAACAAACAAGGCATGGCGATTGCGGTTGTTATCGTACTCAGCTCTTTGTTTGGCGGGTTCATCGCCGCATTAGTATTGGGCATTCCAACCTACCAAGGCCTTGCAATGGCATCGGGGTTTGGTTGGTACTCATTGGCTGGCATTTTAATGGGTGATGCGTTCGGCCCTGTTTTTGGTGGTGCATCCTTCATGATTGAGCTTTTGCGAGAACTTGTCGCACTGGTATTCATCCCTCTTCTAATTCAAAAAAAACCAAGCACAGCCATTGGTTATGCTGGCGCAACGGCAATGGACTTTACCCTCCCTATTATTCAGAATACCGGTGGCGTAAAGTGTGTGCCTGTGGCGATTGTCAGTGGTTTTATTCTTAGCTTACTTGTGCCTGTTTTAATGCTGTTCTTTGTATCTCTTGGAAGTTAGATCTCAGGTTTTTTAGCGCAAAGCCGCTATACTGCCCGCTTTCGCATAATTATAATTAAATAAATTCAGCCCATTAAAGGAATAAATAATGAAAAAATGGCTTGTTGCTATGATGTTCGCATCGACCTCGTTCTCTTCGCTTGCTGCAGATACCCAATGCCTATCGAATAAGTACGATGCCTATATTGACGCCTCGATTCATTGGTACCAAGACCTGATAGGTTTAACGACTGAACAATACCCTGAATTACAAGACGTGAGTGAATGGTTCCTCGAGGGACGTAAGAATCACTTCGAGCTCAATCGAGCGGCGGTTCATTACTACCTAGATAATGATACGAATAAAGTGTCTACTGAACGCCCAGTAGAAAGCTGGCTTCAGCTAGAACAAAAAGACGTCAAAGCGCTCGCTCAACGAAACGACGAATTGGGTAAAATAGCCGCAACCAGTTTTGCCGATCGCCAAGCGACACCACATGAGCAAAATTATGAACTACGCAGTGCTTTTGCTGAGCTGCTCAGTCATCCAAAGAAAATTGAGAAAGCACTCAACTCATACAACGAATCCATTGAAAAAGTTGAAACGATGAAGTGTCTGTAGCCTTTATTGTTTTACAAAAAAGCTGACGCCTGCGTCAGCTTTTGTCTTTAAATTAACCAAAACCCACTCATATTATTTGTAGCACACTGAAACTTTAGTTCTCACTCCAATTTTTGGAAGACATTTATATTAATTTGGTTTAGATTGTGCCGCTTGCAACAATAGAATATTAGTAGATTACGATATGGTATCTGAGCAAAAAATCGCAAACGTCAGCTTTGAGAGCCTTCTTCGCATATTCACTATCCCTGAAGGACCAGATTCTACTCTGACACAAATCGAAGAGAGCTTATCGCGCAACCTAAATGAGTTTTTGCGTGAGCACATCGTTGCGGAAGAAAAACCACTGCATGAAATTGAAAAAGATTTCTCAAGTGCAGTCATCCCTGAGCAACCGGAGTTTGTATCCGAGCACACGAAACACCTGCTAGATACGCTTGTGTCTCACTCTGTGCATACCTCATCGCCAAGCTTCATTGGCCACATGACATCTGCACTGCCGTACTTTTTGATGCCGCTATCGAAGATTATGATCGCGCTCAATCAAAACCTCGTTAAGATAGAAACCTCTAAAGCATTTACGCCGCTAGAGCGTCAAGTCATTGGCATGCTTCATAAGCTCATTTATTCTCAAAATGAATCTTTCTATCAACGTTGGATGCACAGTGCCAATCATTCTCTTGGGGCTTTTTGCTCAGGTGGCACCATCGCTAACATTACTGCGCTGTGGGTAGCAAGAAATAACGCATTAAAGGCCGATGGCCCATTTAAAGGTGTTGAAAAAGAAGGTCTCTTCAAAGCCATGAAACATTATGGTTATGAAGGCCTCGCTATCCTCGTCTCCGAGCGTGGGCACTACTCTCTCAAAAAAGCAGCCGATTTACTTGGCATCGGTCAAGAAGGCTTAGTCGCCGTTAAAACCGACAATAACAACCGTATTTGCCCACAAGATTTACAACGTAAATTTGCAGAACTTGGACGCCAACGTATTAAACCATTTGCCGTTATTGGCGTGGCAGGAACGACAGAAACAGGCAATATCGATCCGTTACATGAAATAGCGAAAATATGCGCCCAAGAGGCCTGTCATTTTCATGTAGACGCAGCTTGGGGTGGTGCGACCTTAATGTCTGATAAATATCGTCATTTACTTGATGGTATTGAGTTAGCCGACTCGGTAACTATTGATGCACATAAACAACTCTATATCCCTATGGGTGCTGGGATGGTGCTTTTCAAAAATCCTGAGGCGATGAAGAGTATTGAACATCATGCGCAATATATTTTGCGTAAGGGTTCGAAAGATCTTGGCAGCCACACGTTGGAAGGATCACGTTCCGGGATGGCGATGCTCGTTTACGCGGCAATGCACATTATTAGTCGACCAGGCTACGAATTACTCATTAACCAAAGTATCGAAAAAGCCGCGTATTTTGCAGATCTCATCGGCCAGCAAAACGATTTTGAATTAGTTTCAAAGCCCGAGTTATGTCTACTCACCTATCGTTATGTACCTGCATCAATAAAACAAGCACTCAGCAATGCCGATGCACCGACACAAACTCAGATTCATGAGCTTTTAAACGAATTAACGAAACTCATTCAAAAGAAACAGCGTGAAACCGGTCGTTCTTTTGTTTCACGGACTCAGTTAAATCCAATTCAATGGAATAAGCTGAATACGATTGTTTTTCGAGTCGTGTTGGCAAACCCATTAACCACAAAGGATGTACTGAGTGCCATCTTACGAGAGCAACGAGAGATCGCTCAAGAAGACGGTATCCATATAATCCAAGAAATAAAACAGATAGTGAGTACTATCGATGTGACAAGTCAGCCTTAAACCAGCGACACCACCATTTATTGATGGTGTCATTGAAGGAAAGACAACTTACATGGCCCACATTATGAAATTTTATTTCTTTTTTGTGGGACTCATACGGCATGAACGGGCTAGAAAACCCTCTTTCCTGTTCGGTTTTTGTCCATTTGTTTTTTTCTTCCAAAATTTTGTTTGATGCCTGTCATATTCTAAAGATTTCATGTGAGCTTTTATTACAGCTGACTGTCTTGTTCGTTTATACTGAAACAATGGAGTTAGCGTATATCGAATGTCATTATAAAACACGATATGAGTATATTTTACGACTTATCAACACTTAGATAAATGTATGACATCAGTACACTGTATGCTAACAAGAGATTCTCTTTACCCTGTGAACACTATGAATACTCTAGAGAAAATCCAAAAAAACTTAGAAAACTTTAGTAAATCTGAAAGAAAGGTTGCTGAAGTAATAATGGCCTCCCCCCAGACAGCCATTCATTCTAGTATCGCGACACTTGCCAAAATGGCCGACGTTAGTGAACCTACCGTTAACCGTTTCTGTCGTCGACTCGATACAAAAGGCTTCCCTGATTTTAAACTGCATTTAGCGCAGAGCCTTGCTAATGGGACCCCTTACGTTAACAGAAATGTTGAAGAAGATGATGGTCCAGACGCTTACACCCATAAGATTTTCGAATCAACAATGGCATGTTTAGACGTTGCAAAGAATAGCTTAGATGCGATGCAAATAAACCGGGCCGTTGACTTGTTAACTCAAGCCAAACGTATTTCATTCTTTGGTCTAGGAGCGTCGTCGTCTGTCGCACGAGACGCACAGAATAAATTCATTCGCTTCAACATCCCAATTTCTTGCTATGAAGACGTTGTCATGCAGCGAATGAGCTGCATCAACTGTTCAGACAATGATGTGATCGTGCTGATCTCTCATACAGGCCGAACAAAGAGTCAGGTTGAGATCGCTCACCTTGCCCGTGAAAATGGTGCAACGGTCATTGCTGTTACAGCAAAAGATTCGCCACTGGATAAAGCAAGCTCACTTTCAATTACCGTCGACGTACCAGAAGACACGGATGTTTATATGCCAATGGCAAGCCGCGTTGTACAAATGACCATCATTGATGTGCTAGCAACAGGCTTTACGTTAAGGCGCGGTAGCCGTTTTAGAGATAATCTGAAGCGAGTGAAAGAAGTGTTAAAAGATTCACGTTACGACAAATTGTCCAACATCTAACGTCATCTACAACGTTGTGATTTCAGTGAACCACCAGTAATAAAAAGAGAGGAATATCCTCTCTTTTTTGATCGTACAATGTTCTTGTGTCTAGTCAGTTTCTATTGTGTTACTACGATATTCGACTTGCGTCGTCTCGTCTGGTGCCACGGAATGTGAACTGCAATGACACTGACATACTTGATCAAGAATGTGAATAAGCCTGTCTTGGGTCAGTGGAAGTGGGTTGCCTTTTATCGCCACTGACTTTAGCGCATCGGCGGCAACAACATCAAACGGTGTATTGCAAACGCCAAACTTCGACAAATGTGGCAGTGCTAAGCGCTCCAATATCGTCGTTACCCATGAGATCCCTTCTTCTATACTCGCTTCTGAATTTGACGTTAGAATTTGCGCAATATTACGGTAACGATTGAGCACATCATTTCGACCTGCTCGCTTGGCAGCCTTTACGTTTTCATTCATCACATGAGGAGCAAGTCTTGCGGTAATGACACTGTGAGGCGCATTGATTTTTCCCCCGAGTGCCGACGCTAATCCGTGAGCAGCGCCTAATTTCGCGTTAGTAATAGCCATACCACCAAGCATTGCAGCAAACGATAAGTCGGCACGAGCTTTAGGGTTGTCTTGTTTACAGCCAGATATAATGGAACGACTTAATCGTCTCAAGCCTTCTTCGCACACCATATCAGTCAATGGATTGGGCTCACCGCATACGTATGCTTCCATTAAGTGAGTAAATGCATCCATTGCCCCGCGGCCTGACGTATAAGGATCCGTACCATAGGTAAGGGTGGGATCAACAATAGCAACATCTGGCAGCATCTCCGGGCTTCTTAAGCTCACTTTCACTTTGTCTTGTCCAGACTTTAGTACTGCGTTCTTTGTCACTTCAGCGCCTGTACTGGCGGTAGTGGGTATAGCGATCATAGGGATGGGTTTGGTTTTCAATGGCACATTTCGCCCCACCACCTCAACATAGTCGTAAACGTCTCCTTGGTTAGGCACGATAGCGGCCAATGCTTTTCCCATGTCCAGCACACTGCCACCGCCGATAGCAATCACCATATCAGGCTTAAACCTTCGCCCCATAATCGCGGTTTCTTCGACCATAGTGATATTAGGCTCACCACTGATAGCTACATGTTGGTAACGCATGTTTTGGCTATGAAGATAACGGATAACAGGTTCTGCACGTTGCCGATCTTGTCCTGTTACAAGTAATACGCTATAGCCAAACTGATTAATAATAGAGAGTGACGATTGCAATGCACCTTCGCCAAATATAATACGACTCGAAGTCATAAACTGAAACATACCCACTTCCTTTCGGTATATCGTCAAGCTCACGTGTCACACCATCATCCGCTGCTCTTCTTTATGAGAAGTTTCACTTAGACGTTAGAAGAAATTGTGCCCCGATCTGTAAGCCCTACCGATAATAAAAACACATAAAAATCATAAGCCACTGATAGCATGCAGCGACCAGAACGTTGAGGAATTGATGTAAGCCAAGCTAGCGGCCCTTTACCTGGATTTGTCGTCACATTTTTGCTGTCTGTCACATGAAAATACAGCAGATAGTCGACCACCCTGCGCAACATCTGTACTGATAGGTTTTCCCTATCACAACGAGTGGTATTTCTGGCTTTATTTCCTTTTCATCTTAAGGCATAGTTGTTGCCATCGAATATAAGAGCTGAGTTAATCCAAACTCACACTGCTCAGTAAGAATTTAATCTTCAAGGAGAAAGTCAATGTTTGTAGTAATTTTTGGTCGCCCAGGTTGCCCATTCTGTGTCCGCGCTAAAGAGCATGCAGAAACGCTAAAAGCAAAACGTGACGATTTCAACTTCCGCTATGTTGACATTCACGCGGAAGGCATCTCTAAAGCAGACTTAGAAAAGACTGTTGGTAAGCCTGTTGAAACCGTTCCTCAGATCTTCATCGACCAAGATCATATCGGTGGATGTACAGAATTTGAAGCATACGCTAAAGAGAACTTGGGTCTTTTTGACGAGTAACTCATTGTCTAATAAATAGTATAGTTGAAAGTTCAACATCGAAAGCCAACTCATTGAAGTTGGCTTTTTTATTGGGATCTACATCAATATTGGTACAAACTCATACGAAAACATTATTGACCCATCGCTTATGCTCATGAAAAGCAAAGAATATGTAATCTAATAGTAAAACTTAAAAAAAATCACTTATCTTTTTGATTATTTCCGCTACAATCGCCACACTTTATTACCTATCCAACTTCGTTGCTTCGAGTCGCTACAGTGAACATTGACGTAGTACAATTGCTAGACCAAAACCCTATCCTCCTTATCTTTGTCGCTTTGGCGATTGGCCTTGCGTTCGGGAAAATCCGCTTTGGAAGCCTACAACTCGGTAATTCTATTGGAGTCTTAATCACTTCGTTGATAATGGGCCACTTAGGATTCTCATTTAATGCCGAAGCACTTACTATTGGCTTCATGCTCTTTATCTATTGTGTAGGTATTGAGGCCGGGCCAAACTTTTTCGGTATTTTCTTCAGAGATGGCAAGCATTACCTCATTTTGAGTCTAGTGGTTCTCGTCACTGCTTTAATGATCACCTATTTTGCTAGCCACTATTTAGGGCTTGATTATGGTTTATCAGCTGGTGTCATGGCAGGCGCGCTTACCGCAACGCCCGTTCTTGTGGGGGCACAAGATGCGTTAAACTCCGGCTTGGCCACCATTCCGAGAGGCATGGACTTCGGGTTGGTGCTAGAAAACCTTTCCGTTGGTTATGCGATGGCCTATCTAATTGGCTTGGTCAGTATGATTATGCTGGCGAAGTTATTGCCTAAATTACAAAAACAAAATCTGCACGACTCGGCGCAACAAATCGCACAAGAGCGAGGGTTAGGTGGTTCAGGGCAACGCAAAGTCTACTTACCTATTATCCGCGCATATCGTGTTGGCCAAGAACTGATTGACTGGACTGACGGTAAAAACCTTCGTGAACTGGGTATTTATCGACAAACAGGCTGTTATATTGAACGTATTCGCCGCAACGGTATTTTGGCTCACCCTGATGGCGACGCAATATTGCAAGAAGGCGATGAAATCGCACTAGTCGGTTTCCCAGACAGCCATGCACGTCTCGATCCTAGTTTTAGGAATGGCAAAGAAGTTTTTGACCGCAATCTACTCGACCTACGTATCGTCGAAGAAGAAATTGTTGTTAAAAGTGACAACATTGCGGGAAAAAGCCTATCTAACCTGAACCTTTCTGAATTTGGCTGCTTTCTAAACCGAGTGGTAAGGGCTCAGATTGAGATGCCGATGGATGCTAATATTGTTCTCGCTAAGGGTGATATCCTGCAAGTGAGTGGCGAGAAAAGCCGAGTGCTGGGGCTGGCTGAAAAAGTTGGTTTTATTTCAATACACAGCCAAATGGCAGATCTTCTCGCCTTCTGCAGCTTTTTTATTTTAGGCATTATGTTCGGTTTGATTACGATGACCTTCGGCCAAGTTTCATTCGGCTTAGGCAATGCGGTTGGACTATTGCTATCCGGTATCACTCTTGGTTTTTTAAGAGCAAACCACCCAACGTTCGGCTATGTCCCTCAAGGGGCGTTGAACATGGTGAAAGATCTAGGACTGATGTTTTTCATGGTTGGGATTGGACTCAGCGCCGGTGGAAAAATGTTTGAGCACCTGACACAAGTGGGTCCTCAAGTCATCCTCATCGCTTTTTTAGTCAGCGTTGTGCCGGTTGTACTGGCTTATCTCGTCGGGGCCTATATTCTCAAGATGAATCGCGCCTTGTTGATTGGTGCGATTGTGGGTGCGCGAACATGTGCACCGGCTATGGATGTCGTCAATGAGCATGCTCGCTCTACGATCCCTGCGCTCGGATATGCCGGGACTTACGCCATCGCCAATATTCTTATGACGCTTGCGGGCACGGTACTGATTATCTTGTCTTAGCAAACACCAGCACTGAATAATTGCTACTAATATGAAAAAGGATGTCTTCTCGACATCCTTTTTTTCCATCAATCTACCTTCATTCATATCCTAATCTTGGATTACATAAAGGTCTTTGGAATATACCCTTCCCTCGACATTGTTAACCGGAAAACCGCCTATCGTCGGGCGAACTAATCTCGCCTGCATATAATAATAAATAGGGGCAATTGGCATGTCTTTCACTAACGTTGCTTCGGCTTGGTCATAGAATTGATTACGTGTTTTTTGATCGGTAGCCATCAGCGCCTTGGCGATCTGTTGATCATATTGGTCACTTTCATAAAATGCTCGGTTACCTGCGCTGTCAGATGTCATCAACGACAAAAATGTTGAAGCCTCATTGTAATCCCCGCACCAAGAGGTTCGAAGAATATCAAAATCGCCCTCACGCCTAGCAACCAGATACGATTTCCACTCTTGGTTTTCAAGTTCAACTTCTGCATTCAAATTTTTGTTAAGCATTGATGAAATAGCGACCGCAATTGATTTGTTACTTTCACTGGTATTATAGAGTAGCTTAACCTTTAGCGGATTATCCTCTCCATAGCCAGCTTGCGCCAACCATTTTTGAGCTTGTTGGTCTCTTTGGCTTTGTGTCCAACGACTGTAATCCGGCTGTGTTGCTTTAAAACCAGCCACGTACTGGTGAGCAAACGTATAGGCAGGGATGTTGCCAACCTTAGTAACGCCATTGGTAATGACATCTCTCATAATGGTATAGGATACAGCCTTACGAACTCTAACGTCGTCAAACGGGGCTCTTGTCGTGTTAAACGCATAGTAATACGTGCAAAGCAAAGGCACGACGGTATACGCATCCTTTTGGTCTTTCTTTAGCTTCTCTGCCATTTGCGCAGGTACATCGGAGGTGATATCAACCTCGCCTGCCATGTAACGATTAAGGGCTGCCGTCTGACTTTCAAATGGAATGAACGTCACCTCACTAAGCACTGTTTGAGCGTTGTTCCAATAGCTTGAGTTTTTTACTAATTCGATTCTCTCGTTCACAACCCATTGAGTTAACGTAAACGCGCCATTAGACACTAAATTACCTGGCCTAGCCCATTTGTCGCCTAAGGCTTCAACGGAAGCTCGGTGAACAGGCATCATTGACGTATGACCCGTCATTGCAACAAAATATGGAACAGGACTATCGAGTTTGAACTCTAAGGTAAGATCATCGATGGCTTTAATTCCTAGTTCAGACGTCGGCTTTTCTCCTTTTAATATATCGCCTATATTGTTAATTCTCGTCATCTTCAAGTACCAACCATTTGGCGATGCAGTTGCAGGGTCAACGGCTCTTTTTAAGCTGTAAACAAAATCAGATGCTACAACTGCGTCGCCGTTAGACCATTTTGCATCAGGGCGTAAGTGAAACGTAAACGTCTGGTTATCAGAAGTTTCCCACGATTGTGCAACGCCGGGAATAACATTGCCGTCGCTATCTTGAATCACCAATCCTTCAAATAGGTCTCGAATCACGTGCATCTCCGGCAAGCCCTCAGCCTTTGCTGGGTCTAATGTCGCGACTTCTGCATCATTGCCACGAACTACATGTTGACTCTCAGCAAGTACGACCTCTTCCGGTACCACCGCACCGTAAACTAAAGACGAAGTTAGGCAACTCACTGACGTAAGGAGTGCTAGCGGAGTGATAGAGAATAGAGATTTACTGTTCATAGGCATTAATCCAACGTTCCATGTTTTATATACTGTCTAAATATCTGCATGATGTGCGAAAAGGAGCTGCATGACAAAATGCAACGCATGTGCATTATAATATTAAGATTGTTGCTAACATTATTAATGATTATTGTTCATTTTTATCATGGATGGGTCTACAAAGCCGTGAGGTTAGCCTAAGTAATGAATGTCAAGGTAACCACCAATGCATAAACCATTTAAGCCACATAAATTGACTAAAACCGATGACTCAATAGAGGGACATGTTCCTCGACAAGAGCGCGCGCAGTTTTTAATTCAACCTGACATTTTTGGTCGTAGCGTTTTTAACGCACCGTTACTTTTCTTTCCAGCCCAGGTCGACTCAAACGACAGGGGATTAATTCTTGCTGGTACGCACGGCGATGAAGCGGGCGCCATCGCTTTACTATCTGCGGCGCTGCGAAGTTTACAACCCAATCAGCTGCGTCACGATATAGTCTTGTCAATCAACCCAGATGGCAACCA
This sequence comes from Vibrio sp. 10N.286.49.B1, assembly GCF_002873335.1. Taxonomy (GTDB): domain Bacteria; phylum Pseudomonadota; class Gammaproteobacteria; order Enterobacterales; family Vibrionaceae; genus Vibrio. The sequence goes on along the minus strand of NZ_MCUW01000027.1, from coordinate 187,813 downwards.
ACTCGGCACTCGCGCCAACGCCCATCAAGTGGACCTGAATCGTGCCTTTCCTAGTGCGAATTGGACACCCAATGGAACAACTTATCGATGGAGCACGAACAACAAAGATAGAGATGTCGATGTCGCGACGGGCAATGCTACGACGCTAGAACCCGAAATAGACGCGTTGATTAAGCTTATCCGAACGAGAAAACCTAGTTTTATCGTATCAATACATGAACCGCTTGCGTGTGTCGATGATCCAGAAGAATCTACGTTAGGATACTGGATTGCTTCTCACTTTGCGCTTCCTCTCGTAACCGATATTGGGTATGACACGCCAGGATCATTTGGAAGCTGGTGTAAAGAGCAAGCGATACCTTGCGTCACATTGGAGCTTCCCAATACTTCAGCCGATCAGTTAACAATCGACTATCTCGAACCCACAATGGCCTTAATGCGGTATATTTCGGCTGGTTGAATAACAAAAGGGCGATCGATTATAGCGTCACCCTTTTGTACATAAGCTTTAATTAACTGAGTTACGATATCGCCGCAGATCTTGTGATTTTTGCCTGTTGAATCCAAGTTCGCATCTGTTGAGGAGACATGATGTTAGGATCGCCAAGGTTGGCATCCGTTGCAGTCTCTAGCTCAGGAGGCAGAATGTTAATAAGCAGTTCCAGATCTTTATGCGAACGAATTTCCTCATCAAATACGGTCGCCATTTCTCGGCTATAACTCGCCTGACGAGCACGAGCGGCTTTAACAAGCCCTTCTAATAACGTAAACCAGGTCGTCATTGGCCCTTGAACAATGGAAGCAGATTCGGCCGCCGAATCTATAAACGCAAACGGTACGGTTGTAATTGGTTTGTTATACTCCATTGCAGCCAATATCCAATCTGTATCAAATGAAAAATCAAAGACCGTCGGTTTTTCTAAAATCTTTGACAACGCATCTCGTGAATACAATTTAAATGCCGCTTGCGTATCTTTAATACCTTGAGAAAAAATCTGTCTGCCGATCATACGTTGCATATGCCTAAGCGTCTTAATTCCAACCCCCCAACGCTCTTCTTGTTTAACTAATATTGAGTCCGGGTGCTTACGGTTGCCTAAAACCACTTGCTTACCTTCATTTAAATAAGGTCGCAACAATAAACCAAGCTGCCCAAGATGTACGGAGTTATCAGCATCGGTGTACACGACCACATCGGCGTTGTTTTCTAGCGCGTTCATGCATCCCAATATAATCGCGCCTCCTTTTCGTGAATCATCAGCACTATGTAGGTGAGTGAGTGGCCCTGAGGTATTGCCTACATGATCATCTAGGTGAGACACCAACACTTGTTTGTTTGATTCACAAGAAATACTAATTCCCTTCGCGATTTCCGCACTATTATGCGGACATCCGTCATCAATAGGGTAAAGTAACCACGACACGGGAGTATCTTGTGTAATCCAGTTCAATTGATCTATTTTTGCGCGAAGAGAATCTTCACCATTCGGATTATGTGACGACTTAGGGTTTAAACGATTGTGCTCACCCCACATTGCAAACACGACCCCCACATTCAGGGGCTGTTTAACCTGTTTCATAAATCGTTTTGAGTCGACCAACTTAACTGCCAAACGAAATTCCAGCGGCGCTTTGTCTTGTATCGCGACTTGCTTCAACTGTTCAACGGATAGTAAATTCAGCGCGTCGAGTTGTTCCGCAAGGGTTAGCAATTGCTTTTGATGAGCGTTATCCGTCAAATCAAAATGTTGGCTGGAGTGTCTAAGAAGTGTTAATGCACGCTGTAATTGCTGGTCTTGAGTCATATCCTTTGCCTCGTATAGTCGTATCGGAATAAACGTAACGAAAGCAAACTAGGATTTATTAGCGTATTATCAAGAAATTGTATCCCTCTATTTTTTTAATAAGTAGTCGTAATAAACAGACTCTTGTTTAACATATTATTTGGCCTTTGCACCGCTCTCTACTCTGGCGTTGGCGCAAAGCTTCGTCTCTGGATAGCTTCAATACCCTGTTTTGTCTCAGCTCCAATATTAGCTTTATGAAGTTGAGTTGGCGTATTGGATGTTTCGGCATGCGCCATTCCAGCTTTAGTGTCCGCTTTGTCTAAATTAGGGCCTGCCACATTCGACGATGTCGATCCTAATTGCGACGCCTCAGCCTGTTCATAATCAAACTCACTAATCGGCGTTGCGATAATAACCGCCCCACTGAGTTCCGATTCAGTATTGGCCCCGCTTTCTTGTATTAGATGCCGGTTAGTGTGAGGCACACTAGACGTAGGGGTATTCACGTTTGCACTTTGTGTTTTAGCCCCCCCATTAGCAGAAGGTTTGGATGGTGTTTGCGCGGGGTGTTGCGAGGGTACAAAAGATGACGACTGCGAAAAGTTAGATTCTAAACCATTCAGCTTTTTTTGTCCTGGAACGGCAGGTGCCGGTATAGCAATGACAGGTGCCTGACCCAAAGCGTTGCTTTGAATCGATGAGGAAGATGCCGTCATTCCTGTTCTTGGACCAGAAAACACAAACAAATTGAGCTTTTCTTGCCAAACTTGCAGCACTGCCGCATCTTGCTCCCATGTTTGGTCATATCCCCCAGCGATATCAATGGTCTGCATTTGAGTCAACAATTGAGTATTCGCTTGTTCATTTCGCTGATGTAGTGACTGCTGCATCCCTTGCCAATCGGTGCCTCCTGTCAACAAATACCGCACACTGTTAGCCCAATACTCATAAGCTTTAGCGTCATTATCAATGTTGGCACACACCGTAGCCAATATCTCAGCAAGCCCCGCATATTGCCACATCTTCTCAGTGCCTAACTTAGCTTCCGAGGCCAAAATCTGTATGCTGAGTCTGTGATACTGCTCTGCGGCTTGTTTATAACGACCGTTACCTGCTAGTAATGTTGGCTGGCGAAAAATACTTAGGTCGACCGCTTGCGGTGCACCTATAGAAAGCGAACTAAACATAAGAGTGATGATCACTAACCCCACCTTAATCGTAGTCATCAAACGTCTCCACTAAGCATTTTCCTGGGTGATAGAAACGTGAGTCAAATTGAACGTCACGATACTCTCGGTCACCTTTAGGTTGATAAAGCTTCCCTTTAGTCTTGTAAAGCAGTGCTTCTAAGACCCCTGCATTGGTTTTCAGCGTGATACTTTTTTCATACTGACTGTTTCGCTCGTATCGCCCTTCATACCAACCTCGTTGAGGGTCATAGAGCTCTTTCACTAGAATCATCAACCTATCGGTATAGTCCGTTTTCCATAAGGCCCACATCTGAAACGCCACACGCGTTGATACCAATGCAAGGTGATCATGTGAACTGCCATCTTCGGCCACTGTAATCCAAGGGGTTCCTAACGCATACACGGCGTCATAAACAAAGTAAGGTTCACCTGCTACAACATGGTCACCACGTGCGGTATAGATTCGGTCTACATCCCAACGCGCTTCTTGCACTCGGTATAACGAGTCAGCCATTGCCGACATCACTTCATCACTGTGAGTTGCATCTGAAGATGAGTTATCCGTGATTTTATCCCAGTTAAACTCTAACCCCATCCATAAGTAAGGTGTGCTATAGACGGGTCTTAGTACATCAAAATTTCGAGGATCTCGCCCGTCAAACAAAAGGTCGATATCGTAGATTGTCGCGACATCGTACGGGTCAATTCGCATGGCTTTATAAGGCACTACGTGCCAATCGAGGTAACCATACGATGTGTATTCCTCTACCCCTAAACGCCCTTCTTTGTAGCGAGTAACATTACCATCATAAATCGCACCGCCAAACAACTCTCCATCTTCATTGATTAACTCACAAAAATTCCAACGAAGTACCGCTTTATCAACATACTCAGAAAACTCCGGAGAATACTGCTTCACCATCGCGAGGGTAATCAATAAACGTCCGACATCTAACGATGACCAACCAATATCTTTAGGCTGCAAGCCATAATCAGTCATTTGCCCTGTTTGTGTATGGTAGACCTTATTCGGTATCTGCCCCATGCTCAGGTTCATATCATTTAAAAACGTCAGTACAAGCGACAACCGCTCGTCATATTGCTTGTTTGAGATAAACTCAAATTGTTTCGCAGCCAAGAGTGCAATAAGGTAATCAGAAATGCCTGACATGTTAGTCGAAGGGTAGTTATCAATACCATTGACGAGCCCCGTCTGGAGCTGGGTATTATTCTCTACGTACTTCCATGCCGTGCTTGCCCAAGCGAGTTCTTGCTCAGTTAACGCACCGTGACGCCCCTGCCTAAAACTTTGCGAGGTACTGATAGAATCTACACCGTTGCTAACGCCTCGGACAATAGATCCGCATGCGACTAGTAAAGGAACTACCATCAGCCATACCACGTACTTATACATCGGCTACATCTCTACTCTTTGTTTTGTTTTTTTTTGAAGTTTTCTCGCGGCAAGCACTGGCCTTCATACCCAAACGGCGTTTCCAATGCTTTCTCCCATAAACTTGGCGCTGGTTTATCCTTATACGTCAGAAGTTTGCCTTGTTGTTTGTAGAGTAAAATCTCCAGCGTTATCCCGTTATTATTTGAAGTAAACGTGTTAATTAAGCCCGTTCCATTTTCATAAATACCTTCATAGAAGCCCTTGTCTCTATCATAGGAATGCGAGACGTGATCAAACAGCAGGTCGGTATACTCTGTATCCCATAATACCCACATGCCCATCGCGCCTTTAATCGCAACCGCTGAGTATTGAGGTAAATACTCTCCGACTTCAGATATCGTATTCCATGCAAAGCCATCGGTATAAATCGTATCGTATACAAAGTAAGGTGCGCCCGCTAACTGATGCTCAGTTCTTGCGGTGATGATACCCGTCTGCTTGTACCGCTCTTCTTGCACTCGATAAATCTGCAACGCAAATTCTGCCATCCATTCATGTGAATAACTCGCATCATGTGGCGTTTTATCTTCAGTGACATCCCAACCTAACTCGATACCATCTAAGACATAACTTTCAGTTACAACGTAACTATGCGCTTTGAGTTTTCTTGGATCTCGTGTGTCGTAAGGCACGTCGTAGCCAAACAAGTTAATCGTTGCATAAGGTTGCGGGTCGGACGCTTGGCTTGTGTCAAATCCCCACAATTGGAAACCCTTAGCCGCGTATTCTTCATAACCTAAGCGTCCCTCTTGTAGATACTGAACAGGCTTATCTTTTTCGAGCAATGCTCCAAACATCGTGCCGGTTTCATCAACGACATTACAGAAGTTCCAGCGCAAGATAGCCGAATCAATACTTGGGGCGAATTCAGGATATCGCTGTTTTACAATATACAACCAGACCAACAACCGACCGAGATCAAGTGCGGAATAACCTATTTCACCAGGTTGGTTTGCATAATCTACTTTTGCAGCCGTTTGCGTGTTGTAGGCTTTATTGGGCAACTCGCCTCGAAAAAGATCGAGTTTGTTTAACGTCCCAATGAACGCGATCAGACGCTTATCTAGCTCTTCTTTTTCAATAATGCCTAATTGATGTGCACTCACCGCCCCAGCTAAGTAAGATGCCGCATCCCACCAGGTTACCGATGGATAATTGTTAACCGCATTAACGAGACCCGTCGATTCTTGGTAATTATTCTCAAAATATTTCCAAGCTATACGAGCCATATCCATTTCTTTTTCAGTCAATTCACCATGGCGCGGCTGAGGAATACTCCAGTGAGATTTGCGTTCAACAATATCTTCTGAAAATTGGTTGTATTTATTACCACAGCCCGCAACGGCAAGTGCTATACATAATGTTGACAAATAACGCATCGAATTCTCCCTAATTCTTCAAGACCTAATTTACTGTGCGCCAACCCTTAACAAGGGCCCATTTTCTATGTAGGCCAAAGATTCCAAAACGATCCCGTTCGTATTTGCAGTAATGGCTCGATTCGGGCGTCCGTCGATTTCATAGCGCCCTGAGTACCAACCTTTACCATCGGAAAACAAAGGGGCGACTTCGCTAATTAAGAGATCGGTATACGCATTTTCATACAATGCATACCAACCAAACGCGGCTTTCGTCGACAAGGTTTTCAGGTGCGACTGATCAGTGCCGTCATCAGAAATAGCGTTCCATTTCTTTCCATCCGAAAACACGGTGTTATAGACAAAATAAGGGGCTTCATCGACGTTATCTTCACTCACTGCCGTCACTACGCCCGTATCGTCATAACGGCGTTCCTGCGCGCTAAATACCCGATGAGCAAAGATTTTGGACACGCTGTCAGAGCCGAACTCAATACCATCTAAAATATAAGATTCGCTCACCACATAGTTGTGGGCATGATATTTGGCTGGGTCACGTTTGTCTGTTGGTATTTCAATGCCATATACATCGACCATATCCAAGTAGTCGATGTACTTCATTGAATTGAATACATCGCGTCCCATCAAAAACATTGACTTAGAAGCGTATTCCTCATAACCAATCCGGCCTTCTTGTACAAGCTCAAACCCATTACCTTGTTCGTTAGGTCTCGAGCCATATAAATAGCCTTCGACTAACATTTCATCCATTTTCCAGTGATTCAAAATATTAGTAACTTCGGCGTTAAACTGTGGGTATTGCCAGATAATAATATTAAGCGGAACTAAGATACGGCCGATATCAATAGCAGACCATCCGATCCCTTCAGGTTTTGGATTATTCTCATAATCCACCATTGCTAACGTCTGAGTGTTATACGCTTTGTTCGGTAGTTTCCCTTCAACCAATGGCAAGCGAGCCAAAGAACGGAGCGCTTTCTCCATTCTCATCTTAAATACATCAGTCGTAATGATGTTGATTTTTTCAGCGGCAATAAGTCCCATCAAATATGAGGCGGTATCCCACATCGTAGTGGATGGATAACCATCAACCGAATTAACGAGTCCGGTGTTCTCTTGATAGTTATTTTCAAAATATACCCATGCTGTTGTTGCCCACGTAAATTCCTCTTGAGTCAGCACTCGCTGTGCTTTCAGCGGGATCTCTTCATGAGCTTCAAAGGTGATATTGCCTAAGGTCTTGCCGTAGTCCCGCGTTTCAATCGAAAATGCGATAACAAGCGCGGTCGCAAGGCCTAGGATAAACACAAAATGGTGCCTTGCTGCTAACATTGCTTTACTAAACTTCATACTTAAGGTCCTCAGTCCCTGAAACCGCTTTTTTACTCGCTGTGTTTTCTTTTGGTGGCTCCCAGAATGCGGCGGCAATCATGCCCCACATCGCCATCATATTATTGATTATCCAAAACGTATTGAGTACTAAGCCCCCTTCTGAATAACTCCCCCAACCACCAAAGTAATGTCCATACCAAGCGAACGCTAAGCTGAATAAACTCAAAGCAAACACCGCTATTTGCGGGGCAACTAACTTCGCAAAGTTACCCGTCTGTCGCTCTTTTGGTGTGGTTGGAAAGCTAATCTTGCGGCCTCTAAGAACCGTCCAAAGCGCTCGCATATTGACGGGAAAAAAGGACAAGAAATTCGTTTTTCCTTTGTACCCCGCGACACCCCAAGTGCCTATCATCATGGCAATCTCAGCCGTCAACACATAAGGTAAGAAATGCAAATAAAAGGTCACATCGTAAGCACTCACCGGCGCGATTGATGTAAGAAAGTAGATAATCGGGCATGCCAAAAAGATCACATTCCAGACCGCCGATAAATTTGACCAAAAACTTCCGCCATACATGAGCTTTTGTTTAAGATTCAAACCTTTTCTAAATATTGGGTTGTCGTTCATGAAAATATCGATCGAACCGCCAGCATACTTAAAGCGCTGTACCGTCCATGTCTGCAAATCTTGCGGCGAGAGCATCTTACTCTCGACATTAGGGTGCATAATCGAACGCCAATTTCGCTGTGAATCTGAGTGAAGTACGATAGAGGTATACAGGTCCTCAGATACATGGAATTTGTAAGGGGTAAACTCCGTATCAAATAAAATCTCGTTTCTAAGGTTGTCTGATACCGATTGATCGACATTTTTTTCTTTGGTCAGTTTTCGAATTTGTTTTTCTACGTCTTGCTGCTCTTGCGTAATTTGCTCGGCATAAGCGCGCAATGCGGCTTCCATTACGGCTTCACGTCGGTGTATTGAACCCGCTCCACAGCAAAATGCCGCATTGACCCAATTTCTTCGACGCTGAATCACGTCATAAAACATTTGTGGGTCATTAACAAACGGATCCTCACCAAACGTTACTGGCCCATACACCTTTTCAACGCCACGGCCTAGCTTTCCAGCCCAAGGTCCAAATTTATTAGATAGCCATTTAGGTAAGCGAACCCCCTCTGGCAAGTCAAAAAACCACTGAGGCGTTTGTACCCATGCGACATCAGGATCTTTAAAGTAACCTAAGGTGTGCTCTAAAATAGTAGAAAAAGGACGCGTATCAGCATCACAAATCACGACGAAATCACCATAGGTTTGTTCCATCGCGTTTCTAAGGTTACCTGCCTTAAAGCCTACATTTCCCTCTCGTGTTATGTAGCCAACGCCCATTTCCTCAGCCAATGCTTTCATTGAATCGCGCTTACCGTCATCAAGAATAAAGATTTTCATCTCTATTTCGCAAGGATAGGTAATCTTTTGTGCATCTTCGATACTCAGCCTAACCAGGTCGGGCTCTTCATCATAACTAGGAAAGAAAACATCTACCGATACAGGTCTATCTTCGTCGCAGCTCTGAACACACTGGTTGATGTTTGATGGCGGTGATTGTTTTGGTTCATCTTTTGTCTTCCACATGTTAATAGTAAACAAAATAGACCCAATGAACGCACAGGATTCAGCAAATGCCAATGGTAAGGAAAACCATAACGCATCCATATTCAATGCATAAGTCCAACGCCACCACAAATACCATAATCCTAACGTCAGATTACACGTGGCAAGATACTGATAGAGTAGCTCCCTCGGCATACTATGCGGCACAGGTTCTGGTGGTGTTCGATGCTCGAACTTTTTAAAATACATATCCATTTACTTCACTTCCCTTGTTCAGCATTACCATGCTTAGTTTCGTAAATGACTAGTTAAACGCTAAGCCTGTTCGTTCTAGCCAATTAGTAATCCCCTGGTTGATAGTGATTACTTGAAATAAGTTCCCCTTGCGAACCAATGATATTAATTACAAATTCATCAGTTATTTTTCCACGTTCAATATTGGCGATTGTTGTAATATCATTTGTTTTAATGTCTATATGTTCCTTTTGCCAACATTTGCGTGGTTCTTTATTCGGAACCACGCAATTAATCACAACAAGAGTATTGGAGACTGAGGCCCTTGAGTCGTTGATAATGCTGATTTTTATAAGTTTAGACGAAGACTCGTTGTTTACACTGACAATCGGTAAAATTGGCTGAAAAGACTGCTTTAACGCTAAGAAACCAGGTTTTTTTTGTCGCTCTACATCCAATACAGACCAAGTAATTGAGGGCCAACTGTCGACAAACATAAATTGATAAATGGCAGCAATACCTTTATTTTTTTTCAACCTTAGGTTTTCTGCTGCATATTTATTTACTGTCCTCTGATAGTCCTGACTATTAACAATAAAGTCATTTAAGTTTTGTCCCATTTCTATTTTGGCTAGCTCGAGCGTTTCATGGCGTTGGAAATTATGATAATCAAGTTGGTCGAGTTGTTGGGTATTTAAAGGCCAAGAATCCGTATCAGACAAAATGCTAGCCAATAACTCAAATCTTGGGAATGCTTGCGCACCAAACTCGCTAATGATTGGGGGGCCTGTTAGCTTTTTGTAATCGGTATAATGACCGGAGTACCAGCCATACCATGGATGTTCATAGGTGTAAGACGCCTTCCTTACCACCCTTCCATCCTGAGATTCGACAAGTGCCGAGTAGACGCTGTCTGTTAGTTGTTTATTATGCGAACGTTCATAAGATGGATACTTGTATTTCATCCAAGTCGCATCCCACGGCGGTTCGTTATGACCACTCCAAAACGCTATTGATGGATGATTGAACAGCATTGACGTCATGTCCTTTGCTTGCCGTGACGCTTCTGCCGACGTTGCCAACGATTCTTCATATCCCCATTGCAACGGAAAATCTTGCCAAACAACAAAGCCAAGTTCATCAGCAAGATCGTAAAACGCTTTGCCTGCAACGTGCCCATGGACTCGAATACTATTCACGTTCGCTTCCCGCATCAGATCAAGGTCATCCGCATAGTCTTGCCGTGACACTTCACCTAGCCATTGGCTCGCTATATAATTGGTCCCTCGAATAAAGTAAGGCAGATCGTTAATATAGAAATGTTTTTTCGATTCAGAATACTCAACTTTCCTAAACCCAATGCGTTGTTGTACGTAATCAGACACGGGTTGATCCGCCAAGTACACGGTCACTTTTAAATCATAAAGATTTGGCTTTCCCCAGTCATAAGGCCACCAGAGCGCTCTTTTGGTACTAGGAACCGTCCACTGCATTAAATTGTCGCCTTCATTAAGCCTCGTACGGACGACATAACTCTCGCGACGGGTTCTCATATCAACCTCCTGAGGAGGCACAAGTGATATTTCGACAAAACTTTCACCCGACAACGAACTATTCAGGAGTATATTCAGTTGCCCTGACGATTCTCCATTATCCTGGAGAATCGGCGTAAATTTAACCTCTCGAATAGCAACGGGTCCGGTACGCTTTATGTCTACCGAGCCCCAGATCCCCCCTGAGTTCGCATCTTGCCCCCGCTCCGACCATGCTCCTCCAGGTCTCGTATCATGATGATTTAGGACGCCTTTTAGTTCTTTCTTGTTTAAAGACCAATCCTGAACCTTGTCATCGTTTTCGCTCTTAACCATGACACTAAGCTCATTTGTTTTTTCTTTGATAAAAGAAGTCACGTCAAACGAGAATGGAGCAAAATAACCGACATGAGATCCTATCGGTATATTATTCAATGATACGTCTGCGGCATAGTCAACGGCTTGAAATGACAACCAGTAACGACTCTGAATGTATTTTTTTTCTAACTCAAAAGACGTCTCATACAATGCCTGACCGGCAAAATCGACCCCTTCAGAATACCAATTAGCAGGAACGTGCAGCGATTGATTATAGGTTTCAAATGATGGCTGATTCGATCTAGGTGAGGCGGTAATTGAAGTGAACTGCCATTGCCCATCCAACGACAGCGTAGAAACGTTGCTGTCCAAGCGCTGACTCGTGCACCCTTGCAATAAGATATAAATAACCACCCATCCAATACGCCGCACTTTCCACTCCCTAATCAATTAGCTACTAAACCGTTTTGACAAGTGTAAAGGTGTTCTTGTCGCCTTCTTGTGTCAGTTCAACATGATCAAGTAACGCCGCTAATATGATGAATCCTCTACCAGACGTCGTCCATGTCTCAGGGTCTTCTGGATCGGGCTCGATAAAATCAGCTTCCAAAGCCGACTGAAATTCGGCTTTGGACATACCATCACCAAAATGGATAATATCAACAATTACTTTATTTTCGTTGTAGCGACTCGCTACCTGTATCGGTTCGCCATCTTGACTCTCGTAAGCATGTTCATACGCATTATTGATCAGTTCAACCACACAGAGTTCAAGCTCTCCAATAGCGTCATCACTAAGGTTGCGAGACAACCAATACTCTTTAAGGTCGTTAGCAGCAACCCTTGATATGTCGATGGCGCTCTTGTATGAATTTGAAAATGCATGTCCTTCACTGGTCATCATGATCATCCTGTCTTTATCGAAATGTGCGCTTGTGCGTTATTCACTTACCAATGTTAACGGCATAGCGAGTTTGCGAGTCATACGTATCGTTCACTTGCTCAAATCTAAGACACACTTAGATTGATACTTTATTTGTACACATAAATCACATCGTGTTGATAGCATCAGTCAAACGATTCATTGCTGGATAAGGTCGCAAATTTGTCCACATTGCCAAGCTTTCTGTTTGTCCATCGTGGCCAATACTAAAATCACCAAAAATAGTTTGCTCTTTTATATCAACACCTTGGTGTATCTGGGTGTAATCAAAAATCAAAGAATGCTTAACCGTAGAATCACGCTTAACGTGACAGTTTGCACCAATCAACGCAGGTCCAATGATCGTTGCACCTTCTTCTATAAGGCAACCGCTCCCGATGACAACTGGAGGAACAATATTACATTTTGAAAGGTCAATATTAGTGTTAATACCTAACCAGATACCCGCTTTAACTTGTGTACCGGGAATGCGATAACCGGGTACTTTGCCACTTAACACATCCTCAGTAACTCCCCAGATATCCTTAATGTTACCGACATCAAGCCATTGGAAATTCATTTCTACGGCATGAAACGGCACGTGCTGCTCCACCAGTTTAGGAAACAATTCACTACCAATATCAAACTCTGTCTCTTTGGGGATATAATCGAAAATAGCAGGTTCAAAGATATAGATACCCGTGTTTACTTGGTCGGATAAGGCGTCTTCTTTGACTGGTTTTTCTTGAAAGCTCTGCACGAGCCCTTTGGGGCCAGTCACCACTACCCCATATTTTTCGACGTCATCGGCATGGACTCGCTTTGTAATGATGGTCGCTATCCCGCCATTTTTACGATGCTTCTTTACGGCCTCTTTAAGGTCTAAATCAATCCAAGCATCGCCACAAACGACAACAAACGTCTCATCAAAAAACCCAGAAAACTCTTGAATGCGCTTCATGCCACCCGCCGAGCCTAATGCTTTACTTTGAAAGACGCCATCTTCCAGTGCGCCCTCACATGAATAGGACAACTGAACATCAAAATGATGTCCATCACCAAAATAGCCTTCAATCACTTCAGCTAAATGGCTGGTATTGATGACAATTTTTCTAATGTTATGTTGAGCAAACAATTCAATCATCGACTCCATTACCGGCTTCCCCAATATCGGGATCATCGGTTTGGGAATTTGTTGGGTAATAGGACGAACACGCGTCCCCTTCCCTGCTGCAAGAATCATTCCTTTCATATTCGTTTCCTAGCCATAGATTATAATTAATTATTACACTGACGTAGCAACCGCATCTTCGACGGTGTCATACGTTTTTATTAATCGGTCCATTCTCGTGAGTTTAAACAGCTCCCTAACCGGCTTTTTCGCACCGACAACGGCAATTTGTTTATCTCTAAGCATTTTATATACCGCCATAATTGCACCTAGCCCACTACTATCCATGAACGTTACTTCAGAAATATCGAGTAAAAGGTTAGGCTTAATGTCGGCCTGTATCTCTTCAATCGTTGAACGAAACGACGTCGCTAACTTTGCATCAAAACGGCTTTCTTGCACTTGAATAACGGTAAACAAGTCGTTGTCAGAAATATCGTACTTCATAAGATTCCCTACCTATTGTGGTGTCCATTTACACACTAGAATGCTGACATCATCGTCGAACATTTCATTTTGTTGCCAGTCCCGTACTGAAGACACAATACGAGCAGGCTTATCTTCAAAGCGCTCCCTTTCCTGAAGAGCGATAAGGTCTTTTAACCTCTCCTCGGTATAAAACTCTTCGCCAACACGGGCTTCCGTTATACCGTCGGTATAAAGCCAAACTTCATCTTTTGGCCCCAAAGAAATCGTTTCTTGTTTGTAGTCAGCAAAATCAAACATCCCAACCACGAAATTATCATCACCTAGAAATTGTGGTGTTCCTGCTTCGTCTTGAAGCCATACAATGGGTGGGTGCCCCGCAGCACAATAGTTAAGCTCACCCGTTGCTTGATTCAGTACGGCATACACCATGGTAAAATAGAGGTGGCTCGAAGAATCTTGGCTATAAATATCATTGAGCTTGGTTACCACTTCATCTGCAGGCCGAATTACCCGCCCCTTACTGGTATCTTTAAAAACAACGGAGCTGGGACCATTGACTACTGAAAGCGTTTGGTGAACTGAGAAAGACAACAAAGCCGACGCAACCCCATGGCCAGAGACATCGAGTAGATAGAAGCCGACGTGATCATCATCTAGTTGGAAGTACCCCAGAATGTCGCCCCCAACCTGCGCACTGGGTATCGAGGTATATGCCATCGATACATGCTCAAATGTCGTTCGAGTTGGAAGAAGCTGGCGAATAAAATCACCCGCGGAGTCCAAATCTTGCCGTATCGTGGCATAGGCGGTATCCAATTGATGATTTTTTTGAAGCAGTTCGTTGTGTAGCCCTAAGTTTCTGAATCCAGCTCGAATTCGAGCATCCAGTTCGTCGATTGCGGTATTTTTTGCTACAAAATCATCCGCACCCGCATCGATGCCATTAATGATCGAATCCTGATCATCTTGTGAAGACAGCAACACAAAAAATATATAGCGATTATAATTAGTGGACTTGAGTTCTTTACACAACTGGACGCCGTCCATTTTAGGCATCACCCAATCACTCAGTACAAATTGAATATGTTCACTTTTGTTAAGGGCTTCGAGTGCTTCATAGCCGTGATTTGCTACTGTAACGTCGTAACCGCGTTTTTTTAACAAAGAGCTCATTAATATCTGTGTTGTCTTATTGTCTTCAACTAACAGAATGGCTCTTTTCATTTGATTACCACGGATTTCAACGTTTTCCATTCATCAGTATTCCACGACGCCCTAACCATACTAATGAGGATAGGAACAGAAATTAAAATTACCAAAATATTTTTTGTTTTCTTCACGTTAGCGTGAGATTGTGCTTGAATTAACCTTATGTTCTACCTCTAAACTATGGCGAGTTAATATGAATAATAAAGCGAGTATTTATGTTGTTATCGCTCTTACTCCGCTCTTAGTAAAGGCAGACGACTATTTATCTAATTCGCGCCAACACGCACCAGCCCCAATATCACCTAATATCACCAAAGGTGATAATTCTATTAATAATGACAATGAAGAGACCGAGCTCGATTTAATTTGGCGTGGTGTTGAAAGCTCTTTTGAACTGCCATTTGGAGAACTTGAAAATAGAGAAGGCCTTTCAGGTCTTAGCGGCAATTTCTCTTTAAACCTTCCACTGATTCAAACTGAAGAGGCAAATTTGCCCTCTGGCGCAACCAACGGCCCTTCCAATGTCAACTATACCGCGAATCTCTCGCTTAAATATGTGCTGCTCGGTAATTGGTTCGTATCTGGTACCTTGTATTACTATTTTGATAAAGAGCAACAACAGACTTGGAATCCAGATTTCACTTATGTCTTCGGATACAGTGATTGGCGTCCTTATACATTTAGCCTGCTCTACTCCAACTATGGCGGTAATCGCTTTAGCCCCGAACCAGGAGGGTCTCGTACCAACTTCAACGAAGGAACCTGGTCACTAGGGTGGAAATTTCCAATTACTGGTAAACTGCTAGAGTGGACAAGGGTCAGCGATGATGGAAGTATTGGTTGTCAGACCGACTACAATTACACCCCCAGTTATTTCGATTTAGCCTCGTCGGACTATAAAGCGAACCATCAAACCCTGTCGTTAGGGTGTAAATACGCAATCACAGGAAATTGGTATATCAACGCCACTGCCTTTTATTATTTTGACCGTTCACAGCAACAACCATGGAACCCTGATTACACTTACGGCTTTGGATACTTTGATTGGCGTCCAGGTACCATTACGCTGCAATATAATAACTACTCAGGCAACCGTTGGAATTCTAGTGATGCTGGTGAAAATACAGGGCGGTTCTTAGATGGCTCTATCATGCTCGCTTATTCATTCGCTTTTTGAGAATCAGTCTACCTCCCCACTTATTGCGTTTCTCTCCTCTCTTTTCGCAAGTCAAAATGAGATCCCTTTCTAATAACCACAGCGGCATACCGAGTAATTTCAACATAAATAACGGCAATTCAATCGGTTACGTATTTTTACTCGATTTGGCATGCTACATGCTTTATTAAAAATCAAAAGCAGATTTAGTTGATTTCGTTATTAGATCTCCTAATTCATTCGTATTGAACATCCGACATCTAAAAAGAGAGGCACTCCATGGACGGAACCAAACACGACGACTTGATTTCAGGTACAGAGAACGCAGACAACGTTAACGCTCAATCAGGTAACGATGAAGTGCATACTCAGCAAGGCGACGACTTTGTTGCTGGTGGCGAAGGGGCCGACCTTATTCGCTCGGGTGACGGTGCCGATACCGTTTTGGGCGATGTCGAATACAGCGCTTCCGATTCCAGCACATCAACTGACTCAACGAGCAGTGACGATAGTTGGGGTAATAGTCAGTCTGTCTATTCCTATTCTAGCCAAGGGCAAGGTACGAGCTCAGAAGCCGAATCCCACGGCGTTCGCCTTGGCAACTACGTCATCGACCAAACCGGTAATCTAACCGCCAACTTCAATGTATCCAACGCCCCTGATACAGTCACCGTGCTCATCAAGGACGAAAACGGGACCATCATCCATTCTCAAGAAGCAAACGTCGATGAGAACGGTGATATTAGCGTCGACTTTGAGTTTACTGAAGCTCAAGTAGAAGGTAACAGCCCTCTTTTCTTTTCGTTAGAAGATAACCAAGGTCAACCAATCAACGACCTCAATACCGTAGATATCGACGTTCATAACATCTTTGATGACCAAATTCATGGCGGTGCAGGCGACGATATTCTTAAAGGACAACAAGGTGAAGACACCATCTACGGTGGAACTGGTAATGACTTTCTTGATGGTGATATCAACGACGATACCCTGTATGGCGACGAAGGTGATGACGTTCTTATCGGAGGAAATGGCGACGACACACTTTTCGGTGGCACTGGCAACGATACGCTCATGGGCAGCGATGGTGATGACACGCTGCACGGTGATGACGGTGATGACTTGTTACTTGGCGAAATGGGTAACGATACCATCTATGGCGGCGAAGGCGCTGACGTAGTCATTGGCGACGACGGTGATGACACGTTATATGGCGACGCTGGCGACGATAAAGTCTTCGGTGGCAAGGGCACCGATCACCTAGAAGGTGGCGACGGGGCTGACGAACTGCATGGTGAGGAAGGCAATGATACCATTTTAGCGGGAAGCGGTGCTGACTTTGTTATGGGTGGATCAGGCGATGATACGATCTCTGGCGGCGATGATAACGATCTACTCCTTGGCGGCGACGGAAATGACAACCTTCAGGGCGATGCAGGTGATGACGTGCTAGTCGGCGAGTACGGTGATGACCTACTTATGGGTGGTGCTGGTAATGATGTCCTAATCGGGGATGACGGAGCCGACCACCTCATTGGTGGAGAAGGTAATGATGAATTGTATGGTGGTGCAGGCATTGACACACTCGACGGTGGTGACGGTGACGACATAGTGCACGCAAACGAAGGCGCAGACATTATTTCAACCGGGCTTGGTAATGATCAAGTCTATGCTGGCGAAGGCGATGACCAAATCAATACGGGTGCAGGCGACGACCTCGTCTTTGGACAAAGTGGTCACAATGTTATCGATACAGCAGACGGTCATGACACCATTTATACCGAGGCCGGTGACGATATTATTAATGCCGGTAGTGGTGATGACACGATTTACGCCGGTGGCGGTGATAACCAGATTGACACTGGTGACGGCCAAAATACGGTTTACGCCGATGGCGGTAGCGACACCATCACATCGGGCTCAGGAAATGACACGTTATATGCCGGTGATGGCGACAATATTATCGATGGTGGTTCAGGCGATGATCGACTGTATGCAGGTTCAGGCTCAGACCAAATTACAGCGGGTGATGGTAATGATGAAGTGTTTGCAGGCGCTGGAAACGATGTCATCACAGCGGGATTAGGCAACGATACCATCTTTGCTGGCAGTGGCGACGACACAATATCGGGAGAGGCTGGCGCAAACAAACTGTTTGGTGAAGGCGGCAACGACACCATTACGGCTGGTCAAAATGGAAGCGAGCTTTTTGGTGGCTCTGGCCACGATACCCTGATGGGCTCTGACGAAGCGGATGTATTGGCAGGTGGTGCAGATAATGACACCTTAATCTCAGGCAAAGGTAATGACACGGTATTTGCGGGTTCAGGAATCGATACTGTCGTCACAGGAGAAGGCGATGATACAGTCTTTGGTGAAGCCGGCACAAATACGATAGATACCGGCGCCGGTAGTGATTCTGTGTTTGGTGGCATTGGCAGCGATACGGTCAAAACAGGTGCAGGAAATGACGCCATCTTCGCCGATAAAGGCGCAGATACTATCAATGCAGGTAGCGGCGACGACCATTTAGATGGTGGTGACGGGGATGACAAACTGTTCGGTGAAGACGGTAATGATGCCCTCTTTGGTGGTGCAGGTAATGATGAATTGGTCGGTGGTGCGGGTTATGACTTCTTAGCGGGTGGTGCCGGTGATGACACCATGACCGATGATGGCCAAGATACCCTGCTTGGCGAAGCAGGTAACGACACTCTCACAGCAGCATCCACCGGCTCGCACAACATATTTGGCGGCAGCGGCAACGATACATTAATCGGTAGTGAAGAAAGCGATACCCTGTACGGTGGTGAAGATGACGACACGATTACTGGCGGCGCGGGTAACGATACGCTCTTTGCTGGCGATGGCGAGGATAACATTCAAGCCGGTTTGGGCGACGATACGGTCTACGGCGAAGCCGGCAATAACACTATTGCTCTAGAGCAAGGTAACGACACGCTCTTTGGTGGAGCCGGAAACGACACGGCCAGCGGTGGTGAAGGTAATGACGCCTTATCCGGTGCGGGCGGTGCCGATGTACTGTCGGGTGGCTTAGGTACGGATACATTAGATGGCGGAGATGGCAATGACGTGCTATCGGGTAACGAAGACGCGGACATTTTACTTGGCGGCGCAGGCAACGACACACTAACAGGCGGTACTGGAGACGACTTCTTGTATGCGGGTTCAGGTGCAGACAACCTGTCTGGCGGAGAAGGTGTCGATCAACTTTACGGCGAATCAGGTAATAACACACTTGATGGCGGTATGGGCGATGACATCATTTTGGGCGGTACCGGCAATGAAACTATCATCGGTGGCGAAGGCAGTGATTATATTGAAACTGGCGCCGGCAATGATACCGTGTTCGGAGGCATAGGTGATGACCAAATTCTAGCGGAAGCTGGCAGCAACACGTTATCAGGAGGCGAAGGCGATGACGCGATGACCTCTGGAAGCGGCGACGACATCCTTGACGGTGGTGACGGTGATGACACCCTGACCTCAGGCTCAGGACACGATACGGTCCGAGGCGGATTAGGTAACGACACCATTATTGCGTCGGCGGGTAATAATCAGTTATCAGGTAATGAAGGGAATGATTCACTCTCATCTGGCGCTGGAAACGACCAGCTATGGGGTGATGAAGGCAACGACACCTTAAGTGCCGGCGATGGCGATGACAAACTTTATGGTGGCCAAGGTAACGACACCCTGAACGCAGGCAGCGGGCATGACACTCTAGAAGGTAATGAGGGTGACGATAAACTTTATGGGTATGGCGACAACGACTTGCTAGACGGTGGCGATGGCGCTGACCAACTGTTTGGCGGTGACGGCGACGATACTCTCACTGGTGGACTCGGAAACGATAGACTTAAAGGTGATAGTGGCACGGATTTACTTCATGGCGGTGAGGGTAATGACCGACTTGAAGGTGGTTCCGGTAACGATACCCTGTTCGGTCAAGATGGCAACGATACGCTTTACGGGCAATCCGGCGACGATCAGCTCTTTGGTGAGTTAGGTAACGACAAGCTCTATGGTGGTTCAGGCTCTGATAACCTATCTGGTAAAGAAGGCGACGATACGTTGGACGGCGGTTCTAACAATGACTTTGTTGATGGTGGCGTGGGCAACGATACATTACGTGGCGGATCAGGTGATGACCTTGTCTTCGGTCAAGAAGGTAACGACTCCCTAGACGGCGGCAGTGGCCTTGACCAATTATTTGCTGGTTCAGGCGATGACACACTCGTTTTCGATAACGAAGAAATCACGTCTGGTGACGCTAACTCTGTCTACTTTAGTGGCGGCGAGGGATTTGACGTCTTAGTCGTAGGCGATGGAACCGACAATCAAACCATCGACATGTCCAATACCGCATTTCAAGAGATTGAAGGCGTGAAGGTCAGTTCAACTGACACCGACATAGCCATCGCACTCGACAAAATTGCTGTTAATGATACGGCTGGAGAAGCAAATGGTCAGTTTGTATGTACCGGAGCCAAATCTATCGACTTGTCAGGCTGGGGGTGGGAACTTAAGAGTACAACGGTTGATATGGACCAAGGACTCAAAGATGCCTACGAAGCACAAAACCTTGATACCTCAAACTTGTATGGTTACAAACTTGAAAGTACGGATGGGAAAGAAGTCACTATTTGGAGCGACTTGGAACAAGATGATATCAACTTCCCATCCGATATCGCTTAGCCAATGAGCACCAGCAACTAATATTGTACATTTCCTTAGCAACATTTGACTGTGTGCCCTCTTCAAAAGAGGGCCTTTTTTAGCGACGTTATACTGCACGAGCCATCCTTTACTACTACTTCGTTGTCGCTTTTCTATGACGGTAAGTTGTTTATGGTTGATTGCAACTTTTGTCCCCTACCGCCAATACAATAAGAGAAAACCCCTCGTTAATGATGAAGCTTATTCTGTTGTGCGAGTGAATTAAAACAAGTCAGGGGTAGCCGAATCATTAAAGGAGGACCAGAGAATCCAGAATCCCCTGCCCGCTATGGATTCCTCCTTCATTTTCGCTAGCCGGTTTACTGCGAATTAAATACCCCGCATAGCCATTGTTTTCGGTAACAGCATGGCCTTGATAGTGCGCGGTAAACAAACCAATCTCACTCACTAAATCTGACACTATCGTTTGCTTACCCTCTCGAACGGCGATGGTTGGTGACTCGCGCTCATGTGGATAAAGACGTTGCATCAATGCCCACGCATCATACTCTTCTGGCTTCAGTGCCATTAAAGTATCGCTAATTTTGTCGCCGAAGACACAGTGTCCACCACCTTCACCTTGGTTTTTGAGTACCCATTGCTGTTTATTGGCGCGGGTATTAAACCATTCAATCGTCTCAGCTGAGATAGGCTTCATGTCCGCTAATACGCTTTTTATAAGCTTAGCGTCTTCGAGAGAAAGTCCCCAACGTATGTAGTCTGCGGCAGGTATCATTGTTAGCAACATCTGCATCGTTTTACTCGTCGCCAATTGCTGGCTAATCGTCGCGTTCATGGCAACATAGTGTTTTTCAATGAACAGCCTCGTCTGGCTCAGCGCATGACAACAAATATCTTCTTTTAATTCTGGCGCCCAATAATCAGAATATTGGTATCCAGCACGCAGATAGACGGTATCAATCGCTCCAACGCCATCAAGAATAAGACGTGGATTGCTACTGTCCGACATACCACCAGTTGATAACTGCGTACTTAATTGCTCGAACGTTCGCCTCAGCGTGCGAACTCCCAGTTTCTGTAGCTCAACTTCCAATAAATGCTGGTCATAGACATTGTCTTCATTTTTCTGCACGATCATTAAAAATGTCGGGGTTGCATCATATTCCATTTCGTTAAAGTGCACCTTCACTTTCTTAGTCGCCGTCGCAATGCCAAGGGCAAGCTGGTGCATCGCTTGATTGTTCGCCGGCATCGCTGCTCTATCTTCTACCCAGTGTTCGTACACGTCACTCCATTGGCTTTGAACAAAACGATGGAGCTCTGTGGCGCGCTGACCAAACGGTCCCATGCCAGCAGCGATGCCATTAAATTCAATAACCTTCGCGCCATGCTGGCGATCATCCATAAAATCGGTACGCATTAGAAGCAATGGCTGACGTGCAGGTTGTAGGCGCTGTAAGACGCTACCATGTGCTTGTTGGTGGAGATCCATCAAGCGGCCAAAAAACGAGTCTGCTTTTGCCATATCATTTAGCGATGATTGTAAAAAATCATGGTCTTCAGATACATTGCTCACCAACTTTGCAATCAAAGGGGTCACGGTAAGTAAATGATTGTATACCGTTCGCTCCATTGTCATTGGGGTAATGCTGAACGGAACGTGCCTTGCCGTATTGTCAGCTTGGCGAAACGCGACACCGTGCATAATTTCCCATTCACAGACATCTTCAATGAATTGCTGAGGCACAAATTTGGGGTTGTCGATATTCATAATGTAATGACTCTTTCTATTTTTATCGCCTATGTCGCGCTCATAGCCGCAAGGCTCAGTGTACTATCCTGGTATTCGCTTTCCGAAGATATGAGCGAAATAATACCGCATCGACCGTGGTTCTGCCTCTAAGAATAACCAAACACGCCCATTCCTATGGTTAGTCCACCTCATGTCTGCAGGCGTTCTCAGCCGTCCTTTTTACATCGAGCGGCATAGGAAGGCTCAGTCGACAATGCGAGTTTGTCGACCGCACCAACTCAGCATAATTAAGGAGCCTTGATGTCACTGTGGCGCTATCTAATGACGCTTGCTTTATGTTCATTTCCTTCCATTTTACTGATTACACGGCGGCCAGACTCGTATCCATAGCGATAAAGACGGAGGATTTACAACAAAGACGCATTTTTTGTTTATTTCAGCAGTATCTAAATCAATGATAAACCGAAGTGCATACGTTGTAGTGCATACATTATTGTGTTTCAAACGCTTTTTACCTTATTCGAGTAAACGTCTTCACCGTTACAAGATGCTTCTACTCTCATATTTATATTATTTGAGCGCCTCGACAAACCCAGACATATTCAATTGCATTTAGCTCAATACCTCATAGGATTGCGAAAACGATTACCCCATTGACTAACCGACGCACTCCCCAAGGGCCTCTTATGAATATCAAAAAAACACTGATTGCCGCTGCTATCGCTAGTGTCAGCTCACTATCTTTTGCAGCGGAGAAAGTCGACCTCATGATCACTGATGCTCTGGTGTTAACCATGGACCAAGACAAATCAATTTATGAGAACGGAGTCGTCGCGATAAAGGATAACAAGATTCTAGCCGTCGGCGATCAATCATTAGCGGAACACTACGAGGCTCAACACACTCTCAATGTCGATGGTGATATCGTCATGCCCGGTCTAATAAATACCCATACGCATGTATCAATGACGGTATTCCGTTCATTAGCAGACGACGTCCCTGATCGCTTACACCGTTACATCTTTCCTCTAGAAGCTAAATTGGTATCACGTGATATGGTGCGCATTGGTGCCAATTTAGGTAACGTAGAAATGGTTAAAGGCGGCGTCACTACGTACGCCGATATGTACTACTTTGAAGACGAAGTCGCGAAAACTGTCGATAAAATAGGAATGCGGGCCGTGCTTGGCGAGACCGTCATCAAATTCCCAGTTGCCGATGCAGCCAATGCAGAGGAAGGCATTAAATACGCATTAAACTTTATCGAAGAATACAAAGACCACCCACGTATCACCCCCGCATTTGCACCACATGCTCCATATACGAACACCACTGAGATCCTTCAAAAAGTGGCTAAGCTATCGATAGAACATGATGTCCCTGTCATGATCCATCTTGCGGAATCTCATCGCGAAGAAGAAAAAACTGCCGAGCGCTCCGAAGGGCTTTCGCCGGTCCAGTATATGAACAGCATTGGCGCGCTCAACGAGAACTTAGTCGGCGCTCATATGATTTTGGTTGATGACGAAGATATTGAACTGGTGAAACAATCTGGCATGGGCGTCGCGCACAACATGAGTGCTAATATCAAGTCGGCGAAAGGGGTGTCACCCGCTCTTAAGATGTATGACGACGGCGTACGTATCGGGCTAGGCACTGACGGTCCAATGTCAGGCAATACGTTAAGCACGATTGATGAGTTCAACCAAGTAGCCAAAGTTCATAAGCTTGTTAATAAAGACCGGGCCGCAATGCCGCCAATTAAGGTCATTGATATGGCAACAATGGGCGCGGCTCGTGCATTACACATGGAAGATAAAATCGGCTCACTCGAGGTCGGGAAACTGGCTGATGTGATCGTTATTGATGTCAAAGCACCCAATATGGTTCCGGTTTATAACCCATACTCTGCACTGGTTTACTCAGCAAATTCTGGCAACGTAAAGCACACCATCGTGGATGGGAAAATCATTATGCAAGACCGAAATATGTTAACCGTTGATGAGGATGCGATTCGTAAAGAAGCATTAGATTTCAGCCAAGTCGTCCGAAAAACGGTCATTGAGTCAGGGGAAGTGGTTCAATAAACCCAATATTGTGTAAAGTAGGCATCGCCGAACTCTTGGCGGTGCCTGCCACAAACTTTGATGCCTGTTTAGAACGCTAAAATGCCATTTGAAAAGCCATCAATCGCTATGTAAACACCCGTACACTTTTTCATGACAGCATTGGCACTGATAGGAGTGACGATGGGTTTTCTCTCCGCAGTGTGGACAAGGAATCATACGCTTGTCAGAGCTGCATAAAATCATGATGAGTCCTATGGGGCCCAATACATAACCAAGCAGTACCCCCGCTACCACTCGACCTTTTTTTATACCAACAATGACCGACAATATAAAAAACACCGCATAGAAAGAAAGCCAAAATGCCATTTCAGGTTCCATTTTTATACCTCTCTCATCGCGCGATAATAGCTCACGGTTAACGGCGCGGTTAAATAATCCCACAAGGTTCGTTTCTCTAGAACAATAAACACTTCCGTCTGCATTCCAGGATAAAGCTCGATATTTTCAAGCCCTGTCAATGCATCACTGGCAAGCTTTACTTTAACCATATAACCCGTTTGTTGCTCATTGGTTTCAGTGCTTAATCTGTCCGCAGCAATGTAAGTGACCTCTCCATCGACGGGCGGAGTTTTTCTAACGTTGTAAGCACTTAATCTCACTTTTGCTTGTTGCCCAACTCTAACGACGTCAATATCTTGTGGGGGTATCAACGCTTCGATAATCAATTCATCACTATCAGGAACAATCTCCATCAGCACATCACCGGGGTTAACAATACCACCAACGCTGGCGACATTGAGTCCAACCACAGTACCATTGTGCTCACTGCGGATCGTCACTCGAGACTTAACATCCGTTGCCGCTTTCAATGCCTCACTAATATCACGAGACTCTTTTTGTATCTGAGCAAGCTGAGAGGAATAGGTTTGTTTTAGCTCGAGAAGCTGGCCTTGGTGTGTTTGTTCAAGGGATTTAAGTTGGCGATTATTCACTTCGGTCTCTGCAGCAATTTCAGCCAGCTCAGCATCGACTCTTGCTGCCGCTCTTTTCAGTTCTAGCATGCGTGTTTTAGACACATACCCCTTTTTTACCAGCCCTTGCGTCATATCGATTTCTTCTTTCAATAACGCGCGTTGTCTTGCTATCGCTCTTTGCTGAAACATACCTCCACGAATTTGTTCATCGAGTAAGGCTTTACGCTGTATGTATTGCCCTTCCGTCAGCTCCAACTTTAACAAAGCTTGCTGAAACTGAAGCTGCTCGCTGCTGATGACGTTGGCAATGATTTGTGTTTTATCGAGAGTGTCTATGCCTACGCTGTAGTCTTTGAAGGTCCAATCAACTTGATTATTTCCTTCTAGTAAAGCGTCAAGCCGACGTTTTTGATAATCAAGAGAAATAGCCTTCAAGGTTAATCGTTGAAAATCCGCTTCTGCTCGTGAGTTGGACAACTCTAGCAGCACATCGCCCGCTTTTATATGTTGCCCTTCTTTAACATACACTTGCTTTATCCAGCCCCCTTCTAAATGCTGGACTTGTTTTCTTTTACTTTCGACCACCAGCACTCCCCGAGCAATAGAGGCAGCACTCAAATCAACAGACGTTGCCCACCAAACAAAACCAACGGTCGTAATCAAGCTAAGAATAATGCCTTTTCTTACTACTTTTGACGTATCAAAAATCATAAATACTCCTAGCTTGCTGTACGGGTTTGAGGATTAGAAGTGCTCGTTACGTTGTCAACGTCAGAGTGCAACCCTAAGAATTGATCGCTTTTGCCCGCTTTTTCAACCTTGCCATCCTTGAGTAAAATGACCCAATCCATTTGCCTCAAAAAACCGGGCCGGTGGCTAATCATAACCGTTGTAATCTCATTCTCTTTACAATGCTGAAGTACTATCGCTAACGCGACCTCCCCTTCTGGATCAAGGTTTGAATTCGGTTCATCTAGTACCAACACCTTAGGATTGGAAAAAATAGCCCGGGCTAAACCAATTCTTTGCATTTGCCCGCCCGACAGTTGCAAACCGCCCTCTCCGCAATACGTTTGATAACCGTCAGGTAACGATATGATCAACTCATGAATACATGCCAGCTTTGCCGCGGCTACCACATCCTCGTCTTTCGCTTCACTGAAACGACAAATATTGTCTCGAACTGAGCCGGACAATAAGCCAACGTGCTGAGGGAGGTAACCAATGTGTTGTCCGAACTGAGATTCAGACCACTGCTCTATGGCTGCACCATCCACCTCTATCATCCCAACACTTGGTTGATATATCCCCATAATGAGCTTTGCTAGGGTCGACTTACCTGATCCTGAATTGCCTAGTATCGCCAGGGATTGACCATTACCTAGTTTGAAATTGATGTTTTGCAGCAAGGGCTCTTTCATTGTTGGAAGTTTGAGAGCAACGTTCTTAAATTGGATGTGGCCTTTGGGCTTAGGCAACGTCGTTTTCTTTACCTCTTTACTTTCGTCATAGGCATTAAGACGTTTCCATGCGCCCATCGCGCTGTACCAAGACTTCCAACCTGAGACGGCTTGTTCAAAGGGTGACAATACCCGTCCCATAATGATTGAACTTGCAATGATAGCGCCAGTCCCGAGCTGTTGAGTCAAGACAAGATAGACGCCAAGTGATAATACGGATATCTGTAGAATCGTTCGAACGTAGCGGCTCACTGATAGTAATCGGCCTATTCGGGAGTTCACTTCCCACTGATAGCCCAGTAATTTTTCACTCTTCGTTTCCCATACCCTTCCAATATTCTCGGACATGCCCATCGCCTTTATCATCGGAGCATTACGCAAATAATCGTTTAACTCCATGTTGGTTCGATTGGAATACTTACCTGAATCTTCATTCGCTTGACGACTTTGCAGCATCATCACTACTGCTAACAGCATGAAAATCACACACCCCATCAACGCAACCACACCAATATAAGGATGAAGCATAAATAAAATGATAAGGAAAATAGGAACCCATGGCAGATCAAAAATCGCGGAAGTAGAAGGCGTAACAAGGAAATTGCGTATTTCAGATAGATCTTGTAACCCTTGTTTTTCAATTCGATTTGTCACGGACGATTGTGAAATACTCTTTGCGAGTAAAATCCCACTAAGAGAAGCGTCTAATTTTAGCCCTGATTTCTGTAACAACTCGGTACGTATGTACTCCATTAGAAACTGAGCCGTCACAAGAAAAAGCGCGATGCCCATTAATGCAAACATCGTCTCTAAACTCGAACTGGAAAGGACACGATCAAATAGTTGAAGACCATAAATAGGTAGGGACAACACAAGAAAGTTAATGACAAAACTAAAGTAACAAACGACCCATAGTTCTTTTCTTGTTTGTTTGAATGCGGACTGTATGCGATCCATAAAACACTCTACTCCTGATTAGGTTCCTTCCTAGAAGGGAGTATAGTAAGTGTGTTCGCAATGTGTATTTTTTTAACTAATAAGAAAAATCATAACAAACAAATTGTTAGCTAAGTTTGTATGACTTTTCTAACGATCGTTGTTTGAGACTATGCCAACTTAAGTTGTTGACTAATTTCAGCGCCATTTGCTACCGCTCTATGGCTCTCTTTTAAGATCCAATTGATTGGATTTCGAACCCAGGGCTGCGGATCATATTCTGGAAATCGGTCAACGGCTCTCAATGCGACCACCTTTAGCCCAACAGCCTCGCAGGTCTCAATACAGCGTTTGGCATGCCATGATTGAGCGACAACCACCACATTTCGCCCTACCGCTCGGTGGAGGGCTTGCGTCGCAATATCGGTAGTCGTTTGATAATTTTCGCTTCCAATGACATGAGCACGTTTAATTGCAGCGATCGCATGCTCTGCAATTTCTTGTTGAAGATGTGCATCTAGATAAGGGTATTCTTTCAGTAGTGCCATGGCTTCCTTGGCGAGGCATTGATTAACCTCTGAGCTATCCCCAAAGGAAAAAGCGATAACACCATGCGCATCTAATGGATTACCAAAGTCTTGCATAGACAGTTCAGTTTCACCCAGATAGGTTAATACCCTGTCTTTTTGTTGTTGATTGAGTTGATAGTCTCGTGTCGAAGTAAGGCATTGTTTGAGCACCGTCGCCGAGTGGCGAACGAGTGAAAGCTCTGAATGAGTTAAGGTATCGATAAAATTTCGCATAGCAGCACCTGTTGGTTTAGCCCTGCCTATCCGTTGACTCAATACAGTCCGTTGACGACGTTATGATATCAATTCGCTCTCAATAAAGACAGTAGCTATGTTTAAAAAGTAACCAATTAATATGAATGGCGAGTGTTCAGTTTTGAGACATTGAAGAACTAACAAATTAGAAATTGATAACTTTTGTATTATCATTAAGTTATCTTACAAATCGACTTCAAGGTTATTTCATTGTCATTACGATTATTGCAGGGGCTCGCTATCATTATTGTATCGATGGTGCCCGCAGTTGCCGATATTGAAGAACCTAAATCGCCAAGCTTTTATGGCGGCCGCTCAATCGCGCCTGAGCAAACGGCCTCCGGGACACCGCAATCCAAGAACCAGGACATTGATTTTCAAAGGCGTGCAATCTCTCCTCCCATTATCGCTACGTCACTCCCGAATGAAGACACTCATCGCACAGATGAATCGCTATCTGTTTTTACACCAGATATTCAACGCCTGACAAGAAACGACCGCTTACTCGCACACAAGGCACACTATTATTTTGAAAAAAATTATCATGATAAAACGGGAATGTGGGACTCAGTTCAAGGTTACCATCACGCCACCATGTGGGATGTGGCAAGTGGATTAGCCGCCACGCTTGCCCTTCATGCCCTAGGATTTGAAACCACCGAGGTGACACGAGATAGGCTCACTGTCACCTTAACAACGCTTGCTGATTTCCCTTTGTATAATGACAAACTGCCTAATAGGGAATACAACACTAAGACGGGGCTGCCGGCAGGCAGTTACAGCACGACTAAGAGTAACGGCAATGGCTGGTCAGCGCTGGATATTGGACGACTTCTCATCTGGCTCAACATCACACAGGCTTCATTTCCCGATCTCACTCCAATCATTAATACCATCACCTCACGGTGGGCACTCTCTGCTGCAATCAAAGATGAAACCTTGTATGGCACTAAGCTTTACAAAGGAAAAGAGTATTTCAGACAAGAGGGACGGTTGGGGTACTTGCAATACGCCGCTCAAGGGTTTTCTCTCTACGGGTTCAACCTTACTGATAGTTTCAGTAACACCACCACAACTAACATTGATGTAGATGGATCGCGACTGCATATCGATATTCGCAATGTGCCTTATTTTACCAGTGACCCCTACGTATTATTGGCCTTAGAAATTGGTAATCCGTCAGTGTGGTGGAATCAGCTTGATACCCTTTATCAGCTGCAAAAGAGACATTCTGAACAAACGGGAAAACTTCATGTCTATGCCGAAGATGCGATGAGTAAAAGCCCATGGTTTGCCTACAACAACATTTATTACTATGGCACCAGTTGGTTGAGTGTCAGCCCTGGAGGGAAACCTATCGAAACGCCTCAGACGTTTAGTAACAAAGTAGGATTTGGGTTTAGTGTGCTATTTGATGATGCTTTTAGCCAACAGCTCAATGATGAGGTATTACGAACCAGTCTGACTTCTCGGAGTATTCCAACGGGTGTTTATTCCGACAATGGCACCAATAATGCTTTCAACATCAATACCAACTCGCTAGTACTCGTCTCATTGTGGTACAAGTCCTTGGGGAGGGTTCCAATCTTAGAGGCGGTACTACAACGAACGCTACAATGGGAAAACCAAGTCTCTGAGGATACCGCGCTACAACACGAATCAATTGAGTGATTCGACGCACGTAATTTCTGAGTCCAAAGCAAGTTTGAAATAGAATCTACTGTTTACGCACAAGCAGGGAACTTCTCACCCATGGTAAGTAAAAAGTTACCCGCAACGATCACCTTATTTATTACCGTCTTTATTGAATGTCACGCTTGTCAGTTACACCGCGGCAACGACTGAGATTTCAACCAGTAACTCTTCTCGAGCCATACTGGCTTCAACACAAGCTCTGGCGGGAGCATGACCTTCCGGTACCCATGCATCCCAAACGTCGTTCATTGCTTGAAAATCAGCCATCGTTTTAACGTAAATGGTCGCTGATAATAGTTTTTCACGACTAGACCCTACACTTTCTAACAAGTCATCTACTTTTTCCAACATGGTTGTGGTCTGGTGCGTGATGTCTTTTGTTGAGTCTTTAGCTACCTGACCGCAAAAATAGACGGTCCCATTATGAATGACTGCTCGGCTCATGCGTTGCTTTGTCTCTTTTCTTTCAATCATTTTATTATCCTGCTATCTCATCAACGGCTCGGCTTAGCCGCATTTATTTTGCCGAATAATACGGTGCATTCCCGCTGCTCATCAATGAATTATTTCAAAAACCGAGACCACACGCTAAGTATCAATTTCAAGCTCACTCATTAAGCAATAAATCGTTGGTATCATGATGAAATAATGATCAAAAAAATCACGACTATAGGTTTATTCGGTAGTCAGTTCATGTACATTACATCTATCACATGTCACAGGGATAGTAAGGTATGACGAAGAAAGTAATGGCGATTATAGGGACGGGGGCGATTGGAGGTTACTACGGTGCTAGGTTGCATCATGGTGGGCACGATGTCCATTTCCTGTTTAACTCCGATTATTCGCATGTTTGTGAAAATGGGCTAGTCGTCGATTCTCATTACGGTGATTTCTCCATCCCACGGGATGCCCTACAAGCCTATCAATCTAGCCATGACATGCCGAAAGCCGACGTTATCTTCGTCTCTATTAAAACCACTCAAAATCATCTGTTGTCTTCTTTAGTCTCTCCCATCACAAAGCCCGACTCTCTCATTGTATTGTTACAAAATGGCATTGGAGCAGAGGAAGAGCTATCGCAACAAATCAAAACGCCACTCATTGCGGGCGGTTTGTGCTTCATCTGTTCGAACAAAATAGGTCCTGGTCACATCGATCACATCGATTATGGCCGCCTTACGCTCGGCGGACTTAACGATCAGAGCCTACCTCTGGTACAAGACATTGCAGATGATCTTAAAAACAGTGGTGTCGAGACCGATGTAGAAAATTCAATTCTAACGGCTCGCTGGAAAAAGTTACTTTGGAATGTACCTTTTAATGGCTTATCCGCGGTGTTAAGTGCTGATACAGAACAGATAATGCGATGCAAGGAGCTTGTAGCGTTAGCAAAAACGATCATGATCGAAGTAAAGAATGTTGCAAAGACAACGGGGACCGAACTCCCTATGACACTCATCGATACCATGCTCACCAACACCGCGACGATGAAGCCGTATCAAACGAGCATGTTATTAGATCTAAAGCATCAACGGGCACTTGAGCTGCAATACATGTATAAAAACGTTCTAGATATTGCGCAAAAAAATAGGGTTGAAATGCCAAAAACAGAGACGTTGTACCAACAACTTTGCTTTATCGATCCTAGCTATTCAGGCCAGTGAACAATTAAAAAGTACCATTGAGGAAAGGCGAGAACAACTCGCCTTTTTTTGTTAACGATATAACGTTATTTTTTGTAGCCTTTTATTGAGTATAGTAATGGCACGTTCTTACCTTTGTGAAGCATTTGATAGCCTTCACCTTTTACCTCAATGAGATCTTCGAAGCAGCAATAAGGACTGTATGGGTGCTCGTGGAAACTGTCGATGGAAATCCCAACCTCTCTTAGCGCAGTAATCACCTCGCTGATAGGATGCGACCATTGGGCTGTCATCGATTTGTGATCAACTCCATTTTCCGTATAGGTACCCCCCTCTTCAATGTCTGGTGCTTGATGAGCGAAATAACTGTAGCCCGATAATAGGTCAATCATTGGATGAAATTCTATCAGGTTGAATTGCCCACCTGATTTTAGCGAGTTCGAGATCGTCGTCGCCCATAATTTTAAATCAGGCAACCACCCCAAGACCCCGTATGAAGTAAACACAATATCAAAAAGCTTGCTATTTTCTCGACCAAATTGACAAACATCGGCATTAATGAATTCGGCATCAATACCCATTTCTTCCGCTAAATAACGCGCCTTTTCAATCGCTTTGGTCGATAAATCAACGCCGGTAACCTTGGCCCCTTTACGCGCCCAAGACAGTGAATCTTGACCAAAGTGACACTGTAAATGTAGCAACGACTTTCCCGCCACATCACCGACTTCTTCCAGCTCAATTGGGTTGAGTGACGACTTCCCCCGAATAAACGTATTAACATCATAAAAATTCGATTCAAAATGCAACGTAGTACGCTGATCCCACGCTTTTTGGTTCATCGCTAAATAATCCATACCTCTCCCTTTGTTAAACCTTGGCCGTGAAACAAAACAAGGTCGTCAAATTTCACACCGTGGACCTTGCGCCTCTTCAGTTGTCCAATCGCCTGAGAGCCACAAAGCCAGTGGCAATCATCGAAAAATATCGATAAAATGCTGCCGTTATCCTTAATTTAAAGTAGCCCAATGAAACGTATAGTGCTCTACATCGCCGATAAATGCCCCCATTGTAAAGATGCTCAACGATATTTGGACAGTAAGGGCATTAAGTACAGGCTAACAAACTCAAAAATGCAAAGAGGCAGAAAAGAACTGCAAGCCATGGGTGCAAGCTCGGTACCAGTCCTTAAAATTGGCGATCAAGTCATGATTGGCTGGAATCAAAAAAACTTCGACAAGATGTACAATTCCAACTAATACGGTGAGCTATCCAGTGTTCGCCATTTTTCGTTGATTGGTTCTTTTTGACGACAAACACATGCCAACTCAATTGTTTAGGACTATTGCTTAACGGTAATAATAAATTACACATTTTACTCTACTAAAATCATACCATTTATTTATACTGCCTCTCCTCAGGATACGAGTCGTTTCGTATCCGTCTATGTGGCTGTATTGTGTTATGTTTCAAGCTGTTATTTCAATGCCTCCTGTAATTGCACTGAGCATCGCTATCGTTAGTGAGGTCATCGCGACTTCTTTCATCCCCAAGACTGAACAGTTTACTAAGCTGTCACCCAGTATTGTCGTCGTTATTGGCTATGGCATCGCATTCTTTTTACTGTCTGTCACCGCGAAAAGTATGCCGTTAGGCGTGGTATATGCCATATGGAGTGGCTCTGGTATTGTATTAGTCGCGACGGTAAGCTACTTCCTTTACGACCAAAAACTGGACGTGCCCGCATTAATAGGCATTGCCTTCATTGTGTGTGGTGTCCTGATAGTAAATTTACTCTCAAAATCGGCTGGGCATTAAAACCAAATCAATGGTCAGCCACGATAAATGTCGAGTCGCTGCGTTTATGCCTCAAATTAAAGATAATCTTATGCATGCTTTTTGTGTGTTTTGATGTACTCAATAAAAGCTCTATCCGCTCGTGATAAATACCCATCTTTGCGCCATGCTAATGCTAAATCAACAAAAACAGGCGGCTCAAAGGAGATACCCCTCGTTTTTGGTTCATGTTCAGTGACCAACTCTAATAACGCGGTAATGGCAAAGTCTTGTTTTACGATACTGAGTATCATGGGCAGTAAATTCGTTTCGTATGAAAATTGTGCTTCGATCCCTAAACGCTGACATTCCTCGTCGATAAAATCTCGATGAAAATAACCAGGCTTAAACATTACCAGTTCTTCTTGGAAAAAAGTGTCGAATGTTAAAGAGCTGCGCTCAGCAAGGGCATGGTGTTCACTCACAACCGCAACCATTTCCGAACGATAGATAGGGTCAACCTCAAGGTCATCGGGCACATCGGTATTACGGATCACGCCTAAGTCAATCTCGCCGGATAACAGCATTCTCCGAATATCCTGGGTCCCAGCCTCTACCACTGTCATTTTTAAATTTGGGTAAGAGGACTTAAATGCCATGACTATTTTCGGAAAGAAGTAACTCCCCATCATGCTTGGTGTCCCTAAGCGTACCTCACCTTTTAGCAGCCCTTTTAGCTCGTCCATCGCCAATGTGGCATCATTCACTTGTTGGATTATTTTTCTGGCATGAGGTATGAGTGCACGCCCCTCTTGAGTCAGCATGACTTGTTTATCAATACGTGAAAAAAGCTGAACACCCAATTGCTGTTCAAATTTTTTAATCGAAATGCTCAGAGCTGGTTGAGCAATATTGATTCGCTTTGCAGCTCGGGTGAAATTTTGCAGCTCAGCAACAGCAATGAAATGTTTGAGTTGTCGAATATCCATATAAATAAAATATATCAAAGCCATAGTATTAATATATTTCATATATCTACAAACAAATGCTAATTTCATCACAATACGGTTTATTAACGGATCTGCTCTTTGAGAATACGGCTCATTGGGAACAAGCCGTGCTTAGTAAAAGACCGTTGGTGTAGACGGACACCATCTCAAAACAAACAGCATTATCTGGACACAAACAGCACCGGCAACGACATAACGAATTCGAACAGGATAAGAGAGGCAAACTGTGATTGAGCGGCACTCAACGGAATATAACCGAGTCACGTGGGGCTTATCCTTAGGTTCCTTTTTAATATTCTGTAACTTGTACCTGTTCCAACCTATTCTTCCTCAATTGGCGCAGCATTTTTCCGTATCAGAAACAGAAATCAACTGGGTGTTTGCCGCCTCTACACTTGCGTTGTCCGTCTGCCTTGTTCCGTGGGCAATCAGCTCAGAAAGTATGGGCCGTCGATTTGTAATGTTAACCGGTCTATTGATGGTCCCTATCATTGGTGGGTTAATGCTGCTAACTGAAAGTCTATTATCTTTGGTAATACTGCGCGCGATGATGGGGTTCGCACTTGCCGCCTTCGCCTCAGTTGCGGTTGCCTATATGGTAGAAGAGCTTTCTAGTGAAGCTTTTAGTACCGCCATTGGTGGCTATATTGCTGCCAATTCTTTAGGTGGTATTGCGGGACGAATCGCTGGGGGGGTATTAACCGACCTATTTAACTGGCAAACAGCCGTCATTGTCATCTCTATTTTTACCTTCATTTGTGTATTGATTGTCGCTTGGTTACTGCCCCCTCAACAACACTTCAAACCAACGAAAGGATTGTTTTATCATCATAATCGGGCACTCGTTAGCCATTTATCAAACACCAAAATTTGGCTAGCAATGCTCATCGGCGGGGTCAACTTTTCGCTTTTCGTTAATCTTTACTCTGTGATGGGATTTCGCTTGGTGAGCCACCCACATAATTTGCCTATCGCGATAGCCTCATTAATATTTCTTTGTTATCTCTCCGGAACCATTTCGTCCAAGTGGAGTGGTCTATGGCGTCGCCATTTCTCACCCTTATTTGGCATGGCATTTGGCGCAACGATCAGTTTATGTGGAATGTTAGTGGCGATTATTGACACCATACCCGCTATGATCATTGGCTTATTGATGATTAGCGGTGGCGCATTCTTTACTCATACACTCGCTTACGCGTGGGTCAGCCAAAAAGCCACTACGGCAAAAGCCACGGCCACCGCCCTATATTTGGTGCATTACTATATCGGCGGTAGTTTAGGTGGTTTCTTTTTACTTTACTGCTGGCAACACAATCAATGGTTAGGCGTCATCGAAGGCGGCTCAGTGTTATACCTGATTCTATTCGGTCTTTGTTGGAAACTTAAATTGGTCAGTGACCGACCTCAAGTGCCTCTTCATTCTGCTTAACGAAAATTATTTTGCTAGTATTAGCGAAAGATCGTCAGCGATCATATAATCGGGTTAATCATTATATCGGTAGAGTGTTATGTCGTTACGTAAAGAAGTCGTCCACATAGAAGAACAAGTTCAGCAATGGCTAAAAGACGTGGTGATTGGGCTGAATCTATGTCCATTTGCTGCAAAGCCTGAGCGCAACAAACAAATCAAAACGTTTGTGAGCTTGGCCGACAAAGAAGAAGGTTTATTGGAAGATATACTCGGAGAGCTAATGCTGCTTGAGCAGACTGAGCCACAAGATCTTGAAACGACGCTGGTCGTTGTGCCCAATATGTTAGATGACTTCATGGACTACAACTTTTTCATCGATTGGGTAGAAGCGCTCATTAAACAAAATGGTTGGGATGGCATTTATCAAGTTGCCACGTTCCATCCCAATTATTGTTTTGGGGGGGCGGCACCAGAGGATGATGAAAACCTCACCAATCGTTCGCCTTACCCCATTTTCCACCTGATTCGCGAAGCTAGCATGGAAAGAGTGCTTAAACACTACCCAGAGCCTGATGCCATCCCAGACAATAATATCGAGCGAGTAAGCCGTCTTGACGAAGTCGAGCGTAAAAGGCTTTTCCCTTATTTATTCGCTAGTTAGAACATAAACGCGAAGACAGTAAAGTTACATTTCAATAATAGCCATTTCACTGGTTTTCGGTGAGTGATAGTTTCTAGATAATGACCTTTGGAGACTATCACCATGAAAGCTTGGATTAAATTTATTCCGCTTGTATTACTTGTTACATACGTCATCACTTACGATGTGATGGATTCAACACAACACAACACACAACTCACTAATGCTACTCAACAAATGACCACGTCGGAATAGCGGCCTTCACTCCCCCTAATCTAAACCAACGTTTCTAGCTAAGCCTTAGTCTTAATGGCAACTTAGTCTTAATCGTAACCTTTAGCAGGCGACAAAGGTGATGATTAACGTCTTACAAATGTACACAAAAATCATTATTCCATATAGTGATCGGTAAACTATTTACTGCTAACATCCCTATCAACAACAGCACGTTACACTGAGGTAATTATGGGAATGTCTCTTGCCGTCTTCATCAAAAATGATGACAGCGGGATC
This sequence comes from Vibrio sp. 10N.286.49.B1, assembly GCF_002873335.1. Classification (GTDB taxonomy): domain Bacteria; phylum Pseudomonadota; class Gammaproteobacteria; order Enterobacterales; family Vibrionaceae; genus Vibrio. The sequence continues at coordinate 150,675 of NZ_MCUW01000027.1, read as the reverse complement.
GAGCTCGCTCGTTTTAATCAAGCAACCAAATCGGAATTATTGGAACAATGGCATGCCATCCCTAGTGCGAAAGATGTCACCAGCCATTTTCTGGTACTGCTTAACGAGCAAGAACATATTAACGCCAAGTTTATTGAGGATAGGCATTTAACCCAATTGCTTCACCTTTGGGGAACCTTTGATAATTTTTACCAAGAGTTGCCTGAATTTGAATAATGCCCACGACCTGTAAATGGCGTCGGTCAAATAGTGCCTCAGGCACCATTTCAAAGAATCAAAGGTAAAAAGCCACCTCTTTCGAGATGGCTTTTTGTGACGATTCGGGACCCTAATTCCAAAACGTCGTTTCCAAAAAGTACGTGTACCTTTTGAAACTGGTTACCTAATTCACCTGTCATTGAGGTGAACTAAGCCAAACCGTAAACAACCGAGCATATTCACTCTATTGTTATAATTCAAAGTTAAGTATATGAATTGCTTATTCGTTACGCAATATTGTTTTCATCACATTAGCGCATAACAATATCACAACCAGTAATTTATTTCACTTAGTGAAATAAATGTCATCATAAGCAGAGTTTCATCTGTACTGAACTTCAGCTAGCTATCAACAACGCCCTTTGATAGGATCATTTTCATTGTAGTCTAACGAAAAAGAACCGATGAATTTAACTAAACTGACCCAAGAAATATTTGACCATTTATATCAAGATATCACGGAGTTTCGTACCACATTTGATCTTCCAGTGAATGCGCCGTCTTCGTTAGATGATGCGGCCGACATGTTACATAGCTCGCTAGCCATTGAAGAGATGACGGAGCTGGCGGAAGCCGATTCAAAAATCGAGCAAGCCGACGCTATTATTGATTCGGTTTACGTCTTGATGGGAAGATTGGTTCACCTTGGCAATGACAAGGTTGAGGCGAACGTTGCGATTAGTTATTTAATCGAACTTCTGCTGCATGTCGCTGCCAACCGCAACATTGACTTTATCAAGTGCTGGGACGAGATTCACTCAAGCAATATGAGTAAAGTGTGCCGCAGTGAAGCTGAATATGCAGAAACAGAAGCACACTACGCCAAGCAAGGTATTACGTTGATGTCTGTGCAAAAAGGCGCGTATGTCATTGCTAAATGTGCCGAAGATTTTATCTCAGAAGCGAAAACAATTCGTAAAGGTAAGGTTTTAAAGTCGGTGTATTATCGCCCTGCTGACTTAGCACCCATTGTTTAAGTAGCTACTGCATGCATAGTTAATAAATTTGGCGTTTAGAGGGCCTTATTTGGCCCTTTACTGTCACTCATTTTTATTATTTCAGCGACTACTCATCAAACAGCAAGTATTCTCGACCGTGTATCGTGACGCGCTGCACTTGAGTGGAATAGACTTGGCCAACATTACTCGCAGTCAATACTTCATCACTCCTACCCTGTTGTACCAATACACCATTGTTCAACATCACCACATGATCGGCACGCCTTAAAGTAACGTTAAGATCATGATTCGCCACCACGACAGCCGTCCCTTGCTCCATGATCCGCGCGATCATTTCATGTAAGTACTTTTCTTGCCCTACATCTAATGGCGCTGAAGGTTCATCGAGAACAAGCAGTTTGGCGAAAGGGTTAATCGGTTTCCAGATTTGTAAGCAACATGCGGCCAGTCTGACTCGTTGCCACTCCCCTCCGGAAAGATGATGGACAGTTCGAGTGAGCATCGACGTCAAATTCAGCAATGCCGTTATTTCTGACACCGCGTGATTCACTTGCGTATTTTGCCCGTCGCAACAACTAGGAATGGACAGAGACAGATATTGGTAAACCGGCATATTGAAAGCCGGGCGTGACGACTGGTTTAGATACGCCCTCAACAGTGACAAATCCGCTAGCGACAACGACGATACCGCTTTGTCATCAATCGTGACCTGTCCCTCAGACTCTAAGATACCCGTCAACGCAGACAAGAAGGTACTTTTCCCACTACCATTTGGCCCAATAATATGCGTCAGCTTCCCTTCCGGAATCGAAACGGATAACGGCAGTAAGCGAGTGCCCACAGATAAATTATGAACCTGTATCATGACTTTTTACCAACATCCAAATAAATACAGGCGCCCCTATGGTCGTTGTCATAACGCCCACGGGCAGTTCTGCAGAATCGAGCACGATACGAGCCAGTATGTCAGAAACCACCAACAAGGCAGCGCCTGACACCGCAGATAACGGCAATAAGTATTTGTTTTCAGTACCGAAAGCTAGGCGGAGAAGATGAGGGATCACTAGACCAACAAAACTGATCACCCCCCCCAAAGCAACCGATCCGCCCACCAGCAGTGATACGGCCAGGATTAATTGCCAACGGATACGATGTACATCCACGCCAAGTTGTTGAGCGTGCACCTCGCCCACCATTAATTTGTCAAGAATGGAACCTTTACTGCACAACCAGATCGCAACCGGGATCATAATCAGTGTCAGGCTGTGTTGATACCAACTCACACCGCCAACACTGCCCATCAACCAATACATCAGCTGACGAATACTAAGATCGTCACTAAAATAAAATGCCCAAGTAACCACTGCGCTCGATAGAATCCCCAGCGCTACGCCCACCAACAATAGCCGGGTCGTCGTTAAACGCATCGCGCGAGCCATGCCAACGAGTAGTAAGGTAAAACACAAGGCACCGCCGACACCAGCCAACATAAATGCAACCGGGGTTGCGGCGACCGGCAATACAAACAAAACCAACACCATACCTAGGCTTGCGCCCCCGGAAATCCCGAGGACACCCGGCTCTGCAAGTACGTTCCCGAGCAGCACTTGAAGTGCCGCTCCAGACAACGCAAGTGCTGCACCAATCGCGGCGGCGGCAAGCAAGCGCGGTAACCTGAGATCGTAAAGCAACCTAGATTCAAGCTTTGTTTGTGGCGAGAATGGATTAATAAGTATTTCACCTACAGAAAGGTGAAGAAAAGCGCAGCCCATTAAGACGATGCTCATCGCAGCAATAAGCGTACGCCAACGTCTTTGGTTTTGATTCAGTAACTGATTGAATTTCATATGAGGGAGAATAACAGTGGCGTTAAAATACGCCACTGTTTTTTGCTAATCGTAGACCAGTTGGTCATCCTCGTAGCGAATGGCTACTTTTACCACCATGAGTGCAGCACGCTGGCCGACCTCGACTCGACGGTTTGGAAAAACAATCGCCTCATGATCATTTTTTGCCATTAATGGCTTATCGCCATCATGCCCAAACACTTCGCCATGTTTGAATTCGGTGAAATTCTCTACCTGCTCATCAAACAAAAAATCGAAGTCTTCTTGCTGACGCACGATGGTTCGTGAGACTCGATACATGACTGGAGGTTTTGCGATATGCTCCGCGACTTCTGAAGACAGCAAGTCTCTTGTTGCGATGTCAAATGCTAACAGCTTTTCTAGATTATTCTCGCCAATCTTTGCGACACGGCCAAGCTCCATTGTCAGCGCTTGTGCTGCAAAATTCTCAGCCGAATACCAACTGAAGGTGCTTGAGGGCGCATTCGATAATAGCGTCGCATCAATGTGCGCGCTGGCGACATAATCAAATAAAGCCTTGCTGCGAACCGGGTGGCGTGTTTTAGGGCTCACCACAAATGAGTAATGGGCAGAAGCTCGAATCGCACAGTGTAGGTCTAAATGCCAACGTTGAGACTCAGGCGTGTCTTGATAAAACGCACTCACCTGTGACTTTAAATGTTTAGCAATCGCCACTTCACGGTTCATTGGATGCGAACGCTCGTCAAACAAACGATTTAAGTTTTCATCGATGTAGCGGATATGCTTATTCGTCGACTCTGGATGAGCAATGATAAAAAGACAACGAGCATTTAATTTAAGAAAACCCGACTCGATATCTTCCACCATTTTGTCTACCAGTTCCATCGGCGCTGTTTCATCGCCATGAATACCGCAAGAAATAATGATGTGCTTGCTGTGTTTATTTATTGTACTAGGTGTTACTTCCAATATTCCACGATGAGTAAGATCCATTTTTGCACCGGAATCGGTCACCATGGATTTAGCTTGAAACTCAACATGGGTTTCGAGCGTATCTTTAAGAAATGATTGGCGAAAAAACGATTTCGTCATGCGCTGCTCCCTATCTAACAGCGGTATGGTAATGAATCATTACGCAAATTTATAGGGAGCGGATCGCGTTTATAGAAGTAAATCATGTTTGAAAACAAGATTTACTTCTATTTGATGACAAATCATCCACACCACTCACCATTTATTGAAGTTTATTTCCCATTTTCACGCGAAATGTTACTTTGCATCAAAGCACATTCACCGTGATACTTCGTTCAATAATGCTTCAAATTCATCCACTTTTTGTTCCAATCTCGCCATACTTTCTTGCCAGAACGTCGATTGAGTTAAGTCACTCCCCATATGTTTAGACACCACCTGTTCCGCCACATAAGACCCTGTATCACGCAGTAGCGCGACATAATCAGGGTAGAATGTCGGCCCTTTAGCTGGACGCTGTGCATAGACGCCTAAACTAAACAAGTAACCAAACAGATACGGGTAGTTGTAAAAACTCAATTCCGAGATGCTGAAGTGTAGTTTGCTTGCCCAAAAGTAAGGATCTTGCCCCTCCATTGAGTCTCCATACCAAGCCTGCCATGTCTCAGACATCAATTGGCATAGTTGGTCGGAATCGAGCTCTGCTTCTTCTCGAGCTTGATAAAACGCCTTTTCAAATTCATACCGGACGGGAATATTGATGGTGAGCGCATACGCCGACGATAGTTCCTCCCAGAGCATTTCAAGTTTCTGTTCCGGTGTGCTGGCATGGCTTAATAGGTAATCACGCACTATATTTTCAGCGAAGATCGAGGCGGTCTCTGCCAGTGTCATCGGATATCGAGTACGACAAAGTGGTAGGTCTCTCATTACCCAGTTATGGAAAGCATGGCCGAGCTCATGAGCCAATGTGAGTAAATCTGAACGACTGCCACCCCAGGTCATGAAGACAAGTGGTGTCCTCGTGGCCGCGAGTTTTGTACAGTACGCGCCTAATCGGCGATTTTCTGATGGTTCCGCATCTATCCAGCCGTTATCGACCATCGTTTGAACAAACTCGGCCATAGCAGGGTCTACGGTTAAAAAGGCAGATTTAATGACCTCAATGCCTTCAGAAAATGAGTAGACCTGTGGCTCGCTATCATTAAGCGACGGCATGGCCGCTAAATGATTCCATGGCGTCATCTTATCACTACCATGTACCCGAGCCATTAATCGGCCAGCACGTTGCCCTATGTGTTGATTTGATTTCGCTACCGACATCATTGCATCAAGGGTTTCTCGTTGAATACGATTCTCCCTCAAGCTGGAATCTAAGAAATGTTCGTCTTGCTGAGCCGACCGTTTTTTCGCTTCATTCAAGCGCCATCCCGCTAGGGCATTCAAAATTGCGGCAAACGAGGTAGCGTTTTGTTTCATCGCCGCTTGAATGCCTTCCCAAGCCGCCTGTTGTTTTGAAAATTCGCTGCCGTATAAAAGACTGGCAGCCTGTGAAAAGCCAACTGTTTCAGGACCTTGCTCGGTGATCATTGTGATCTGCAAAGCACCAGTAATATTATCGTACAGGCGCCCCCATGCATCTCTTCCATCGACTTGCATTGCAGAAAGTAATTGCTCTTCTGGAATACTCAATTGCGTCTGCGCTTTGCGTTGAAGCAATTCTATCTGGAAACCTTGTCCTGCCACACTTGGGTCTTCGTGCTCAAGTACCTGTTCGATAAAATCAGTGTTCGCTAATGCCAACGTATTTTCATACGGCGTAAACGCTTGATCTAACTGCGAGCTAAGTTGCGCAATTCGACCAATCAATTGTTTCGCTTGCGTATTTGAAGCATTGGTGGACGCGTAACAAGTTGCAAGTGTGTTTACTGTCGCAAGAAGTGTGCTGGCTGCCGACTTAGTTTGAATAGCATTTTGCATGGCTGTCACTTGCGCACGCTCGTCTTGATGACGGTTAAGCAGTTCTATCGTACGCTGGATTAATTCAATGTCCTGCTCAATTTTTGAATCAGAAAGATCACGATAAGCAATGGTCAGATCCCAAATAGGTTTATTCATCAGTCGGTCCTTTTATTGACGCGCCAATCGTTTTAACGAGAATATGCTCTGGCATGTCTGGGTTAATTTGAATATGAGTCAGTGAGCCATTTTGAATTGACAAGGTCGAATACCATTTTGCATTCGTCCAATCGATAGCAAGAAGATGTGCAAGTATCATCCGTATGACACCGCCATGGGTGACCACTAAGGTATCGACGCTTTGTGCGGCCAACACTTTCCAATATTGAACAATACGGGCATGGAAGTCAGTCAAGGATTCGGCGTTAGGCAGTCTATGCTGCGAAGGCGATGACCAAAAAGGCTCAACCGCTAACCATTCCTGTTCTGTCATCGACTTAAATGGAACGCCGTCTATATCTCCAAAGTGCATCTCACGCATCACAGGATGAATGGTTAAGGGGCAATGATGTAAATGAGCATATTGTTCGGCGAGCTTTTGACAGCGAATAAGTGGAGAGGTCTGTACCTCTTTAATGCCCGTCAATGCGGATTGCAATTGCGTCAGTAGCTGGCGATTCTCTGTCACGGAAACTGGAATATCAGTATGTCCGTAGAGTGCAGCATCCCCATCAACTTTCCCATGCCTAAGCAGATAGATATTAATCATCAATTCTTTCACTTAATGGTTCACGACTTACGGACCTAACAACAATACCCAAGCAATGAGCGAAGCGTTAATCAGCCCCTGATTTCAAGACTAAAGGTAAACCAGCGGCAACAAAGACCACCCGTTGCGAAACAGCGGCAATGATTTGATTCATTCTTCCCGCATTGTCAACAAACAAGCGTGTTACCTCCCCCATAGGCACCACCCCCATGCCCACTTCATTAGAGACAAGGATGACTTGTGCGGAACACTGTTGCAACGCAAACGCTAGGGCCTCAATCTCTTCTTGTAGGCTTTGATTTGAGCACGCCTTCCCTTGATAATAAATCACGTTGTTGAGCCACAGTGTTAGGCAGTCGATCAATACAACGTCGTCCTCATCAAACCTCAATAATTGCAGGGCTAAACTGGTTGGGCACTCCCACTCCTTCCAACCCTCACCGCGTTGTGCTTGATGGTGCTCAATTCGACTCACCATTTCATCATCCAGTGCTTCAGAGGTTGCCACGTAATGCATCGATTTTTCAGCTGTGGTGAGTTCATGTACTCGATTCTCAGCAAATCGAGACTTTCCTGAACGCGCTCCACCTAAAACAAGCTCTATTGGCATTATCAGTACGCCTATTGTCCAATTAGAATCAAAAGTGCTAGGTAAATCAGCAGTTCCATAATTTGCTGAGCAGCCCCTAAGCAATCTCCGGTATAGCCACCGATTCGACTCAGAAGCCAACGTTTAAATGTGATATGGAATGCGATAGCGATAACGATCAGCCAAAATGCAAACTCCAGACTGATAAAACACGCAGGCAATAACCCACAAACCGACAAAAAAATCAGCTCGCTAGGGTGTTGTGTATTCGCAAGGGGCTTACTTTTGCTGCCTTCGGGGTCCGACACATAGGGCATTGTCGAGATGAACGACGCCGCAACCGCTCGGCTTGTGGTGTAGCCAACAATCCAAACCGCAAATAACGATACCACGCCACTCAATTCAACTAATGCCACATACTTCAGCAATAAGCCCATCATTAATGTCGCCGCGCCATAAGTACCCAAACGACTGTCTTTCATGATGACGAGCCGCTTTTCTAATGTCATTCCACCACCAATACCGTCTGCCATATCGGCTAACCCATCTTCGTGGAAAGCACCCGTTAAGAGTAAACTCACAATCATTGTCACCACAATGGCGACCGAGGTTGGCAACACCGCATTGAACGCTGAGAATACTACGGCACAAATCAAACCAAGCAACAGTCCGACTAAGGCGAAGTATCGCCCCGCTCGGTTCATTCGCTCACTTGAGTATGGCGTAGCAGCGGGGATAGGCAGGCGCGAAAAAAAACTCAAAGTTAAACAAAAAAGTTGCCATTGATAGCGCAGCCAACTCGAGCTGTGTTCATCATTCACACCGTGACTCCAGCGCTCTCGAAGCTCGCCATATGGTTATAAAACTCAACGGCACACGCAACCAGTGGATACGCTAAAGCAGCGCCTGTACCTTCGCCTAATCTCAATGATAAATCTAATAGCGGGCGAGCTTGTAAGCGCTCAAGAACAAGCTTATGGGCACCCTCGTCAGAACGATGCGCAAAAATCATATAATCACGAGTTTCAGGCGCAATTTTTGTGGCAACGTAAGCCGCAACCGACACAATAAACCCATCGACTAAAACGGGGACTTTATTCTCTGCGGCACTGATAAAAGCACCAACCATATGGACAATTTCAAACCCGCCGACTTCACTGAGTACTTCCATCACGGATTTATCGGCGCATCGTTCGAGACCAAGTTGCACTAAATCACGCTTTCTCGCCAGTTGCGTCAACGTAATGCCAGTACCAAAACCAACACTTTGTTCAACGGGAACATGAGCAAGACTAGAAAACAACGCCGAGGCTGAACTGGTATTGCCTATACCCATTTCACCAAATATTAACAGCTCACATCCTGTTTCCACTTTACGTGTCACCAATTCACTGCCACTTGTTAAGCCCTGGGCTACCTGTTCCATAGACATCGCTGCGTGGGTTGAAAAATCGTGTGTTCCGGCGCCAAGTCTACTTCTTATGAGCGTGTTTGATGTTGTCTCTACCGCCTCTAGAATTCCACAGTCAACCACGTTGAAATCCAACTGGTTTGTACGGCAAAAACAATTAATTGCAGCACCACCTGCTAAAAAATTCAGTACCATTTGGTGAGTCACTGAGCTGGGAGCAATGCTCACCCCCTGATTGGCGACGCCATGATCACCGGCGAACACAATCACAGCAGGAGAGTGAATAGTTATTCGCTCTGTTAACGTACCCGTTCGATTACTTTGGATTTGAGCCAACTGAAACGCAAGACCCTCTAGCGCCCCTAGTGCTCCTAGCGGTTTTGTTTTTTGATCAATACGATGTTGAATCTGGGCGTCGAATTTTTTATCTAGCATAAGTCCATTCTCATATAACGATTTGATTGGAGAGTGTTCGATTATCCATCTATTGCTTAAACAAAAATCGTCGTAGTGGTTTTCGTTCAGTGTACTGGTAAGTAGTAGGTAAACCAAGGAAATTGAAACGTTTTATCATTACCAAAAAGTCCTCGACTCGCGAGGACTTTTATGAATAACAAGCCGTTAGACACACGGCAAAACGTGGTGGTGCTATCAGTGTTTTTGCTGGAGTTCGCTAAACAACAGCGCCAAGCTGTCTTCTGATACTTTCGATGAGTCAACATGACATGATTGGCAACCATCCAAAGCTCGTGAACATTGTTGCTTCATCATCACGTGATCAAGATTTCGAATACCCTGCTTGCTATCGATTTCAATAGACTTAAATATGTGGCAGCGCTCAGTGTTCGGAGAATCAACCAAACCGACGATGGATACACCTTGCGATTTTGCGAGCGTCAATAGTTCTTCAAGCTTGTGTTGGAGTTGTTTGTTCATTTTTTGTCTACCCTAAACTGCGGCGATTAGTGTGCTCAATTTTCCTAAAGTTTAATGCACTGTCTTGATGTCACAACCTTGTCTTCGTAAAATCGTATCTCTGTCAAACTTTCTGTTTGAATCTGCCAGTTGCAATAATGTTAACATTTATAAATCCCCACCACACAAATGTAAACATATTGATACAAAAATCAATAACATGCTCACCAGTATGAAACATAAAATTCATTGCACAAATAGCATGCTTTAACAAATTAACAATTGTAATTTGTTTTAACTTTATTGTAACGTAAGGGTATGGCGTACAGCGAATGCGCCAATAAGGCGATATAAATATCCAATCAGTATAATTACAAGCAGTAGGAAGGGATTATCTATGGGTGCAGTTCAAGCTAAGGATAGCAGTTCAAAATCAAGAAATGATGATGCTCACAATATCGGCACTACTTATTTCAAAGAAGTCTCCAATCATCACTTACTGACGGCCGAAGACGAACGTCATATAGCACGTAAAGCTCGTGCAGGCGATGCGCAGGCTCGACAAAGCCTAATCAATTCCAATCTACGTTTGGTTATTCGAACCGCCAAACGTTATATGGGAAGAGGTGTTGATTTCTATGATCTCATCAATGAAGGGAACATTGGCCTGATCCAGGCTGTCGATAAATTTGACCCTGAACTAGGTTTTCGCTTTTCGACCTATGCGGTATGGTGGATTCAGCAATCTATTGATCGCGCGATCATGAATCAAGGTAGAACCATTAGAGTCCCGGTCCACGTTACTAAACAAATACGAGAGTGCAGCAAAGCGGAACGAGAACTGCGGAAAGAAGGGAAGCACGAACCTACATCTGCAGACATCGCCACTCGGACTGGTCGCTCTCCTGAAGATGTGAGTAAGCTTTTAAAACTCACTGAGCAATCATTATCTCTCGACAATGGTTGGGATGATGATAGTGATAGCAAAGATCACCTGCAAACCATTGACGACGATGACGTCTTTGAGCTGCCAGAGCGTGAAATTGTAAGTCAAAACCTTAATAAAGCCCTGCTTCAGTTAGTGAATAGCTTACCCGAGAAACAGCGCGTTATTCTTTATCATCGTTTTGGTTTACTTGATGACACTCCGAAAACACTGGAAGAAGTGGGGATGATTGTCGGCGTCACTCGTGAGCGTGTTCGTCAGATTCAAAAAGGGGCGATGGATGTGTTAAAAGAGAAACTTCACCGACAAAATCTTACAAAAGAAGAAGTGGTCTAGTAAACACTTGCGACTCGTCGTAATGCAATTATCTGATTGAATTGGATTAACTTAACGACAATCACAACACATAAGTAAAATGTTATCTATAGTCCTTCATAGTTTATCTTGAGGGACTTTTTTATGACGCAACATTTTAATGTCATGATTGCAGGCGCTTCTGGCTTAGTGGGAAGTAAACTTCTTGCTCTGTTAGAACAAACACAACATGTACAATCCGTTACCGCATTATGCCGCTCACCTATCAACAGTGAATCAGATAAAACAAAGGTCATTCTAGATGGTGCATTAAGAATCACAGATTCGGACCAACTGCATTGCACTCCCACCCTTGGCTTTATTTGTTTGGGCACCACGCTTAAACAAGCAGGTAGCAAAGCCGCATTAGAAAAAATCGACTATGAGCTCGTCTGTGATGTTGCGCAAACGATGAAAATGGTGGGGGTAACCCACATAGCCGTTGTATCCAGTTTAGGGGCATCGGCACGTTCGCTATCCCACTATTTAAAATGCAAGGGTCGTGTCGAGGCACGTATTTGTGGGATGGATTTCCAACGAGTTGTATTTGCCCAACCAGGGCCACTTGCAGGGAGAGAAGCAAACCTCCGACCAGATGAGAAATTTGTTCAAACTCTGTTCAAGGTCATCAACCCAATAATGAGAGGACCATTACGGAAATTCACCCCCATCCCGGCAGAGTCTGTTGCCAAGGCGATGCTTTATAGTCTGATAAACCAAGAAAGTACAAAATGCGTCGCGTATGATTCTGCAAAAATGCGAGACATGCTCGCCGATTATAATCACAGAACGTAATAACGAGTCTTACATATAACTTATAGCACTAACTAATGACATTTATTTATTGTTAACGATTACACGAGATCGGTAACTTAGCGCACTCATATCCTGAAACCCTAGTTAAATAAGGGTTTTATAAAAGCTAGAATATAAATAAAGGACGCTTATATGTCAGTTGCTGTTATCGCATCACTCGCGGTATTTGTGGGCATACTCTTTTTCTTGTACGGACAACAACAAAAAGAAAACACTCTCTCCCGCTTAGTATTATTTGGTTTGGTGCTTGGCAGTGCGTTTGGACTTGCGCTGCAACTTGTTTTCGGTGAAGGCAGTATCGCTATCGCAACCACGCTTGAATGGGTGAGCATTGTCGGCAGCGGCTATGTCGGCTTATTAAAAATGGTCATCATGCCCCTTGTACTCGTGTCAATGATTGCTGCTGTGGTCAAACTCGAGAAAGGTGGTTCACTGGGCCAAATCAGTGGACTAACCATATCGGTACTGCTTGCGACAACCGCTATTTCAGCGGTTATAGGTATTGCTGTCACACAGGCCTTTGGCTTGAGTGCAGAAGGCCTTGTTGAAGGCTCACGTGAAACGGCTCGAATTGCCGTACTCGAAAACCGAATTGATCGCGTCACGGACCTTAGCATTCCTCAAATGCTCATCAGCTTTATTCCAACCAATCCATTTGCTGATTTGACTGGCTCGCGTTCAACATCCATTATCGCTGTTGTCATTTTTGGTGTACTTACCGGTATCGCCGCACGTAAAGTGATGGTCGAAAAAGCGGAGCTTGAATCACCAATTCGTAACTTTGTTGAAGCGACGCAGTCAGTCGTAATGCGATTGGTCAAGATGATCATGGCACTGACGCCTTATGGTATCGCCGCTCTCATGGCAAAAGTGGTTGCAACATCAAGCGCTGGTGACATCCTAAGCCTCCTTGGATTCATTGTTGCTTCTTACGTTGCCATCTTCTTAATGTTTGTTGTGCACGGACTTCTTGTTTCTCTCGTCGGTGTGAATCCAAAAGAATATTTCCAGAAAATTTGGCCAGTACTGACCTTTGCATTTTCCTCTCGTAGCTCAGCGGCCACTATTCCACTTAATGTTGAGGCACAAGTCACCAAGCTTAATGTTCCACCAGCGATCGCTAACTTATCAGCGTCATTTGGTGCGACGATTGGTCAAAATGGCTGTGCGGGTATTTATCCGGCCATGTTAGCCGTAATGGTAGCGCCAACTGTTGGTATAGACCCGATGGACATTAACTTCATCTTGTCGCTCATTGGTATTATCACCATCAGTTCATTTGGTATCGCAGGCGTTGGTGGCGGTGCTACATTCGCAGCTTTGATTGTTCTTCCTGCGATGGGCCTTCCAGTCACCATTGCAGCGCTGTTGATTTCTATCGAACCACTTATCGATATGGCTCGTACGGCACTCAATGTATCTGGCGCAATGACAGCCGGCACAATAACCAGCCGCTTGCTCAAGCGAAAAGAAGCAAAAGCACTGAAACAAGCGAACGCTTAACTTTATGCGCCTTTCACTAAAGCGATGCTCATGCATCGCTTTTTTTCGTTAAAAACCTCTCATAACGATCACTATTCGTAATAATTTTCAAATACCTAGCCAAATAGTGTCTATAATTCTCGTATCGGTTTAAGAACAATAACTGAGTGATAAAACATTGGTTATCTACCCTAGTATGTCGAGTAAGCCTCCGACTCGTAGGGCCACTATTAGCGCTTCCAATACGCTAGTCATTTGTATTATGGACGATGAATAACAACACCAAGTTTGCGACAAAAGTCGCCGTCAGTTTAACGTTAGCGTACCTTATTCCTTTTGGACTTGGGTGGCCTCAGGCATCAACAGCAGCCACTACCGTTATGCTCATCGCCTCTGTTGGCGGGCAAAGAGAATCTCTTGAGAAAGGGACACTTCGTGTTTTAGGAACCGTTGTGGGCGCGGTAATCGGGCTGCTCCTTGTCGGGTTATTCGCACAAGAACGCCTTTTATACATGCTGAGCGTATCTGTCATTGTCTCCTTCATCTTTTATTTTCGTAATGCCTACCAAAAAGATCCAACGCTGTTCATGCTCACGGGCGTCATGACCCTGATGACCTCCAATGGTGGAGATGCCACGGGAGCCTTTATCTATGGCGTTGACCGTGCTTACATGACTATTTTCGGCGTAGTGGTCTATACGCTAGTTGGCACATATCTATTCCCGAATAAAATTGAACAAAACCTTCGCGAAATGACCCAAACAACACTACAAACTCAGAGGGATTTGTTTGAATCTGTGGTGTTGTTACTGAACATCCACATTCACTCAGAAATGACACAAACCAACCAAGATGACAACGTCACCCCCTCTACCGAGACCAAAGAACTAAAAACACGCATTGATAAGCAAATAGCCACATTGTTTAAGGCGCAAAACGAGCTAGAACTTCGTTTTGCCAATGTGAGCAAGGAATGCAGCGAGGTTTCCGCTCACCTTCGCGAATGGAAACTTGTCTTGCACTACACGCAAAATGTCACACAGCTCTTAGTGAGTACCGCTCACGGTCACTTTCATCATGGTAATAGCCAAGCAATGATGCGAGATTATGAGGCGTTTATTGATGATATCGACGCGTTGTTTCAACGTTGTCATGACGAATGGCACATCACCGATTCTTCATACCGAGCGAGCGAGAACAAAATTGAAATTGATGCAGAGGTACTAGGCGAAGCTGAGCATCTCAGCAAAGCCACGGCATTAACCCTCGCTTTTGTCATGAATCGTCTTCAATCTCAGTTATCTAGGCTCGCTGAAACCATCAGCTGTATTGACTCAATCACCAAACAGGTCTCTTTCACTGAAAAACTTAAGCCACCGCCAAGCACGTTCGTTTGGTGGGACGCTGAGAATTTTAAAACCGCCATTAAAGTATTCATCACGTACTGGATATCGAGTGCGATATGGATCTTCATCAACCCTCCCGGCGGATATAGCTTCGTTATTTTTTCCACTATTTTTATGTCACTGCTTTCGTTTATGCCAGTGCATCCAAAACTGTTGGGCGCATTATTTACCTTTGGCTTTGTCTTCTCAGTGCCTGCCTACATTTTTGTCCTTCCTCAGCTAGAACTAGGCATTGAATTAGCATTGTTTCTCTTTATCTATACCTTTATTGGCTTTTATTTATTTAAAGGCCCTATTACGATTTTTTTCATGTTGGGGCTATTCACGTTAGGCATCAATAATCAAATGACCTACCATTTCGGCATTATTATGACCATTATGATGCTGTTTTATTTAGTCGTTATCATGATTGTTTTTTCACACTACTTTCCTTTTTCCTCAAAAGCCGAGCACCTATTTCTTACCGTTCGCGAGCGTATGTTTCGCCATCAATATCATCTAATTGGTCGTATTCAATCTCCGACTCCTTCTTGGTTAGATAGGCTGCTCATCCCATTACACGCAAAAACAATGAATATTGCCGCAAAAAAACAAACTTTATGGGCCAGTAAAATCGATGTCCGATACTTCTCTGAGAATACCACTCAGTCACTCAATCACTACGCTTCTGCATGCCAGACCTTAGTCAATCACACCAACAACCTTTTAATGGCTCAATCAAATCTGAAAAATAACCCATTGATTACTAAGCTTAGACAGGAGCATCACGATACCGTGATACCAAAACTAATTAGGCTGCACAACACGCAGGCCGAATCAACACCCAGTGAACAAACTAAGCGACACCGTGTATTTTCTTCGCTCCACCACGAATACAGTAAAACAGAACAAGCTATTGAATCATTTTTTCAAGGATTGGATTTGGACAACTATAGCCAAGACGACATCGCAAGCTTTTACGTGTTTCTTAATTTGAAGCGCAACGTGTTTGAATCTCTGATTCAGGTGAACAACGCAAGTCAATCACTTGCGTTTGCTAACCTAAAACAGCGCCGCTTTTAGGGATAGAACAATGACCAGCTTTAATTACCGCTCACCTTTGATTCTAGTCGCTACCGGCATTTTATCGGCATGCACAACGGTTGGACCTGATTTTCAGCTCGAAAACGAATCGACGCCCCTGCCGAGTCATTGGACATCCGAGCAAACAAAACAAGACAGCCTCTCCACCGCCATTTGGTGGCAACAGTTTCAGGACCCAACGCTGAATAGCCTGGTCGCACAAGCCTCTCAGCAAAACCTTGACGTAGAAGCGGCTGGGCTGCGCATATTGCAAGCTCGCTCAGTTCTTGGTATTGCCGATGGATTTCGTTATCCGCAAGTGCAAGCGGTGTCCGGAAACCTTGCGTATGCCTATCAAAACACTCATTCATTCAATAACGCGGCGCTCACCTTCGACACAGGTTGGGAGATGGACGTGTGGGGAAAATACGCACGGGGGATCGAATCGGCACAAGCAAGCTATTACGCGTCAATCGCCTCTTACAACGACATACTCGTTACCATTACCTCAGAGGTTGCGCGCAATTATATTAACTACCGTACCTTTCAAGAGCGTGTATTGCTTTCGCAACGCAATATTGAGATACAACAACGCGTCGTAAACATCACTCGTGTTCAGTTTGAGTCAGGCAATGTAACCGAACTCGATGTGCAACAAGCACAAAACCAATTATTTACCACGATGGCCGCATTACCAAGCCTTAAGGTCGCCATGCTGCAAGCCAGAAACGCGCTCGCTGTTTTACTTGGAACCCTACCAGAAGACGTCATCCCACTACTACACACTGGTATTGAAGACAAAATCGCGCTTTACGAGCAACAATTTCAGGCCAGCGGTCGAAAAGTATCGGCCCGCGAGAGTGATGCGTTTTCAATCGTTCCGTCTGCCCCTGAATTAACACCTGATATCGACGCCAGCTTGGTGCTTAGACGACCTGATTTACAAGTCGCCGAACTTCAAGCTCATGCCCAAAGTGCTCAGATTGGTGTCGCCGAAGCGGCCCTCTACCCTAGCTTTTCATTATTTGGTTCGATAGGCATTAACAGCACAACCCCAACTGGCAGTAGCTTTAGCTTTAGTGATTCACTGACCCTTATCGCAGGTCCAAGTTTTAGTTGGAACATCTTCCAATACGGACGGATCAAAAACAACGTTCGCTTTGAGGATGCACGCTTCCAAGAAACCATCACCAGCTACAACAAAAAAGTACTGCTCGCCGTTCAAGAAGTGACTAACGCACTGGAAGCCTATGAACTATACCAAGAGCAGCAAGCCTTGCGACTCCAATCGGTTGATTCTTCGATTCGAGCCTTCAACATTTCTATGACTCAATATGAAAATGGGCAGATCTCATTCGAGCGATTGTTAAGTTCACTAGAAAAAATGACACGAAGCGAAGACAGTTACGCGCAGATAAAAGGCAATGTTTCAAATCAGGTCGTTGCGTTGTACAAAGCGCTTGGTGGGGGTTGGCAAGCTCGTTCAGGTAAGGCGTTTGTCGCCCCTAATTTAGTCGAAAAAATGAAACAACGTACTGACTGGAGTGATCAATTGTCTGAAGAAGCAATCACAATGCCTTCCATAAGCAGTGACAAGCAGGCAACACCACAGGAGCAACCCTAATGCCCCATGAACTCGCTTGGGGGGATATCTACTTCTCCCCACTCCTATTAGTGCTGGTTATTGCACTCTGTGCAACTTGGATCACAGTGATTATTTTGAATAAGACAAAACTGGCGCGTTTTGTTGTCTTCCCATCGCTGACATTTTTAGCCTTACTCGTGGTGTATGTCGTTGCTATTGATAGCTTTTATTTAAGGTTCTAGGTCATATGAAAAAACTAATTGTCGTAATAATTAACCTTGTTGTAATCGGTGTTGCGGTTTGGTTTGGCTATCACAAATATCAAGAATACTTTCATAATCCATGGACACGAGACGGACAGGTTCGAGCTAACGTTATCAAAGTCGCGCCACGAGTATCTGGACCAATCATTCACGTGGCAGTAAAAGACAATCAAATGGTGTCTCAAAATGACCTGTTGTTTGAGATTGACCCAGAACCCTACATAGTGACACTGTCACAAGCTGAGATCGCCTTAGAGCGAGCAATTGTCAGTGCCAAGGGTAAAAAAATTGAATATGACCGACTGCTTGATATTCGCAAGAAAGACAAAGGTGCCGTTTCGCATAAAGACTTAACGCGCCGAGAGATTGCCTATGAGGAATCGCTGTTACAAATCAAGGCGTCTAAAGAGAACATTCGTTCTGCGGCACTCAATCTTAGCTACACCAAAGTCTATGCAAGCGTAGATGGTCTCATTTCCAATTTGGATATTCGCGACGGTACCCAAGCGGTGGCCAATCAACCCCTTATCGCTCTTATCGATCAAAACAGTTTTTGGGTGTTTGGCTTTTTCAGAGAAAACCAACTTAGCCGTATCAAGCCTGGCAGCGAAGCAAAGGTCACGTTAATGTCTCACCCCAATCAGCCGATTCCTGCCACCGTAGATTCTATCGGCTGGGGAATTGCGCCGACTGACGGGACCGTCGGCTATAACCTATTACCTAACGTAAACCCTGTATTTCAGTGGATTCGTCTTGCGCAGCGTATCCCCGTTCGGATAACGCTACATGAACTACCGGAAGGCGTCGCACTGCGGTTTGGATTGAGTGCTTCGGTGATGGTGACGCAACACGAAGACGATAAAAGTGAATCAATGGAATAAGGTGTAATGATGAAATGGAAAGCTGGGCAGCAGATTAAGAAAATCGATGACAGCAATAACTTTTTCTACCTGACACTATCATTGGTGGCGTTACTGGTCAGTGCGTCACTTGCAGAAGTGATCGGTCGTGGCATCATTGAGCATATTCTCCAAGCCTTTATCATTTGGACGTTTATTGTCTGCTTAGCCAGTTTAAGGTTTGATCGTAAGTGGTTCCACCTTCTATCATTATTGATGGGGGTATGGATTGTGGTTCTTGTTGTTAAAAGTGTATTTGAAATACCAGAAATGGATGTGGCGATGTTAGCGCTAACGTTTACTTTTTTCTTTACCACATTCCAAAGCACTGCCAAGCAGGTTTTATTCAAGGGAGAGGTGAATACCAATAAAGTTATCGGCTCTGTCGCATTATTTCTTCTACTCGGCCTAATGTGGGCTATCGTTTATTTATTGATTCTAGAATTTTCACCGGCTGCATTTACCGGCATGGAAAGAATATCTTGGGGAGAAAACTTTTCCAATGCAGCCTATTTTAGTTTTATTACATTAACAACCTTGGGCTATGGCGACATCAGTCCAGTCACACCGTTAGCAAAGGTTATCGTATATTTGGAGGCTATCACTGGCGTATTTTATATGGCCATTGTGGTATCAAGTTTAGTTAGTGCCAATATCGAGCACAGGGAACATTAAAGATGGATAAACAAATAGAACAACGTCACAGCAAGGTTTTTATCAACAACATGGTGGAATCTGCCATTCGTATTGGATTGTTAATTCTGTTGATTAACTTTACCTATGGCATCGTTAAACCTTTCATCATTCCAGTACTGTGGGGAGCCATCATCGCAGTGGCATTATTACCCTTGACGAAAAAGCTAGAACGGACCTACGGGGGCAAACGAGGACTAGCCGCCACGACCGTTGCCTTAATAGGAATCAGCGTATTGGTCATTCCTTTTGCCTTAGTCTCGGGGTCGCTCTATGAAGGCGTTGCCCATTCAACGGAAATCATTCAAAGTGGCAATATAAAAATACCCGGGCCGACCGACAGAATCGCAGAGATACCTGTGATCGGTGACAAGCTTTACACTATTTGGAATCTATTTGCGACGAATCTGGAAAAAGGCATCCAGCAGTTTCTTCCTGAGATTAAGAGCTTTTTAGGGACTATCGCTTCTATTCTAGGTGGCGCACTCACCAGCTTAATCATGTTCATCATTTCTTTAGCTATTGCGGGTGGGTTTATGGCGCACGCAGAAAAAATCTCCGGTGCTCTTGAAACTGTTGCAGTAAGGGCGGTCGGGAAAAAAGCTGAACAATGGGCCAACTTAATGGCCGCAACCATTCGAAGTGTCTTACTCGGCGTAGTCGGTGTCGCATTCATTCAAGCCGTTATTATTGGTGCCGCAATGTTCGTGTTTAAGGTGCCTGCCGCTGGTTTACTTACGTTAGCCACGCTGATTCTATGTATCGCACAGCTCCCTGCTTTGCTTATTGTTGCTCCGGTTATTTTTTACGTCTATTCGACCGGAGATGGCACAAGTACGACCCTATTTACTATCTGGGCATTAGCCGGCGGATTATCTGATAACTTCCTCAAGCCTATGCTAATGGGTCGCGGTGTCGACGTCCCTATGCCTGTCATTTTGATCGGGGCAATCGGCGGCATGTTGTTTGCCGGTATCATTGGTTTGTTCTTAGGTGCGATTATCCTAGCGATTTGGTATGAACTGTTTTTGTTCTGGTTAAACTATGAAAGCGAAACCGAAGAAGCGACAACTGAAGTCATAGCGAATAAAAGTGAGACTGTACCCGATAAACCACAGTAAATAATTAGCTTTTGATCCACAAAAAGACCGCGCTAACATTCATCTGTTAGCGTGGTCTTTTTTCTAAACCGTAATAAACATTGCCGTAACTGTCCGCACAATCAAAGCGTTACCACTACTCTAATGGCCAGCAGTATTAGGATAACGCCAGACAACCTATCGATTAGTACCGCTTTTGTGCGGATATGCTCAACAACCCGAGCGCTGGACAACACTAGCGTAATCAATGTGTACCACAAACCATCAACAATAAGCGGTGTCGCTACAATGATGAGTTGGTTGCTTAATACATTACCCAAAGCAACAAACTGACTAAATAAGGCGATGAAGAACAAAGCGATCTTAGGGTTTAAAATCGAAATTAAAAAACCCTCTCGAGCTGACTGCAGAATTGTCGTTCGCTCTCCAGATTCTAGCTTTGCGGCCACTCCTCCCTTTGAACGTAACGCGTTCACGCCCAAGTACGCTAAATACGCTGCCCCAGCTAAACTGATCGCCTTAAACAGCATTGGACTTTGTTGTAAAACGACAGATAAGCCAACCAAGCTAATAATCGCGTAAATACCAATACCACACGCATGTGCCCACGCAGTGACGATGCCATTGAGACGTCCACCCGCTAAGGAATGCTTAGCCACGATAGCCAAACTAGGGCCAGGCGACATTGCCCCTAACAAACATACGGTAAAAAGCGATAGCCAAACAGTTAATGTCATTGAAGTTTCTCCCTATTTGAGCTTAATCTTGCAACAAATAGGGTATGAAGGGAAATCAAATACAATCATTCGGGTCATGATTTTAAATCATGATGAATATCGATGTCGTTATCGAATGGAATATTCAGATAAACGCATCGCGACTCGCATCTCTTCCCTTACCCATTTATGAGCAGGATCGTTATCGTACTTAGGATGCCACATTAACCAGTATTGATGTGTTTGAGTAGTAAACGGTAGTGGCTTATAAACCAGTGGCCAATGCTTAGCGAGATTGACCGCGATATGTTCAGGCACCACCATCAAGTGTTCACTGGAGACTAATCTATTCACGGCAGCAGAGAAAAACGGAACTTTTAATGTGACATGCCTAGAGTAACCTTGCGCCTTCAACGCCAATTCTGTATCAGAATCTTTATCCCCGCCTCCTGTCACTTTTATATGAGAGAAGTGAGTTAACTCTGAGACGGTAACCTCATCCTTTTTCGCCAATGGGTGGCCCGCTTTCATTAAACAAACGGAGGAATCAGAGCCAATGTGTATACTCGATACCCCTACTGGTTTCTCAGGGTACATAGACGACGCGATATGGATACCTGTTTCATGAAGTTTGTCGAGGAGTTCAGGTTGCCACAGGCGATATGCCATATCTAACTGTGGCGCTAAATCACTAAGGTGCGCGGCGATATCAGGCAATACGTACTGGGCCACATAATCGCTCGATGCCAGGACCAGTTCTCCCTGCCAATCTTCGGGATCAAACGGTTTATCATCTAATAAGTGCTCAAATTCTGATAGCAATGAATCCAGTTTTTCTTTCAACACAATGGCTCTTGGTGTTGCAATTAACTGGTTTCCTTGGCGGACTAATAACGGATCGCCACACAACTCACGTAGCTGAGCAAGTTGTCGACTTACCGCTGACTGAGTAATGTGTAACCTTTTTGCCGTTCGACTGACGTGGCATTCTTCGATTAAGACATGCAAGGATCGTAGTAAATTTAGGTTAATATTATTGAGCACACAATCCTCGACTGGCTTGAGTTAGCACTAGACATTGGGGCGCCAGTATTTCACAAATCAAGGCGAGTAACGAGTGTGCGCTCACTTTAACGTTAAACATCATTCATTCCGGCGCTCGGATACGAATCTACTCACTAACGTACGCTATTGGGCGGCGGGCTTTTAAACCCGTGTACGGTGGCAGATTGTAGACACGTGAAACGCCTAGGCACAAGTAGCAAAGCTGGCTATCTTTACTTAGGGTTAAAACGACGAGCTAAGTCGCTTCAAGACTTCTTTTTGATCAAGTTCTTCATGATAAGGTTGATATTCAAGTCCACTATCAAAAATAAATTGAGTCACTAGCGTCCGTACACACTCCGTCAGTATGTCTGCATTCCAAGGCTTTTCAAAATAGTTACTGATCCCGGCAGTATTAATGGCGGTAATGGTATCTGAATGGGTTGCCTGTCCCGTCAACAATACTTTTTTTGTCCACTTAAATCGGCTATCGTTAGAAAGCGCAGTGAGCAGCTCAACCCCGGTCATTCCAGGCATTACATGGTCCGAGATGATTACCGCAACACGTTCACCATCTGCGTCCAAGTCATCCAATAAATCAAGCACCTCGGCACCAGATTCACAATCTTCGATATTAAGCCAATGAGACAAGCGCTCAAGGTCCTGAACCACAGCGCTCAACACTTCTCGCTGGTCATCCACACAAATAATATTAAGCTTCTCCATTTGCTTCTCCTACTGGTAGTTTCACTCGGAAAATAGTTTGTTCTTGGCTACTTTTCACCACGACCGTACCACCATTTTCACTCACTATACGTTTAACAATCGACAGCCCAAGTCCTAAGCCAAAGCTGAGGCCCCCTTTCTTGGTGGTAAAATTAGGCTGAAATATTTTACGTCGAATAGACTGATCAATTTCCGGGCCATTATTAGAAATAGTGACCAAAATGCGCTGATTTACCCATCGTGTTTGAATTTCTATTTCTGGTTTAGGGGTAGCGCGCATCGCATCACAAGCATTTTTAATGATGTTGCTCCAGATCTGTACATATTCTGTCGAAGCCCCTTTGATAAGAGGCAGTGTTGCCGGACGAAGACGCACTGAAACAAGGCGCAAGTCACTTTGTAATAATGACAATGCCTTGTTTACCGTGTCATTGATATCAATCAACTCGTCTTGTTCGTTATCCGTTCGCCCTAGTTGTTTGACCGACTTCACGATACCGACGGTATGCCTCGCCGCCAATCTAAGGTCATGAAGGTCTCGCCCAAGCTCCCAATATTTAATGGCTTGCTTTGGTTCCTTAAGCCAAGTTTGAGGCACATCTGCCGAGCCCAGAGCCTTGGAAAGACGCTTCGCTACCGTGCGGTCCAATTTGTACTTGGACTCGATCGTCTTGGCTATTTTTCGTGCATCACTTGAAGATGTGGACTGGCCTTGCATCAGACCAATATCAAAATACTGGCTTGAATCAGGGTGTGCCTCTTCAAGTAATTGAACTAGCTCGCTCTGCAAACGCTCAGTTTTGCTGCTTACCACCCCGATTGCATTATTAAGCTCATGCGCAATACCTGCAGCAAGCTGACCAAGCGTGGTCATCTGCTCAGCAGTATGCAGCCGTTGCAGTACTTTTTCTTTAGCCAAGGCCTCTTGCGTTGCTCGGCGCTGACGACGAGAAAGCTCATTAACAATGACTGGCATAAATTGCGAGTTAAGTGGTCCTAATGTTTCTGGCCTTATTGCTGCTGTATGCCGGTCTACCCATGCCAGTTTCACGTCGGTTCTTGCTTTAACCGTCGAAGAGGCAGTCCATGTACCCGAGAAAAAGCTGTGCACACCAATAAAAGCACCGTGTGACGCAGTAAACAGCTTTGTCAGATTGCCATCTTCTTCTCGCTCAAAGAACCCTTCTAGCTCGCCGCTTTGCACGTAGTACAGCCGGTCATTCAGTCCATTTTGGCGCAACACAATATCGCCCGCTTTTAGACTGATTTGCCTTTTGGGATTCGAGAAATAATGTTCAATCAGTTCATTCATATCCGTTATCCGATATGACCAACAGCGTGCAGTAACCACACCAAAACAAAGCTCAGTAACACACCTACCACCCCCAAGATGACGCCAACCTTGGCCATCTGATTACTCTGCACGTTACCCGTTGCGTGAGCGAGAGCGTTTGGCGGCGTACTAATTGGTAATGACATCCCTAACGATGCGGCGAAGGTCACAACAAGAATAAGTGTAATCTCACCGCCAAGTGGGGCAAGCGAAGCCATTGAAGCGCCGAGTGCTGCCATGATTGGCATTAGCAGGTTCGCTGTGGCGGTATGAGACATAAAGTTGGCCATAACAAGACACAGCATTGCCGCACCGAATAGCACCACATAAGGCGAATAGGCGTCAAACGGGATGCTGTGCACCACCAGTTTTGCCAGTCCTGTTTTGTCGAGCGCTAGGCCAAGTGCAATACCACCAGAAACCAACCATAAGACATCCCAAGAGATTCGTTTGAGATCCTCTTTATTGATAATGCCCGTTAGCGAGAATACCGCGACAGGGATCAGTGCGACGGTGTAAGAGTTCATGCCATGCGCAGACCCCATTAGCCACAAAATAATGGTGCCAGCGAATGTGACATAAACCATGATCGCTTTGGGTGTTTTTAAGAATTTTCCCTTAATGGCTAGCTCGATTTTTTTCTGTTCTGCGCCATATAGCGAGTTAATCAATAGCCATGCTAATGCCATCATCACCACAACAAACGGAACACCAAAGGCCATCCACTCACCAAAGCTAATGTAATTCTCACCCACCAAATATTTAAGTGCGATGGCGTTAGGTGGCGTACCTATCGGGGTACCAATACCACCGATATTTGCCGCGACAGGTATGCATAATGCAAACGCAATACGCCCCGGGTCTTTGGGCCCAAATAAGGCAATCACTGGCGTCAAAATAGACAACATCATCGCTGTAGTCGCGGTATTAGACATGAACATTGAGAAAATGCCCGTGATGAGCATCAACCCCAACATCACGTACTTGGGATCACTCCCAAACGGTTTCAATAGTACTCTGGCCAAGTTGACATCTAGTCGATATTTCGTCGCGGCCATCGCAAGAAAAAACCCACCCAGAAATAGCATAATGATAGGACTGGCGAACGTCGCCATGATTTCTTCATACTTCAAAAGCGTACCAAAATGCGTCTGCCCTTCTGAAGCACGAAACCAGTACATGCCTTTGTTGGATAGCATGAGTAACTCCAACACAATAATCACAACTGAGGTGGCGTAAATCGGTATCGGCTCGAAGACCCAACAAAGTGCCGCTAACAAAAAAATAGCAATCACACGTTGTTGAATAATGGTCAATCCTTCGAAGGGAAATGCAGAAAGGGGTAAAAGCAATACGATCAGTGGAATTAAGATCGGAATAATATATTTGAGATAGTGGCGCATAACATGGCTCGTCCTGAGAGTTATATGACAAAAATGGTGTCCGGCCACTAGTATCACGTTGTTATGCAAATATTTACTTAGCGTAAGATCAAATACTTGAGCATTAAAATGAGTTTCTTCGTAGGAATGTGAATGCCATCTACTCTGGATACAAAAAAGCCTGCATCACAGCAGGCTTAATATTGATGCTACGTCTCGACAGCATAGTGTTGAGCGGTAACATCGAACTGGACTATAAAATCACAATGGACAATGAGATCACACTGAGCGCTAGCATCGAGCTCAACTCCAACATCAAATTTAGCTACGGTGACCCAGTTTCACGGTGCCTTTGGTCGAAAACCACAACGCTTCTGAGCGACGACGTCCCAATAAAATCGGGCCATCATCGTAGAACAAAAAATTCTTCCAATACTTTTTGAATATCGACCATTTTGTTTCAATCACATTGTATTTTTCGTAACAAAAATAGACAGTAACGTCATCTTGCCAGTCTATAAACTCAGCGACGGCTTCTGGTAACGCATTGTCATCGGCTTCCCATGCTTTCATCCAATCAACATTGTCTTGCCAATTACTGTCCTTCGTTGGCCAATCTTGAGAGGACATGCGTTCGGCATCCGGACTTTGTCCACTCACGTTTTCTTTCCAAAACTGCGCTGAACGTGCTTGGGTCATCGGTTTGATGAGAGGCCAATCACTTTCCGGCACTGGCATCGATTGATGAGTGAAAATCCATTTTCTTTGGTATTCATCCAAAGTCGTGTACGACATTCAGTCTCCTAGTGTTTTAACCAACCGTTCTCTACGGCTTCTTCTATAAGCGATTGTGCTTTATCCCACAGCACTTGTGAACCTTTTTCTATTTTTTGGTTCACCTTCATGACTTGCGCTTTGGTTACCTCGTTTTCCAACCAACTTTGTCCTTGGTTGTGATAATTGAGTAACATCGGAATAAGACGATCGAGCGCTTTCGCAAACTGAGCTTCGGCGCTTTCTGCTGCTTCAAACTCTTTCCAGAGGGAAAACAACTCATCACCTTGCTCGCTCGGCAACATCCCAAACAATCGCTCAGCCGCAGCCCACTCTTTTTGTTCTTGCTCTAATAAAGCAACATCATCATAGACAAAGGTGTCACCGGCATCAATCTCGACTAAGTCGTGCAGCAATAACATTTTGACGACGACGTTAATATCAACAGGTTCATTAGCGTGCTCTTCTAGCAACAAAGCCATCATCGCAACGTGCCAGCTATGCTCTGCACTATTTTCAAATCGCCCTCCTGCACTTTTAATTCGCGTACGACGTAACACGTTTTTGAGTTGGTCGAGCTCCATCAACAATGCCAGTTGCTTCTCCAAACGTACCATTAGCGCGATCTCCAATTGGGATTAATTAACGCCGTTTGGATATGGTCCTGCCAGCGGTCATCAATTAATAAATAGTCTTTGGCATACCCTTCTTTTTTAAACCCCATCGCATCAAGCACAGCGGCGCTTTTCATATTATGAGGCATGTAACTTGCGGTTATACGGTGCATATTTTGGACATCAAACATATAAGGAAGCACCATCGATAGCGCCCCTCTCATATAACCTTGCCCTTGAGCATCTTCGGCCAATGAATAACCTAGATTACACGAATGCAGTGGGAATCTAACGAGATTACTCAACGACACTGTACCTTTCATTTCTTTTGTATCTGTATCGAAAATAAGGCAATAGTACGCAAGACCTAAGCGGTGCAATTCATCCAACTTAACGAGCTTCGCCGCCCACGTATCTGCTTGATAAAATGCCTCGTCTCGCTTTGGTTCCCAAGGCTTTAAAAAAGCTTTGTTTTTTTGAAAATATTCGGAGATCGTGTAGGCGTCTGAGGGTGTTGAAGTGCGTACTAATACATTCTCGTTGCGGCGATACAAAGCAATGGCCGAACTCTTATCTTCCATCGTAATTCCTTGAAGTTTTCTTCCTTTAAGGTAGAAGTGGCGGTTGATAGGTACCACCACTACATCCCTGATAACGCGTGTCGACTTACGATCCTGAAGGCAAATCTATTTGGCAACTCATCGAGTCTTAGTTTTTTCGAATGTTATAATCACGCAGCTTATTGGCAATAGAGGTGTGAGAGACGTTCAAGCGCTTCGCCAACTTTCGGCTCGATGGAAAAGACTGATACAGTTTTTCTAAGATACGGGACTCATACTCTTTCATCATATCGTCCAACGACCCATCAAGATTTAGGCTAACGCCACTCGAGGCGACTGATTCCAATTTTGGAAGTTGAAAGTCTTCAATTTTTAATTCCGTACCACTGAATTGCGTCAAAGCACGCAACACCGTATTGTCGAGCTGTCTCATGTTGCCAGGCCATGGGTAATTACCCAACTCTTTAACCAATACCTCGTTGCATTCTGGTTTTGCTATCCCAAGCTTTTGGCTGTGCTTCGCAATAAAGAGCTCCATCAGGGGCGCAATATCGCTTGCTCGTTCACGCAACGGGGGAATACTCAGTGTTAAGACATTCAAGCGATAATACAAATCTTCCCTGAAAGCACCTTGTTCAGCAAGGTCTGCTAAATTATGCCGTGTAGACGCAATAATACGCACGTCGACATGCACTTCATGCTCTTCTCCTACTCGCCTGAAGGTACCATCTTGCAAGAATCGCAGTAGTTTTATCTGCAAATGCGGGCTCATTTCTCCGATTTCATCAAGTAAAACGGTACCGCCGTTCGCTTGTTCAAAAATGCCTTTATGACCATGCTCATGGTTAAACGACCCGGGCGCATGCCCAAACAATTCTGTCTCTGCAACATCATCAGGCATAGAGGCACAGCTGAGCACTAAAAACGGATATGACGCTCGATTAGAGCGGCTATGGCAAGCCTTCGCGAGCATTTCTTTACCGGTACCAGTATCACCTTCAATTAATAATGGTTGGTCCAGCATCGACAGTTTCTTTGCCTGGCTAAGCAGGGCTTTATGTCGATTAGATACCCCGACAAAGTGTTCAAACCCGAGTATATTGCTGTCTAATAGTGAGTCTGAGATCCTAACGGCGTTACTTGGCTGAATACTCATTACCGCACTGGCCAAAACCGTTTCATTTGATTCCCCAGTAATATAGACAGGCAAAATCTCCATGACATAATCCAGCCCATCAACGACAATCGACTCTTTCTGGCGACAAATCTCTCCCTCAATCCATTTGGTAAATTGGAAGCTAGGGAGTAGATGAGAGATATGCTGGGCGATGGCTTCGTCTTCACTTTTACCAAGCAGCTTAAGTGCCGCGTGATTGGCCATATCAACGGCGCCTTTCAAATTAATAGAAAGAACAGGATAAGGCAGGTTAGTGACCAGTGACACCAACTCAGTGTTGTGTCTTTCGCTCGGCATAAACTGGATTTTACGAACATCTTTGACCCCTGAAATTCGACGAATTTCAGCCATTAAGTCTCGAAAGGTATCAAAATCTATATCTGGACAATTGAGATAAATAATCCCCGAGGTGTCAATTTCAATCCCACGTAAATCAATACTTCTGGACGCTAGTATGTCCAATAATTCACGAGTTAATCCGAGCCTATCTTCACAAAAGACTTCTAAGCGCACTGGGTGTTCCTACTAAAGTGTCACGAAAAGTTGACAGCCAGTTTGTATGACAACCAGGGTCTCGTCAACAAAAACAACGATATACTCAAACAACACGACTCTTTTTTGTTCAAATCTAGCTGTTCATCTTAATCAGTGCTTGATCAATATTAGGATAAACACGAACCAGTTGGTCGACTTTAGTAATTTTAATCAATTGAAGGACCGGAGGGTTGTCGCTGACTATAGCCAATTCACTGAAATAATGTGTTTTGTGTAATGCCATGAGCGTCCCAAGCGCGCTACTATCCATAAAGACAACATTGGTTAAATCGATGAGTAGCTTTGTAGTAATGGTCTGGTCAAGTTGATTGAGGTATTGACGAAAATGAGGAATCATTCTGGCATCAAATCGATTTGCTTGTACTTCTATTACCGTTAGTGATTCATTGCTATACAGCAAAAATGCCATTCCTTATGCTCCTATCGCGCCCTTTGAACTTCATTGGTAGAGTATAACCACTAACAAACAAATGCACACTGTTGCACTTGTTTTTTGATACATACTGCATATCAAAAAGTGTACCGGTATCATAACCGACACCCAATGGAAACAAGCCTCTTAATATTCAAATATTTAGTGTCGAAGCAAATTATGATGGAGTCTATTCAATAATTAGCGCAAAATAAAAGAAAACTCAGACTCCCCCATTATGACACACCGTTTTCGCGCCGAATTTATCTTGATATTTACCACTCTTTTAGCCGGTGCTGGGTGGGTATTCTCTAAAGAAGCCATTCAGGGCCTACCACCGTTTGGGTTTATTGGTTTTAGATTCTTATTCGCGTCGCTCATTCTTTTTCCTTTTTGCCTAAAAGTACTACGAGCAACCAATCGCAAAGACTGCTTGAATGCCATGGGAGTAGGCGGGGCTTTGGCCTTTTCGATCTTCTGCTGGATTCACGCTATATCTATCAGTGATACGCTCGGAGAAGGCGCGTTTATCATGAGTCTTTCTATGCTATTCGTACCTCTGGTGGCATGGGGGTTATTCGGTAATAAACCAGCGCGAGCATTTTGGTTGTCACTGCCCATCGCTATCATTGGCTTATTTCTTCTTTCTTGGAATGGAGGATGGCATGTACAAGCTAGCCAATTCTGGTTTTTAACGGCCGCCGTCAGCCTCGCCGTGCACTTCAATCTAAATAGCAAATACTCGGCGCGATTGTCACCAATGCTACTGACGACACTGCAACTATTTTCGGCGGGGTGTTTGGGTATAATCTTATCTTTTTTCGTGGAAACATGGCCAGAAACGGTATCGACGGGAACATGGACATGGTTTGGACTGAGTGTTTTATTGGCCACCAGCTTGCGTTATTTAATGCAAACGACCGGCCAGAAATTTGCGCAGCCAACCAATGCTGCGTTATTGATGTTACTGGAACCTATCTGGACACTGATCCTAAGCATTATCATTTACGCTGAGCCCATGCCGTTCAATAAGATTTTAGGGTGCACTGTTTTACTCAGCTCTCTGATTTTTTATCGCATAAACTCAATGAAGACTGCCGCACCGTAATCTTGCTAACGCGGCATATTCTTCTGGCTAGGTGCCGCTTAGTAAGCGCCTATTACACGCTCTAACCTTTGCAACCTCGCACCGCCTTCTACATCTAATATCGATACGTTGTTCTTTTTCTGCTGCGTTACATCTCGTTTACCCCTTTCACAGCAGGACCTATCCCCATCATTAGCCTTGTAATACTTCCAATAGAATAGTGCATATTCCGAAAAAGAAAGTGACCCTCGCTAAAATGGAGCATGCCTTAACTCACTGACAGTTCATGAGAGACGATAAAGATTACTCCATCTCTATCATTAAAACTCATCTACACTCTTTCGTATAGTGACGGCACCATTTCAACATCAGGCTATAAAAATCCTGATGAAAACCATCTGGTTAAAGGAATAAATATGAATACCAATCGACGTCTGTTGTCGCTCGCAAAAAAGACGGTTATCGTCGCGACGACTTCGCTTATTAGTACTACTTTGTATGCCACTCCCACGCCTAAACTAGTGGTGCAAATTACCGTTGATGGGCTGCGTGCCGATTTGCTAGAGCGTTTTAAAAATAACTTTGGTGACGGTGGATTCCGTTACTTGATGGATGAAGGCGTTTACTACACCAACGCCAATTATCAGCACGCAAACACTGAGACGATTGTTGGCCACGTATCGCTTGCGACAGGCGCTCCCCCTTCTGTACACGGTATGGTGGGAAATGTCTGGTTTGATCGCTCACTCAGCCGCTTGGTTTACAATGTTGAAGACCCAAACTATGCCATGCTATCCAAAGGTGTAGGTGTCAACAAAGCGACTGAAATAGACCCAACGCAAAAAACGGCTAAAGGAGACGGACGCTCGCCTGAGCCCATTCTGTCTACCGCATTTGGTGACGAACTCATTATATCAAATAACGGCGAATCTCAAGTTTACTCTGTGTCAGTGAAAGATCGCGGTGCTATCTCTCTAGGTGGCCACGCAGGAAAAGCTTTTTGGTTTTCCAAAGCGCAATCTGAGTTCGTGACCAGTAACTATTATTATGATGAAACGCCTCAATGGGTCACCAAATGGAACCGTCAGTCACTCGCGGCTCAATACTCAGGGAAAAAGTGGCAGTTATCCTTGGATAAAGACGCCTATTCCATCATAGAAGGTAATCCAGATCATAAGGTCGATCTCGCGGGCTTTCAAAGGACCTTCCCTCACCCTTATGGCCCCGCGTCATTCAAATATTATTCGACCATGCTAACCGTCAGCCCGGCTGGCGATGAAATCACCGCCGACTTTGCTAAAACATTACTGAATGAAAAACAGCTTGGACAAGGCAAAGCCACCGACTTCTTGGCCGTTAGCTTCTCCTCTAACGACTACGTCATTCATTTATATGGCCCATCAAGCCTAGAAGCCGAAGACAATCTAATACGCCTAGATCGTACTTTGGCTGATATGTTCAAAACCATCGATACGTCCATTGGCTTAGATAACACACTGATCGTGCTATCGGCTGATCACGGCGTGCCAGAAGCGTCACCTACGGTGAATCAGCTAGGCCTAAAGCAACCCTTTTATTTTCAAAAAGACGCGTTGTGGCAGTCCGGACTTGAAGCAAGGTTAACCGAAGAATTTGGACTCACTAAGGACGTGATTAAGCTTTATGCTCAGCCTTATGTGTATTTAGACCATGAGTTGATTGCTGACAAAAAGCTAGATCTTGCCCGTGTACAAAAAGCCGTCGCCGAGGAGATCAGTAAGATTAAAGGGATATCCAGCGCCGTAACCAGTGACGATATTGCAAATAACCGTGTCGCGGATACGCGGGTTAATCAATTAATCAGCAACAATTACCATCCCGAGCGTTCAGGCGATGTCTACCTAGTTTTTGCACCCCGAACGTATATCAATGACATGGACGGCCTGACGATTGCGTCTACCCATGGCTCACCATGGCGATTTGATACTCATGTACCGGTCATCTTTGCTGGAAACCAATTGCAAGCACAAACCGTCAATCGATCTATTACACCGTATGATGTGGCCCCTACTCTGTCGAGTTATTTAGGTATTAACGCGCCTTCCGGAGCCACGGGGGAGGCGTTAATTGAAGTCGTAGACAAGAACTAGAAGTCTTTACCGTTTCGTCAATACATCGTTGATACAACAAAAATGCCGCTCAGATTCAGAGCGGCATTTTTACGAATTTATATCGTCATCACACTATTTGTTGGTACGTTTCCCTTCTAGCTAACTGATTTCAGTGACGTCTCGCGCTGCTTAAGCGTTGCTGCATTAAGATAATCTTCTAGTATCGCCATTTTCGTTTCATCCAGTTCCAGCCAAAGCTTACTTCGACGCCACAACACATCTTCCGCGGTGACGGCCCATTCGGCGTTCATCAAATAGTCCACTTCGACCTGATACAAACCTGCGCCAAAATCTTGCCCCAAGTCTTCAATCGATTGCTTGTTCTCGAGCAGGCTGTAGACCTTAGTTCCGTATGCTTGAATCCATCGCTTTGCTACGCTAGCTTGCAGCCAAGAGTAATCATTGAGTACTTCACTTAGCAAACTCTCTCGATTTGAGAAGTTTCCACCCGGCAGTGCTGCAGTGCGTGTCCACTCTGGTCCCATCTGTGGGAAAAATGGGGCAAGCTTATCGACAGCGGCTTGACCTAGCTTACGGTAAGTGGTCAGTTTTCCACCAAAAATCGACAATAGCGGTGCATCATTGAGTTGGTCATCCAACTCAATCGTGTAGTCACGAGTCACCGCTTGCGGGTCGTCAGATTCGTCATCACACAAGGGTCTAACGCCCGACCACGTCGTTATAACATCAGCCGGTGAAATACTCTTTACAAAATGTTGATTAACAACATCACACAAATAATCGATTTCGTCATCATCAATACTCACTTCACTCGGGTTGCCTTGGTATTCGACATCCGTTGTGCCTACCAACGAATAATTGTCCATATAAGGAATAACAAATACAATGCGCTGATCTTCATTTTGTAAGATGAACGCATTGTTTCCGTCATGCATACGCGGTACCACAATATGGCTGCCTTTTACCAACCGAATCCCACGCGGAGATGCCATCTCAAGTTGGCTATCAAAAAAACGATCAACCCAAGGACCCGCCGCATTCACCAATGCCTTGCTGCGCACTGAAGTGACCTCTCCGGATAGGGTATTCTCAACATCGATCAGCCATTCATCCGAGTTTCTTTGCGCCTTAATGCATTTCGCTCTGGTGTTGATATCGGCCCCTTTTTCCCTTGCCAATTTGGCGTTGGTCACGACAAGGCGTGCATCATCAACGGCGCAATCTGAGTATTCAAACCCTACCTTCATTTCGGGTTTAAGTGGGCTGTGTTGATCAACAAACTTCACCCCATGACTCCCCGCTAACGACACACGTTTACCCAAAGTATCATAGAGAAATAACCCGGCTCGAATCATCCACGCCGGGCGTAAATGGGGACGATGTGGCAATTGAAAGCGCATTGGGGATACGAGATGCGGTGCGTTCTTCAATAACACTTCTCTCTCGGCTAACGCTTCTGAGACCAAACGAAACTCATAATGCTCCAAATAACGCAGACCACCATGTATTAACTTACTGCTTGCCGATGAGGTTGCTGACGCTAAATCATTCATTTCATAGAGTGCGACCTTTAACCCACGACCCGCGGCATCAGCAGCGACTGCAACTCCGTTGATTCCACCACCAATAACCACTAAATCGTACGTTTTTTCTGAGACGCTCATATTTCCTTACCCTATATTCAACCGCAAACCGCGCGTTAATGCTCGTTTTGATTACTATAATATTCGCAAACGAAAAAATCGAGCCATTTATGCACTTTTATTTGTGTTAATTTTTTGTTGCTATTTACTAATATTCATTGATACTTAAGAGGTAAAGCCAATGTTTTGAGAGGTTGATACAAGTAAGTTAGCGATAAATCCAATAACATACACAACATAAATCATCCATATGGTCGAATACGAACATTACTGGATGACATAACTAGAAATTTAGCTGTACACGATGCTCATCAGTTTAGTTACAGAGATAAACTAAGAACGGAAACGGAATGAACAACCACAAAAAAGTCGTCGTCGCGTTAGACCAAGGAACCACCAGCTCACGTGCCATTGTTTTTGATCACGATGCGAATACGGTTTGCTCTGCACAAAGAGAATTTACGCAAATTTATCCAAACCCCGGCTGGGTAGAGCATGACCCAATGGAAATATGGGCAACCCAACGCTCATCGTTAACCGAGGTACTCGCTCAAGCCGATATAGCCAATGAAGACGTCGCCGCTATTGGTATTACCAATCAGCGCGAAACCACGATTGTTTGGGATAAAGAAAGCGGCCAACCTATTTACAACGCTATCGTCTGGCAATGTCGACGCACCGCGAGTTTTTGTGACCAATTAAAACAAGAAGGCCATGAACCTTATATTCAGAAAACCACTGGGCTAGTTGTCGACGCTTATTTTTCCGGTTCGAAGATCGCTTGGATCCTTGACAATGTGGAAGGTGCGCGAGAAAAAGCAGACAATGGTGAGCTACTTTTTGGTACCGTCGACACCTGGCTCATTTGGAAGCTTACTCACGGTAAGTCGCACGTCACTGATGTAAGCAATGCGTCACGTACTATGCTATTTAACATCCATACTCTTGAGTGGGATGAAGCCCTTCTTAAGCTCTTTAATATTCCAAAAACTATGTTACCAGACGTGAAATCAAGCAGTGAAGTGTATGGTTATGCGCATATTGGTGGTGGTTCTGAAGATATCCCCATTAGTGGCATCGCCGGCGATCAACAGGCTGCCTTGTTTGGCCAACAATGCTTTAAAAAAGGAATGGTCAAGAATACCTACGGTACCGGATGCTTCCTATTAATGAATACCGGCGATAAGCCCATCACTTCGAAGCATGGTTTACTGACCACTATTGGGTACCAGATCGACGGCAAGGTAACCTATGCCTTGGAAGGAAGTGTCTTCATGGGAGGTGCTACGATTCAATGGCTACGTGATGAACTGGGCCTCATTCGTGACGCTCAGGATACCCAATACTTCGCCGAAAAAGTAGATGATTCAAATGGTGTGTATTTGGTTCCAGCCTTCGTTGGGCTTGGCGCACCATACTGGGACCCACACGCAAGAGGCACGTTAACGGGGCTTACTCGTGGCACCAACCGTAACCATATTATTCGTGCCGCACTAGAGTCGATTGCCTATCAAAGCCGCGATGTGTTGTTAGCTATGGAAGAGGATTCCGGCATCAAATTAGCACAAATCCGAGTCGACGGTGGGGCTGTAGCCAACGATTTCTTGATGCAATTCCAAGCCGATATTATGGGTACGAAGGTAGTAAGGCCTTTAGTTCGCGAATCAACCGCACTCGGCGCAGCAATGTTAGCGGGTCTCGCTAGTGGTTTTTGGCAAAACCAAGATGAACTCGCCGATAAAAAAGAAATTGAGCGTGTCTTTCGGCCAAACATGAAGAGAGAACAGCGAGAAGATTGGTATAGCGGATGGTTAGAGGCAATCAGACGAACACAAACGTCGTAACGGCAAAACGACACATGCAGAAAGTAACAACGTTTACGCATTGAAAAATAAGCGGTTATATCAGTTGAAAATAATCCGTGATATTACAAAAAACACGGACGAAAATGCAAACAAAAAAGCCTTGCTGCGTAAAGCAGCAAGGCAACATCAATACGATGTATAAAGTTGGATTTTCATTTAGCTGAAAGTGGACTACCAGCTAAATAAGCGCTAATTAGAGCACATCAGAGAAGCGTTAAAAATCAGATATTATTATCAATAAGTGTAAACTCTTATTGATTTGATGAATAATTGTTTCCAAACATTTGCACAGTTCAACAATTAACCATTCTCGCTTTTCCTTCTTCAACTTAGAAAAGTTGTCCTAACAGGGCTCTCAAATCATGAACTAAAAGGACTCACCCAAAAAACCGCCAGTTTGATGAGACCAAAGTTGGGCATAAACACCGTTTAATGCCAGCAGCTCTTGATGGGTTCCTTGCTCCACGATATCGCCCTTATCCATAACGATAAGACGATCCATTGCCGCAATAGTTGACAGCCTGTGAGCAATAGCGATGACGGTTTTACCGTCCATCAATGACGTAAGGTTTTCTTGAATTGCCGACTCTACCTCTGAATCAAGCGCTGATGTAGCTTCGTCCATCACCAAAATCGGGGCATTTTTTAATAATACTCGCGCAATGGCAATTCGCTGACGCTGACCACCTGATAATTTCACCCCTCGCTCTCCAACCTCGACGTCATAACCTGTATTGCCACTTTCATCAACCAGTTCCTGAATAAACTCATGGGCATGAGCCTGCCTTGCCGCTAGTATCATTGCTTGTTCAGATGCGTCCGGATCGCCATAAAGTATATTTTCTCTAATCGAACGATGCAGCAACGATGTATCTTGGGTTATCATTCCAATCTTATGTCGCAACGATTCTTGTTGTACGGAGGATATGTTCTGACCATCAATGATAATCGCGCCGCTGTTTAAGTCATAGAAGCGAAGCAGTAGATTGACCAACGTTGATTTGCCTGCTCCAGACCGTCCCACTACCCCAACCTTTTCACCAGGCTTGAGCGTCAGATTTAACCCCTCAATGACAGGCTTTCCATCGCTATAGCGAAAGTTAATGTTTTGAAACTCAATTTCACCGGAAGTCACCACCAAAGGTGCGGCATTGGGGCAATCTTGAACCTCAATATCATTTGCGATGGTATTCATCCCATCGCTTGCCGTACCTATCTGTTCAAATAGCGAACTGACCTCCCACATGATCCATTTCGACATCCCCTGCACACGTAAAGCAATACTAACGGCAATCGCAATGACACCCACACTGACTAAATCATCTAACCATAGCGTTATCGATAATAACGTAATCGAGAATAGCAACATGTAGTTAATTGCATCGACGCTAAATAGCAATTTGGTGATCATACGCATTTGGTTATAGACAGCTTGCAACAGCTGTTTCATGCTATTTTTAGCGTAGTTCACTTCGTTCTTTGAATGAGCAAACAATTTTACTGTCGTGATGTTCGTATAGCTATCGACGATTCGTCCCGTCATCACCGACTGAGCATCCGCCTGAGTCGCTGCAATGCTTTTAAGCTTTGGAATAAAAAACAACTGGATACACACATACAATACTAACCACACCAAAATAGGTACCATCAATACCTTATCAGCACCACCCATCATCAAGATCATGGACACAAAATACACCGAGATGTAGACCATGACATCGATGAGTTTCATCACCGTTTCTCGCACAGCTATTGCGCTCTGCATCATTTTTGTCGCAACGCGACCTGAAAAATCACGCTGGAAAAAGCCAATACTTTGCTTAAGCAAATATCGGTGCATCTGCCAACGTACTGCCATGGGGTAATTTCCCAAAAGGCTTTGGTGCATGATCATTGAGTGACAAAAAGACAACAACGGCATAACGACGACGATCAACGCCGCCATACCAAGCAATGTCATTCCTTGCTCTTGCCAAAACATATCTTTATTTTGTTGCCCAAGTATATCGACCAAAGAGCCTAAATACTTCAGCAACGTCACTTCAGCTATCGCGACACTGGCACTCAAAATAGCCAGCATAATTAAGGGGGTTTCGAACCCTTTGGTGTAGTATTTACAAAAACCAAGCAAGTCGCCTGGGGGCTTTTCACCCCCCTCTTTAGGGAATGGTTGGGTAAATGACTCAAAACGACGAAACATAAATGCCCTCAAATAACGGCTTTTCTGATAGGTAACCATTGCAAAAACGACTAATAATAATTATCATTTGCATAATTAGAAGGGCGGGATTGTAACAGATGTTTGATTTCGTGAAAGACCCTTTGGGGATTAATCTTTCTAGTATCAAGGATATCAATCTCAATGTGCATACCTTGATTTAAACCACTACCTATTCACTATTAAACGGATGTCGATAACTCAGTTAGTTTACACATCCGCCCCTAGCAACTAAGACCCATACATGTATAACCTTTCAGATATTGCAATGATCAGAGGTGGCAGAACCATACTCTCGATAGATTCATTGACCATTCCCACTTCCGAATTGACGGTTGTCTTAGGTCACAATGGTTCTGGTAAATCCACCTTAGTCAGCTTACTTGCCGGACAACAAGGCCCAGATAAAGGCGTTGTCACGTTAAACGGAGAGCCCCTGACCAAGCGTTCCTCACGTTCACTAGCAAAAGAAGTGGCATTTTTACCGCAAAAACTACCCACCTCGGCAGGCCTTACTGTACGGGAGTTAGTTCGACTTGGCCGCTATCCATGGCGTGGCGCTTTTGCCCGCTGGACCCCTGAAGATGAAGCAATCATTGAAGACGCGATATCAAAAACCGGTATGCAAGACTATAGCAATACATTAGCTGACTCCTTGTCTGGTGGAGAGCGTCAGCGAGGTTGGGTCTCGATGTTACTGGCCCAAAGATCACCGATTCTAATCCTCGATGAGCCCACCTCTGCCCTTGATGTTCATCACCAATATCAACTCATGGCTTTGCTAGCCGAGCTCAATCGAACACAATCGGTAGGCATTGTTGTTATCTTACACGATATTAATTTGGCCCTTCGCTACGCGACACATATCGTAGCTCTCAAGCAAGGTCAAATTGCCTTTGATGGCCCAGTAGAAGTTATGCTTGATGAAGACCGACTCTCAGAACTTTATCATTCTCCGATTAAGCTTATCGACCACCCTCATCCGTCACAAGACACCAGCATAAATAAGGTAGCCGTAGTATGCGCATAACACCGCACTTATCTTTTCTTTGTCGCATGCTATTAATAGGTAGCGTATTCCTATCCCCCCTCAGTTTCGCAACGGCCGCTCTAGAAAATTTGGCAACCAGTAATAACGCAGTCACCATTCAAGATGCTCGAGGGCCGATTACGTTTGAATCCATTCCTCAGCGTGTCGTTGTGCTCAACTGGGACCTATTGGAACAAGTCATTGAGCTCGATATTACACCTGTCGGCGCACCAAACCTTCCCGGTTACCGTGACTGGGTAGTACACCCAGCGGCACCTTCAAGCATTGTTGATATCGGTAGCCGAGCCGAACCCAACATGGAACAGATTGCCATATTAAAACCTGATGTGATCATCGCAGCATCGCCACAAAAAGACCTCATCGATTCCCTAAGTCAGATTGCCCCTGTGGTGTATTTACCCAATTTTGATGGTCATAAAAACGACGCTCAACAAGCGATTGATAACTTTAACACCCTGGCGGTTTTACTAGGAAAAACGGCGCTAGCAACGAAGAAACTTACTCAGATGGAGCAAGCATTCACCACGCTCAAAGATAAACTGGGAACCGCCTATCCAGAGCTTCCTAAGGTATTACCCATCCGGTTTTCCAACCCAACTTCTGTGTTTATGTTCACTGAAAACTCCACAACAGAATACGTACTCAACAAATTGGGTCTAGAAAATCCACTTCCTAAAACTGCCGCTCCGTGGGGAATCACACAACAGCGATTCCAAGCTTTGCAACATGTTACCGATGGCTACGTGTTATATATCCTGCCCTTTCCTCAAGAAGAAAAACTGAAGAGTAGTGTATTATGGAAAGCGATGCCGTTTGTTCGTAAGGGACACGTTAACGCCATGGAGCCGGTATGGAGCTACGGTGGTGCGATGTCACTGTTGTACACCGCAAACGCAGTAACCGATAGTCTGCTACAAGTGGCACCTCAATAATGATTCGAGCCCATTCTTTAGTCTATCTGTGTGTCCTGCTCTGCCTCTGCATCATGAGTCTACAAATAGATTCTTCGTTATCATTCTCCCAGCAATGGCAGTTGAGCTTCAACATCGATTCGGCCGAAAGCTTTGCCGATTTCAATTATGCCTACGCTCAGCTTCCGAGAATGCTTCTGACACTGCTGGTGGGCGGTATGCTCGGTTTGGTTGGTAGCTTGATGCAACAACTGACTCAAAACCCACTTACCTCGCCATTGACACTCGGCACCTCATCGGGTGCCTGGTTAGCATTGATCATCGTAAGTGTCTGGTTTAACGACTGGATAGCCGACTACACTGCTATCGCTGCGATGTTTGGTGCCATTTGTGCTTTTGTTCTTATTGTCGCCATTACTGGGGTCTCTAATATGATGGGGCTTCCGCTTGTGGTATCAGGCATGGTAGTGAACATTCTATTAGGCGCTATCGCCACCGCAATAATCCTTCTCAATGAACAATATGCTCAGAATGTTTTTATGTGGGGTGCTGGCGATCTTGCACAAAATGGCTGGGACTGGTTTGATTGGCTTTGGCCACGCCTCATTCCTGCTCTAATCATTTTACTGTTTGCTCCTCGAATTCTGACATTACTTCGTTTGGGTAATGACGGCGCGGCGGCTCGTGGTCTCAACACTATCCCAGCATTTATTTTCATGATGGTTGTCGGAATTTGGCTTGTATCTGCGTCTATCACTGCCGTTGGCGTGATTGGTTTTATTGGCCTACTCACGCCGAATATTGCACGAAGCTTAGGCGCAAGAACTCCGCGAGAAGAGCTCATTCATAGCCTTTATCTTGGCGCGGCGTTACTGCTTGTCACAGATATGATCTCTATGTCTCTGACCAGCGTATTTGGTCAAGTCATCCCTAGCGGTGTGACTACCGCCGCCATTGGTGCTCCCGCTCTAGTTTGGTTTAGTCGCAGGCAGATGAAAGCTCAAGATAGGATGACTATCAGTATTGGCTCCTATCGTTCACAAATTTCTAAACCATACCTCGGTTTCTTTATAATGGCCGCAATCACCGGTGTCTTATTGACTGTGTGTGTTCAACTCAGCAATGAGGCTTGGTATTGGGGAGTGCCGAGCGAATATCAATGGCACTTGCGCTGGCCTCGCCTAGTGACCTCACTGTTTTCTGGTATTGGTCTTGCTATCGCAGGTACCTTATTACAGAGACTTATTTACAACCCGCTTGCCAGCCCTGACATATTAGGGGTGTCCTCCGGTGCAACATTCGCACTGGTGTTCTCTAGCTTATTTTTAAGTCAATCAGTGCTAGGGGCACAATGGGGCGTGGCGCTATTTGGCAGTCTATCCGTGTTGATCGTGCTATTGCTACTCGGTAAGAAGCATCAATTTGCACCATCGAGCCTCATATTGACGGGTATCGCCATTACCGCTTTACTCGAAGCAATGGTGCAATTTTGCCTCGCTCGTGGCACCACGGATAGCTATGAAATATTATTATGGTTGTCCGGTTCAACCTATCGTGTCACCGACACTCAAGCATCATCGCTAGCGTTAGGTGTCATAGTATTGAGCATTATCTCTGTTAGCTTATCGCGCTGGCTCAGCTTAATTTCTATCGGACGAGATTTTACTAAAGGACGCGGGTTATCGGTTAACGGTGCATCACTGGTTTTATTGAGTATTGTTGCATTGATGTGCGCCTTAGTGACCTCAACCATGGGCCCAGTTTCGTTTGTTGGCTTAGTCGCTCCGCATATGGCAATGCTTATCGGTGCACAAAAACCTCATCAGCAGCTGTTCGTCAGTTGTTTAATAGGTGGCACACTCATGATCTGGGCCGATTGGATAGG
Source organism: Vibrio sp. 10N.286.49.B1 (assembly GCF_002873335.1). Classification (GTDB taxonomy): domain Bacteria; phylum Pseudomonadota; class Gammaproteobacteria; order Enterobacterales; family Vibrionaceae; genus Vibrio. The sequence continues at coordinate 108,344 of NZ_MCUW01000027.1, read as the reverse complement.
CCAAGTTGCACTGTTTCCGACTCAGATCGCAGCAGGGACGTTGGTGGCGATTCTTGGCGGTAGCTACTTCCTTATCTTAATGCTCGTCAGTCGAATCAAGCGTTCTTAACTCAAATCTATGAGAGAGGGAGTGTGACTCCCTCTTACTCCCTGTTACTCTCTCTTTTTCATCTAACCCTCAATAAAATACTCAACTCATTGATTATAAAAACTATTCACCAGCACCAGCCCAGCGCAAGCGATCATTCGTGAAATCTATGTTTTCACTTCCATATTATAAAAATATCATTAGAATGCGTACGCAAATAACTATTATTATCATTATCAGTGGTATTTTTATATGAGCTCTCTACATTCTATTTCGCGCGCGGTGAGATCCGCATTGATGATCGGAACCCTTCCCGCCCTTTCCGCGATATCCATTCAGGCACATGCACAAGAAGATGCAGCCCAAATGGATACGATTACCGTTACCGCACAAGCACTAAAAACTGATGCGCCAGCTCAAGAGGTTCCGCGCTCGGTCTCCATCATTTCAGAGCAAGACTTACAAGCTAAAGCCCCACAAAAACTTGATGAAGCACTCCGTTATACACCTGGCGTCACGTCACAGCCCTATGGTGCCGATAACGATACGGATTGGTTTAAAGTGCGTGGTTTTGATGCTGCGACATACTTGGATGGCAACCGACTATTTAGAGACGGATACTACACATGGTTAGTTGAACCCTATGGCCTACAGCAAGTTGAAGTGGTGAAAGGGCCCGCCGCTATATTATACGGAGAAGCGCCTCCAGGTGGCGTCGTCAATGCAGTTCAAAAGAAACCAACGTTCACACCACAAGGTGAAGTACGCTTGGAAGTTGGTAATAAAGATCATCAATCGATTGCATTTGATGTCTCCGATCACGCCAATGAACAAGGCACTGTGCGTTATCGTTTAGTTGGCATGATGAAAAGCCGTGATGGTGAGCTTAACGATACAGAAAACGAGCGCTTCTATCTTGCGCCAAGTGTCGAGATCGATATCTCAGAGCGCACGATGCTTACTTTAATGGGGACTTATCTTAAAGATGATGGCACACCGACTAACGGCTTCTTCCCTGCGGCAGGTAGTTTATTGCCTTCCGACAATGGTAAAATTGATCCATCGACCAACCTAGGTGAACCGGGTTACGATACCTATCAGCGCGAGCAATTTTCCGTTGGTTATCGTCTAGAGCATGACTACAATAGTGTTTGGTCACTGGCTCAAAACTTAAATTTCGGTCAAAACGACCTGCTCCTCCGCAGTGTTTATGCCTTTCCAAACTCTGATCCAAGCGCCACTGAGCTTGCGCGCGGTGTCGTATTTCGTGACGGTACTAACCAAAGTATTACCTTTGATAACAATGCGGTCGGAAATTGGTACAGCGATAACGCCGAGCATACGCTGCTGCTTGGGCTAGACCTACAGCACCATAATACTAAAGGTGAAGAACAAGACAATTATGCCTTTGATTCCATTAATCCTTGGGATCCAGAATATGGCAACTATACCCCTTTAGATTCGGCGGACAACATCGATCGAGAAATAAACAAGTCCCAGGCGAGCTTATACTCTCAATATCAAATCACTTTAGATTCACAGTGGATCGCGCTAGTTGGTGCACGTTACGATTGGGTAAACACTGAAAACACCAGTCAAAAAGCCAATCAAAACGAGTCACGCAATGATGGTCAACTATCGTTTAACACTGGGTTAATGTACCTTGCATCCAACGGTCTTTCACCTTACGCCAATTACTCTCAATCCTTTGAGGTATTGAGCACAATTGATCCATCAACTGGCAAACTGTACAAACCACTAGAGGGTGAACAATTTGAGGTTGGGGTTAAATACGAACCACAATTTTTTGATGGTTACATGAATCTAGCGTTGTTCGATATTACTCAGACCAATGCCTTAGTTACCAACCCTGCTACCTGGGCTCAAACCCAAACCGGTGAAGTGACCTCAAAGGGCGCTGAATTTGAAATGGTTGGAAAGGTAACGGATGCATTAAAAGTCACGGCTGGCTACACCTATACCGATGCTCAAACTGACGACACCAACGATCAAGGCACGATGCAAGCCCCATTGATTCCAAAACACGCAGCATCAGCATGGGTAAACTATGATGCCTCTTTCGCCGGTATTTATGGCTTAAATGTTGGAACAGGAGTCCGTTACATTGGTGAGTCTAAAGACAACCCAAAAAGCAGCGACCTAACCGTGCCTAGTGCAACGCTTTGGGATGCGGTAGTTTCTTACGATATCAACACACAATGGCAAGCACAGCTCAATGTAAATAATATTTTAGATAAAGAATACGTGTCAGGTTGTGATTATTATTGCTATTACGGTGAGTCTCGAACGGCGGTACTAAGCGCGAATTACCGCTGGTAAATACAACGAGCGAATACAGCTATTAACCTTTTTAAGGTCACTATTTTTAAAGCCCTCGAATTGAAATGAGGGCTTTTTATTACGGCAAGCAAACGATAAGATCTACGTCGCTCTGATCCATAATGTCAATTAACTCTTGTGGCGGCTTCTCATCAGTATAAAACGCATCGACTTGAGAAATGTGCCCAAGGTTTACCATTGCACCACGGTTAAACTTAGTACTATCCGCTGCCAGCAGTGTTTGACCTGAACACTCCATAATCGCTTGCGCTATTCGCACCTCAGAAAAATCAAAATCTAATAAACTACCATCTTCATGGATACCAGAGATCCCAAGGATGCCAAAATCTAAACGAAACTGCTCAATAAACTCCTTCGCTGCCTCACCGATAATTCCGCCATCTTTGTTTCGAATTTGACCACCCGCAACGATAACGGTGAAGTCATCCTTAGCGCGAAGAATATTGGCTACATTAAGGTTATTGGTGACAACTTTGAGGTCTTTATGACTCAATAAAGCAATGGCGACGGCTTCCGTCGTGGTGCCGATGTCGATAAATAGCGACGAGCCGTTAGGGATGCGCCTTACAAGTGCGTTCGCGATACGTGTTTTCTCTTCCTGGTAGTGCACTTTTCTCGTTGAATAGGCTTCGTTTTCAGTACTTGAATGAAGCGATGCACCACCGTGATGACGTGTCACTAACCCTTGCTTGGCTAAGTCATTCAGATCGCGACGGATAGTCTGAGGACTAACCTTAAACTCCTCTACAAATTCTTCTGTATTAACAAAACCACTTTGTGTCAGCATCGCAAGAATTTCACGATGACGCTGCGTTTGCTTCAAAATATCACTCCGCTTTGTATCCAAGATCTACAAGTATAACAGGAATCATCGCTTTGATAATTCCTGATAGACGGAGAGTAGAGAGTCATGGGTAATGGGGCTTAGTTGGCGAACCTCGTCGCAAGGCGTAACTAAATCAAGGATTTGATACGTATTCATGGCAGCGGCCATCGCAGATTTCACGCCGTTGTTGGAATCCTCAAAGGCCAAACAAAACTCAGGTATGATGCCTAGCCGTTTGGCTGCCAATAGATAGATTTCTGGGTCTGGTTTACCATTAGTCACCTCACACCCTGTTGTTATGTTGGCGAAATACTTGTCTAAACCCGCCAGTTTCAATTTAACTTCAGCCACCTCTCGCTGGGTTGACGTCGCGACCGCCATGGGGATATTTTTAGACGCCAACCAATCAAGCAACTCAATAGCGCCCTGTTTAATCGGGATCGCTTTATGGAGTACAACGGCATCGTAGTTTTTTCGCCACTCTTGATGTATCAATTCGTAATCAATCACATCTTTGTAGCCTTCCGTTAGTCGAGTTCGAATCGTCTTGGCATTGCAACCAATGATAGACAGGTAAAGCTCTTCAAAAAACGGCACGCCTAGCGTCTGGCAGGCTTCATTGAATACTTGTTTACACACATTTTCGGTATCGAGTAACAAACCATCCATGTCAAAGATCGCAGCTTTAAAAGTCATACAGGTCACTTAGTTAATTAAAAAAACGTTAGTATAGAAGCGATAGCATTCTGCCTGAACTGACCTGTTAATGCTATATTCTGATGGCGCGGGACCATATCGAGTTCCCCGCAGAGCTGCGAGAAATTGCAGGATTGATTGATGTTTAAGGCGCAAAGTCGACGTTATTATCAATCATGGTGACGGTAGGTGATACGTGAAACTATAAATGGCGGGATGATATTATCGATGATAGGCGTCGAAAAACAAAAAGACCAACCCCTTAAAAAAGACGTTGGTCGATCTAAAGTACTAAATTTGCCTATCCCAAGTGTATCGACGGGATTAATTCTCGCAATAGGCCTTAGCGATAGCCGCGCCCAACTTGGCATTGTTGAGCACTAACTGAATGTTGGAGTCTAAGCTATTTCCACCCGTAAGTTCACAGACTCGGGCTAATAAAAACGGCGTTGACTCCTTACCCGATATACCTTGCTCTTCGGCTTCAGCTAACGCCTGCTCTATCACCGAGTTGATACGTTCAACGGGCATAGCAAACTGCTCTGGAATGGGGTTGGCGACAACGGCACCGCCTGTCAGGTCCATTTCCCACTTTACTTTCAATGCCAGAGCGATCTCTTGCGCACTATCAAGCCGGTAATCAATGCCATGTTCACTTTCTCGGGTGTAAAACGCTGGCAAGCTACTTGTTTGGTAACCAATAATTGGTACACCTTGTGTTTCCAAATATTCACGCGTTAGCGCCAAGTCCAGTATTGATTTTGCCCCAGCACAAACCACCGCGACATTCGTGTTCGCAAGCTCTTGTAGGTCAGCAGAAATATCAAACGTTTCTTGTGCTCCACGATGAACACCGCCGATGCCTCCCGTTGCGAAGACTTTGATACCCGCCATTTCAGCTAAAATCATCGTCGCAGCAACCGTTGTAGCACCGTCTTTTTTGCTTGCTACCATGAATGGGATATCACGACGGCTCACTTTGGTCACCGATGTCCCAGCTTTTCCTAGATGAGTAATCTCCGCTTCACTTAGCCCGACTTTTAAACGACCTTCGATAATGGCGATGGTGGCAGGTATTGCGCCCGCGTCTCGAATCGTCTTTTCAACAATCAGTGCGGTTTCTACATTTCTCGGGTACGGCATACCATGTGAGATGATGGTCGATTCTAACGCCACAACAGGTTGGTTAGTGGCTAATGCTTGTGCTACTTCAGGTAAAATATCGAGGTATTGGTCTAACATGTCGATTCCTTTATTAGGCGTGTCACCGCCTTTTCTGACATTATTGAATTAATTGTTGAGCTTGACTGCAATGCCAACCTAGCGGCACCCAGAGCAAAATCTATGCTTTGAGGCCAATCCCAACCCTGAATAAATCCGTGTGCGATTCCCCCCATCAGCGCATCCCCCGCTCCGGTTACATTGATAACCTCAGCTTCAACGGCAGATATAAGCATCGAATGGTCTTCACAACTCGCAAATGCCCCCTGCTGTCCAAGGCTAATCAACAGTCTCTTTACACCTTGGTGGTGCAACTTGTTAGCAAGTTCAGGTAAAAAATCAAGACTTGGGAGCGAGTAATCAGCGAGAAGTTCGGCCTCCGCTAAATTGGGTTTGAGTGTATGGATGTGATTGAGATAAGGCGCTATTTTATTGGCCTTCACTGTCGATACTGGGTCGACAAAAATGGCCTTGTCCGAATGTGCGTGGAATATGTAATCGAGGGCACTATCACTCAGATTAGCATCAAGAACAATCGCTGATGAAAAATTCAGCACATTAGCGCGCTTCGCCATTTGCGCTCCGGTTAGCTCGTCAATCAACGACATATCATTTAGCGCGAGTTGCAACTCCCCGCTAGGGTCATGAATAGACAAATATGTACTGGTCGCCTTTCCAGTCACGGTCAATAGATGATCGATACCCATACCAGCGTCTCGACATGAAACCTTTAACTGTTCACCCCAAGAATCATCACCTATGGCGCCAATAAACTGTACGTGGCTTCCTAGGCGGCTCATGTTGTCGGCAATATTTCGAGCAACACCTCCCGCACTTGACGTCAAAGCACCTGGGTTAGAGTCACCGATAACAAGCTCGGCATTTGAGCGACCACATAAATCCATATTGGCGCCCCCTACAACTGCGGCATAACGATCGGGGGCAATCACATACCCTTTGCCCTGAATAAACCCCTTACGAGTGAGGTTCATAATGTGGCCAGCCACGGCACTTCGGCTTAATCCTAGCTGCTGCGCCAATTTTTGTTGAGCAATCATGGGGTCTTGCTTAATCAACGCTAATACTTGTTGCTCACGATCCGTCATAAACATTTGTCCGTACAGTCAAACAATTGTTTGTAACAATAACGCCTACATTTTGAACACGCAATCGTTTTCACTCGGCATTTCTTAGACTTGATACCGGGATCACAGGCTAAAAACACAGCTAAGTATTCATATACTTACATACTCGATTGTGGGGCTGATCACTTGAAATAAGTGCACATTGCTGACTACTATTTAAACAACCATATACAAACTATTGATAAGAAACATATGGACTATATTAATTGTATCGCGACTACAAACCGTGCTCTCAGCTGTCGAAAAGGGATTGACGAACTGTTCAACTCTCTTAAACAAGAATACCCACACCTTTCACGGCTGTGCGTCACCGTAACCAATTCAGCTTATCTTGAAAATTTTCATGTTATTGATTCCCAACACACCACCGATCGGTATGATGTCGCCTCCATGGCATCATCTTCTTGTCTCTCTCTTATGCAAATTATTGAGTGTGAGGAAATTAGAGTCGTTTCCGATCTTGCAGACCTACGTGATAACACGCGAACTCAACTATTAAGATCTTTGGGCCACAATAGTAGTTTGACGATGGGGATTAAACTTGCCAACGGCGAAGGCGCACTGCTGTTTTTCAATTCAACTCAAGTCGGTTATTTTGAAAAAGGCGCGCTTCATGCCGACCTTTTATTTGTTAAAGAAGTCATCTATAGCCTTTTATGCCATGACAAAAACAAACATCAAATGCTATTACAAGCACTTAAACTGGCTCTAAACATTAGCCATAAACGTGACCCAGAAACCGCCGATCATTTACAAAGAATGAGCTTATATAGCAAGCTTATTGCTGAACTCTTAGCGAAAACCCTTCCCATTGACCATCGGTTCATACAATGGATTGAGCTTTATGCACCGTTTCACGATATAGGGAAATACCGCATTCCCGATGATGTCTTATTTAGTACCGAACGCTTTAATACCACGCAACGAGCCATCATGAATAAACATGTCCAATATGGTGTTGATATCATCGATGATGTGTTAAAAACCATCAACATTGTGAACAGCAGTAGTGATGAAATACAGTTTCTTAAAAACATCATTTATTGTCATCATGAACGATTTGATGGCTGCGGTTACCCTTCCAATCTCACACGGCATGCGATTCCTCTTGAGGCTCGTATCGTCAGTATTGCCGATGTTTTTGATGCCCTACTAAGCAAGCGAAGTTACAAACACGCATGGCCTATCCACGACACCAAAACCTACATTGAAAACCAATCTGGTAAAGCGTTTGACCCTACTATTGTCGACATACTCATTGACCACTTTGCGCTCTTTGAAGACATTTATAATCAACATCCGCCCGAAATAAGTCGAATCAAATGCTCCGCCTAAAGTACACATTAGTTTTGTAGAACGTCCTTCATGTCCAAGTACTTTAACGCTTTGTAACATCTCTTTCTCAATATTTGAGCAAAACCGAACAGACCCATTTGACTTACACGTGTACGCTGATATTCTAGCGTACATGCGTAAGCTTAACTAAAATTCAACTCGGCGATGGACACTATGAGTACGACAAAAAAACCACCAATTATATGGCTAAATGTCTCTATTTTTCTTGGCACGTTCTTAATGGCAACCCTTGGCGTAACATGGTACGGCTTCTCTGTCGGGTACACGATGCATCACTGGATTTGGCTTGCACTTAGCTTCGTCTTTTGTGGCATGTCAATCACGGCGGGGTATCACCGACTTTGGTCACATAAGACCTATGATGCTCATCCAGTGATGCGTTACATCTTCGCAATCGGCGGAGCATTTGCGCTACAAAACAGTATTCTTCACTGGTCATCCGATCATCGAGTCCACCACAAGCATGTGGATAACAATGACAAAGATCCTTATTCAGCCAAACGCGGCTTTTGGTATTCACACATCGGCTGGATGCTCAGGGAATACCAAGCTTCTCGCTACACGGATTACAAAAACTGCCGTGACTTGCAAAGAGATCCTGTCGTCATGTGGCAGCACAAACACTATGTCGTACTAGCGCTCATCATGAACATTGCCTTTCCTATTGGCTTGGGGTTGTTATACGGTGATGTCATTGGGTTTGCTTTGGTGGTTGGTGCTTTGCGGTTAGTGTTAAGCCACCACACGACGTTTTTTATTAACTCTCTCGCACACGTATGGGGCTCTCAACCTTACACGGATAAAAATACCGCAAGGGATAACGGCATTCTTGCGTTTCTAACGTTTGGAGAGGGATACCACAATTTTCATCACATCTTCGAGCACGATTACCGAAATGGCATCCGCTGGTGGCAGTTCGACCCAACCAAATGGTTAATCAAGAGTTGCTCATGGCTAGGATTGACGTCAAATTTAAAACGTGTTTCTGCGTTTAAAATTGAAAAAGCACGTTTATCAAGAACCTTGCAACTGACCAAATACAAAGTCACTGCACTGCCGGACTCAGAGCGACTGCTTGAGCTGATTGAACATGAATTTCAACAGTTGGTCTCTAAGCTGAAAGAATATGACGAACTCAAAAAACAGTGCATTAAAGACGCGAAGCTAAACGTCAAAGAAAAATATGAGCAAGCATTGCTGACGATACAATTAGAGCAACTAGAAGATCACCTTAGGTTGAAAAAACAGCAATGGTTCATGTTAATCAATAATCCACAACAAGCACTCTCATAACTCGATAGGCAGGTGTGCGACTGTCGCACCTGCCTACTAACCTTATGCATTGAGTTATCGTCAGAATTTCACTTAACTTCAGGCCAATAAAGGTATTTTCACCTATATCTTCACTAAGTTGATGCTAAGTGAACACTCAATAATACGTATTTCTAATACACTCTGTTTTATTCATTTATCGTCATAATACAGTGTCGAACCGCTCAAGCATTAAGACGCTATCATAAAAATACTATTGATGAGGAAGGTACTTTTAATTAAAAGAGGAGGGGTGAATTTCACGTTAATCGGCAATATGTGTACAGTTTCGACCCGCTTCTTTTGATTGATACAACGCTTTATCTGCTCTTTTCAACCAGTCGATATGGTCATTGTCTGTGGGCATAACCTCAGCAATACCTAGGCTTATGGTATATTGCAGGGTGTCGTTGCCATTCACCACGCTCAAAGCCTCAATACGTTTTCTCAGGCGTTCAGCAAAATAAAAAGCCTGATCCGCTGATGTGTCGACAAGTAATACGGCAAACTCTTCCCCTCCGTACCGTCCACACACATCGCTACCTCTTGCCGCTTTACGTAATTGATTAGCGGTTTCCTTAATTACCTCGTCGCCAAAAGAGTGTCCAAAATTATCATTCACTCGCTTGAAGTAGTCGATATCGAACATAACCAGCGTCGACTTTGTTCCCTTGGTCTTTGTATCGTCATACACCTCGACGAGTTGAGACTCCCAATAGGATCGATTGAATAATCCTGTTAACCCATCCACTCGTCCGAATTCGGTTAGTTTTTCATTCGAGCGTTTAAGATGCATCTGACTCTTCGCGATATCTGATACGTCTTGCAACATGATAGCAAAGTGCGTGATCTCTCCCGTCGGCGACTTAAGCGGCGTTATAACCATGTTTTGATACATGTTTAATAAGCCTTGGGAAATAGGAGAGAAGTTTTTGAACTCAAAAATTATCGGTCGATCTGTCCAGTTTGAAAAACCACGAGTGCGCATTTTTTCTGTCGACATGAGTTTGGTTTTAAGCCATTTCTCAGGTAAATTTGGACAATAATTAAATAAGCTTTTACCCATGATTTGATCGGCGTTAATGCCACTATAATTTTGCATGAAACTATTCCACGCGCAGACATTATAATGCTTATCCACCACGATAAGGCCTGCATCAAGTGTATCAATAAGCTGCATTGTCCAGTGAAAATCGGACAACTCTACCGTCATTGTCGTCAATGCAAGATCTCCATTTGTCGATGAATAATATCGACAGATTCCCTATCAAACATAAACAAAACGGAGCAGTTTAAATCTAATGTTTCAGCGTCGTAGGTATATTCAGTCGTAAAAATATGTTCACTGCCACTCATCATTGAGTTCTGGGGCGTAAAATGTTCGATACGCAGTGGCTCGCGTAAAGAAAACTCCATTCCCAACTGCTCCGACATCGACACAAGAAACGAAGACACAAGCACGTTAGATAGGTTAACCACAAGTTCGTCTCGTGTGCACTCTCCTTGGTCAAAGCCAAAGCGTAAACCCACTTGATTGATGTCTGTCCCTGTTATACAAACCAAGGCCTCACCATGCATTCCGCCTCCTACAAACCGCTGGGCCACGGTATAGTTGCCCTTTCGACTCAGGTTATCTTCAACCATCATGGTAACCTCACCAAAAGAGAGTTCACCGACGGTTGGCACTGGCAGTTGGATAAACTCTTTTAACTGTTGTGCAATAATGGCAGCGCCCGATCCCAATGCTATATTTGCCGTTTCACGAAAGCGCTCAACACTTTGCTCACGAGAAAACCGTTGTTTGGATTTTTGAGGCACACGAAATTCGAGGCCTAAATCGCGGAACAATGGCTCTGCAACCGCTTGTTTGAGTGGTTTTTCTATAAAGGCATACGCACCGAGGGCATAACAGCGTTGTTGGGCTTTGTGTTGAATATCACCAGATATCACTACGGCATGTGTGGTTATTGATTCACCTTGCATGATAGACAGTACTTCAAATCCATCCATCTTTGGCATTGTTAAATCCAAAAACATAAGATCAATACTATCTTTCCTAAGAATATCAAGAGCTTGATATCCATCTTCGGCAAATACAATATCGCTATTCATTGGGGCTGTAATGCTTCTCGCTAGGCTCTTTCGAGCAACGGAAGAATCATCACAAATGAGTATCCGCATGAATCCATTCACATTTTACATAGTTAGTTACAACTATATAAACAGAATTCTAACTCACTGGCTAGTGAATTGATGAACTAAGATCACAGTTCATGTTGTTCATCACGCTTATAAAAGTCGCTAGAACTTCTTCTATTCATTGGTATAGAAAAGACAAAAAACATCAGCGGTACAGATGCTAGGAGCCGAGTTCAGTTATACCGAGGAGCGAACAATAAGACGATAGGCATACGCCTATTGGAAAAGGGGATTAAAACAAGTCTTGCTGGGGAGTATTCGTTGCAATGACCAAACCCTCTGATGGTCGCCCTTGCGCGAGTTTCCTTCGATAACGTTGGCGACAGAGTTTAATAATATGTAACTGTTGCGCGGGCGTGAATGAAAGCCAATTAAAACGTTCTTCACGTTTTCTCATGCAACCTTGGCAGTAGCCTTTTCCATCGACAGTACACACCCCAACGCAAGGGCTTGGGACGTTGAAAAATTCCAGTTGCTCCATTACCACCCTCCCGCTACTTTCCAATAAACTCAAGTAAGAATAGTCTTAAATTAGACTATTTTCGTATTCATACCCGTTAAATCCATCGTATATCATTTATGCCCTTCAAAAAAACACTATACTAAAGCTAACGTACACTTGACAAAAAACAGTGTTTTATTAATTAAACTTATCAATAATTTCATTCAGTTGGAGATACATAATATGAAGATTTTTTCAAAGACGCTACTTGCTGCACTTGCGGTTCCTGTTTTAATGACAGCTTGTACGACTGCTAACAACAGCGCAGAAGAACCAATGGCAGCCGTAACGGCTCAGGATCTTCAACACCATAACTGGAACCTAGTCCAAATCGATGGCAAAGCGATTCAAGTCGATGAGCAAGTACAGCAACCTCGCTTAGAAATTGGCGAGAAAATGACTGCAAATGGTAGCGCTGGATGCAACAACTTTTTTGGGCAAGGCGAGCTTAAAGACGGACAATTTCGTATCGAGAAAATGGGCATGACCATGAAAATGTGTGGTGACAATGCGATGAATATTGAAATGACCATGTCAAAATCACTCTCTGATTGGAGTGAAATTCAACTGACAAAAGAAAACTTGGTACTGAAAGGTGCTGAACATACACTGACGTTTGAGTTGAAAGATTGGGTCAACTAATTCTTGCATAATCTGATCGACATCTATGACTTAAAAACGGCACTTTACGTGCCGTTTTTTTATCGTTTATTGTTGCTGTTTGGTTCTAAACAACAACACCTTTAAGCTTGCGTCGTGATCAACGTCTGCAAACTCAGCGGGATTAGCCAAACGTTCCACAAACTCAAAACCTGGTGCTTCTTCTGCCATGCTATCGATCAAGAAATCAGGTGTCACCATTGGTGAGTTCACACATGCGATGACTTCCCCGTTCTCCGTCATTAATTCGGGTAATCGGCGGAGTATCTTTTTATAGTCTTTCGTTAGAGCGAAGCTGCCCTTTTGAAATGATGGCGGGTCAATGATAACCAGTTCATAAGGGCCACACTTTTTGATTTTTCCCCATGACTTAAAAATATCGTATCCTAAGAAAGTAACCTTGGAAAGATCATGAGCATTTTCTCGATGATTTTCTCGTCCTTTATTTAATGACGAGCGAGCCATGTCCACGTTGACGACGGCGGCTGCACCACCTTCCATTGCCGCGACTGAAAACCCGCAGGTATAGGCAAAAAGATTCAGTACACGTTTATTATTGGCATTGGCTTTGACCCAGTCTCGACCTAAGCGCATATCAAGAAACAGACCAAAATTTTGATTGCGCCCGATATCTAACTGGTATTTACACCCTGACTCCATAACAACCGGACGGGCATCAAGCTCTCCCCAAACGACCGTCATAGGGGCGCCATCAAGATAACGGTGTTGCAGCGCCACACATTGTCCATCCTTGGTACGCCACAACTCACTCTCAACCAACTGATTGAGTCCATTCGTCAGTTCAACAATAAATTCATCATCAACCTGCTTAAAAATATTCACAAGTAATTGGCTATTTACCCAATCGCAAGTCAACTGTTCAAGCCCAGGCCAGCGCTTACCTCGGCCATGGAATAAACGACGCACTTCGTTTGGTGCTAGAGTTAGCTGCTGAGTCACTTCTTTGAAAAAACTCGGCAAATGATCTTTTTGCATAGATTCACCTTCGCGACGCATCGCGCTTTCTTTTATTTTTTCGGCCATAACAATGCCCACGGCGTAGACCAAGCATCAATAACTTGACCTATCGTTTCTGTGTGCCATTTAGCACCAAAAATAGGATTGATACGAGGATCGCAGACAAACTCATAAGGCACACCCGACAACTCAAAGCGAATGGCAAAGGCGTGCAAGTAACCACGATCAGACGCTGAACTAGGGTGATAGATTGGATCGCCTAAAATCGCAGAACCCAAGGATTTTAACGCGACGCGGATCTGGTGTGTCTTGCCCGTTAGCGGACGACATAAAAAGACACGTTCTCCATTATCGCCGGCCTTCGAAAAAAACTGCGTGGTTGCTGGGTTCATTTTAGTTGGCATCAACTTCCACATAGAACGGCGAGAGCGCTCCATGTCACCAGAGATAAGACCTTGTTTCTTTTTTGGTTTTTTGTCGCCAATCGCGAGGTAAAATTTTTCAATATTTTTATCAGCAAACAATTGCGACAGACTCGCCGCCGTGGTGGCATTTTTAGCAAGCAATAATATCCCAGATGTCATCTTATCAAGACGATGCACTAGGTAGAGCTTTGTTGATTGGCTCGCTTTGGCAACCTCTTCGACTAACATCGTATCGCCATCGTCTTTGTGGACACTGACGCCAGGATGTTTATTGATGACCAAAAATTCATCATTTTCAAACTGAATATCAAACATATGGATCACAGGGTGCAGAATTATTGTGGCTGATCATACACAAACACACGGCAATGGGTAGCGATTATGACGGTTTCCCTTCTCCTAGACTGCGCGGTTCACAGCATTGATTGCCTTTTCAAAACAATCATGCCAATCGGAGTAAACCCGACTGGCATTGTGATTGTCATAGAACGACATTATGTTCGTTATCCGTTTTTACAAAAACGGGTAGGCAAATACCGTCAAAATAGCCACTGGGCACACAAATTTAACGTACCAAGGCCAGATTTTCCAAAACCACGTTGTTTCAATCTCAGGGTGGCCCTGCTTAATCTCTTGCAATAAGGCATTACGATGCCATACCCAACCAATGACCACCGCCCACACCACACCAAGTAATGGTTGCATGTACATCGTTGAGGCCGTGGCAACCCAATCGAACAATTGACCAAAGTTAGCCGCGATAATGACACTGAATATCAGAATTACGCCACCTAATATGAGTGCGGCTTTGTCTCGTTTGATGTTCAACTCTTCGTGCAAGCATGATACTGGCACTTCCAGCATTGCGATCGAAGAGGTCAACGCCGCTATAACCATTAGGGAGAAAAAAGCGACACTCAACACTTCTCCTGTCAAACCCATCGTATCGAATAGGCTCGGTAACACTATAAATACAAGATTGCCTGAACTGATCAGTTCCCCGACTTCATTAAAGATTTGCACGCCATTGGCTTTCGCTACAAACATGGCAGGAATAATAAGCAAGCCCGCCGATAACGCAACACCGGTATCAATGATGGCCACTTGCCCTGCTGTCTTAGGAATATTGACATCTTTCTTCAGATAAGAGCCATAAACCATCATGGCTCCAACCCCTAGCGAAAGAGAAAAGAACGCCTGCCCCATGGCATTGACCACAAGTCCGGCATTCACATGGCTCCAATCTGGGATTAGGTACATTTTCAGACCTGTCATCGCACCATCTTGAGTCAGAATGTAGATGATTAGCAGTAAAAACAAGCCGAAAAGCAATGGCATCAATCTTGATGACCATTTCTCAATACCGTCCGACACGCCTCGACGAACCACATAAACAGTCAATGACATAAAGATAACTGTCAGCAACACATTGCGTCCTATGCCAAACGTCACCAACCACTCAGCGACGGTATTTAACCCGATCAACTGCAAAATAGGCTCTGCGCCAAACCCTATTAGCCATCCAGCTAAAATGGCATAAAAACTGAGGATCATGGAAGCGGTAAGCAAAGCGATACTGCCAAACGCCACCGCTAGAAATTTGCTTTTGGACCAGATTTTACGCAATGAAGCAATCGGATTTGACTGGCCAAATCGACCAATTGTCAATTCAGCGACCAACATCGGATACGCTAAGAGTGCCATCATTAACAAATAAATAAGAAGGAAGGCGGCACCGCCATTGCTAGCAGTTTGAGTAGGAAAACCCCACACATTACCTAGGCCAACAGCAGAGCCTGCTGCTGCCATGATAAAACCAAAGCGTGAAGAAAATTGTCCGCGGGTAGAGCTTGTCATTATTGATACCAATCTCGCCATACACGGCGATATTATGGTGGCTTTCCATGTAACGAATCACAACACGATTGCCTATCCAAACGTCAGTTTAGGCATGTCCATATGTTGCTCATTGAATTAAATCTGGATCTAACACGATTATTATCGCGTTGCTTATCTAGACCCCCTCTTGGGCTCGTATGCAGAATGGCTGCCCAATAGGGTGTAAACTAATTATTACAGCCTAGATAAATATTACTGCTTGATCATGGGTAGCAATTAAAACACCTCAACATTATAATTGAAAGCCCCGACGCTATAAACACCTAATATAATCCATGTTATAGCAACTGTTCGCCTACTAAATAATCAATTACTGGTCTGTTGTTTTATTATTTTGAAAATAATAAAACTATCAACTGCTGTTCAATACTGCTCTACAACGACACGTCTACTTAAAAGTGTGACCAATAACGTATCATTGACATCTTTCCATGCAGTTAACACATTGACAGTACCGCAAGTATTCCAAATACTTGATTCTGAGATTGTTTCTAATTTACCAATTGTCTATCGAGGCTCAATGGATAAGCTCTATCACTTTCTAACACTAGCAGGCATTGGCCTGTACTGGGTGCTGGTCGCCGGTGTCACGCTGCGTGTAGTGCTGAAGCGCCGAGCGGTCAGCGTTTCGCTAGCATGGCTAATGGTTATCTACATTATCCCTGTTGTTGGCGTCATTTGTTATTTCATGTTTGGCGAGCTCAATCTTGGTCGTAAACGGGCGGAACGAGCACGAGACATGTTCCATCCATTTGGAGACTGGTTTCACCAACTCAATGATTGCAAAGCGCACACCCAAGATGGTTTGGGGACCCAAATTTCAAAGATAGACAACCTTTGTAACAATAGAATGGGTATTCCCGCTCTATGTGGCAATACACTCCAACTTCACAAGACCCCTGAAGACAGCTTACTGTCCGTCATCAAAGATATCGAACAGGCTAAACACAGTATTCGTATGGTGTTTTATATTTGGCACCCTGGCGGACTAGCCGATTCGGTTGCCGCTGCTCTCATACAAGCAGCCAAACGCGGTGTTGATGTAAAAGTGCTGTTAGACTCTGCAGGCAGTTCAACGTTCTTTCGTAGTCACTGGGCGAAAATGCTAAGGGACGGGGGCATTGAGCTGGTTGAAGGACTTGAGGTTTCTCCTTGGCGGATTTTCTTACGACGCCTTGATCTCAGACAACATCGCAAGATCATCGCGATCGATGATGAAGTGGCATACACCGGTTCGATGAACATGGTTGATCCTGCGTTCTTCAAACAAAACTCTGGTGTGGGTCAATGGATCGATATCATGGTTCGTATTGAAGGCCCTACCGTGAATGTCTTATCCGCCATCCATTGTTGGGACTGGGAAGTGGAAACCGGCGATCGTGAACTTCCCGTTCACCCAGATTGCCAAATTGATATCCCTCAGGATTCAAAGCCAATCCAAGTGGTGCCGTCGGGGCCCGGCATGCCCGATCAGTTAATTGGTCAAGTTTTGACGCTAGCGATGCATCAAGCCGAACGCTCAGTGACCATCACGACGCCTTATTTCGTACCGAGCGCCGATTTGCTTGAGACCATAAAAACAACGGCGCAACGTGGTGTGACCGTAGAGCTTATCATTCCTAAAAAGAATGACTCCATGATGGTACAGTGGGCGTCGCGTGCGTTCTACACCGATTTACTTAGCTCAGGGGTTAATATTTATGAGTTTGACGGCGGATTATTGCATACTAAATCAGTCGTAATTGATGAGCTTTTTTGCCTAGTTGGCACGGTCAACATGGATATGCGAAGCTTGTGGCTCAACTTTGAGGTCACACTGGCGGTCGAAGATCCTATTTTTACCGAAGAAATGCACCAACTCCAAAACAGCTACATCTCAAAATCTGAGATGATTGATTATTCTGTCTGGAAACAACGCAGTTTATATCACCGCTTTTTCGAACGATTGTTCTACCTGTTCAATCCATTGCTATAACGCATTCCAAGGCTAACGGGCCGTAAGATTTTGCTTCCAACCGGCTTATCCTAGGTTATTCATCCCCTGCTTCGTTTCTAATCGTAAAAACCGAAGGCTAAAGACTTGAAACTCTTTAGCCTTCGTGTTTTATTGCTAAGTAAACTCATCTCCGTTCACTGTACTGATCACAGAACAAACCTTCGCTCCCTTGGAGCGTATGTTCATGATTCAATAGTCGTTGATTCGTATCCATGTGGATTTTGATATGCGTAAACTTACGTGTAAAAAATTCTAATACGTAATAAAAGGCAAACAAACCAGTGGGCGAGCGATAAATAATCAGACAGGGATTCTTGATGTCAGAAAGTAAAACCACCAAATTCGTCACCGCTGGACGTGATAAAAAATGGACCAACGGCGTGGTCAACCCACCAGTGCAACGCGCATCAACGGTTGTATTTAACACGGTTGCTGAGAAAACTCACGCCACCATCAATCGAGCGAAGCAAACGCTATTTTATGGCCGCCGAGGCACCAATACACACTTTGCTTTCCAAGATGCCATGACTGAAATAGAAGGTGGCGCGGGTTGCGCGCTCTTCCCTTGCGGCACCGCAGCCATCTCTAATGCGATCCTGTCCTTTGTTGAAACGGGCGATCACATCCTGATGGTGGACACCTGTTACGAGCCCACTCGAGATTTTTGTGACAAGATCATGAAAAAGATGGGCGTAGACACCACCTACTACGACCCTATGATTGGTACGGGTATTCGAGATCTTATTCAACCTAATACCAAAATTTTGTTCTTGGAATCACCGGGCTCTATCACGATGGAAGTACAAGACGTACCAACCATGGCTGAGATTGCTCACGAGCAAGACATCATCGTAATGCTTGATAACACCTGGGGTGCAGGGGTTAACTTTGCCCCTTTCGAATTCGGTGTCGACATTTCTATCCAAGCCGCAACCAAATATATTGTTGGTCATTCCGACGTCATGATGGGGACCGCGGTCGCCTCAGAAAAATATTGGGATCAATTACGCGAACAAAGTTATTTGATGGGGCAATGCGTGTCGCCCGATGATGCCTATCTAGCGTTGCGAGGTATTCGTACACTTGATGTGCGTTTGCGTCAGCACGCTGTCAACAGTATCAAGGTTGCTCAATGGTTAGCACAACGTCCAGAGGTTGATCATGTTCGCCATCCCGCCCTAGAAACTTGTCCAGGGAGCGAGTTTTTTCACCGTGACTTTACCGGGGGTAATGGCTTATTCTCGTTCATACTTAATACTTCATACCCACGCGCCACCACCGCCTTTCTTGATGGAATGACTCATTTTAGTATGGGTTACTCATGGGGTGGTTTTGAGAGCCTAGTGTTAGCCAACGAACCAAAAAGCTTCAATGCATTACGCACTGTCGCTAACCCTAACTTTTCCGGTACCTTGATACGTCTACACATTGGCCTAGAAGACGTCGATGATCTTATTGCCGATCTGGATGCCGCTTTCAAGCGCTATAATACCATGATACAAGAAGCACCCATGAGTTAGCTTCGAATCTAGGTCGCACAAGCTCCAATATTATGTTGATAATGGTAGGTTGTGCGGCTATTTTTGCCTACGTTTTCTACAAGAATTTTGTGTATGTATCGCGCCCCCATATAAGCCTATGCTCGCGCAAGCTTCTATATACTGAAAGCCTATATACAGAAAGTCCATCTACACCATAAGGAGTATCACTATGAGATTAAAAGCGGACGTTGCCATATTTGATATTATTGGTCACTTAGTACTTTGGCTGCTCTTGTGCATTGTGACCTTCGGCATCGCAATGTTCTTTTTCCCCTATTCTTTCTCAAAATTTATCATTAACCGTACATACCTCGTCGACGAGCACGGTGTCGAAAGAAAAATGCGATGTGATATCGACCTTTTCAGCGATCTTGGTCATGTATTGCTCTGGTTTATTATTTCGATCCTCACACTAGGCATCGGCTACATCTTCTACTTCTATCGTGTATGGAATTACGCCCTAAATCACACTCAAGTCGACTAACTATTCTTATCGACTTTAGACGAGACCGCCATAGGAAGGCTTATTTTGACAACCACTACAACAGCAACGCTTTACTACGTCTATGACCCAATGTGCTCATGGTGTTGGGGCTTTAAACCGACATGGGATTTGATTCAAGAGTCACTGGCTGACGAGATCACTATTGAATGGGTGCTTGGAGGGTTGGCCCCCGATACAGACCAACCGATGCCTGATGCCATGCAACAACAAATTGCTTCTTATTGGCAGAAAATCGAACACCAGTTAGGGACTCAATTTAACTATGATTTTTGGTCCCAGAATACCCCAAGACGAGCAACCTACCCCGCTTGTCGAGCCATTTTAGCCGCGCGGGCGCAAGGCGCTGAAGTAGCGATGAATAATGCCATCCAAAAAGGGTATTATTTAGAGGCCAAGAACCCGAGTGACAACGACCGTCTGCTCGAATTTGCTCACGACATTGGGTTAGATATGACTCGGTTTGAGCGTGACTTAATGGCGGCCGAAACACAATCACAATTACTCAACGAGCTTCAGTTTGCACGATCTATAGGCGGAAACAGCTTCCCGTCATTATTTGTCGCTAAGCAAGGGCGTATTACCGAACTGCCCATTGATTACAAAAATGCAGCAACCACTATTCAGCGCGTACGTGAGCTATACTAGCCAGCAAATCAATGGGTAATTTTTCCACCGAATGCCATGCCTCTATGCTAATGCGCGCCATTGTTAATACACGCCATTGAGCTCAACATTAAGGTTGAGCTCAATGGATGCAAAAGGGCAGGCTTGTTTACACCGGCCACAGCCATCACAGCTTTTTTCATCTACAACAGGGCTCGTATTAGGTACGATAGATATTGAGCTGGAAGGACATTGCTCGGCACATAATGTGCACTCTCCAAATAGGGCATTTTGACAGGCGCTCAAAAATTTAGGTCGCAACTGTATATCGTTGTTTTGCCCGTGCAATGCTCCGGTCGGACAAGCCTGCTGGCATGCTCCGCATTGAGCGCAATAGCCATAATCGAGGCTCAACTCGGCAAGCCCACTGTTCATCACTATCACTTGTTCAGGACATTTCGCCGCACAATCACCGCATTCATTACAAATTTGTTGAAATAAAAACTCTTCCACAGCGCCTGGAGGGCGTGCGACTGAGCGAATGACCACCGGTGAATCAAGTTCATGGTGTGATGACCTTATTGCACGTGAGCTCTGTGACGTTGAACGCTTTGTGCCACCAGATAGCGCACGGAACAACCCACGGCGACTGATCGTGTTATGTTCCATGTAGGCCTTGTAATAGCGTTCATCCTTGTCTGGCATTATCGATAAAGCTTCTTATCTGTTGGCTGTATCGCTAACAGCTCTTGAACCGCTGCACA
This sequence comes from Vibrio sp. 10N.286.49.B1, assembly GCF_002873335.1. Classification (GTDB taxonomy): domain Bacteria; phylum Pseudomonadota; class Gammaproteobacteria; order Enterobacterales; family Vibrionaceae; genus Vibrio. Next base: position 87,268 of record NZ_MCUW01000027.1, on the reverse strand, counting down.
CCATGAACTGGCCACTAATGCGAGCTGTTTGTAGCTTTCCGTTTGAGCATGCTCTGCCACCAGCGCTAAGTAGCGATAACACCAAGTGAGTAAATGCTCAGAAAACAAACACTGTATTGTCGAAAGCGGCAGACCTTCTTCAATAAATTGACTCACTGCAAATAACATCAATCCAAATTGGTCTTCCGGCTCTCGCATTCCCGTATCGAGCTCAACACCATTTTCACGTAAAAACTGACGGTAAGCGACGGTTGTTGCACCGAAAATCACTTCTTCTTTATCTAGGTACACTGACCCCCAAGGCGGTGCGTACATCGCTTCGCCCCCCTCAAACAGAAGAAAGAAATCTTGATTTAGTACGTCACTGCCTTCACTTCTAACGACTTGAGCCCATTGGTAAAACGCCGAATCATCGCCTTGTTGTTCACTTGCCAACGCTGTGATTAGTGCCTGATTGTTTTCATCCGTCAGCGGAAAATAAAACAAAGAACCCAATACTTTAGCCATAGCATTTAGGTTCTCAAGATCAATGCTATCTTGTGGCTCAACCTGTTTGTTTGCGACGTCTTGTGGTGATCTATCTTGCATACAACGATCTCTAATCGATTGTGAATAAATAGGGGCAAGTGACTCACTTGCCCCGTTGTGCCCAGCAATCAACGCCAGGTCATACTCATGGTTTTCTGTATGAGCCATTTTGGCATTGATTAAGCTAGCGACTAAGTGGTTATATCAACTCAGTCATTACATACCAGACGTCATATGTAGACCGAAAAATACACTTCGGCCTATCAACTCAGCGACAACAACTAATGCCAAGCCAGATACAGCAAACGGCAAGGCGTTGCTTTGTTTACGCAATGACAATACCCAAAGTGCAACACCGACAAAAATCAACGCAAAGCGTGAGTTTTGAACCATCGCCATGTTAGGCACCAGGTCACTCGCCGCAACAATAGACGATTCAATACCGCTCAACGACGTCACCATTGCCATTGTTGTGAGCACCGCTGCTGCTGTAGCGATAATCACAATGCCTCCAGCTACTCGGTTATAACCAGAACACTCGAAACGTGCTCCTTTCATCAATACATGTGACAACATTACGCCACATAGCACAGCCGTAATCGCAAACGAATATGTGGTGAACGGCGTATCCCATGTTGGTACCGTATTGATCAGGTAAACATTTGTCATGGCAAACATGAAGACAACGCCCATGATCATGCCAGCGACCAGTAACCCTTTGCGAATTGCCAAAGTGCCTTTATTAAGGACGTCTAACAACCAGAACAGGCCACCAAAGGCGAAGAACGCAGAGCCAAACAGGATCTCACGCGAGAGCCAAGAGGTGCCCACTTGATTTAAGGCGTTCATGGCACGCATAGGACTGCCTAAGTGTGCGGTAGAAGCCATAAAGCCCAGAGCCATAAAGACCCAGATGAAAAACATATTACGATTGATGCGTGCCTTCACATCATCACTTGCTTTGCCAAATAGATTAAGACAACCCAATACAATAAACGCACCGACTGCGGTCTGTGCAAAGACTGTAAAGATAATCAGAGGCCATTCATGCCATCCCATGTTAAACCTCCTTAGGGTTTGCTAGGTGACCAGTGGTGTCATTCGTTGGACGAGCATGACGGTTTGGTTTGATCACAATATTTGGTTTCGTCAATGAAGATGAAGGCAACGGCGCGACGTCCGCGTTTGTGCCATATTTTTCTCTCAATTCAGAAATAGGGCCAAACTCTAGCGCGCGTAATGGACATGAACCGACACAAATGGGTTCAAACCCTTCGGCAACACGCTCAAAGCAGCCATCACACTTGGTCATATGACCTTTTTCAGCGTTGTATTGCGGCGCACCATAAGGACACGCGTTAGCACAATGCTTACAACCGATGCAGACTTTTTCGTCCACGACAACAAAGCCATCCTCACGTTTGTGCATCGCACCTGATGGGCACACTTTCGCACAGGCAGGTTCATCGCAATGATTACAGGCAATAGACGTGTAATAAGCAAAGACGTCTTGACGGTAAGTGCCATTTTCTTCGACCCAATTGCCACCGGCATACTCGTACACTCGACGGTAGCTTCTATCAACACCTAAATCTTTAAAATCTTTGCACGATAACTGGCATGTCTTGCAGCCAGTGCATTTGCTTGAATCGATATAAAAACCGTATTGCTTCATGATTCAGTCCTTACGCCTTGGTTGCTAGTTGAACTTCAACCAGATTGGTATGTTGAGGGTTACCTTTCGCCAATGGGCTTGGGCGTTGAGAAGTCAGTACGTTAATCGAACCGTTATGATCCACTTTGTTACCGTCCGGTGCGTACCACGCACCTTCACCGAGCGCAACAACACCTGGCATCATACGCGGCGTAACTTTGGCATAAATGCGCACCTCACCTCGGTCATTGAAGATACGAATACGATCACCGTTCTTAATGTCACGACGCTTGGCGTCGATAGGGTTGATCCACATTTCTTGTTGGGCAGCTTGCTTCAACACGTCAACATTGCCGTATGTTGAGTGGCAACGTGCTTTGTAGTGGAAACCGGTAAGTTGAAGTGGGTATTTATCACGTAGCGGTGAGTCCCACCCTTCCGATGTACTGGCGTAGATAGGCAATGGATGGATAATATCGCCTTCCGGCAATTCCCATTCTGCTGCAATTTTTGCCAGCGCTTCAGAATAAATCTCAACCTTACCCGATGGTGTATTCAAAGGGTTGTTCACGGGATCTTCACGGAATGTTTGATACGCCACATAATGACCATTTGGATCGCTGCGTTTAACAATGCCTTGCTTACGGACCGTTTCGAAATCTGGCAATGTTGGGTCGAGCTTAAGCGTTTCAGCATATAGATGGCGAAGCCATCCCTCTTGATCTCGACCTTCAGTAAAGGCTTGGCCAACGCCAAGACGTTCTGCAAGATCAGCACAAATTTGGTAAATGCCACGCGCTTCAAACTGAGGTTCAATCGCCTTGTCAGCAAAGATGAAATACGGCATGTTCGCCGCCTTACCATCCATACAGAAATCCGCCTGCTCTGAGGTCGTTAAATCAGGTAGGATGATATCGGCATACTTCGCAGATGACGTCATGTGGTTGTCTATGACCACAATCATTTCGCACGCTTTGTCATCTTGCAAAATATCATGGGTGCGGTTGATATCTGAGTGTTGGTTAATCAGACAGTTGCCTGCATAGTTCCAGATAAATTTAATTGGCACATCCAGCTTATCTTTGCCTCGCACACCGTCTCGTGTTGCCGTCATCTCTGGACCACGAACAATCGCATCGGTCCATAAAAACATAGAGATAGAGGTGTCTACTGGATTTTTCAGTGTAGGGAAACGAACAAACGGAATATTGTAATCTGACTCGCGCGCACCAGAGCCTCCACCGTGAATACCTAAATTACCGGTTAGCAGCGCCAACATGGCGATAGCACGGGAGGCAATTTCACCGTTTTGTGTACGCTGCAAACCCCAGCCTTGGTAGATCGCACACGGTTTTGTTGAGCCAATTTCGCGCGCTGTTTGGATAATAATATCCGTTGGGATGCCCGTGATGGTCGATGCCCATGCAGGCGTTTTCTCCACGCCATCGTCACCCAATCCTAGAATGTAAGATTTATAGTCACTGTTTGCTGGCGCAGAGGCAGGCAATGTTTTTTCATCATAGCCCACACAATATTTATCTAGAAATGGCTGGTCAACCAAGTCTTCTTTGATCATGACATGCGCCATCGCAGAGATAAATGCAGCATCAGTACCCGGTTTGATTGGGATCCACTGGTCTTCTCGTCCTGCAGCCGTATCGTTGTAGCGAGGATCGATCATGATCATTCGAGCATTCGACTTGGCTTTGCTCTCTATAAGGTGATGAATCAAACCACCACCTGACATGCGTGTTTCTGCCGGGTTATTACCAAACTGAACGATCAACTTACTATTTTCAGTATCAGAAAATGAATTACCGTTTGCCCAACCACCGTAGGTGTAGCTCAATCCTTTGGCGATCTGCGCTGTCGAATAATCGCCGTAATGATTCAGATAACCACCGGTCAGGTTCATCAAACGTGCAATTAAGGTTGAACCAGGGGGCCATGATTTGGTGACCGTACCACCCAGCGTTCCTGTCCCGTAGTTCAAATAAAACGCTTCATTGCCATATTCTTCTTTGATTGACGTAATGCTGTTTGCGATCTCGCTATACGCTTCATCCCAAGAAATGCGTTTGAATTTCCCTTCACCGCGCTTACCTACCCGTTTCATTGGGTATTTTAGACGGTCTGGGTTATAGACACGACGACGCATTGAACGCCCACGTAAACACGCGCGTACTTGTACGTCTTTATTAGCGTAGTTATCCGTACCGGTATTGTCGGCATCTACCCACTTAATTTCACCGTCTGATACATGCATTCTCAGAGGGCAGCGGCTACCGCAGTTAACTGTGCATGCACTCCACACGACTTTTTCTTCCGTCGGAATAACGTCGCTGGCGTTGGCTTTAGAGGATTTGAATGGAAGAGAAATTGCACTCGTCGCAGCTGCAAGACCACCCATCACCGAAGAGGTTTTGAGGAAGCCCCTTCGAGTGAGCGATGGCGTCAATAATTGCTTCAGTTTATTAGTCATGGCGAATTGCTCATTTATATTTATGTTTTTACTGTGCTACATAATACAAACGAACCTATTCTTCACTTTGATTCGAATCAAAGATACTACTTAAGGGGTAATAACTTTACACTGCTCGGTTATTTGTTCTTCTACAAATAAATATTCTGCCAAACAAACTCATAAAATGTGATTGTTTTGAATAAATAAAAGATAACGATATATATTATCATTGCGATAATAGTTGTCACTTTACTACGATAATGGTTATCACTTCGCCAGAATTATTGCATCAAGCGGAACGATGACTTTGAGAGTAACGGCTATTTATTCATAGCCTGCGTTAATTTCTGCAGCAAACTTTGATTGAGCAATGGGTGAGGTTTAGCGCCAACAGATAAGACAATATCAACTGCAGGGAGCGCAGGCATCTCATCAAGAATAGTGACTCCGTCCATTACGCTTAATTGCCCCATCGCGCCAATTGCCAGCCCTGCACGGACTAAGCCAAGTTGAGCGGATGCCGTGTTGCAACACGCTAAAAGCTGAAACGCTTGTCCTTGTTTAGTTAAGCCATCGATGGCAGCCGCATGGTATTTGCAATCGGCCTGGAATAACGCAAGCTGCAATGGTTGTGCGGCAGCAATGGCATAATTTGGAGACGCAATCCAAACGCCTTGATCGGCGGTTAACCAGTGTCCTTCTTCACTATCAGGAGCGCGAGTCAAAATGGCCGCATCGATTTTTCCAGTATCCAACCAATCCCTCAAGGTCGCACTTGGCTCACTAAAAACCTGTATAGAGCACGTTGGAGAAGAGGCCTGTAGGCATGAAATCAATATAGGTAGCAACGATTGATTGTAGTCTTCTGGGCAGCCTAATTTTAAGGAGCGTTTATTTTGATAGCTTTTTAGCTGGCTCACGGCATGGTCATGCATCGTGACCAACTGATTGGCATGGACGTGTAAACTCAGCCCCGCTTCGCTCAAGCCAAGGTTGCGACCTTCTTTTACGAATAGACTTTCTCCCAATTCTGATTCCAATTTTCTCATTTGGGCGCTAAACGCTGACTGGGTTCTATTTATTTGGCGAGCGGCTCTAGTGAAACTGCCGGTTTCAACAAAAGCTAAAAAGCTGCGTAGTGCGTCAATATCCATGTGTCATGCCTTATGGTGCTTAAACGAATAACCATCCCATCGTTTTCATTAATGGTAGGTATCAAAACTATCCGTTAGTTACGCACAAAACAATCGCTTATTATGAATAGCATTACAGACAAGGAGGTTCCGAATGAAGCTATATATTGGAAATCAAAACTATTCAAGTTGGTCATTACGAGCGTGGCTCATTATTGCTCAACAAGATGTCTCCGTAGACATCATTAAACTACCACTGTTCAGCGAGACATTTTATCAAACGCTCCGGCCTCTGACACCGACGGCCAAAGTCCCGTTACTGGTTGATAAAGAGGTCACGGTTTGGGATTCATTGGCAATACTCGAATACATCAATGAACGCTATCTTCATAATACCTGTTGGCCTCAAGATAGTGCGACACGAGCGAAAGCTCGAGCTGTCGCTGCTGAAATGCATTCCGGTTTTATGGCATTACGCAATGAGATGCCAATGAACTGTCGTGCTATTCGAAATATCAACTTGTCCACGGAGGCACATCGAGATATTGAGCGCATCGATCAATTGTGGTCAGAACAAATGAAACACAATCCCGGTCAATGGTTATTCGGCGAATGGTCAATTGCCGATGCTATGTTTGCGCCTGTTGCTTTGCGTTTTATGACCTACCAAATACCATTATCCAAGGCAGCAAAGCAATATCAGAACACCGTCTTAGAAAGTGCAGCTATCAAGCAATGGATTGGACAAGCTCTTACCGAATCAGACATCGTTGAGGAAGACGAGGCCGGCACCCCTGCATAACCGACACGAGTGATGGGCGACGCGAGTGATGGACAGGTACCATAATTGGTATTTGATTTAACTGCCCTTTCACACTCAGTCATATGAGCAGAGCCTTCTTTTGCTCATATGACGAACCTAATCTCGATGGATCATAAACAAATTGTCTTAAACACACTGGCTCATCCTATTATTCAGTATGAATAAAATGAGATATGCCCCATATATTCGCATTCTTCCTCGCCATAAAACGCAACAATTTAGATCAAATCTCATCAACATCACAATACTTACCGCCCATATTTTGTAACATAACTTTCATATTATTAAAGGCTTGGATGAAAAAATGAGAGTAGTTCCAGAGTTGTATTGCTTTGACATTCAGCGCAGCAAAGACTTTTACGTCGATATACTGGGTTTTCGAGTCAAATATGAACGCCCGAGTGAAGCGTTTGTGTTTCTTACGCGCTATGGCGTAGATCTCATGCTAGAGGGCCTAAATAGTGACGGGAGACGATGGATAACCGGAGCTCTAGAATACCCGTTAGGACGAGGAGTAAACTTGCAATGGGACACCAGCGATATTGATTTGTTGTTTTCCCACGTTAAGTCGCATGCCCCTGATAGTATTTATCTCACTATCGAGCGCAAAGAATATGCGTGCGATGGAGAGAGCGTCATACAGAAACAGTTCGTCGTACAAGATCCAAACGGTTATTTGATTCGGTTTTGTGAAAATGAGACCGAAAGCCTAACCCCTGCCTAGCGGCCTAAATGCTAGGCTTTACTCATACGCCTTTGTGTCTTAACAAGAAGGTCACCACATCCGTAGCGTAATACAGTCAAGCTCATATGTTGAATTTAACTCAGTCGAAATCTGATCACTCTTTTCACATTACAGAACTATATCAATGGTTTAACAATGAGTGGCAAGACGTTGAACCACTCTCCACCATGCAGTCCGGACTCATGGTGCCCTCTCCCATTTTGGCGCTGGAAAATGAGTGCCTGCTTGGTGGATTAGTGTTCACCCGCTTTTTGTCGCCATTGACGAATGCCCACGCACTTTGGATAAACGCCGTGTTCGTTCAACCTGAGTATCGCCATCATGGCATTGCCTCACGCTTAATCAATTTCGCGGAAACGGTAGTGGTAAAACAGCAAGAGCCAGAATTGCTTGTTTACACACACATCCCAGCGCTTTATGAAAAGCTCGGCTGGACACACGTAGAAAAGAATGACGACCATGTGGTTATGCAAAGTGCGAGGCTAGCTCTAAGCTCTAAGCTCTAAGCTCTAAGCTCTAAGCTCTAAGCTCTAAGGAAAATATACACCTTAAACTGACAATCGCTTATATACATTAAGTTGCATTAATAAGTTAAGAATAGCTCACACCAAAGTCATACAACTTATCGAATCAATAGACCGATCTCATCTACTCTGTAAGTATCGGTGAAATTAATCCTTAAGATAAGTGTTGGTATATGCGTAAACTGACCATAGAAACATTCAACGTTCGCGACGATACGATAGAAGAAACCATTAGTTTTCCGCTCGGTATCGCTCGCTCATTACTGTCGTTGCTTCCAAAAGACTGCATTGCGAGATTTGATGAGAATGGCGTACAGCTGGACGCGCTTTTAGAAGCCGCCCTCGATCCTGAGACCCAAGGCATTATCATGGAAGTGGCAGACCAACATGAGAGAATCGTTATATCGGTTGTATAAAAGCCCCACCTTTCCGTTCTTAAAAAGAGAGACCTATGTTCCAACTTGTAATCGACAATGAAATTAGCCTTGCGCTCGTGCAACCTTCTTTTGCTTCTTGTTATTTAGCTCTGGTTGCAGAAGAACGAACAGAGCTGAGTCAGTGGCTAGCGTGGCCACCTCATGCGACTAACGATGCCTTTTTCCTTTCGTTCATAAAGCATTCCCTTCACGACTATGCCGATAACAAGTCTATGACGTGTGCCATTCTCTACAAAGGCTCCATCTCGGGTAACATAAGCTTCAACGCTATAAATCATGACACAAAATGTGCCGAAATTGGTTATTGGCTAAGTAAACACTATCGCGGTAATGGCATTGTTACCCGCTCAGTTAAAGCTCTCACGGAGTACGCGTTTTGTCATTTAGATATGCACAAAGTGCAGATTTCAGCAGCCGTAGACAATCACCAAAGCCGAGCCGTGTGTGAAAGACTCGGAATGTCACTTGAAGGAATAATTACGAATAAAGAAAACCTGAACGGTCGTATTCTCGATCATGCGATCTACGGCTATTACCGTTCTTAACATTGATGAACGGATAATGACAATAATGTAAATAGTTCTCTCGCGTCTCTGATGAGTTTAGTTTATTGTGCTTGCGCCTCGGCCAATCAATGGCAACCAAGGCATTCACACCGGCTATAACTCAACACAGAGGATTTACGATGACAAGTCGAGTTTATGTATTAGCGCAATTCAAACCCAAGACAGGCAAAGAAGCTGAGTTATTCGAAGTATTGAAAGCACTAGAGCCCGATTCATACCGTGAGGAGGGTTGTATTCAGTATACGGTCACTCGTCAGATCAAGCACCCAAGTGCCACTAACAACGATTTCTCAATCGTATTCAATGAAGTCTGGCGAGATGCTGAAGCATGGGCGGCACATGGGCGCAGACAGCAAATTCAACACTTCTTTGAAAGCCAAGTTCAAAGTGAAACAGGATTAGTCGCCGACGTGATGGTCACTGCATACAGCGACGAGGGTCATAACTTCGACCAACCTATTTTCAAATAAGGCGTAGAGTCAAGTTTGATCACATCCAAAGGCAGTACTCATCAGTCTGCCTTTGTTCCATTCCTAAGCTTCCGTTACCCACATTTATGTTAAGTTCATGGCATTATTTATCTCACTGCACGGCCTTTACAACCGCCTCGCTAGCCTTGCCAAATTCTGCTATTAAACTCCACCTTGCCGGTTTTAACGCTTTGGTTCGAGTTCTTGCCATTGCGAAAAATGCTCGAGTAGGTAATCAATCGCTAAACGCGCTCGCATTGGCAAGAACCGTCGATTTTGATAAACAATCCAACTGCTTAATCCCTTGCCCCAATAGGATTGTAACACCGGGACCAGCAAACCGTCATCGATCGAGTTGGTAAATGTACTTTTCGGCATGTAAGCGATGCCCAAGCCTTGCTCACAGGCTTTTACCACCGCCTCTGCATTATTGCTTTTCCACCTTCCCTGTACTCGAATCGCCTCTAACGGCTCGCCTTCATGTGTGAAAGTCCAATGATCATTGTTAGCCACAATACAACTGTGTCGTTTAAGTTGTTGGGGGTGTTGTGGGATACCGTGTGCCGCTAAGTAAGCGGGACTTGCGACAGCAGCCATTGGGCGGTCGAGCAGTTTTCGCGCGACCAAACCGGAGTCAGAGAGCTTGCCATAACGAATAGCAAAATCGATCCCATCTTCGATAAAGTTCACCATCCGGCTGTTAAAGTCCATATCTATGGTTAGATCGGGATATTGTTTAGCAAATTCCATTAACGCTGGGGCCACATATTTTTCAGCAAATGCACCAGCCGCGCTAACACGCAGTGTGCCATTGAGTTGGATCTGCTGTGAGCTCACTTGTTCATTCGCTTGCTGCAGCCCTACGACCAGGTCTTTACAGTGTTGATAATACGCCTGTCCTGTTTGTGTCAAACTGACCAACCTAGTTGAGCGAGCAAATAATGCCGTACCCAATCGCTCTTCTAGTCGCGATACTTGCCTACTGACATGACTAGTACTGCACCCCAATTGTTTTGCTGCGGCAGAAAAACCCTGGCTTTCCGCGACTGCAACAAACTCGTTAATCCCCTCAAAACTGTCCATCGTTCTCTACCAACTTGCTTTAGCCCATATCAACGTAATCGATATTATTGCCAAATAGCAATAATATTTTGCCATTAACAGATATTATCATTAAAGCGACTTACTATTAGTATTAACTCAACGGCAAAAGACCGACCCAAAGTCAAAAGGACAATAAAATGAAGAAAGTACTTATACCAGTAACGAACCATGCCACACTTGGCGATACTCAGGACGCGAATGGTACCTATGCACCAGAGCTGACTCATGCGCTGCATGTGTTGCTGGAAGCAGGCTTTGATTACGACATCGCTTCAATTCATGGTGGCAAAGCGCCACTTTATGGTACCGATATGGAAGGTGATGACGTCAATACTGCAATGCTTAACAATGACGATCTTCAAAACAGCATCAACAACACCATCCCTGTAGGACAGATTAACGTTGCTGATTATGACGCTATTTTCTATCCTGGCGGGTTTGGTTTGCTTTCAGACCTTGCAAGCAATGATGATTTTGCTCGTATCGCAGCCACGCATTATGAAAATGGTGGCCTCTTAGCGGCAGTATGTCATGGTCCAGCTGCACTCTTGCCTATCACTTTGAGTAACGGCGAAAAGTTGCTTGCCTCAAAATCTGTGACTGGATTTACTCGTGAAGAAGAAGTCGATTTTGGCACTATCGATAAAATTCCGTTCTTGCTTGAAGACTCCCTAGCACGTACTGCGGCTCGCTATTCAAAAGTTCAGCCTTGGGGTGAACTCGTATTGACCGATAACCGAGTGATTACCGGCCAGAACCCAACGAGCGCGCACGCTGTGGGTAAAGCTATCGTTGAGGCGCTCGCATAGTAGGCAATAACGAATCCGCTTACTGAACAAGATAGTAAGCCGAGTTAAAAACCACCAGCCCACGCATCGAAGCTATTGATATTGTCTATCTCAGCTTTGGTTCGCGGGGCTGGATAATAAGGCAAAGCAAGCAGTTTATCAGACGGAAGCAACTGCCAAGTTGCCTCAATTTTTAAGCGTTTCAACTCCCCGTGAGCGCGAACGTACATATAGTATCCGCCTTGATGCGTGTTGGCGTAGCTAGCAATGGTCACTACCTCGTTAGTGGGTAATTTCACCTTGCGCCCTAAGGGAAATAGCTGATGAAGCGAAAAGCTCACTTTTTCATCTTCCAGCACACCTTGCTGAAAGCGCTCAAGCCCAATAGCGGTTGAGGTTTGTCTCACACTCCAGCCAGCAAGGAATAACCCTGATAAACGATCGGAAAACGGTTTTCCTTTCGCTACTCCCTCATTTGAAATGAACTGAACACGGACATGATCGTCTGTTTGTTGCAAAATACTAAGAAATTGCTCACCGGTTCTATCTACCAATAATTGCATACGTACTCAACTGCGAAACATGACATCTATAACGATGACTTTAAATGAGACAGTACTGAACCGCAATAGACAACAGAGATTCGCCCCCAGCGGTTACGTCCAGAGCCGTTACGGCCAGAGCTGTTACGTCCAAGTTTGTCAGCGTTGTTACTGTTAAGGTAACACTTGGTCAGCCTGACTATTTATTGATATTTTCTTACGGCATACTCAATTTTTCTTCACAGGAATCACCCTATGATGCGTGCATTCATTATCGGAATGAGTTTGTTGTCCCTTGCTGGTTGCGTGGCTTACCCTACCCAGAGAACTTACTTTAAACCCATTAAAGACAATCATGAATTAGTCAAAAGCCGAAGTTGTGGATACCATAAAACCGAATTGGATGGCCTGTCGGCAAACACCGCTCGCTATCGTTTACAGGTTTTCCCTAATACGCCAACCGCCCAAAACCTTGTCGTTGTGGTGACGTTAGAGTCAAAAGATCTCGCTCCAGCCTCGTCTGAATGGCAACACCTTGGTCAAGTTCAGCTATCGACACCAAACGCACCAACACCACAGTCACCGACTTCATTTAAGATCACTCAACGATATCAGCAGACCCTGTGGTATCGCATTGAGTTTGATACAATGCCGACCAAACAATTTTCTTTAGACATCAACGTCGAAAAGTCAAAGCCGCTTCGGTTCAATTTTCATTTCGCAAACGAATCTGACTTTTACTACGCTTCTATAAACTGTTGATGTTCCAAGCACTAAATCCATAGCGCTACACCCATAGCGCTACACCCATAGCGATAAATAAGTGGTACACTAAACGGAGTTCACATCATGTTGTCTTGCGCGCACTACGACCAAATTGAGTTATTGTGTTTGTATCGTTTCCCGATTCGTATTGCTCTCAACATACAAACACAAAATAGTAGTCACTTTAGTGGCAATGAACCAAGCAAGGATGTTATTGAAGGCATCGCGATAGATACCCAAAGAAATGAAGGTAAAGAAGAGTGCCTGAGGTTACAGTGCGATGAAGAGATGCGCCTTATTGTTTTGACTGACATTAAAACAATCGACGTGCTCATTGATAATCCACACGTCATGACCGTCGTCATGACGTAACGGCCACGTCGTCAAAGTAATATAGTCATCGCAGTATAAGTAACATGAAGCACTATGACTTAAATTAAGGCGTAAGAAAGAATTGATGAGTTACTGAACGGAGACGCGCTCGATGACAATCACGTCTTGCGGAACGTCATCGTGGCCAAGCTTCGAGGTCGTTTTGACCTTAGCAATAGCATTCACTACATCCATCCCCGCAGTCACCTTTCCAAATACCGCATAACCCCAACCGTTGTTTGTGGTCGCAGTATGGTCGAGAAAATCGTTGTCATCCAAATTGATGAAGAATTGAGCCGTCGCAGAATGTGGCGCATCTGTTCTTGCCATCGCGATGCTACCGATTACATTCTTTAAGCCTCGATTCGCTTCATTAACAATTGGTGCTCGAGTCGATTTTTCTGTCATTTTGTCATCAAGGCCGCCGCCTTGAATCATAAATCCATCGATGACACGATGGAAAATAGTGCCGTCATAAAAGCCTTCTTGGCAATATCTTAAGAAGTTTTTAGCACTCACTGGTGCCTTTTCAAGATTGAGTTCGATCTCGATATCACCGACATTGGTTGAGATAATTACCATGTTCATCACTCTAAATTAGGTTAAGTTGCAGCATTCGTACAGTCTCGCGACTGTAACGAATGTGCTTAATGATCTCAATGCACTTGGGCAACTAAGGCCAAAAGATATGGACTACGCCGTCGCTAATTGATACGCCATTGAGATAGAGAGCGCTTAAAATCACCATAATCAAATTCATTGAGCTTTTGAATCCGTCCATCCGTTCGTTGACAGAAGATAGACGGCATTTTTAAGCCATTAAACCAATTGAGTTTGACCATGGTATAACCGGCGCTGTCCATAATATGAAGCTTCTGACCAACATGCAGTGGTTCATCAAAATTGGCGACACAAAATTGATCTCCCGCTAAACATGAACACGATCCAATCACATACTCATGTTCACCATCGACACTTGCTTCTCGAATAGACGCAGGTTCATCATAGATTAAGGTATCGAGTCGATGCGCTTCTGTCGCTGAATTGACGATCGCCGTTTTCAACCCATTTTCAACAATATCAACCACCGTCACGACGAGATCGGTCGTTTGAGTGATAATGGCTTCACCGGGCTCAAGGTACATCTGTACTCCATGCTTGTCAGCAAATGCTTTCAATGCCGCACTGAGTTTATCGATGTCATAATCAGGCCATGTAAAGAAGACTCCGCCGCCCATGCTCACCCAGTCGAGTTTGTCTAAGTGCGTACCAAATTGCTCAGAAATCGCCTCTAACAATCCAATAAATGCATCAACATCTTTGTTTTCGCAATTCATGTGGAACATCACACCGTCGATCGAATCGAAGACATTAAGATCGATGTGATCAGCTTGAACACCAAGGCGAGAATATTGTCTCGCTGGGTTGGCTAAGTCTTGACCGGCATAACTCACGCCTGGATTAAGACGCAAGCCAATCGATGCTTTACCTTCAACAATATGGCGATAAGCCGCAAGTTGAGACTGCGAGTTAAAGATCATCTTGTCACAAATATCGACAACCTCACGAACGTCATCTTCCGTGTAGCCTACGCTATAAGCATGAGTTTCACCGCCAAAGGTTTCATTGCCGAGCCTGACTTCATAAGGTCCGCTGCTTGTCGTGCCATCTAAATAGGGCTTGATCACATCAAACACGCCCCAAGTGGAAAAACACTTGAGCGCAAGTACTAGCTTCACGCCTGATTGTTCTTTCAGGTACTTGGCTTTCTCAAGATTCGCGATCAACTTTTCTTCGTTGATCATAAAATACGGCGTTTTTGGTTCACTGTTTTGCATCGTTTTATCACTCAAAAAGAACTCACTAAGCCGATGCTAAAAGCATCGGCTTAGTGTTTTTACTGAATCCTTACCGCAAAATGCGCCGGCTCATCATCGATGAGTCACGCATTTTTCGATCAGCAACCCTGATTATTTTAGGATATGAATATCCGGCGGACCGACTTCAAGCTCTTGAACGTGCCAATCAAGACCAATCTCAGGCATTGTTGCCAAGAATGGGTCCGGATTCAGTTGCTCCATATTAAATACGCCAGCATCCGCCCATTCACCACGGAAGTATTGAAGTGCAGCCGTGATAGCCGGTACACCGGTGGTGTAAGAAATCGCCTGATGTTCAACATCTTCATACGCGACTTCGTGGTCGGCATTATTGTAGATAAAGACACTGCGCGCCTTACCGTCTTTGGTCCCTTGCACCCAAGTACCAATACAAGTCTTGCCAGTGTAGCCTGGAGCCAGTGACGTCGGATCAGGTAGCAGGGCTTTTAATACGTGCAACGGGTGAACTTCCGTACCATCATGCAGCGTAACAGGATCAGGGCTAAGCAATCCAATATCACGCATACAGTTAAAGTAATTGAGATAGCTATCACCAAAACCCATCCAAAATTCGATACGTTTTGCTGGGATGAATTCCTGCATAGAGCGAACTTCATCGTGCGCCATTGAATAGACTTTATGCTTACCTACTAATGGGAAATCAAACTCAAGCATACGAGAATGACAGCCAACTTGTTTCCACTCGCCATTTTCCCAGTAGAAAGAATCCCCTTGAATCTCAAGCATGTTCGTTTCAGGATCAAAGTTGGTAGCAAATTTCTTACCGTGATCGCCTGCATTCACATCCATCACATCAATAGTATCGATCTCATCGAACAGATGCTTGACAGCGTAAGCGGCAAATACACTCACGACGCCTGGATCAAAACCAGCACCGAGAATGCCGGTAATACCCGCGTCTTTGAATTTGTCGCGGAAGCCCCACTGCCAATCATAGGCTTGTGGTACTTGCTGGCCTTCTGAGCACAGATCAACCGCTACCGACGTATCAAGATAGGAGACCTTCGCTTGCAAGCAGGCTTCCATAATGGTGATGTTTACCCACGGAGGGCCCGCATTAATAACAAGATCAGGTTGTACGTCTTTAATTAGTGCAACTAAAGCCTCAACGTCATCAGCGTTGACAGAGCGCGCTACCAGCTTTTTACTCGCATCTTGAAGGTTATTTTTGCCCTTGATGGATTCAATGATTTTTTCACACTTCGCGACCGTGCGTGATGCAATCGTAATATCACCCAACACCTGGTTGTTTTGCGCGGCTTTATGAGCAATAACCCATCCAACACCACCTGCGCCGATTTGTAAAACTGCCATTATTTGTTTCCTTTTGTCACTAGCTCAAGGGCTAATTGATTAATATTATTGAGTAACGTTTCAAAATGAGAAAGGGTTAAACACGGGTTAAGTATTGTGAACTTAAGGGCTGATTGCCCCTTTACAACGGTTTCCCCTAGAACCGCAACACCTCGAGTGAGCGCTTCTAATCTGATGATTTTATTCAGTTGGTCAAGATCTTCGACCTCATGATGTGCCGCTCGGAACAAAACCGTCGACAACGATGGCGTCGCAAGCAGTTCAAAGTTCCCATGCTGTTTAACAAGTTGAGCAACGTCTTGAGCCTGCTCAATGAGATGATCAACCATCTCACCTAACGCTGCGGGACCAACGCTTTGCATGGTCATAAAGACCTTCAATGCATCAAAGCGCTTAGTTGTCGCGATCGATTTATCGACAAGGTTAGGTAACTCATCATGCTCTCGGTTAAGGTAATCAGCATGGTGCAAAAGATACTTAAAGTTGCTTCGATCTTTGATCAAAAGCGAACCACAACTGATGGTTTGATAAAATAGTTTATGAAAATCAACGCTGACCGAATCTGCTTTTTCAATGCCTAACAATTTGGCTTTGTGTCCACTTAAAATCAGTGCGCCGCCGTAAGCACCATCAACATGAAACCACATATCGTGAGCGGTCGAGATCTGCGACAACGCTTCAAGGTCATCAATCGCCCCGTGATCCGTGGTGCCTGCCGTTCCAACTAACGCAAAGGGGATTAGTCCTTGAGTGATCAGCTGCTCGATATCCGCTTTCAACGCATCAACTTGAATCGTACCATCTTCGTTGGTCGCAACGCAGTGCACCGCCTTTTCACCCAAGCCAAGCAAAGACGCCGACTTTTGCACCGTAAAATGGGATTTGTCTGAACAGACGATACGCAGCTTATCCGCATAGTGCGGTAAGCCTTGTTTTTGTATCGAGTGATCATTGATCACATCAGTAATACGGTCGCGCGCGAGCAGCAAGCCCATAAGGTTACTTTGCGTCCCGCCACTTGTGAAGATACCGTCGGCTTGCTCGCCCAGCGAGTATCGTTCACAGAGCCAGTTCAATACTTTCTGCTCGACATAGGTTGCCGACGACGCTTGATCCCAAGAGTCCATAGATTGATTCAACGCCGCAATCATAGATTCAGCCGCAATCGCCGGCATCAAGGGCGGGGTGTGAAGGTGAGCGATACAATCAGGGTGCTGAGTAAAAATAGAATGGCGAGCAACAAGATCGGCCGTATCATCGACAACGGCTTGAAGGTTGTGATTATAGCCATCCAAATTGACGGCGTTGATCGCCGCTTCCAATTGCTGAGGGTCAAGCGCTGAATACGGGGCGTGAGTTTGCTCAAAGACTTCTTTCATTGCCTGAGTAGTATGATTCATCACTTGAGAAAACTCAGTGCTGCCATTTGACCCGGTATGAACAAAGTGTTTCTTCCAAGTTTGGCGCTTGGCTTCTTGCTCACTCTTTTGTCCGCCGCCAGCAACAATGATCGCTTCTTCAATCACCCGCAAAGCAAAATCTATCTGTTCGTAACTGATAATTAAAGGAGGGAGCAATCGAATGACGGATCCATCACGGCCACCCTTCTCTACCATCAAGCCTCGCTCTAGCGCCGCACGTTGAATAGCTAGAGTCAATTCACCATCCGCACACGGCTCATCAAATTTATTTCGCTCACCCGTTGGTCGAACAATCTCCAAGCCAAGCATCAGGCCTTTACCGCGAACCTCTGCAATACAGTTGACGCGACTTTGAATGCGCTCTAGGCCCATACGTAAGTATTCGCCGGCGACATTGGCATGTTCAACCAAGTTGTCTCGCTCAATGATCTCAAGTGCCTTCGCGCCCGATACCATCGCGAGTTGATTACCTCGAAATGTCCCGGTGTGTTCACCCGCTTGCCACGTATCAATCTTTTTATTAAAGACCAAAAGAGACATAGGCAGACCACCACCAATCGCCTTAGAGAGACATAATATATCAGGCGAAATACCGGATTCTTCAAACGCGAACCGATAGCCTGTTTTGCCCACACCGCATTGGATCTCATCGAGAATCAATAAAATATCGTGTTCATCACAAATGCGTCGTAGCGCTTTAAGCCAAAACGCAGGCGCTGGAATCACACCACCCTCACCTTGCACAGGTTCAACAATGATCGCAGCAGGCTTCATGATACCGGCTTCGTCATCGTTAAGAAGTCGCTCAATATAGCGAATGCTCTGCTTCGCTCCAGCATCCCCTCCCAAACCAAACGGACAGCGTAAGTTGTATGGGAATGGCATAAAATGTACATCCGACATTAAGCCAGTGCGGCGGGCCTTTGTCCCCAAGTTCCCCATCATTCCCATCGTACCGTTGGTCATACCATGATAAGCCCCTCTAAAGGCAAACATGGTGTTTCGGCCTGTAGTTTGCTTGGCCAGTTTTATCGCCGCCTCAACGGCGTCTGCGCCAGAGGGGCCGCAAAACTGAATCACTGAATTGTGAGCAAAATCAGAAGGCAGGAAGGATTTCACCCGCTTAATAAACGTGTCTTTCGCGACGGTGGTGATGTCGAGCGTCTGGTATGGAAGGCCAGAATCAAGCTGCGCCTTGAGCGCCTGGTTGATCTCTGGATGGTTATATCCCATTGCTAAGGTGCCCGCACCCGCTAGGCAGTCGAGAAAGATTTGTCCTCGAGTATCTTCAACGAGCGCACCATGTGCACGTTTAATGGCAATGGGAAGACGTCTCGGATATGAACGAACGTCAGACTCATGCTCGGCCTGATCAAGTAATACCTGATCAGGGGAGAGATCATAAAGGCCGTCAAGATGGGGCACGTGCGCTAATATTGACGCGGCGAATTCTGTAGATTCAATTTCGAATGCTGTACTCATTTGTGTAACCTTGATATTGCGTGGGTTCTATTCCCAACAAAATAGATAGCAAAATACGCCCCATCTGAACCTTCAGATGTGACAAAGCACTAAACGGATAATTCGGTTTAGACTGATTTTTACTCTATAAGATCAAGGCTCTGTAATATTGCTGTTTGCGCGTACGACACAAATAGGAAACAAACACTGTACGAATACAGTATGAGAGAAGGAGTGAGAGTTAATAAGTTTCAATGTTGGGTTTCCCTTAAACATGCCGCTTGGCGACAACAGTATCCCGTCTATTGATTATATGGATAATCAATACCTACCCTACGTAATCCCGTTATTTGAACGGCACGACGCGTATCCCCCAGAATCGCTCCGAGATTGCGCAGAAAAATACCATAAAACTGATTCTGCTCGCAACCGTTTATTGATGTATTGAATAGTTAGCAGTCCAGGAAATGAAACCGATAGAATAACGCCGTAACCTGCTTGTTACGGCGTTATTGGTAACACGATGCATTGGTTTATTTTTTGTTAGAAAGGCTTTGCGTAGTATGTTGGCCAATTACGTCAACGTCGACGCCTTGTTGTTCAAGAAATTGTTCAAACATCGGCAATAGTGGCCCAAGCGTTTCTTTAATGGTATCCCGAACGGTGTCGACAATCACCTGAGTGCCACGCTCAATCTCGATGTTAACGCAGTCATTGGCTCCTTTATGTCCAAACGTCGTCATTCGCAATGTTTCAGGGATCAACCAAACGTCAAACCAGTTGTCTTTCTTATCCACCTCAGACACCGTCAAACTAGCGCCATTAATGGCAATATAACCTTTAGGAAACACATAAGGCTTCCATTGCTCGGGCAAGCCAAAGCGAATGCGATAGTTGTCTTCTTGCTTAAGTATGTCTACAAGCTCCGTTTTAAAATCAACGTGACCAGATAAAGGATGACCGCCAATTTCTGCCCCATCTTTTGCTGCACGCTCAACATTAATACGCTGCCCTTGCGTGAAATCACTCAAGGTCGTGATTGCCAAGCTTTGTAGCATCACATCGAAACTTGCTCTGTTCTCATTAATTAACTGCGTCACCGTTAAACAGACTCCATCTACCGCAACACTAGCTCCAATTTCCAGATCAATGCAAAAGCCGGGCGCAAAGCCAATCTCAAACGTGCGGATACCGTTGAGGTCTGTAATTTTTTCGATAGTGGCGACAGATTGAATGATACCTGTAAACATGGATACTCCCTGGCGAATAAAAAGCGGATTGGTGCGGGACATAATTGCAAAAAGAATCGAGAAGATAAAGAAAGATTTAGACGTAGATTCAGATGATAATTAAAAACCAAAAAGCCCTAGCATTTCTGCTAGGGCTTTTTAAATTGGAGCGATACATCGGGTTCGAACCGATGACCTCAACCTTGGCAAGGTTGCGCTCTACCAACTGAGCTAGTATCGCATTGCTGTATATCACTATACAGACTTTAATAGATGGTGCCCCGGGCCGGACTTGAACCGGCACAACGCGAACGTCGAGGGATTTTAAATCCCTTGTGTCTACCAATTCCACCACCAGGGCACGCAATTTCTTGCGATGCGCCAACCAATGTACTCTTTTAATTAAGAGTGGTTAAACACCATCTGTGTCTTATCGCTTTCGCCATAAGATTTTAATTTGGAGCGATACATCGGGTTCGAACCGATGACCTCAACCTTGGCAAGGTTGCGCTCTACCAACTGAGCTAGTATCGCATTTTCATTCTTCTGACTCATAATCTGAGAAAGAGAATGGAGGCGCCTCCCGGAGTCGAACCGAGGTCCACGGATTTGCAATCCGCTGCATAGCCACTCTGCCAAGGCGCCTTTTTAACTTCTACTCTTAAGGTTGCTTTGAGCAGTTCCTCTTGAGTACGGGATGCATTTTACGTAATCGAACAAATGAGTCAATAGTATTTTTTTATATTTTGAATCGTTTGCCTAATAAACATTCAAAAAAGGTCGATTTGCTCAATTTAGTAGCATAAACATGCAGATTATTTACTATTTAACTTTGATTTCAATTGAGACAAAGTAAGAGCCTACAAGGTATCGCTTACTTAAAATTCTAATTAGTTGATGCTCATCGCTTCTACGTATATTTCAGGCATGAAAAAGGCGAGCACTTGGCTCGCCTTTTTCTAATCTTCTGAATTCAACAAATCATCTTTTGCAGCAGACAAGTATTGCATCATTGACCAGTAAGTAAGAATCGTTGCAATGTACAACGCAACATAGCCAACCCAAATCATCCAGTCATCATAACGCCAAACCAACACCCACAACGCAAACATCTGCATCACTGTTTTTACCTTGCCGACCCAAGACACCGCAACACTTGCACGCTTGCCTATTTCAGCCATCCACTCTCTTAATGCTGAGATGATGATTTCTCGTGCAATCATGGTCACCGCGGGAATGGTAATCCAAATGCTATGATAATGCTCAGTGATCAATATCAGGGCCGTCGCCACGAGAACTTTATCCGCAACGGGGTCGATAAAGGCACCAAAACGAGACGTTTGGTTTAGTTTCCTCGCCAGCATCCCATCCAACCAGTCAGTAAAACCAGCGACCCAAAATATCATAGCGGCGGCAAAAGGCGCCCAGCTATAGGGCAAGTAAAACGCCACGACGAATACAGGGATGAGAAACAATCTCAACAAAGACAAAATGTTAGGTATATTTAAACGCATATAATTATCAGCTCTTTTCTACTGCATCTTTATGTTGCGGGATTTTTACTAGTGTTTCAATGCTTGATGAATGTTTTCTGCCAAAGAAATGCTAATTCCCGGTACTTTGGCGATTTCTTCAACAGTTGCTCGCTTCAATTCTTGTAATCCCCCCATATACTTAAGCAGGGCTTGCCGACGTTTAGGTCCAACCCCTTCAATTCCTTCAAGTGGGCTGGTTCTTCTCGCTTTTCCGCGTTTAGCGCGATGACCTGCAATGGCATGATTATGGCTTTCATCACGAATGTGTTGAATCAAATGCAGCGCTGGCGCATCACTTGGTAGATTAAATTCGTTACCTTGCGGTGTAATTAGGGTTTCTAAACCTGGCTTACGGGTGACGCCTTTCGCGATACCAATCAGCAATGGTAGCTTTGGCCACTCCCCCCAATATTTAGAGACAATATCCACGGCTCGATTGAGTTGTCCTTTGCCACCATCAATAAAAATAATATCCGGTATCTTATCGACATCTATTTGCTTTGAATAGCGACGTTCTAGCACTTGCCCCATAGCAGCATAGTCATCACCTCCGGTGATGCCAGTAATATTGTAACGGCGATACTCTTGCTTTACCGGCCCTTCTTGATTAAAGACAACGCACGAAGCAATGGTGTTTTCTCCCATCGTATGGCTGATATCAAAACATTCCATGCGGGTAATACTGTCGAGTTTAAAGACTTTTTGCAGCGCTTTAAAACGCTGGTTGATCGTCATTTTATGGTTAATTTTGGTGGTAATAGCGGTTAATGCATTGGTATTGGAAAGTTTTAAATACTGACCTCGAGATCCTGATGGTTCAATATTGAAGGTGACTTTTCTACCGGCTATTTCTGATAATGCACGTTGCAGTTCATTTACCTCTTCCACTAAACCATCATTTAGGATGATCCGAGTTGGGATGGTGCGAGATTCACTTTGATTCAGGTAGTACTGACTCAAGAAGCTATAAAAGACCTCTCGCTTGTCAGTGTTATTCGGTATTTTAGGAAAGTGGCTGCGACTGCCTAGAATTTTTCCTTGTCGAATCATTAAAATATGAATACAAGCGACGCCATTTTCTTGAGCATAACCCAGCACATCCATATCATCGTCACTGTCTTCAGATACAAATTGCTGCTCTTGCACGCGACGAATAGCTTGGATTTGATCGCGATATTTAGCCGCATCTTCAAATTTGAGGGCACGGCTGGCTTCATCCATTTTATCAACCAAAATTTGAAGCACATGCTTGTCTTTCCCTTTGAGGAATAAACGGACATATTCAACAAGCTCTTGATACTCTTCATCAGAAATAATGCTACTGACACAGGGCGCAGCACAACGGCCAATCTGATACATCAAACACGGTCTGCTCCGGTTCGCATAGACCGAATCCTCACACTGACGTACCGGAAATATCTTTTGGATAAGATGTAGCGTCTGTCTGACTGCCCCAGAATCTGGATAAGGGCCAAAGTACTCTCCCTTTCGTCGCCGAGCACCACGGTGAAGCGACAATCTGGGATGTTTGTGATTTGAGATGAGGATGTAAGGATAAGACTTATCATCACGCAGTAATACATTGTATTTGGGTAAATACTGCTTGATATAATTGTGTTCGAGGATGAGGGCTTCTGTTTCTGTATGCGTTACCGTCACATCAATTTTGGCGATATGGCTCACCAAGGCTCGCGTTTTTTCGCGATCGACCTTTTTGCGAAAATAGCTCGCGAGGCGCTTTTTAAGGTCTTTTGCCTTACCCACATAGATCACAACCGACTCAGCGTCGTACATACGGTAGACGCCGGGCTGGTTAGTGACTGTTTTTAGAAAAGAGGTTGAATCAAAAATGGGTTCTGACACTACAAGGTCTCAGTATCTAACATTCCATGTCGAATCGCTAAGTGAGTCAGTTCAACATCACCAGTGATATCAAGCTTACTAAACAAACGATATCGATAGCTGTTAACAGTCTTTGGGCTTAAGCTGAGCTGTTCAGAAATATCCGTTACTTTTTGTCCTTTAGTGATCATCATCATGATCTGGAGCTCTCGCTCGGATAAGTCTTTAAACGGGTTTTCTGAAGCTGACGAGAATTGGCTCAACGCCATTTGCTGTGCAATTTCAGGTGAGATATAACGCTGACCGCTGTTGACCAAACGGATAGCATTAACCATTTCATCAGGTGCTGCGCCTTTGGTTAGATAACCCGCTGCGCCCGCCTGCATAACTTTCGTCGGAAATGGATTTTCTGTATGTACAGTTAGTACGATGATCTTAACATCTGGATTGTGGCGTAGAATTTTTTTTGTTGCTTCTAACCCACCGATTCCAGGCATGTTCATATCCATTAAAATAACGTCGACATGGTTACTTCGACACCACTTTACAGACTCTTCACCACTGTCAGCTTCCCCTGCTACATTCATACCACGGACGTCT
Source organism: Vibrio sp. 10N.286.49.B1 (assembly GCF_002873335.1). Lineage (GTDB taxonomy): Bacteria > Pseudomonadota > Gammaproteobacteria > Enterobacterales > Vibrionaceae > Vibrio. The sequence goes on along the minus strand of NZ_MCUW01000027.1, from coordinate 63,050 downwards.
TCAATAATACGTCGTATCCCTGTGCGAACCAGTTCGTGATCATCTACAAGGAAAATATTAATCAAACTTGTATCTCCACACTTATCAAATTGGCTCTGCGACCACTCAAGGTTAGTGGATAGCAGCTAAGCTGCGTATCATATCGCAAATTATACAAAAAAGCTTTCGCGCATATCGTGCACGACCGCAAACTTTAGCAAACACATTACGATGAAGTTGTCAGATCGTCAATCATAAAAACTTAAAAATCATTAGGTTACAAAACATACAAAGGAAGCCATTACCGGCGTAAGCTCACGTTTTATCACAACAAATTAATGGCTTTCACTATGAAACCACAACCACATGATTATCTGTTAATTAACAAAAACTCGACACAAGTCACTATTCAAAAATGCCCATCATTTTTGTAACTTAGTGTCTTCATTGTGATTTTCGCTCTTCCTTGAGCTTTGATACACTAAAATAAAATGGCTTTTATCAGCCACTGATTATTTTACAATATTCAGTTAAATCGTGATTGCGTAGGAAATACCTCATTGGATATACAAACTGGCTTTCTTCTTACCCGCCAAGCGAGGGATACCCGTTCCGGACCTCAAATTGAACTTTGGCTCGCCACAGAACAAGGCCCAACGCAGTTATTAATTCACGACCAGCGTCCACTGTTTTTTGTTCTACAAGAAAGTGCATTGGCTGTCTCCGAGCGCGCGTCCACTCTGGCTATAGCGATATCCAACAACCCAATTGCACTTATGAGCTTTGCCAGTGAGCCACTTAACGTTGTTTATTGCGATTCTATTGCAGAATCTCGTAAGCTCGTAGAAGCATTAAAAGCCCAAGATATTCTGGTACTTGAAAGCGATATTAAACTCGCCGACCGATTCCTAATGGAACGATTTATTCAAGGTAGCATGGCGTTTACCGGGCGCCGTAAAGTCATCAACTCAGGGCAACCCAATCAATTTGTTCAAATCACAGATGCCAAATGTAAAGCCGCAGATAACGCACCGAACCTCAACGTCTTATCTCTTGATATTGAGTGTTCTGACAAGGGGCAACTCTATTCTATCGGCCTAGATGCAGCCAATGACAGCCGAGTGATCATGGTGGGACAGCCTCAAGACTCAACAACAACAATCCAATGGGTAACTGACGAAAAAGCCTTGCTCATTGCGCTAAACCAATGGTTTAAGCGTTTTGACCCCGATGTGATTGTAGGCTGGAGTGTTATCGATTTTGATTTTAAGCTCTTAACCAAACGCGCGGAATACCATCATATCGCACTCAATCTCGGCAGAAATGAACAGCGTGTATACTTCCGCACACTGACCTCTAGCCAACAAAGTTTTATCACGATTCCAGGACGCGTCGTACTGGACGGCATCGATACACTTAAAACCGCTACTTATCACTTTCGCTCATGGGCATTGGAAGCCGTTTCGCAAGCACTTCTCGGGGAAGGAAAAGCCATCCATAACGTTCACGACCGCATGGATGAAATCAATAGAATGTTTCGTGAAGATAAACCTTCCTTGGCAAAATATAACCTGCAAGACTGTGTGCTGGTAAATCGCATCTTTCAAACCACACATTTACTTGATTTTGCCATTGAGCGCAGTCGACTCACTGGCGTAGAGCTTGATCGCATTGGGGGCTCTGTTGCCGCTTTTACCAACCTTTACCTGCCACGCTTACATCGCGCCAACTACGCGGCTCCAAACCTACACCCAGAAAATTGGGTCGCGAGCCCTGGAGGCTACGTGATGGACTCAATACCTGGTCTATACGACTCTGTATTAGTTCTCGATTTTAAAAGCTTATACCCTTCTATCATCCGTTCTTTTTTAATTGACCCTATGGGACTGATTGAAGGATTAAAGATCGATGTTGGCAAAGACAACAATCAAGCCGTAGCAGGATTTCGTGGTGGTCAATTTCATAGGACTCAGCATTTTCTTCCAAACTTGATTGAAGAACTATGGAAAGCTCGAGATGTCGCTAAAGCCAATAATGAAAAAGCGTTTTCTCAAGCAATAAAAATAATCATGAACTCTTTTTACGGCGTTTTGGGTTCATCAGGCTGTCGCTTCTTCGATACTCGCCTCGCCTCTTCGATTACCATGCGCGGTCATGAAATAATGAAGACAACTAAATGGCTGATTGAACAACGAGGGTATCAGGTCATCTACGGAGACACTGACTCCATTTTTGTTTCACTTAATGACCGTTTTGCCAACGACAAGGCCGATGCCATCGGAGGCGAGCTTGTTGAACAGATTAATGCGTGGTGGACAAAGCACTTGCGTGATGAGTTCCAACTCACCTCTATTCTCGAGTTGGAATATGAAACGCATTATGGAAAGTTTCTCATGCCTACGATTCGTGGCTCAGAAATGGGCTCAAAGAAACGCTATGCCGGGTTGCGACGAACCGCACAGGGCGAGTCTTTAATATTTAAAGGGTTAGAAAGTGCGCGTACCGATTGGACACCGCTTGCGCAAGAGTTTCAAAAGCAGCTCTACCAAATGGTATTTTCAGACCAAGACCCAGACGCTTACATTCGTGCTTTTGTCGAATCCACCGCAAATGGTGAATATGATCACAAGCTAGTGTACCAAAAACGTTTGAGACGAAAGCTTCATGAGTACGTTAAAAACATACCGCCGCAAGTCAGAGCAGCTCGAATGGCTGACCAAATTAATCAACAACTTGGTCGACCATTGCAATACCAAAATAAAGGACGTATTGAATATGTGTTCACGGTCAATGGTCCTGAGCCGAAAGAGTACATTACCTCGCCCATTGACTATCAACATTACATCGATAAGCAGTTACGCCCTGTCGCCGAGGCCATTTTGCCTTTCATTGGCAAAAATTTTGATGATCTTAGTGCACCTCAGATGGGGCTCTTTTAAATACTGAAGAAACCCGCTTTCCCTGTGTTTCTTCAACCAATCCTAAACTCGGTTCTCTTGTACTCTTTAATGAGCCAAGCCCCGAAGTCATCAAGTAGCCCAACCACCGAACGTTTTGGAATAGCTCGTGGTCCGAGTAATATCTGGAGCCGCTCCACAACCACTTTCTGGTCAGGGTAGTAGCGAAGAAAGTGCTCTCCGCATTGCTTCGGTTCGTCGCGCCAGATTTTTGTTTTGTGCATCACCAAGCCATAAGCGGCTCTAAGCAGCTTTTTAGACATAAAACGCTGCGCTTTCAGCAATTCCTTTTGGGTTTGAGCGGTCGCAACACGATGGCGAACTATAGGCAGTGCCTGCGCTATGTCCATATTCCATTGTTTGGCAATTTCCCAACTGGGCACATAATCACCAAAACATTCCGATAGGTCATCCCCTAGTACACACATACAACATTGCTTAATCAAAAAGCCCCAGGTAAACAATGCCTCTAAAGAGGCGACTTCACTGACCACCGTCCGCCGAATTAGCACGCCATCGATAAAAGGGAAATCTTTTTGAAAACGCCAGTTAATCGTATTGAGCAGTTTGAGCTCACTACTTGAAAATGGCTGATGAGTGACCACTACAACATCAAGGTTTGAGAGACCAGGAACCGCCCTTCCGTATGCCACCGAACCATAGATATACACGCTGTGAAGGTTGCCACGTAACCCACTCTTCAAGCACGAGAGAAGATCGTTGATAGCGGGCTGATAATGCGCCTGAGGGATAGACTGAGCGTCGTTGTTAATTGCTGGCACTGACTGTTTCATTTCAACTTGAGAATATGGCCAGTGTACGTTCGCATCGACTCAGATTCAAATAACTTCAAAGATCTAATCGACCACGTCGTCGTGAGGACTTTCTCACGCCACCCCTTTATTGAGCAATCTAACGGGTCGAACGAACTTGGTTCTTGAGCAAAGATAGTATTCGGTCGTATAATCAGCTGTCTAATTAAAACGAAGGAAAAATTTCATGCCAAAGGCAAGTGAGCTTAAAAAAGGTTTTGCGATTGAGTCAAATGGTAAGACGTTGCTAATTAAAGATATCGAGATTACGACCCCTGGCGGTCGCGGTGGTGCAAAAATCTATAAACTGCGCTGCACAGATTTAGCAACTGGCTCAAAAATCGAAGAACGATATAAGTCTGATGAACTTGTTGATACCGTTGAAATGAACAAACGAAACGTAACGTTTTCTTATGTAGATGGTGATGAGTACATCTTTATGGATAACGAAGACTACACTCAGTTTACGTTTAAACAAGACGAAATTGCGGATGATTTGTTATTCATCACCGAAGATACGCAGGGCGTACAAGTTGTCTTGATTGATGGCAGAACTGCAGGTTTAGAGTTACCTTCATCCGTTGAACTAGTTATTGAAGAGACAGACCCATCAATCAAAGGGGCTTCTGCTTCTGCTCGCTCTAAGCCAGCACGCTTTGCGACAGGTCTTACTATTCAAGTACCTGAATACATTGCAACAGGCGATCGCGTTGTGATTAACACCGCTGAACGCAAATACATGAACCGAGCTTAATATTATGTCAGAACTCATTTCATACGACGACGTGATCGATGCTGCCTACGACATTTTTTTAGAGATGGCACCGGACAACCTTGAAGCAGTAGACGTTATTCTGTTTACTGCTCAATTTGAAGACCGTGGCGCTGCTGAACTCGTGGAGACCGGTAGCGATTGGCCTGAGCACGTTGGGTTCGCTGTGGACGAAACCTTTGCCGAAGTCCGTATTGGCCTTGTCAACGAAGAAGATGATGCGCTGGATGATGTCTTTGCTCGCCTTCTCGTCAGCCGTGATCCAGACAATAAATTTTGCCATATCTTATGGAAGCGCGACTAAACCGTTTTAGTACTTCTTCATCTTAGGTATTGAAGGTAAGGTACACGATTAAAATCGCCGTCTCATTAGAATGCAAAAAGCTCAGCCTAGGCTGAGCTTTTTTCTAAATGGGGTTTGGCGACCGCAGGGTGTACTACCGTTTGACCGTCAACTTAGCGTGTTTTTGACGCTTGTTTTTTGAGTTCAAAATCAAACTCATCAGGGAACATTACTACCCCTTCTTCATTTTGATTTGGAAATACCACGACAGCCAGTTCATCGTCTTCCAAGCCTGTCGTCCAGCGACTGTGCCATTTGTTCAACGAGATAGACTCAGCTTTACACTCTGACCACTCACCTGTTGCCCACTGCTCAGCAAACTCTTGATTTGGCCAAACTGGCACACAGTCTTCTTCTTCTGTGTTTAACATCACGCAGCCATGCTCGTCGGTAAGAATCCAGATTTGACGCTCTTGCGTCATTGTCTTCACGCTATATTTAAAGCGCTTTTCTTCGTCGTAACGCACAATTTCTTCGATTTGATTTTGCTCTAGTGCCATGGTTTCATGCCTTATATAGAGTGTTACTATTGGTACAAGCTTATACCTAATAAAAAGCCCTAGCACTAATAATTGTATTCAAAGGCCATTGGCGACAAAATACAAACAGTGCTAGGGCTTACTTAATCTTGGGGATGATTAAACAAGTTCACCTTGAAGCCAAGGCCAACCTTGCTTCTTACGGCTCAACGTATTTTCCATCATCAACATGCCTTCAACTTCATGCTTCACCAATTTATCTGCCCACTCACCCTTATAAATCAAGCGTGTTTGTGCTGTCGTAATATCGGTTAACATCACAGCGGCAAACGCTAAAGCATCGTCATCACAGCGACGAACAAGATCTTGCTCAAGCGCTTCAATCATTCCGTCTACTTGTTCTAATGTCGCAAGCTCAACTTGGCCAACAACCACATCACGTCCATTGAATGGGTAGGCTTTCAGATCTTTTTCAACCAGTTCTGCAGCTGTGAGGCCTTCGATGTTTGTTTTGGCGATCAACAGGTCTTTGATGAATGAGTCTAGGTCTGTAACGCCTGCGATAGTCGCTAATGCTTCTACTGCATCTTTATCTTTTTGCGTACAAGTAGGAGACGCAAAGCCAACCGTGTCTGACAAGATGGCAGACATCATCAGAATCGCTAGCGGGCGAGTGATCTCAGCTTCTTCCATTTTGAATAGGTTGAACAAAATAGTACAAGTACAGCCTACAGGCCAAATCCACGCTTCAAGTGGATTCACTGTCATCACGTCACCAAGACGGTGATGGTCAACAATACCTAGAATTTCGGCTTCGTTAATATCGTCTGGCGCCTGAGCCAAATCGGTATAGTCTACTAACCAAACTTTTTCACCCGCTACGCTGGTACGCAATTCAGGCTGCTCAACACCAGCGGTTGCAAGAATGTGCTGAGTTTCACGATTGATTTCGCCTTGGCGAATAGGTTTAGCTTCAAGACCACGTGCTTTTAGTAGTTCTGTCGCTACTAGTGCACCGCAAATGCTATCACTATCTGGGTTTTTATGACCGACAACTAGAATCATTATACTTCCTAACTATGTTTAATCTTGTGGGTATGTGCCCCACGACAACTGCTCACAAGGGCGATACTTTACCTGATTTTGCGAATTTGTCATCGCCTGTAAGTGCTTTAAATGAATTTCTTGACGGACAAAACATTAAAATTGCTATTGATAATCATTATCAAACATATACAATGATAACAGTTCTCATTTGCATTGGCGGGATTTATGGAACACATTAAGAATATTGGAAGCTTGAATGGATTGTCATTAGAACAATTCAAACCCGCATACAAACGCTTATTACTTCCGGTAACCTTGATCGCATTGCTGGTTAGCGAACCAACTCGAAGCCTTGCGGTTGCCGCACTTTCTGATGCGTACTGGGCCGTCGCATGTTATGTGGTATTCACCCTTGCCGTGTATCACCATATTTCTCGATTTGTTTCCAGCAAACACGCGCTTGTCGAGCTCTATCAACACTCGCCTAAGCATCAAGTGGTCTTTTCCTCTTTGTTAGGCGCTCTGCCAGGTTGTGGTGGCGCTATTATCGTCACCACTCAATTTGTTTCAGGAAAAGTTGGATTTGGATCGATCGTTGCCGTACTAACCGCAACGATGGGCGATGCCGCATTTTTAATCTTAGCTAGTCGCCCAAGTACTGGTCTCGGATTAGTCGCAGCAGGTGTCGCCGTCGGTATCGTGAGTGGACTGGTCGTCAATGCTATTCATAAACCAGACTTTCTACGTCCCAAAGTCACTCAACTTGTTGATGCTGTTAGGTCAACTAAAGCTATCACGCCAACGAAGCAAGCATGCGGTTGTGATTCTCACGATCCGAATACTCGTCAGCAAGACGAGCTTTCCAGTCCGATACAACTCATGGCAATCAATCTTCAAGGGTTATTTTGGAAATGGATGATACTCCCCTCACTTATCGTGGCTTTTACGATGTCGTTCCAAATTGACGTTAATACACTGCTTGGGTTAAGTCCAAATACCATTGAGTGGCTTGGTGCCGTTTTAGCGGTAGTAATTATGTCTTTATGGGCATTTACCAAAGAGATTGAAGACTATCAGAGCACGGTCGCTGAAGATGACAAATTGCCCACCTCGCATCCTATGCAAAAAGCAGCGCAGGACACCCACTTCGTGAGTGCTTGGGTGATCGTTGCGTTTTTAGCATTTGAACTCACCCTACATTTTGCGCACATTGACCTTAGCACTTCATTTTCAGGTTGGGGTGTCTACATGCCTTTGATGGGAGTCGCCATCGGACTATTGCCCGGTTGCGGGCCTCAAATTCTGGTGACAAGCCTTTATCTTACCGGTGCGGTGCCGATGTCTACGCAGCTTTCTAACGCAATTTCAAATGACGGCGATGCACTTTTCCCAGCGATCGCAATGGCACCGAAAGCGGCATTAGTGGCTACCGTTTATTCGGCTATTCCAGCCTTGGTTGTTGGCTATAGCTACTATTGGTTATTTGAGATTTAATCTTACCCGCTAAAGCACGACTTAAGGCTTTAACGGGTAAAAGGTCTACGTTCCTACTCCCCTAGCGACGAGATTCGATCAGACATCAAACATGCCATCACTCTCCACCAGCAAACACGGCAACCACAGCACGACTTTCACGAGCTCGATTGAGAGGGACCACTTGTATGTGTGTAGGGTCAGCGTTAAGCTTTTCTCTTGTCCAGAAGTCGAACCAATCGCATGGGTATTCTGATGTTAGGGTATAGTCAGTACCAATTTCATCGTAATGAAACAAACAGTGCAGCCAGCGCTGCTCGGTCAACTTTAAGGTTGAGTGATTCATTGTCAACGATTGAAAGATAGAGGTATGATCGGTTTGTTTCTGACGACTGACTAAGCTTGCCAATGTTTCTTTTGCAAACAGCGTCAATTCTGGTAGTGGGTCACCCGATAACAACAACCCACCCGATGCCAAGAGCACATTGCGATGAAATTCATAACTCGCTCGGTCTGTGCCTTGATTAGGCAATGAGGTAAAAGTGGCACAGTCGGGATCAATTAACCACAGTCGTTGATGCTGCCAGCTGCGCAAAAAGGTCTCTTTTGCTATTTGTTCGAAGCGAGCGGGATCGCGCTCAACATCATCCGATACACGCATGCCATCCACAAGCCCAAGCGACGGCCACATAGGCGCATTGCAACCTAATACTAACGCCTCTCCAGCACCTTCCGTAATGGCCTCCATTCCTAAGCGATAGGCTTCTACACCGGTCACTCCCGGTTTACAGCGTTGCCCTGGCAGTGTTCCCCAATAGTTAGCATCCAGCTTAAACAGCTCAACGCCCCATTCTTCACGCATCGTTTTTACTACGTGAGTCAAATGAGCGAGAACGTCTGGGTTCGAGCAGTCAAGAATATACCAAGGCGTGCATCGCCAGCCGCCGTAGGTCACGTCTTCCGCCTTGAGTAATGACCCATCCTCATGTTTAAGAAACCAATCTGGATGTTGCTTAAACACGTCTGATTCTGCTTGGGCGATAAATGGTGCCATCCAAATTGCAGGCCTTTTTCCACTGCGACGAATACTCGCAATCAGCGTCTTTATCCCGCCGTCAAATTTCTCTGAAGGCGTCAACCAGTCCCCCATAAAAGCCTGATAACCATCATCAAGTAACACCCATTCAAGATCGGCTTGGTCTTGCTCCATCACCTGAACGTTATCAATTACATTTTGACGGTTCACATCGGCATAATAGGCATACCATGAACACCACCCTATCGGGCTTGGTTTCAATACGCCGGGTTTCACTGGATGATGACAAGCAATCAGGCGAGAAAATTGTTCAAATACGCTGTCCATCGCCTCACCATGTAGCACGACTAACGACTCTAACTGGTTATCTTGCCAATGCTGAGGCTCACTATGCTCACCATCGAGAAATGCCACCACATCAATACCATGAACGCCAGCTTGCAATTCAAAGTAACCGGCAAACCGGTGACAGGAGGTAAAGCCAAATAGCGTAAAGCCTGCAGACTGCTCAACCAACAGATAATTGTAAAAACGCTTGGGAGCATGTTCATCGTAAATACGATAGCTGGCACTGTTGTCAGGGCAGCGACCAATATCGATGAGCTGATTGACAGTACCGGAGGTTTGACACAGCATTTGAAAGCCATCTCCGAGCAACCTTGCGTCTGTCTCAACTTGGTTTTCAAATCGTGCTAATGCTGTTCGGGAAGAAAGCGGGGTAAAATTTAGGCTCGTGTAAGTGAAGTTCAACTCACCAGAGGATGTGGTAATACAAATATCAGGGTTAATTGCAAGCGCATCAACCTCTTTGGAGAAAGGTATATATTCGGTCATACGTCCTCGACCTAGTTAATAGATTACATGATAAGTATATTCTCAAGCACAAAAAAACCCATTCCGAAGAATGGGTTTTGTGTGCTAGTTAAAACTCTGTAGAAGACCTTGCTCGCTAAGCGACTTCAATCGGTCCACCGAAGGCGGTTACTGGTGGCACTTTACCCTTGAACTTCTCGAAATCAACCAAGCAGGTGTTTGCTGACGTTGCTTGAGCAAGCTCTGAAGACGGAATATCTTGCGTCAACGTGTTTGGATCGCCATAAGTATCAAGCGCACCTATTTTTTCGTTAAGAGGCCCATACCAAGCACCTTCTTCGATACGCACAACACCAGGAGCATAACTGTCCGTCACGACGGCACCAGCTAATAATTGACCACGGTCGTTAAACACACGGACTAAGTCACCATCATTAATACCCTTTGCTTTCGCATCTTTAGGGTTAATGTAGATTGGCTCGCGACCTTGTACTGCATAAGTCGCTCGGAAATCTTCTGATTCACACATTTGAGAGTGCAAACGCTTGTCCGGGTGACATGATTGCAGCCAGTACGGATGCTGTTCAGAACCTGGTCCACCATGAGAACGCTCTGATTTTTCAAACCACATTGGGTGCTCTTGGCAGTGCTCATAGCCCATGTTACCGATAGTACGGCTCGTGATCTCGATAAAACCAGATGGCGTACCAAGTGCATTGATCTCCGGATCTTCTCGGAAATCAGCATGACGAACCCAAGGCTTACCGGTACCAAAGTCGAGGAAGCCTTTCTCCCAGAACTCTGTAAATTCAGGAAGGTCAAACTTGCCTTTGTTGGCTTCTTTACAGTTATCGTAAAGTGATTTAACCCATTGCATCTCTGACATGCCACGAGTGTAATCATCAGACACACCCCAACGACGTGTTAGCTCAGTCATAATGTCAAAGTCAGTCTTAGACTGGAACAAAGGATCAACGAGCTTATGCATCGCTATAAGACCACGACCTGAGTATGCCCCGTAGCCATCGATATCGTTACGCTCCCACTGAGTACATGCAGGTAATACGATATCGGCATGGCGACACGTCGCTGTCCAAGCAAAGTCAATTGAAACCACGGTGTGCAAATTTCTGAAGGCTTTCTTCATTCGGTTACGATCTTGGTGGTGATGCCAAGGGTTGTTACCACTAAATACCATCATTTTTACATCCGGTAGCGTAACAACCGAACCATTGGAGTTAATCTTTTTGCCCGGCTCTAATAAGGCATCCACCCAACGCGCAACCGGAATAACACGACTGTAGCCATTAAAGTCTTGGTTGGTATGTTTTGGCGTTTGGCCCTGATCAATATTCAGCGGGAATGACCCAGGCGCGGCAAAACCAGTCGACGGTACACCAATACCAGAATAATGATGTCCGTAAGATACACCACCACCAGGAAGACCAATCTGACCAATCATCGATGCCAATACAGCACCCATCCAGTAAGGTTGCTCACCGTGCTCTTGACGCTGAATACACCAGCCAAACAAGAATTGAGTACGACCTTGCACCAGCATACGGGCAAACTCACGAATCTTGTCCGCAGATACACCACAGATCTCTGCAGCCCATTCAGGTGTCTTCTCAATCTTGTCCTTTGACTCACCCTGAAGATAGCTTACGAAATCTTCAAATCCGAGACAGTAAGTGTCGATGAATTTTTGATCGTGCAAGTCTTCATTATAAAGGGTATGCGCCATACCAAGCATAAACGCCACATCGGTTTGAGGGTTCACATACAAGTGCTCATTCTCAAGGTAACGTTGCGTTTTGTTCTTCACAGGGTCAACAGAGATAACGTTAATCTCTTTTTTCGCGACCTTTTCTTTCAGTTGCTCTAGATAAGCAAACGACTCGTGAGTTTCACATGTCCAACCGACTTGCAGGTTTTTCACAGGATCGTTTGCCCAAAGAATAATGTTATCACTATTCTCTAGGATCAACTCCCAAGATGTACCTTGTGCATACACCTCAGTAGAACCCAGGACATAAGGTAAGATCGTTTGACCAGCACCAGTAGAGTAATCACCTACTTTTTTTACAGAGTAGCCATGTAGACCCATTGCACGCTGCATATGGTTGTTACAGCTGTGCATCTGACCGGTTTGTCGCCAACCCGTTTGACCGGTATGCAGCGCCCAAGGACCGTAATCTTTTTGTACGCGTTCAAGCTCACGGTAGAAAAGGTCAAGCGCCTCATCCCATGTAACACGAACAAAGCGATTGTTGCCGCGCGTCTCAGCCGCATATTTATGTTTCTTTAACCAATCTAGGCGTACCATTGGGTAACGTACACGTGATGGGCTATAGATGATTCCCTTGATGCCGTTAAGCATCTCAGTTGGGTATTTGTCGACTTCTAGTGGTTTAATTTCCTGAACCTTACCGCCCCACACTCGGGCACGAAACGCACCCCAGTGTGAACCTGATGTTTTCCAGGTTCCGTCTACTTCAGCTGCACTAGCAGACGCCGAAGCTAACAAGCTAGGACCGATTAGAGATGCAGCACTTGTGCCGGCCACACCCTTAAGGAAGCTTCTTCGTGTAATTGCCATTTTGTTACTCCAATTAACGTCTATTAGTGGTGGCCTTCAGAGAAATCTGATGAGTGCTTCTGTAGATACTTAAGAACCAATGCCTCTGTATCTCTATCGAAGTTCACAAATGCGATCATACCGTCCAGCATGCCGACCCAACCGTTCGCGCTAAAGTGTGCAACATCTGGTTGTGTGTGACACGTAGAACAGTTCGTTTGATACGCTTGACCTGCCGCGTTCCAAATTGGAGTGTAATCAGGCAACATGGACTCTTTTTTCATCCAAAGGTTAACTGTAACTTCTTCCCAAGGTAGACCTGTAAGCTCGTCTTCTTTTTTCTCACCAACCGTTACGTCAGCGCTTTGCGATACTTCTTTATTTAGGATCGCTGTCGAGATATTCATACCAAAGTCTTCTTGGATTACTCGCCCAAAGCCCTTCGCTTTACGCCAGCCATCGATTTGGACTTCGATCATGTCTCCCTTGGTGTCAACGATTGCCACTTCACTTGCTGGGCTTAATAGACCCGCTTCAGTTGCACCTGTCTCGTCGGTATACAGCGGTAAATGACGGATAGAAACGACATCGTTACCTTTCGAGTAAGACGTGCTGCTTGCGACTTGTTCTAGTTCACCAACAATACCAGACGCTTGCGCCATATCTTTTGGTAGGTGGTGGGCAATGCCTTTATGGCAGTCGACACAACTCTGGTCACGCTCTGCCGCAGATTTCATTTGAATACGAGCAGTAGGAGACATGGTTTCAAAATCCATCGACTCATAAGCGTGGCAGTTTTTACACTCCAAAGACCCATTGGCAGAAAAACGGTCCCACTCGTGGCGAGCTAGCGCGAAGCGGCGCGCTTCAAATTTTTCTGGTGTATCTAAATCACCAAAGATTTGCGCAAACACTTCTTTAGAAGCTTGCATCTTACGGGCAATTTTATCGGTCCAGTTATGGGGTACGTGACAATCGGGACAAGTCGCACGAACACCAGAATTATTTTTCCAGTGAACCGTTTCTTGAAGCTCAACGTATACATTCTCACTCATAGTGTGACAACTAATACAGAACTCTTCGGTGTTGGTTGCCTCTAGAGCGGTATTAAAGCCACCCCAAAAGATCACGCCGGCTAAAAAACCACCAGCGGTGAGTACACCTAAACTGATGTGGACAGCTGGCTTACTGATGGTACGCCAAAGTTTGGTTAAAAAGGATTTCATGACTTACTCTCTCGAACTCGTAATAGATTGAATTAGCGGTTAATTAGCCGTGCATACCTGGAGGACCAAATACAAATATTTGAAGCATCCACACCGTAAAGCCGTAACCACCGACGATCGCTACACTCAAGAGAGGAAAGAAAACTGCGCAGATGAAAAAGAATGACTTCCATTCCATACCATGTTTTTCAGTACTCTCAACTTTGTTAACATCACTCATACATTTGCCTATTTTGTATCGTGTTAAAGCTGCGATTTATTCTGATGAATAAACCAATTATTAAAACTATCTGCCGAAAATGCTAAACCATACCTTATGTAAGGTTCAACCGTTTCCGCCCCCTCACGTCTTGTTAATCCACACTTTTTTGAGGTCATCCTGAGTTGTAATCAATTAAATGCCAATATGAAAAATTATGAATGGATGTGAAGAATTAATGTTTTTATAAGTATGTAAACAACACAGCAAATATGCAACATTTCGACCAAATCTACGTGGTAGACAGTGAGATTCACGTGGTAGATATTGACGAATTCAGCGCTATTTACCGAATAAAAGACACCAGAATGTTATAAAAATGATAAGAAACCGCCCCAAATAAACGGTGTGAGGCATACGCGAGTCAAGTAGAATAGTGGCAACTTTGTTTTATAAACGGTCGAATATGCAAGACGTTATAGATATCAGCTGGTGGCAACTGTTGGCTTTTTCAGTGGTATTGTTGATCCCTTTTTCAATAAGTCATTATTACAAGCTTAACCTCAATAAAGATGCTTGCCTTAGCATCCTTCGAATGTCAGTTCAGCTTGCGCTTGTCGGCCTCTATCTCGAATATTTGTTCTTTTTAAATAGTATTGTGGTCAATATCATCTGGCTTGCTGTCATGATTGTGGTTGGTGCCAGCGCTGTTTTAAGTAAGGCAAAACTCCCTAAACGTCATTTGTTACCTTATGTAGTCGCTTCGCTATCATTTGGGTTGTTTCCCGTCGTTGCTATCCTTTGTATCGCCATTATCCAACCCACTCCTTTTTACAGTGCACAATATGTCATTCCTCTCGCGGGGATGCTTTTGGGGAACAGTATTAGTGGCAATATCGTTGCACTGCAAAACTTTTTTGGGGCGTTACAAGATCGCTGGGCTGAGTATGAAGCCGCCATCTCTTTGGGGGCGTCAGTCTCCATTGCGACATTGCCGTTCGTGCGTGTTGCGTTGCAAAAATCTCTAGCACCGATCCTCGCGACAATGGCTACAACCGGTTTAGTCTCATTGCCGGGAATGATGACTGGTCAGATTTTAGGCGGTGCTAATCCACTGGTTGCGATAAAATATCAACTGCTTATTATGCTGGCCATATTTGTGATGATGACCGTATCGATTACCATCAACTTGAACCTAATTATTAGGCGCAACTTTACGTCCTCCGGCAAGCCACTCATCCTCCCCACTAGTGAGCAGTAATAGAACAAATAATCAGCAAATCGGACGTTACACACCTAGTTTAAACTTGGTTATCCACAGTATATGTGGATAACCAAGCCACTGACTTGTCGATATTTTTTTAACCACACCCTGCATTCCACATCATCAGCTTCATTAAATCGTCATAAGAGGGGGATACGGTAATGAAAGTAAGCGATGACACGCGCTATGGATTGAGTAGCGATGTTGTATTGATAACTTAGGAGACGGAAGAATGGTGGGTGAAGAAATGCGGCCTATATCAAGTACGCCGCTAGACGATTCAAAAAACTGGTTGATTCAGACACCAAGGGCAGTTGATGCGAATCCCCCACCAAAGAGGGATGGAAGGGACTCTACAGAACCTAAAGATTGGAGACAAACAACAAAAAATATACTTTGGTTTTAGTGTCGAGATTCCTGACACTGAACAATAAGCAATAAGCAATAAGCAATAAGCAATAAGCAATGTTCAGTATCAGGTAACGTATTAATCAACCACCTTAAACGGCGGTCGAACCATGCTAATCACGCAAATAGATTAGCCAGTACAACATTCCAACAAATATACCACCACCGATGATATTACCTAGGGTGACAGGGATCAGGTTATTTGTGACGAACCCGATTAGATTTAAATCGACAAAGTCAGCCGGTGTTGCGCCTATGTTTTGCCAGAATTCGGCCGGTGCAAAATACTTAATACCAATGGCCATTGGGACTTGAAACATATTGGCAATACAGTGTTCAAACCCAGCGGATACGAACATGGCAACTGGGAGAACCATAACGATAATCTTATCCGTTAATGTGCGACCGCTAAATGTCATCCATACGGCAACGCAAACCAAAACGTTACACATAATACCCAACGCTACCGCTTGCCAAAATCCATGGTGAAGCTTGTGTTGAGCGATGTGCATCGTATTTAACCCAACCTGGCCATCATCGAACAAGTATTGTTTCGCGGTGAGCATGATGGCAACAAGGAACAGCGCACCCAGCATGTTGCCAAAGTAGACCACCGCCCAATTCTTAAATAATGCGCCCCAGCTGATCTTGCCGCTTGCTCTTGCGACTAAGGTTAAGACTGAGCTAGTAAACAGCTCACCGCCGGTAATAATCACTAGTACAAGCCCAAGACTAAATGCAAGGCCGCCCATAAACCGAGTTAAACCCCAAGGCAGGTCTCCAGCCCCAGTTGTAATCGTTGTGTAAAAGATAAAAGCAATGCCAATATGCAAACCTGCTGTAATTGCGAGTAAGAAAGATTTCATTGGGTCTTTCGTTGCTTTACCTACACCAGCTTCAGCGGCGCGTTCAGCCATTTGTGGTGGTAACAAAGAATCGAACTGGTTCATTTCCATTTTTAAGCACATATTTAGTTACAATTTGATGGTGGCGGATAATGCGCCCAATCAATTGATATGGCAAGTGACATTTTCAGCGCTAATCAATATAAAACACACATCACGCCATCACTATGGAAAATAGTCATAAGAAAACAATAAGTAATATATAGGTATGTATTTTTGCAGCCTTATTTTTCATCCTTAGAAAACCTAAAAAACACCGCTTTAGGCAGTGCTTTTTAGGTTTTTTATTAATGTTTTTTGCCGTAGTTAAATAGGCAGGAGTTGACTCCTTAGTCCGTCGTTTTTTCTTGCAACGCACTCACCAACTTCTTTAGGTTTTCTATCTCAAGTCGATTGTAAGCGGCTTTGTCCATCACTTCTGTTACCACTTGTTCAGTATTACCTTGGTCACTACTATTTTGTAATTCAAGCAGTGCGATTTCTTGTCTCAACTGCGCATTTTCTTTACGCAAGGCAGAAGACTGTTCTGCTTTATTCAACATCTCCACATCATGAGCAATTCGCTCAGATTGCGTGGTAAGATCTTGATCTCGATAATCATTCCCTTTGGCTACAGTGGAAATTTTATGTAGTCGCGACTCAGCAGCAAGAACCAGTGGCTCAAAATTAGATTTTTCTACATCATTCAGCTTTGTTACTTCTGTTACAACGACTTCTAATCGGCGAAATTGAAAATTAATGCTATCAACATCGCGTTCGATAGTTTCAAAATCTCGAGGTGATTGACTAACAAATTTTCTTAGCTCGATGATACCTTGATCGACATAACTAAAGCTGATTGGCGCCAATATATTGTAGCGCGCACTTGAAAGATTAGATAACTTACTCGCAAGCGGGTCTACATACATAGCATCAATAACACGAACTTCTAACGCCGTTGCTTTTTCAAGGAAAATCGCTTGGTAATTTTCAGCTC
This sequence comes from Vibrio sp. 10N.286.49.B1, assembly GCF_002873335.1. GTDB lineage: Bacteria > Pseudomonadota > Gammaproteobacteria > Enterobacterales > Vibrionaceae > Vibrio. The sequence continues at coordinate 45,783 of NZ_MCUW01000027.1, read as the reverse complement.
GATCCACCTCCGACACCACTAGATACTGAAACAATTGTTCGTATTCTCGCGTAACTGTTGTATTTGCATGTCTAAAGTATTTTGCGGCATCAAGCTTTCTCAGGTAGGCCATCTGAGTCATTGCCGGGGCAAGCAGTTCGTCGGCTTGTTTTTTTAGACGCTGGATAGCGGTAAAATTGTATTCGACGGTATTCATTCTATCTCGAAATGCAATCGCGTAAGTTTCACTGGAAAACACAGAGTGCTTAACATCTACTTGCGCTGGGTTTTTTCTCATTTCGATAAAAAGCTCATGAGCATCTTTCCAAGAAGACATCATATCGCGGTAATTTTCGGGCGCATAAATTCGCAGTGACTCTGCGTCTTCTAAACGTTTAGTCCACAATGAATGAGTCGCCAAAATTTCGTTATATTCTTGTTTTTGCGCTGTCTGAATTTGCTCAGCGCTAAGGTTTGGGTCTCGATCAACCGCGGTAGGCGTTGAAGCACAAGAAGCAATGCCCAAAACACACGTCAGTACTACTATCGCTTTGCGTGTAGACATTTTTTCTCCCGTAGACTCAGACTGCTTATCAATCTAAGTGAAGTAAAGGCACAACAATATAATGGACCATGAACTATATTCAAAGTTCACGATAAAAGACATGACTTAGTGTTCCAACTGATTACAATTCATCCACTTAGCATAAAATATTCACCCTTCTCTCTGAGAACACGGGGTTAGCTAACAAATTATTCACTATATGATTGTCAATGAACTCAAATCGCACTATGTTGATCGAACAATCTAAATGAAAAGGCACCTCTATGAAATTAACGTTAGAACACCTTGCCGAACTTAACTTGCTCCTGCAATTTGACCTAAGCAGTTCAGCCACAGGAATCAAAGTTCATACCGACGCCAACGAAGAGACACAAAAAGCGGTTCAAGCGCTCTATGCGAAAGGTTTGTGTACTATGCCAGATGGTGGATACTTAACAGGTGAAGGCATTGAAGTCGCAGAGCATGCCGACAAAGTGCTACGCGTACTAAACGCTCGACTGTAAAACACCTCGATAACACATAGGCGACCGTTTGAAGCCGTCTATGTGATATCCCCTATCCGTTTCCACAACTTCGCTTTTTCCGTCTTTATAGCGCCACAGCCAGCGAGTTCATCAACACATAAATAGACGTTGATAAGGTTGCCATTTGTCATATGCCCAGTTGAATAGCGTTGTATAAAAGAAGAAGAAAACAAGAAACCCAGCCTCGATCAACAATGCCGCGAATAACGAAACCTGCAAGAACCATGCGATAACTGGAATAGTAAATCCTATAAGCCCAGCCTCAAAGCCCAACGCATGCATGACCCTGACGCTCATAGTGCGAGTTTCGCGATTCTCCCCCATGTATTTATCAAACACAATATTGTAGAAATAATTCCAGATCACCGTGAATACGCTCATTCCAACCCCAACAATGACCAACGACCCAGACCTTGTCCCGGAAACCCAAGAAACCACAGGTATAATGATAGCTAACGCCAATACTTCAAATATGATAGCGTGGAATACTCTTTCTTTATTATTCATATAGATAACCATAACTCACATTCAACATGGTAACGATTATGGTCTATGCTTATGACTAGTGAAAGTTAGGTAACATCAGGATTACTGATATGTTAAGTATCGAGCAAATTGAAGCATTTATTACGACGGTAGAAACAGGCTCATTTTCAGCTGCAGCAAGGCAACTTGGAAAGGTTCAATCTGCCATTAGTCAAAATATTGGAAATCTAGAGATAGATTGTGGTGTGAGTGTATTCGATCGGAGAGGCCGATACCCTGTATTAACTGAGGCTGGTCACACGTTACTCCCGTACGCCAAGGCTGTGATGGTTCAACACAATAGGCTCAGTGAACAAGTCGCCAATCTAGCACAAACTAAGGTTCACCCCATAGTTTTAGCCGTTGACGAAGGTATTCCTCTTGAACAAATCACCCCTATTTTGCAAACTCTAGATACAGAATTTCCTACTCTAAAGGTTGAATGCTTGCTCGCTTCCAGTGTCGATATTATTGATATGGTACAGTCTGGTCGAGCGACATCTGGATTGCTTTACGGCGAACACCTCATTCCTTTCTCCCTCGATTTTGAACATGTGTGCACAATCGCCTTTGATATTTATGTTTCTTCAAAACACCCGCTCGCACAGACACGCTCTCCCCATATCGAAATGTTAAGTTTGCATAGGCAGCTTGTCATCAGCGCGCGCAATTCCCAAGCGAGCAGCTTCCATCAAGTTCTCAGCCCCGATGTGTGGCACTCTGATAGCTATAGTATGATTATAGATTGGTGCATCGCGGGTTGTGGTTGGACATTTGCTCCTAGCTATCTGGCAAAAGAAGCATTGAGACAAGGGCAATTGGTTACTGTGCCCTTAGCATTTGAAAAACTTTCCGCTGTCGTCAATATCGACATTATTCAGCATTCAAGCAAAAGTAACGATGCCGCTCATAAGCGACTTCGTGAGCTAACTAGGCATTTGTTTAAGGACTCGTAGCATGCAAGATTCTTCTGTATTAATCGTCGGCGCAGGCTGGCTAGGCCGCCCACTCGCTGAGCACTTAATGAACCAAGGCTACAACGTAACGGCGACTAAGACATCAGAACAAGGTGTTGCGGCACTAGAAGGTGATGGGATCGATGCTTTGCAGTGTAATCTCACCGCTATTAACGATGACAATCAAAACACATTCGTTAAGGCGTTACAGCAGAAAAAAATCACCACTATCATCGGTTGTTTTCCACCAGGATTTCGACAAGGTCGTGGCACAATGTACGCGACACAATGGGCTCGACTGGTCGACCTCGCGAAACAAGCTAATGTCCGCAAAGTCATTATGATTAGCTCAACCTCCGTCTATCCCGACCGGCCAACATTGATGACCGAAGAGATGGCAAGCTTATCATTAAGCCAAACACAAGCTGACTTTAGTGATAAATCCGTTGTTATGCTTACCGCAGAAGAGCATGTTGTTCGTTCTCAGCTTGATTACGCGATCGTGCGCTGCAGTGGACTTTTTGGTCCCAATCGGCATCCTTCTCGCTTTGCGCTTAAGATTAAATCGGTCAGTGATAGAGCGCCTGCAAATATGCTCCATCTTCATGATGCCATTGCTGCAGTCAGCTTTGTATTAAAAGAAATCAAAAACGAAGTGCTCAATGTGACGACGCCAGACACCTGTGATAAAGCCACTTTTTATCGCTCTGCATTGAAAGCGGCAGGGGTAGACTCGTCACTAAACGCGGTAAACTCTACCCCAGACAAGGCCATATCAAGCGGTAAACTACAGGCTTTTGGTTTCACATTTAAATACCAACATACGCTCGATGCACTCGACATCGATATGACTGAGTAATAAATCAACCTAATAGCGCCAGATAAAAAAAGGAAGCGACTCGCTTCCTTTTTTTGTGCCTGACTCCGCGTAGGGTCCGTAACTCTTATTACTTACCTAGGGCGCTTTTATAGTGTTGGCGGCAAACGGAAACATACTTATCATTTCCCCCGATCGACACTTGGTCACCTTGTGCAATCGCCACACCATGCTCATCGGTACGGATAACCATATTCGCCTTGCGGCCACAATGACAAATCGTTTTGAGCTCAACCAGTTTATCGGCCCATGCTAATAGCTGTCGGCTTCCTTCAAACAACTCACCTAAAAAATCGGTGCGTAGACCGTAACACAGTACTGGGATATGAAGTTTATCAACCACTTCTGTCAGCTGGTACACTTGTTCTTTGGATAAGAACTGGCATTCATCGACCAAGATACAGTGTCGAGTCGCCTCGTTATGAAGCTCAGAGATAGCAGTATAAAGGTCAGTGTCTGGTTTAAATAACTGTGCATCCGATTGCAAACCAATTCTCGAACTCACCTTACCAGTACCATAACGGTCATCAAGCGCTGCCGTATAGATAAGCGGGTTCATACCTCGCTCTTGATAATTAAATGACGACTGAAGCAGTGTGGTCGATTTACCCGCATTCATTGCAGAGTAATAAAAATACATTTGAGCCAAAACATTACACCAAAGCTAAAACTTAAAAATAAACCCTTGCAAGCAAGGGCTGAGATTATTCTTATAAAAGGAAAACGCTTACGCTATTTACGGCGCCACGTTGTGCCTTCTGAACTGTCTTCAAGAACGATGCCCATTTCAGTCAATTTCGTTCTAGCTAAATCAGCATTTGCCCAATCTTTTGACGCGCGAGAGTCATTACGAAGTTTAATTAGTGCTTCAATTTCGGCTACTTCATCATTGTTGCCTGCGTCACCTTTAAGGAATGCATCAGGATCTTGATGTAAAATACCAATAACATCAGCAAGTTCGCGCATCACTGCACCTAATTGACTTGCTTGAGCTAACTCAACCGTTTTAAGGCGATTAATCTCACGAGCCATATCAAATAAAACGGAATAAGCTTCTGGCGTATTAAAGTCATCATTCATTGCCGTTGAGAAGCGAGTTACATACTCCTCGCCACCCGTCGGTTCAGCTTGGATATCTAACCCACGCAGTGAAGTATACAAACGCTCTAGCGCTGACTTCGCCATATTCAGGTTGTCTTCACTGTAATTCAGCTGGCTGCGATAATGACCAGACATTAAGAAGTAGCGCACCGTTTCAGCATCATAATGAGATAATACGTCACGAATGGTAAAAAAGTTGCCCAATGACTTAGACATTTTTTCTTTATCAATCATGACCATGCCGCTGTGCATCCATGTGTTTACATAAGGCGTATCATGTGCGCAGCAAGACTGAGCAATTTCATTCTCATGATGCGGGAACTGTAGGTCCGAACCGCCGCCATGAATATCAAAATGGTCACCAAGAATCGATGAGTTCATTGCTGAACACTCGATATGCCAACCTGGACGACCCGGCCCCCAAGGTGATTCCCATGTTGGCTCGCCAGGCTTCGACATTTTCCATAATACAAAATCAAGTGGGCTGCGCTTTGCCGTTTCAATATCAACACGAGCGCCTGCTTGAAGCTGGTCGAGATCTTGTTTAGACAAACGACCATAATCCTCAAATTTACTCACCTCAAACATCACATCGCCATTCGTTGCCACATAAGCAAAACCACGCTCAATGAGGCGTTCTACAAGTGCAATGATTTCAGTAATAAATTGCGTCGCACGAGGCTCGACATCTGGGCGTTTCATATTCAGCGCATCGAAATCAGCGTGCATTTCGCCTATCAATCGTTCAGTGAGCGAGTCACACGTCTCACCGTTTTCATTCGCACGCTTAATAATTTTGTCATCGATATCAGTAATGTTGCGAACGAACGTCAGGTCATAACCTACATAGCGAAGGTAGCGAGAAACCACATCAAAAGATACAAAGGTGCGGCCATGGCCAATATGACAGAGATCGTAAATGGTGACCCCACACACATACATACCTACTTTGCCAGCATGGATAGGTTTGAATTCCTCTTTTTGTCTCGTCAGCGTATTGTATATTTTTAGCATGATCTCTATCTGGATAATTACGTGTAAAGTTATGTGAGATTATAACCATAATCGCCGACATAATGGAGCGCTTAAACAAAGAAAACTCACAATTACTCCGGTACTTTACCGTTGATCTTTCCAATATCGTGTAAAAACCACGCACCAATTAGATATTCTGCGAATTTGACCGTTTGCTTGTCTTGTCACTTAAGCTAGAATCGGTGGTTCAACATAAAAACACGTTAAATAGGTATTCATCATGATCACCCTTCATACTAATTTCGGCGACATCAAGGTTCAATTAAACGAAGAGAAAGCACCAGAAACAAGTGCAAACTTCCTACAGTACTGCCGTGATGGTTTTTACGACAACACTTTGTTCCACCGTGTTATCGATGGTTTCATGATTCAAGGCGGCGGCATGACGTCTGGCTTAAAAGAAAAAACAACACGTGCAACGATCAAAAACGAAGCAAACAATGGCCTGAGCAACAAAGTTGGCACACTAGCAATGGCTCGTACAATGGAACCACATTCTGCTAGCTCTCAGTTCTTCATTAACGTTAACGACAACAAATTCCTAGATTTCCGCTCAGAAAGTCTTGATGGTTGGGGTTACTGCGTGTTTGCTGAAGTAGTTGAAGGTTTAGATATCGTAGAAAAAATCAAAGGCGTTAGCACTGGCTCTATGGGTATGCACCAAGATGTACCACTAGAAGAAGTGCTTATTACTAGCACAACTATCCACGAGTAATGGTTAGGGAGAGCGTGGCTCTCCTTTTCCTCATATTATGACGACTTTATTCATATCTGACCTGCACCTCTCGCCTTCTCTCCCCGATACGACAGAATGCTTCATCCAGTTCATGCGCAACGAAGCGATTCACGCTGACGCACTCTATGTGTTGGGTGACCTATTTGAATTTTGGATCGGAGACGATGATCCCTCTGACTTTGCTCACACGATTCGAGACGAATTCAAAGCACTGACATCATCGGGTATCCCATGCTATTTTTTACAGGGTAATCGTGACTTCTTACTTGGAAAAAGATTCTGTCGCGACACGGGCATCACCTTGTTGAATGAACAAACCGTCATTGACTTATACGGGCAACGCGCTGTCGTCATGCACGGAGATACCCTTTGTACCGATGACGTTAAATACCTCGCCTATCGAGCAAAAGTTAACCAATCATGGCTTCAATGGTTATTTAATCGACTTCCTTTCTTTACAAGACGTCGTATTGTTAATAAAATACAAGGCGATATCAAAGAAGAAAAGATCGGAAAATCGCTTGATATTATGGACGTGACACAACATGAAGTTGAAGTGGTCATGCAAGCAGAGAATGTCAAACTCATGATTCATGGGCACACACACCGTCCGAATATTCATACATTTGATATCGAAGGCGAAGAATACACCCGTATCGTCCTTGGTGATTGGTACACACAAGGCTCTGTATTGGTCTGCACACCTGGAAATCAGGAACTGCAAATCCGAGATTTTGTTAAAAGCATGAGCCATTCCACATAAAATCCGACAGATCGATGGTCAACGTTACTTATTAGACGTTAAGATAGTTGATACGTTTATGAGATCACGATGCCAAATTTGAAATACTCGTACATTGCTAGACAACCTATTCTAGATAATCAACAAAAAACCATTGGTTATGAGTTGCTTTTTAGGGACGGTCCGAATAATACGTTTCCTGATATTGACCCCGATATCGCGACAAATCGTTTGCTTTCCGAGCACTTTTTAGCCACGCATTACAGTACGATAGGCGATAAACTTGGCTTCGTTAACTTTCCCTATCAGAGTTTGGTTAACCTTGTCCCTACGCTATTTCCTAAAGATAACTTAGTCATCGAAATACTCGAGAGTTGCGAGCCGACCAAGGAGCTGTTGTCTGCCGTTCGAAAAATGGCGGAAGCGGGTTACACTATTGCCTTAGATGATTTCATCCCTAAAAAGGAGTGGTTACCGTTCTTACCGTATACCTCGATCATCAAGATCGATATTCGTCAGTATCCGCTTGATAAAGCCAAAGCGCTTATCAACAAACTACATGCTCACGACATCATTTTCTTGGCAGAAAAAGTTGAGACTTATGAAGAATTTGAACTGGCTAAATCGGTAGGGTTTACCCAATTTCAAGGGTACTTTTTTAGTAAGCCGCAACTTATTCGTCGCAAACAGATAAAACCGTCATTTCCAACGGTTGTTCAGCTATGTAAAGAAATCTCCAACCCAAATATAAATTATGATGAACTAGAACGCTTATTCTCGCTCGATGTCACCTTATCCTACAAGCTGCTAACGTTTGTAAACTCTTCTTATCTCATCCGTGCAGAAATCAAATCGTTTAAACAAGCACTGGTTTACCTCGGTGAGGATCGTTTACGTAAATTCATTTCCTTGGTCGCAATCACGTCTACGCAAGACGACAAACCAGATTCTCTGTACAGTTTATCGATCCAACGAGCTCGCTTTTGTGAACTGATTTTGCAAGATATGAATAGTAATATCGAAGATGGTCTCGGCTTTCTTACTGGTATGTTCTCATTACTTGATTCATTGTTTGATCAGCCGCTTGAAGAGCTTGTGCATAAAATGCCAATCAATAACCTAGTAAAGTCAGCATTGGTGATTAAGAAAGGCAAGCTTGGGGATATATTGAGTTTAGTCAAAGCTTACGAGGCTGCCGATTGGTCTTCTGTGATTCAACTTCGCGATAAGCTTGAACTTAATGATGAGAGACTAGCAAAGCACTATGACGATGCGATAAAATGGACAGAAGATCTACTCACGATCGAATCTGACTATCACACTCACGCTTAATTTAGGTTCACTATGTCACTTTGCTTTTGTGGCAGCCAGCTAGAGTTTTCAGCTTGTTGCCAACCAATCCATCTCAACCCAGCCCTTGCCGCAACACCACAACAATTAATGCGAGCACGTTTCTGCGCACACGTCACAAAGAATGTCGATTTCGTTGTTGATACTTACCATCCAAGCTGCCAGGCCGAAGAAGAGCGTAACTCTATTGCCGATTCAATTGATGGAAAATGGACCAAGTTAGAAGTGACAAGTACAGAAAATGGGGCAAACTCGCATGAAGGTTATGTCACTTTTAAAGCGTATTTAGAAGAGAATGGATTTGAACATTGCTTGTCTGAACGCTCACGATTTCTGTTTGAAAACGAGCAGTGGTATTACGTCGATGGGGAGCTAGATGATAGCCTACCACCTCGCCCTATCACGATTGAATCATCGAAAGTCGGCAGAAACGATCCTTGCCCTTGCGGTAGCAAGAAAAAACACAAGAAGTGCTGTGGATAACCGCCCCTTGAACACTCCGGTTACTTTCGTTGAATAGATAACGCCAATAAGCTTGTCCTGCGAATGATACACAACTGACAAGCTTACTATATCAATGTTATTTTAGAGCGTGTTTATTGCTGATACGCTTTAAATTGATTGGTCAACGGGTCGTACTTATAGCCTAGCATATCAAGCTTACCGACAACCCCTTCAATATCTAACTCATACGCACATACCAATTCTTCAAAGGATTCACACTCTAAACGCAGCTTTTCGTTCACGATTCCCAGTAAAATGATGCTATCAAAACCACTGACATTACTTAAATCCATCGTCACTCTCCCCAAAAAAAAGCCAGTCTTTTAAAGACTAGCTTGGTTTAAAGAAATAGAAAGCGACACGCTGCTCATATTCAAGATGTCAGACTATGTTCACATGAAACTTTCGCATCCGCCCTACATCACCGCGTAAAGCTGGAACAAGCCGACATTAGCAGAAAGTAAGCAAAAAAAGGCAACACTGAGCTGACGTTTTTCAGGGGCATGATGGCGAACAAGATGCCAGACCCAACAAGTAATACCCACCAGCAACATGACAAAAGACATCACGAGCTCAATCACATAATGTTGCGCAACACTTTCTTGCCAGTGATAGGCATTTCCTAAAAAGCTAACGGCGAATACGATCGCAAGTATCACTCCAGAAACAGGGAGAATTCTGTGAAAAGCTTGCAGACGGGTACGAGCAATCGTCAACAAAAGGTGAGCAAAGGCCGTACCAAGCAAAAGACCGGAACTTAACAGCGCTACCCCATGACCAAATGTTGCCTGCGAAGAAATAAGAATAGCGGAAAAGGCAATGCCAAACCCATTGGCTAGATGGATAACCCAAAACGGACCTCGCTCTCGCGTTTTGCCCGTTTTTACTTTTGAATAAAAATAGAAAATAGCAAAAACGACAAGAAAGGCCTCTACTTTAAGCGAGGCAATGGCCAACCACAGTAAGCCAATAGCTGGCAACAATTTATGAATTCGGCCGCGCTGACCTGGACAGATATCACCTTTAGCCAATATGAGCGTAAGAATGAGCAATGTCACCGTAATAGATGGCGCTAGTAGCGTTAGAATTGAAGAAACCATAATTCCATTATTCACAGACATAAAAGTGCGCTGATGATATATCAGCTTGAGTCACTTTACTATTGTTGCTCTCAATGCCCATTCCATATAACCCTACGCTCTTTATTGACAAAGCTTTAATTTTGAAGTCTCTCGATTAGAAGTATATAATGCGCGCCTCCAAAGTTAGAGGTCAAAACATGTACAACGATATAACCCCAATCCATGAAACCAAAAAATACTGGGCTGAGTGCTACGGTGTTGCTCCATTTCTACCCACCAGTAGGAAAGAGATGGATGCTCTTGGTTGGGATAGCTGTGACATTATTATTGTAACGGGCGACGCGTATGTGGACCACCCTAGCTTTGGTATGGCAATCATTGGTCGACTATTAGAAGCTCAAGGTTTTCGAGTCGGTATCATCGCTCAACCTGAGTGGAACAACAAAGACGCCTTCATGGCGCTCGGCCAGCCGAACCTATTTTTTGGTATTACGGCTGGTAATATGGACTCAATGATCAACCGTTATACGGCTGACAAAAAACTGCGTCATGATGATGCTTATACGCCAAATAATGAAGGCGGCAAACGCCCAGACCGAGCCACATTGGTTTATTCTCAGCGCTGTCGTGAAGCGTTCAAAGAGACACCTATTGTGCTAGGCGGCATTGAAGCAAGCTTACGTCGAATTGCCCACTATGATTATTGGTCAGATAAAGTACGCCGCTCCGTACTATTTGACGCAAAAGCCGACATTTTATTGTTTGGTAACGCAGAGCGAGCCCTAGTTGAAGTCGCCCATCGGTTGGCTGATGGCGAGCCGATAACAACGCTGACTAACATCCGCGGTACTGCCATTAACCTTCCTGCAGAGCCAGAAGGCTACAAAATTATCGACTCATCGCGAATAGAAAAACCGGGCAAAGCGTTTGTCCCACAGAATCCTTATGAAGTCGAAACAAATTGCGATACAAACAAAAAAGAAACCGATGTCACAGTAGAAGCTCAACCAATTGCGATTCGACCTTCCCGCCACGACTCAAAAACAACGGCCGTTCGGCTTCCGCCGTTTGAAAAGCTCAATAACGACCGTATTTTGTATGCGCACGCTAGCCGAATCATGCATTTGGAAACCAATCCTTATTCTGGTCGAGCGCTCATTCAACGTCACGGAAACCGTGAACTTTGGGTTAACCAAGCACCAATCCCACTGTCTACGAATGAAATGGATTACGTCTTTGGGCTGCCTTATGCTCGTGTACCTCATCCTGCCTACGGCAAAGCCAAGATTCCAGCTTACGAGATGATCAAAACCTCGGTCAATATCATGCGTGGCTGTTTTGGTGGCTGTTCATTCTGCTCTATCACCGAGCACGAAGGACGCATCATTCAGAACCGTTCTAAAGATTCCATCATCAATGAACTGGAAGAAATTCGTGACAAAGTGCCAGGATTTACCGGCACCATCTCTGACCTTGGCGGACCAACGGCTAACATGTACCGCTTAGGGTGTTCCGACCCTAAAGCAGAAGCAAACTGTCGTCGACCATCGTGCGTGTTCCCGGGCATCTGTAACAAGCTTAATACCGACCACAAGCACACCATCGACCTCTATCGCTCAGCGAGAAAAGTCGATGGCATTAAGAAGGTCCTGATCGCTTCTGGTGTTCGATACGATTTGGCAATTGAATCACCAGAGTATGTCCGTGAGCTGGTTACACATCACGTCGGTGGGTATCTAAAAATTGCCCCTGAACACACAGAGAAAGCCCCGCTGGATCTGATGATGAAGCCCGGTATGGGCACGTACGATCGTTTCAAAGAAATGTTTGAAAAATACAGCAAGGAAGCAGGTAAGAAACAATATCTTATCCCTTACTTTATCTCAGCGCACCCAGGCGCCGAAGACGAAGACATGCTGAACTTGGCGCTTTGGCTAAAGAAAAACAACTTTGAGTGCGATCAGGTCCAAAACTTCTACCCATCTCCAATGTGTAATGCCACGTCCATGTATTACTCGGAGACCAACCCGCTCAAGCGAGTGAAGTACAAAAAACGAATCGATATACCCGTTGCAAAAGGTGAACGTCAGCGTCGACTCCACAAGGCGCTACTTCGCTACCACGATCCATCTAACTGGCCAATTATACGTGAGGCCCTCATTACCATGGGTAAGGCGTATTTGATTGGCGAAAAAGACAGCTGCTTGGTTCCGGCCGAAGATCTGGATTCAAAAACCCCAGCTCAACGTAGAAAATCAGGCCGTCACGGTGCACATCGCTTCGCAACTAAGCACACCAAAGGTCAACCAGACATTCGTACCGATGGACAAAACCAACGAAATGGCAAAAAAAAGCCGGGTAGCCGAAGCAATAGCGAAACGCCACCCGCTAAAAAGCCAAACAAGAATAGACGACCTAACGCCAGATAAATCGACAGCGATGTAGGTTAGACCCAATATTGAACCTGTTAAAAAACGCTTCTCAATTTGAGAAGCGTTTTTTTATTTTGGGAACTCTGTTTTTTACAAAACCTAACATATTGATTAAAAACAAATTAATTTCTGGCACGTAAGCTGCAGTTCCCTAGTTGTCTAACCCAACACTGAGGCAACAATCATGGAATTACTCAAAGCAGAAGCCAACAATAACCAAACACTTCATGTACAACTATTTGGTGATTTTGATGCCAAAGGAAGCCGTGAAGCTCAGACAGAAATAGATCATATTATTCATAATGATGGACATCATGAAGTAGAAGTTGATCTCAAGCAGGTTCACTTTATGGATTCTTCAGGCATCGGTGCTATTGTTTATCTATATAAGCGTCTTGTTGAACGTGAACGCGTGATGCGAATCGAGAATGCAACAGGACAACCGCTACAAATCATGAAGTTATTACGGATTGGGCAAGCCATTCCGATCAACACACACGTCAGCAACGAATACTTATAATAACAGCGTGACACGTCATCACGTTAAGCTAGGGATGGTTATATGGATGTAATTTCTCGCCTAAAAGTGGTCAGTTTAGTCATGCTTCTATCGGCATGTACCAGTTATCCTGATGAAGGAACCGGAGGCATCGCTGAACAATATGCAGGGTCTGACTTTTCACCGGTCATGCCTGATGAGCCATTAGGTCCAGAGCATGGACTCAGGTTCGACTGGAAGCTCAGTAAGCTGCATTTAGAAACGCTCATTCGAGAAGGCGCCAATTGGTGTTTTCCTGCTGCGGTACTGCAGGCTCAAGAAAAGCAAAATAGAATCGCGAGAGAATTAGAGGGCGGACTGTGGATTGACGCAGCCAACGATATCGTCATTCAACGCCAGAAACTGAATGACCTTGAACTTCGCCTTGATTACGTGCGCACTCAAGCCTCTTGCACGCCTCCCATGCAAGGACAAGATTTCGATAACCTAATGGCTGTGGTTGAGGAAGTCTATGGGTTGCTAAATATTGATAATCAATTTGCCTACGATTCAGTTGAAGTCAACCCAAAGTACATGGGCCATTTAGCCGAAGCAACCAACATCCTAAAACAACACCCTACCATACGTTTGTCCGTCACCGGCCACGCTGACGCCACGGGTGGTGAAGAGTATAACGAACGCCTAGCATTAGGCCGGGCTAAACAAGTGAAACGTTACTTGTCTATTTTTGGCCTTAACCCCAATCGTGTTGACACTCAATCACTAGGTGACGAACTCCCGCTTTATGAAGGCGATTCAGAAGGCGTGAAGCTGACTAATCGTCGCGTGAGTATTGAAGTCCTCGCCGATGATGATAGCTCGTATGATACGGGAGGCTCTCAATGATGTTTAAAGCAATGCTGGCTCACATCTTGACTTTATTGTGCCTACTTGGGCTGGTTGTTACCCCTAATGCACTTGCCGATGACAAGCAGGTTCAGGTAGGCGACCTCATACAAGTTGATCTCCCGGGGGAACCGACACTCAATCGCGGTTTTCAAGTTGATAAACGAGGTCGTATTACCCTACCCGAAGTCGGTGCTATCTTTGTGGCAGGTTATGATGAAACCCAGCTCGCCACTACTGTGAGCACGGCTCTTTCGCAAGCTTTTCGTGATACCAGCAATGCCCAGGTCTACATCGCTGAAAGACAGATTCTTGTTTCAGTACAAGGGTACGTAACCTCTCCTGGTGAATATACGCTGCCGTTTAATTCTAATGTTCAAATGGCACTTCACGCGGCAGGCGGGCTACGCTCTGGCGCCCAACTTAACAAGATGATATTGAAGCGTGGCGCTGAGCGACAAAATTTTGATTACAAACGTTTTTTGGATACGGGCGACAATGACAACTTACCGCAACTGCAGTCCTTAGACACATTGTTTGTTCCAGCGTCCCCTCTTGTTGGTAATATCGAACAAGAATTTGATCCCGCTAAACTGGCTGATGCAGGCGACAGCGCTGACGCAAGACGGGCTGTCAAAGTATTTGGCGAAGTCAACGCGCCCGGTTCATTTTCATACAAGCCCAACACAGACCTTGTTGATGTGTTGATGCGAGCGGGAGGAGTGACACGATACGCTGGCGTAGAGCAGATCAGGATTATCAGTAACAACACGCCGACATTGTTTAATTTAAAACGTTATTTAGATTCAGGGGACGTCTCCATGCTACCTCCCCTTGAAGCAGGCGCGACTATTTTTGTTCCTCGCCAAGAAGAAGAAATAAAATCAGGTGCAAACACCGTCTATGTCATGGGCGAAGTCGCAAGCCCTGGTGCTTATGAAGGCAAGCGTGGTGCCACCTTTATGGATATTCTCGCCAACGCTGGCGGCCCCACTCGTTTTGCAGAGTCCCGACAAATTCGCGTCATTAAATCAACGGGAAAAGTGGTTCGATTTGATATGACAGCTTTCACCGAAGGCTTGAAGGGTGGCCAAGCACCGGATATTGGGCCTGGTGATGCTATTTTTGTCCCTGAAAAAACAGACATGAATGAAAAATCATGGCTAAAGATTGCACCTGACCGCGCGGTGAACGTTATCGGCGAGGTAGTGAGACCGGGCCGTATTGAATGGTCTGATGAAATGGATTTAATGGATCTACTTGCCCACGTGGGTGGTCCAACGCTTCGTGCTGATACGACAAAAATTGAAATTGCAAACGGACGCAAGACGACAGTTTTCAATCTAGATACCTTTATAAAAAAAGGCGCACCACAATCAGAGCTCCCGTACATCACAGCGGGTACCCTTATACGTATCCATGACCTGCCACAAGACCCATCCGACAACAAATCTCAATGGGTTCGTCAAAGCTCAGACGCCTCGATTTATGTTTTCGGACAAGTGAACGCACCCGGACGTTATCGATTCACCAATGAGATGCATTTTCTTGATATTTTATCGGCAGCCGATGGGCCTACCAAGGATGCTGACATTCACAATATCCGCGTCACTCACCGTGATAAAACGTACGCTAAAGTGAGTAAACTTAATTTGTCTCTTTATTTTGAAACCGGTGATGAGACTATCTTACCAAGCGTAAGACCAGGCGATACCATTTACCTGCCAGAAAAAGACAAAAACTGGCTAGATACGCCTAAGGAAGAAACCATTCGAGTACTAGGCGCAGTCAACAACCCAGGTCGATATAGCTTTAATGACAACATGACGATTCTGGACATTTTAGCCGAAGCTGGCGGTCCAAGCGACAAAGCCTACATGGAAAAAATCAGTGTCGTCAATATGTCTTGCTGCCAAGGCCAAGCTCGCACCTTTGACTTAGTCTCCTTCAGTAAAACAGCCGACATTCGAAAACTGCCAGTCCTACGTGCGGGCGATACCATTTACATCCCAGATCGACGTGACAGCTTCGCCGAAAAAGCGCGAATCGGGCTTACTGATATCCTAAGACTAACAACCACTATCGTATTAATAGGAGCACTATGATGACGATTCCGTCTACGCATTCAGAAATTGAAGACATTTATCTTAGTGCTGAGCTGCATCAATGCCGCTCATTATGTATCTCTGCGTGTAACGAGGCCGAGGGAACCACATCCATCGCTCAAGCCTTAACTGAACGATACCTCCTTGCGGGACACAAGACCTTACTGGTCGATCTAAACCTCAATCATCCGACACTTTCTCCGCTGTCAATTGGGTCACAACAGGATGACTCTCTCAACGAGCAAGCTCATGGCTCTAGCACTTGGGTGCAACACAATGACTCACCAAAGGTTTTTCTTGGCGTCTCTGCCCCTAGTGACCCAGGAACGCGTTTAGCCTATAAAGACCCACATTTTTTAAGGCAAGAAGTGGCGAATTGGCTTACCGAATTTGATCGAGTAATCATCGATACCTCTCCCATTCTTAACGTTAACAAAAATAATATCCCTGCATCTTGTGTTGCCAATGCTTGCGATGGCACATTCCTTGTTGTTTTGGGTGGTGTTACGCTCGTTAATCAAGTCTCGCAAGCGGTGCGACGCCTTTCCCAAGGAGAGCACACCCAAATATTAGGGACCATTCTTAATTACCAACATCAACCTACGTTATCTGCAGAGATTTGTCGGGAATTAAACCGGCTGCCTTGGCTACCTCAAAGCTTAATGACTCGTTTGAAGAACAAAGTGAACAACAGTTCGTTTTTGTCGCTGTCAATTTAAGTGTTGTTGAGATGAGTTTTTGTGTTATCGCTATTAGTTTCAGGTTGTTACTGATACTTTTCAATAACACCGCCTGACTTTTCGTCTATGATTAATGCATAGGGATATACCAAGAAAAGCAAAGGATCTCGATATGACACCGAAAGTACTTCTGATTGAGGACTCATCGTCTTTGGCAGTACTCTACACGCAGTTCTTAAAAGATGAGCCTTACGACGTCATACACGTTGCGACTGGCGGTGAAGCTAAAAGAGTCTTAGAGCGGACGTTACCTTCATTAGTGATTCTTGACCTGCAATTACCTGATATGCAAGGCGAAGTCATATTGGAGTGGATTGCAGAACAAAATCTGCAAGTGCCCGTCATCATCGCGACAGCACATGGTAGTGTCGACATTGCCGTCAACCTTATCCAAAAGGGTGCCAAAGACTTTTTAGAAAAGCCGATTCGTGCTGACCGATTAAAAACCTCAATTCGCATCCACTTGAAGCAAGCAAAACTCGAAACGATGCTTGATGATATTCAACAACGAATGGATCGACAGCATTTTCATGGCTTTATTGGTGCTAGCCTTCCCATGCAAGGGGTATACAAAATTATCGATGCAGTTGCGAACACCAACGCCAGTGTGTTTGTTATCGGTGAAAGTGGCACCGGAAAAGAAGTGTGTGCGAATGCTATCCACAATGAAAGCGACAGAAGAGACAAGCCTTTTATCGCCATCAACTGTGGTGCCATACCCAAAGATCTTATGGAAAGTGAAGTATTTGGTCATATGAAAGGAGCATTCACAGGGGCAACCACCGATCGAAAAGGCGCAGCTTCTCTCGCTCATGGCGGGACCCTATTTCTCGATGAACTTTGCGAGATGGATTTAGAGATGCAGAAGAAACTACTTCGTTTTCTGCAAACTGGAACCTTTACTCCACTTGGTGGGACAAAGGAGCACCAGGTCGATACTCGAATTATCTGTGCCACCAACCGAGATCCATTACTCGAAGTCCAAGAGGGCCGCTTTCGAGAAGACCTTTACTACCGAGTGCATGTGGTACCGGTTCATATGCCGCCTTTGCGTGAACGTGGTGACGATATCGTGACACTTGCTGAACACTTTCTGTTGCAATACGCAAAACAAGATAAGAGAAGTTTCCAATCCATCACTCAAGATGCAAAGAGGTATTTCAAGAAATATCAGTGGCCTGGCAACGTCAGGCAGCTGCAAAATATCATTAGAAATATAGTGGTACTTAACGACGATAAATCACTTGGTATTGAGCATTTACCAAAAGAAATCAAAGGAGCGTCAATCACTAAACCACACCTCGTTCCCCAGCCTTCGACTTTCGAGGCACCAACGACCCTGCCTCCTGTTAGCCAAAACGAAGCGACGCAAAGTGATGCCCAAGCGATGATTGATGTTTCCACAGATGTGTCAACCAACTCCGTGACTCAAACCGATAATATACGGCCAATGTGGCAAATTGAGCGAGAAACCATCCAGCAGGCGATTGATTTTTGTGATGGCAATGTCCTGACAGCAGCAGTATTACTAGAACTAAGCCCGTCCACCGTCTATCGAAAGAAACAAGCTTGGGAAGCGGAAGATCGTGCGTACTAATACTAAGTTCAACGCATCATGATTTGGCTAGTACTTGATAGCAGCGGGTTTGGTGGGATCGAAACCCATGTGGTTGAACTTGCCAAAGGGTTAATAAGCCATGGACAACAAGTGAACGTCGTGCTGCTCAGCGACTACGGGGAACGCTCCGCGGTCGTTGATAAGCTCGACCAAAATGATGTGCCCCACATGGTATTGAGCACCCATTACCCTGACCAACCTCAATGGTCGCACATTGGTTTGGCCATCAAGGCAGCGCAACTCGATGGCAATGGACCGACAACCATTCACTCTCACGGCTATAAAGCCAATATTCTCTGTCGACTCACGAAATTACGCCACCGTTCCTTCAAAATTACCTACGTCGCGTCTTTTCACGCAGGTGAAACACCAACTGGGCGTGTGAAAATATATGATTGGATTGATCGCTACAGCTCCCTAATGAATCATGAGCGAATTGCCGTCAGTCAGCTCATTCTTAACAAGCTGCCTTTATCGTCACGTGCAAGGTTCATTAATAATTTCGTCCCTGTCCCTAATGAAGATAACAGCAAAAAAGACAGTAATAAGACCCAAAACGTGTCCATAGGGTTTGTAGGGCGCTTGAGTGAAGAAAAAGACCCCCAACGTTTCTTATCTATCGCCAAGCACTGCCACTTCGCTCAGTTTAATATCTATGGTGATGGGCCAATGCGAGAAGCCCTCATCAACCATGCCTCTAATAACGTCGTTTTTCATGGTCAGCAGAGCCAAATGAATACCGTCTGGCCAACCATTGATATACTCCTGATAACCTCTCAATTCGAAGGATTACCGATGGCTGCACTCGAAGCCATGTCGCGAGGCATTCCCGTCATCAGTTTTCCTCTTGGTCAGCTGCCCGAGTTGATTACGACGGGTTCGAGTGGTTGGATTGTCGACACCTCTGAAGAGATGATACTTCAAGTAAATCATTGGATGACCTTATCTCAGCAGCAACGTCGTAGTATTTGCCAAGCCGCAAGAGAACGCATTAAACACGCCTATTCAACCGATGTTGTCGTACCGCAGTTTATCAGCTTGTATCAACGACTAATCAAGTAAGCCCCTTCTTGATCGTTAGCCATCGTCCTTGCTCCCTTACTCAATGGTCGTCTCAATCTGATTCCTATAATGAGAACATTCCATCCATTGAACTGACCTGTGTTATAAAAAACCACTAACCCACTGTTATTATGGTTAAAATTTAATTGGCATTGTCTTTGCTCTATTCCTTTATTAAATAAGCATAGAATCAGAGGCAAGTATGAAAAATATTTTATACGTTCATTTTGGTGATAACTGGATTAGAGGAAGTGAGCAATGCTTACTTCAATTAATTGGCAGCTTAGAAACCCAGCGCTTCTGCCCCATCGTTTGGACCAATAACCCAGCGCTACACGATAAACTTATCTCCCAAGGCGTGTCCTCGTATCTTGATTCGTTCACTTTGATGATGGGCGGATACCAGCCTAACTTTGATGTGAAAAATTGGTTGTCGCTCGTATTGAAAGGAAGAACACTAATTCGTAACAACACTGTCGATGCGATACACGTCAACAGCGGCGCACCATGCCAGTGGATGAATCTCGTTGCTAAGTACACCAAAACACCGCTGGTCACACAGCTGCATTCCGATTACTTACTGAGTGATCGTTTCTGGTTAGCGATACACCTATCACCAACGGTCGTCACCGTGAGTCATGCCATTTCAGAGAGCCTACTATCAGATGGATTCCCAAAACAAAGATTAGAGGTCATCCACAACGGCATCGCAAACCCCTCAGTTATCACCCATCAACCAAGCTGGGTTAAAGATAGGCTCGGCATCAAACACTCAACCTTGTTGTTTGCTACGGTCGGTTCCCTGATACATCGTAAAGGTATCGACAGGCTGCTCAATGCACTGGTCACGCTGAAGACAACACTCAACCCTCCGCACCTGCTCATTATTGGTGACGGTGAGCTTAATCAGGCGTTGCAATCTCTGGCTACGCACCTAAAGGTAGATAACCAGGTCACGTTTGTTGGTGAGCAAGATAACGTGGCGGCTTGGCTACAAGGTGGTGTCGACGGGTTCATTAGCGGGGCGAGAGAAGAGGCTTTCGGGTTAGTAGTGGCAGAAGCGGGGCTCGCGCAACTGCCAATTATTGCTCCAAACATTGGTGGTATCCCTGAATTTGTCACACACAATGTCAGTGCCTTACTGTATGACAACGACCGTGAGTTACTGGACTGTTGGCAGACTCTTATCGAGCAATATGACACATTAGCACCAAAGATTAGCCAACAAGCTCACAACTATATCTCCAATAATCTGAGCATTGAAGCGAATACGCATGCATTACAACGTGTATATGACGTCATGATTTCCAATCAAAACAATCGCCAAACCTCTCTTTTCGCAGCGTTCAGACCATTAAAAACCTTAGCGCAACGTTATTGGACAGGAGTCATGCACAATGCTTAATCAAAACACATTATCACGTCACATCGTTGTTTTTGACCCTATGCCATTTCATGGCGGCTCTAAAGTAGCAACTCAAAGTATTTTATCGCTTTGTGACGAACCGAATATGACCGTCAGCGTTATCACGGCTCATCCAAAAGGGTGGGAAAACACGGGTCTGCAGGGCCACATTCCCGTCAATATTCTCTCTATTCCGTTCGCTTCAGTGGTCTCTAAATTAAAAGGTCGCGCATTCTATTTGTTGTTAGCCTACCGACTATTCTGGTGCCTGATTTATCTCGCTTGGTTACCAAAAGTATCGCTTCTTGTTGGCTCGACACAGCCTGGTTCTGATATGCCTTTGTATTTTCTTAAACGCTGGTTTGGCTACCCCGTTTTACAATTTATTCACGGTCCCGTTGGAAACTCACGCTCTGTCGCTTGGTGTTTAAAGAACGCTGATAAAATCTATTATCTCGATAGTGCAGTAGAGTCGATTTTGATTGCGTTAAACTTGAGTCCCCAACCGAGTCAGCACAGCGACTTCGCCGCGACTGCCGCTACAAAACCTCTCACATTAGAGGATATTAATGCGTCACGCTTTATTAATGGGTTGAGCGTGGCGCAATGGCCAAGGTTACGCAATCAAAGCCGTGCACGTGTATTTTGGGCCGCATCATTACTCAAATGGAAAAATTTAGATTTATTGACCGAAGCACTTTCTCGGCAGACACAGCCAATAAGCGGCGACGTTTGCTATATAAGACCCAGTAAGATGGTTGCACTGCAAGATCAATGTGTCGCGCCACAAAATACACCTAGAATCACCTGGCACCAACAGCCCAATAATCTTGATGAAATTCGTATGAACTCGAGTATCTTCGTCTCAACAAGTGTTAACGAACCATTTGGCTTATCGATATTAGAAGCAATGGCGGCAGGATTGTGTCCAGTTATACCGCACGACGGGGCTTATTGGGACAACCAACTCACCGACGGGGTAAACTGCATCAAATACACCGCCAATGACGCATCATCTCTGGCGAGCAAGCTCCAGTTTATCGCTCAACACCACTTAGCAAGAGAAAACATCAGTATTGCCGCTCTCGAGTACGCTCAGCACTACCAAGCCGATAATGTTTATCGTGATATCCTAACGTCGATCATGTCCTTGTCGAAGCCAGCCATGCTGCATGAGGCTTCCAATGAATAAATCATGGCATCAGTTTCTCACCTATGCACTAAGCATTGTTATCACTCGAGGTCTTTCTTTGATCATGCTGCCTTTTATCACGCGTTATCTAGCGCCTGAGCAAATAGGTAGATTAGAATTACTTGCCACCATCGGCGTGTTTATTGGTTTGTTCATCACCGTGTGCCTTCACGAGGCCCTGTATCGCTTCGCAGGACATTACCGTTCATTAATAAAACAATATGTCATCGCCAGTAAGCTGTTTACGTTGTCTTGTTTCGTCGCCATCATTATCACTATGATCGTCTTAGTGGCGTCGCTGTTCATCCCTAATGAGTCGCTACTGCCCATCACTCGCCAAGAACTTGTCCTTACCCTCATCACTGTGATGTTTACCGGGCCGTTGTCTATTGCCACCGCTTGGTTGCGAATGCAAGACAAAGCTCGCTTGTTCTTAGCCATCAGTTCAGCCGCGAGCCTTGTCCAAGTGTTATGGATTGTCGTTGCGCTTACCACACAAGCATCCGTTGCCAGTATCTTATGGGCGGCCCTCATTTCAACATTGATTCAAATCATCGCGCTGCAGTGGGTCAATCGACTCTCGCTCAGAACATCAAGTTTGAAATCGATACAGACTTACACATGGTACACCCTCCCTATCGTTGGCTCGGGTGTGGTTGCCTTTGGGTTAAGTGGGGCAGAAAAATGGATACTCGCTGCAAGCACATCATTACTTGAGTTAGGTTGGTATGCCATCGCGGCAAAGTTTGCGCTTGCCGCTTGCTTGTTAGTGCAACCATTTGGGATGTGGTGGATGCCAAAACGATTCAATGTCCTTAGAACAGCCGGAAATAGTCAAACGGTTAAAATCACCCAAGCCGGCCTTATTTATGTCTGTATCGTCACCACCTGCATGAGCTTCATCGCCCCTTTGT
Organism: Vibrio sp. 10N.286.49.B1; assembly: GCF_002873335.1. Classification (GTDB taxonomy): domain Bacteria; phylum Pseudomonadota; class Gammaproteobacteria; order Enterobacterales; family Vibrionaceae; genus Vibrio. The sequence continues at coordinate 22,955 of NZ_MCUW01000027.1, read as the reverse complement.
TTATTACCGCCGCGTTGCCAGACACCTACCACTCAGCAATTAACTATATTGTTCCAGTCCTCATTATTGCCTTGTTCAAAGAGCTGTCTGAAATCACCAATATTGGTATTCTTTATCGCAAGCAAACCAAACAATTGCTGGTGATTAATTCCGCATGCGCAGCCGCAGGTATCCTATTAGCAACCATTGCTAGTCAGTGGGGCATCATGGGTATTTTGACCACGTTATGTACTGTCGGGTTTGTTCGCTTTATTGCCGTTTATATCGTCAGCCAACGGCTATTGCGACTAGAATACAATGTATTACCTGTCGCGTTTATCATACTTTTAACCGTCGTCTTAATCTCATTATCAAGCCAAGTAACGCAAGTTGAATCACGCCTTGTGCTATCGTTGCTCGCCCCTATTTGTGTGCTAGTGGTCACGCTCATATTGCAACGTCTCTCTCATATCAATTTCCCTTCCCTATACCTGAGGGAGCGCTAGATGTCAGTCACTCACCAAAGCACTACAGAGCATCACTGCACACTGAGTATCGTGTTGACGCTGACCGTTGGTTTTATTTGGTATTTGGTCCCGCACCCTATTCTCGCAGTGGTGATTAGCTTATTACCTATTGCTATTTTAGTGGTGTTGAGCCAAACATTTTGGCTTGTATTACTGTTTGTTGTGTTTTCTTTTTTTCGAATCCATGAAGTATTTCCAGCGCTCTACCCCCTTAGAATTCCGTTAATGCTCTCCGCCGGTGCACTTGCCGCGCTGCTCTGGCATACACTCATCAGCCGTCAGGTCACGCTATTTTGGCACCGCTGCTTTATTTGGCTATTCGCCTTCTGGGGTATCGTCCTGATTGGAGTCCTCCTAGCAGCCAACCGTGACGTCGCGATGACCATGTTTAAAGGCACCTATTGGAAAATCATGATAATGACGTTGGCAATTGCATGGCTCATTACCTCACCCAAGGAGCTGTCTAGATTTTCTGTTCTCATGATTATTTCGGGTTTCTTAGTGAGCTGCGTTGCATTGTTCAATTCGGTGAATGGGATTGGATTGGTGGAAGGTTCACGAGTCACAATTGGACGGGACTTCGGGTCAATGTTAGGCGACCCCAACGATTTAGCCTTGGTATTGATGTTTCCATTAGCATTTTCAGTGGCGATCGCCACAACCAACGGTATCAACAAAGGCTTTAGAACCCTATCTTTCATTACCTCGCTCCTATTAATGATGGCCGTCATTGCGACGCAAAGCCGTGGCGGTTTACTAGGCTCTCTGGCAGTATTGGGCGTTTATGCTTGGCGATTAATCCCGTCTAAAACTTTGCTTGTTTTTGTGGCTTCCACAGCCATGGTTGTACTCTATGCAGTAGCGGGTATTTCTAGTCGAGCATCCGGAGGAGCAGCAGAAGCTGGCATTGATGCATCAGCAATGGGGCGTCTTTACGCTTGGGAAGCCGCGTTTAAAATGGCACTCGACAATCCCATTTTCGGCGTCGGTTTGAACAACTTCTATTACAACTACTACTTCTACAGCCCGCATTGGGATGGCCTCAATCACGCGGTTCACAGTACATGGTTTGGTGTGTTAGCGGAGACCGGTTTTTTGGGGCTAGGACTGTTTATTATCTTTATCGTTTCTCTTGTTCGCTGTGCGACAAGTACACTTCGCAAACTCGACAGCACAACCTCGGCACCACCTTATTTAAAAGCCATGGCTATCGCTGTCTACAGCGGCTTAATCGGCACGATAATATCTGGTACCTTTTTGACACAAGGATTCAACTGGCCCATTTACATTCTGGCCGCTCTCACTATTGCGGTATCACAAATTGCTTCTCAATTTGAGAATCGTCCTCAGCAATAATAGAATTCAAACCCAAGCCATTGATAATTAGCTAATTATTTTATGGCTCAATTCTTGTAACCCTCTTAGTTAACTCAAACGCTTGATACTAAAAGGACGATCAGAATGAGCTTTGTCACAGCGCACAATTTAAAGTATTGGTTGAAGAATCATCCTAGCCCCTGGGGGCCGCGTCTTTTTGTCTTCTTAAAACAGTGTCGCAACGCAAGCTTACCTACGCCTCGCTGGTTCAACAAAAGTCTCTATATTGTTTGTACATCTGCTCGAGATGCTTTTGCAACGCTCACCCGAGTATTTGTTTATACACCTGCTTTTAAAGGGCGTCTGCAACAGTGTGGGCAGGCTCTCTATCTTTACGGTGGATTGCCATTCATCTCAGGACCGGTGAGCATCAGTGTGGGCAATCAATGTAGAATTTCTGGCCAGACAACATTCAGCGGGCGTTCGACTACCACACCCAGCGCTAGTGTCCCTCAACTTATCATTGGTAACAATGTCGGCATCGGCTGGCAAGTGACGATGGCAATAGGGCAAACTATTGAGCTACAAGACAATGTACGTATCGCGGGTCGCTGCCAACTTTTCGGCTACTCTGGTCATCCACTGGACGCAGTCAAGCGAGCAAAAGGTGAACCCGATGAAGATTATCGTGTTGGCAGCATAGTTTTGGAGCAAGATGTTTGGTTAGGATCAGATGTCACGGTACAAACTGGAGTGCGCATTGGACAAGGTACCATTGTCGCCGCCGGCAGCGTTGTGACCCACGATTTACCGCCCTTTGTCATCGCCGCAGGCTCTCCGGCGAAAGTCATCAAATCTATCACTGCTGACACTGCGTCATCAGACGCAGACGTCCTCTCTGTTATCCGTGAACAAAAGATTCACCAAGACCACGATGTTGAGAATAACGAGCAGGAGAATACCCATGAATGATCTCATCGTTTTTGGCGAAGACTACGGGGCTCTGCCTTCTAGCACGCAACATCTCATCAGCCGCATCGCGAATACAAGACGAGTGCTTTGGGTCAATTCCATAGGCTTACGCCAGCCTCGCTTCAACAAAGCAGACCTAACACGAGTGGGCCAAAAATTACTTGGCCGAGGAAAGTCTGCACAGGTTGGCATGCAATCTTCGGACATCCCATCTTCGATTCAAGTGATCAACGTGCGAACTATTCCGGCTCCTAGTTCGAAGTTTGGGCGCATAGTAGCAGCGGTACTCACTCGTGCTCAAATAAAGCCATGGATACGAAAACTCAACCTTAATAGCCCCATTTTATGGACATCCCTGCCAACAGTCGCGGATCTTTGCGGCACCCTTGGGGAATCAAGTGTGGTGTATTATTGTGGCGATGACTTTTCAGCACTCGCCGGCGTAGACCACCACACGGTTCGCGAGCATGAAAGACGCCTTGTTGAACAAGCTGATATGATTCTCACCGCCAGTGAGAAGCTACAACACAAATTTCCCGTAGATAAACAGCGCCTACTAACACATGGGGTTGACTGCCAATTATTTTCTTCCCCAAGCATACGGGCGAACGATCTCCCTGATGGCGACCGACCTATCGCTGGTTTTTATGGCAGCCTTTCTAGTTGGCTCGATTATGAGCTTCTTAACCAAGTTATCGTCGAAATGCCTGATTGGGATTTCGTCTTCATCGGGCCAAATGAAATGAAGTCGAACCCTCTCGTAAAGGCAGATAACGTCTTTGTCCTTGGGCCTAGACCTCACTCTGAATTGCCTAGTTATAGTCAACACTGGACGGTTAGCTTGTTACCGTTTTTAAATAATTCCCAGATAGAAGCCTGCAATCCTTTAAAACTAAAAGAATACCTAGCCGCACGACGCCCTATTGTCACTACAGAGTTTCCAGCGCTCGACCCTTATCGTACTCACATCAATATTGTAGAAGACAAAACATCGTTGATTTCGACACTCAGACAACTTGAGGCACGCCCTGACCTGTTGCCAGAAGGGATTGTTGATAACGAAAGTTGGGACAACCGAGTCGTAACATTAGAACGTTACTTGGAGTCGCTATGAATGAACTAAAATTTCGCCTTTTAATTATTTTCAGTGCAGCTTGGCGACGCCGATACGCCATTGTGATTCCTATCTTACTGATGCCAATTATTGCGTTTGCCATCAGCGGTGTTGCTCCACTTAAATATAAAGCGCATACCAGTATGTTGATTCAAGAAACGGCAAAAATGAATCCTTTCCTTGAAGATTTGGCCGTCTCAACCATGCTAAAAGACCGAATCACGGCTCTGAAAACATTGCTAAATAGTCGTCATGTATTGAGATCCGTGGCATTTGACCTTGGACTAATCAATGACAATATGCGTCCCGATGATATCGAACGTATCATCAGCAAGATAGCCGTTAGCTTGAAGGTGACGCAGTTAAGCAAAGACTTTATCAAAATTGAGCACACCGCTGACCGCCCTGACGGCATGAAAGCGTTACTCGAATCGGTCAGTATCCACTTCATTGAAGAGCTTCTCGCGCCGGAACGATCATCCATCCGTGATTCCAGTGAGTTCCTTGCGATTCACATCGACAAACGGAAAAAGGAGCTCAACGAAGCCGAGCTCGCGTTAGCGGACTATTATAATCGTTTCTCGTCATCAACACCTGAAATGCAAAACGAAAACCTTAGTCGCCTTGCTTCCCTAAGGCAGACTCTAGCTGAAAAGGAAGCGGAACTTTCAGGGGTCGAGAAAAGCCTGGGTACACTCGATCAACAGCTCTCTAAAACCAACCCGATAGTCGGGCGAATCGAAGAACAAATCATTGAAACACGCAGTGCACTTACCTTACTTAAAGCCAAATACACCAGCAATCATAGTGCCGTTCAGGCTAAAAATCGCGAACTGCAACGTTTAGAACAAGAAAGAACGTTACTGCTCAATTCCGAACAGTCTTCTTTGGACAGCGAACAACTATGGGGAATTGCTAGTGCGTCATCAGGTAATGACAGGACTAACTTGCAACCTCTTTTGATTACGCAGTTACACAGCTTACAGCTCGTTCGGGGAAAATACGAATCGCTCAAACAAGAAACAGCGAGCCTAACAACGATGATTGACGATCTCACGTCAACGTCACAAACCTACGGGAGCAATGCGAAGCAACTACTAGAGCTCACCCGAGACGTAGGATTGAAACGCCAGCTTTATGATGAATTAGTACAGCGGTATGAGATGGCTCAGTTGACTGGATCACTCAGTGTCTTCGAACAAAACAAACGGGTAAAGATCATCGACAGGCCATTTACCCCCAGCGTACCCACTAACCTGCCCACGTTCTTCTTTATCTTAGCGGGAATAATCGGCGGGATTGCATTAGGGATTGGAACTGCCATTTTATTAGAGCTGTTTGATACCACTATCAGAACCAAGCAACAGCTAAAACAAGTGTCGGGACTTCCTATTGTTACCGCCATACCGAAATGTAACTAACTTAAAGCGCCAAGATTAAAAATGATTCTCAATTTGAGAACACGGAGTAAAGGGCATAAAAAAACCCACTAAATTATTGAAATTTCACAAATAAAAACATGGCACAGTACGTGCAACATGTAACCATTACTAATACGACGGAGTGTATTATGACCACGTCCCCTTTAATTCCCAAAAAGCTCGCTGGGAAAACCCTCAAAATTGTTCATGTCGTGCAGCATATGGCGCCAGGCGGACTTGAAACAATGGTACTAGAGTTATTGAAACAGGCGAGTGACACCGAACGAGTCTTTATTGTCAGTTTGGAGGGTAATCTTGAGCAGGCGCTCGACCATTGGCCGACTCTTCGCCCATACCGAGCGCACCTGTTTTTTCTCACCAAGCAGTCAGGCACGCAAATCACCATGTTTCGTACATTGTCACGACTTTTACGCGCCCTTTCCCCTCAAGTTGTCCATACTCATCACGTCGGTCCGCTTATTTATGGAGGCCTTGCCGCTCGACTGGCGAACGTACCGGTAAGAATTCACACCGAGCATGATATGTGGCATCTCAATTGCGAGAAGCGCAGAAAAGTAGAACGTCTCGCGCTGCGTTTCGTCCAACCTATCCTCGTTGCCGATGCCTGTGCCGTTCAGCAGCAACTCATCGCCTGGTTTCCCGAAACGCAGCCAACCGTCATCAAAAATGGCATAGACTGCAATCGATTTATTCCGGGTGACCAAATTATTGCAAGACAAGAGCTTAATCTTCCTTCACACGTTACGCTTATCGGCACAGCGGGTCGCTTAGAACAAGTCAAAGGTCAGGCTTCTTTGATCAAAACTCTGGTCAGATTGCCATCGCACGTGCACCTTGCGGTGGCAGGAATTGGCTCACTTGAGCAAGAGCTCAAGCAGTTAACCGTGGCACTTGAGCTTGATGAACGTGTCCATTTCATGGGATTGGTGACCGATATGCCATTGTTCTATCAAGCCCTTGACGTGTTTTGCTTGCCATCCGTTCATGAAGGGTTCCCTTTGTCTCCTTTGGAAGCTCAGGCTTGTAACATTCCGGTCGTTGTTACCGATGTAGGTGCGGCAAGAGAGACTTTGTGCCCCTTGTCTGGAGTCGTCTCACGTCCAATGAGCGTCATTTCTCTCGTTAACGCCCTTGACGCCACAATCCGAACTAAACACTTATTTAGTCCACGAGATTTCGTGGTCGAAAATAACGATGTACGAATGATGAGTCAAGCGTATCGCAACCTCGTTTTTAAAGCATAGCGTCGTACCGTCGTTAACCAGCGCTAGGAGTATATTATGGATGGATTATGGGTTGGAGCCTTTGCAATCAGCGTATCGCTCATTGTTTATCATCATGTGGGTTACCCTCTTTTGCTAAAGTGGTATTCGAGTCGGCACCCATTAACACGGGTTGCACACACAGACCGAGGTTATCGAACTCTAAAAAGAGACAGAGCTTTGCCAAATGTTACGGTCCTTATTCCAGCGTACAACGAGGCGGCTTGGATTGCGGAGAAAATTCGTAATCTCGCCTATCTAGATTACCCAAAAACCAAATTACGTGTACTTATTGTCTGCGATGGGTGTACCGATAATACGGTTCAAGAAGCGGAGTCAACCATTCAGGAAGCGATTTGCGCCGACACCCATTTTGAAGTGATTGCGAACGAAAAAAACCAAGGGAAAGTAGCGATTCTCAATCATTATATTCCTAAGATTAGCACTGATATTACCGCGATTTCAGACGTCTCGGCTCTCATTTCCATCGATGCCCTGATTATCGCAGCTGAGCAATTTCAAGACCAAAGCGTTGGTGTGGTGAACGCGACGTATCAATTACTCGACAACGACAGCGGTGAGTCAGCTTACTGGCAGTACCAAAATCAAATTAAGTACCGAGAAACCACGTTAGGTTCAACCATCGGCAGTCATGGCGCTTTGTACTTCATTCGCACGGCATTATTCACCCCATTACCCACCAACGCCATTAATGATGACTTCTTGATCCCGATGCAAATTATAAAATCGGGGTATCGCGCAACTTATGCAGAGAATATGAACGCTGTTGAGCTTGAATCCACCAATTTGGACAATGATTTCAAACGGAGAGTCCGTATTTCAGCTGGAAATATGCAACAAACAATGCAGTTATTCGGCTTGCTCTCACCCCATTACAAAGGTGTTGCTTTTGCCTTTTTCTCGGGGAAAGGATTACGTCTGATAACGCCGTACTTAATGATTATTGCGTTGGTTTCTTGTGCTTTCCTATCCAACTACCCCATTTTTTCGATTCTTTTTAGTGCGCAGATACTGATTTACATTATTGCGATATTGGGCGTTTATATCCCATCATTACAAAGACTTAAAGTTATTCAACTTATCACTTATGTCATTCTTGGTCATACAGCTAATCTGATCGGCGGCCTACGCTATCTGCTGGGTTTGGAGAATGGTAAATGGAAACGCATTACGCGCTAGGAGCCAGAAATGAAAATTACCACATTCGAAAAGCCATCGATTAAAGTGTCAAAAAGAATCTTTGATGTCATCGGAGCATCGGTGGGTATGCTAATTTTGGCATGTTTGTTTATTCCTGTGGCACTCGCGATTAAGTTAACATCACGGGGACCCATTTTTTATACGCAGTTGCGTGTCGGTAAGTGGACACCAACCAAGATGGATTTTATTCATGTGATCAAATATCGAACCATGTACATTGATGCGGAGTCTCGCAGTGGCGCGACCTGGGCGACTGAAGATGACCCTAGAATTACACCTGTAGGTCGTTTTTTAAGAAAAACAAGACTCGATGAACTCCCACAATTTATCAATGTATTAAAAGGCGAAATGTCACTCATTGGACCGAGACCCGAACGCCCGGATTTTTACCAAAGACTTGAAAATGATATCCCGTATTTTGTGGAACGTACTTATGACGTTTTACCCGGAATTACCGGACTCGCACAAGTCAATCAAGGTTATGATACATGCATTGACGACGTGAGACGCAAGGTAGGTTTTGACCATAGTTATGCTCTGTCGTTATCATCATTCAAAACCTGGATAATCACTGACGTTCACATCGTCATTCTTACCTTGAAGATCATGGTGGGAAGACACGGCAGATAGGCAGCTAAATATCTAGGTAGGTAATACAAAAAAATCCAGTGTTAACTGGATTTTTTAGCGGTAAAGATAAGCCCAAGTCCGAGCAATATAAAAGCAATGCCAATTAACTTCACCCCATCGAAAGGCTCATCTAGCCAAGGCAGGCTCACTGCGAGTGCATAAACCACCACATAGCTTAAACTCAGTAGTGGATAGGCAACACCCAAAGGCAAATGCTTAAGCGCCATCACCCAGCATGCCATCGACATTGCGTAGCAAAGTAAGCCGAACCCAACGCACAACAGCGCAGGCCAAACCTGAATCCAAACTGCTTGCCATTGTGCTTGTTCGAACATTGTCTGCAGCGTCATCCATGAATCGGATAAATTGCCCATTCCCCACTTCATTGAGAGCTGAGCAATAGATATTAATGAGACACTTAATAAGGCGACCGGTAAGCCAGCCTTTAAGTCTTTCAGCACCATTAACTCGCGCCTCCCAATATCCCAACGCCAACCATGATAAACATGACGCCTATCCACTGTTTAGGCACAATCACCTCACCAAAAGCAAACTTGGACACCAATAACATAATGACAAAATTAATACTCAGTAATGGGTAAGCCATGGACACATCCCACTGACTCAAAACACCAAGCCACGTCAGCGCACTCGTCCCTAGGAACCCAATGCCTAGCATCATAGGAAAGCTAAATAGCTTTCCTAGTGCGGATAGATCGGGATGCTCTTCAAAATGCATCGCGGCTCGCTTTTGCCAATATTGACTCAACGAGCTCGCAATAACCGAGAGCACAAAAAGAAAAGTGGTCACGTTTACTGATCTTTCTTGTTAAAGATCAACGCATGATAACGACCAAGATCAACGTGATCGCTGGATTCTGGAAAACCGTCTGGTAATGTTGGTAGGTCCCTAAAGTGTAAAAGCACCGGTCCCGTTAATTGCTTATCTTTTATAAACTCACCCAGCATGTTCCATTCAATATAACGATGTTTTGAATCTTCGTACTTGAGACCATAATCCACCTCACCCATACCGCTGGTTAAGTAAACATCGCTGCGCTTCAAGTACCAATTCAACCCAGACATGGTGTCGGGATAATCCGCAATCAATACCATGTCATCCGAAACCATAGGCGCAAGTTTTGCCATAAACTGTTCAGGCATTTTCGAATGAACAGCCGTGTTTGGTACTGCGAAGGTAAACAGCGTGAATAAGGCGAGAGGCGACACCATATAGGCCGCACATTTTTTCTCAAACGATGAGGCTTTTACTGCATAAAATGCGCAACACGCCCAGAAGCCCAGAATAAATGCAGCAACCCAAGGACGGTAAGACTCAGAAGCCTCTAGAGGCAGCTTGCCCATGAAGAACATGACCAGCAATGTAATGGCGACCACAGTGAAGAATGCACCATTGAGCAACGAACCAATTGTGAGACCGCGCACCTTTTTGTCACCCGCTTTAATTAAGCCGTGAGTCAGCAAAATCGCAATAGGTGCCATACATGGCAAGATGTACGTAGCAAGCTTACCGCTCGCATAAGAAAAGAACAGGAACGGGATAATAGCCCAAAGCAGAGCATAACGAATCAAAGGTTTACTCAACTCTCCTTTTAGCTGCGCGACCGCTGATGGTGCCCAGAAAACCCAAGGCAGTGTCCCCAAAAATAGGAATGGGATGTAGTACCACATCGGCGCAACGTGTTGAGCATCTTCCGCGGTAAAGCGATGAATATGCTCTTCCCAGAAGAAGTAATTCCAATAGTCTGGTTCCACTGCATGAATGGCTAACGACCACGGTAAACAGGTAACAAGAGCGACCAGCATGACCCACCAGCCCCAACGAAGGATCTCTAAGAACTGTTTTTGCATGATCATGTAAGGCACTACCACAATGACGGGAAGCGCCAATGCAAGAAAGCCTTTCGTTAGTACCGCGCAGCCACAGAAAAAACCCGCTAGGCCGTAATTAAGCCAACGCTGTGCGGTGGTTTGAGATTGTGTCGCAAAGAAGAACGCGACATAGCAACCCGTTAACCAAAATGCGAGCATTCCATCAAGAACACTATAAGTGCCCACGGCAGCGACCATGAACATACTCAAGAAGACACCGGCAGTTAACCAACCTTGGCGTCGATTCGTCACACGTCCTACTAATAACACTAGGCTCATCGCAACACCAAGTGTTGCCAACGCTGAAGCGATACGAACAGAAAAGTTGTTTTCGCCAAAAATTACCTGGGCGATCGCATTAAACCAATAGCCCATGACAGGCTTTTCGAAATAACGTAAATCATTAAAAGTGGGTACAATCCAGTTTCCTGATGTGACCATCTCTCGTGATATTTCACCATAACGTAGCTCATCCGGCGACCACAAAGGACGGATATCCAAAGGCAAAATATAGAGGGCTATAAAGAACAGCGGTACCCAGACCGCCCAGTTAATTCGAGATTGTTGCATTCTTCATCCAATTGAATAAAAGCCCACGACATTCATGGGCTTATGTTTTTTAATGTTCAGCTAGCGTGGTTTACAATCCCATTTTTTTTACAAATGAGGTTTGATGCGTCAACCACCCTTCACGCCCTTCCATTTCAATATTACTAATGGTATCACGCGGAAGTGGTTGCTCTACGCTGCCTAGCAAATCGATCATAGGTACGAATTCTATATTCTGTTGCTTAGCTCTGACAATCAATTCTTCAAACATTTCAGCACAAACAATACCTTCTACCTCAGCATGGATGGTGTAAACGTTCAAACTATCACGTTTAATCAGCTTCAGTATTGCATCATTGTAGTTGCTGTTATCGACGCCGTCTTGTCCAACCAATTCATCATACGTTGGCAAGGTCACAGGGATTTGTGGTGCCATCCCTTCCCCTGGAGAGAAGATGGAATCGCCACGGCAATCACTGTTGTACTTAAAAGGAAAGGCATCTTTTTCGATCAAGGTTTGATCGGTACAGCGCCATCCGGCCACTGCACTGCAAGGCAAGTCTTTACCCGTAATGTCTTTGAGAAGGTTGTAACCTAGCGTTATTTGATTGCGAAGTTCAGCATCAGACATCGTATCGGTCTTCATCTGCCACTTGTGATGATCCCACGCATGAAGCCCAATCTCATGACCGGCGACATCAGCGGATTCTATAATCGAGCGTAGTTTTTTGCCAATAATAGGACCAGGCCAAAGCGTACCGCGGATAAGGATATCGTAGCCATAAAGGCTGGCGGCTTTCGAGCGAAGCATCTTCTTCAAAAATGCAGGACGCAAAAGGCGCCATATATGGCGCCCCATGTTATCAGGTCCAACAGTAAAGAAGAATGAAGCCATCACTCCATGCTTTTCGAAAATTTCGAGCAGCTTAGGTACCCCGAGTTTTGTTCCTCGAAAAGTATCTACGTCGATCCGAAGACCGACCTTAGTGACTTCATTCTGATTCATTACTTATCTTCTGCTACTGCACCTTTAAGGAAGAAATCTAGTGTCTCTTCAATCGTATCGTTCATGTGCACTTCTGGTGCCCAATCAAGAAGTTTCTTCGCATTGGCGATGCTTGGCTTACGATGTTGAACATCTTGGTAGCCATCACCGTAAAACGCTTTGCTCTCTACAAGGTTGTAACCCGCAAATGGAGGGAAATTGCCACGTAGTGGGTGGTTTTCAAACTTCTCTACCAACGTTTCAGCCAGCTCTTTGATGCTCGCTTCATTCTCTGGTGCACCAATGTTGATGATTTGACCATCACATAGGCCATCTTTGTTTTCGATAATACGGAACAAAGCTTCAATCGCTTCAGAGATATCAGTGAAACAACGCTTCTGCTCGCCACCGTCAATCAGTTTGATTGGCGTACCTTCAACAAGGTTTAAGATAAGCTGAGTGATCGCACGGCTAGAGCCAACACGCGCAGAATCTAGGCTATCGAGGCGTGGACCCATCCAGTTAAACGGACGGAATAGCGTGAAATCTAGACCATCTTTTTTACCGTAAGCCCAGATAACACGGTCAAGCAATTGCTTAGACACAGAGTAAATCCAGCGTTGACGGTTGATAGGACCTACAATCAGTGGCGATGTATCTTCGTTAAACTCAGCGTCCGTTGACATACCATAAACTTCTGACGTCGACGGGAAGATGATGCGCTTGTTGTATTTCACACAACCACGAACAATCTTCAGGTTTTCTTCGAAATCAAGTTCGAACACTTTAAGCGGGTTACGCGTGTATTCAATTGGTGTTGCGATAGCAACCAACGGTAATACGATGTCACACTTCTTAATGTGGTATTCGATCCATTCGTTGTGAATGGTGATATCACCTTCAACAAAATGGAAGTCTGGGTGGCCTAGATGATCAGAGATCTGGTTTGAGCTCATATCTAGTGCGTATACTTCATAACCGCCATCATCAAGAAGACGCTTAGTTAGGTGCGTACCGATAAAGCCATTCGCGCCTAGGATCAATACTTTTTGACGTTTCTTCGCATTGATGATTGCACTTGCTTGAGGACCAAAACGCATTCCTTCGATTAGGTGCAATTCCGCCGCTAGCTGCTCACCACCAAGGTATAGGCCATTTTCAGCTTCACCAGAGTTCACAATCACAGAGCCTTGAGCACATGCAATCGTAAGAGGAGACGTAGCGACAATAGAACCAGGTGTCGCATCAAACGTTTTATCGCTTGGCGTTACGCTCCAGATCGTTAGCTTACGCTCACCAAGGTAAGTAAACGCGCCAGGGAATGGTTCCGTTACTGCACGTACGAGGTTAAATACAGTACGTGAATCGGTTGACCACTTAATTTCGCCGTCAGCAGGCGTACGACGACCAAAGCATGTCGCTTTCGTTTCGTCTTGTGCTGTGGCTACCGCGCTGCCGTCCACGATGGTTGGCAGTACTTTCGACATAAGATCGCTTGACGCTACCGCAAGACGCGAATGTAGTGTTTCTGCTGAGTCTTCGTCAGTGATAGCAATTTTCTCTTGACCAACGATGTCACCTGCGTCCGCTTTTTGCACCATTTTATGCAGCGTTACGCCAGTTTCTGTTTCGCCGTTCACAAGCGCCCAGTTGATTGGCGCGCGGCCACGGTACGTTGGAAGTAGAGAACCATGTAGGTTGAAACCACCTTTAGGGGCAATATCTAATACTTCTTGGCTGATCATGTTGCGGTAGTAGAAAGAGAACAACGCGTCCGGTTGCATCTGACGAATCTTCTCAACCCATAGAGGGTGATTCACATCTTCCGGCGCATACACAGGGATACCGTTTTTCGCCGCAAGCTTCGCTACAGACTCAAAAAATACATTTTCGTTGCTGTCATCAACATGGGTAAATACCGCTTCGATTTTAACACCTGCATCTAGCAAGCTACGAACACCAGTACAACCGATATTGTGGTAGGCAAACACTACTACTTTCATGGAATTTTCCTCTAATATAAATCTTATTATTTATTTTTTGATTCGTCTGTTTCACGTGCGTTTTTAGTCGCTTCACCCACTAAAACATCTTGCACGTAATAACGCGGTCTTGCTCGAACATCAGAATAAATTCGACCAATGTACTCACCTAACAAACCTAAGCCGACAAACTGTCCACCCACAAATACAAATAGAATAGCAAATAACGTAAACAAGCCGTCACCCGCCCATTCAGAACCGAATATGATGCGCATCAACATCAGTATGATACCAAACGCAATACCTGCGGCGGCTGTCATGCCACCAAAAATACTAAGTAAGCGAAGTGGTGCGGTCGTCATACTCGTAATCAAATCAAACATGAGGCTAATAAGCTTCATGAAACTGTATTTTGATTCTCCGTCTGCGCGCTCATCATGATGAACCGGGATCTCTGTCGTGTGACGCGAAAAACCGTTCGCTAATACCGGAATAAATGTGCTGCGCTCATGACATTCTAGCATCGCATCAACAACATGACGGCGATAAGCACGTAACATGCAACCATAGTCGTTCATTTCAACGCCAGTTGAACGTTTCACTAGCTTATTAATGACTTTTGATGGGTAACGACGAAGTGCACTGTCTTGGCGGTTTTGGCGAACCGTACCAACAGAATCAAAGCCCTCTTCCGCCTTTGATACAAGATTCGGAATTTCTTCGGGTGGATTCTGTAAGTCAGCATCAAGCGTAATAATTAAATCACCACGAACCTGTTCAAAGCCCGCCATAATCGCATTATGTTGACCATAGTTGCGATTAAGGATCACCCCAACAATATGGCTGCCTTCTTCTGCAGCCGCTGCCTCGATGATCTCGACACTACGGTCGCGGCTGCCGTCATCAACAAGCACAAGCTCGTAGTCTTTGCCTAAACTGTCTGCCGCTTTCGTCGTACGTTCAATTAGCTCTTGTAAGCAGCTCTCTTCGTTGTATACCGGTATGACGATAGATACGAAATTAATGGTGTCATTCTGTTTCATGTGTTACCCAATTATTTCTGAAACGGCATTCACTACACGCGCTACGTCTTCCTGAGTCATATCAGGAAACAAGGGTAGTGAACAAATTTGATCGCTATTACGTTCGGTATTCGCTAGGTTAGGCGTGATTGCACCGAACTTGTCCGCGTAATTCTCACGATAATACTTTTGAGTATGGCAAGCTTTAAAGTGGATGCCTGCACCGATACCTTTTTCTTTCAATTTAGCAATCAATTCGTCACGTGTTAGACCCGCTTGTGCAGGGTCGATACGAACGATCATCAAATGCCAGCAGTGCTTGTGATCATGACTGGCCAACCCAAGTGGCGTGACACCTTTAAGCGAGCTCAGTTTCGCGCGGTAATTTAAGGCTAAGTCCGTACGCGCTTGCGTAATGTCAGCGATACGGTCCATTTGCCCTAAAGCCAATACTGCACAGATGTCTGGCATATTGTATTTAAAGCCTGGTTCAATCACCTCAGCTTGCGGCGCTCGACCTTGTGTTTCGCGGTCAAACGCATCCACACCTAGCCCATGAAATTTAAGACGACGAATTTTGTCAGCGAGCTCAGAATCGAAGGTCGTCATGACACCGCCTTCTGCAGTGGTCACGTTCTTAATCGCATGCATGGAGAACAAACAAGTTCCGCGCGAACCAATCGGTTGGCCTTTGTATTCTGCGCCAAGTGCATGAGCGGCATCTTCCACTACAGGGATACCATGTTGCTCACCAAGTGCATAGATAGGGTCAAGATCCAGCGAAGCACCTGCGTAATGCACTGGGACAATGAGTTTCGTTTTATCCGTGATTAGAGGGGCAATTTTTTCGGCATCTGTCATCAAGGTTTCGGCATCAACGTCAACAAAGACAGGTTTTGCCCCCACTAAGGTAATCATGTTAATGGTCGATACCCATGTCAATGATGGTGTGATGACTTCGTCGCCTGGACCAATGCCCAGCGCTAGCAACACCAGATGCATTCCTGCGGTCGCACTACTCAATGCGACGGCTTGTGGTGCGCCAGTATAGGTTGATATTTTTTTTTCTAAATCCGCGTTTTTTGGACCGGTGGTAATCCATCCAGAACGAAGAACATCAACGACAGCTTGAATATCGTTTTCATCTACCGCTGGTCGACACAAAGGGAGAAATGACTGGCTCATATATTTAACTCACAGATAACCGTGCATGCTAGCACGAAGAACATTAAAGTTTACTAGGGCGTTCAAAGAATTAAAAGGGTTGTTGTACTTCTGAGGTCTAAATTATTAACCTTTTAGGACACTATTAAAGCAAACATTCATTAAATGCATTCTTTTATCGACAGAAGACAAAAGAACTTAACAAATTATCTACTTTTATGGCCTCTAAATTATACTGAGTAACCACGAGACCGGTATATTTTCACGAAATCTGCTCGTCAACTACTGTGAACGTCAGTTTTTTGTCAAAAAAAAAGATACCTTTTTCTGGCTCAGCCTCTAATTCACCACACCAATTAATGACAAGTATCGCATACCTGTTAGGTTGCCAATGTATGCATTTGTAACGCCAATCATTTGTCACACCGCACCATTAGCGTTAGACTTCTTTCCCCGAATTTTCAGGCGGTGTACCCAGTGAAACTACAAGACAGCCCCATCACACAGCACAATCTGAATGGTCGAACGTTTTACTTAAAACGGGATGACCTACTGCATAGTCATTTTAATGGTAATAAAGCACGTAAGTTTGCCGATACACTGCAACAACAATACCCGCAGGTGACTCGGTTGATCGGTTGGGGTTCAGTTCAGGCTAATTCACTCACGACGCTGGCAGCCCTAGCAAAAATTAAAGGCTGGTCTCTAACCTATTATGTTGACCACAAACCCAGCTGGTTGGATGAAAAACCAATGGGGAATTATCGCATGGCACTAGAACTCGGAGCGACCATTGTCTCCCTAGCTGACATCAACGATTCTGATTATATGCCGGAGCCTAAGTTGCATCCGTCAGACTTTATTCAACGTCACCATGGTAATGACGAAACGTGTCTTATCATACCTGAAGGTGGGCGTTTTCAATCGGCACAACTGGGCGTTCAACAACTTGCCAGAGAAATTTTGACCTGGTCACGATTCGAAAAAAGTTCAGCACTTAAGGTAGCTCTACCGTCGGGCACCGGAACGACGGCATTATACTTGGCAAAAACGCTACAACCCGAAGGTATTGAGGTCCTCACCTGTCCTTGCGTAGGAGGAAAAGAGTATTTGATTCGCCAATTCCATGAGCTTGCTGAATATGACAATCACCCTACAATTCTCGAGCTAGAGAAAAAACATCACTTCGCAAAGCTCTATGAAGATGATTATTTGATGTGGCAAACCATGAATGAACAAACTCATGTCGAGTTTGATTTACTGTACGACCCGCTCATGTGGCGATGTTTAGTACCGTGGCTTGAAGAAAATAAAGAGGCGACATTACTCTACATACATCAAGGGGGATTACTGGGTAATGAAACCATGCTCCCTCGATATGAGCGCAAGTTCGGGGCGGCATCGAAGAAAGTGTTGAGTTGGTAAATAGACAGACATCGAAGAAATATAGTATCGAGCCTGTACTACGTGTGTGACTAAATAAGGCACAAAAAAGGGAAGCACTGCTTCCCTATCTAACTGACCGCGGATAGAACTATTACTTATGTGACGAGTAAGCCTCTAGATATTGCTCTGCAAACACCATCGCTTGTTGAGTTTCATCTTGAGTCAACTTCAATGCTAATTCATCACGTAATTGTTCTGCACTCTTATAACCATTTGTAGACGCGACTGATGCCCACGCAAATGCTTGAATATTATCAAGCTCAACGCCCTCGCCTAGCGAGTATTTGAACGCAAGGTTTCTTTGACCGTAAGCATAACCATTTTCAGCCGCCTTTCGATACCACTTTACCGCTTCAGTATCATTGTGCTCAATCCCTAAGCCTTTTGCGTACATAACACCTAAGCTATTTTGAGCAACATCGTAGTCACGCTCTGCCGCTAGGCGATAGTATTCCACCGCTTTAGCATTACTTTTTTCTACACCTCGCCCCCATTTGTACATGCCAGCAAGATAATATTGCGCTTGGTCATGGCCGATAGCAGAGGCTTTTTCAAACCACGATGCCGCTTCTTTCGCATCATAGTGCACGCCGTGCCCATTATCGTACATCATCCCCAGTTTATACATGGCCGTTTCACTGCCTTGCTTAGCAGCTTTAGCGTACCAGTCCACCGCGACGCTATCGTCTTCTTTAATTCCATTACCCGCAGCATAACGATCACCAAGCTCGATTTGAGCAAACAAATCGCCTTGTTTTGCTCCTTGGGTTACCGCTTTAACGCTCGACGCTGACCAATCCTTTGTAAATGCAAGGCTTCCCGCACTAAAACACAGACTACATAGTGAAACCGCTAACAGTGTTTTTCGCATTATTATTTCCTGTCTTGAAGATTAAGCCGAATACTGCCACATGATCATTAATGTTTTAGCGTTTTCAAACAGAATTCGCAATACTCTGACAAAGAATTTCGGTCGAGTCACAAAAATCATTTCATTCTACGTAGCCATGTTTATTTGATATCAGAGGTCACGACCTTTTGGTCCGTTGTCGCTTGGGTCGAATAAATATAATGTAATCGTTTGCAATTAGCGCTCGTGTTCCCTTATTAACTTTTGTAAACTTGTTCACAAATGTTTTTCAATGATATGGAGTCGAAATGGTCTCAAAATGGGCAAAACGATTTATCCAAATGGCAGAGCTCGTAGGATCATGGAGCAAGGATCCTTCAACTCAAGTGGGTGCCGTCATTACAAAAAATAACCGAATTGTGTCCGTCGGTTTTAATGGTTATCCGCATGGTATTTCTGATAGCGCAGAAAGTGACGAAAGAGAAACTAAGTACCTCAAAACGCTGCATGCGGAAGAAAATGCCATTCTTTTTGCAAAACGAGATTTGGATGCCTGTGAAATTTGGGTCACTCATTTCCCTTGCCCTAATTGCGCAGCAAAAATCATCCAAACCGGCATATCTGTTGTGCACTGCCCTGCGCAGTCTGAGGATTTCCTTTCTCGTTGGGGTGACAAGATTTCTCTGAGCCAAGATATGTTTGAACAAGCCGAGGTTAAAATTGACTGGCTTGAGCTTTCCGGCGAAGAAAAACCGAACGACTGAATGTCATCACTAGGTGGTTTCGTCATTAACGAAGCCGCCTTGTTTAAACGCAATATCGAACGCTGTCCTACGACTAAAAACCATCGAAGTACCCACATTCGTTGTCAGTTGTTACATTTTGAATAGGTATATTCATTCATAAGCAACTAAAAACCATATTTAAAACGATATAATCCCTTTCCAATAATACTGCTATCCTTTAAAATCCGCGCTCGCTATCAATACGACACGTATCATCATTAAAAAGAGTAGGTTCATGGTCACATCTCGTTCGCTATCGATTGCCTTTACCGCTATGGTTGGCGCAACAATCTCACCTATGTTAAGCGCTATCGAGCTGCCTCTCTTCAAAGAAGAAGCAGAAGCTCGCGGCTATACCTTGCCTGAAGCATTTGGGCTTAGTTTAGGCTATATGAACGTGTCTCAAGGTATCAATGTCGATTCAATAGCACTGACAGGATTACCGAGTATAGTCAAAGCGCTGAACATTAAAACTGAAGGTGGCTATCAAGAAAGTGAAGTTCTGACATTGAAAGCAGATGTTTGGGTTTTACCATTTCTTAACTTCTACGCCATTGGCGGGAAACTAAACGGCTATTCGGAAACCACAATAAAATCTGTAGACGGTACTCTTGACTTAGGCATCATAGGTGAAAGTGATTTCCATATCGACAATATTGATGCCCCATTTCGCCTCGACCTTGACGGGCATATGTATGGGGCGGGAACAGTAATAGCAGGTGGATATGCGAGTGTATTTGCTTTAGTCGATGCCAGCTACACCAAAACAAAACTCACGGTCATTGATGGTGAAATCGATTCGATAGTAGTATCTCCTCGTATTGGCTATGATTTTTCAAGAAACAGTGATTGGCCACTTCGCGCTTGGGTTGGCGCGCAATATCAAAATATTGAACAAACTTTAACGGGAAATGTGAAAGATTTACCACTCGGATCAATTGGCGACTTAGGGTTTATACAAGACGCTAAATTCACCGTGAATCAAAGCCTCGCCAACAACTGGAACTCCCTCGTTGGTGCACAATATGAATTCACACCAAACTGGGTATTGATCAGCGAGATCGGTTTCGGACAAAGAAAAAGTTTCTTCATGACGTTAGATGCTAGATTCTAGATACACCTCCAAGAATAGAACCATTTTTTGAAAGAGGCCCTTAACGGGCCTTTTTCTTTGTCGCTTCTAGCATAATTGGCAGTAACACCAAACTGAAGAGAAGGATGCTTGATAACGCAATCGTTAGAACCAAACCAATCGAGTGCATACCTTGGTGTTTAGCAATAATCAGTGCACCAAAGGTTGCCAGTGTTGTCAGACAGCTTATTAACGAGGCTTTAGGGGTTGAGGTAGTAAAAAATGCCGTCAGACTACCGACTGCTCGAAAGCGCTTAACGATATGAATGCCATTATCGACACCCAAGCCAAAGATCAACGGCACAACAATAATGTTCGCCATATTCATCGATAAATTGAGCCAGTACATCATTCCTAATGTGGTGATCGTCGCGAGTCCTAACGGAATAAAAATAAGAATAATGTCGCGTTTCTTATCCACGGTCCAAATAAGAATGAGTGCGATGGCAAATACGGACATAAGAATCGCTGAGCGAAATGCATCCACAACGATAACTCCGACCTCTTTTTCAGCCACCGCCCGACCTGTTGCATTTGGCGCGATAAACTGCACATCACCAATAAACTGATTCAGCTCGTCAACATTACTCATATTGCCGCTTGGGGTCACGGTAACTAACCATTCGCCGGCTTGACCAACATATCGGGTCAGCAACGATTTCGGCAGATCGGTCTTAAGGTCCAACTCATTGCTATTCGCCCCGATAGCGGACAACAACCCCGAATCTAACCCACTAAACAAATGGCGAGTCGTATTTTCGACATCAATGGTGTCTGGAATATCTTTAGCTCCCTGCCAGCCCATTGCCATCGCTTGTTGCTTAAAATTGCTTAACGAAACCGGGCTAACCGTCGAGTCTACCGCCAAAGAATCCGACAGCATTTTGGTTCGCTTTTGAAGATCGTTTGGCATGAAGTCACTGGCAATGAGGACATGACTCACACTGGCTTGCTGCACCAATTGAGACTTCCATTCTTTGGCTTCCTGTTCGTTATTTGCAATCGCATACAATTGATAGCTGGAACCCAAACCATGCTGCTGCAACGCGTGTAGCCCTAGTACCGATTCAGATTCAGGGTTCTTTAGAACCAATGTTGAGAAATCAAACTTAAACTGAGTCGCGCCGTAACCCATTACGCAAGCAACACCAAGTATCAACAGACAAATACTGCGTTTATAGGTAGTCAGCAATGAACCAAAAGCGGAAAAATAGCGCGTGTCGCCTTTATGCTTAACGGTTGGGTAGCCAAATAACGTAAAAAATAACGGAATAACAATGAAGGTTGCAGTCAGCCCTAACAGCATACCTAACGCCGAGACAATGCCCAGTTCGCCGAGACCAGTGTAGGCGGTGGGATAAAAACTCAGAAACCCGATACCGGATGACAATGCGCACAAAGAAAGGGGCTTGAAAGAATGCGCTACCGCATGAGTGAGACTAAGGGTATTGTCTTCACCTTTGATCCTCAGCTCTTGAATATGCAGGCATAAATGTATTGAGAAATCGACGGCCAACCCGATAAACATGACCATAAACACAATGGATATCGTGTTGTAATAACCCACGACGAAAAGTCCGGCGGCAAACGTCCAGGTTAAGCCAATGATAACCGTGAGGTAACAAGCAATAATCACACGAACGGAGCGAATACCAATCGCAAGGATCAATACCAATCCTGCCAACGACGCGGCCCCAGCAATCGCGATACTGTTGTTCGCGTCGGCGATCTCATCAAAGTCCAACGCCGCTTGTCCGGTAATCTGGACCTCCACTTTTGCCGGCAGATTTGCCTCATTAATGATCTGATGGATCGTTTCAATAATAACTCTGTTGGGCTCTTTCACGCTGTCGTCAGGCTGCGCCACTAGCGTTATCGCATAGGCATTAGGAGACGTAATCTCTTGACGTAAGCGTTGATTCCAATCGATATCATGTCCGCTTATCGCGGCCAAAAGCGGGTCCAATACATGCGCTTCTAAAAGTGGCTCATCATGCGTTGAATTTTTGGCGA
Source organism: Vibrio sp. 10N.286.49.B1 (assembly GCF_002873335.1). Lineage (GTDB taxonomy): Bacteria > Pseudomonadota > Gammaproteobacteria > Enterobacterales > Vibrionaceae > Vibrio. Next base: position 670 of record NZ_MCUW01000027.1, on the reverse strand, counting down.
TCAATTGCCCAAGATAAACATCAAGTTGTTGTGACTGCCCCCCCGCCATTAGCGGCGCCATTTCTTTGCCCGTGATATCTTGTAAAGTCTTAAACTCGGACTCTGAGATAAACCCTAACGCATACTGCTGAAACCAAGACAGCAATGAGGGTGCGAATACATCTTTGAAGATGACCGTCTTAGCCAGTTTCTCATATAACGAGTCAACACTTTGTTTGGCGAGTTCGGGATCATCGCTGGTGATCAACACCACGACGTTACCCGTTTCAGGAAAGGTATTATCAAGACGGACGAGATTGTCTACCCATCCCCCTTCCTGCTTCACTAAAGAAGAAAGATCAGCATTCATTTTGAAGTGCTGCTGCCCATACCAGGCACTGCCGGCGGTTAGTATGAGAACAATAAGTAGAATCGTTTTTGGGAAACGTTGGATAAGAGCGATAAGTTGATTCACGATAGGCTTACAATGCATTGCAATAATATCGATAGTTTAACGCAAAATTCGTTTTACTCGTCAATTTATTGTTAGTGGTATCGTTAAATACGCGGTAGACCTGTGAGGCAACACAGCAATGGTAGTCGCTGTATTTAGCGCTATAGGCGGTAGTGCAGGTGAATCTAACTTCGGTAATAAAAAAGGAGCCAAGGCTTAATGCCGTTCACTTAAGAG
>NZ_MCUW01000026.1 GCF_002873335.1 Vibrio sp. 10N.286.49.B1 | reverse complement strand
AATAAAAACTAACCGTCATCCCCTTGAAAAAGGGGATCTTCGTCAGCGCGTTGTGAACCTATTCGTGTGTTATTCATTTCTATTTAAGTGAGTCACATGCTGATAAAGATCCTCGTTTGCACGAAGATGACGGCCTAATTGGGATGGGTAGAAGAGCGATAAGCTGAGCGCTTTATGTCCAAAAACAAGTTCCAGTGTGTGGGCGAGTGGCTATGATTCCGTAGACGCTGTGAGCAGTCCATCTTACCTGCGCACGAATGACCCTATTTGGACCTGGGTACTTGCGGGTAAGTAATGCTGGCTTCTGGAGACAATGCGACCGCTAGAGACGGTATGCTTGCCTCTTATGGCATCATTGTCTAAACGTATTATTCATGCCGTGATTAACAACCTCCTAGCAACACACTGCACCTTATCTTCGCTTCAATTTTTGGATAAGCTTCACAACACAATACTCACCTTGTGGCATATTTGTATAATTCACATACCCTCTCGCCAGTAGAAAGCAAAACCATCGTATAAATTTATTAGTATCTAGATTTTCAATTAGTTGCTATACCGTTAAAAGAACACAATCAACATAGATTGAACTCAATAATAAGTAAGGACAGGTGATGAAAAATAATACAACGAGAGCGCTAATCGGCTTAGGTGCCATGGTCATCGCACATGCATCATTCGCCTCCGATTGGGGGTATCACGGAGATCATGGGGTTGAGTCATGGGGAGCGCTCAGCGCAACATGTTCGGAAGGGAAAAATCAAAGCCCAATCGACATCAATGACACCGTCTTGGTCGATGCGCAATTACCAAATCTCGCGATCAAGTATTCAGGGCATGTGTCTGAGGTCATCAACAATGGCCACACCATCCAAGCTAACGTGACAGGTGACAACACGCTAGAAATAGATGGTGACACGTTTACCCTTAAACAATTTCACTTTCATACCCCGTCCGAAAACACATTGAATGGTAAAACCTCTCCGTTGGAGGCACACTTTGTTCACGCCAATAGTCGCGACGAATTAGCCGTCATCAGTGTTTTTTATCAAGCTGGCCTCAGAGAGGAAAGCGCGTTGCAACACGTATTATCAGACCTTCCTAGTAACGGTGAAGCGGTTCAACCTGATACACAAATTTCACTGAATTCACTGTTGCCGCGCCTTCGTTCGTACTACCGGTTTAGTGGTTCTCTAACAACACCTCCCTGCAGCGAAGGTGTTCGATGGTTTGTTCTAAAAGATAAACAAACCGTCGGTCAGCAAGAACTTGAGGTTTTGCAAGGTGCGATGGGCAATAACGCTCGACCAACCCAACCTGCTCATGCGCGCAAAGTACTTCAATAACGCGATACCACGTTCTTCAACAAAACGATGCCGCGCTATTCACTAAATTTACACATGGCTCATCAACCCCGATGATGAGCCATGTTACAGAGAATAACGAGGCTCTGCCGCGACTTTGCAACCAGCACGTGGTTACCGATGAAGACTCTAGCGCCGATAAAGGCTTGCAATTCAATGCGTTCTGCCCGTGATATAAACTCATCCGCTAACCCTTATTAATTTCTAAATTCTCACTAAAAGCCATCACAATACCCTTACTTTATTTGAGGTGTATTCCAAAAACGTTATTTGTATGATATTTGTTCGAGGCGTTTTGAAGCAATTCAAAGTTTACCGTACGAATAACGTGTAATCTATTCGTTAACAAGAATGAAATTATGTTACGACATTGATAATCAAGCCATGATCGACTTTATTGAGTATTTATCAGTACGACTGGCTTTAACGTTAAGGAAGACAAGAATGACACGCGAAGGGAAAGGGTGAGCCATGAGGCAATGCGAGATTAATGTGTACGATATGCGAGATGAACGGCAAGCGATAGTGCTGAATATTCGCTTTTCTGATACGACTAAAGCAGACTTTTTGTGGAGTAATATGCCTACCTCAAACAGCCATCATTACATCTCCCATTTGGTGGTATCTGGGAACGTAGTCGCAAAGAAATACATTACTGAGGACGATTTAAGTGAAATGAATCGCACAACCCATTGTCAAACCGCGATGACGTCCTAAGTAGCAATGCTAATTGCGTCCCTACTTAGGACTTTATCTTCATGGCGTTAATGCACGACATGACTTATGTATTGCACGAATTAGGTATTGTACGACTTATGTAAAAGGCGAGTAATGCACTATACGAGTACAGTCACTAGGCTTTCTTTTACCCCTTCAACAACGTCTTTCGCTATCAGAAGCTTACCTTTTTCATTGTCGCTGGCTGCCGACGTCACCATTAAGTCTTTCATCGTTTCACCACCAAAACCTACCATTGTTGGATTCTCTGATGGCACGCTAACGACCTGTTTAACCTCACCCTCTGGTGAAATTTGAACGACCGATTGACCCGCGTACATAGCGACCCAGTAATTACCATTAACATCGACACTCGCGCCATCAGGACGGCCTTCATAACCGTCAAGATCACAATGCAATACTTGCTCACCGTATTCGCCTGTTTCCGGGTTGTAACTGTGTTTGTAAACCTTGCTGGAACCCGTATCAGCCCAATATAACCACTGACCATCCGGCGAGAACGCAAGACCATTACAGGTCCATGCAAACATCGGTAACGCTTCAATGGTGCCATCTAAATTTAGCTGATGAAATTGACCTTGATCGCCGACTTTGGCTCCGTTACGCGTACCCGCAACAAAGCGACCACCGGGTGCACCGCGACCATCGTTGTATCGCATACGTGGGAATTCAGACACCAATGGCGCTAACGATTTTTTTTCACTTCCCCAAGCTTCAACGAGGTACATCCCCGACTTTAAGGCAACAGTGAAGCCTTGCTCTCCATGCAATGCAAAACAACCTATCGGTTCTTCGAACTCTAGCTTTTCATTTTGACCATCTTTGTTTCGCCATAACTCCCCATCGCAGATATTCACCCACATCCAAGAGTGAGTACGCCAGTCCCAACGGGGGCACTCGGCAAGATCAAAATCTAGGTCTACAAATTTTTCGAATTGAATACTTGGTTGCACGCCAGTGTCCTTTGTTTTGATGTTTATTTAAAGATTCAACAAATGTTGTACGAATCATTTTTATCTGCTCTTTTTAACAAAAAGTCTCGAACTGAGCTAGCGTCATTTGAACTATTCGATAAAAACTCTTCAATTCCATCGCATGGCACCCAATAATATCTCGTCTTAATTATTGCTGCAGAGAATCACATTACGTCACGCTATCGTTTATTCGTTTAAACGGCGTCATCGCATGCGCTAGGTTATCAGGATGGAGGTAGGTGGTATTCGATGGTAACGCAAACTTGGCACCATGCTCGAGAATAACGGTGTTGATATCCATTAACAGCTTCTGTTGAATATTGAGGAATGTTTCCCGATCAGATGTATCAATATGCGCGAAGACTTCGATATCCATACTGTAGTCGCTAAACGCTGAAAAATGAACACGTAAAGGTGTGCTCAGCACGGAGTCATTTCCCGCCAAACACTCTTTTATTCCTCTCGTGATCTGCACCATATCTTCCATTGGTGTCTCATATCGTAAGCCTAGCGTCACTAAAAATGGATACCTATCGCGGCGGCTAAAGTTGATGATCTCCATTTTAGCCAAGTCCCCATTTGCCATGGTAATTTGAGTGCGATCCTTCGCTCTGATACGTGTCGATCGCACCCCAATCTGCTCAACAACCCCAGAAACCTTGCCTACCGCGCAAAAATCGCCAACCGACAAGGAGCGGTCCATAAATAAAATGACACCCCCAATCAGATTTTCCATGGTGGGACGAATCGCTAACGCAATCGCCATCCCTCCAAGGCTCAAGCCTGTCACAATGCCATAAACAGGGACACCTAAACGATGTAATCCAAACCCCAACACCGCTACTGCACACAAACTACCAATTATTGTTCCAGAGATTTGCGCCAAGCTTCTTCGTAACCCATTATGACTTTTATCCCGTCCAATCAACCATTGGCATATCGAGGCACCAAGCATGTAAGCAACTTGTGCAACTAACGGCCAAAGTAGTAATTCACCCGTGATATTGAGCAAACTCATCACACTACCAGTAAGATTTAGCTGATCATCAGCAAGCCAGATATAAGTAAATAGTCCCGCTGCCATCAATACAGGTTTGACGATCGCCCGTCTTAGTCGCCGGTACACAAGAAACGCGTATCCGGCGAGCAATATCGTCAACACAGTAATGGCTAACCACTGCCATAGCGCTTGATCACCAAATTCAGACATGAATACCTTAGGTAACCCCTCAATATGATGAAACCATGCTGGCGGTATCAACCGACCCGCGCTAAGTGAATAATACTCATAATAATCTAATGCCGTTGCATCGTTAGCTGGAAGGTGCTTCACAAGTGAATAATAATCAAACAAACGATCAACCGTCACTTTGGAAAATAAAAACTGTCCCGTCTCTGAACGAACAATCTCAATACTTGAGTTAGGAATACGCCAGCTAGTCAAGTTGTGGTCGTCTGGTATCGCGTCGACGTCAAACGGAGGAAGACGGTCTAATACCTCTTTAAGTAACATCACTGATTCAATACCAATTCTTTGATGATAAGAAGCTGGAATATCCGATAAATCAAAGGTTTGAGTGGCTTTATTAAACAATCCATAAACTCGCTGCTTTTCTTCAGTCGTGACCCCTGTCTCATCCGCAAGTGCATGACTCAACGCAGAATTAGCCTGAGCGACAATGGTTGTAAAACTCTCGTATGTCGCCCGAGGGGAGTGAGTGTCAGGTGGCGATAGTGGAAATGAATCTAACGCCTTCGCTTGAAACGTGGAAAGCGCAATAATAAATAGAAACAACCATCGGCATTGCTTCATCTGAGAACCCTTCGTTATCTATATTTCAGTCAAACTAGTAGAAATTCCTCATATTTCTGTTTATTTTCCTCGTTCAACACTCACTGCCAGTGAAACTAAGTAGGGGTTTGCGACCCCGTCAGCTTCACACATCAAATGCACAGCACCTAGCTAGAATGCGATCGCTTTCTAGCTTTAGCTTTCTAACGTTAGGCGTTATATAGTGACGCCAGACCTTTATTACTTGCGAGCATTACTTTATGTCTATCAAAACATTGAACTCAACCATTGTTTATCAAAACTCGTGGATGACGGTAAGAGAAGATCAAATCGAACGAGAAAGTGGCGCCACCGGCATTTATGGGGTCGTTGATAAACCTGACTGCGCTGTCATTATTGCCATCGACGGCGCTCGAATCCACTTGGTCCAGCAATACCGCTATTCCGTAGGTTGTCGTTACTGGGAACTGCCGCAAGGTGCTTGGGAATCTAACCCTGAAGCCGACCCATTAGAACTGGCAAAAGGAGAGCTGCAAGAAGAAACGGGATTGATCGCTGGTAATATGACTTATGTGGGTCAACAGCTTATTGCTTATGGTTTTCTCAATCAAACCTGTCATATCTACCTTGCCACTGAGCTTAGCCAATCCGCTCGTAACCTTGATGTCGAAGAAGAAGACTTAATCACCAAATCCTTTTCCATTGAGGAATTTGAAACAATGATCATCGAGGGTGAGATTCAGGATATTGTGACAACAGGGGCTTGGGGATTAGCAAAACTGAAGGGCTTAATACACCACGTTACAAATAAGTAGATCAAAGCCATCCACAAGACCAAAGACTCATGAATCAATCATGCAATAAAATGAATTTTTATTCAGTTAATGTGATATAAATCGAATTATTGTTCTTTTTTTTACCCGTTGCCCAATAATGAACGACACTTATCCTCAACACCGCTCACCGCTAAACAGGTGACTTTATTAAGGATATTCCGAACATGGATCAGTTAACGCTTCAAGAACACCTTATCGATACTCTAAAACTATTAGAAAAATATCGACATCGCATCTGTCGAACCGAAGATGCTTACGACTTAGAGGTCAGCGTGCGAAAGCTCACTGACCAGCTAATGAGTTTACAACAGTTGAAGACCCCTAAAGGCTCAAACTCAGACTTAACAAGCGCTCTTGATCGATTAAATAAAATCAAAGGTCATGCCAATGAATCATTAGACTTGGGGTTTGAACTAGAGGGTGCGACACGACTGGTTCATCACTCTAACCTAGCCTATTTAGCTCTAACCAAGGTCACACTAGGTGAAATCAGCCTTCGTTAACCATTTATTTTGTAATAACAAACTATTGGACTAACTCGCTATTACGGACTAATAATCCAGTCTATTAAGGCTTAAATTTACAATGTAAAACCTTTATGCTCTGTGCTTTTGATAAACAAATGTTTATCAAAAGCCATTTTTATTTAGCAACCGTCGCAATCCTTTTTTCTTGGGTGATAATCCATCAAGTTACCATTCGCGTCGAATGACAACTGACAGCACTGCTCTAAGACGTTACGCAGGTCAACGCGTCCTCTTTGAATTCGGGATTTTAGTGTCGAGTAACTGATCCCCATCTCTTTTGCCATCTCTTTTTGAGATTTCCCTTCCAAGTCAACCGATGTCAATAAGGCTGCGGAAGTACCCGGCAAGGAGCGGATCAATGGTTCCATGCATTGCGCCAACTGCTCTTTTGCACTTTCTTCATCTTGATCAAACCATAACGTCTCCCCTTCCAAGATTGCGCTTCGACCATTGCGTCGATACAAATCAATCACAGAGCGATTTGCTATCTGAAATAGCCATGCTTTAATGCTTTCAGGGTTTTCGAGCTTATCAAGATTTTGGTGCGTCTTTATTAATACCTCTTGCAGTACATCATCAACATCATCAGGGTCTGATAACTTACTCAGCAAGAATCGCTGTAAACCGGCCTGATACTCGGCCCATATCTTTTCAATCATGATTATCACTCAACTAGAATCAGTTAGTTTATTCCTAAACCTTGAGAGCGCGCTCTGCGCACACCATCGATCGCCAAAATCACCAACGCGGCCATTACTAATAAGTAGGTAGGTAAATCGGCCGTGGCCACTCGCTCGCCCAACATCAGCCCGACCAAAAACACGAGCGCGGGCTCTACATAACCTAATAATCCGAAGACAGACATAGACAATGATTGCGAGGCATACAAAAACAGCAACATGGGTACAGAGCCAGTTATTGCTAAGCCAATGTAATAACCTATTATCGATAAGTCTAGCTCACGGAGCGCTTCGAAAGGCTGCAAGTAAAACATAGCACTGATAGCAAACGGCAACAAAAAGACATTATCAAGCGTGAATCCTACGTCACTTTGGATATTCAGTGTGCGTCTATGAACAAAGTAGACTGGGTACCCCAATGCGATCAATAAAACAATCCACGACAATCCATCAGCCATTGCATATGCATACGCGACACCCGCTGTTGCCACTAGGCATGCGAGCGTTTGCAGAGGTGACAATTGGTCGCCATAAACAAATCGCCCTACTAGGACCAAAACTAAAGGTAGAGAAAAATACCCAAGAGCAACCGAGAGTGTCTCTCCATTCAGTGGCGCCCAAACAAAAATCCAATATTGAGGCCCCACCAGCAGCGCTGACAGTAGATAACGATGCCATCGATGAGCCTGTTTAAATGCTTGCCAAAACAATCGAATCCTACCACTCATCATTAAGACAAGTATCATCAGAAGAGCACTCCAGATGACTCGTTGAATCGCAATCCAATGCCCCTCGCCACCGGTTATCGACCAATTATCCAATTGAGGTTGAAACTGAACGTAAACAGGCATCAAAGCAAATAAGCAGGAAGCAAAAACAGAAGCAACAACGCCTTTTGTCGATTCAGACAGGCTTAAAAAACGGGTTATCATCGCAGTACTTACTATAAGATGTTAAGAACTTCGGACATTAACGTATTTCATACTGCTTGGACATGGTTTTACCCACATTTTTTGATTTTTTCCTCTTTAATTCTGGCGCTTTCGCCACTAAATAAACAGAAGCAGAGGCGAGGCAGAATCCAAGAAGACCAAATTGGTCGAAAGACTCTCCGAACAGAAGCCACGCCTGCAGTGCTGCAACCGGTGGAACTAGGTAAAATACAGAAGCGACTTTGGAGGATTCTCCATGCTCCACCATATACAATAGCAACAGTACAGCGATGCCCGACAGCACGACCACTAACCACACCATGGTCAAGGAAAATTCCCACGTCCAATCCACCTGCCTCGTTTCTGTCATCAAAGCAACAGGAATGAAAAGAGTCGCCGCAGCCACGTATTGCGCCATCGCACCGCCAAGTAAATCGACGCCCCGACAAAATCGTTTTTGGTACAACGTACCTAAGGTAATACCGAAAAGCGCGGCAAACACAAAAATAAACGCCGCCAGCTTTTCACTCCCCTCTTGCCAATGGATATTACCGACCAGTACACAGCCAATACCAATAAAACCAATGATCAAGCCCAGCCATTGTGAACTTTTCAATGCTTGTTGTGAAAAAATCGTCACCAATAGCGCCGTCAATAATGGTTGAATTCCAACCAATAGTGCACTTAATCCCGCAGGCATACCGTATTGAATGGCTTCATACGTACCACCAAGATAGAGCCCATGAATCAATATCCCTACGACGCAAGAGTGGAGTAACGCCTTGCCCGTTGGTATCGACCGTTTCAGAACGAACATCAGTATTAAAAATAACACGACGTTCCCCAACATACGGATCGTCAATAACGTTGCTGGCTCGGCATAAACCAAACCAATTTTTGCGCCAACAAAACCCGATGCCCAGAGAAGAACAAATATAAAAGGAATGCATCGTTTCAACATGATATTACCTAGCCAATCTTTCCATGATGATGCTAAATTATCAGGGTACAAAAATTACCGAAAGATACAGATTATTGTTATTTAATGGGTACAGATAACCTGAGCTTTAAAACGATCAACGGAGTGAGCATGCCGGCCATCAATACTAAAAAAATATCTCGATTTAGAGCCGTTGAGGAATACATTGAAAAATTGGTACAAAACGGTGCGTTAAGCTCAGGTGATAAACTCCCTTCTATTCGAGCAACCAGTATCAAGTTAGGGGTGGCTAAGAATACGGTCATCCGGGCGTATCAAGAGCTAGAAGCCACAGGAAGAGTGGCGGCGCAGGATCGTTCTGGTTTTATCGTGCAACCTGCTTTTATTCGTCACTGCACTCCATTAGTCACGCCAATGCCCACCGAGACTGTTCCAACGACGGTGGACCTCCTTTCAATGACAAAAGAGATTCTCGGTCAAGCTAGAGAATCTCTATCAATGCCCGCTGGCTCTGCGCATCCCAACATTGAAGGACCAGCGATCAGCAGTTTATACGCCGAAATCGGACGCCACAGCCGTGCCCAATCGCATATACCGAGCCATTATCAACTGCCGCCAGGCAACAAGAAACTTCTCAAGCAGATTGCTAACATTTCCATCGACCAAGGCATCGATCCGAGCGGCGAATCCATCTTCGTCACCAATGGCTCCCAGCAAGCTATCAGCCAAGCACTGCGCGCCGTCACTGTGCCTGGCGACACGGTTGCGGTCGAGTCACCGTGTTATTTTGGTATCTTATTGATGTTGGAGTCTTTGGGGTTAAAAGCCTTAGAAATCCCAAGTTCAGTGGAATCGGGCATGCACATTCCGTCATTGCAGTCCGCACTACAGCAATGGCCTGTCGCCGCGATTGTCGTTACCCCAAATTTCACCAATCCAACCGGTGCATTTATGCCATTGGAGGCCCGTCAACAATTGCTTCAAAGCAGTGAGAATATACCTATCATAGAAGATGACGTGTTTGGCGCATTATGCCATGACAACTCGGTCCCTTCGCTTAAACAATTGGATACCCAACACCGCGTGATTTATTGCACGTCGCTATCAAAAACGCTCGATTCCCGTATCCGAATCGGTTGGCTCATCGCTGGGCAATACAGCCAACAGATTGAACGCTCACTCATTAGTGACAATATGGGGAGTCAAAATCTCATTCAGTCTGCTGTCGGTGAGTTCCTATCTACTGGAAAATACAAGCAACACGTCAGACGAATGAACCGCCATTATCAAGATAATCTAACAAAATTCATTGCCCTACTCCGAGAACAACTAAACAACCACTTTAATGGTGAATATTCAATTGCGACCCCATCAGGTTCATTTCTGTGCTGGTTGACACTGCCCTCTCATTTAGATTGTGACCGTATTTATCAGCAATGTTTGGCGCAAGGCATATCCGTTTTACCAGGTAGCTTATTTGGTTCGAAAGGACAATTTAATCACTGCTTACGTTTTAGCGTGGCGAATTTTAACGACAATAACGCATGGAAAACAGGGATCACAACATTGGTAGAAATCATTGAGTCTTGCCGACAATCACCAGATGATTAAACCTACCTAATATCAAGTTAGAAGCCATTCACTATTCGAATATCTAATAGTTGAACATTAATACTATTTAGCAATAATAGACCCAACACTGACTTTTGGACGAGAAGTCACGGTTTATAATGCTTAATAAGTGCAAGGAGTGCTGTCCCTCTTCAACTATAGAAATCGCTATCAATGAAAATTTCAAATACTTTATCGGTCACTTCGTTATTGATCGTCTCCGCTTGTACGACCTCAATCACAAACGCAAGCATGATGGATTCGTTTATTGACCCAGAGGACGGACGCCTTGACGCTAGCCAATTCATTCTCGATAACGCCGCCGGTTTCCTACCAGTGCCACTCACGATTACCGACCCTGCGGTAGGATTTGGTGGCGGGGCTGCATTGTTATTTTTCCATGAATCAGAAGAGCGCAAAGAGAAACGTCTATCAGGGGAACATGTGGGTGATATCCCAGCGAGTGTTTCCGGTATCATGGCCTTAGGTACCACTAACGGCACCAATATGTACGGCGGGTTTCATTCTGGCAATTGGCTCAACGATAGAGTGAGATATCTCGGTGGTTTATTTGGCGCAAAGTTCAACCTAAAGTATTACGCCCCAGAAATGGCACCGATGGATCTGAGTATCCAAGGCACCTATTTCTTCCAAGATCTTGATGTCCGATTGGGTGACACTGACTTCTTTGTTGGTGGTAGCTATAGCTATATGTCTTCTGATATTACCTTGGCGAGCAACAGTGATCTCTCCGACAGCAGTACAGACGGACGACTCGGATGGCGAATCTCTTATGACAGCCGCAATAACCAGTTTGCGCCTCGTGAGGGTACCAAGGCTCAGTTTCAGGTCGATCATCACCGCAAAGCATTTGGCGGAAGTTCGAATTATGAGAAATATCATGCTTACGTGCACAACTACCGTCGACTATCTCAGAAATGGGGGCTAGGTTTAAGAGCAGACGCTAAATCGGTCTCTGAAAGCCTCGGCGTTCCGGAGTCTATTTACGCTAAACCGTTTGTAGACATGCGTGGTATCGCAGCGATGCGCTATCAAGCCGACAACACGGCATTGGGCGAGGTTGAACTGAGTTACGATGTTGATGAACGATGGACGGTTTTGGCATTCGCTGGTGCCGGTACCGCCTTTGACCATGATCAGAGTATCCGTGATGCTAAGGTACACTATACTCGTGGCGGCGGATTCCGTTACTTGCTTGCCCGACAACTGGGTTTACGCATGGGTATTGATGTCGCTAAAGGCCCAGAAGAATGGACAGCGTACATCCAATTTGGCGGCGCTTGGTAGACTGCATCGTGCCCTAGACTGAGCCACAGTGCTAGGGCACAACCATTCAACGCTTATCGTGTTCTTCATTCCTATTTTTGGTTACTGCAGGTCTACTCATCCAGTATACCGACACAATCACGAGCACCATGCCGACGCCATGGAAAATTGTAAATTGCTCGCCAAGAACCATCACCGCTGCGACAGCGGTAATAACGGGTCCAATATTAGCCGTGAGACTGAATTCGGTTGCACTCAATCTCGCCATTGCCCCTGCCATTAGGTAAGACGGAATCACGGTGCAGAACAAGCCTAAGGCGATACCTAAAGCCACCAGCTCAGGACTCCACTGCGTGGTATCCGCTTGAGATAACTGCAAGTGAATCAATATGGCCACTCCTGCACTACCCATTCCGATACTGGTAAAAGCGTTGCTTCCTAATGTCGTAATCACCGGCTTGCTCAAAATTAGATAACAAGCAAACGTTATTGCCGAACACACCGCGAGTGCACTGCCTACCCATACCTCATTACCGAATGAAGATACATCATGAGCCACAATTAACACGATTCCGCTGTATCCAATCACGACGGCGGTGACGATATTTTTAGACGGTTTTTTCTTTAAAAACACCCAAGAGATCAGCACCACAAAGCTTGGAAATAAAAACAATAGCAAACGCTCTAACTGAGCGGAGATAGTGTTCAACGCTTCAATATCCAGATAACTGGCACAATAGTATCCCAACACACCTAAGGCAGCGGCTTTCCAACCTTCTTTTTTCACTCGCGCTCTTTGATCATTCGAGCGACACAATAAAATCAATATCAACAGATAAAACGGCAAGGAACTAATGGCACGTAACGACATAATAGAAGTCGTATCGCCGCCATATTGAAAGGCAATTTTAATGAGGATCGGTTTAAGCGAAAATAGTGTCGCACCCAGCAGCGCAAGAAAAATTCCAGTTAATATACGAGATCTGGATTTAGCCGGAACCATGGCCTTAGAGCGGCTGATCGCACCTGAACTAGTATGTGCAGTTGAGTTGATGCCAGTGCTTGAGTGATGGCTACCGTCAATCGGCTTGCTGGTTATCGTCATTCTCGTCTCCCTTTTACTTTTATTGGGCTACGAGAAATTAATAAGGTTGGCTTGCCTCACTACGTTACTCGTAGCCAGGCACAGTGTTACCTACCGGGCTACAGGTATAAGCAGAATGAGCCAGAGGTAAGTCACACGAATTATCATTTGATTCTCCATAAATGAACATTACCTACACTACGGGCAAAAGCGGGATTATGCAACGGTGTTTATTTCCGATTGTCCCATGCCTAATCCAATATTACGCCTCATTATCCTTGTCGTTCTCCGTTGCCCTGCAATTTTCTATCAACCCTCTTAGGTAGTTACATAACCATTGAATCGCATGATCATTGATACTGGCCTTGTTCCACACCAAACTGTATCCCAACTTTCCATACTCAAACGGCGCTGGTTTCACAACCAGTCCTTTGGCTTGCATCGCAACATCTGCCCATCGCTTAGAGCAAGTAAATAGCAGCTCCGATTGTCGACACAAAATCGCCGCAGACCCAAAATCTGGTAGCATCACTTTCACATCACGAGCGCGGTGCGTTTGACGAAGCGCTTGCTCAAAATAAGGGCGATTCAGCTCAGAGTCGGTAATGCCAACATGTTGGCTATTCAAGTAGGCTTCAATTGTCAACGGCTGATCAGCCAAAGGATGGTCTGGGGACATTAGACAAACAAAGTCATCTTCAAGGATGGGTTCCCACACCAAATCCTTCATATTAGTTGGGGGCTGACTCACATCATGAGGCAGAATAATAAAATCTACTTGCCCACTCATTAATGCATCAAAGCCATATTTAGCTTTGGTTAAAATATTCAGCTTGGCGTTAGGGATGCAGTCATTCGTCAAGTGAGCGAGGGGCTGGGCAAACAGCTCAAAGGTACTTTCACGCATTGACAACGAAAAACGCCCTTCAAACCGTTGCGGCTCGAAATTCGTTTTATTCAGCAAACCGTTCATACTGGCCAACATTGAATGCACCAATGGGGCAATCTTTAATGCGTACCTGGTCGGGGTAAGCTGAGTGCCATCGCGATAGAACAGTTCATCACTCAAAATCTCGCGCAATTGAGCAATGGTTTTGCTCACGCTTGATGGTGTTACCAATAAAACATCCGCAGATTTCGTCACACTGTTGGTATCTAACATCACGTGCAGCGCTGTTAAATGTTTAAAGCTAATTCGAGAGAGTCTTTCAAAATCCATGTTCTAGCCTGCCAAATTTTCAGTCAATCGTTCACAAAGCCGTTTAAGCTCGAGAGCATCATCCAAGGATAATTTAGCTTTGCATCCAATAGCCGAAGGCACAGCGAAGGCTTGATCTTTGAGGGCCCAGCCTTGATCGGTAAGGGAGATAAGTCTCGCACGCTCATCGATTTCACTTCGTTTACGCAATATTAAACCCTTTTGTTCTAAACGTTTCAGCAACGGGGTCAACGTACCAGAGTCGATTCGCAAGTCCTGACTGATATTTTTGACATTCATCGGCGATTTTTTCCACAACACCAACATCGACATGTACTGTAAATACGTCAAGTCCAACGCATCAAGTATCGGGCGATAGGCTCTGATTAATGCATTGCTCGCACTGTAAAGAACAAAGCATACCTGCTTGTCTAGATCCAAATTATCTGAGTTATTGTTATCCATTATCGTGAGCCAATGAAAATTAAGTTGTGCACAATATACTTGCATTCATATTGATTTGGCAATATAGTTTGCGCACAAGCTAGTTGATGGCAATCTAAATGAGAACAGCGACACTTGATACGACGTCACTAGATTCAAAATAAAAATTCAATCGAACTCCGATAAAAACAAAGGGAAACATCTTTATGAGCGCTTTATATACGACTTCTGCAACCGCACTAGCAGGCCGAAACGGACAAGTAAAAACGGACGATGGCATGCTGGATCTCGCTTTGTCTTACCCAAAACAATTAGGCGGAACGGGTGAAGCAACCAACCCAGAACAGCTATTTGCCGCAGGTTATTCAGCTTGTTTTTCAAATGCTATTTTGCACGTTGCTCAACAGCAAAAAATCGTATTACGTGAAGCTCCAACTAAAGCGACCGTCGCACTGAAAGCAAACGACCAAGGCGGGTTTGTATTAGATGTTGCACTGGAAGTGACATTGGATATGGAAACATCGGCTGCTGTAGAGTTAGTACGAGTTGCACATCAAGTTTGCCCATACTCCAACGCGTTACGCGGTAATGTCGATGTAAAAGTGACCGCTAACGAGCAGTTACTATAGGTTACTTATCGACGAACAAAGCAACGCAATATAGCTAGACCACTACTCTCTATAAAAAAAGCGCATCCACTCGATTGGATGCGCTTATTGCTTGTAGGTGTCGTTATATATTTTCAACTGCGAGAGACATATCAACGGTTAATCGTATTAACGTTCTCCAGAGGTATCGCGATTTATTTCGGCATTAAAACAGTATCAATAACATGAATAACGCCGTTACTGGCTTCAACATCTGTTGCCACAACCTGCGCGTTATTGACCATGACTTTCCCATCCACCACGCTTATCGCTACCGCTTCTCCTTGGACGGTGTCTGCACTCGTCAGCGCAACCACATCTGATGCCATGACTTTGCCGGGGACAACATGATAGGTGAGAATCGCGACAAGCTTGTCTTTGTTTTCCGGCTTGAGCAGCATATCAATAGTGCCGTCAGGGAGTTTGGCAAACGCGGCATCCGTAGGAGCAAAGACCGTAAAAGGCCCCTTTCCTTTCAGCGTTTCCACCAGACCCGCCGCTTTAACTGCCGCCACCAAAGTAGTAAATGAGCCATTTTCTGCCGCCACATCAACGATGTCTTTCTTCATCCCGTGATGGTTTGCATGCGCCCCACTCAGAAGTGCAAAAGAGGCCATCATTAGAGTAAAAAGTGCTGTCATTCGCTTAAACATGTTGTCTTCCTTTTCTATCGTGTTGTTAAGATTTCATTGCATGCTTACGCGAGATAGAAACAAGTCGATCAGAGTCGTTGACAATTTATCCTCACCGTCGGGATGACTAATTATCCCAAACTCACTCACTACAACACACTACAGGCATTTCACAGGACAAAACGTTGCATTCGAATTGTTGACGAGTAACCACAACATCAGTAACCGTTATCCTGATACACCTTTCTTCTTAAGCTGTTGCACTTTATTTACTGTCAAAAATTAGCAGACAAATACACGCTATAACGTTACCAACCAATAAGAATTTCGTCACATTAGCGATCTTGATCAAGAAAAAACACAAAATTCACTGAAAAGTAATAGCCGACTCGAAAAACTTATTTTATAATGCGAATTAATGTTTCAGCACACACAAATTTTTCTATTAGGGGAAGACCATGAGACTTATTCCATTACAAAAAGCAGATCAAGTAGGTAAATGGGCAGCACGTCATATCGCTGAGCGCATTAACGCTTTCAAACCAACAGCAGACAAGCCATTTGTTCTTGGTTTACCTACTGGTGGCACGCCTCTATCAACTTATAAAGCATTGATTGCTCTTTATAATGCTGGCGAAGTGAGCTTCAAACACGTTGTGACCTTCAACATGGATGAATACGTAGGAATCGATCCTAATCACCCAGAGTCATACCGTTCTTTCATGTACAACAACTTCTTCAACCACGTTGATGTACAAGAAGAAAACATTAACCTTCTTAACGGTCAAGCTGACGATATCGATGCGCACTGTGCGGCTTACGAAGAAAAAATACGTTCATACGGTAAAATCAACCTATTCATGGGTGGCGTTGGCATCGATGGGCATATCGCGTTCAATGAACCAGGTTCTTCACTTGCTTCACGTACTCGTATTAAAACACTGACTGAAGATACTCGTATCGCAAACTCTCGTTTCTTCGACAACGATATCAGCCAGGTACCTAAGTACGCATTGACAATCGGCGTAGCGACTCTGCTTGATGCCGAAGAAGTGATGATCCTAACGCTTGGTCATAACAAAGCGGTTGCTCTGCAAATGGCAGTTGAAGGCTCTGTAAACCACATGTGGACAGTAACGGCACTTCAAATGCACCGTAAAGCCATCATCGTTGCAGATGAAGCGGCGCAACAAGAATTGAAAGTGAAGACAGTGAAATACTTCAACGAACTTGAAGTAGAAAACATCAAAGGTCTTTAATCACTTTTTGATACGGAGCTGAGGAACTTTTCCATCACTCCGTGTCTAAAAAAGTGCCACGTATTTAATGACGTGGTATGCGATGGAAACGCTCTGTATTCCAAAGCTCCGTAAATGTCGGGCTTACATGCCAAGCTAAGCCCGACACTCTTCCCTTTGTTACCCCCTCAACGACATAACCTCTTCTACTACTTTATCGACACTGAATCATCATGTTAACGCGAGACATCGCAAACAAACTTTCACAATGCTTGAAAACCGCGCGCCAGATTGCGAAACTTAACGTATCAACCTATTCCAATTGCCGACCATGACCCCAAAACAATTACTCAAATCCCTATTTGGTTATGATGATTTTCGTCATCAACAAGAAGCGATCATCGATGCATTAGTCTCAGGGCAAGATGTCATGACACTGATGCCAACCGGTGGCGGTAAATCACTGTGTTATCAAATTCCGGCTATCCTTCGTGACGGTGTGGGGGTCGTCGTGTCTCCGCTGATCGCACTGATGCAAGATCAAGTCGAGGCACTGCATCAGATTGGTGTGAAGGCGGCATACTTAAATTCATCCCTTAGCCCCTACGATCAACAAGCGGTTGAACAACAGGTGCGGATGGGCGAGATACAAATTTTATACGTCGCGCCAGAAAGATTACTTTTAGAGCGAACACTATCGCTTTTAGAACAAACTCATATTTCGTTGTTTGCCATCGATGAGGCGCACTGTGTCAGTCAGTGGGGGCATGATTTCAGACCCGAGTATCAAAAGCTTAGTGTTCTAAAGGCACGTTTCCCAGCGGTTCCACGAATCGCACTCACGGCAACAGCAGACCACCGCACTCGTGACGAGATCATTGAGCAGCTTGCCCTGCAAGATGCCCGTCTCTTTGTACACAGTTTCGATAGACCAAACATCCAATACCAAGTCTCTGATTTGAGTAATGCTAAGCAAGAACTGTGGTCTTTTATTGAAACACATCATGCTAATGATGCTGGGGTCATCTATTGCCTCTCACGTAAAAAAGTGGAGGAAACAGCAAAATGGTTGAGTGATTTAGGCAAACAAGCACTGCCTTATCACGCCGGCATGTCTAATGAACAACGAGCGCTTAATCAGCAACGCTTTTTGCGGGAAGATGGCATTATTATTGTCGCCACCATCGCATTCGGCATGGGGATAGATAAACCTGACGTTCGTTTTGTTGCTCACTTAAGCCTACCCAAAAGTATTGAAGCTTATTATCAAGAAACTGGACGTGCTGGGCGTGATGGTCTGCCAGCCAATGCCTGGATGGCGTTTGGTATGCAAGATATGGTGTTACAGCGCCAAATGGTACAAAACTCTGACGCATCAGAACAATTTAAATTTACCTCTATCCAAAAGCTAAACTCGCTACTAGGCTACTGTGATCTCGCCACTTGTCGTCGACAATCCCTACTCGCCTATTTTGGCGAAGCCCTAGAAGAGCCTTGTGGAAATTGTGACAACTGTCTATCTCCACCAGACACTTGGGATGGCTTACAGGCAACACAAAAGGCGCTTTCTACAGTATTTAGGACCGAGCAACGCTTTGGCGCAAGTTATCTTATCAATATTCTTCTGGGCAAAAGTGATCAAAGAATTGAACAAAATCAACACAACACCTTGTCAACATTTGGTATTGGCACAGAGCTAAACGCGAAGCAATGGCAAGGTGTCTTTAGGCAGCTACTCGCGATGAATTTACTAGAGGTGCACGGTCAGCATGGCAGCCTGCGGTTAACCGAAACCTGCCGTCCTTTTCTAAAAGGCCAGCAACCTATTCAGCTAAGAACGCTGCGAAGCGCATCTGCAAGTAAAAAGACGGCAAAAAAACACACGCGTTCAGGTTTATCACTTGCTGACACTAAGCAATTTAACACCCTAAAAGAGGTGCGAGCAATGCTGGCATCCGAGCAACAAATCCCTGCGTATATGATTTGTCACGATGCAACATTAGAAGCCTTAGCGACGGAACGCCCTCTCGCATTGAGTGAACTCACTCATATTTCAGGTTTTGGAGAGACAAAAATCAACAAGTACGGTCAGCAGTTTATCTCTGTTATCACGCCTAAAACTGATGATGAGCCAGCACTCAGCGACACTGAGTTAGTGACATTAACGATGCTCAATGAAGGCTCAAGTGCTGACGACATTGCTCAAACGCGTAATATTAAAATAGCGACGGTGCTAGCCCATTTGGCCGTCGCGATTGAAACAGGTGCATGTAAACTCGAGCAGGTTATCGAATTACCCGATTCAGAGATGAACGCCATCAAAGAGCAAGCAATCACACTCAACACGCTTACAGAAAGAAAACTGAAGCCGCTCCATGAGCACTTCGACCAAAAGTATGACTACGCGGTATTAAAATGTGTATTGGCCCAAATGATTGCTGAATCACCAACGGCAAAGCCAGTCACGACGAATTAATAGTAACTGCGAAATAATCCATAGCAGTGAAATATCTTAACGCAGTGAAAGAACCTAGCGTGGCAAAATAAAGAGGTCGCCCCTATCAATACTAAGGCCGGTCACGCGGCCTTAGTATTGCGAAAGCCACTCAACAACACTCCCCCTGCATTCTCGTCTAAGAAAACCCGCTTCCTTTCTCTATCTAGTCCACCTTTGGTGATAAACTTTGGAAAACTTTAGAGGATTTGTTTGTGTGGGCTGATAACTTACGTGTGTTTTCTGTATTCGCTGTTGTTTTATTGCACGTCGCTTCAGGCTTTGTCAGTGATATAGACATCATGAACCCGCTATATGGAAGCGGCAGTTGGTGGGCTGGCAATCTTTACGCGTCAATCACTATGTGGTGCATTCCCTTATTTGTGATGATTAGCGGATATTTTTTACTCAATAAAACTGAATCCAATGTCGTTTTTTTCAAAAAAAGAATCCGTAAAATTCTCATTCCGCTCGTGTTTTGGTCTTTATTTTATTCTCTTTGGGTACTAATAAAGTTCTACATGCGAGGCGATATGTCCATCGCGTATTTTACCGTTGCAAAAGGGTGGGCGCTCGGAGAGCCGTATTACCATCTTTGGTATCTTTTCATGATTCCATTCTTGTACCTGGTAACGCCACTCCTAAGAGTGATTATAAATTCGATCACAAGAAAAGAGTTCTTTCTTTTTATCAGCGTCAGCTTTGCTTTAGCCATGCTGTCTTCGCTTGCAAACATTGTTCTATTGTATTTTGATTTGAGTGCCAAAGTGAGCCTTTTCACCAATGACTTCTTAAATTACATAGGCTACTTTTGCTTAGGTGGATACATCGCAAAATATGACGTAAAGCCTAATAAAAATAGATGCTTAGCAATTTTTATTGCTGGCTTATTTTTGACGGCACTTGGTAGCTACTTTGTCACACATCTTTATTTCTATTCATATTTGAGTATCAATGTCGTTGCGGTATCTATTGCGTGTTTCTTCTTAGTTAAAGAGCATTTCAACTATGACCTGAAATTGAGCCAACTCACTCAATTGAGCTTTGGCATCTATCTGATTCACCCACTGTTTATTAAACTAATATCTTCTCAAGGCGAGGGATGGCTACTCGACAAAATGGACGTATCTGTTTACATACCTTTAGTGGCACTGTTGGCTTTTTTTCTCTCGTATCTATGCGCATTTCTGTTCAGTAAAGTCCGTTATTTGCATCGGTGCATATAGGCTCTGTCACAAGTAGATTGCACCTAAAAAGCCTGCGGTCTAGACAATCTCGTTCCTTATTCTCTAAGACGTTTAAAGCTGCATACTCTGTGGTCATCTTGTTTTACCTGACACTCATTAATCAGCTTTTCTTTCAATTCAAAACGCGCACGGCGCAAGCGAGCCTTGGCAGCAGGAAGACTCAAGCCATTCTTTTCAGCATATTCTCTTTGCGTGAGGCCATTTAAGTCACACGCCTCAATAATGTGTCTATCTAGCGGTGTTAGCTCAGGCAGAAGGCGCGGTAGGCAAGTTTGCAGCTGAGTCATGACAGGTAACACCGTATCGGGAGCCGCAAGATCCCCAATATCTTCATTATTAATTTTACGACGTAAACGATCAATAAGGTGATTTTTGGTTACTCTAAACAACCACGATTGACTGTCTTCCAGAGTACAAAAACGCTCACTATTGGACATTGCCTTTAAGAAAACATCTTGCATGATGTCTTCAGTATCATACTGACTTTGAGTCTGTTTCATTAACCAGCCATAAAGCATTGGCTCTGTTTCTTGCCATGCCTTCATTAAACATTTCATCGGCCCCCCTCTTAGTAAGACACCGCCCTACCATTTAGCTAGGCAGTGCGATGCTTACTCTGAATAAATAAATCAGCATTAATAACCATTGCGATTAGATTGTATTAAGCCAGTATTTCTCGCACTTTTTCAACACTTGGAACTGAACCCGTATGTCTTACGACACCATCGATACCAACCCCAGGTGTACTCACAATACCGGCCTCCATAATCGCCTGTAAACTCGTCACTTTTTGCACGTCAACCAGCTGACCAAGATCATTAGCGACTTGCTCAATGCGCTGCGCGGTTATTGTGCAATTTTTACAACCAGAACCATAAACTTGTACAATTTTCATTATAACCTCCGTTAAACTCATTTAGTAATAGGCATTAAACAGCCATCCTGTGATAGAAATAGCGATAAACAGGTACCCCACGATCACCGCGAGTAATCGATATTGCATGACCTGCTTGAGCATAATAAATTCAGGTACACTTACTGCTACGGCCCCCATACAAAAAGCCAATGTGGTACCCAGCGGCATGCCTTTATCAATCAATGACGCCATAATAGGAACAACGCCCGATGCGTTGGTGTAGATAGGAATGGCACTTAATGTCGCTAAGGGCACTGTCCACCATTGACCATTAGCGAGGTTTTGTTCAAACCATTGCGCGGGCACAAATCCATGTATAAATGCACCTAAACCAACGCCAATAATCACCCACTTCCAGATACGCTTCACAATGCTGCTCGTTTCATTTACTGCAAAGTCGTGGCGAGTCTTATAAGTCATCACTGCGACGTCAAGCTCAGGCGATGTGGTCTCTCCCGGATGCTCATCTTGTTGATACGCTTTCGCCAAAAACGGTTGTAGCCATCGATGGGCGCGACACATATCCAACACGTAACCCGCCAACACCCCTAATGCCATACCGATCGCGACGTACATTAGCGTAAATTTAATGCCGAGGATGCTGCCGAGCATGATAACGACGACTTCATTGATAAGCGGTGACGTAATAAGAAATGCAATAGTGACACCAATCGGGATACGCGCTGAAACAAACCCCATAAACAGAGGAATGGAGCTACAAGAACAAAATGGGGTGACGGCGCCAAAAAACGAACCAAGTAAATACCCAACACCACGATGCTGCCCTTTTAAATAGTCACGTACTTTTTCTACACTTAGACTCGCACGTAGATAGGAGATGACATAGATAAGGCATACCAAAAGCACCAGTATTTTGATGGTATCTTCAATAAAAAAATGAACTCCGGCCCCTAGAGGGACATCAGGTTTTAGTCCGAAAAGAGTGTACGTAAACCAGTCCGCTAATTTGGTGAACACTTCGAACATCGTTTTGCCTTCAAAATAGTAATCACTACAGACAACACGTTTGAATCTCCCAAAGGATACATTTTTTCTCGGTTTTTCTTGATGGGTTACGATCAGGGATATTACGACAGGAGATCGGTCGATTTATCGGGAGAAGGAAACATAGAATGTAGAACCGTCAGAATATGACAAGACTAATCACCACATTTACATTCATCCTCACTTAGCAAACTATCATTGCCTTTGAAAAAACATTGCCGTATAGTCGCCACGTCAATAATGTAAGAGGATGTTAATCACCGTGTCAATTACGCCGCCTTAACCGCTCCATCCCCCCTAGCTCTCATTGCTAATCTAAGCACAATACTAATCTCTAGTATCTTGCTCACTCTTTGCGCTTGTTAATTATTTGCCATTTTTAGGCTACTTTTCCGCGCCAAAATTTTATCAAAAGAAGCACAAGGTGCACTCCAGATCTTTCTCTGGTGCGTTTTCCCGTGCAAAAATTGAGAATTCAATGTTAAAAAACTTCAAACTTGATTGGATGTCTAACGTCCGTGGCGACTTACTCGCAGGCATCGTTGTTGCCTTAGCGTTAATCCCAGAAGCGATCGCTTTTTCCATTATTGCTGGCGTTGACCCCAAAGTCGGGCTATACGCTTCCTTTAGCATTTCCGTTGTTATCGCCTTTACCGGCGCGCGCTCTGGGATGATCTCCGCAGCAACAGGGGCTATGGCTCTATTAATGGTGACACTGGTTAAAGAGCATGGTCTAGAGTACTTACTTGCTGTCACTGTATTAACTGGTGTGCTGCAAATCGTGGCCGGTTATTTAAAACTTGGTAGCTTAATGCGATTTGTCTCCCGCTCAGTCGTAACGGGCTTTGTGAATGCACTAGCCATTTTGATCTTCATGGCTCAATTACCTGAGCTTACTCATGTCACTTGGCATGTCTACGCGATGACGGCCGCAGGTCTTGGTATTATTTACCTTTTCCCTTATGTGCCTATCATTGGCAAAGTCATTCCATCCCCGTTAGTTTGTATTATCACCTTAACGGTTGTCACCATGTCTTTTGGCATTGATGTACGTACTGTCGGTGACATGGGCAACTTACCTGACACCTTACCTATCTTCCTTTGGCCAGATGTCCCTCTAAACCTAGAAACATTATTGATTATCTTCCCATATGCGATCGCACTTTCTGTGGTCGGTTTGCTGGAATCAATGATGACCGCCACTATTGTCGATGATCTTACTGATACCAGCAGCGACAAGAATCAAGAATGTAAAGGTCAAGGCATTGCTAACATTTTTACTGGTTTCTTAGGCGGAATGGCGGGATGTGCCATGATTGGTCAGTCCATGATCAACATTAAATCAGGAGGGCGCGGACGGTTATCTACCCTATCAGCCGGTGTATTTTTATTAATCATGGTCGTTTTCCTCGGCCCATGGCTAAAACAAATCCCGATGGCAGCGCTTGTCGCCGTCATGATCATGGTCGCCATAGGCACCTTCTCATGGCGTTCGGTTACCGACCTCAAAAAAACACCCCCTATCAACCAATATTGTTATGTTGTCGACAGTTTGTATTGTCGTTGCAACACATAATCTAGCCATTGGTGTTCTTGTTGGCGTATTACTCGCTTCATTGTTTTTTGCCAACAAAATCAGTCGAATGATGGTAATAAAAAATCATAAAATTGAAGATACAGTTAGAGAATATAACGTTATTGGGCAGATATTCTTTGCTTCTTCCGATAAGTTCATTGAGTCCTTCGACTTTAAGGAAGTGATACAAACCGTCACCATCGATTTATCCGCCGCTCACTTTTGGGATGTCACCTCAGTATCGGCATTAGACAAGGTTGTCGTGAAGTTTCGGCGTGAAGGAACTCACGTCAATCTCATTGGTATGAATCAAGCCACCACGACTATCGTCGATAAATTTGGTGTACATGATAAACCAGAAGAAGTTGAAAAATTATTGGCTGGACATTAGAGGAGACAAAAATGAAAAACGTAATTGCTTGTATTAATGGAATTAGTCCTACTCTCTCGACCTGCAAAGCCAGCGCTTGGGTCGCGAAAACCATTGATGCGCCACTAATTCTGTTTAACGCAATTGATAAAACGACACGTCCCGTTCCCAGCGAACTATCGGGGCAAATAGGTTTAGGCAGCCAAGAAGAACTACTCGAAGAACTGGCTGAACTTGACGAAGCTCGCAGCAAGATAATGCTTATACATAGCAATAAATTACTTGAAGATGCGACAGCATGGGCGTCCAATGAAGGTGTGGTTAATGTCAGTAAACTACAACGTCACGGCAGCCTCTTAGACAATCTTTTGGATCTAGAAGACGAGCTTCGAGTCCTTGTCATTGCTAAATCTGAGCAAGAGAATGAGAATGTTAGCGCCATCGGCTCTCAGCTCGAAAGCGTGATTCGTTCAATCAAAGCTCATATCTTAGTGGTCAGCAACAAATTTGAACGTCCAGATTCGTACCTTATTGCTTTTGACGGCAGTCCAATTAGTGAAAAGCTCATTGCAAAAGCCATCAGCACCCCCTTGCTCAAAGAACTAGATTGTCATTTGGTTATGGTTGATGATTCAGGCAAAAAAAGTACGGCATTTAAACAAGCGGTCAGCGAACTGCAACGAGTCGGGATTGACGTACAAGAAGCGATACTCGAAGGTCCCATCGAGCAAGCACTCCTCGATTATCAGCAACAACACCAGGTCGGTATGATGGTCATGGGCGCTTACGGACACACTAAACTCAGACAGTTTTTTGTTGGGAGCAATACAACGCAAGTACTCGCAAACAGTCGGGTACCTTTACTGCTAATTCGTTAGTTCATCAATGAGTCCAAGGGTTGGTTAGTTATGATGACGGTGATAGTGTTATGCTTCCCCGTCAGCATAACAACGACAGTTCGGTGACAAATGCACAGACTCTTATCAATATAAACAAGCTAATCGAATGTACCACTATCTATGAGCTACATGTATAAACGGCTAACATCACCAAAGATGAAAACTTAGTTTGTAACTATGACGCGACGTATACCCCTTTAGTCGAATTCTCCCCATTAAGGGAAATCGCTATGATCGCAGCGTTACTATCGAGTATCCAAATCCTAAAGAAAATAACCAGAAACTCAGCCCTCTGGTTTTGATTACTATCTTTGTATTTCGCAGCGCTCACCCGCTGCGTTTTTTTTATCACTCTTGTCGATCACTAGATACTGTTCTGTCCCCGTTACCCTCTAGGTATGCACTCTTCTTACATCGCACTACTCATTGAGGTAACACGGAGAATCTTAAACGACTCACAACCATTAAAAGTCGCAAACTGCTGTAGCTCTGCTTCTAATGCCGACATGAATTTATCCATTTTTCGTAATTTAGCTTCAACGAATAAATGACGAACTTCCAACGTCATCGTGGTTCGATTGGCCTTACAATCCATCCTCGCCACCAGCTCACCATTCCACAACACGGGTAAACAAAAATAACCAAACTGTCTTTTTGCTTCTGGCACATAGCACTCGAGTAGATAATCAAAATCAAACAACGCTTTCGTTCGCTTTCGTTGAATCAATGCATTATCAAATGGCGACAATATGGCCGCTTTTGAGCGTGAAAGTGGGTTTTTTAGTCGCTCTAACGCCTCAGGAAACATCACGTACTGATCCCCTTTGATGTTTACGCTGACCAGCCTTCTGTCTTCAAGCATCTCGTTGATGAGCACAGTTACGACTGGCTTTATTCCTTTCAACAGGTATGTCATTTGCGATAATCGTCCAATGCCATTCGCCGTTAGGTATTGGGTGAGTAAAAACTGGGCATACTCTCGGTCAGTCGGCACTCGAGTATCAATAGCTGAAGGAAGCACGCGCTCGGTAAGGTCATACACCTTATGAAAATTACGGCGCTCCGTAATCATTAAATCCCCCTGCATAAACAAGCATTCCAGTGCCCGCTTTGCCGGTTTAGTGCCCCAGCCTTTATTTTTATAACCACTGCCTTCAAAGTCTTTCGCTAGCAATGGCCCCTCAGCTTTGATTCTGCTGTACACTTGCTCCATTAACGCCACGTCACTTTGGTACCAATGGCGTTGACTGCCGTTCTTAAAAGCTTGCTTACGAAATAGGGTGAATCGATAGTCTTTCATGGGTAAGTATGCGGCCGCATGAGCCCAATACTCGAAGATTTTTCGCTCATGGGTAAGCTGGTCTATATGACCCATTTGATAGCGTTTATTTCGGGACCACAACGTATGATGGTGCGCACGTTGTACAACAGAGATCGTATCGATCTGAATATACCCGAGCTGCTCGATCACCGTCAGTGTGGCTTCACTTGCTTTGTTTTCTTTACGTGCTTTACTTCGCTGCGATTTTGCTGGTAATAACTGGGACAGGAGTGCGAGTTTTTTTGCCTCTGACGGCGACAGTGTTTGTAAATTGGTCAATTGAGCTCCTCATACCGCTTTCGCTGGCGATGCATTATCCTTAGGCTAAACATCGCCCAGTCGTTAAGAAATGGACCCAATCATCTCTGTGTCGAGCACTGGCTGCTTTTGCCGCCTCACCGACATCATAAGGTACTTTATAAAATTCGGGCTGCCACAAGCCACCAAAGCTTTGAGCCATTACTGTATATGACGCCATCGCAGAATACGTTTCCATTCGATGTGGCAAAGGCGCATCGTCTTCATAAGCTGGCAGGCCCACACTTCCTGGGTTAATAACCATCTGCCCTGTTGAAAGTTGTACACTCCGAGGTATATGAGTATGACCACACAACACAATAGGTGCGCTCACATGACCTAATAATTCAATAATATTTTTATCTTCTCTAACCTTGGCACACCCAGAACTGACCTCTTCAAGAAGATAGACCAGATCATCAGAAGGAGTACCATGGCAAGCATAAATATCATCATTAATGTGGCAGTCGAAAGGAAGTTGGCGCATCCACTCTAAGGGCTCTGCCCCCAGATCTTGCAAAATAAACTGCATGGTTGGGTTGGACTCTATTTCAACGTGAGTCGCTTGGTAGATTTGTCTATCTTGATTACCGCAGATCGTGATGGCATTCAATGACTGCAAAAAGTCATAGGTGGCTCTTGGTGCGATGGGACCATATAGAATATCCCCCAAGTTGATAAAATCGCTCACGCCTTTTGATTGAGCATGAGCGACTACCGCCTTAAGAGCGTGTACATTACTATGGATATCCGACATGACGGCGATTTTTTTCAACACGTGATCCTTGTGTTATTAAACAATGGTTAGTGGACAATGTTTAAAGCAAGCGTTGTCGTTCGCTTAGCCTTCATCTGAATGACTAAATAGACGGCTCACTTTATGCCCGTATGCAAAACTGACCACCGCAATAGTCACAAATGTCATCGCAGCATAGGCATATCCAACAAACGTTGAAACACCAAACCCCCACACAAAACTAAACACAAGCCCATGAAAAGCCTCAGGGATCCACTGATAGAAAGAGAACTGCGAGCCTTCTACAATAAAAAAGACACTCAAAAATAAAGCAATCAAGGCAAAAAGCACACCAACAATATTATGACGATTCATAGTCACATGACACCCATTAAAATCTATGTTTAGGCGCACAGTCTACTCTCACAAAACCTATTGCTCAAAAACAACTTAACACGCGCAATAAATATTCTAGCAACGGCTTTACCGTCAATCTGAACATCAATTGATGACAAAATACAATTAGCGCCATTAATCTCTTGGTTTGCACTCGTGAACCTGAGACAATCCTACTTGGAATTCCAATATCAACGGTTCATTATGAAACTTTTAGTTCGCAACCTCGCGCGCACAACCACTGAACATGAAATCCGTGTTCTATTTTCAGCTCATGGCTCGGTCGGTGAATGTACACTCGTACTTGACCAAGAAACGGGTCAATCGAAGGGCTTTGCATTTGTTGACATGCCGAATGACGACGAGGCGAAAGTAGCCATTTCTACTTTGAACCTGACTGACGTTGCTAAGAGCAAGATTCGAGTTAAGCGCGCTGAAGGTTAATTTCCACGCACGGTAAGCGAGCCTCGAAACACGCACCTCAAAGCACGTTAAAAAAGCCAGTCATTCACATGAACTGGCTTTTTTAATCGCCTATGGCAATTAAAATAAGGCATTTATGACGACAGTGTTTTCGTCATAAAGTAGCGCTCGCTAGTGGGTATAGGGTGTTGACGTAAGGTCATTTCTACTTGATACCCATGACGCTCATAAAACGGCCTTGCTTGAAAACTAAATGTATCGAGAAGACTGGAGTGGCAGTTATGCTCCAATGCAAACAGTTCAGCTTGGCGAAGCAACTTGCTACCAATACCCTGTCCTTTAGATTCGCTATCTACCCACAAAAACTTAATACTTAACCACTGCCCCAAAATTTCGCCAGTGAGTCCTCCTGACTTTGTGCCGTCAGCGTAATAAGTGAAGCAAGCAAAATCGGTAAAGAACACCTCTCCTAGCTTTGATAAATTGTGCTGTATCACCCCATCACGGATATCTTTCACATCTTGTTCAGATGGGTTCGTCGTGATCGTAATATCCATAAGTATCCCTTCTTCTATCAGGCTTGAATGCTGTTTTAAAACGTAAACCTCACTATACTGCACGTTTTTCTATGAACAAACTCAGGCGCCATTATTTCAGCGAATTGTTTGGCGACCTATTCGGCATTCGACAGTGTTATACGATAAAAGATTCGCTAAAAATATACATTCTCTTACCATCGCGGCAAACCAAGCTGTCAACGAAGCAAGAGATTAGTGATTAGTGATTAGTGATTAGCTTTATTTTTCATCTGCACACACCAGGATTTGCTTTGTCTTAGCATCCATCAAGCAATCGGTTGAGTTGCCAGACTTATCTGTCCGTTGAATTTCTACCATGGCGCCTGCACTTGTTACTAAGTGACGTGCCTCCAGAGAGGTATCTTTATGTTTAATACTCGGTGTTTGTTGAGTAGAGAGGGGCTTAACTTCTGGAGACCCTGCTGCGCGCACGTCAAAAAATGGCGTACTCACTATCAACACCGTCAGTATCCACACGCTGTACTTTGATCGCCAACGCACGCATAGGCCGTTTTGAATGACGCGAAAACAGAAGGCGTTAAATAATGAGTTAAGTAAGTAACGTCTCGGTAGGTGAGATACTAATAAGAGAGGGGCTAGGCTGGGCGGTATCCAATAACGTTCAAAGGTGTTAGACATAATTTCGCTCTGAGGTTAGCGTTCGAAGTCCTTTAATCGTTTGTCTCCGTGACCAAAGACACCCTATCATTCTCAATCGACAAAGCCCAAACACATACTATCGCAAAATAGCATACGTTCCCGTCATAAAGGCTTGATGGTTTGTTCTTAGCTCCAATGGTGGAATGCCGGTGTACTGTCAAAACTGATGGTTAACGTTACCTAGATTAGGTCACCGACACGCTTCATTATGATGGCCACCGATAGCGTTGTATTCATCAAAAATCTAAATGTAATTTTTCAGTCGAAGCTCTTTCAGGTGTTGAGAAAAGCTTTCTTTATACTGGCTCAAACAAACGTCGTGATGATGGTAGAGACTCATCAACATTTATTCGTTCAGCATCGATAAGTAGGTAGCCCTTACCTCCAGCCGCATTTTCTATACGCGTGATAACGACTTGCCCTTTAAACCCAATACTCTTCAAGCGAGTAATCAGTTGCTCAGGAGCTTGTTCAAATACCACACTAAGAAAAGGCAAATGTTCATCAGACACGGTCCCTGTCTGATTAAAAATATCCATCGCCTTCGCTAGGTGTTCGCTATCGGTAAACTCGATGATTTCGACAATCTGTTCAAACAACATTCGCTTTCAATTCCATTTTATTCAAATAGTTACGCTTTAGTCATAGATGGTACCCCATTATGCACATAAGGTTAAATGCATTACGGAAATTTACTCGAGCGACACTTACAAACTCGACTCTCGTTATAAAATACGCTGCCTCACAAAGCCTTTATTTCCAATACCACCATTATCAATATTTTCTAAAAACTGATTCGTTAATAGTGGTTATTATCAATTTTTTGTCCTTTGTTACACTGCGCTGGTCAACTCAACATCTAGCTTAGGAACACTTATGCATTACGAAGGTAAAATTTATCGTCCTTGGATCGAAGCAGAGAGTATTCTCATCCAAACCACACTCGGATGTAGCAATAACCAATGTACCTTCTGCACGATGTTTGACGATAAAAGGTTTAAAGTTCGCGATATTAAAGACATTTTTCTTGATATTGAAGAAGCCAGAACCCTCTACCCATACGTTGAATCAATCTTTCTAATCGATGGGAACGTCATGGCGATCAGAACCGAGATGCTGATTGCTATCCTTGATAAGATCAAAACAACGTTTCCTGAGATTAAAAACATTTCGTTGTATTCAGGATTTAACGACTTTCGCCGCAAAAGTTTATCGGAATTAAAAGAAATTCATTCTGCTGGCTTAACAATGGCTTACTCAGGGCTCGAATCTGGAGATCCAACTGTATTGAAGCGCATCAAAAAGAAAATGTCGCGTGAACATGCAATTGAAGGTATGGCGCTGGCCAGAGACGCTAACATCAAAGTACTTGCTTCATTTATCTTTGGATTAGGCGGTAGAGAACGCTCAGTAGAACACGCTGTAAATACGACAAGCTTGCTGAATATTATGCAGCCAGATGCCATCGCTCCCATGGCCTTAGCCATACAACCTGGATCTGAGCTTGAAAGAGAAGTTGCGCGTGGTGAGTTTACTTTGCCGACGCCTTTGCAAATTCTAGAAGAAGAAAAATATCTACTAGAAAACATGAATGGGTTTGATTGTTATTATTGGGGTGACCACGGCAACAATATCTCCCCCATGCGTGGCATGTTGCCGGCGGCACGTGATACCTTTCTAGGTCGCATCAATCAGAATATTGCGATGAATCCTATCACCAAAGAAAATGTCATTCAGACCTTTGCCTGGTAGTGGATGGTTACATTAGCAGCCCACCGGCCAGATAACCGATATCACTCATTATCGATATCACTAGCCTATCGATAATGAGTAAAACTAAAAGCCCCGAACAGGTCAATGAGCGGGGCTAGATTTTTCATTTATTTCTTATCGTTAGTGCTTAGTTTCTCAACCACACTTTCCGCATCACTATTTATACCAATAACCAGACAAGTCGGCATCTGAGGACGTAATATACAAGACATCCCCTTGTTGGTTTAATGTATGACCTGCCACCATACTCACGGTCGCTTTAGCAAAGCACGTGCCTGCTTGAAATTGGATCTCGGTTTCACTCATTACACTGGCTTCTTGCGTGCAGTGGCCTAATTCCAAATGAATAACTTCGGCATTACGGTGCAGTGTCATCACTGAGCCTAAACGGTTCTCAAAATGGCCATCCAAATCAGCAATCGTGATAGCATCGGCATCCAATGCACGACCCGTCATGCTTACCTCCGCCCCCGCCACGCGGCAAAGCTGCGTGTCATCCCTCAGTGAACACGACGTTTCAAGCTCTGAAAATGTCACTTCACCGGTTTGCTGATTATAAACACCCAGTGTCAACTGCGATGCTTCGTTATCTAATACCTTTTCGAGATAAAACTGACCGTCATTGACCGTTAATTGATAACCGACCGCGGAACCATCAACCAGCTGAGTCCCCACATATTGCCCTCGATACTGTTCAACAAAGTCACTCTGGGAAGTCACATCAGCTCCCGTATCGGTATCATCACATGCAGACAACAGAGCGAGCGAAGAAAACGCCAATAATAAACGATACATAGTGCCTCCTACAGGTCACGAAGTTGGTAGCGAGTCCATTCTGACTTTGCAGTGGTCGCCTGAACATTCGCTTCAATCGTTGATATCGTCACATAGCCTTTCGAGACGGCCACCCCTTCACTATTTTCCGCTTGGTCTGGGTAATTTTGGTCTAGGTCAATGACCACACCGCCTTTATCACGATACATGTCTTTCGCCATCGCCAGCGCTTCCTCTTTTGTCATACCAGGGACATTGGCCATAATTTCTTCCGCGACCAATTCCATTGCCATCACATTGTCAGCCATATCCCCTTCAAATTTGAGTACTAAGCCACCATTACCTGGGTTCCAGCCTACCTGCGTGTGTTTAAACCCAAGATGATTTTGTGGATCCGCCGGTGTATTAACATTCAGTCCGGTATAACGAGGCAATAACGGTGCCCCTTCTTTTTGTTTTGCCACCAGCTCGGCTAGCAGTTGCACAACAATTTCAGCCACATAAGGTGCCTTTGTCGCATCACCATCGGCCGCACTAACCGCAATGGCGGGAATGCCTTTAGCAATGGACACATTGGCGGCACCCAACGTACCCGAGTTGTTCGTTAGGTAACCTAAATTATTTCCTTCATTTGGACCTGATATAACAACATCAGGGGCTTTTCCCCATTTTTCTTGAGCGTAAACATCGATGCCATACAGAGCAGCCATCGTCGGTGTCCCCTCAACAAATTGATCGTAGGCAACGCTTTCATCAGTATCTCCGACACAGACTTGATTGTCCGCCAACTTACTGCGATCAACATTCACCGCTTCAAAGAAGTGTACCGCGCCACCTTTACCACTTTGCCCTGTGCATGGCGCAGCCATGATCACATCGTGACCAGCGCTTTGCAGTTTTTCATGCAGTACTTGAATATTCTCAGTTGCCCAACTGTCATCATTCGTTAGAACAATATTAAGAGCCTGAGCGCTGAATGTACTGGCAAGGCCAATGGCAAGAGAGAGTGTCGCTAACTTGGTGTTCATCATGATTCCTTTCAAATGGGATTAATGTCGCCACCCAAGTTAGGAAAAAGATGTGACAGTTACGTTTCAACCATCACTCTAACCAGTTATAGATATCTCTAACTCGTATCAATCTGTTTTATAAGCGATTTATTTATGACGAGTTGATATTGATATCGTCCTGTTTTAGCGTGCCTAGTTTTACAAAACAAAAAACCTTTCGCCTTATCACCTAATGCGTTGGTCAATTCATCTTTAATTTTGTTTCGATTTTGATCGAGCGTTTTTGCTCTCAGCCCAAAATGTTCGAGATCGTTTATTGCTCGAGCGTGACCACCATAACCTCGCATTAATTGCGCCAGTTCTTGGCCCGCCTGTTTATCGGGTTGGTGCATTGAAGGGTTCACATACGGCGGTACCCCCTCCCACTGTCGCTTGGCGTACCACAAGTAATAAAAGAAAGGCGTTTTTGACATGGCAACACGCTCTCCCCCTATCACAATACTTTGTGTTGCTAGCTCAAAGAGCAATTCTTCCTCATGACCACACTCTGGTAGGTGGTCAGTGTCATGTCGTATTGTTGGAGTGCTGGTGTTCTTGGGAGGAATATCTGAGCTGGACTCATCAATGGCTGCGGTCTTCATAACACGATCAAAATCAGACGTCACTTTCGTCTCAACTCGATCTGGCGTGGTGATTTTCTCGGCCGCTAATACTGAATCACTGCGCCAAAATAATAAACCAACCGTCATTATCGATATAGGGTTCACGATAAGCAGTGGTGCTAGCCCCCACCAATGCCATGTCATCTTTAACGACCATTGAATTGCATACAAACGCTGGTCAAACATAAAACGGACATCGGCAAATTGATCGGCCTCCTCCTGTGTTAGAGATATCTCTAACACCTCTATCGTATTGACTATTTGCCCAATGAGGCCATTGTGCAGTGTGAGGCCCTCAATGAATGTCTTTATGTTCGCACTACTGCTTAACACTAATGCATGAGCGTCTACGCTATTGATTGAGGCTTGCTGTAATAATTCAGGTAATCGATGCGTTAGCATCCGCGCGATAGCGCTCTCAAGTAAATAGTGTAAGAAGAAGAAAGATAAGGGAACTGAAGCAACAATCAGCAGTATCTGGATGCACAAACCAACATCACGCCTCCTAAGCGCGGATGTCGATGGTGAAAACCACGTAGAAAAAATTAACATTGTTCGCCTTTTCTTAAGTCAGAGATCTCAAAAAGCGGCGAATACTCTTCCAAACTCAACGTTAATTCCTGAAGAAAATACGACTGGACTCGACAAGAAAGTGACGGTTCTACGTTGTTCGCAATAAAAAAACTGCCCAACGAGGGTAATGCCGTTCACTTA
>NZ_MCUW01000025.1:1997-65265 GCF_002873335.1 Vibrio sp. 10N.286.49.B1 | reverse complement strand
CAACGGCCCAACACTATCTGGTGTAGGTTACAACGCTGAAGGTACTTCAACGTTCACAATCGCTGGTCCAACTGGCGAAGGCATCACGAACGCACTGTCTTACACACGTGCACGTCGTTTTGCTATCGCTCATATGCTTCGGCTTTTCGTTTTCATCAATCGGGGTAAATTGATTAAACGATGCGTAGACCGCCTTGAGCGATAGCAAAACGACGTGCACGTGTGTAAGACAGTGCGTTCGTGATGCCTTCGCCAGTTGGACCAGCGATTGTGAACGTTGAAGTACCTTCAGCGTTGTAACCTACACCAGATAGTGTTGGGCCGTTGTGAGCGAAGATAGTTGTGTTGATTGCGCGACCAAATTTAGTCACGTTCTCAATGTTACCAGAGTAGATGCAAGAAGAGTGCTTGTTGCCACGCTCTGCTGCTACTGCACGCTCAATGGCTTCTTCGATGTTTGCACAACGAACCACTGGAAGTACTGGCATCATTTGCTCAACGTGTACTAGTGGGTGATCGTTCTCAACAACCATTACCGCTAGACGTGTATCAGATTCAACACCGATAGACTTCAGGATTTCACCAGCGTCTTGACCTACGTGTTGCTTAACAGGGTGCCATACGCGAGCGATTTCTTGAGCAGTACAAGGCTTAGCGCCGTCAATTTCGTCCATCGTTAGGATTTGAGCAGTTAGCTTCTCAGCTTCTTCAGCAGAAAGCACGTATGCGCCCGTTGCTTCTAGCTTAGCTAGGAACTCGTCAGCCACTGCGTCTTCAACGAATACTTCTTTCTCACCGATACAAAGTAGGTTGTTATCGAAAGATGCGCCGCCGTATACGCCAGCCGCTGCTAGGTCTAGGTTAGCTGAAGCATCAACGATTACTGGTGGGTTACCAGCGCCAGCGCCGATGCCTTTTTTACCAGATTGTAGGATAGCTTTAACTAGACCAGGGCCACCTGTACCAACAAGCATATTGATTAGTGGCGATTTAGCGATTTCGTTAAGCGTTTCTAGAGTCGGCTCTTTAACCATAGTGATTAGGTTAGCTGGGCCGCCTGCTTCAACGATAGTCTTGTTTAGAAGATCGATCATGATAGCTGAAACAACTTTTGAAGATGGGTGAACGTTGAACGTTACTGCGTTACCAGATGCTAGCATAGAGATAGCGTTGTTAACGATAGTTTCAGTAGGGTTAGTTACAGGAGTAACTGCGCCGATAACACCGTATGGTGCACGCTCTTCTAGAGAGATACCGTTATCGCCAGACCATACTTTAGTTTCTAGAACTTCAGTACCTGGAGTTTTAGCAGCAGTCAGTTGGTGCTTAGCAATTTTGTCTTCAACACGGCCAAGTTTCGTTTCTTCACGAACCATTTTTGCGAAGTCTTCAGCTTTAGCTAGAACCGCGCCACGCATAGCAGTCAGGATCGCTTCACGACCTTCTTTAGTAGACGTTGCGTAGAATTCTACTTGAGCTTTGTGAGTTGCAGCGATTGCAGCTTCAACAGTTGTGAATACACCTTGTGCATTATCGATATCAAAAGACATGTTTATTACCTCTGTAAAGTATTAAGTGGTTGTCCACTTTCGCAGAGCAGGCACGAGAGCCTGCTCTAATCTTTATTTCGTTAGGCGTCGCTATTCAATTAAGCGTCGCCATTTAATCAAGCGTCAGTTTTATTGAGCATAAGTTTGAGCAGCTTCTTCGCCGTTCACTACGCGCAACGTACCAAGTACAAGCGCTTCTAGCTCTACTTCACCTGGGTACGTTTTAACTGGAGCTACGAATGAAACGCGCTTAGCAATTTCAGCCGTGATGTATTTGCTGTAAGCAATACCGCCAGTTAGCAAGATACCGTCGATAGCTTCGCCACCGAACACGGCACCCATAGAAGCGATTTGCTTAGATACTTGGTAAGCCATTGCGTCAGTCACTAGCTTGAACTCAGCATCGCCAGCTTCTGCTTTCTCTTCGATTTCACGCATGTCGATGCTACCTGTGTAGCTGAATGCGCCGCCTTTACCTTGGATGAATGCTTTCATTTCTGCGTGCGAGTACTCGCCGCTGAAACAAAGGTCGATAAGCTCACGAGTAGGAAGATCACCACAACGCTCTGGAGTGAAAGGACCTTCAGAAACTGCGTCGTTTACGTCAACAGTTTGGCCGCCCATGTGAGCGCCAACAGTGATACCACCACCCATGTGACATACGATGACGTTTACGTCTTCGTACTTCTTACCTTGCTCTTCAGCGAACTGACGAGCGATAGCTTTTTGGTTAAGCGCGTGGAAACGACCCTTACGTTTAATCGCTTTGTGGCCGGAGAAAGAAGCCAGTTCAGATAGCTCGTAAGTAACCGGCGCATCTGTGAAGAACGCGTCGATACCGTTCTCGTCAGCAATCTCTTTACCAATGATCGCCGCTAGGCTCGCTGGATGTTGGATTTGTGCTTCAAGAAGGTCTGCAATTACTGCGTCTTCAACTTTGTAAGTACCGCCAGCGATTGGCTTAAGTACACCACCACGACATGCTACAGCTGCAAGCTCAGAACCTTTAACACCCGCTTCCTCAAGCGCCGCTAGAATCGCTTCTTTACGGAACGCTTTTTGGTGCGCAACCACTGCACCAAATGGCGCCAATTCTTCAGCGCTGTGACGTAGCGTTTTTTCGAAAAGCTCAGTAGTGCCTTCGAAAACACCGATCTTTGTAGAGGTAGAACCTGGGTTGATAGCTAGAATTTTCATTTCTTCGTTAACCTGAATTAGTGACTTTCTATTTGTAATTACGCAGAGACTTCTGCAGCTTCTTTCTGTTGGCTTAGAGCAGCAACAGAACACGCTAGCGCGATAGAAACGGTTTTCTCAGCTTCACCGTCTGCACGAGAAACAAGAACAACTGGGATTCGAGCACCAAGTAAAACACCCGCCATGCTGAAACCAGCCATGTACTGAAGTGCTTTAGCAAACACGTTGCCTACTTCGATGTTTGGAACCATTAGGATGTCAGCTTGACCAGCAACTGCATCGGTACAACCTTTTAGGTTTGCTGCATACTGAGATACTGCGATATCGAGAGAGATAGGGCCTGAAACGATACAGCCTTCAATTTCACCATTCTGGTTCATCTTTTGAAGTTCAGCGGCGTCCATCGTGGCTGGCATTTTGTCGTATGGCTTTTCTTTCGCACATAGGTTCGCTACTTTTGGCTCTTCGATACCAACAGAGTGCGCAAGTTGAACGGCGTTTTTAATGATGCCTTTCTTTTGCTCAAGCGTAGGAGCAATGTTCATTGCAGCGTCAGTAAATACGTGGAAGCTATCGCCACCTTCTTTGAAAAGTACGCCTGCGTGGCTAAGAACGTTACCAGTACGTAGACCATGTTCTTTTTTAAGTACTTCTTTCAGAAGGATTGAAGTGTCAATGAGACCCTTCATTAACAAGTCGCCTTTGCCTTCAGCAATTGCGGTTACCGCAGCTGCTGCTGTTGCTTCAAGGCCGTCAGCTTCAATGATTTCGAAATTAGCCAAGTCAACGTTCGCTTTGTCAGCGGCTGCATTGATTAACGCACGTTCACCAACAAGGATGACGTCAGCCATGCCTTCTTTAAATGCATTATTCGCTGCGTCTAGTGTTGCGTCATCGTGAGCTGCTGCAACAACCATGCGTTGCTTTTTACCGAATTTCTGAGCTTGCTTAATAAAGAAGTCTTTATTGTACATAGGGGCGATACCTTATAATTTAGATAGTAAAGCTCAATATTGGCTTTACTATTTATCTATTTCGTAGGCTCTCATCAAGGTTAAGTAATCAATATACTGTGGAGCAATATATAGTGATTATTCTTAATCCTTTTCAAAGGATGAAATTAATTTAGCCTACAAACGCCTCACATTAACTTCACTCAGAGTCAATTTTTTTGAACGTTTTACGGTAACAGTCATTTGACCTTAATGAATAAAGCGATCATGCATTTATTTAATCAATATCTAGTTATACGGCTCATAAAACAGTACTATTCGACTCATGAAACACACAAAATAATTAACACAAAAACAACAATATTCATTTAAGTAACAAGCTTCGCCGCAAAGTAAAATACTCTCACTCTAAAAGTAACTCGCTATTCCTGTTACTTTAATCATATGGAAATAATAAAATCCGCCTAATATAAAGTGTGTGGAATACTTATTTATCTCCGTCGAATCTCGATTAAATGTTCATGAAGAATTAACGCATTCACCACATGAATAAACAACCTGTACATTTCAAGTCAATTTATCCACACAGCGTAAGATTTTTTGACGCTCAGTGAAGTGATGACTCTAATCTGCTTACCTACAATTCATCTCAAGCAAACAATAAATAGAACCAGATACCACATTCTGGTTCTTATTACCTATACCGTGACTACTAATAAGGGTCGAAGATGAAATATCAAAACCGCCTAGAAGAAAGCGTAAATCGCCTTAGCACTGTTCTTGATGAGCAAAAACAACTGCTTGCAGAGCACAAAGCAACCATGAACTACGCTGAGCGTCTAGAGAACATCCTGACTCCTACAGACGAGCTAAGCACTCAAGGCGACGACTTGCTAATCGGTGGCTGTAAAGCAACGGACCTTATCGAGCAATACGGTAGCCCGCTTTTCGTACTCAGCGAAGACACGCTACGTAACAACCTGCGTCGCGTTAAAAACGCATTTGGCAACTACTGGCCAAAGCCGGTCAACGTGATGTTTGCTATCAAATCAAACACCAACTTTGCGGTTCGTGCGATTTGTAACGAAGAAGGTGTGGGCGGTGACTGTTTCGGTCCTGGTGAAGTTGAAGCAACGCATTACGCGGGCGCTGATCCAAAAACCATCGCACTTAACGGCACGGTTAAACCTGAGCTTGCTATTCGTAAAGCGATTGAATACGGCTACGCGGTTCACTTAGATTCTTATGAAGAAATTGAAATCGTTGAGCGCATCGCTCGTGAAGTGAAGCCAACTGAAAAAGTACGCATCGCGGTTCGTCTAAAAGTTATCCCAGAAGATTTCTTCAACGATTTCGAACCAGACGCTTACCCATTCCCTAACTTCATTGGCGCGATGAAGTGGATCAAATTTGGTCTTCTAAAAGAAGAAGCAAAGAAAATCATTAACCGCGTAAAAGAAATCGATGTGTTTGAATTCTACGGTTTCCACACTCACCTAGGTCGCTTCTCTAAGCAACCTGAAGGTTGGGATGCGCTTTACCGCGAATACGCACGTAATGTTATTGAGATCTCACGTGAATGTGGTGTTCAACCTTTCCAAGTTGACCTAGGCGGCGGTTGGCCACGTGAGCGTGAGCCAGAATGTCGTAGCAAAGAGCACATGATGAACTCCAACACTATCGAAGACTACGCGAAAATCGTATGTAACGGTATGCTTGAAGAATTCAACAAAGAAGGTTTCGAAGTCCCACAATTGTGGTTAGAACCAGGTCGCTACATTGCGGGTAACATCGGTACGCTTCTAACATCGGTATACGTTGTTAAAGATGACCAAGAGATGGACTACAGCTACACCATGGTTGATGCGTCAACTTACCTAGCAACGCTTGTTGAGTCTCAAGAATCGAAGAACCCTGTACTTCCTGCTAACAAGATGACTCAACCACTTGTGGCTCGTAAAACTGAGGTTTCTGGCCCAATCTGTATCCCATCCATCTGGGAAAGTGGCGCAACCATGCCTAAGCTGGTACCAAACGATGTATTGGCCATCATGGATGTGGGTCACTACGCGGAGTCTCAAGCAAGCCAGTTCAACTCACTACCACGCCCTGCAACCGTATTGGTTAAAGATGGCGAAGCTGAGCTAATCAAACGCGCTGAAACGGTTGAAGATGTATTTGCAACGCAAATCCTTCCAGAGCGTTTCAAAAAAGCAAAAGTGGCGATTGAAAAGAAAGCGGCTAAAGCTAAAGCTTAATCACTCAACGTGAATAGACGCAAAAAACCTCTCGCTTCCGCGAGAGGTTTTTTTATGGGGATAGCATTTATGTCCGGCCAGATTTAAAACGGTGCATCAGCGCACCAATAAAGCCAATTAAGCAAGTAAACGTTGATTAAAGTAAAATAGTGTTTGCTCAATACAGTAGCGATTAACCTCGGCAGCCGTTTATTTTAATCGGAGACCGCTGCCAATAATAAAAAAGCCTCCCGCAATACGAAAGGCTTTGATTTCAATAGAGTAGCAACAAAATTTATAGCATTTTACGTGCAGCTTCTACGACGACCTTAATTGAACGTGCTTCCGTTTTTTTCAACGTAGCATGATCAGGAGTCTCTTTTTGCGTACGATTTATGATCACACCCGCGACACAACCGGCGCGTAAACCGGAACTGGCACACATGGTGAGTAGCGTTGCAGATTCCATCTCAAAGTTAAGCACACCCATGTCTTGCCATTCTTGCATTGAACCTTGGAAGCGCTTCACCACTCGACCAGAAAACGTATCATAACGCTCTTGGCCAGGATAAAAAGTGTCACTTGAGGCTGTGATACCAGTATGAACGGTAGCGCCTTCATCAATCGCGGCTTGTTTCATGGCAGTCGCCACATCAAAATCTGCCACCGCTGGGAATTCCATCGGAGCAAAGTGCAAACTTGCACCATCTAGACGTACTGAACCCGTAGTAACAATCATATCACCAACATTTACGTCAGATTGAATTGCGCCTGTTGTCCCAACTCGTAGAAAAGTACGTACGCCTAATTGCGCAAGCTCTTCAACAGCAATTGACGTTGATGGACCGCCAATGCCAGTCGAACAAACCACCACTGACTGGCCATCCAATTTAGCACGATAAACCGTGTATTCGCGTTGGCTCGCTAGGAACTCGGGCTCATCCATTAACTCTGCAATCTTTTGAACACGTGCAGGATCGCCAGGAATAATCGCCAATGTAGCGCCTTGTAGATCGTCTTGATTTACGCCTAAATGGAAAACAGCTTGTGACATAGGGTGGTTCCTTTTATCTCTTAGTTATGGAATTAAGCTTATAAGATAACGCCATGCCTTTCCGTTCATAAATCACACTTTACCTATGAATATTTCATTTCATTACACGATAAATCGGTTGGCATCACACTTTTATTGATAACTGCGGTCAATTTAATCCATTCTAGATGGCATCAATACGGTTTGTTGAATATGGCAACCAATAGATAACCATTCAGCTAGCTGGAAAGAACGCTCTACCAAAAGAGCGTTCAATGCTTGTAGCTTAGTCGAATTTAGATTTATGTCTAAGTAAGCGAAGCGCATTCAGTGTAACAATCGCAGTGGCTCCGCTATCCGCTAACACCGCTACCCACAAACCCGTCATGCCCAATAAGGTCGTCACTAAAAACACACCTTTCAATCCCAACGCTAGCGTGACATTTTGCTTAATATTGTTCAGCGTTGCTCTTGATAGTTCAACCATAACCGGAAGCTCTGCGAGTCGATTATGTGTTAGCGCGGCATCCGCTGTTTCTAGCGCGACGTCAGTGCCGCCCCCCATGGCGATACCAATATTTGCCGCTTTCATCGCAGGTGCATCATTAATGCCATCCCCTACCATCGCCACTCGTTGGTGTTGAGCTAACTCGTTCACATACGACACTTTATCCGCAGGTAACAAACTGGCTTTATAATCCATTCCAAGCGGCGTTGCGATGGCGTGAGCACTTCGCTCATTGTCACCAGTGAGCATAACGGTTTCAATACCTAGCTTCGCGAGTCTTTCGATAGCTTGTGCAGCGTCGCCTCTCACTTCATCACGCCACGCAATCAACCCAATGGCTTTGTCCGTATCGGTGAGGACCACCACGGTTTTACCTTGATCTTCTAGTTCGGCTATCTGTGACTGAATCACCGCTTGCAACGTAAACTCAGCCTTAGTTGGGGCGAGTAGCGTATATCTTGTCTCTTCAACAATCCCCTCTACCCCAACTCCGACAAGCGCTTTTTTCTCTGTAGCGTCGGGCATGTGAATACCCAATTCCTCGACATGCCGCACCAGCGACGTCGCTAAGGGATGATTTGACCCTGATTCAATCGCTCCTGCAACACTCAGAAGTTTTTCAGCCGTCCAATCTGTCAGTACGACTGTATCGGTAACATGTGGACGGC
This sequence comes from Vibrio sp. 10N.286.49.B1, assembly GCF_002873335.1. Lineage (GTDB taxonomy): Bacteria > Pseudomonadota > Gammaproteobacteria > Enterobacterales > Vibrionaceae > Vibrio. The sequence continues at coordinate 57,119 of NZ_MCUW01000025.1, read as the reverse complement.
CTAACGTCAGCGTACCCGTTTTGTCGAAGGCAATCGCGTTAACATTGCCAAGTTGCTCTAATGCTGCACCCCCTTTTATCAGTGCGCCACGTCGAGTAGCCGCCGCTAAGCCTGAAGTGATGGCTGCGGGCGTTGAAATCACCAGTGCGCATGGGCAAGCTATCAATAATAATGCAAGCCCACGATAAACCCAGGTTTCCCAAGGTTGAGCGAACAAAAGTGGCGGGATGATAATCACCAGCAACGACACCACCATCATTAGCGGGGTGTACCAACGACTGAATTTATCTAAGAAACGTTCAATGGGTGCTTTACGAGATTCGGCCTCTTCGATGAGATGTAAGATACGGTCAATCGCATTCTCACCTTGTTTGGATGTGACTCGCAGTGTTAGGACTTTGTCCGTGACCACAGCACCTGCCATAACACCGTCACCCACCTGGCGCTCAACAGGGAGAGACTCTCCCGTTAATGCACTTTCATCAAAGCTCGCATTGCTTGACACCAGCACCCCATCAGCAGGAAGCCGGTCACCCGCGGCCACTTCAATCAAATCCCCAGGCTGAAGATCCGAAGCACTTTTCTTTGTGCGTACCCCATCGATAATGACAGTGGCTTCTTCCGGCACCAATGACATCAAGGCCTGAACACCACTTCTTGCTTTCGATGCGGCAAAAGACTCTAGGCGCTCACCGATCAAAAATAATAGCAGCACCATACCTGCTTCGACCGTTTCACCTAGGTACAGCGCCCCTATTGCCGCCACACTCATCAAGGTTTCAATGGCAAACGGAGTGCCTGATTTTGCTAATTTGAATGCTTTTTTCGTAATCGGCATAAGACCAAGCAAACAGGTGAGGACAAACAACCACTCGCTTGCTTGTGGAAATGGTGTCTGAATCACCGCCGCCACCAGCATACCTAAAGAAATGGCTAATATATGGGCGTTATCCGATAGAGTTTTTCGCCACCCTGTTTGTTGAGGGTGCGGGGCAGTGTTTGATGATGAGCCGCCATTTAAGGATTGAAGCGTAAAACCAGCGTCGCCAACAGCGGACTCGACGGCAGGGACCGCAGTGAGGTCATCAACGCGAATCACCAATTTTTCAGTCGCAAAGAGTACCTTAGCACTGACTACCCCTGCAATTTTTGTGGTTGCCGATTCAACTTTACGTGCACACGCCGGGCAGTCCATACCAACAACTTTCCAAGAGTGCTGTGTTAACGCCTCTTCAGGTTTGGGCTGTACAACAAGGGGGTCTTCTGGTTCTGGGGCGCTGCAATCACCACTAGCTGAACAGCAATCGGAGGCGGTTTTTTCTGTAACCGGCGTTATCGCGCCAATGGTTGGGGTCGTGCAGCCCGCACCAATTGGGCGTACTGCACTAATTTTTTGAGTTCGGCATGCTGCATGTTTACTGCACATAAGATTATCCTTAACTGACCTAAACCTGATTCGTATAACACAAGTTTAAACCTTAGAGCTAACTCCAAGGTCAAGGATTAATTAATCAATTAAGGTTACCGGGGACGTCCCTGGTTTATTTTTGGCGACATCTTCAATCAACACCGCATCATGGGTACAGAATGGCTGTGAATTCACACTGGTTAAGCTTGGGTCTTTTTGCTGAGCACACTGTCCTGTACGTCTGAGTTCCAAAATATGATACTTGAGAACCACCATGCCCAGTATGCCAAAGACAATATTCCCCAGCGCTTGCCCGTAAAGAACACCTAACGCCCCAAACCACTGAGCACCAAAGTAGACAAATGGCAATGTACCTGCGGTTGCCTTACCAAGGTTTAAAGCCGTGGAATAGAGTGGTCTGCCTAAATTGTTAAATGACGTGTTGGCGACAAACAATGCACCATTAAAAATAAACGTAATCGCGACATAAGTCGCAAAGGTCGCCACTATCAGTGCTGCATCCCCCGTCAGTGAGAACCCGGCAATAACATAATCTTTGACCAAATAAAGTAACAGGCACACGGCTATAGTATAAGTGGTTGTCACGATGAGCGAGTTTTTCAGTGTCTCTTCAACTCTGTCGATTCTTAGTGCACCAAAATTTTGTCCGATGATCGGCCCTACAGCGCCTGATAAGGCAAAAATAACAGCAAAACACACTGGGGTCAGCCGACCAATAACGGCGTAACCTGCCACAAAGTTTTCTCCAAACTGTGCAATTGAGGTCGTCACTATCGCGTTACCAATTGGCGTCGCCGTATTTGCGATGATGGCAGGTAAGGCAATGGCTAGAATCATTTTGCTGTTCGTCATCACGTCACTGAATCGTGGAAAAGAAAGCAGTTGATGTACACGTAACAGTGGCATAAATGAAAAATAGAATACGGTAAAGCGTGCAATAACCGAAGCAACCGCCGCACCTTCAACGTTCCAACCAAACCCAAAAATAAACAATGGATCTAAGATCGCATTAACAATGCCACCATAGAGAGTAGCCCACATCGATCGCTTGGCATCACCTGCAGCGCGAAGTCCTGCCCCACTGGCCATACCAAGCGCAATCAATGGTGTACTGGGCATGATGATCCATAGATAAGCCGAGGCTCGTTCATGCGCTCGGCCTTCCGCACCAATAGCCGTGAGCAATTCTGGTATGTAGGCACACATAGTCACGGTCACAATGATGCTGATAAAAAAGGCAATCACTAAAACATTGCTACCAATCTGTTTAGCAAACGCGGTATTTTTTGCGCCAATGGCTTTCGACATCAGCGCGCCCATCGCGATAGAAGTGCCAATTGATACCGATGTGGCAAAGAAGGTTAACGTGCCTGCAAACCCCACCGCGGCAGCCAGTTCAACTTGACCCAGCATACTGATAAATAACATATCGAGTAAATCGACAACGAACAATGACATTAAACCAATGGAACCAGCGCCAGACATCACCAGGATGTGACGCATAGTGGATCCTTCGAGAAACTTAGCAGACGGTTCTGTCATGACGATCCCTGAGATGAGGTAAATTCAGACTAAGGCGAGTTGATTGGCAAAAAAGAAGGCGCTAGCGCGCCTTAAAGAATGTATGTGTCTTTATACTGGGTGTTTGAAACAGGCCTCTAGGGTTTTACCTATCGCTTGCAGCACATCTCGTCTTGAAATCATCCCCACTAAACGCCCTCGGTCAATGACGGGGTATACCTTGGGTTTACCTACTTTCATCATATCTGCAAGTTCAATAATGGACATGTCTGGTGTCACAGACAGCACTTCTTTGTACATGCAATCACCGACTGTATGCGTGTCTTGGCAGTGATAAGACACCTTAACAAGCTTTTCAAGCAAATCTTGTTCTGAGATAAAACCAATCACTTTCTCATTCTCGTCAATAACAGGACCACCGAGATGGTTCGACTTCATGACCTTATCTAATGCGGCACTTAAAGGCATATCGACGGTAAATGTCACCGCTCGTTGGGTCATATAGTCTCTTACTTTCAATGATTCCATGCTGTTCTCCTTAACCCAAAAACTTTCTTTGTTCTATTCATTGTCGTCTAATTTATTGATTTTGCTAAATAGGAATGAATAATTTTATTTATAGAGAAAACCTATTAATGGTAAAACTCCATTTACGACGTGGCTTACGCCATTTCTGAGCACTTAAATTTGGGTGCTACGATGATTTAAGCGTAAGACGAAACTTGCTGATTTGCGTATCTTACTGCTAAGAAATTTGTCACAATCCCTCTTCGATAATCGCTAACCCATTCCGGAAGGGCTCCTTTGTTTAAGAAAATACTTGCTGCACTATCCGAAGCCATCGAGTTTCGCTCTCGCATTTGGGTTGTCCATGTTTCTGAATCTCTATTTAAAGATCAGTCCTATGTGGTGAATGAGGATGGTTTTGATGCCCCTCTTGAATGGATGCATCGTAAGGGCTATTCACCAGCCATGCTTGAGCAAGTTGAACAGATGAAACGCTCTCAAGTTCTGGTTTTCAATTTTGGTCATTACACGCATCAGCTCATGCGGGTAAAATAATCGTTGGGAGCTAACTGGCTTGCGTAAGAATAATCAACTCCACAAATGCCAACAGCGCAAAAAACACCGCAACACCTTTCCAAAACAGTAATGGATTTTTCTTAATGAGGGGGCTGGCCTCTATCTCTTTCAACAAGGTAGCGTTAGGTGAATGAGTATCCGCGACAAACTCACTCAGAACGCTATACCGCAGTGCTGGATTTGGGTGACACGCTTTTTCAATCGCCAGTTCAAACCACAAAGGCACATCTTGCCTATGTGTTGCCATCCCGAGATACTGCCACTTTTGATGTCGTGCTTGCTGCACCGACAATGCGCTAACCTCTTTGTAAGGTAACGCTCCGCAAAGCAACTCATAGGCAATAACCCCGACCGAAAAAAGATCCGATGCCGTCGTTGCCGATTCGCCTGATAAATATTCTGGTGCAATATAATTTGCCGCACCTAAAGGGGCATGAGCATGATTTGAGCGTTCTGTTTCTTCAAGTCCTTTGACAGAAACCGCCCCTAAATCAATGAGTTTTATCGAACCGTCATCAGTCATCATGATGTTTTCTGGTTTAAGGTCACGGTGAACCATATCCAAACGCTGCAACACACGAACCGCTTTGATCAACGCCTCAATAATGTCTCGGACCTGTTTCAAAGCCGGCTTAGGGTTATCATACATCCACTGCCTCAGGGTCATACCCTCCACTAATTCGCACAGGTGGTAAAGATAAGGGGAGGCCGTAGGCTGTTGGTAAACCTTCATTATTCGCTGACTGTTAATGCGGCTACCTACCCAATACTCATTGCTAAATGACACCAAGGTTTCAGTATCATCGATATAATGTTGGGAGGGTGCTTTCAAAATTAAACGACGCTCAGACCCGTCTTCTTGAACCTCATAGACATGGCTACGACTGCCCGCATGGAGTACTTTCTTCACCACATAATTATCAATTCGGTTATTGATGTTGAGCGCAGGAGGGATCACGCGATTCAAAGCCTGTTGTTGAAATTCCATCAGTGATAAATGAGGCAATGCATCCACGCTCACCATCAAACATGTCGTGTTATCTTGTCCACCAGCATCAATCGCATGCTGACAAAGTTGCTTGGATTTGTCTTCCAAACTGCCTTGTCTTTGATTGCATACTTGGCGTATCGCCGCGTCACCCAGTACATCGTGAACACCATCCGTGGTAAACAAAAAGCAATCCTCTTTGTTTAACTCTATCGACTGATAATCAACCTCAAGTTTCGTATCCATCCCCAAAGCACGTGTCAGATAAGCACTTTTGCCACCATTCACACGTTGATGGTCACGGGTTAAAAGACGTAATACGCCTGCACGAAGCAAGTAAACGCGGCTGTCACCCACATGGAAAACATGCGCAGTATTCGATTTAAAAATCACACAACTGAACGTAGTAACTAACCCATTGTGACGAAATTGCTGCTTTAGCCCTTGCTCGAACAACCATGAATTTAGCGAGGTAAGTACTTGACTAGCTGAATGCTTAACACTCCAACTGTCTGGCGTGGCGTAATAATCACTCACAAATTGCATGACACTGGTGTGACTGGCTTTTTGGCCATGATCGCTACAGCTGACTCCATCCGCGATACAGGCAATACTGCCTTTTATCTCAGCTTCCGATAAACTCTCAGGGACCCGCACAACAAACGCGTCTTGATTCTCTTCCCGAGCCCCAGATAACGAATGTCCACCATACCTCAATGTTAGTGGTCGTTTGTGTTCATCCACCGCAACTACCATTATTTCCTCACCATTTTATTGATATCACACGCCCATACCTACTGGTCGAACAAAAGCCTCGTGCTAGCGAGGCCTCTGAACAAAGGGAGGCAATTTGAGCCCCCCCTTTTCCCGATTTATAATTAATGAGATACGTTAATTAGGGTCACGCTACCATCTTCATTAATTTCCGTAATTTGGCCTTTTGGTTCTTCCATTATCAATAATGCCGAGAACCCTAATACTGCCGTTCCCGCAATAACAAAAAAGAACGTTTGATAATCAACCAGTGATAACACGGTCAGGTACACTACAGCTCCGACATTGCCGTAAGCTCCTGTCATACCGGCAATCTGTCCCGTCATACGGCGTTTGATAAGTGGCACAGTAGCAAACACGGCACCCTCACCCGCTTGAACAAAGAATGAACACACCATAGCCGCCGTGACCGCAAGCCATAATGGCCACTGGCTATCAACCTGCCCCATCACAAAATAACCAACCGCTAAACCGGCCGTGAGGATAAGAAGCGTTGATTTACGGCCGAATTTATCCGAAATCCAACCGCCACCAGGACGAGACATCAAGTTCATAAACGCATAGGCAGAGGCCACCATTCCCGCCATAACAGGCGTCAATTCAAATGTCTCAGAAAAAAACAATGGCAACATAGACACAACCGCAAGCTCTGAACCAAACGTCGCAAAGTATAAAACGTTCAGTACTGCGACTTGCTTAAACTTATATTGGTGAATTTCTGGGACAGGCTCTGAGAATACTGACTTATTGACCTTCCAAACTTGTGTGACTTCATACAAATACAAAGCGACTAACGCGACGTAAATGCCTCTTACCGCGGTCTCCGATAACATGCCTATACCCGCTGGTGACACCTTCCAAGCCAACAAGGCGAGGGCGGCATACATTGGGATTTTCATGACCAACAACATAAAGAAGTCACCTTTCGACGTCACTTCCATCGCCGATAAATGCGTAGGCTTAAAATAGGTTGAACCCTTTGGTGTGTCACTCACATTCTTATAGAAAATAAATGAGAACGCCAAACTCATAACACCCGTGATAGCCACCGCATAGCGCCAACCATCATCCCCACCAAACAACAAGGCCAGAGTAGGTAAAGTAAAGGCGGCGGCGGCCGAACCAAAGTTGCCCCATCCACCATAGATGCCTTCGGCCGTTCCAAGCTCATCATGAGGGAACCATTCTGAGACTAATCGAATACCGACGACAAAGCCCGCACCAATAAAACCGAGTAAGAATCGAGCAATTGCGGCTTGTATGAATGAATCCGAAAAGGCAAACATAAAACAAGGAATGGAACACACGGCAAGCAGCGCTGAATAGACGATTCTAGGACCATATTTATCCGTCAACATCCCGACAACGACACGGGCTGGAATGGTCAAAGCAACATTGAGTATTAAAAGCGTTTTAATTTCTTCGGTTGATAACCCCAGTGAGGTTTTCACCATTTGAAGCATTGGGGCAAAGTTAAACCACACCACAAAGGTAATAAAAAAAGCCATCCAACTTAAATGTAATACCTTCATTTTTCCGGTAAATGAGAACAACGAAAACTTAGTGTTTTCCATAATAAATTCCTTTTATTTTTTCCTATTACAGCACACTGGCTGACTTTAAAACTATTGACACAATCTGTACGAAATGACGGAGAACGGTGTCTGCATCATCCCCACTGACTGCGCATCTCAATCTCTCCACCGATGAGTCACTGAGATATTACGCTGCTAGGTTTCTGACTTGAATATCATTCCCTTCAACGCGAACGTCAAAGCGTTTCAGGCGATAACTCGGCTCTTCAATGCACTGCCCAGTTTCAAGGTTAAAGTGCTGTTTATATAACGGTGATGCCACACAAGGTTGTCCTTCCATTGACCCCATAATACCTCGCGACATCACATAAGCTTGGCCTATTGGGTCGTAGTTACATAAAGCATATAACGCCTCGCTGCGCCGGCAATAAAATATCGCCACTTGCTGCTGATCAACCTTTGCGCATATTCCTGTATGCGGCACCAGGTCATTGGTTGAGCAAACCGTCGTCCATTGATTCATTGAGATCTCCTAGTTTTCATAAACAAATTGATTAAATACGTTGACATTATTTGGGTCGAAATGAAGGGCAATCGCCCTACACTTCCACCACATCGATTCGTTGTTCTAAGACCTTTTTTTGTTTTTCCGACTCGGTCGGGAATCGCTGATCTCTGATAGTCACAAACTGCAGGCTCGCGTCTTTTTCATCGCTATTTATGTAGTGCTGGAAGCGCTTGAGCTTTTCAGGGCTCTCTAGCGTCGTTTTCCATTCACATTGGTATTTGCCCACATTTGATTCCATTTCTGCTTCTAACTCAGCACCTAAGCCGAGCTTGTCTTCGACCACCACTTGTTTTAAGTATTCAATGCCGCCTTCTAGGTTTTCCAACCACACAGACGTACGCTGTAAGCGATCTGCGGTACGGATGTAGTACATCAGAACGCGGTCGATATATTTCAACAGGGTGGTTTCATCAAGGTCAGTGGCCAGCAAATCCGCATGGCGAGGGCGCATACCACCATTACCACACACATAAAGGTTCCAACCCTTATCGGTCGCGATAATGCCAATGTCTTTTGATTGCGCTTCAGCGCATTCACGAGTACAACCGGACACCGCAAATTTGAGTTTGTGTGGTGAGCGCAGGCCCTTATATCGGTTCTCGACATCAATCGCAAAACCGACACTGTCAGCGACGCCATAGCGACACCACGTGCTCCCCACACATGATTTAACGGTACGAACTGACTTACCGTAGGCGTGACCCGTTTCAAAGCCCGCGTCGACTAACTTGCGCCAGATATCAGGTAATTCGTTTAGCTGAGCGCCAAAAAGATCGACACGCTGGCCACCGGTAATCTTGGTGTATAAGTCATACTCTTTCGCGACTTCGCCTAATACGATCAGTTTGTCTGGTGTTATTTCTCCACCCGGTATACGAGGAACCACAGAATATGTGCCGTCTTTTTGCATGTTGCCAAGGTAGATATCGTTGGTGTCTTGCAGCTCCATAAGGTTGTCTTCAAGGATGTAATCATTCCAATAAGACGCTAATATCGAACCCACTGTCGGTTTACAAATCTCACAACCAAGGCCAGATCCATGCGATGCCAATACATCATCGAATGTGCGAATTTTACTGATTCGAATAATGTCACTGAGCTCTTGGCGAGAATACGTAAAGTGCTCACAAATATTATTGTTAACCTCGACACCTAAACTCGTCAGTTCACTATCTAACACTTGCTTGGCAAGTGCAGAACACCCCCCACAACCGGTCGAAGCATTAGTTGTTTCTTTCAAAGACGCCATCGTTGTACAACCACTCGCGACCGCTTGCTTAATATCACCCTTTGTCACATCAAAACATGAACAAATCACGGCGCTATCCGGCAAGGCTTCCACGCCTAATCCAGCGCTGCTGTCATCGGCTACATTAGGAAGAATTAAGACTGACGGATTCTCCGGCAGTGGCATATCATTTTGCTTGAGCTGTAACAATGTACCGTAAGCGTCTGCATCACCCACCAGCACCGCACCGACAATTTTCTTACCATCTTCTGAGATAATCAGTCGCTTATAGACTTGTTCAATCTCATCGTTATAGGTATAGGATTGCGCGCCTGGGGTTTGTCCGTGCACTTCGCCAATACTGGCAACATCCACGCCAAGCAGTTTCAACTTAGTGCTCATATCAGCACCCACAAACTCGGCATCCGTTTGCCCGTGGTTTACAATATGCGTAGCCGCTATTTTTGCCATTTGGTAACCCGGAGCAACCAAACCAAATATTTTGTTATCCCACAGTGCGCATTCACCAATGGCATACACACTATCGATATTAGTCTGGCAGTGATTATCAATCACAATCCCGCCTCGCTCACCAATGGCAATATCAGACTGACGAGCCAACTCATCCTGAGGTCGAATACCAGCAGAAAATACAATCATGTCAGTTTCAAGGTGGGAGCCATCAGCGAAATTCATTCGATAGCGCGATGTGCTGCCTTCTACAATCTCTGTGGTTGCTTTTTGCGTGTGCACCGACACACCTAGATTCTCGATCTTTCTTCTCAGTAACGCGCCGCCACCATCGTCTAACTGCACCGCCATCAAACGAGGAGCAAACTCAACCACATGGGTATCTAACCCAAGATTTTTAACGGCGTTAGCTGCTTCTAAGCCCAATAAACCACCGCCAATGACGACGCCACTTTTCCCTTCTTTACTGGATGCTTCTATCGCATCCAAATCTTCGATGGTTCGATAAACATGACAATGTGTTTGATCGTTACCCGGAATAGGCGGAACAAAAGGAAATGACCCGGTTGCGAGGACGAGTTTGTCGTATGCTTCAGCTCGCCCACTTTCTGTTATCACGATTTTTTTGGCCGTATCAATCTGGGCAACCTTATCGTTAAGGACATATTGAATACCGTTAGCTTGGTAATATGCCTCATCCGTTAAGGCAAGATGTTGTGCGCCTTTATCCTCATCAAAATAGCTAGTGAGTTGCACACGATCGTAGGCAAGCCTAGGCTCTTCTGAAAACGTAATTACTTGAAACTCATCTGTTTCGGCAGCAATAATCGAATCAATAAATTTGTGGCCGACCATTCCGTTGCCAACGACAACAATGCGTTGTTTGCTCATCATTTACTTCCTTATAAAAATATTAAGCCGTCAATTTTAATTTGTGCGATTGCTTGGCAAAACCGTGGGTACTGCTCGACATAAGATCACTGTCCAATGAACGTTGCGCCAGCCATTGCATTTTCTCCGCTACGGTCACAACCTGACCAATGACAATCAGTGCGGGAGACTGAATATGATGTTGATGTTTCAGCGCATCCAATTCACTCAGCGTACCAATAATGGTACGTTGGTCCGGGCAGCAGCCATTCTCAATTAATGCAATCGGTGTGTCCTGAGACAGGCCGGCATCAATCAATGAGTTCGATATTAGGTTTGTTTTGCTCAACCCCATATAAATCACAACGGTTTGGTTGAGTTGTGCCAAAGCGCGCCACTGGATGTCTAGATCACGCTCTGCATGAGCGGTGATAAAAGTACACCCCTGTGCCAACCCACGATGTGTTAAAGGAATCTGAGCATAGGTCGTGCAACCAGATGCCGCCGTTATACCTGGGATAACCTCAACATTTACCCCGTGTTGACTCAGCCACAGCATCTCTTCGCCGCCACGGCCAAAAACAAAGGAGTCCCCGCCTTTCACTCGACAAATATGTTCACCCGCATCAGCGCACTCGAGTAACACTTGATTAATTTCGTCTTGAGTGGAGCTATGACACCCTTTCTTTTTGCCGACGTAGATCTGCTTCGAGGTTCTTGGAAAAAGAGCACATATCGCTTCACTCACTAAATTGTCGAATATGATGGTGTCGGCGGACTGGATGGCATTCATTGCCTTTATGGTCAGTAGTTCAGGGTCGCCTGGACCGGCGCCAATCAACGATACTTTGGCTTGTTGGCTGAATCCTTTCATATTGCACTCCATGGCCAATTAATGACTCATTTTTAATTATCTCTGCCAAAACAAGGAGCAAAGACAGTGCCAAAACAAACTCACCACCATCAATTAATTTAACAATTCGTTACATTTCATGCTCTTATATAAAACAATTTCCACACATCCATGTAGCGCAAGAGAATCACTCAACCAAAAAACCTGCGATTTTGAGCCTTTTTAGTGCATTTTTAACCAAAACAGTGCACATATACACTCAACATCCCCAAAACAACCACAAAACAACAACTACCACTAAAGTGGTATGTATTTAAGTTGCTGATTTTAAATAATTAAATAACAAAACCATCAGTTTATAGCGTTATATTCAATATGGCGCGCAAATTGCTTCAATATACACAATATGATTATTTTATAAGATTTAAGGTGAGATCATGGATGAAGATGGTTGGACAAAATCGACATGCCCATATTGTGGGGTTGGATGTGGGGTAGAAGCTCGCCCAACGGCGAAAGGACGCCTTGAAATCAGGGGCGATCAATCGCACCCTTCTAATTATGGCAAGCTGTGTACAAAAGGCATCGCGCTCGGTGAAACCGTGATTCACGATGGACGAGCACGTTACCCACTCCTTCGTTCCTACACAACACCTGATGCCTCTACAAATAAGGGCTATCAACCAACCTCTTCAGAAAGCCACTCGCGAGTAGAGTACACAGATACGATATGTGATTGGGAAGACATCACCAGCCATGTTGCCAAAAAATTTACACAAACCATTGAACAATTTGGCCCAGATTCCGTTGCATTTTATGTATCAGGTCAATTACTGACTGAAGATTATTATGTGGCAAATAAGCTAATGAAGGGCTTTATTGGCAGTGGTAATATTGATAGTAATTCTCGCTTATGTATGGCTTCAAGCGTAGTAGGCCACAAACGTGCATTTGGTTCTGACACCGTTCCTGTGTGCTACGAAGATCTAGAGCACGCCGAGCTTGTCATTATTACCGGTTCCAATCTTGCGTGGTGTCACCCTGTACTATTTCAACGTCTTCGCCTTGCCAAGCAACAAAATCCAGCCATGACGATTGTTGTGGTTGATCCACGAGAAACCGCTACTTGTGACATCGCCGATCTGCATCTACCTATTCATTCCGGTTCAGACGTAGCACTGTTCAATGGCTTGTTGACTTACCTGCACCGCGACAAACACCTCGACAAAGACTACATCGCTGCCTTCACCGATGGTTTTGAGCAAGCACTAGATGCGGCCAGCAAGGAGCTCGATATTGAGGGGATTACAGGCATCAATACGGATAGATTGGAGCATTTCTATTCTTTGTTTGCTAAAACAGACAAAGTGGTGACCGTATACTCACAAGGCGTCAATCAATCCAGCCAAGGATCCGACAAGGTCAACGCCATTCTCAACTGCCACCTCGCCACAGGAAAAATTGGTCAGCAGGGAACTGGGCCTTTTTCTGTGACTGGTCAGCCTAACGCTATGGGCGGAAGGGAAGTTGGTGGGCTCGCCAATACGCTTGCCAGTCACATGGAGTTTGATAATCCACAGCACCACTCGCTTATCCGTGACTACTGGCAAACTGACCAATTGGCCACGAAGCCCGGATTAAAAGCTATTGACCTGTTCGATGCAATTGAATCTGGAACCGTCAAAGCAATATGGATCATGGCAACTAACCCCGTCGTTAGCCTCCCTGATAGCAAAAAAATCCAAGCGGCTCTTAGTCGTTGCCCCTTTGTTGTCGTATCTGACTGCATCCAAGATACCGAAACAACACAATTTGCTGACGTTATTTTTCCCTCACAAGGTTGGAGCGAAAAATCGGGAACCGTGACCAACTCTGAACGCCGAATTTCACGTCAAAGGCGTATTTTACCGAGCCCTGGTCTCGCTAAACCCGATTGGTGGATAATCAGCCAAGTCGCAAAAAAAATGGGCTTTGCATCCGCCTTCAATTATCTGCATGAAGGCCAGATTTTTAGCGAGTATGCCACGATGACCACATTAGGTAATGATACGGGTCAGCGGGATCTTAACCTGATTGGGCTAACCTCACTTGATGACCAAGGTTATAGCCGACTCTCGCCACAGCAATGGCCAGTCACCACGCTACAATCTGATGTCGTCAATCAGCGTTTGTTTAGCGACAATCAGTTTTTTACCCCAAATAAACGAGCACAATTTATTCGTGTTCGACATCAATCACCAAAAAACTCGGTCTCAGTTCAACACCCATTGATCCTCAATAGCGGCCGCGCTCGTGATCACTGGCATACCATGAGTCGCACAGGCCTTTCACCTAGTCTGGCGACTCATACACCCGAGCCTTATGTCACGCTTCACCCAGTAACAGCAAAGCGATATTCACTCGAGCAAGGGCAGATTGCAACCATTAGTAATCACTTCGGGTCAATACAGGCAAGAGTCCATTGCTCTACCTCCATGGGCCCAAACCAACTCTTCATGCCCATCCATTGGAATGATTCAACCGCGAGTAACAGCAAACCCTGTACCCTTATCGAACCCAATTCAGATCGTCATTCCGGGCAACCAGAATTTAAACACACGCCGGTTTCGATCACACGATGGCATCATCGATGCGAGGCTTTGCTATTTAGCCAGCAGCCATTGGCGCTAGATACGATAGAATATTGGGCACAACAGAAGGTTGAGAATGGCTATTTATATCGAATTGCATCACCGCAAAATCCAATGCAATTAATCGTCGCGTTGACGGCTTATATGGCGCTTGAGGGTGACAAAACCCTATCCTTCGATGGTGGTGAGTCGGCTCAGGGGTTTAGACAAGCACAGATCACATCCGCCTACATTGACGCTGCTTTTGTCGTAAAAACGGTTGTTTCCGAGCTGGATGTTGATTGGCTAATGAGGCTCGTTTCTGAGCCCGACGGCGATCTATTAGAGCAACACTTTATGATGGTGTAGGCGAGCACTTTCGATGGCGTAAAGCCGAGTAACCAAAGTGATACCGGTTGGTTACTCGAGTACTGTTACGCTCGCTATCAAAAGACAAACGCGTAAAGATGACAGCCGATGCTGTCATCTTGGGCTTAGCATAGTCCGGCAGAAGGTGTCACATCGATGCTATGAGTTTTTTTGCAATAAGCAGACCAATACGATTCCGCTTTTTGAACTGATAATGAGTAATCACCCGATATAGTAAACAGCGCTGCCGTCACTGTGGCCACCACGGTATTGGTCATTAATTCCCATTCTTCTCTTGGCGTATCAAACGGGCAATATTTGGGTTCTTCTCTAATCTGCATCGTCTCTTCTATATACGTAGAATGAACGACATCAGATTCCACCCACCATACTGTCTGACTCACTTTCGGGTTAAATTCCGTTTCACCTGACTGGCCTTTAAATGAAAGCATTCGCTTATAATCATGCTCGCCACCAGCATGGCGCGCTAGTAGGTGTTCCACCTGAGCATGCAGCTCTTGAAAGCCAGGGTGAAAGCTTCCCCTCATGCCATAGGGAGCGTTCGCGGGATTCAACGCGCGAATAACGGTGTTAATTGGTGTCCGTAACCCATAGCGATGCTTCCAGTCCAGCATCCGCTTGGCTAATGGACAAAAATGGCTAAGTGGCAGATAGGCGATATTGCTTTGCTCCAGCATTTGCTGAGCGTGTGTCAGATCATCCGCTTTAACGATATTGAGCGAAGCCAAGCAATCGCGTGCATGCACACGATCACTTTCTTTATCTAGGTCGCCATGAAGTAATACTTTAACGCCGTTTTCAGCCAAGATACTGGCCGCGAGTAAGTGCCACGGTTTCCCAGATGTTTGACCAACACGCTTCCCTGCGTACAAAGGCCAGTCAAAATCTGCATGGATAGTATGCCCTTTGGGCTTTAATGCTTCGACGAAGCCAGCAATCTCTTCGGCGGTTTCATCCCTCACTCGTATCAGCATAAGCAGCATCGCTACTTGGTCATCGTCAATATGACCCTCTACGTATTGTTCCATGACTAATCTTGCTTGATCTTGAGTTAAAGGCCCTCGGCCACGTGAGCCACGCCCAACCGTTCTGATGCATTCTTTAATAATTGACAAGGTCATTCCTTTATCTTGCAGTAAATTACACGAATAGATTCATTGTAATTCAGTCACTTCACTTCGTAACCTATAATTTTCGTTTCGTTGTTGACCGCCCTTTCGCTAAGTATGACTGCAGGTATTATTATTAGAAAAGAGCCAGTACACTCAAAAAAAAGGTGCAGCCCAATAATCAGGAACTGCACCATCGCCAACCGTTGTTAGTATTGTTTTTGACCTTTTGTATGCGACTAAGGCCTCCGCTATTGTCGTTACTTCTTAAGTCCTCATGATGGTCGATATGATAAGTCCCGCCCTATAAGAATAGACTCAAACCATTCACTAAATAGTATAAGCAACTATCATTCCACAAATTTTTAACTTAATTATCAGCCAGTTAAAGATAACATCATCACTTGACATGCACAGCTATCACGCGCGAGCACCAAGATAGCGCAATGTGTTGTTGCGTATTCTCAAAAACTAGACGGCCATTCAATGGAGAAAAGACGTAAAAATCCTATGATCAAATGAACATTTCAAGCCACCATACTAAGGATAGTGTCAATGCTTAAGGAATCGCTACTCATGTTGTCTGCCGGATTTACCACGCTGTCACACGCAAGCACGTCATTTACCGATCCTTTAGCTGAGTTAGATCCACAACGTTGGTTTCTGGCGGATGGATGGGAGAACGGGTTTCCTTTCTTAAATCGCTGGCAGCAAACTCAGGTCGAGTTCAATAACAATGGGCTCGCCATCCATCTAGAAAACCGTGAGGATGAGCATGGTTATTTAGACATTCTCTCAGGCGAGATCCGTACGCTGGGATTCTATGGCAACGGCTGTTTTCAAATAGAAATGAAACCCGTCAAAGGAGACGGCGTTATCAGTTCTTTTTTCTTGTTTGCGGGCCCTTATGATCAGCCAGAAGACGGTAATGGCGTGCACAACGAAATAGACATTGAGTTTATTGGCGCCAACACCAATATGGTTCAATTTAATTTTTGGACAAACGATGACAACTACCAACAAAAAAATGAGCACATCCACTATCTAGATTTTGATGCCTCTGAGGAATTTCATACCTATGCTATTGAGTGGAATCGCCGTGCCATTCGTTGGTATATCGATGGCAGTGTCGTGTATAACGTTCGCCATTCTGAGCGCCTCCCCATCCCTATGACGTCGGATACAAAACTAAGAGCAATGATGAACGTTTGGGCAACCGATCCAAGTATCAGCAATTGGGCTGGGGAATATAAGGCTGACATTGGTATTAAGCACTCGGCTTACTATAGAAACTTTAAATACAGCAAGTCACGATGTAACAAATAAAATCATCGGGAAGTATACAAGTCACGGGGTAGCCAACAAGAAGATAGGGGGACGGTAGGGCCTAGGAAATTGTGTTAGGACTCGAAAATAAATGCCTTTATACTCTGAGTATATCCCTGAAGAGTACGCATGAATGCCCATTAATGACATCAAATTTATTGCCTCCGATATGGACGGCACCTTGCTAAACGAACACGGACAATTGGACCCTACATTCTTCGAGTTACATCGCCAAATGTCCGAGAAAGGTATCATTTTTTGCGCTGCATCAGGTCGCCAATATTACAGCTTGCTCGAGACATTTTTACCCGCTCAAGACGATATGATGTTCATTGCGGAAAATGGAACGTTGGTCATGCACAAAGGCGTCGAGTTGTATAGCTGCACTATCGACAAGGCCGCCATTCATCATATCATTACCGAAGCGCGAAAAATCCCAAATACGCATGTGGTTTTGTGTGGTAAACAATCGGCCTACATTGAAACTCAAGATGAAAAAGCATTAGAAGAAATTGCTAAGTATTATCACCGCCGTCAATCAGTTACCGACCTACTCAATATTGATGATACCTTCATAAAGGTCGCAATCTGTCACTTTGATGGTAGTGAGGAACACGTTTATCCCTCAATCCAATCACAATTTGGTCATTCCCATCAAGTCGTTGTGAGTGCCAAGATTTGGCTTGATGTCATGAACGCCGAAGCTTCTAAAGGTACTGCTATTCAGCACCTGCAAAACACGCTTGGGTTCACTCATGAGCAGACCATGAGCTTTGGTGACTATTTTAATGACGTAGAAATGCTTCAAGCTAGCTATCACTCGTATGCGGTTGAGAACGCGCACGAAAAAGTCAAAACTTACGCACGATTTTCTGCACCAAGCAACAGCGAACAAGGTGTCCATACCGTGATCAGTGAATATTTAGCAACGCTTAGTTAACGCAAAAAGCCCGCCGTTACCTTATTATTTTATAAGGTAACGGCGGGCTTTTAAAACGTTCTGCTACTGACAATTAAACCGTCAATAATGACGATTTAATTCGACTCACCGTCTTGTTGCCACCTTGATGCGGCTTGGGCGTCAGACTCTCTTGAGTCAACCCAACGAGTTGCTTGTGTCGTTCGTTCCTTTTTCCAAAACGGTGCCTTGGTTTTTAGGAAGTCCATAACAAACTCGCACGCCTCAAATGCCGCGCCTCGGTGCGCACTCGACACACCAACAAACACGATTTGATCGCCTGCATCCATATCACCAACACGGTGAATGACACGAATGCCGTTTAGGAGCCAACGCGTTTCGGCTTCATCGCAAATCGTTTCTAGCGACTTTTCTGTCATACCAGGGTAATGCTCTAGCGAAAGTCCAATCACGTCGTCGCCAAGGTTCATATCTCGAACTTTACCAACAAACGTGACCACAGCACCAGATGCCGTACCCTGCGCCAATGCGTCATACTCTTCGCCAACATTAAAATCGGCGGCTTGTACGGCTACTCTTGGCTTCATACTAACCTCCTGTCACTGGGGGGAAGAAGGCAATTTCATCGCCGTTAGCCACGGCTTCCGTCATCGCAACGATATCTTGGTTACGCGCCGCCAGCAACTTACCCGCTTCCAATGCCAGCGCCCATTTTTCGCCTTGGGTTGCTAACTCAGCGCGAACCGCTTCAATAGATGCAAAGTCACCCTCAAGTTCAACACTATCGACTCCAATCAGTTCTCTTGTTTGTGCGAAAAAAAGTACTTTGATCATGATTCCACCTTAAAGTGTCCTGATTTCCCACCGGTTTTTTCAAGTAAACGAACGTTCTCAATCACCATATCTTTCTGCACAGCTTTACACATGTCGTAGATAGTCAAAGCCGCCACTGATGCTGCAGTGAGGGCTTCCATTTCTACGCCGGTTTTACCCGCAAGCTTACACACAGACTCAATGCGAACTTTGTTCTCCGCAACAATGGCTTCCAGTTGAACTTCGACTTTGGACAGGAGTAGAGGGTGACACAAAGGGATCAGGTCCCACGTTTTCTTTGCGGCTTGAATGCCAGCAATACGCGCCGTGGCAAACACATCACCTTTATGATGATTTCCAGAAGTAATCATCTTTAGTGTTTCAGGAGCCATGTGAACATAAGCCTCCGCTCGCGCTTCACGCACTGTTTCGGCTTTTGCAGAGACGTCCACCATGTTGGCTTCACCTGATGCATTAATATGAGTGAATTCTGACATCCTGATTCCCTTAGATACTTAGGTGTGGCATAAAGTTACAAGGACGATGGCTCGCATCCATCTGCTGCTTGATGATCTTAGTCCAGCCAGTACGGCAAGCACCGGTTGAGCCCGGCATTGCGAAAATCACAGTGTGATTAGCAAAGCCCGCAATCGCGCGAGACTGGATAGTTGACGTGCCAATTTCTTCATATGAAACATGACGGAATAGCTCACCAAACCCTTCAACTTGCTTATCAAAAAGTGGGACGAGTGCTTCTGGCGTGCTATCACGAGATGTAAAGCCAGTGCCACCGGTAATCATTACCGCTTGTACCGATTCGTCTGCGATCCATTGTGAAACAATGGCGCGAATTTGATAGATATCGTCAATGACAATCTTCTTGTCTGCCAGTGTATGGCCCGCATCTTGTAAATTCTCGACTAAGTAACGACCTGAGGTATCGTTGTCTTCTGTACGTGTATCAGAAACGGTTAGCACTGCAATGTTAGCAGGCACAAATTTGCTTTCTGCGTGACCCATGATTTGTTCACCCTATCAAAGATTTAATTATAATTTATGGAGCGGTTAGTGACTAACCGCCAATTGAGGCTAAATGTGGTGTCATTCCAGAATTTCCATCCTGTAAAAAATGACTCACTGATTTGGTTTGTAATTGTGCTTGAATACGTTCAATCAATGCCTGTTCTTGCTCGTTCTCTTGAAGTAAATCGCGCAATTCAACGCCATGCTCTCCAAACAAACATAGATGAAGCTTGCCCATCGCCGACACTCTCAAGCGATTGCAGCTTTCACAAAAATTCTTTTCATAAGGCATAATCAAACCGATTTCACCACGATAGTCGGCATGTACAAAGACTTGAGCAGGGCCATCGTTCTCGCTTCTTGCTTTTAAAATCCAACCATTGGCAATCAATTGATTTCGAATGTCGACGCCAGATACATGGTGTTTTTGGAATAGATCGTCCATCTCGCCTGTTTGCATAAGCTCGATAAAACGCAGTTGGATAGGTCGGTCTTTGATCCAGTTCAGAAACGCTGGTAGCTCTTTCGCATTAAGGTCCTTCATCAAGACGACGTTGACTTTGACTTGGTTATAACCAATTTCAAGCGCTCGGTCGATTCCTTGCATCACTTCCCTAAACTTGTTCTCACCAGTAATCTGGTGAAACATGCGCGGATCAAGGCTATCAACACTGACGTTGATATGAGTAAGACCTGCACTTTGCCATCGATCGACTTGTTTGGCCATACGGTAGCCATTCGTTGTCGTCGCCACTTTGACGATACCCGGTGTATTTGCAACCGTTTCGATGATTTCTGGGAAATCTTTTCTCAGGCTAGGTTCACCACCTGTAATCCTAACCTTAGACGTGCCACAATCTGCAAACGCGGTAACCACACGTTTGATTTCTGGCAATGTCAGGAAAGCCGGGCGCTTGTGACCCGGCGGCCTATAGCCATCAGGTAGGCAATAGGTGCATTTAAAGTTACACACATCGGTAACAGACAAGCGCAAGTAATAAAACTTGCGATGAAATTTATCTTCAAATTGTTGCGCCATGGAACACCTTTCCAAATACGGGAGGCGAGATCATTTCCAATCCAGCCCTGGTGACAGCTTGTCACTGGCTCTAGGCGCGTATCTTGGCTTATACCAGCGAAGACTTAGCACATAAAGCTCGGAGTTATGGCAATCTTCGTTGTATTCACGAGGACAGCTTTTGTGAGTAAAATACTCAATTACAGTACGGTTTTCTACCTCTAATGTAAAAAAACCTTACAGATTCGTCATTTTTATTATAGCTGAGTATGTCAGTAGAACAATTTCCCTTATCGTATTGATATAAAACAACCATAGAAGAAGAAAAGATGAGCATATATTCATCAAAAAAAATCGTGGCGATTGGCGGTGGCCATGGGCTTGGGCGCATGTTGGCTGCGCTCACCGATTTTGGTTGCAATGCCACTGGTATTGTCGCCACGACCGATAATGGTGGCTCCACAGGACGCATTCGAGACTGCCAAGGCGGCATAGCTTGGGGCGACACTCGTAACTGCATCAATCAGTTAATTACCGACCCTTCTATCAGCTCCATGATGTTTGAGTATCGATTTAAAGGTGCAGGCGAACTTAATGGTCACAACCTAGGTAACCTGATGTTAACGGCACTCGATAATTTGTCAGTTCGCCCACTAGAAGCGATTGATCTAATTAGAGGGATGCTTAACGTTGATGTCAATATCATTCCAATGTCAGAGCACCCCGCGGATCTCACTGCGCTTTCTACTGAGGGTCGTTGGGTCACCGGCGAAACCTCTGTTGATGAAATGAAAGAGGATCTTCAACGTCTGGATTTAGACCCTGTCGTGCCTGCAACAAGAGAAGCCGTCGAGGCAATCCTAAACGCCGATTGCATTATTCTCGGACCAGGAAGCTTTTTAACCAGCGTGATGCCGCCTCTATTACTCGCCGATCTGAGTAAAGCGATGAATCAAAATAGCGACGCAAAGATTGTATTCGTCGAAAACCTTTCGCCTGAATATGGCCCTGCAGGCCGTATGACGCTGAAACAGAAGCTGGAGTGGTGTGAACGAGCGTTACAAGGACGCAAACTCGATATCATTTTAGGAGAAGAACCCCACCCTGAGCTAACCGAAGATTGGCCTTGCGTGACAATACCACTTGCGTCACCAAACCGTGATTGGCGACATGATAGGGAAAAACTCAAGCATGCCATCGTCGGCTTAATGGCTTAATGGCTTAATGGCTTATTAAATTAACCAGAAATATTCAATAAGTTAAAGAGATTGAACCGTTAAACCGGTTAAAAAACGATGCCGAACAGGCTTATTCGGCATCGTTATCTTACTGCCCGATGTGCGCACCATTGCCAGGAGTTGGCGTAAAGTGAGCGCTACCACTCTATTGAGGATGAAAACCATCGTCGCGGTGCTAGTTTTCGAGCTCGTTCAAAAAGTGTGTATATTGTGTATAGGTTTCTTTCAGGTGTATAAGCATAGTATCCACTCTTGGTTGATCAAGATGAACCGAATCTGTCTTCACTTCACCATCCACCAGTAACGCAAATTCACACAATGCCTCAGCACCAAAACTCGCGGCACTGCTTTTTAGTGCATGCGATATCTCTTTCATACAGTCAATTTTATCGCTCAATGACCCCGTGGTAAGCTGCGCCTGATAATTCACAAGTTCGCCAGTAAAGATACCAAGCAAAATAGGTAGATTATCCATACCAATCTCGCTACCCAGTTTATTTACTTTATCGTGGTCCATGTAGTTCATTGTTTGTTCTCACTTGCCGTCCATGCTTGAATTTTTCGATATATCGTTGATGGGCTCACACTCAAGTACCCAGCAGCGATGGGAATATTACCATCACAGACCTCGATAGCCTGTTCTATAATGGCTCTTTCACTTTGATGCAAAGGGACAATATCTTGCGGTCCAAAAGCACTAGGGGTGATAGGTTCGACCACAGCCACAGGCTTAACTGGAACGTTAAGCGGCGGAGGCAGCATATCCAATAAGATTTCTTTACCATGGTTTAAAACAACGACGTTCCTTAGCACATTCTGCAGTTGTCTTACGTTACCCGGCCATTCATATTGGATAAATCTGTCGATAACATCCGGTGAGAACCGAATGAAGCTTTTCCCTTCTTCCTGAGACATGAAACCCAGCAGAGAATAAGCAATCTCGATAACGTCTTCATCTCGCATTCGAAGGGGCGGCAGGTGCAGAGGAATCACATACAAGCGATAATAAAGGTCTTCCCGAAAACGACCTTCTTCGACTTCTTTCCATGGGTCTCTGTTTGTCGCGCAAACAAATCTTACGTCGACTTTTTTCATTCGCGATGAGCCTACTTTTTGAAACGTACCCGTCTGAATAAAACGCAGTAGCTTTGTCTGGAGGTCTAAGTCCATCTCACAAAGTTCATCAAGAAACAACGTGCCACCATCCGCCAATTCAGCGGCGCCTTGACGGTCGCTCGCCGCTCCAGTAAACGCACCTTTGACATGACCAAACAACTCACTTTCGATAAGGTCTTTCGGAATAGCCGCACAGTTAATCGCAATAAATGGTTTATCTCCGCGACGACTTGCTGCATGTATCGCCTCAGCGCAAACCTCTTTCCCAGTGCCACTTTCCCCAGTAATAAAAATACTGGCTTTACTGGTCGCGGCAGAGTCGATGGTTCGATAGACCGCTTGCATCGTTTGGCTACTGCCAATGAATCCTTGGTAGCTTGGGCTGCCAGTTTCATTGCGCTCATTTTTCATTTTAGAGGCTTTGCGAATCGCGTTGTTCACAGTGACTCTAAGACGGTCAGCCTCACAAGGCTTGATAAGAAAATCTTGCGCACCATGCTGCATCGCATCAACGGCAATATCTATTGAGCCATGCGCAGTCATGAAGATAACCGGCACATTGGGATTCACTTCTCGTACTGCATCCAACACATCCATACCGGTCATATCAGGCAGACGCAAATCAAGAAGTATCAAATCGGGGGTTCGGTGGGCCAGACTCTGAATCGCGTCCCGTCCGTTGCCCACGATATTAATATCAATTCCTAATGGGGTAAGATAGGAGCGATATAAGGCAGCAACGGAGGCCGTATCTTCTACCATTAAAAGATAACGAGATTTAGGCTCACTGATAATCGGTCGCATAATTCCTAACTAACATGAGGATGGGCTCAGTTTATTTTCAATAACCAAACCCATGGTTCAATATTTAACCACCCTAACAAAAATAGGTGGCCCTGTTAACTGTTCGCAATAAAATGTGCTCTAAGCTTTTCTATTTCATCACGTTTCTGAGCAGCTTGTTCAAACTCAAGATTCTGAGCATGCAGATACATTTCACTTTCCAGACGCAATATTTGCTTTTCAATCTCTTGCGATGACATGGCGACATAGCTTTGCGAGGGCTCTGCAACTTTCGACAATGGGACTTGTTTTGATGGCTGTTTATTGCGTGCTTGAGTGGCGCTTCCAAGCTCCATAATATCTTTGACGTTTCGTTTTAGTGCCGTCGGAGCCAACCCGTTCGCTTCGTTGTAAGCATGCTGCTTTTCTCGACGTCGATTGGTTTCTCCCATCGCCTTTTCCATCGATTTAGTGATCTTGTCTGCATACAGAATGGCTCGACCATCAAGGTGCCTTGCTGCCCGTCCGATCGTTTGAATGAGCGACCGCTCAGACCGCAAAAACCCTTCTTTATCAGCATCAAGAATCGCAACTAACGAGACTTCTGGCATATCAAGGCCTTCTCGAAGTAAGTTGATCCCGACTAAAACATCAAACACACCTAATCGAAGGTCACGAATGATCTCCACACGTTCCACGGTATCAATATCAGAATGCAGATAACGGACTCGAACACCATGCTCGCTCAAATATTCGGTCAGATCCTCGGCCATTCTTTTTGTTAACGTGGTCACTAATACCCGCTCGTCTCTTGCCGCACGGGCTTTTGCTTCCGACATCACATCATCCACTTGGGTGGCGACGGGCCGCACTTCTAGTACAGGATCAAGTAAGCCTGTTGGGCGCACCACTTGATCCGCTACAGCGCCAATTGATTTTTCCATCTCATAGGCCCCAGGCGTTGCTGAGACATAGATGGTTTGTGGCGCCAACATTTCAAATTCATCAAACTGCAACGGACGGTTGTCAAGCGCAGACGGCAGTCGAAATCCGTATTCCACTAGGGTTTCTTTGCGCGAACGGTCGCCTTTGTACATTGCACCGATCTGAGGAACTGTCACGTGTGATTCATCAATAATCAACAAGCCATCAGCTGGGAGGTAGTCAAATAACGTCGGTGGCGGCTCGCCTTCACTGCGGCCACTTAGATAGCGAGAATAGTTTTCGATACCTGAACAAAAACCAAGTTCGTTCATCATCTCAATATCAAACTGTGTGCGCTGAGAGATACGCTGCTCTTCAAGCAACTTGTTATTATCGATTAGGTAAGATTGACGAGACTTAAGCTCAACCTTTATCTCTTCAACCGCTTCAAGAATTCGATCACGAGGGGTCACATAATGCGTTTTAGGATAAATAGTGTAGCGTGCCAAATCACGCTGAATGATCACGCCGGTGAGCGGATCAAACAGACTAATACAGTCAATCTCATCATCAAACATCTCAATGCGCACTGCGACTTGATCTGATTCCGCTGGGAACACATCAATAACTTCACCACGGACTCGAAACTGACCACGCTCGAAAGCGACGTCATTTCTAGAGTACTGTATTTCAGCAAGGCGACGAATGATGTCACGCTGATCTAACACGTCACCACGAGTGACGTGAAGCATCATTTTCAAATAAGACTGGGGATCACCAAGACCATAGATAGCCGATACAGAGGCGACAATGATGGCGTCTTTACGTTCCAACAGGGCTTTAGTCGCGGACAAGCGCATCTGCTCTATATGAGCATTGACAGAGGAATCTTTCTCAATGAAGGTGTCCGTCGTCGGAACGTATGCCTCAGGTTGGTAATAATCATAGTAGGAAACAAAATACTCAACTGAGTTGTTTGGGAAAAAAGCTTTCATCTCTCCATACAACTGAGCAGCGAGCGTTTTGTTGGGTGCCAGTATAATGGCAGGACGTTGTGCCGTCGCCACGACATTCGCCAAGGTAAACGTTTTGCCCGAGCCCGTTACCCCGAGTAGCGTTTGATGCGCGAGACCCGAATCTAGGCCATCTAACAATTTTTCAATGGCAGCAGGCTGGTCGCCTGAAGGTTGATAATCTGAAACTAATTCGAAATGTTTTGCCATGATATCGAGTCCTTTATTTGTCTCGCCCACATTGTCGCCGTTACAGGCTGACTTTTGCAACTCTTTGCTCGCTTTTCGTTTCACTTTTAGGTATATTAACTGCCCTCGTGAACTCCCCATAGAAAATATAAGCTAGCGTTTCATCCACGGCTTGTCCCCAAAATACAAATTATCTCTCACTAATGAGAATTTAGACATTATTCCCAAACCGAATAAAATCCAAATTAAACAACAAAAATCAAGCACTTACTTTCAGCAGTTAAAACTTATTCACATTCGTTATTTTCATTCCTGTCAGTTCCGTCATGTTGTACCGGATAATTAACACCCTTATCCACAATTTTGGTGGATAACTAAAATCACGTCATACCCGGCAAGGCGTACAAAGAAGTAAAGATATTTTTATTAGTTTTTTTCCACATCAACAACAAAAAAACCATTGACTCCTACCTCCTCTATCGCTAATATTCGCCGCGCTAAAGCAATTCCCCCTTAGTTCAGTTGGTAGAACGGCGGACTGTTAATCCGTATGTCGCAAGTTCAAGTCTTGCAGGGGGAGCCAAATTTTAAAAGCCGCATCTTAGGATGCGGCTTTTTTCGTTTTCAATCTTGCAAGTTTTGAGTCTTTTAATATCCATCGCGTATAATCTGGTAGACAGATTAATTGCTTACAAACCCACAGGTTTTCATAAAAACGCCTACATTTTCGTAGAAACTAATAAAACCTTATCTTTCACTGGTTGTTATTAACTACGCAAAGCACGATAATAACGGGATCGGAGCTCTTTACACATACTATTATGACCGAATATTTTCTATTGTTGGTAGGCACCGTCCTAGTCAATAACTTTGTACTGGTAAAATTTCTTGGCTTATGCCCATTCATGGGTGTATCAAAAAAACTCGAGACCGCCATTGGCATGGGCTTGGCAACCACCTTCGTCCTAACCTTGGCTTCGGTTTGCGCCTACCTTGTCGAAACCTATATTCTCATCCCTCTTGGTATTCAATACCTCAGAACAATGAGTTTTATTCTGGTGATTGCCGTCGTCGTTCAGTTTACCGAGATGGTGGTGCACAAAACCAGCCCAACCTTGTATCGACTACTTGGCATCTTTTTACCATTGATTACGACCAATTGCGCTGTCTTGGGTGTTGCATTGCTCAACATTAATGAAAACCATAATTTCATGGAATCTATCATCTATGGGTTTGGAGCCGCGGTCGGTTTCTCTCTCGTTCTTATTCTTTTCGCGTCAATGCGTGAACGCATTACTGTCGCCGACGTACCTGCGCCATTTAAAGGCGCTTCTATTGCGATGATTACGGCTGGATTAATGTCACTCGCCTTTATGGGCTTCACAGGCTTGGTGAAATTATAATGACAACTATCATTATTGCAGTCCTTGCCCTTGTCGCGCTTGCGGCCATATTTGGGGCTATTCTAGGGTTCGCGTCCATTAAATTTAAGGTTGAAGCTGATCCGATTGTTGAACAGATTGATGCGATTTTGCCGCAAACTCAATGTGGCCAATGTGGATACCCAGGCTGTAAACCTTATGCAACGGCTATTGCTAACGGGGACGCCATCAACAAATGCCCTCCCGGCGGACAGGCGACCATCGAAAAACTTGCAGATTTAATGGGTGTTGAAGTTGAGAGCTCGGCTCACGACGCTGAAAAGTCCATCAAGAAAGTCGCTTTTATACATGAAGATATGTGCATTGGCTGTACCAAGTGCATTCAGGCTTGCCCAGTGGACGCGATTGTAGGCGGCACGAAAGCCCTACATACCGTCATAAAAGATGAGTGCACGGGGTGTGATTTATGTGTTGCACCTTGCCCAACGGATTGCATCGAAATGATCCCAGTACAGACAACAACCGATTCATGGAAATGGCAATTGCAGTCCATTCCAGTGGTTAATGTTACCGATTCAAACACTCAGCCAATTAAGTCGTAGGTAGGGTATGTTGTCATTAATTGAACAAATTCAAACTGGCTCGCTGTGGAACTTCCCCGGTGGTGTCCACCCACAAGAAAACAAAAAGCAATCTAATACACACGCTATTTCTAGAGCGGCTATCCCTGCTGAGTTGGTCATTCCGATTAAGCAACATATCGGTAAACCCGGTGACTTACTCGTCGAAGTTGGCAGTCATGTACTCAAAGGACAACCATTGAGTGAGGTTAATGCGGCGTTCATGCTCCCTGTCCACGCCCCTACCTCAGGGACGATAACAGCAATAGAACCAAGAACGGTCGCCCATCCTTCAGGCCTTAGCGACTTGTGCATCGTGATTGAGTCCGATGGCAATGATCAATGGATAGAGCGAGAGTTCACCACCGATTACCATCAAGTAGAACCCACTCAACTCATCGAAACGATCCGCCAGGCGGGTGTTTCTGGCATGGGTGGAGCTGGGTTCCCGACCGCTAAAAAAATTCAAAGTGGGTTGCAACGTACTGATATTCTTATCCTAAACGCAGCCGAATGCGAACCTTACATCACGTCTGACGACCGCCTGATGCAAGAATATGCGAGCGATATTGTTGAAGGGATCAAAATACTCAAGCATATTTTAAAACCCAAATTAACCATCATCGGGATCGAAGATAATAAGCCGGACGCCGTCAAAGCATTAGAGATAGCTGGGAAGGACGAAGATATCGTCATTCGTGTTATTCCTACCAAATATCCTTCAGGCGGTGAAAAGCAGCTGATTAAAATATTGACGAACTTAGAGGTTCCCGTTGGTGGTATCCCCGCCGATATTGGACTCCTCGTGCAAAATATCGGTTCAGCATACGCCATAAAACGCGCTATTTGTGATGGTGAGCCCCTGCTAGAACGGGTTGTAACATTAACAGGTAAGGCGTTCAAACAGCCACAAAATGTTTGGGCACGAATTGGCACCCCGGTACAGTCCTTACTCGATGAGTTTGGTTATAAAGCAGATAAAAAAGCACCCCGCCTAATTATGGGGGGGCCAATGATGGGCTTTACACTGCCGCATGCCAACGTACCCATAACGAAAACGTCTAACTGTATCCTTGCACCTACCTCTCGTGAAATCGATCCGAATCAAAACGAGATGGCATGTATACGCTGTAGCCAATGTGCGGAGGCATGCCCTGCATCATTATTACCACAGCAGCTGCAATGGTATGCAAAGTCACAAGAATACGACAAATGCGAAGAACTCAATCTTAAAGACTGTATAGAATGTGGAGCATGCGCGTACGTGTGCCCAAGCGAGATTCCGCTCGTTCAGTATTATCGTCAGGCGAAAGCAGAGATTCGAACGCGGACGAAAGAAGCCGAAGCGGCTGAACGTGCAAAGGTTCGTTTTGAAGAAAGAAAAGCCCGCCTTGAACGAGATAAAGCCGAGCGTGAGAATCGCTTTAAGAAAGCAGCTGATGACCGTCGTAAACAAATGGCGACGTCAAACGGGGATGATGCCGTTGCCGCCGCGATTGCTCGAGTGAAGGCTCAAAAAGCAGCACCAACAACTGGCGAGGTCAAACCCGCGGTTGCCGCCGCAATTGCACGAGCAAAAGCCAAACAAGCTGCTGCAAAAACGTCTGAGCAAAGCCAGCCAGATAATAGTGAAATGGCTAAACTCAGAGAAGAACGTAAGCGTCTTGCACGAGAGCGCAAAGCAAGTAAAACTGACACGCTAGACCACGTTGATACGAATACTGGTGCAAGCGCTAATCAAGGTAATGATGACAAAAAGTCAGCCGTCGCCGATGCTATTGCTCGCGCTAAGGCACGTAAGGCTGAACAGGCTTTAAGTAAACCAGAGGTATCTGAATCTACCAACGTTGATACCGCTGCCGATGTCGACCCGAAAAAAGCCGCCGTTGCCGCCGCAATTGCTCGCGCCAAAGCACGTAAATCTCAGCAAGCGGCAAGCGAATCTGAACCAGAAGTGTCTAAGCCAGCCAACGCTGATACCGCGGCCGATGCCGACCCGAAAAAAGCCGCCGTCGCCGCTGCTATTGCTCGCGCCAAAGCACGTAAAGCTCAGCAAGCGGCAGGCGAATCTGAACCAGAAATGCCTGAGCCCGCCAACGCTGATACCGCGGCCGATGTCGACCCGAAAAAAGCCGCTGTCGCCGCTGCTATTGCACGCGCCAAAGCACGTAAAGCTCAACAAGCGGCAGGCGAATCTGAACCAGAAATGCCTGAGCCCGCCAACGCTGATACCGCGGCCGATGTCGACCCGAAAAAAGCCGCTGTCGCCGCTGCTATTGCACGCGCCAAAGCACGTAAAGCTCAGCAAGCGGCAGGCGAATCTGAACCAGAAATGCCTGAGTCAACCAACGCTGATAACGCGGCCGATGTCGACCCGAAAAAAGCAGCTGTCGCTGCTGCCGTTGCGCGCGCCAAGGCACGTAAAGCTCAGCAAGCTGCAAGCGAATCTGAACCAGAAGTGCCTGAGCCAGCCAACGCTGATACCGCGGCCGATGTCGACCCGAAAAAAGCTGCCGTTGCCGCCGCAATTGCTCGCGCTAAGGCACGTAAAGCTCAGCAAGCGGCAAGCGAATCTGAACCAGAAGTGCCTGAGCTAGCCAACGCTGATACCGCGGCCGATGTCGACCCGAAAAAAGCCGCCGTTGCCGCCGCAATTGCTCGCGCCAAGGCACGTAAAGCTCAGCAAGCGGCAAGCGAATCTGAACCAGAATTGCCTGAGCCAGCCAACGCTGATACCGCGGCCGATGTCGACCCGAAAAAAGCCGCGGTTGCCGCCGCGGTGGCACGCGCCAAAGCACGCAAGTTAAAAAATGAACAACAAGATAAGGAGAACAACTAGTGTCGTTCTTTATTGCTAGCTCTCCACATGCTCATAGTCGTAAACGTACCCCAGATCTGATGAAGGGCGTTGCCTTGTGTGCGCTGCCGGGATTAATAGCGCAAAGCTACTTTTTCGGCTGGGGTACCCTGATTCAACTTGGTTTGGCCGTTATTATTGGTTTAACACTCGAAGCACTGATCATGTTGCTCCGCAAGCGTTCTCCTAAAAGAGCACTTAGCGACTACAGTGCACTCGTCACTGCATGGCTACTAGCGGTGGCTATCCCGCCAATGTCACCTTGGTGGATCGTGGTTATTGGTTTGATTTTTGCGATTATTATTGCCAAACACCTGTACGGTGGCTTAGGACAAAACCCATTTAACCCCGCCATGGTCGCTTACGTTGTGTTGTTGATTTCATTTCCGGTAGAAATGACAAGTTGGATCACTCCGCATTCACTAAGCGGCGAGTCAATTACCTTTCAGGATACGTTTTCGCTGATTTTTACTGGCTTTGACGTTGATGGTTATTCCTTACAGCAAATCCGCACCGGTATCGATGGCATCACGATGGCAACACCACTGGATGCGTTAAAGACTGGCTTCAAAAACGGATATACCTCGACTGAAATATTCCAACAACCTATCTTTTCTAGTTTAGCGGGTATTGGCTGGGAGTGGGTGAATTTGGCTTACTTGGCAGGTGGGTTATTGCTCCTTAAATTGCGGGTTATTCAATGGCACATTCCAGCTGCTTTTATCGGTTCACTTATTGTTATCAGTGGTTTGTTTGCCCTCATTTATCCAGGTGAATCTGCCTCTCCGTTGCTACACCTATTGTCTGGTGCAACCATGTTAGGGGCCTTTTTTATTGCCACCGACCCAGTGTCGGCTTCAACAACGATAAAAGGTCGCCTTCTATATGGTGCTTTCATCGGTGTCATGGTGTTTGTTATTCGGACATGGGGCGGATTCCCAGACGGTGTCGCCTTTGCAGTATTACTTGCCAATATGTGTGTGCCGTTAATCGACTACTACACGAAACCTAGAACTTACGGACATTAATGACTATGTTAAACGCGATTCGTAAAAACGGACTAACATTGGCTATTTTTGCCTGCGCTTCTACTGGGGTTGTGGCGTTGACGCAGTATCTGACAAAAGATCAAATCCTACAGCAAGAGCGAGCCCAGCTGCAGGCCACTTTGAATGAGGTTATCCCCCATTCTCTCCATGATAATGAATTGTATGCGTCATGCACGCTTGTCAGCGGCCCTTTACTGGGTAGCGATTCTGCACAGCCACTCTATATTGCGACTCAATCTGGCGCGCCCACAGCGATGGCAATAGAAAGCATCGCACCTGATGGTTACAATGGCGCTATCCGTATTATTGTCGGCATCGATATTAATGGTGTTATATTGGGCTCTCGTGTGTTGTCTCATCAAGAAACGCCAGGGCTCGGTGATAAGATCGATCTTAGGATCACAGATTGGATGTTAAGTTTCACTGGTAAGCAAGTGACCCCTGACAATAACTCTGAGTGGGCCGTGCGCAAAGATGGCGGCCAGTTCGATTCCTTTACTGGCGCGACCATCACCCCTCGAGCAGTCGTAAAGGCCGTTAAAAATACGGTTAACTATGTTAATGCTAACCGCGACATTATTCTCAAGCAGCCGTTAAACTGTGGAGGTAAATCATGAGTACATCTAGACAACTCGCAAAAAATGGCTTGTGGGACAACAACCCTGCTCTGGTGCAATTATTGGGTTTATGTCCATTGCTCGCGGTCTCTTCAACGGTGACGAATGCCCTAGGATTGGGGTTAGCGACACTTGCTGTTTTAGTTGGCTCTAATGTCACGGTGTCACTCATTCGCGACTACGTCCCAAAAGAAGTTCGAATACCCGTTTTTGTCATGATCATTGCGGCGTTGGTGACCTGTGTTCAATTATTAATGAATGCTTACGCCTACGGACTCTACTTATCGCTAGGCATCTTCATTCCATTAATAGTGACGAATTGCATCATTATTGGACGTGCAGAAGCTTTTGCCTCCAAGAATGAAGTCTTGCCTGCCGCACTTGATGGCTTATGGATGGGATTAGGTATGACGGCTGTTTTAGTTTTGCTAGGCGCAATGCGCGAAATCATCGGTAACGGTACGCTCTTTGACGGCGCAGACTTGTTACTTGGAGACTGGGCGTCAGCATTACGAATTCAAGTCTTTCAATTCGACAGCCAGTTCTTGCTTGCGTTATTACCCCCTGGCGCGTTTATCGGCGTAGGTTTTCTTATTGCGCTTAAGAATGTCATTGATAGAAAAATTGAAATGCGTCAGCCGAAACAAGACAAACCTGCAATAGAAAGAGCAAGAGTGACAAACTAATCATGCTTCACCGATGTCTGGCACCGTTCGGACACGAATACTGAGCATTTATTCACTGGAAGAAAAAATTAGTCAGCAATGAATAATATAAAAAGAAGACAAATTCTAGAACGACTCCGCGAGAACAACCCAAAGCCGGAGACCGAACTTAATTGGAGCAGTCCATTCGAGTTACTGATCGCCGTTCTTTTATCTGCACAAGCGACCGATGTGAGTGTCAACAAAGCCACAGACAAACTTTACCCTGTTGCTAATACACCAGAGGGCATTCTTGCTCTAGGTGTGGACGGGGTAAAAGACTATATCAAAACGATTGGCTTATTTAATTCAAAAGCTGAGAACGTGATTAAGACATGCCGTATTTTGGTTGAGCAGCACGCAAGCGTGGTCCCTGAAAATAGAGAAGCGCTAGAAGCGTTACCTGGTGTGGGTCGAAAAACCGCCAACGTCGTCTTGAATACCGCCTTTGGTTGGCCAACCATTGCCGTCGATACACATATTTACAGAGTCTCTAATCGCACTAAGCTGGCGATGGGAAAAACGGTTGACGATGTTGAGGCGAAACTCCTCAAGGTTATACCCAGTGAATTTAAGCTCGATGTGCACCACTGGCTCATTCTTCATGGACGCTATACCTGCGTTGCACGCAAACCACGTTGTGGAAGCTGCATCATCGAAGATTTATGTGAATACACTCCACCAAAAAAAACGTAAAGAAAGTGCATGTGATAAAGTTAGGGATTCCAGTTGGAGTCCTTTTTTTTTGCTTTACAAATATTAAAAGTGCATATATGGTGTATTTATGTATAACTAATGGTCAGTTTTGTAATGATTGATTTAAGTGAAAGTATTCAAGTTAGGATATACAAGGATATAAATAACGCTTCTTTTCCCGTAGTTGCTCAGCGGAGTGGTCTGCCTTGCTGCTTGTACCTTAACGCTTATCTTAATAGCAATCATAAGTCCCCACTTTCAAAGTTGAAGTCAAAAAAGGGGAAATCAAAACAGTCACCATCATTCTACACTCGAAAGAAATATGCTTATGAGTTGAAGTTTTTGTACTGCTTCTTCATGCAAAAGAACATTGACCTTGTCGAGCGTGTAGCAAGTGGCACTTTTCTATCTATCGAGGAAATAGACGATTATATTCGTGCTTGTAAATTCTATGTGGACACTGAGGATGGGAGCGAAAGCGGCACTGTCGTTAGCCTTACCGATAAAAGAATCAGGGATGCAATCCATGCGACATCCAACAGTCAACCAGAAGTCTCAGCACATACTTTTTATCAACGCCTCAACCGTCTTAAAGCCTACATTGAATTTTTATATGTATGCCATCACTACGATAAAGCTGAGACTGAGCAGCAAATCTCCACGGATGACCAGTTTAATAAATTCAAACTCTACATCAGCACAGCAATCTCTAGCTCCCGAAAAGACAATACCATCACAAAAGATCCCCTTGAATCGGTCATTCCATCCGATAAATTTTTTAATTTATTAGAGGTTATTCAAGAGCACTCGCCAAACAACCCATTCAAGTCGAGCAAGCTTCGAAATCAAATTATCACCCAAATATTGGTTGATACAGGTGTTCGTGTTGGGGCTGTTCTGAAATTGAAAGTGAGTGATTTAGTGGACGATTGGGACAATCCTAGATTCCTGCTCACCCGAACCCCCGATGACCCAACGGACACAAGGCGTCTTCCCGCTGCAAACAAAACAAAAGCATTATCTGTTTCAATCCCTCACGATTTAATGAAGCTGATTAAGCTCTACATCGAAACAGTGCGCAAAAGTACACCAAACTCTCATGAACATGACTTCCTTTTCATCTCAGAAAAAGGAAGAACTATCGGTAAGCCAATGTCTTACAACGCAATGTACAAGGTCATTAAGACGATTGGAGGTTGTGTCGGGATAGCACTACATCCACATCTACTTCGTCATAAGTGGAATGAAATCTTTGAAAACAAAGCCAAAGCCAAAGGGTTCTCACCAGATAAAATCGAAGACCTTCGCAAATATGCAATGGGCTGGGTAGAGGACTCAAAAATGGCATCAGTCTACAACGAGTTCCAATTAGCCGTGACGGTAGCTGAAATTTCATCCAATAACCAGAGCCAATCCGTACCCAACCTGAGAGATAGCAAATGAACAGCACTGAACTTAAAAGCTTAAAAAATAGCTATCAAGGAAAACGAACCTTTCAAGCAAAAGAAACGGGTTACGAGTTCGATCTCTTTTCTGATGAATGGTTGCTTGGCTACAAGAAAACCCTTTACCTTGACTGGACGAATGAACTAGATAGCGAAACCTTTCTCGACCTACGACTGACTATCGCGCACGTTGCTAAACATTATGCTTATTCAACCATAAATACCCATGTCAGCATCTTAAAAACCATTTGCAGTTACTTAGAGCCAACGACTTTTGAGGCGTGGTGGTTAACGCTCACGGACTATAAAAAGAATGTAAAAAATGCCCTATACGCATTTAACAAACGAAGTCACGAGTACCGCAGCAGTCTTCTTACTCCGCTCTATGACATCGTTAAGGATGAAAATTTAGGTGTAAGTGATGGCTCAAAAAGTATCCTTGATGAAACAACAGGCGCTTACAGTGAAATCGAGCGTGATAACCTTCTTGAAGCACTAAGAATTGAAACCCTCCATGCACTCAGCAGTGAGATTGCAACAGCACAACATTTCACTCGCCTTAGAACCGTTCTGGCTTGTCAGTTGATGGTGGCCATTGTAAGAAGACCTACGCAACTGGTTAAAATTAAATGGTGTGACCTTTTGCGGGTGGGTCAAACATTTAAGTCGCACAAAGAAAGCAACCGTGATTGGCAGCCTTTAACGCAGCATCATTTTTCTGATGTAGAGCAGTTGCACCTACGAACCTTCAAAGGTAAAACTGGAGCGTTTAGAGTCGATGCCGAGTCACGTTCACATCGCTTGGAGCCAAATCTGTCTGAATTGTTGCTTCAGTATTACCAAGTGTACGAAACTTTCCTTTGCGCGTCATTGAGCAAGAGTGGCGTTGTCCTCTCTGAGAGTGAAACAAAAGAGCTAATGCAACGACTCCCCTTGTTTCCAGACCAAAGTTTATTCTCCGCAAAATTTGATACAAAAGAGAGTCTCTTTCAATCCGTGAGCGACACATCAGAGGCTTTCCATCTCTCTTCGGTAAGTCTTGCCAAACGTATTGCTTACCTCTTCGAAAAAAAATTAAGTATCAAGAGTGACCGAATAGCGCACAAGCCTCTTGCATTTAAAAATAATCGCTGGCGTCATACCCAGTTAACCCTCGCCGCTTGGATGGGGTTAAGCCCTGCGCAAATTGCCGCCATTACAGGTGTTACGGTAGAGGCAATAATGAATTACCTTGATTTAAAAGCGCCTGAGCGAGTCAAAATAGACGAAGCCTATGCGGGTAACAGTGTCATACAACGTTTTGACAGTGTATCTTCGAAAGAATTACAGCAACACCCTGACTTTAAGGTGAGAAGCCCGTTCGATGAAGAGATGGGGCACAAACTTAACCCAGCCAACTGCTCAAGCTGTCAATCAAAGGGAGCCGCCCCAATGGGGTGCTATCCCTGTAATAACTTTCGACCTTTGGAAACCGCAAACCATCAGCAATATTTAGATAAGGCAGAGCGTAAACTGGCGATTAATAGTCAATCAGGCCACCCCGCCACGGTTAAACGACTGCAAACCATTATTCTTTATATCAGAGTGACAATGATGCTGTGCGAAGAACGACAAACCATGAAAGTGGGGGCGCAAAAATGAGTCAGATTAACCGCTACATTGATAATCAACGCGCTTATGTCGCCAAAAAGAAAGCACAGCCTCTGATTGGATTTACCAACGCTCAAGGTGAGCAGGCATCTTGGGAAGATATTGCTGTCACATTTACCGACAGTGACAACAGAACCCAGAATATTTACTTTTGTAATCTAAATAGAAAGCAGCCAAGAATGGGTACGCGTTTCACGGACGAAGATCGTTTAGCACCCGAGATGCATGAGTTATTATTTACCTATACCCTTGATATATTGAAAGAAAACATATCTACAGACAAGAAAAGAGATAAAATCACATCCGCAAGAGTCTTCCTTTGTCACCTAAATGAGAATATCGCAACCGCCACCCTTGAAAGGATTCAATCTGCCATCAACCTGATGACATACAGCCGAAACTTACCACCTTTTATCAACTGGCTGCATCAACATAAAATGCTCGCGAAAAGCTGTCAGCCCTACATTAATACTACAGGTGAATCAGTTCGCACTAAAAGTGGCGATGATGCGCTACAAGCAGAACAAAACAAGCTCCCCTCCGAAAACGCACTACTGGCGCTCGGGGCTATCTTCTATGATGTTATTCCAGCCTATCAGGATGGTGACAAGGAAGATGTTGATGCTTGGCAACCCCTTTTATTACCGACGCAAGAGCAACGAGGCAGCTTTAGTTGCACAATGGCAGCACTTGGCATGGCTGCACCCAATCGAATTGGCGCAGAGCAAGTGCTTTTAACAGTGCAACGCATAAAGTCTCATACACAAGTTGTCAATGGCGAGGAAAAAACGGTGCATTACCTCCACTGGCGAGGCTCGAAGGGGTACAAGGATAATGCAAACCACATTAATGCAGAAATGGTCGATAGCTTAGACAGAGCCTTGCACTACACCATTCTCGCTACAGAACCTGCAAGAGCGCTGGCTCGGTTCTATCAAAAGCCGAGTCGCCCTCTCAAAGAAGTGCTCGGTGAATTTAAGCCCAGCGATGAAAATATTGCCCTGCTTAAGCCTTCCATGAGCAAATCAACCAACCTATTACATCTTGGTTT
Organism: Vibrio sp. 10N.286.49.B1; assembly: GCF_002873335.1. GTDB lineage: Bacteria > Pseudomonadota > Gammaproteobacteria > Enterobacterales > Vibrionaceae > Vibrio. The sequence goes on along the minus strand of NZ_MCUW01000025.1, from coordinate 19,258 downwards.
GCTGCTTGGCTTTTTTGACGGTAGTGACAAATGTGTGCGCGTCACGCCAGATTCGAAGGGAGCAATAGATAGGACGCATAGATCGCATCATCTAAAGTTCATCAAGCCCATTGCACAGCTTGAAGCCTTCGACACTCTGGTGTTTAAGAGCAAGTGCCCTTACGCTTTTGCGCTTGCAGGATGTTCATTCGCTGAGCAGCTTCAATACGATAACTATACAGCAGGCAAGGAAGAACTCACCGTAGCAGAGTTTCAAAATCACACCATCGAGATGAATCAACCTCACCTAAAAGGTTATAATAAACATCAAACTAAACTTGTGGATTTTGAGAACGCATTATTTGCCTACACACAAAAGCAATTGGGTGGCAGAGTGACACACCCCTTCTTTTTAGTGCCTATCCATTCGCTAGGTCATTTTTTTTCTGACGACCTAATAAAAGGCAATAAAAATAGGCTTACGCTCTTTGAACGACACGGGTTCTCATCCAGCTTTTTGCTCAAGCCGCACCAACTGCGCCATTGGCAAAATGATTTTCTGGCGAAAAAAGGACTGCCTCACCATCTTATTTCTATGTTGTCAGGCAGAAAGAGCGCCGAGCAGACACTGACCTATATCCATACCACTGACGCTCAAAATGCTTCTGTCATTGGGGATATCTCTTACTCTAATGAACCAGAAAGCGAGGTTGAAAATAAGTTAAAACTTCGTATCTTGACCATGGAACAATTTAATGAGGCTATCGACAATGAAACGCCGACTTTTGTTCATGAGACAGGGTTTTGCGATCAAAACCTTGCCCTCTCACCCTGTACTTATATGTCGGAATTTGAAACGCAATGTGCGTTATGCTCATCTTCTTGCCATGTGACCCATGATAGTGAGGCAATCGACTTACTCCAGAAGGATTTGAAAGTGCAAACGCATAACTTGGAGAGGGTTCAGGCGTCTATCAACTTTGAAACAAGTGAAGCGCAGCACAAGTGGTACAGAACCCATTATCGCAATACTTGTATGCTAAAAAAACTCATTGAAGTGCTGTCCGATGAGGCGATAGAAGAAGGTCGTATGGTGCGATTGCTAGCTGGTTCAAACAGCATAAGAATCACCAATTTAGAGACCCAAACAGTGGAAGATACAGAGTTAGCGCTACCTGATGCCGAGCAAGCCCTGCAAGCTGCTATTGAGGCAAAAAACGACAATAAAAGAGATGAAGCCACAGATAAATTCTTGGGTTTCTTGGGATTACTCTAGGGCAATAAATATGGCAATTAAATCACTAGAAACTGAACAGCAAATCTCCATTCAAGCCCTCATCCGAAGCTGGGAGGGTAAACTAACGTGGGATTTGCTAGTCACAAAAATAGAATCCAGCTTGGGTATCGCTACAACGAGACAAACGCTCGACAAGTACGCCAATATCAAGCACGAGTACAAGCAGAAAAAGCAAGTATTAAGGGGCAAGCCTGTTTCGTCTGAAAACAAGGAGTTAATTGCTTACTTGCAACAAGACGTGGATTTAGCACAAAAGGTGATACAACTGGAGGCGCAACTTGCGGTAGCACAGTCAGAGATTGGTAAGCTTCAGGCTTTCATTCAAAAGTTATCCAGCATTGCCAAGACGAACCCAAGCGTCATGGATGTGTTTCAAAAGACCATGCAGAGCTTTAAAGGTGGTGTAAGTAAATAAACCTATACTTTTGTTACACGATAACAGCACCCCTGCGGGTGCTGTTTTTTCATGTAATAAAAGGTCTAAATTATTTTATTGACACTAAGTAACAAAAGGTCTATCGTTAAAGTTACTGTATATCTAAACAGGTAGTCAGGGAATGACAACACAGAAAGTAGGTTACGTTAGAGTCTCAAGTTCTGAGCAAAATGTAGATAGACAACTTGCTGACTTGCCACTTGATAAAACATTTGTAGAGTCGATGTCAGCCAAATCGACACGAAACCGCCCCATCCTCAACGACTGCATTGATTACCTACGGCAAGGTGATGAACTGTATGTGCATTCCATCGACCGCTTAGCTCGCAACCTACTCGATTTACAGAGCATCATAGATAAAGTTAATGCGAAGGGGGCTTCTGTGATTTTCGTGAGTGAATCTTTGGAGTTTTCAAGTAAAGAAGACCCGTTTGCTCAATTGACAATGCAGATGCTAGGTGCGTTTGCTGAGTTCGAAAGAAAACTAATCAATATCCGCCAACGCGAAGGGATGATGGCAGCCAAGGCAGCAGGAAAGCACGTTGGACGCCCTCCTTTATCCGATGAAGTAATTAAAGTGATACGTCAAAAAGCTTCTCAAGGCACTCCTAAAGCACAGATTGCGAGTGAGTGTGAAGTGTCAAGACAGACTGTTTATCGCGTGTTAAAGGAACTCTAAGGGGCTTATATGGCAAATGGACAACAGGTGGCTCAGGAAAACCTGAATAAGTTTGAAGCTTGGAAGGCAACCAAGTCTGACGATGATTACAAAAATATGGTTTACCGAGGAAAACTGCATCGAACTGAGCTTGCCAAGCAAACAGGGATTGGCAAGTCTGCGTTTAACCAAAATCCAGCATTGGCAGAAGCCTTAGAGGATCTGGAAACCTACCTGAGAGAATGTGACATTCTACCTAAAGTGTCTAAGCAATCGACCAGCCAAGCTTCTGACAAAGCCCCTCCTATGAGAGATATGAACGCCAGCAAAGTAAGAATACTTGAGCGGGAAAACAATAAATTGAGAGCTGAGGTTCTAGAGCTAAAAGCTAAGCTTTCGCGCTACTCGGAACTCGAAGAAGTTGTCAGTGCTATGGGGAGTATTTTATGACGGCTTCCACTGTTTTACGTTATTACATCCGAGTTACCACGACATACGGCTTGCGACGAGGACTTTATCGATTCAACGCTATGTTTGTCCGTAGAGAAGACCACGTAAATCGCGTATCAGCAAAGTCTTACGCTACCGTTGAGATTTCTGAGTCACATATCAATGCAGAGCCTAGAGTGGGACAAATCTGGGAACTATTGGGTAGCCCAGACATTAAGATCACAGAGCATAATGGATTTGAGTCGACCCAATATGCTTTTGCCGATCCCATCGGAAAAATGATTTTACCTGAGACAGCGGAAGAGTTTATTCAATTTGTAGCAAAGGAGCCAGACTTCGAGGGGATTGGTGAAGTCAAAGCTAGAAAGATTTTTGAGACTTTTGGGTTGAGAGTATTTGAGCTGTTGGCGCGAGGCGAAATGGATGAGGTAGCATCCAAGTTCACCGCAGTGACAGCGCAAAAATTAATTGAGGGATTCCGCAAATATGAAAACCTCCAACATGCTGTTTTCTTCGCTGATATGGGTATCCCACCTGTTGTTCAGCAGAAATTATTTAAGTTTCACAAAGCAGAATCCGTACAGGAAATTAAGAAAAATCCCTACTGCCTTCAACACTTTGGCTGCTCGTTCAAAGACGTAGACACGTTAGCTGTTAATAAGTTTGCTGTTGACCCCTATGATCCTCGAAGAATGAATGCGCTTGTCGAATCTGCCATGCAACAATATTGCAAGGATGGACATACGGTTTGCCCTATTGATGATCTGTGGAACCTAGTGGTAGATGGTGCTGATGGGGATGAGTATCTAGCAGAAGAGTCTATTGTAAATGCGCATAGTTCGCTATCTGTCTACTACAACGAGAATTCTGGGCTAATTCACTCTACAGGTTTGTACATTATGGAGGGGGTGATTGCGAAGCGCATCCAGCATCTCTTGAGTTTAAAAAACGGTTGGTGTGTTGGTGCAGATGAGGCTTACAGTAAGTCTGTGGCTCAATTTGAATTCCCGCTAACTGAAAAGCAGGGAGAGGCGATAATCCGAAGTCTTGAGCATCACGTTTTTACGCTGACAGGCGGTGCGGGTACAGGCAAGACAACAGTTATGAAGGCCATTGTCGACTCATATACTCAACTAGGCTTTAAAGTCTTTGGTGTAGCTTTGAGTGGAAGAGCTGCCAAACGACTACAAGAATCAATACTCATTGAAACACAAACTATTCAACGATTCCTGATGCTTAAAGATGAAGATGTATGTGAATACAGCTCCATCTTGCTGGTTATTGATGAAGCTTCAATGGTCGATATACCTTCACTTTACAAGCTGATAATGAAGCTTCCCAAGCACGCTAGGATTATTTTCACAGGTGATGATCAACAATTGCCTCCTATCGGAGCAGGCTTGGTTCTTAGTGAATTAATCAGTTCAGGTAGCGTTCCTCGCGTTCACTTAGACATAGTGAGAAGACAATCGGAAGAGACAGGTATTCCTGTTTACTCAAACGATATCCGCCAAGGGGTTGTACCCAAAGAGCTTACCTACAAAAATGTTCAATTTATCACCTCATTGAAAAAGAATATTGTCAGTGAGATGGTCGACTTATACATGGAGCTTGATGGAGAGGTGCAGATAATATCCCCTACCCGCAAGATAGCAAAAGAGGTAAATGAACTCTGTCAGGCGGTAGCAAACCCATATGGCAAAAAGCTACTTCTGGTCAACCCTCAAGGAGAGTGTGAGGATGTTGGGATTAGGCTGGGTGATCCAATTATTTTCACAAAGAACAACTATCGTGAAGATATACAAAACGGCACTCTTGGAACTGTGGTTGGACTACGGGACAATACAGACAACAAGATTCTTGCAAGAGTAGAGATTGATACTGGGCGCATCGTAGAGGTGAATTACGATCTGCTTGATACTATTGAGTTATCGTATGCAATCACTCTACACAAAGCTCAAGGTAGTCAATTTTCAACGGTAGTCGCCCCTATTTTTACCAACAGACTAATGGATAAGTCGTGGATCTATACGGCTATCACAAGAGCGACAGACAAAATGACCTTCATAGGTTGCAAGAAATCCTTTGCTGATGCCATAGTTTCAGAGACCAAAGCAAGCAGAAGAAATGTGTATCTTTCCAATCTGATCAATGCTTAAAACTCTGAAGGTTTGATGTGCAATTGAAGCAACAGTTCTCACCATTACCCATGATTAGCCGTTTATGGCTAAATTTGAGTTATTAGCCATAAACGGCTAAATCGGTGGCTACAAGATAGCCACTAAACCTTAGTCACCAAACCTTGGTCACCAAACCTTGGTCACAGCTCAAACGTCACTGGCGCGTTGTCTTCTAGCACAATGTAGTAGCAACTATTGAAGTACACTCCAGCCACATAGTGACCTTTGCTGATTTCAAGCCAGTTTCCGCTCACCCCGTCATCGGGCGACCACGCCTCGATGTTTATCAGCTTCACCTTTTGCATCCCGCCAATGAACTTTGCGTCTATTGAACCAGCGAATTTCGCAAAATGAAGCTTTCCAGATCGAAGTCGGGCGGGAATAGTGTCAGCAACAACTGAGAGCTTCCCAACCGGCCCCTGCTCGTTAAGAGTCACAAGACGATAGTTGTGACGATATCTAATCGCTGTCATAGCATCGCCTCTGAAAAATACGACTATACTGTTTTAGTATACAGTGGTTGGAGATTTTGACATGAACACTTTTGATTATTTGCTTGATGCAAAGTCTATAAGCCTAAAAGTAAGCAAGGAAGCGATACTTAATGCTATAGCGATGAGGTTCGTAGAGGGTAATTTGGGCGATGACGATGATGAGACTTCAGTGCTACTCGCACTGTCGAAGGAGGATTTTGAATATGCAGATGAGTAATCTAATACTGCTTCTAGACTGCGATAACTCGCGGTTGAACCTCGACTTATCTGTGTTGCTTTCAAAGGAGTGGGTTACTGTCATTGCTGTTTCGAATGACGTTTACAAGTTACCAATTGGCGAGGAGGGTGAACGCCACGGGGAGCTTGTTCAAATTTACGATAACAGTGCAGACTTCGTGATGATTGCTCGCCTTGCGACTGAACTCACTAGCAAAGAAAAGGGAACTCGTGTGATTTTGATTACAAGAGATAGGGCACTGGCTCGTGCAACGCAAGATCTTGCGGGGAAGTATCATGCATGGTGTGAGCGATACAAGAACTTTGACGCTGCGCTAGAAAACAGTGTGCTCGTTGAAGCTCTCAGCGAGTGAATGAACCTCGCTATGTCGGGAGTCGGCTGCAACCGACTCTTTCTACCATAGCGAGGCTACTCTACACATCCCACAAGTGTATTGTAGCTGATAATTGCCCCATTGTGTGTTTCGATCCCACTAAGCGCTATCGACTAACATAACTTTTTCCAAAATAAAACTAATACAAAAAGTCAATTACTATATACCAGACTGGCTCAACTCATTAGTTGAAATTCACTAAACTTAGCAAAATTAGGTGTGTTTGAACTACCACTAAAGGTAAAAAGCATAAGTCCTTTTGCTTGGCCGTTTAATGTCTTCGCAGATCCAATGACTTGCCAAGAGCGTTTTTGATTACATCCCAAGAATGCAGTGATAGTACCATCATTTTTTTCTATCTTAACTGACGCTGTCTTGCCTTCAAATGTGCGAAGTTGTTTGATCTCTGGTTGACCATTTTGCTCGACAACAAAGACCAGTGAGCGCTCGCCCATAAACATCTCTTTACTAATTTTAATGTAGTTATCGTTGTCCCAGTATATCCCCAGCCCTGCTTGCTCAAATGGCAGGTCTGGACTTAGGCTAATGGTGACTTCAGCGCTGTAATTGGGCTTAGAAATAGGGTGGATAAATAGATTATCGACATCGCCTGAGCCAGCCCCAAAAATGTTGCCCTGTTGGACTTGCATAGACAGCACACCGTTGTCCAAAGACCAGTGGTTCGGATTCTCATTTTGAATGTGCCAGTCATTTAGGTTATTCATTGTAGGTTCCTTATTATTAGATCATGCGCTGACGAAGCTGGTAAAAGATATCTTCGAGGTTGCCAAGGTTCTGCTGTTTAATGCGTTTAAGCTGTTGTTGTACCGTGTCATACATTAGCTGATTGTCCATATCATTCAATGTTGCGTAGTAGCTTGTTCGCCGGCCTAAAATAAAGTTGTTTTGGTCGTTTTCACTCATCATCATAAATTGATCAATGGTACGCAAGAAAGCCTCTTTATCATGTGGAAGCTGACCATTGAGCTCCATTAATAAATTGATGCCATGATAGTTACCGTAGTTCCCAGTGATACTGTCTAATTTGCTGATCAGTTGGTATTGCTCTTCAAGCATTTCGCGTTCAGTCAGTGGTGTGAACTGGCCGCTTTGCACCATATCATCCAACTCTGTACCGGGCTTCACAGCTAAAGATAAGATACGGATTTCCTCTGGGTTGATCTGATTGAGAAGCAGCGCCGTTTCGTTAACATGTTGCTCTGATAGCTCTTTACCACCAAGACCGAGAATGATGAACGTCATCATTTTCATTCCAGCCTGCTTGGCATATTGCGCTGATTTTAATATTGATTTTGGTGTAATACCTTTTTTCATCAATTTTAGAACATCCAGCGAACCTGACTCCATACCGCAATAGAGCATATTTAGCCCCGCCTCACAGATCGCTTTCATTTCAGCTGGCGATTTTTTGGTCATGGTCTGTGCTCGGCCGTATGAGCTTATCTGTTTTAGCTCTGGGAACGCTTCTTTTAGGGTGCGAAGAACGTCGAGTAAATCTTCTGTTTCCATAGCGAAAGAGTCGCCATCTTGTAAGAAACAGCTGTCAAATTTACGATTCTTATAGAACGCCTTTGCAGCCCAGATATCACGTTTGATCTCTTCGACAGGACGAATAGAGAACTCCATTCCTTCAAATAGGGTACAGAACTTACATTTATTCCACGGGCACCCTTGTGTGGTTCTGATAAGCAAACTGTCTGCTTCTGATGGTGGGCGTATTGGGCCCTGTTGAAAATGTATCTGTGACATGGCTATTTATCCAATGAATTGAAATTGATTTGGCCATCCTACGGCAAATTTTACACGGTAAAAACGCGGTATTATTTGAATTATTATCAAAAACAAATAGATAAACACCGTGCACATCACCACACAACGCGATCTAATTCCCTCTTTATGGTCAGACTTAAAAATCAATTCTCAAGCTAAATTTGATAATAAATCAATTTCTAGACTGTTTTTACTTTGCAATAATCACCGTAATATACACCCAAACCAACAACGCAGCACACCATCAGCTGCTTCAACTCCATACAAAGGAACACACTATGACTAAGCTAACTATCGTTGCAAACATCGTGGCCAATGAAGACAAAATCGAACTGGTAAAAGCAGAGCTGTTGAAATTAATCGACGTCACTCGTGCCGAAGACGGTTGCATCAACTATGACCTCCACCAAGACAACGAAAAACCAGCACACTTCACTTTCTACGAAAACTGGGTATCACGTGAACTTTGGCAAGCACATATGGGTAATCAACACCTTGCCGATTATATGGCAGCAGCTGAAGGCTGTGTGGCTAGCTTCGTTGTAAACGAAATGACCCAAATCGCTTAAGCCAACTTTGTATACCCCCTTATTTGAGTCAATGGCTTTAAAAGTTTTTTGCTCAAATACACTTGTTTTCATCTACGTATTTTCTTGGTTTACATATCATGATCACAGACCTTTGGTTTTATGTTGCAGCGATACCTGCCGTTTTTTTCTATGGCATGGGCAAGGGAGGGGTCGGCGGTATTTTGGGGATGCTATCGGTACCTTTGATGGCGATGAGCGTATCGCCAGTTCAAGCCGCTGCGATTTTATTACCATTATTGTGTGGTATGGATTTAATGGCGCTGTTTTACCACCGCAAGAACTGCAATTACGTCGAGCTAAAAAGTATGATGCCCTTCGCTATTTTGGGGGTGATGAGTGCTGCTTATTTTATGGGTAGTCTGTCAACATCTGTAGTTGAACTTATCATTGGGGGGCTGGCTTTGGTCTTTTTAACACAAAAGTTTCTGCTAAAGCAGGTTCAATTTAGCCACCCGATAAAGGGCTATGCCTTAAGTATGTTGTCTGGGTTTTCCAGTACAATTGCCCATGCCGGTGGTCCGCCTGCAAGCATGCATCTACTGCCAAAAAATCTGCCGAAAGAACAATTAATCGGCACCAGCGTAGTATTTTTCACGGTGCTTAATTTTATTAAGTTGATCCCATACAGCTATATGGGGCTGCTCGATATGCAAAACTTGATGACCTCGTTAGTTTTGGTGCCGATTGCGTTTTTAGGGGTTAGAGCCGGTGTGTGGATGGTGAATATCATCTCTCAAGAGTTGATTTACAAGATAAGTTATAGCGTTCTGTTTCTTACGGGAACAAAGATGCTCTATTCCGGCCTCACGGCACTTTAAATGCGATTTTAAAACCTCTTTTTCTTTTATCATAAGGTCACGTTATGTCTAACATTATCAATCTCGGGATTACCGATTTATCTTTTCATCGCGTTACTGCATCGATAGTTAGCCATGTCTTAACTGATATGGGTTTTCAGGTGGAACGTGTCTACGCACCACATCAAGAAAATTTCCAAAATCTAAAAGTGGGCCGTATCGACATGCTCTCTTCTGCCTGGTTACCTTCAAGCCACGGTATCTATAAATCCGATGTTGAAACGGTAGAGCCTTTGTTAGAGTTAGGTTTGCACTATAAACCGTACGCTCTATGGGGGGTGCCCGATTATGTACCTGAGGAGGTTGTTTCACAAATCAGTGACCTATTAAAACCAGAAGTCGTTAAGCGCACCAACAAACACATTCAAGGTATTAACCCAGGTGCTGGCATTACCCGATTCTCTATTGAAATGATGGACCAATATGGATTAAGCGATGTGGGTTATCATTTTCACTCTGGTTCAGAAGAGGATTGCTTTGGTGCCTACGAACGTGCGGTTGAAAATAATGAGTGGGTTATTGTGCCATTGTGGAAACCACAGTTCTTGCACCACCTATTTACTATCCGTGAATTAAAAGAGCCCAAAGGATTATTGGGTAGCGTTGATCGCGCCATATTATTACTTCGACAAGAAAGATCAATCGTATTTACCCCAGCACAGTTGGCACAGCTAGATCAATTGCGCTTTTCAAATGAAATCATCGCAGAATTGGATTACAAGGTTTGCCGTGCGGGATTAGCGGTTGATGATGTGACTCGTGAGTGGTTGGACAACCATCAGTAGTTAAGACCATCACCGCTTTACTGAGGGCTGGCAATTTCCACGCCCTCACAACCTCAACAGTTAACCCAATAGAATCCCTTTGTCCTTCATTTGGATTAGAATCTGTTCGGTCTTTTCTCTAAGCATATCCCTTAATAGGCGGACGGTTGGGGTAATAGATTGTCGGCTTGGGCATATTAACCAAAGCTCAGTGGAAGTCGGTTTATAGTCTGCCATTACATTGACCACTTTCCCTGTTAGCAAGTCATCGGCCATATCGAGGCAAGACTTGATTGCTACCCCTTTCCCCGCCACACACCAGCGCCGAACAAGATCGCCATCATTAGATGCTCTGTTACCTTTCAGTTTTACCTTAATGTCCTCTTTTCCATCATTAAACAACCACTCATTTTGCAAAATATCATGTAACTGGTAAAACAGGGCATTATGTTCAAGCAGATCATCTGGCTCGGATGGAGTACCGTATTTTGCTAAATACTCCGGGCTGGCGCACAACAGCCTTGGCACATCACAAATTTTAAAACCGTACATACTCGCATCGGTTGGTGAGCCATAGCGCAGCGCCATATCAACAGAATCTCGATAAAAATCGATGTTGCTGTCACTGATACCGGAGCGAAGTGAAACGTCTGGGTAGTCCAACAAAAATTCATCAAGCCAAGGTGTGACCACATTTCGGCCCAAATCAGACGAAAGGGCGATGCGGATCTCTCCATCAATAATCCCTAGCTCTTCACGCATGTTCATTTTGGCTTTTTCAAGCATCTTCAACGCCTCTTCACACTGAGGCAAATAACGCTCGCCGGCAGAAGATAAGCGTAAATGACGAGTCGTTCGTACAAATAATTCAACCCCTAATGATGCCTCAACACGTTTCACCGCCGCACTTGCCGTTGCCGTGCGCATATCCAGATTTGTCGCAGCAGCAGTGATGCTGCGAAACTCTGCGACTTTTAAAATGACCTGAAAATCCTCTAAGAGCATAACCGTTACCTTTTAATCAGTGTGTTAACAAAATCTGAAAATGACTATCCCTTTATATCGCACCACATGAAATATTAAAAGATTATTATCAAATTTTAATTGGTAATTATTCAATTGACGGGCTGTTTTTCATTGGTAATGTTCGCACTATTATACCTCCATACCAACAACGCAGTGCGCTAAGCACGGCACTAACTCAGAACGAAGGAAACTCCTATGACTACATTAACGATTGTTGCAAACATCAAAGCCAATGACGACAAAATTGAACTTGTGAAAGCTGAGCTACTAAAACTTATCGAGATAACTCGTGCTGAAGAAGGTTGCATCAACTATGACCTTCATCAAGACAACGACAACCCAGCGCATTTTACTTTTTATGAAAACTGGGTATCACGTGAACTTTGGCAAGCTCATATGGGCAACCAGCACCTTGCTGACTACATGACAGCAACCGAAGGCTCTGTCGCAAGTTTCACTGTCAACGAAATGACCAAGATCGCTTAGTTAAAAATTAACGTATTTAAACATTCAATTATCAAAATAGATTTGAAAGTATTTACAATATAAGTCAGTAATTGAGTGTAGTACCTGTACTACATTTAGTGAGTAACTCAATATGACATGACGAGTTGCCCTATCACTAAAACATTAAAGACATCAAAATTACCGACGATTTCGGTATCAAATTTAAAAGGAACATCCCATGACTACATTAACGATTGTTGCAAACATCAAAGCTAATGACGACAAAATTGAACTGGTGAAAGCCGAGCTACTAAAGCTTATCGACATTACTCGCGCTGAAGAAGGTTGCATCAACTATGACCTTCATCAAGACAACGAAAACCCAGCGCATTTTACTTTTTATGAAAACTGGGTATCACGTGAACTTTGGCAGGCTCATATGGGCAACCAGCACCTTGCGGACTACATGACAGCAACGGAAGGCTCTGTCGCAAGCTTCACAGTCAACGAAATGACTAAGATCGCGTAACGACAACATAAAACAAGCTTGTTATAGCACTATGCCCTGACTAAAACGGTTAGGGCATCAAAGAACACCAATGAGGCTCGACATGAAAAATATCAAAATCTTACTAACACTTGCGACTGCGATGATAGTTAACACAGCGCAAGCGGCTGATATCGAAGTGGTTGCCAAGCTTGATGGCACACGACCAGGGAACATTACAGTAACGAAGCAGGGGCGTACTTTCCTTTCTATGCAACCCCTTGATGCACCTGAACTTCGTGTTGTTGAATTGATGAAGGATGGCTCAACCAAAGCATTTCCAACCCAAGACTGGGCAGATGGTCCAGATAAAGGTGAGGTTGGTTTGGCTTCAGTAATCGGTATTGATAGTACCGATGATGGTGTTGTGTGGGTGTTAGATATGGGCAGTGAAACTTCGCCTTCGCAAATTGTTGCATGGGATACCGTCAACGATAAGCTATTTAAACGCATTGAAATTGGAAAAGACGTACAGGTCGGTAACTCTTTTTTACAGGATTTTGCATTAGATACACTGCGTAACCAGATGTACATTGCCGATACGAGTTTAGGTAATCTGTATGGCGAAGCTGCGCCTGCCTTTGTTGTTGTAGATTTAAATACAGGTAAATCTCGCCGCGTTTTGCAATCAAATAAAGCACTGCTTTCACCTGAGCATGAGGTTGTGATTGATAGTTCTCGTATGGCGACAAAGCGTGAAGATGGTAGCGTTGATGCGCTTTATCTTGGTGTGAATCCAATCACTATTGATGCAAATAATGAATGGCTATATTTTGGTACAGTCAATGGTAGTGCTATCTACCGTATTCCTGCCGCTGCTCTTGCTAACACAGCGCTTAGTGAAGATGCATTGGCCGAGCAGATTGAATTTTTCAGTGAAAAACGTCCAAGTGATGGCATGATTATCGCAGATAACGGTGATATCTATGTCGGTGATATTGAGAAAAATGCTGTTGGTGTGGTGAATAAAGACGGCTACAAAATCTTTGCACAAGATGACAAGTTATTGTCATGGGCAGATGGTTTCTCTATCCAGGGTGATTACTTGTACGTCACTCAAAACTCTCTTCACTTCCACCCTGCTTTTAACGAAGGTGAAGAAGGTTCTAGAAAGCCATATCATGTCTTGCGAATCAAATTAGATTAAGGCGACAGTAGATAGATACGTAAATATCAAGCGTATGTATTTCATCAATGCATACGCTTTTTTATTAAGTGTAAATCGGCATCTATCAATTTATTTTTGATAATTATTCAAAAATTAGGCTGTTTTTGATTACTCTAGAGCCTTGTATTATCAATCTATCAGCAACGATAAGAGCGAAAGAACAATGAATAAAAAAATCACAATGGGTGTAACAGATTTATCATTCCATCGCACGACAGCTTCATTGGTTAGCAATGTATTGAAGACCATGGGCTTCGAAGTTGAGCGAATCTTTTCCCCTCATCAGGAAAATTTTGAAAAACTGAAAGCTGGTGAAATCGATATGCTCTCTTCTGCTTGGTTACCATCGAGCCATGGTATCTATAAGTCGGACGTTGAAAAAGTTGAGCCATTAATCGAGCTTGGACTTCATTACGAACCTTACGCACTGTGGGGTGTGCCGGATTACGTACCTGAAGAGATGGTCGCTGAAGTGGCGGATTTATTGAAGCCTGAAGTCGTCGAGCAAATGAGACCTAAAATTCAAGGTATTAATCCAGGAGCTGGAATCACTCGCTTCTCTATCCAGATGATGGAAGAGTACGGTTTAAGTAAAGCAGGCTATGAGTTTTTTACAGGCAGTGAAGACGACTGTTTTAGTGCTTTTGAAGATGCCGTCGCAAATAAAGAGTGGGTCATTGTGCCGCTATGGAAACCGCAATTTCTTCACTATCGTTATGATATTCGCGAGCTTATAGAGCCGAAAGGGCTGCTTGGAATTGTAGACCGAGCTGTACTGTTACTGAGAGATGATAAGAAAAATCTATTTACTGATGAACAGCTTAAAACCTTAGATTCATTACGTTTCTCCAACGATATTATTGCCGAGCTTGATTATAAAGTGTGCCGAGAGGGTAAACCGCAAGATGAAGTGACGTATGAATGGTTAGCTGCACAAGGTGTTATCTAACTAGGTTAACAGGTAAGTATCTCAACACTACCCGGTCGAGCAGTGTGATTATCAAAAATATATTGAATGTAATTAAAAGATTAGGCGGTTTATCTAGGGTAAAAAATCTCTATGATGAAGGTGTCCAATCAAAGGAGAAACAACATGCCAGCACCAACAACAATGAAAGCAATTGGTTTTACTCAATCACTAGCAATTACAGAGCAAGACAGCTTATTCGAGTTTGAAACAAGCCTGCCAGAGCTAAAAGACAATGACCTGCTGGTAAAAGTGAGTGCGACCTCGATTAACCCAGCAGATGCAAAAATACGTATCCGCAACGCACAAGATAAAACCCTAGAGCAGCCAAAAGTATTGGGCTATGACGCGGTGGGTGAAGTGGTTGCTAAAGGTGGCAATGTTTCAGGCTTCGAAATTGGTGACCGTGTTTATTACGCAGGTGATGTGACACGTATGGGTGCGAATGCTGAGTACCAAGCGGTCGATTACCGAATTACAGCTCACGCCCCAAAAAGCCTTTCTGACGAATCAGCAGCCGTTATGCCTCTCGCTACATTGACAGGTTGGGAAGCCTTGTTTGATCGCCTACGCGTTCGTCCAGAAGAGAAGAAATCTATTCTGATCATTGGTGGCGCAGGTGGTGTTGGTTCGATTACGGTTCAACTGGCGAAACAGCTTACTAACCTAACAGTGATTGCGACTGCTTCAAGACCAGAGACCGAGCAGTGGGTAAGAGATATGGGCGCTGACCATGTTGTGAATCACCGCAATCTGGTGGAGTCGGTACGTGAGCAAGGCATTCAGCATGTGGACTACATCTTCAACGTTGCAGATACCAAAGGCCATTGGGATGCAATGGTCGAGTTGATTGCTCCGCAAGGCATGATCAGTTCAATTGTAGAATTTGATGGTGGTGTTGATCTATCAAAACTACAAGGCAAATCAGCTGGATTCATCTGGGAACTGATGTTCACTCGCTCACTGTTTAACACTGACGATCTTCAGAAGCAGCAAGATATCCTATTCCAAGCTGCGAACTTGATTGATGCTGGCCGCATTAAGTCTACACTCACCACCACATTGAATGGTTTTAGTGTTGAGACGTTAAAAGACGCACACCAACGCATTGAAAGCAGCGCATCAATTGGCAAAACTGCGATTAAATACTAATTCAGACTTATAAAAACGGGATTTTTGATGAAACTGTATATCTACGAGCATTGTCCATTTTGTGCCCGTGTTGCTTATGTTGCTAATGCACTGAAGCTTAACGTTGAATACCAAGTTGTAGATTATGCTGATGCGCAAACTCTGATTGATTTAATCGGTCAAAAAATGGTGCCAGTTTTGGAGAAAGCGGATGGCAGAAAGCATGGATATCATTACTTACTTCATCGATCAAGCTGGTATTGATGCGGTAGCCGCACCATCAGAAGAGACGTTGGTATTTCAGCGTGAGGCATTCCCTTTGATTCAAAGAATTGGCTACCCTCGCTGGACGAAACTGAATCTAAAAGAGTTCGCGACTGAAGCAAGTGTTACTGCATGGCAAGCGAAGAAAGAGACAGAAGAGCTGAACTTTGTTCGCCTGTTAGAAAGCACAGAGCAGATTGTTGCAGATGTAAACGCACAGTTGCTTAACGCTGAAGCGTTGATCCAACCGAATGCGGGTAAATCACCACTGCCTCTGGTTGATCAGGCTATCTACTTCTCGCTACTGCGCGGCTTCTTTGTTGAGCCCACCGTTACTTGGCCGCAAGAGCTCAAGTTATGGCTGGAAACAAACAGTAATGAGCTAAGGTGCTAGTATACTAACTTTCTAGACTGGTTGGACGAAAGCGTATTAATTAGGCCCGAGTTATCAAGATGGTAGCTCGTTTTTTTTATTAATATAACCAGTCAAACTTAAAAATAGTAAAACCTGTGATTCCTTTTTACTCATTACTATTCCTCTTCCCCTAGAAGTAACCTCAAGGCAGGTTGGAAATCTTTACGACGTGATTTTCCATACCTGTAGTTATTCATTTATTTCTAATTTAGCAAAATCGCTGACTCATTTATGTCCAAAACAATGGTATCGCCTGAAAGTGTCAATTGTGATCACCAAGCGATTCTGTCGTACCTGAAAGTGTCAATTTTGCAGGTTGTACGAATTCATAACGGTACGTTAAACTAGGTTTATCAAGCTTAATTAAAGTCGATATTTATGAAAATCTGCCATCTCTCCGATCTGCATTTGGAATTTGCTCAAATGGAGTGCCCGCAAACTGACGCAGATGTCGTTGTACTAAGTGGCGACATTCACCTCGGCACTAAAGGAATTGATTGGGCAGCACAGTTTGATGTACCCGTTGTGTATGTCCTTGGTAACCATGAGGCCTATGGTGCTTCATCGCTTGAGTTGTTGATAGAAGAGTGCAGAGACAAAGCAGAACTTTATTCCAATGTATATTTTCTTGAAAATGATAGCGTTGTAATCAATGGTGTGAGATTCCATGGGTGTACTTTGTGGACTGATTTTGAACTTTATGAAACCCCTAAAGAGTCGATGAAACTAGCTCGTTCAGGATTAAATGACTATCGTAATATTAGATATAATGGAAAGCCATTTTCACCATGGGATGCGAGAGAAATTCACCAAATATCTAGGCGCTTTCTTTACGAATCAATAGAGCAAGCCCAAGAGAGCGTCAATGTTGTCGTTACCCACCACCTTCCATCTAGAGAAGGAGTTCAACTTGAATACTTGGGTAGTCCACTTAGCCCCGCATTTGCCTCTCAATGTGATGAATTTTCAGAGCTTGCTGACAAAATTACAGTCTGGCTTTACGGACACAATCATGATTGTCGGGATTTTTCTGATTTCAATATTAAATTTCATACAAATCAGCGTGGGTACGTTGGCTATGAAGAAGTTTCGAGTTTCGATCCATTAAACAAAATTTTAATTTCTTCGTAATATGTGTGACCCGTACTTGTCCACTACAATGTGATCGCGTCACACACATCTATGGTGA
>NZ_MCUW01000025.1:0-1229 GCF_002873335.1 Vibrio sp. 10N.286.49.B1 | reverse complement strand
TGGTGATTCAGTATCTAAAAAATGAATTTGTCACATAGATCTAGGTAGGTTCAATACTCCCCAAAGTCCTAACCATTCATTCTAAGTTAAGTGGGGTATTTGTAATTTAGAATAGAGTATTTCTTAAACCTATTCTGTACCTCTATAATCAGTCGACGACGGCTCTTTAATGATAGAGGGATGGGGTTAATGCTGAACCTGTTTATTCAACAGTGTTATCACCCTCTGAAAATCGCCAGTCATCATTACATCTAAAGGTGTCAGTCCGCCTAGGTGTTTGTTATGCATCTTAACCCAGCCATAGAGCAGTTCCTTATTTTGTGGGTATAGAAGCCTGAGGTACTTATGTATTGTCAGTAGATGTCTGGCGCGAGATCTGATTTCGCCTTCGTTAGGTAAACCAGTGCTCCCATCTCTCATGTCTCTCAGTACCACGTCATCACTATCTGACATTCCTAATATTTTGAGTTGAGTTGAATCTTGTAACCCCCAGTGGGTAAACATTTTGACAATGGCCTTAGCGACTATCACTGTTTCGTCTATATCATGCGGCATAATATTTCCTCTAACTAATAATCACCTGAGAGGTTGTTTAAATGAACAGTAATTCAAGTAGTTAAAATAGTCCAATTAGAGCTAGATTCGTCACATAGATCTAGGTAGGTTTAATACACTTTAACGCCCGAATCCTCCAAATACAGGTTTGTAGTGGTTTAGTAAAACGAGCCACTACTTTGTAGTTAATATTCGTATTTGGTATATCCTAAGTTATCCGAAAGTTTGGCTGCATACCAATCAACGTAACTTGGAATTGTCCAAAAGCGAGTTACGGAGGCTCTTCTAAGAGTGTGATACCGATGGTCAAGGAAAATCATAAGTGCCTAGCGAGTAGTGAGCTGTGCGAGCGTCAGGAGTGGCTTTATTATTTTACTTTACCACCCTTTCCTTAAATACCCTTTTGGCAGGGTGATGGTTTCACGCAGTGAGGCCATCGCCTTGCTAAGCCTTCTGGAAAGAAATTTCATAGAGCAATCGTTTTTAATTTGCTACTATTTTTGTAAAGAATGGTGGCGGTAATTTCGAACAAAATTCATCTATAAAAACACTGACTTTACAAATTATTCTAATTTCGTAAAGGAAAACTAAGACATAAAGGTCTTGCTAGCCCTTATATAGTGGGAGTTGCACTCACTCACCCACTCAGTGAAATTAGTTTTTAGTAGATATAA
>NZ_MCUW01000024.1 GCF_002873335.1 Vibrio sp. 10N.286.49.B1 | reverse complement strand
TGTTTATATTTGAGTCCGGCAAAATCGAATGCTATCTCGCTCATTCAAATAATGAGATAGCGACTTTGGTTGTTTGCCATACATAAGACCTTTTGGGGTTGTATGGTTAAGTGACTAAGCGTACACGGTGGATGCCTTGGCAGTCAGAGGCGATGAAGGACGTAATAACTTGCGATAAGCCCAGATTAGGTAGTAATAACCTGTGAGTCTGGGATTTCCGAATGGGGAAACCCACGTGCATAAGCACGTATCATTAACTCAATACATAGGTTAATGAAGCAAACCCGGGGAACTGAAACATCTAAGTACCCGGAGGAAGAGAAATCAACCGAGATTCCGAAAGTAGCGGCGAGCGAAATTGGAGTAGCCCTTAAGCTTTTAATGATGCAGGTGAAGAGTCTGGAAAGTCTCGCAGTAAAGGGTGATAGCCCCGTAACCGACACATCATAATCAGTGAAAACGAGTAAGGCGGGACACGTGATATCCTGTTTGAATATGGGGGGACCATCCTCCAAGGCTAAATACTACTGACTGACCGATAGTGAACCAGTACCGTGAGGGAAAGGCGAAAAGAACCCCTGTGAGGGGAGTGAAATAGAACCTGAAACCGTGTACGTACAAGCAGTAGGAGCGGGCATTGTCCCGTGACTGCGTACCTTTTGTATAATGGGTCAGCGACTTAATTTTAGTAGCAAGGTTAACCGTTTAGGGGAGCCGTAGGGAAACCGAGTCTTAACTGGGCGTATAGTTGCTAGAATTAGACCCGAAACCAGGTGATCTAGCCATGGGCAGGTTGAAGGTTGAGTAACATCAACTGGAGGACCGAACCGACTAATGTTGAAAAATTAGCGGATGACTTGTGGCTAGGGGTGAAAGGCCAATCAAACCTGGAGATAGCTGGTTCTCCCCGAAAGCTATTTAGGTAGCGCCTCGGACGAATACTACTGGGGGTAGAGCACTGTTAAGGCTAGGGGGTCATCCCGACTTACCAACCCTTTGCAAACTCCGAATACCAGTAAGTAATATCCGGGAGACACACGGCGGGTGCTAACGTCCGTCGTGGAGAGGGAAACAACCCAGACCGCCAGCTAAGGTCCCAAAGTATAGCTAAGTGGGAAACGATGTGGGAAGGCTTAGACAGCTAGGATGTTGGCTTAGAAGCAGCCATCATTTAAAGAAAGCGTAATAGCTCACTAGTCGAGTCGGCCTGCGCGGAAGATGTAACGGGGCTAAGCTATACACCGAAGCTGCGGCTGCATAATTTATTATGTGGGGTAGGGGAGCGTTCTGTAAGCGGTTGAAGGTGGTCTGTAAGGGCTGCTGGACGTATCAGAAGTGCGAATGCTGACATGAGTAACGATAAAGGGGGTGAAAAACCTCCTCGCCGGAAGACCAAGGGTTCCTGTCCAACGTTAATCGGGGCAGGGTAAGTCGACCCCTAAGGCGAGGCCGAAAGGCGTAGTCGATGGGAAACGGGTTAATATTCCCGTACTTCTTATAATTGCGATGGGGGGACGGAGAAGGCTAGGTGGGCCTGGCGATGGTTGTCCAGGTTCAAGTACGTAGGCGGGTGGTTTAGGTAAATCCGGACCACTATTAACGCTGAGATACGATGTCGAGCTACTACGGTAGTGAAGTCATTGATGCCATGCTTCCAGGAAAAGCCTCTAAGCTTCAGATTATAAGAAATCGTACCCCAAACCGACACAGGTGGTCGGGTAGAGAATACCAAGGCGCTTGAGAGAACTCGGGTGAAGGAACTAGGCAAAATGGTACCGTAACTTCGGGAGAAGGTACGCTCTTGGCGGTGAAGTCCCTTGCGGATGGAGCTACTAGGAGTCGCAGATACCAGGTGGCTGCAACTGTTTATTAAAAACACAGCACTGTGCAAAATCGTAAGATGACGTATACGGTGTGACGCCTGCCCGGTGCCGGAAGGTTAATTGATGGGGTTAGACTTCGGTCGAAGCTCTTGATCGAAGCCCCGGTAAACGGCGGCCGTAACTATAACGGTCCTAAGGTAGCGAAATTCCTTGTCGGGTAAGTTCCGACCTGCACGAATGGCGTAATGATGGCCACGCTGTCTCCACCCGAGACTCAGTGAAATTGAAATCGCTGTGAAGATGCAGTGTACCCGCGGCTAGACGGAAAGACCCCGTGAACCTTTACTACAGCTTGGCACTGAACATTGACCCTACATGTGTAGGATAGGTGGGAGCCTTTGAAGCATGCACGCTAGTGTGTGTGGAGGCAATCTTGAAATACCACCCTTGTATGCTTGATGTTCTAACGTTGGTCCCTAATCGGGATTGCGGACAGTGCCTGGTGGGTAGTTTGACTGGGGCGGTCTCCTCCCAAAGAGTAACGGAGGAGCACGAAGGTGGGCTAAACACGGTTGGACATCGTGTGGTTAGTGCAATGGCATAAGCCCGCTTGACTGCGAGAATGACAATTCGAGCAGGTACGAAAGTAGGTCATAGTGATCCGGTGGTTCTGAATGGAAGGGCCATCGCTCAACGGATAAAAGGTACTCCGGGGATAACAGGCTGATACCGCCCAAGAGTTCATATCGACGGCGGTGTTTGGCACCTCGATGTCGGCTCATCACATCCTGGGGCTGAAGTCGGTCCCAAGGGTATGGCTGTTCGCCATTTAAAGTGGTACGCGAGCTGGGTTTAGAACGTCGTGAGACAGTTCGGTCCCTATCTGCCGTGGGCGTTGGAAGATTGAAGGGGGCTGCTCCTAGTACGAGAGGACCGGAGTGGACGAACCTCTGGTGTTCGGGTTGTCATGCCAATGGCATTGCCCGGTAGCTAAGTTCGGAATCGATAACCGCTGAAAGCATCTAAGCGGGAAGCGAGCCCTGAGATGAGTCTTCCCTGGCACTTTAAGTGTCCTAAAGGGTTGTTCAAGACTAGAACGTTGATAGGCAGGGTGTGTAAGTGCTGCGAGGCATTGAGCTAACCTGTACTAATTGCCCGTGAGGCTTAACCATACAACACCCAAAGGGTTTTGATGGACTCAAAGCAAGAACATAATTGAATGTGTATTAAGAACTTTTATTAGCTTTCC
>NZ_MCUW01000023.1:67121-67411 GCF_002873335.1 Vibrio sp. 10N.286.49.B1 | reverse complement strand
TGCCAGCGGATGAAATGACCAACGAAGACACCTCGATCACCCGTGATGTACCGGCGGCTTCGGATGTGGATGGCACCGTGGTGTCTTACGCCTTAGCGACCGATGTTCCGGATGGCAAAGGGTCATTAAGCTTCAATAACGGCACCTATACGTTCAACCCAGGTGAAGATTTCCAAGGCCTGACTAATGGTGAATCTGAAGACGTGACCTTCACCTACGTTGCGATTGATAACGAAGGTTTGGAGAGCGCGCCACAAACCATCACCATTACGGTGACGGGCACCAATGAC
>NZ_MCUW01000023.1:66091-66315 GCF_002873335.1 Vibrio sp. 10N.286.49.B1 | reverse complement strand
CGATCACCCGTGATGTACCGGCGGCTTCGGATGTGGATGGCACCGTGGCATCTTACGCCTTAGCGACCGATGTTCCAGACGGAAAAGGGTCATTAAGCTTCAATAACGGCACCTATACGTTCAACCCTGGTGAAGATTTCCAAGGCCTGACTAATGGTGAATCTGAAGACGTGACCTTCACCTACGTTGCGATTGATAACGAAGGTTTGGAGAGCGAGCCACAA
>NZ_MCUW01000023.1:65087-65309 GCF_002873335.1 Vibrio sp. 10N.286.49.B1 | reverse complement strand
GAAGACACGTCGATCACCCGTAATGTACCGGAAGCCTCTGACGTCGATGGCACCGTGGTGTCTTACACCTTGGCGACCGATGTTCCAGACGGAAAAGGCAGTCTGAGCTTCAACAATGGCACCTATACCTTTGATCCAGGTGAGGACTTCCAAGACCTGACTAATGGCCAATCTGAAGACGTGACTTTTACCTACGTTGCCATTGATAACGAAGGATTGGCG
>NZ_MCUW01000023.1:0-64261 GCF_002873335.1 Vibrio sp. 10N.286.49.B1 | reverse complement strand
ACGTCGATCACCCGTGACGTACCGGAAGCCTCTGATGTGGATGGCACCGTGGCGTCTTACGCCTTGGCAACGGATGTTCCAGATGGCAAAGGCAGTCTGAGCTTCAACAATGGCACCTATACCTTTGATCCAGGTGAGGACTTCCAAGACCTAACCGATGGTCAGAAGGAAGACGTGACCTTTACCTACGTTGCGATTGATAACGAAGGTTTGGCGAGCGAGCCACAAACCATCACCATCACGGTGACGGGTACCAATGACAAACCGGTGGCGCTGCCAGCGGATGAAATGACCGATGAAGACACCTCGATCACCCGTGATGTACCGGAAGCCTCTGATGTGGATGGCACCGTGGTGTCTTACGCCTTAGCGACCGATGTTCCAGATGGAAAAGGCAGTTTAACATTCAATACTGATGGTTCTTATACCTTTAGTCCTGGTAGTGATTTCCAATCTCTTACGGAGAACGAATCAGAAGACGTTACTTTCACTTATATAGCGGTGGACAACGAAGGGCTACCGAGCGAGCCCCAAACGATTACTATTACGGTCACTGGACTTAATGACGATCCAAACTCGGAAGATTTTTCTATTGTGGTTTCTGATAACCAGCCTACCAGTGTTGTATTTGATACGGGTGAAGGGTCGATAGAAGGTGTGGGCAGTGACCATATATCCGATGTTGAGGATGATAGAAGTGCTACGGATGATAAGAACCTTGATGTTGTGATCACTGAGTTGCCTGTCAGTGGGGTGTTGTACTACAACGATAACGACAATATTCGTGAAATCACTGAAGCTGATCTTCATGTTACTGATGCGTCGGGCAATATTATTTCCGCTGGAACACAATTTGACGCCGACGAGATTACTTATCAAGCTTCAGATACCGCTGAGAGCTTCATTTTAGGTATCAAAGATAGTAGCCATTTATCAGAACAAGATAGCACTCAGAGTGAATTCTATAATTGGGGTGAAGCTGGTTCAAATGACAATGAAAGAGTGCTTACCTTAGGAGATGGTGACCAGATTATTATCACAAGTACTGGTGGCGCTCTCACTCAGTATCGTGGCGATGAGGACGCAAATCATGTTGGGTTTGGGTTAGGCGTCGGTGGTGGACAGGGTATTAATGAAGGCGAAAGCTTGTCTATAGATTTTTCTGATAGACCCGCCACTGCAGTAACGTTGGGCCTAGACGGCTTGGGCGGCTACTTTGATGAAAATCTAAACAATAGCAATGAATCGGCGGTTACCGTGACTGTTACGTTAAGTGACGGCTCTATGGTGACGCTTGACCCTTATCAGAAATCGAGTTCAGGTAATGCCGATTTGGATCATGAGTTGGTCATCTCTGTGTCTGATTTAGGTGTTGATGAGAGCTTGCTGATTGAGGGCATTACACTTGGAACTGAGGGTAATGGTAATTGGGAGCTGCAGTACATTGAAACAAGCTTGCAGGACTCTTTTGACTATAAAGCGATTGATTCTGATGGCGCGTATAGCGAAGAATCTACCGTTACTATAGAAGACGCGCGGGTCAACCAGGATCCAGATGCGGTCGATGACCCAGAAAGCTACCGCTTAGTTCAAGGCGATATGGGCGACGGCGACCAAGGCTGGGATCTTGTCGAAAGTATTGTGGCTAAATACGATGGTGAAATCGTTAATTATAATATCGATGGCTCTGACCGAATTGGTATTCCAGATGGTACAACGGTACCAGGTTCAAGCCCAGAGAGCCAAATTCAACACAACCGTGCTGAAGGTGAATCTGAACAGCTGGTGATTACATTAAAAGAACCTGCTGTTGAAGGGGCATTCTCAGTCACGAATCTATTTGCCAATGAAGGCGGTAGTGGCAGTCATGAACAAGGAAAATGGAGTGCGTACTTAGGCGGTACCTTGGTGGCCAGTGATTATTTTTACAATGATTCGGGCAATAAAGGCTCCTTTGATATCGAAACGGATGGTGCCGCTTTTGATAGTTTGGTTTTTGAATCCGTTGATTTCACAGAAGGTCCTGCGAGAGGAAACGATTCTTCAGATTACTTCTTGCAAGGTATTGAGGTTGTTGGGGCAGGAGCGTATGTGTTTGAACATAACGAACCTGTTGTTATCCCTTTATCTGAGATTTTAACTAACGACAGTGACCTAGACGGCGATAGCCTTCGCGTCACCTATGTATTTGGTGAAAGTACCGGAGACGCACGTATTGAGGGTGAAAATGTCATCTTTGATTTACCCGATGGATTCTCGGGACGAGCTGATTTTGAATATCAAGTAACCGATGATAAAGGTGGCTTTGATAGTGCAACGGTTAACGTGCTCGTCAATCCTGAACCTGTTGCTGTCAGTGATATTGCAGTGGCAGTTGATAGTGTGACGGAAGGAGACACACTGACGTATACCGTAACATTAGATGATATCACCAACGTTAAAACCTTCTTTGGTATTGAGTTTGGTGCCGCAGGCGATACTGCCAGTGCTGAAGATGTCGATTTATCACAGGTTACGTTTACCAATGGCGTTGCTTACAACGAAGAAACGGGTGAGTTGGTCGTCCCTGACAATGTCAGCTCATTTAACATAGTGGTACCGACGGTTGATGATAATCGTTACGAGACGAGTGAAAGCTTTACGCTAACGGTTGATGGTCAAGCTGTTAATGCGAACATTATCGACAATGATCGTGTGACACTTGCGCTTTCGGTTGGTGGTGAAGTCAGCGAAGATGCTGGTAGCGTGCCGTTTGTCCTATCGCTAAGCAACCCGTCTGATTTGCCGTTGACGATTGCACTTGAGCGTATTGATGGCACCACGAATGATGATGACTTTAGTCACACAACCGCAAGCTATCACGATGGCAATGGCGATGTGGCACTCCCTATTGTGGATGGTGAAATTGTGATCCCAGCAGGGGTTACTACGGTCGATATTCATGTGGGCATTGAAGATGATGAAACCTATGAGCAAGACGAAAACTTTACCCTGAAAGTGACAGAGCCGGAAGGCCTAACAACGAATGGGGTGCAGGGCGTTAGCTCCGATGCAACGATTTCAGATGATGGTCAAATCGATGGCGAACCAGGGGGTGACAACGATAACCTCGCGCCTGAGATTGACCTTGATGACAGTGCCATTGGCAATGGTTATCAGGCAATCTTCACCGAAGGAGATGAGGCGATCTCTGTCGTTGATAGCGATATTCAGATCACCGACGATATTAGCGTCATCACCGAAGCCACGGTGACGCTCA
Organism: Vibrio sp. 10N.286.49.B1; assembly: GCF_002873335.1. Taxonomy (GTDB): domain Bacteria; phylum Pseudomonadota; class Gammaproteobacteria; order Enterobacterales; family Vibrionaceae; genus Vibrio. The sequence continues at coordinate 61,002 of NZ_MCUW01000023.1, read as the reverse complement.
CCAATCCACAAAGCAATGATTCCTTGTTGCTAAAATCGGGTAGCACACTGCCAAACGGCTTGAATTTAACTACCGAAACAATCGCAGGGGCATTGGTCTTGACGATCAGCGGTACGGCGTCGCCAGCGGAATATCAAGCTGCGCTGCAACTACTGGAATTTGATAATACGAGCGAAGATCCCAATGCCAGCGATCGCATTATTGAGGTGACGGTATTTGATGATCAGGGAACGCCATCGAATGTTGCTGTCTCGACGATCCAGGTTGTTCCGGTCAACGATCCGCCAGAGTCGGAGGACTTCAGTTTTACTATCTCTGGAAATGATCCAGTTTCGGTCACCTTTGATACGGGTACAGGCTCCATTGAAGGAGAGGGTACTGATCATATCTCTGATATTGAAGATGATGCGAATGGCACGCAAGTTAACGTCACTCTGACCGAGTTACCGGTTGGTGGCACGCTTTATCACAATGGTGTTGAGATTACCCAAGCCGATGTGAACAACGAAACATTGTTTGACCCTACGTTGATCACTTATCAACCAAGTGATGATGCACAAGGCTTTATCTTAGGCACTAAAGAGGTGCCAACTGAGAGCGATCTAGAAAGCACCAAAGATGAGTTTTATAACTGGGGCGATGAGGTTGATGGTAAAAATCGCGTACTGGAGCTCGCTAATGGTGATGAAGTGACCATCGGCAGCAATAAGGGCGACTTGACACAATATCGTGGTGATGTGCAAGCCAACCATGTTGGTCATGGCTTAGGGATTGGCGGTGGTCAAGGGATTAACTCTGGTGAGCAACTGAGCATCGACTTTACGTCGCGACCTGCAACACACATTAATCTTGGCTTGGACGGGATGGGGGGCTATTTCTATAGTGATCTCAACAATGGCAATGAATCTGCAGTTACGATTCAGGTCACGCTAAGTGATGGTAGTATCGTTGATTATACCCCTGATGTGCAAAAGGAGACGTCTGGTAATAACCAGTTGTTCCATGAATTAAGTTTTTCCGTTGATGATTTAAACGTTGATGATGGGTTGTTCATTACTGGTATTAGCCTTGGCACTGAAGGGCCGGGTAACTGGGAGCTTCGCTACTTAGAAACATCGCTAGAGGATAGCTTTAACTATAAAGCGGTGGATTCAGAGGGCGGTGAGAGTGAAGAATCAACCGTCACCATCAACGATGAAAGAACCAACCAAAACCCTGATGCGGTCGACGATCCCGAGAGCTATCGCTTAGTTCAAGGTGATATGGGCGGTGGCGATCAAGGTTGGGATATGGTTGAAAGCATCGTAGCAAAATACGATGGCGACGTTGTTAATTACAACATCGATGGCTCTGATCGAATTGGTATTCCAGACGGTACTACCAACGCGGGTCCTGAATCTCAAATCCAATATAACCGTGATGAGATGCAATCAGAAGAACTGATTATCACACTCAAGGAGCCTGCGGTTGAGGGTTCATTCTCAGTCACTAACTTGTTCGCTAATGAGGGTGGAAGTGATAATCATGAGCAAGGCAAATGGAGTGCTTATCTAGGTGACACCTTAGTGGCCAGTGATTATTTCTACAATGATTCGGGCAATAAAGGCACCTTTGATATCGAGACCGATGGCGCTGCTTTTGACAGCTTGGTGTTTGAGTCAGTGGACTTCACCAATGGCCCAGCACGCGGCACCGATTCGTCGGACTACTTCTTACAAGGTATTGAGGTAGTGGGAGCAGGAGCGTATGTGTTTGACCACAACGAACCAGTGATTGTGCCGCTTAGCGATATTCTAGAAAATGACAGTGATCTTGACGGCGACAGCCTTCGGGTCACGTATGTGTTTGGGGAAAGCACCGGCGATGCACGTATTGAAGATGGTAATGTTATCTTTGATTTACCTGATGGCTTTGCCGGTCGCGCTGATTTTGAGTATCAAGTCACTGACGACAAAGGCGGCTTTGATAGCGCGACAGTCAATATTCTGGTCAACCCTGAAATTGTGTCACCTACAATCAATTTAATCACACTAGAAACCGAAGATGTTATTGAAGGTGAGTCTTTGATTTACCAAGTAGACCTCGATGGCATTGCCTTGGTTGATTCTCGTTATAGCGTGGTATTTGGTTCCAATTCAGACACGGCTAGCGCTGATGATATTGATGTAAGTGGCGCGAGTTTTACTAACGGTGTGACATTTGATGATATTAACAATGAGTTAATCGTGCCTCAGGGTGTTTCCAGTTTTGAGATCACCCTACCGACGGTTGATGACAGCGATTTGGAAGACTTAGAATCCTTTACTCTTGAAGTGGGCGGGGTCGTTTCAGCAGTTGCTAACATTGCGGATAACGACAATGCGGCGCCAGAGTTAGACCTAGATGCGAGTAATCAACCTGGCACAGGCTTCCAAGCACAGTTTACCGAAGGGGGAGTGGCTAGCTCGGTTGTGGATAGCGATGTATCCATTTTTGATGACAAAGACAGTATTGCTTCTGCTGAGGTTGTATTTACCAATCTAAAACAAGGTGACAGTGTCACGCTTGGCGGCGCAACTTCTGGTGTACTACTCAGCGGTATCTCGTTCTCGACGTCTGTTCTAACTTCAGGCGCAACGTCAATCACCTTACTCGGCGCAGCAAGTGGTGATGATTATGAAGCCGCGCTATCACTGATCTCATTCACGAACACAAGCCAGACCCCAGATGAAACTGATCGCATCGTTGAAATTACGGTTTTTGATGATGAACTACAACCATCGAATACCGCAGTGGCGACTATTTCTGTTGAATCTATTGCCGATGTTATCGTGTCACCTTCAACGGGTTTTGAGGACCAAGAAGGCGGTATACCGTTACATATCACGCTCCCTGCTGACAGCGATGCCGTGAAAGTAACAATCAGTGATTTACCTGATGGTGCGAAACTTTATTCTGGAATCAATGAAATCGCCATTAATGACAACGCAGTCATGCTTGATAAGGATCAGCTAAGTCAACTGACTATTCAGCCGAAAGAGCACAGTGATGTAGATTTTACATTGCGAGTTGAAGCACTTGATGAAAACAACACGCTTATCGAGCAAAGTGATTTGAATGTGACAGTGAAACCTGTGACCGATGTGCCAATTCTGCAAGTATCTGGAGAGGACATTCTTGCATCCATTAACTTTGAGAATGTGGATCTTGGTGGGCGCTCATGGCGTGGTAATGTCTCGGATGCAGAGCTCAATAGCAATGGTTCTATTGGGGACTGGGGGACAGAAAACACCAGTTTTGTTGGCGAAGTCGGTCGAGAAGGGGTGTATTTAGGTGATCTGTCATCAGATAGTGATAATAAAATCTTTGAGATTGAAGGTCGCCGTCATACTGATGACTCTTTATATACTGATTTTGAAGGGACAGCGGGTTCGTTCTATACCTTGTCTTTTGACATCGCTGCTCGCGCAGTAAATGGTTCACCTGTTCAGGTGTTCTTAGTTGATGATCAAGATGTTAGAACGGAATTGTATACGTTTGATGATAGCGTTAATCGAGAGTGGAACTCCGAAAGTCTTGTGTTCCAAACACCAGATGATGGCAATTATCGCGTCCTATTTGAGTCGAACCAAGTCGATAGCTACGGGGCATTGCTTGATAACATTACGTTAAGTTCTCGCCATAATTATGGCTATGAAGATACCTACATCGACCTGAGTGATATTACATCCGCATTGACGGATTATGATGGCTCCGAGTCTTTGACGTTACTTCTCAAGGGCCTCCCTGAAGGCACTATTGTCACTAATGGAATTCAAACCGTTGAAGTAAGCGACTCACAAGAAGTTGACCTGTCTGGTTGGCAGTCATTAGGAGAACTTCAGGTTCTCGTTGACAACGTGGGTACTTATCCGCTCACGGTTGAAGCAATATCGTCGGAAAACGATAACACTCATCCTACAACGGATCAGGTTGTTTCCGAATCGATAGAGTTGGTTGTGGCCGAACGCCCAAGTCCTAGTGTTAACACGGCACCTAACGTTGTTGATTTCGAAACGTTTGCTGAAGATGATACGATCCCGCTTAATTTTGCGGAGTTTGTGACAGATGCTGAAGATGATTTAAGCGCAGCTAAGCAAACATTGGTGAAAATTGAGGATGAGCCAGAGTTTGGACAGCTTTACTTCTTGAGTGGTTCTGGGGACCGCTTTGACCTCGATGTTGGTGATTTTATAGAGGACAGCGTTAACGTGTATTACGACCTTGATGTTGGTTTTGATGCGACGTCTCAAGGTTATGGATCGAGCCTCAGTGATTTAGCTGACCAAGGGCTTGTCGTTACTGGGGGAACCTATGGCGGGAACCTACCTCATGTCGATACCGAGCTGGAATCCATTGCTTTTGATGGCGCTGGAGCGGCGAAACAAAGAGGTTATTATACCAAGCGTGCCGATGAAAATGGTCAAGGCAAAGAGACCGAAGCTCAGACGAAAGAGTACATGTCAGTTAAGTTTACACCTGGTTTAATGACTCGAGCATTGGTTGGGGTAGGCAGTCTTACCGGGCAATTTAGCGCAAGCGTTAATGGTGGCGGACAAGCGAAAATATTCGTATACCTCTATGCTGCTGGTGAGCTTGTCACTAATGTGCCTATTCAGATGGACACCAATTCGATTGTTGATCATCAGGCCTCTATCCCCGTGTCTTCAGATCTACCATTTGATGAAATGCGGATAATAGCCGTCGATGACAATGGCAAAAAGGCTGGATTTGTCCTGCAATCGATTGATGTTGTCGATGCAGAGGTTTCAGACCAATTTGAATACAGCGCGGTTGATTCTGAAGGACTGGCAAGTACAGAGACGGCAACGGTTGATGTCAATATTGTTCCTAATGGTAATGTTGAAGATGTTGATGATGTTGAGTACGCGGTGCAAGGAGGAAGCGGTGTAACGGTCATCACAGGTACTGATGGTGATGACTTAATTATTGGTGGTCAAGGAAACGACAGACTCACCGGTGGCTTAGGCGATGACACCTTCAAGTGGACCAGCTCTGACCTAGATGGCAGCCATGATGTGATTACCGACTTCTCGCAACAAGACGGCAATAGAGATGTGATTGACTTTATTGACTTGTTTGAAGCTGACGATACGTTGCAGGGCTTGCTTGATAGTAACATTATAGAAGTCACGGAAGAGGGGGGGAATACCTTTATAAACGTTGACAAGGGCGAAGGTAAAACTGTGACGATCGAACTTGAAGGCGTCACTGGTGTTGATAATAGTATCCTCAACAATATCGTGATTATTCATGACAGTTAAGATCGGTTGTTAGTATCGTTGATGAAAAAAGGTGCGTCTTTTAAAGACAGCACCTTTTTTTTGGTAACGTTAATTATGGTCGTTTTGAGTCATGTTGGTCATGTTAGCTTGGTGTGAACGTTGCGGTGCAAAGTGAACAAAGTTAACCGGCCGCTTTCACTTTTCCTTGCCTTAAATCGTTGAGAACCTTCGCCTTTGGACCATCCGCAATAATGGCCCCTTTTTCCATCACGATGACTCGATCTGCTACATCGAGCATTGAGGTTTTATGCGTGATTAAAATCAGTGTTTCAGAATCCTTAAGCTGTTTTAGTTGAGTCTTGATATGTAACTCAGAGCGATTGTCCATTGCGCTTGTGGGTTCATCCATAATTAGGATTGGTGGACGTGCTAGCAATGCTCTAGCGATGGCCACCGCTTGTCTTTGACCGCCTGAAAGCAGTAATCCACCCTCACCCACTTGTCGTTCTAATCCTGCAGGGTCTTGCTGAGTAAACACCGTTACCCCTGCGCGGTTTGCTGCGTCCATAACATCTCGGTCGTCAACCAATGGTCGGCCAAGAGTGATGTTGTCGCGAATAGAACCAAAAAACAGGTTACAGTCTTGAGGTACACAACCAATGTTTCGTCTCACATCCACGTGATGAAGCTGTGCAATGTCGGTTTCATCAATGCGTACATGTCCTTCAGTCGGTTGATACAAACCCATAATTAGGCGCTCAAGCGTCGTTTTACCCGAACCGATCCGACCGATGATCGCGACCTTTTCTCCGGGCTCGATGGTTAAACTTAAATCTCTAATTGAGGCCATTGGTGAGTCTGGATAGTGAAAGGTCACGCGATCCAGCTCTATCTTGCCATGGATGATTGGACGGTGAATGTAACGCTTACCTTCTTCTTGCTCATCAGGCATCGCCATTACTTGTTCAATAATCGTCATGGAGGATTTAGCTTGATTATAGCGGGTAGATAGCAATGAAAGTTGAACCAACGGCCCGATGGCACGGCTACTTAGCATCGTTGCTGCAATCAGTCCGCCCATGGTCAGTTCACCATCCGAAATCAGATAGACACCGAGAATAACCATCCCCACGTTGCAAGATTGTTGAACAAAGCCTGCGGTATTTTGGATGCCATCAGTAATGCGCTTACTTTTGATATTCCAGTTAGCCATGTGTGCGACGGCTTCTTCCCAGCGGTATTGATACTGACTTTGTGCACCAAAAATCTTGACAGTTTCTAACCCCGCTAGACTCTCTATAAGGTTGGCGTATTTTTGAGAAGCGAGTCGAGATCCCTCCTCGATAGCCCGTCGAAGAGGCGCCTGGATAAGTAAGGAATAAATGATCAGAATGACCACGCCTACAATAGGTATAATCACCAAGTTGCCAGCCATTAACCAAATGAGCAGCAAAAATAGTAGTGCAAAGGGGAGATCGATGAGAGACGCAATGGTCGCTGAGGTAAAGAACTCTCGTATTGACTCAAATTCTTGCAGGTGACGAGCGAATGCCCCAACAGACGGTGGCCGAGACTCCATGCGGATTCCCATTACTTTACTGAACAGTTTAGAAGAAATAAGTATGTCCGACTTTTTCCCCGCGACATCAATGAAGTAACTCCGCATCAGTTTGAGTACCAAATCAAACCCAAAGACAATGAAGATACCTGCAGCCAACACCCATAGTGTTTCGAACGCTAGGTTGGGTACGACTTTGTCATAGACAAGCCGAGTAAAGAGTGGGGCAGCGACAGCAAAGATATTAATAACAAGTGATGCGATTAATACGTCACGGTAGATGTGTTTTGATTCCCAAATGGTGCCCCAAAACCAGTGGCCATCACGAGTTTTTAATACCTCGGGAGAGCGCTCATCATAGCGAAACTGCTTCTTCACTAAGAAGTAGCGACCGATGAACTGTTCGACAAGATCATCAAGAGGAATTGAAATAGGGACTAAACCCGATTCAAGCGTGATGACTTCTGCTTCATTGTTCTCGGCATCAATGCTGTTTAGGACACAAGCATCTCCACCTTTTAATAATAAAACGACAGGGAACACAATAGACGGAATTCCGTCAAGCTTTGAGCGGTTCTCTTTTGCGACCAATCCTGCTCGTTCAGCAGCTCTGGGAAGCAAAAATGGTGTCAGTTTACCTTCTGACAGCGGCAAGCCATTGATCAACGCCTCAGGGGAGTTGGCTAGCCCGTAGTATCGGCTGATATAAATCAGCGAATTCAGTAAAGGGTCCTTCATGCTATCGGCACCTTGTTATTTATCGACGATAAAGCCTTGGAATACATCCACAAAATGCTCAGATAAAAAGTCTAACTGAGTCTGCGTTTCCACTCGAGAGGCGATAGTTTTTATACCTAAGTTGTGTGCGGTTCGAGAAATTGACGTTAGGGTAAATTTCTGTTTTTCATCATCTAATTGATGTGTGTAGAGATAGTCGAGTTTTACATAGTCGGGCCTAAACTCGCTAATATACTCCAACGAATGAAAATTTCGACCGTAGTTATCTACCCCAAATTTTGCGCCTTCACTTCGTAGCGCATTACAGAATAATGCAGTGTGGTGAGGGTTATTAATAAAGCAGGTTTCTGGTATCTCAAAATGCAACTTCTCGTTAATGCTGCGATGCTTCGACAATGTTTGAGTGATCCAACGGATAAAGCTTGGTTGAGCAATGCTGGTTGGCGCGATATTGATGGCAATCGGATCTGACATCTCTTGTTTTTCGAGTTTATCAATCACCGATACAATCACATGTTCATCAAAGATATGGCTGGCATTAAGTTGCTCTAAGGCCAGAAGATACTGGTTGGCAGTAAAGCGTTCACCGTCTTTTTCGATAGCGGAGAATACTTCTCTATGGTAAGTCTCTCCCCAGCTGCTATTGGCGGCTTGAAAGCGGAATGTCACCCAATCATTACTGATCGCTTCTTCGACCATACTACGCCATTGCTGCTTACCTAGAATCGAGCCCGTAATTTCATTAGACACATAGCCGTAGTCTAGCGCTGGATCAGATTTTGCTTTTGTTAAGGCATTGTCTAATACAGACAGTATTTGGGTCGAATTTTTACGTTCTTCATTAAAAACAACACCCAGAGCAGACTTGGCTTTGCTCAGGCCGGTTGGATCGGAGTTTAGGTCTTGTACGCAGCTGACAATATTACTGGCAACAAGCTTAAGCTCACTCTCATCAATGCTAGGGAAGACGAACCCAAATTCATCGGTAGAAATACGTGCAATCACGGTATTAGGAATATTGATGCTGAGGGACAACAAATCAGCCAGTTCTTTCACTAACCCATCCCCTGCCTCGTATCCTTCTGCCTTATAGGTTCGTTTAATAAACTCTGCATGAAGAATGGCAACCCCACCAAGTGAAGACTCTGATAGCCATTGATTCAATTGCCCCATATAGAACGCTCGATTTCCGAGATGAGAAACGGGGTCCATATAGGCACGTTCGCGAAGTTTTTGCGCTTCTTTTGCTTGCTGTTTAAACGATTCTTCCACGTGTTCAGACATGCTATTTATGCCGTCAACAACCGCAATAAGGTCTTTGGTTTTCGGCCGTTTTAACGGGTCCCCAAATTGTTTATGGGCAACTTGCTCCATTTTCTCAACGATGGCTCTCAGAGGATTCAGTGCTCGGCGTAAAATGAGGGCTATAGCCAACATACCGAGAACAAATATCGTCACAAAAGCGATAACCAAGCGTTCTAAGGCAAGCCATAGCTCAGCGTAAGCGTGCCCGGGATGGCTAATGATTTTTACCTCTGCTAGTTGCAACCAACCACTTGTCACGACTCGAGAATCTTGTATTGGACTAAATATGCCAAGGTTTGTGAACCACGTTGGAACACCATTAGGCTTAATTGGGTAGCTACGAACAATTTCTTGGTCGGTTTCGAGGAAAACTAAACTCACTGATGAGTAGGTGCTGCCATCAAATAAAGCGTTAATGACGGACTCTACCGCAACGGTATCATGTGATTTTAGGTAAGGCGCAAGTGCTAACCCGACGGTATTGATGGTATTGTTGACTTCAGAACGTTGTTGCTGCTCAAGGAAGTTTTTTGTGGTGTTAAACTCGATGATAAACACCGACGTCAAGAGCAGGATAAATACCGCTATCATGCTAACCACTAGCTGTCTGTATAGTGTCATAATTGTTTACTCGTCGTAATTTACCTTAGGTTTCCTTAACTTCAATGAGCGCTCTCTCGATCGCAAATCATTCCATAATTTCAGTCTCGACGACTTACCAGCCAGTTTACCTTGTGTGGTTTTCATCACCCAAAGGTTGCGACCGTTAAAACTGTATATCGGCAGTAGATCATTTCTTTTTGATGCGGGTTTAATCTCGCCGATTAGGTTATCTAATATTAAAGGTTGTGCGCGAGGGGTCTCATAATACGCCAAAACCATATGAAATTGATTCAGTTCAATGGCTTTAACATACACCAAGCGAAGCTTTTTGTCGGAGACGCCGAGTTCTAAAAGAGAGAAGTATTTGGCGATGGTAAAGTCTTCACAATCACCTGCATTGCTTCCCAGGAACTCCAATGGTGTCGCCCAATAATCTTTCTTTCCCCATAACTTAATATCATCAACAAAATTAAGTTGGTTAAAGAATGCGTTTACTTTCGCCAGTTGCACTTTTTCAGGCTGTCCTTGCAAATCTGATAGCACGGCTCGCCATGTTTCTACCCGTTTTCCTGCGCGTGCACCATAGATATTCGATACCGTATTAATCCATACCTGCTCTTGCTTGGAGTATGCACCAGAATAGCCTGCCACGACTAAACACGTTGCGGCAGTGATACTGATGACACATCGCCGGAGTTTTTTTTGCAGACGTCCTGTCCGCGTATTATTGAGCACCGTTCGCCTTTATTCTTTCAGCGCGTTATTTTGAGCGCTAATAAGCGGTTTTAACAGATAATCTAATACCGTACGTTTGCCAGTGATAATATCGACGGAAGCCGTCATACCCGGAATGATCGGTAGCTCCTCGCCTTGACCAAAGTTCGTAATTTCGGTGCGCACTCTTACGATGTAAAAGCTATTGCCTTCTTCATCTTGTGTGGTGTCAGCGCTAATGTGTTCGAGTACGCCGTCTAATCCACCATATTTAGTAAAATCATAAGCGCTGAACTTAACGATCGCGTGTAAATCAGGACGTAAAAAGGCGATGTCTTGGGGGGCAATTTTTGCTTCAACCAATAAGGTGTCTTCTGTTGGTACGATCTCGACCAGGTCCATACCCGGTTGAATTACGCCACCCACGGTGTTGACGTTGAGTGTTTTAACGGTGCCATTCACAGGAGAGACGACGTTGGTTCGATTCACTCGATCTTCTAGACCAACCGCAGACTCAGTCATTGAGGAGAGCTTATCTTGTGCTTGATTGAGCTTTTCTTGCTGTTCAGAGCGAAACTTTTGAGCAATATCGATTCGGCTTAACATTGATTCTTGTATAGCAGAGCGCAATGCGGGGACTTTTAGTTCGGTCGAGGTGAGCTCTCGTCTTGTGTCGTTCACTTGCCGTTGCAGTTTTAGCAACTCAATCTTGGGAACCACCCCTTCATCGGCTAAAGGTTTCGTGATATTGAGTTCATCTCGCGCTAGGTTATAGCCTTGTCGAAGGCTGCGGACCCTGGCTTGAATCTCGACTAAGTCTTGTTGTTTTTGACGAACTTGGTAATCAACGACAGAAAGTTGGTTCCTAAGCTCATTGAGGTCTTGCTGATATTCGGCCCTCTGTCTGCTGGCAAGCTTTGGATAATCGGTTTCAAATGTAAGAGGGAACGCCAGTTTCGTCGTATCGAGAGTGACAGATTGCTGCCATTTATTACTATCTACATCTTCATTAATGATGACACTGGATAAGGATGCTGATAACTGTAAAACATTAGCGGTTAAATTGAGTACTTGCTGCTCTCGCTCTCTAAAATCAGAACGGAAGCGAGTATCATCGATGAGAAGCAGTTGTTGTCCTGCGGTGACAGAATCCCCTTCCTTTACAAGGATCTGTTTGACCAGTCCGCCCTCTAAGTTTTGAATGACTTGGATCTGAGATGAGGGAATGACCTTTCCTTGACCTACAGTGACTTTATCGATCTCCGCCCAAGATGCCCATACGCCCGCACAAATGAAAAACAGCACCACAATCCACAGCATTATTCTTGCGCTGGTGGGCGTGTTGAGTAGTAGAGCCGCGGTTTTGTCATCGATATAATCGATCTCGGCGTCAGAAACCTTGTTGTATTCGCTTTTATTCATGCTCTATCCGCGATTCACATTGGACGAATCTATCCAATCGTTTTAATACTATTATTACCGTGCTCAAATTGTAACCGGCGCGTTGTGAAGACTCGACCTACTTTGCAATAACGACGAAGGTTACTGAGTATCATTAAATTAGTAAGTAATTGTGTCTGCATAGACATAGTAAAGTTTAGTACTACTTTTGTGAATGCAAAGTTATGAAATATAAAAATATTGTCTTCTTTGAGTGGTTGATACGTTTTATAGAGATAAACTAGAACATCAATGACGAAAATCGATGATGAGTTGGCCGATAGAGGCTTGTTTTCTCGTGCTGATAAGCGCAAAATTCAAAAAAACGTAGAGGAATGGTTATGGAACTCGAAGATATCCGCCGCGAATATTCAAAGGGTGGGTTGCGCCGTCAGGATTTACTAGCAGATCCGATCGATCAATTTAATGCATGGTTAGCACAGGCTGTTGAGGCTAAATTGACAGACCCAACGGCGATGACCGTTGCAACGGTTGATGAATCCGGTCAGCCATTCCAGCGTATCGTACTACTTAAAAATGTAGATAAAAGTGGGTTTGTCTTTTATACCAACCTAGGCAGTCGTAAAGCTCAGCATATTGAGGTAAACACGAAAGTTAGCCTGCATTTTCCATGGCATCCATTAGAGCGACAAGTGCATATTACGGGGACCGCAGAAAAACTGTCTACCTTGGAAAATATGAAGTATTTCACGTCACGCCCTAAAGACAGTCAGCTCGCGGCAATCGCCAGCAAACAAAGCAGTCGCATCTCGGCTCGTGGTGTCCTGGAAGGTAAGTACCTTGAGCTAAAGAAGAAGTTCGAAAAAGGTGAGATCCCTGTGCCATCATTTTGGGGGGGCTACCGAATCCGCCCTGAATCGATCGAGTTTTGGCAAGGTGGAGAGCATCGACTTCATGATCGCTTTCTCTTTACTGGCGATAATGAAGGGCATTGGGATATCGAGCGTTTGGCACCTTAGTGACTGAAATATAAGACCATTACTACAATAAAAGCCGCGATTACCGCGGTTTTTTTATGACTAAAATGTGAAATAGTTCAAATTACAACCACCGTAAGTTACTGCTTCATGATCATGGTTCCGGAAGCTTGATCAAGCGAGGATCCTTTTTGAGTGTGCATAATTGACTGAATAATGGGCATTTATAACGGTTTCGGTGAATCGACAGTGAATATCTTTTCCAATATAGAGGTAAATCGCTATACTCACGGATTCTACACCGCGAACAGTGACACCGAGAAACATGCCGAATAAATCAAATCATCCTCTTGATCATGCTTCCCCAAAACCGGCTGAAATTGTCCGTCTACCCTCACATATGGACTCTCATGAGCATCATTATTCGCAAGTTGTGATCGGTTTAAAAGGTCATGCTGAGTTTGATGTGGGTGGCGTTGGGAATTTGGTGGGACCAGGGCAGGGTTGTGTGGTGACTTCAGGCCTTGATCATGCTTTCGGTGGTGTCATTGATCAACCCGATATTTTGGTTCTCAACCTACCTATACCCAACGATGATGATCCCGTATTGCTCCATCGTATCAATGAGTTATCTCATAATCGAACGTACTTTCAGCTGGATACACAGATACAGAAACTGATCCAGATGCTGGTAGCGGAGATGACCAGTAGCCCTGATGACTTATTATTAAGTCGTGCGTGTAACGATACTGTGATTGCGCTTCTGCAGCGTCATATTTCTGAGCTAAAAACGTCTATGCGCGATTCGCGCTTCGATCTTGAGCATATCGATCGTTATATTGATCAGCACTTATGCCATAAAATATCGGTTTCACAACTAGCAGGTAGTGTGTTTTTGGCAGAAAGTCAGTTTCATATGTTGTTCAAGGAACAGCTCGGTATCACCCCTCACCAATATGTGTTGAACAAGCGCGTGGATGCAGCAAAAAGGCTGATTGAGCAAGGTCATTTAAACCTTGGTCAAGTCGCTGAGTTAACCGGGTTTTCTGGACAAAGCACATTCACGCATGCTTTTTCTCGCTTGCAAGGTGTCTCGCCTTCTCGCTACAGGAAACGTTTTTCTTGAATAGTGCTTATACGCCTATTGTTTCGATCTTATTTTAATTTTTGTACGTTTTCATTCGCTGTCGATACAGATCATCACGGCGTCTGGCCGCCAGTACTCAAATTCACAATCCATCAGTTGCCCGTCTTCTTTGTAATTGACTCTACAAATTTTTAGAACCGGTTGCCCTTCAGCAAGGTTGAGTGCTTGTGCAACGTGGCTTGGCGCAGACGTTGGTATGACATCAAAGTGGGAACGTTGCGTAATGTACTGGTATTTTTCTTGATAGCAACTCGTTAACGATAACGTCAAATTCTCTTCTAAAATCCCTGGAAATAGCGTCGCAACTAAGCAGTTTTCAACAAATAACACGACGCGTCCATCAATGTACCTCAACCTTTCAATAACGTGGATTGGCGTGATTTTGTCAGCCATCAATGCCCTGGCATACTCTCCACTGGCAAGCTCACTTCGAGTACTGACGAGTTTGGTTTCAGCAATTCGATTCTGATCGCGGATCATTTGATGGAAATGACAGCGAGACAATGGGTTGTACTTTATCCTAGGTGGCGATACGAACCACCCACGGCGCTTCTCTCTATAGATCAAGCCTTCCGTTTCCAGTGACGTCAAGACATCTTTAATGGTGATACGAGTCGTCGAAAAGAGTTCACTGAGTTCTCGTTCTGAAGGGAGCTTTTCCCCCGCAACGAGAATATCACTTTCAATTTGGGATCGAAGAGTGGTTTTAATTTTACCAAGCTGGGTACGGGCATGCATGCTGATCTAGTCCAATAATCCGATTCTAAATAAGCTACTGGAACCGCGTAACAGTTTAATGACACGCATCTTATGATGTTGTTGTAATAAAAATTGGTTTAAGTGACATGAATCTGCCATCTAATTTAAATAAAAGCGTCAAATTAGCGCCCACCAATTGTCACACTTTGGACATAGCATAAAAAGTGAACTTACTGACCTAGTCCAAAGGGAAACAGACAATGAAAACTTTGCTAAATTGCGCAAAACTTTCTGCAACAACGTTGTTGATCGCGACGGTATCGTCGTCGGCATTTGCCAAAGAAGACAGTATTCAAACTTTAGTCGAAGCGGCAAAAAAAGAAGGGGCTGTATATAGTGTCGGCATGCCCGATAGCTGGGCGAACTGGAAAGATACATGGAGCGATTTGCAGTCTACTTATGGCTTGAAGCATCAAGATACGGATATGAGCTCGGCGCAAGAAATTGCAAAGTTTGAAGCGGAAAAGAAAAACGCAACGGCTGATATTGGTGATGTCGGTTTTGCATTTGCACGCGTCGCGGTTCAAAAGGGTGTAACGCAATCCTATAAACCCACGACGTGGGATGATATTCCGGATTGGGCGAAAGATAAAGATGGTCACTGGGCGTTAGCTTATACCGGGACTATTGCGTTTATTTCTAACAGTAACCTAGTCAAAGATGCCCCTAAATCTTGGCAAGACCTGCTGGATGGGGACTACAAGGTCACTGTTGGGGATGTCGGTGTTGCTGCGCAAGCTAATAATGCCGTATTGGCTGCAGCATTTGCTAATGGCGGTGATGAAAGTAATCTAAAACCTGCGATTGAATTTTTCTCTAAATTAGCTAAACAAGGTCGCTTATCATTTAACGATCCGAACATCGCTAACCTTGAAAAAGGGGAAGTAGAAGTTGCCATTCTTTGGGACTTTAACGCGCTTAATTATCGCGATCAAATCGACCGTGCTCGTTTTTCTGTGACGATTCCTCAAGATGGCTCGGTTATTTCTGGCTATACCACTATCATCAATAAATTTGCTCAAAACCCGAATGCCGCAAAGCTGGCACGTGAGCACATTTTTAGTGACCGCGGTCAAATCAACCTTGCCGAAGGCTACGCTCGTCCGATTCGTAGCAATGTCACCCTGCCTGAGTCTGTGCAAGCGAAATTGATTGCGAACGACCAGTATAACAACGTTCACCCTGTGACAGATTTTAAAGCATGGGAAAAGTCTGCTCGTCGTTTGCCTCGTCAATGGCAAGAAAACGTGCTTATCCACCAGCAATAAGGGTTGAACATGAGCAATAAGGTTATCCTTGTTGTTCTCGATGGCCTCAATTATCAAGTAGCCCGCGATTGCATGGGCTACTTGAATGGGTTAATCGAGCAACAAAAAGCAACGTTATATCCGCTGCAGTGCGAGCTTCCCTCCATGTCTCGGCCTCTTTATGAATGTATTTTGACGGGTGTTACACCGGTGCTTAGTGGCATTGTTAACAATCAAATAGTGCGCTTGTCTAGGCATGATTCGGTATTCAGTTTGGCGAAAGAACAAGGCCGAGTGACCGCTGCAGCGGCCTATCATTGGGTCAGTGAACTGTATAATCGTGCACCCTATGACGCCGTGCGCGATCGCTTTACCGATGATGTGCAATTGAACATACAACACGGTCATTTCTATCATTGGGATCACTACCCGGACGAGGCATTGTTTCTTGATGCTGAGTCGTTAAGACAAAGGCACCAACCGGATTTTCTGCTGATTCATCCTATGAATATTGATGATGCCGGGCACAAGTTTGGCTTAAATTCTTCGCAATATCGTAATACTGCTCGTCATGCTGACATTTACTTATCTAACTATATTGAAAAGTGGCTGGCGGAGGGGTATCAGATCCTGGTGACAAGCGATCATGGGATGAATGATGATTTGTCACATGGTGGTATTTTGCCTGAAGAGCGGGAGGTACCGTTGTTTGTGATTGGCGAAGCGTTTACTCATGCTTCTATCGATCTCAAGCAGACAGAAATATGTGGGATGTGCTGCCAATTACTTGGTCTTCAACATTCCAAGCCTTTTGCACCGGAGTTTATCGCCTTATGAATTCCTCAACACTCACGCCGTCACGGTCAGAATCTGCAATTGATCAGAGTTCACATCATAAACAGCTACGTTGGAAGGTGTTGAAGCCTGCGATTTTATTAGTCCCGTTTACGTTGTTTTTCTACTGGTTTCAGCTTGCTCCAATGGGCTGGGTATTCTTAAACAGCTTTCAGTATGACGGTGAGTTTTCATTCGAAAACTATCTGGAAGTGTTTGATTCTAGCTTCATGATGCAAGCGTTTAGCAACAGTATTTGGCTTGCTATTTGGTCAAGTGTAATCGGACTGTTCATAGCGGCCTTACTGGTGTCATCGTTGCGTCGTGTGGACAGTAAATTGCGTGATGGCGTTATCGCCTTTACGAATATGAGCAGTAACTTTGCCGGTGTTCCGCTTGCTTTCGCGTTTATCATCATCCTTGGCGTCAATGGTGCAGTGACTCTATTGCTTAAGCAGTATGGCATTATTGAAGAGTTTAACCTTTACGGGAAATGGGGATTGTTGGTTATTTATATCTACTTCCAGATTCCGCTAGGGGTCCTGTTGTTGTATCCCGCCTTTGATGCACTGCAAGATGATTGGCAATCTGCATCCGCTTTGCTTGGGGCAAAAACATGGCAATATTGGACGCAGATTGGCTTTCCTGTTCTTTCCCCTGCGTTGCTGGGTACCTTGATTATATTAGTTGCGAACGCGATGGGCGCTTACGCGAGCGTGTATGCGTTGACGGCAGGAAACTATAACGTTATCACCGTTCGAATTGCCAGTTTGGTATCGGGTGACTTGTTTTTGGAGCCCAATCTGGCCGCTGCGATCTCGGTGATACTGATGGCGATATTGGCGTTCATTACCATTATCAATCAGTGGCTGCTATCGAGGAGTTATCATGCCTCAAAGTAATTATTCTAATACACGTAATGTTAGCACTTACTATCACAAGTTCATCGTCTATGGCATCGTTGGCCTTATGCTGGTGCCTATTATCGCGACCCTGGTCTACTCACTTTCGTCTAAGTGGGGGGCGACGATTCTACCTGACGGTTTTACCCTTGATTGGTATTTAAAGTTGCTGACTGACCCGCGTTTTCTCGCGGCGTTTGGGCGTTCATTACTGGTCTGTTTTGCCGCATTGGCGTTAAGTCTTGCTCTTATTCTTCCGGCTATTTTCGTCGTATTTTACTATTTTCCTAAATTAGACAAGCTGATGAATGTGTTGATTCTACTACCGTTTGCAGTGCCTCCAGTGGTGTCTTCAGTAGGATTACTGCAAATCTATGCTGATAGTGCGATACCGCTGGTGGGCACTCCGTGGATTTTGGTTGGTACTTACTTCACCATTGCGTTGCCGTTTATGTATCGAGCAATATCGAATAGCTTTGAGGCGATCAATCTTAACGACTTAATGGATGCCGCGCACCTGTTGGGGGCGAGTACGACCCAAGCTTTCCTCTTGATCATCGTTCCGAATCTTAAAAAGGGCTTGTTGGCCTCCTTGTTCTTGTCTTTTTCCTTTTTACTGGGTGAATTTGTCTTTGCCAATATCTTGGTGGGTACTCGTTTTGAGACGCTGCAAATTTATCTCTACAACATGCGTCAGACTAGTGGTCACTTTACATCAGCGTTAGTGATGACTTACTTCTGTTTCATTTTTTTATTGACTTGGCTTGCCAGTCGTTTTAGTCACAGCGAACAAAAGGGCAGCTTATGAGTTATGTCAGTGTTAAGCAACTTACCAAACGGTTTGGTGCCAATACCGTGTTTGAGGATATTGAGCTTAATATCGAGCAAGGTGAATTTATTACATTATTGGGACCGAGTGGCTGCGGTAAATCAACGTTACTGCGCAGCCTTGCCGGACTCAATCCTGTCGAAGGTGGAGAGATCTGGGTTGATGGTGTCGATATTACCCATTTAGCGCCACAACAGCGTGGCATTGGGATGGTGTTTCAATCCTACGCGTTATTTCCAAACATGACGGTGGAAGGCAACATCGCCTTCGGATTAAAAATGCAGCGCCTTGATCCCGCGACTATTTCATTAGAGGTGGCAAAAGTCATTGAGCTGGTGGAGTTAGGTGGTAAAGAAAAGCAATATCCCCATCAGTTGTCTGGTGGGCAGAGACAGCGTGTTGCGCTTGCTCGGGCCTTGGTAGTGAAGCCGCGTATCTTGCTGCTCGATGAGCCTTTGTCGGCCCTTGACGCTAAAATCAGAAAGAATTTGCGCCAACAAATTAGGAAAATACAAAAAGAATTGAACTTGACCACCGTGTTTGTCACTCATGACCAAGAAGAAGCCATGATTATGTCAGACCGTATCTTTTTGATGCACCAAGGGGAGATTGTTCAGCAAGGCGCGCCAGAGCATATCTATACGCACCCTGTTAATGAATTCGTTGCTGGATTTATGGGGCACTACAACCTTGTTGATGCACAAAAAGCGAAGTCATTATTTAATATTGATGTGGATTCGAAAGTCGCGATTCGTCCTGAATCGATTTACGTAAAAGAACAGGGACGACATTACGGTCAGCATATATCCACCCCTAAATTCGGCACGATTCTTCATCATCAGTTACTTGGCAATGTCATTCGTTATCAAGTTGATATCGACGATTGTGAGCTGACGGTCGACTTGCTAAATCGGTCTTCAGAGCGTTTGTTGGCGGTGGGAAGTCAGCTAGAACTGTTATTCAATTTAAACGAAATTCAACCTGTGAGAGCTTAGAATGTCAAAACCCCTTTATGTATTCGATATGGATGAGACGCTATTTGATGCGGATTGTGCCATGCTTTGGAATGAATTTTTGGTCGAGAAAGGGATCGCGATACAAGTGGATTTCCTAGAGCAAGATCAGCGCTTGATGACGCTGTACGCTCAGGGGGAACTGGACATGAAAGACTACCTTTCTTTTTCCATGGCACCGCTGCAGGGTGTGAGTAAGTCTCAAGTCGCAAGTTTAGTGAATGAGTGCATCGATGAAAAAATTATGCCGCGTTTTTTCCCGCAAGCAAAAGCACGACTGGCTGAGCTAAAGCGTGATGCGATTGATACGGTTATCATTTCTGCTTCCGTCAGTTTTCTTGTTCAAGCGATTGGTCAACGCATAGGCATTGACACTGCGATGGGCATTGATTTGATCGAAGATAATAATGCCTATACTGCACAGATTAAAGGCATTCCAACCTATCGTGACGGTAAGGTATTAAGGCTAAAGCAATGGCTGGAAACAGGCGATAGACATTACACCTCGATCCATTTCTATACGGATTCGATTAATGACCTCCCTTTGTGTGAATATGCGGATTTTTCTTATTTAGTGAATCCATGTCCGAAGCTCAAAGCGTTGAGCGATAGAGAGAATTGGCAGGTAGTAGAGTGGTTGGTTTAGTGCGTTAAAACGACGACTTTGGTATTTGTCGGAGTGATTGGTATGAACAATGCCAATCACTCCGTTATTTCTGACACGGTTTACTCCGTGATTTTCTCTACTTCTTTAATCGAGAAATCAGCAAACCAAACCTCGTCTTCACCCTCGTTGAGAGAGGCGATATCGTTCAGAGATCGGTAGATTCCCCATTTTGGCCTGACAAAATTACCGTCGCTCGCATTGCTCCCGGAGCGCCACAATTCGATATTACTTTCATTAACGGCAAACAACGGGGTTTGTTCGCCAAGGGGTGTGACCGATAAGTACAGTGCGCCTTTTTCGCTAAATGTGCTTCTCACCATGACCTCTAACCACTGGCCTTGTATCTGCGTTGCCCAGTCAATATCCATCTGAGAGGTATGCAACAACATGGTTTTGGTGTTATCGGCCGTAACATGTCTCACTTCGAGCCCACTTTCACCGCTCTTGGTGTTGGCGGTAATCGTGACCAGCGGTTGACTGACCGGATCGCTGCCATCGGTTACCGCTTTAAGCTGGAATAAATGGGTAAAGTGACTGGTGACAGCGAGGTCATCCCCGACCCTGAACTTCCAACGATATTCGAAGGTTTTGTCCATTACTCCTTTAAGAGAGTCATCCGACTTATCGTACACCTTAATTTCGTTACGTTGCCTATCGGTATAGTCTTTATCGCGGTCCTTATCTTCATCTCTGTGTAAGACGAAACGGAAGTAGTTACCGACCATGTTGTCATTGTCTTCCGTGATATGGTCAATGTGCGGATGATTAGCGTCACCATAGAGATCAGGCGCTTCAATAGAGCCGGTTCCGAGTATGCTCTCTATCAAGTCATAGGTTGCCATTCCATTGGCACCATCGGCGATAAGATCAGTGCTACTGATTACATAATATTGCCCGGAATCATCAACAGGAGGGTGGTATACATCTGATGGTGTGTCTTCACTACTGCTCCCACCACAGGCGGACAATAATAAGGAAGAATAGGCAACAATGGCAGCTTGAAGAATCGAGGGTTTACGGTTCATATTCGTCACTCAAATCTAAATAAAAAAAGGCACCCTACGTGCCCTAAAACAACAATGCTTACTTCTTATCAATAGCATAATCAAGGCTATAGAAGTGCACTTCACCGGTACCATGTTTAAACTGGTTATAGATTCCCGCTTTGAAGTAACTCAGCATGTGTTTCCAATAAGTAATGTCATGATCAAGTTTGGTTTCACCGTCCACATTCAGCAGGTGCAACTTGCTCACTAGTTGCGAGTTTAATTTCGACTACTGTAACTAAAAAATTGCGCGGATAAAGCGACTCCGAGTAGAGCCATTTTGATAGCCATTGAAGGATACCCTTTGGATACAAGTTCATCGTCCGTATTGAATAAAGGCCCAACTAAACAGTTGGGCCTTTATTAAGGTGAAACTCGGCAGTGTTATTGAGCGCTAAATTGAGTTACACGTTCAGCAACTTGCTCAGCGGTTAGTGCTACATTCCAAAGGCCAATGTTATCAACTTGGCCATCAAAGTTTTTGTCACTGCTCGTTGCACCGCCCAGCAGGATGAATTTATCTCCTGAGTTTTTCGCTAAATCCCAGTCAACAGATTTAGTTGCGACAAGTTCTCCGTTGAGGTAAATGGTTGCTTCACTTGCAACATCATCGTATACAGCTGCGACGTGATACCATGTGTCATCCATAATAGAGACCGATGAGACCGCTTCTGTAGAAAGGTTACTGTCACCTACAACGCCACCGTAAACTTTAAATTTGAGTGTGTCGTCGTTTGATTCGATGTAAAGTTTATAACCAAGGTAATTACTTGTGTCAGCATAGTCGACAAGTGCTACATCAGAGGCATTAGCGCGATCTCGATTGATTACTGTCTCAATCGAAAAAGACCCTTCAATTTGGTCTGCACCAGTGGTTCCATCTGCAGTGTAATAGGCATAACCGTAACCAGCTGTATCTTGGTCAACATCAATCGCTGTTGCATTTGAGCCTGTTGATCCAGCCGTAGATGTAAGTGTGGCATTACCTGTCCATTTCGTATTGCTACTTGCTGCTGTTCCGGAGTCTGTTGTAGCGTCGCCATTATTAAACTTGAACTCATGCACTGCTGATGGAAAGTCTCCAGGTTCTACTGGATCCGTTGTATCATCGCCATTACCGATGACAGTTGCTTCGGAAGTGCTGCTATTGTATGGGTTACCTTTTAGGACTTGTCCGGTCGCGTAACCATCGAAGTTATCGTTGAACACCTGCTCTTCACTACCGGTGTCATTGGAGAAAACCGTTAAGTTATCACCGACGAATTTGAAGTTTGTTGTATTTTTTGTATCACCGATTTTTAGGGAAATCACGGTGACTGCTGCATCTTCAGTTATCGCACCAATAAATTCTTCATCGTTGACAGTAAACTTGAATTCGCTATTACCCCAAGTCACTTCGATGGCTAGTTCTTCGCCATTTTCAAATGTTCCACTGGTTTCGGTAATTTCACCACCACTTACACCCCCAACTCCTGCACCTCGATATTTGACTTTACCTTCACTCAGAATGATCTCGCCATACAGGTTTTTGTTCGATGTACCGTTGGTATAAAGTGAAATGTAAGCGTTGTCACCGGTACCATCTGCTTCTTGTTCTGTCTCTTCATCTACTTGATAAATAACATCTACAGTCAGCTTACCTGAAGCAATGCTGCTTACTGTCGCTCCTGTTGATGAATCTGATAGTTTGAGTCTTAATTCACCAACATCATCGGTAAGCGTATCTAAAATTTGAACTTGGTTGTTTACCCCCGATGCTTCATTAGCTGCTTTAATTGCATCGGTCACTTCTTGGTTGTTTGCTACATCTGATGCTGAAAGCTCACCAAAGCTACCACCACTATCAATAACTAAAGCGTCACCGGTCACTGTGAAAGTAGCGCCAGAAATAGGAGTGGAAGTTATAGTAGTGCCGTTGATTTCATGGTAAACAAAATCAATGGTTTGAGGATCTGACTCAAAACCATCACTGTAATCATTCGAGTAAATGCGGTAAGTGCCAGGAACTTCAAAATCGGTATAGAATTTTTGATTAGTTTTACCATCAAATACATAAACATCAGGTAAATCCATGCTATCTGCCATAGCAGCTGCACCGCTAGTATCGCCAAATTGCCAATTACCACCAGCTAAAGGTGAAGTCGGTGCTGGGGGCGTGACCTCTGGCTCTTGAACTAGCTCTGGACCATTACAGCCCACCAATAAACCTGCTGAAAGGGTAATTGCAGCCGCAATCTTAGTCATTCGCATCATAAACTCTCTTCATATCCGTGAACTTAGTATGCAATAATATTGTATGATCTAAGAGTTTGTTTCTAGTTGTAAGAATATGTAGCTTGACGGTCGTCACGTGTAAGACAGTATATTCGTCAAAAATTGTGACTGACTTGGCGGTTAGTGATAATTGTATCGAAATAAAAGCCTGGATAAGCTAGTCAGCAGGTCGTTTTGTCGCGTTATTTACCGAGTGAGTGGTAGTTTACAGAGTAGAATAAGGTATAAGTCCTAACCAAAGTGCGTTTCTTTGGCTTGATTAGTTAGGACTTAGAAGACGGTTTTAATGATCTATTTATATTGATTAATCATACATAAGCGCATCGGCTTTTTTCATATCGAACTCTTTGAGTGATTTTCTTGCGAGGGCTCTGAAAGGCAAGGCTTTAACGATTTCTTCAAATGGCTGCACAGCAAATGCCCAAAATATTGAACCATCAAAACCAAAAATTATAAGCGCACACAATGGGATAGAGATAAGCCATTGTCCCGTGAAGTTGATTTTAAATACGGCTGTTGTCTTGCCAAGGGCTCTCAGTACGTGTCCATGCACGGTATTGTAACCGCGAATAATAGGCAAAAAGATGTAGAGTGGCGCGATAATGGCAAGCGCTTCGTAGGTTGATGGATCCAGGTCGGGATACACATTGGCAATGACGAGGCTGAGCCCAGCAAAAAACACAGCGCAGACAACGGAAATGCCTACCGCGACGTCAATACTTGTATCCACGTTTTTCGTTAGATCATCCATTTTACGAGAGCCTATTGCTTGGCTAATCGTAATGGCAGACGAATGTGCCCACGCGGTAATAAATTGTGTTCCTGCACGAATCCAAGGGAACACTAACGTGATGGCAACATAGGCGTTGATATTCAGTTGTGAGTACATGAGTTGGTACGTAGTAGCACCAATAGACAAAATTGTTACGTTGGCGGCGACAGGGAAAATCTCTACAAAATGTAGGCGGATGTTACGCTTTAACGTCGACAGTTGGTCGCGCATGTTGAGTGTGATAGCGGAATCAAGGTGCACACATAAGCACAAGAAAATGAGACGAATCGCAATGGCAATGACGCTGCCTAATGCGGCCCCTTGAACCCCCGTTCCTTCAATGCTTACTCCCTCAGAAAGTGATATTCCGTAAATAAGGACATAAGAGAGAGCCGTATTAATTGGTAGCTCAAGGACGTACCCTTTGAGCGGAACTTTTGTGCGTCCCATGCTATTAAATAATGCTGTGATAACCTGTGTGACTGAGGTAAATAAGACCAGATACTTGGAAACATCTAGGTAGCCACTGATTTCCGTATGTAGCGACATATCATCAGTAATGGCGTGCAGCAACGGTTGTTCAAAGAGTGTGAGCAGTAACCAAAATAATGAGGCGACTGACAAGTTAATAATCATGCCTGATAAAAAGGCTTTCGATAGTGCGCCTGACGTTTGCGATCCCACGGCTCTGCTCAATACCAGCTGAGTACCATTGGCCAATGCCATCTGAATACCAAGAATAAACGCCACCACGGTGGTCGCAATGCCCATTGCCGCAAGAGGGATCTCACCAAGTGGTGACACCATCAAGGTATCGATCATTAACATGGATTGCATCAGCAATGCGTTAAACGCGAGCGGCCACGCAAGCGAAAAGTTTTTTCTTATGTAGGAATGGGAGGACAAAGCGTTACCTTATTGAGCATGGGTCAAACGGAAGAGGAGGGGACATCTCTTTTATTCTTGAATGATATAATAATACAAAACGAGTCCCGATGGCATGAGCTGAGTCACGTTCAATTATGAGCCTCACAGATTTTGGTGCATTTTTCTTTCTTAAGTTTCTTCGTTATAGCCAAAATCATGAGTCATTCCGCACAATTGAAATATTCTATTTATAGTCGTTTACAGTCATAGTGTTACTGGTAACTTTATGGGCAATGAAATGATTAAACGGCTGATATATCAATAAGCAACTGTTTGATTTTAAATGGTATATATAAAATTAGTTTAAAGATGGGCCATGATAGGCTAGTGAATGTTTAAGGAATGAAAATGTCAGTTTTTCCAGACAAATTTCTATGGGGGGGCGCGATAGCCGCCAATCAAGCAGAAGGGGCATATCTAGAAGGACATAAAGGTCTGTCAACGATCGACATGATCCCATATGGGGATAATCGTATGCCGATTAAGCTTGGATTGAACCATTGTGCCAATCTGGATGATAGCGACTATTACCCGAGTCACGATGCGATTGATTTTTACCATCGATATAAAAGCGATATCGCCTTATTGGCTGAAATGGGTTTTAAGGTGTTCAGGACCTCTATCGCTTGGGCAAGGTTGTTTCCAAAAGGGGATGAATTAGCGCCGAATCAGAAAGGCATCGATTTCTATCTAGATCTATTTCGCGAGTGCCAAAAGCATGGGATCGAGCCGCTGGTGACGCTCTGTCATTTTGATGTTCCGATGCATCTTGTCAATCAATACGGCTCTTGGCGTAGTAGGGAGATGATTGCTTTCTTTGAACGGTATGCCCGCACGTGTTTTGAGTCTTTTGATGGCTTGGTGAAGTACTGGCTGACTTTTAATGAGATTAACATCTTGTTGCACAGCCCATTTTCTGGCGCTGGGTTACGGTTTGAAGAAGGTGAAAACAAGGAACAAGTGAAGTATCAAGCTGCTCATCATGAGTTAGTCGCCAGTGCGTTGGTGACCAAAATTGCTCATGAGATTAACCCTGATAATCAAGTGGGTTGCATGTTAGCGGGCGGTAATTTTTACCCTTATTCTTGTAAGCCCGAAGATGTCAAAATGGCGCTGGATAAAGACAGAGAAAACCTATTTTTCATTGATGTGCAAGCACGAGGGTATTACCCGTCTTACGCGCAACGTACTTTTAATGATAAGGGTGTCGTGCTTGATATCCGTGATGGTGATCTTGAGATTCTATCGAATACGGTCGATTTTATCTCTTTTAGCTATTACGCATCACGCTGCGCCTCTGCTGATATGAATCAGGGAAATACGAGCGAAGCGAATGTCGTTAAATCCATTCGAAACCCTCACTTAGAAGCCAGTGAGTGGGGCTGGGTTATTGACCCAATGGGGCTCAGAATTGCTATGAATACGCTGTATGACCGTTATCAGAAACCACTGTTTCTTGTGGAAAATGGGCTAGGGGCAAAAGATGTCGTTGATGAGAATGGTGAGATTCATGACGACTACCGAATCGAGTATTTACGAGCCCATATTGAAGCGATGGCTGATGCCATTGAAGATGGTGTGCCATTAATGGGTTATACCCCCTGGGGGTGTATTGATTTGGTCTCTGCGTCTACCGGAGAAATGAGTAAGCGCTATGGTTTCATTTACGTTGACCGAGATGATATGGGTCATGGTACGTTAGAACGCACTCGCAAAAAGTCATTTTATTGGTATAAGAAGGTCATTGCGTCTAATGGCCGACATTTAGATTAAAATAACTACAATATATAAGGTGTGACAATGTTTATGTCACCTGGATATAAAAATTTTCACTATAAATATCTGATTTATTATTTACTTTGGCCTTAATTATTTGAGTTTAAATTAATAGATGGCCTAATTATCTTTAATGTTATAGGGAATTTCTCACCTAGCGTGTAATAAATACACGCTAGGTGTTTTCATGGATAGTTATTTAGCTTCTTTCCATTTTTTTACGATGTTTTGTGCAAGATCGCCATCTTGAGTCATAAATGAAAATACATCTTCATCATGCTCTAAATTTGCAACGATCATGATAGTGCCATTGGTCGCTGAATAGCTCAATTCGATGTCGTTATCACTAGGTAGTTCATCAAATACGATGGTTAGATTACCGTCATTAATAGTCCAAGTTGTTGCGTAATTTTCTTGACCGTCTTCGACAAGGATCACTTCACCAGTGTTAGTTTCTTCATTAAAGTCATTGAACTGGAACGTCGCATAAGTCGGCTTTGAGATTTCACTATTTGAGTCGTCCAAAACAATGTGCCACGTTTTATGTTCAAAATCAGCAATGACGAAATCAAGTTCAGCGCTTAGAATGTCTTCCGTCGTCCAAAGCGTCAGGTCGCCTTCATCTGGCACCACGAAGGAAAGGTTAGAGGATGTGTAGATAAACTCATTATTTTCAGAACCATTATCGCCTTCTATAATGAGTGTTTGCTCTTTGATTGAGTACTCGCCACAGCTATAGGTACGATTTAAGTCGTTGCCATCAACACAAAGCTCGTCTTTGGTTAACCAAGCAGAAAATACGCCTTCTTCTTTTGCCCAGTAAGTACCAAAATTAGCAACGTTCCATACTGTCTCTGGATTGTCAGCAGAATCGTTATTACCAATTAAGTAACTGTTTAAATCATTGATAACTTCAATGCTTTCGTAATCACCATTGTCTGAGCGGACAAAGTCGATATCTTCTAATGTCTCAATATCAGAGTCATTAAGGTGGTCATTGATCGCGTTATTAATCGCGGTGGCGGATTCAAACAGTTTGTCGCCATTAAGGTCAGCGGAATTCGCAGGCAGTTCGTGTACCAGACTACGGGCTAGAGCATGTGCCTCAAGCGCATAGCCTCTGGTGGCCTCATCGTCTTTCGCGACAACATAATCGCCGGATATTACGTTGGCATTAAGGTTTAACTCGTCTGCGAGTTCTTCGACGGTTATTCCTCTCGCGTTAGCTAAAGTCGTGAATGGAGTAACAACAGAGTCCTCTTGCTGAGCCGTCATTTCATAGCTGTTAGTTAGGTAGCCGATACGGTCGCTGTCAATTGATAGCCCAGCTATGGATCGAACAATTACTGGATAATTTGCATCAGAATGCGGGATGGTGAATTTGCCATTGCTGCTAGTGAAACCGAGTGACTCGCCGCTACCACAAATACCGTCGCCATCTCGGTCAACACATATTTCTGCTTTTTCAATATAGCCATCTATAACGGTGATTGTTTTACCTGGTATCGTCTCGTTATTATCGTCAGAGCTTCCACCACATCCTGATATTAATAGCACTGAAAATATTGCACTGCTCAATATTGTTTTATTCAATTTACTTCCCTTTAATTATAGCTTGATTTTTTTGTGATTCTATTTCAAAAAAATAAGCAGGAACATCAATATATGTCACTCGTTGTGTGATCTGTGTCACAGGATGAATTAAACAATGGTATGCATATGCTATTTAGAAGTTTGGTGTTTTAAGTTGATATATTTTTTTGTGAAATATTTTTTAAATCAATATTGCTAGTTACTGAATTAATTTAGGGTTTTATTTGAGTGAGGAAATTAAATATGGTGGTGAGATGCTGGCTCAGGTTTGTATATTGAACCAGCAATATGAGCTAAAAATTACAACTTTCATTTTTTGACGTCATGTAGCGATATACCAACCCAATAACCGCGATTGCCACCAGCGACATGCTAAATAAAAGCAGCCCTTTAGATATAAGCTCTTGATAGTCATTCAGCCTTGGGTGAATCATTAACCACTTCCCCGATATCATTAGTAGCAAACACCAAAATACAGAACTGGTTGTACTAATGATGACCGTTCTCCAAACACTGAGTTTTGAGAGTCCCATTAGCATCGGCGTGAGCACCCTAACAAATGGGATGAAGCGTGAGATAAACAATGATAGGAAGCCATAACGATGGAGTAAGTCTTTCGCTTTGGGTAACGCATCATTGGGTAACACTCGTTTTAGAAAGGGCACAAAGCGTGTTTTATGGAGCACTCTACCTTGTAAGTAGGCATTGATACTGCCAAGTGAGGCTGCGAAGCAAAGCGCGCCTGCCGCCGGATAAAAATCAAGGATCCCTAGCCCAACCAGGCCACCCACGAAAAGGACTAAGCTGTCTCCGGGTAGAGGTAAGAAAACGAAGCTTGATTCGAGCAATAATATGAAAGCAAGCAGCATCAAAAAACCGTTTAACGAACTTATTTGCTGAAGTGCTTCAAAGTCGTGGTGCCAAATCGCAGTAAAAATGTCCAGCATACAAAATCCTTCAATATGAATAAAAAGACCTTGTGCGGAGATCGCACAAGGCTAAATAAAGCGTGTTATTCGAACATCAAAACGATGTATGCAACGAACAGTATGAGGTGCGCGACGCCATTTAAAGAGTTCGTTCTACCGCTACTAAAACTGATGCCAGTCATAAGTAATGTGGTAACGAGCAATACCATCTCTGCCGGAGCTAGACCCAGTTGGATTGGCTGACTAATGACAGTGGAGATCAATAAAACGGCGGGAACGGTTAAAGCAATGGTGGCGAGCACCGAACCAAAGAACAAATTCATAGCTCGTTGTAACTGATTGTTGAGCGCTGCTTTCGCGGCGCCCACCGCCTCTGGGGCTAAAATTAAAATGGCAACAATAAGCCCACCTAATGCCGCAGGAGCACCGAGCAACACCACGGTGCCATCAATTGGGATCGCTAAACTCTTGGCCAGTAAAATGACAATGAGTAAGTAACCCACCAGCATGATTGAATGGTATAAATTGCTGCCCAGTGGCCCATGGAATTCATGCTCATCTTGATGATCCTCATCCATAAAAAAATGGGTGTGACTGCGGGTTTGGATGAATAAAAATACCCCATATAAAACAACAGAAGCGAAGACAAGCATGGTCATCAGTGCGGTTGACATTGCTCCTGATTTATCTGCACTGGTGAAGTTGGGTAGCACAAGGCACAACAGCGCCAATGGGACAATTGCGACAAGATACGATTTTAAACCGTCTAGATTGTATTTTTGCGTGTGGTATTTAAGCCCCCCTATTAACAAGGTGATCCCAACTAAACCATTCAGTACGGCCATGATAACGGCAAACATCGTATCTCGAGCGAGGACCGGATTGGCATCGCCCGTAAGCATAATGGACGATATCATCACGACTTCAAGTAAAATCACTGACAGCGTTAAAATGAGAGTCCCGTAGGGATCACCTAACTTAATCGCAAGTGCGTCGGAATGACGTACGACCGCAAATATTGCGGCCATCACGACAACAAACAGCCCGACAGTGAGCAATAAGCCAACGGGAGAACTCATCTGCGATTGCAACACGCTTTCCCCTCCAAACTTGAATAGTACTACCGTGAGCAGACCCAGTAAGAACATCACTTCTTGTTTGATTAATCTCATTATGGCAATGCCTCCTCTGGGGTTGGTTTCGTGACTTGATAATGCATTGGGCTGATGCCTATGATTTGCGGCAAGGTGACCCCCAATGAAATGGATGACCATGTGCCACATGCAATACCTAAACACAATGCGATTGCGAACCCTTCTAAGGCAGGGCCTCCAAGTAACCACAGGCTGGATACCGTGACGAGGGTGGTGCCGGAAGTGACCAAGGTTCGGGAAAACGTTGCTTTTACGGCGAGGTTAATGAGTGCGTCGGCTGACTTTTTAGGCTTAGATTTAAACAGCTCACGAGCGCGATCCGCAATAATAATTGAGTCGTTTAACGAATAGCCAAGTACCGCCAGCACGGCCGCAAGGATAGTTAGGTTGAATTCCATTTGAGTGACGGAGAATAATCCTAAGACGATGACAACATCGTGGACTAATGCGACAAGGGCACCTAACGCTAATCGCCATTCAAATCGATAGCTGAGATACAACATGGTTAACACGAAGCAAGCTAAAATGGCGACGCCCCCTTGCTCTACCATGTCTTGCCCCACTTGTGGCCCGACGATACTACTGTTGAGTACTTCTACCTGTTGGCTAAACGATTCTAATATTGGAGACAGCGCCAGCGTTTCATCTTCCGTTGGATGGTAGCGTAGGATCCATCGCCCAGGCTCTGTTGAGCTGACAATTTGGACTTCCTGCATTAACGCTTCTTCTAGGGAGGGTTGGATATCTGTTGCCGTTAGGGTTTCATCGAGACGAACCTCTGCGACGATTCCACCGGTAAAATCCAGTCCCCAATTAAATCCCTTAAAGGTAATGAAAAGCGTTGCTGTCAGTAAAAGCAGCATTGAAATAGCTGACATACCATAGCGAACGTGAGTCAATGAGTATTGAGAGAATTTCATAATTAGACCTTTACTTCACGGCGTTGATCACGCCCCCAAATGAGATTGATGATGGCGCGAGACAGAAATACACCAGTAAATAAACTGGTTAATAATCCAAGCCCAAGTGTGATGGCAAACCCTTGAATGGGGCCGTTACCTATGGTGTACAGTGCGATGGCGACGATCATTGTGGTTAGGTTGGCATCAAAAATGGAGCTGAAAGCACTGTTAAAGCCCTTATCAATACTTTGTGCAAAGGTTCTTCCTTCGCGCATCTTGTCTTTAATCCGTTCAAAAATTAACACATTGGTGTCGACGGCCATGCCGACAGTTAATACCATGCCAGCAATACCTGGTAGCGTGAGAACCGCGCCAGGAAGCAGTGCAATGAGACCAAACAAACACACCATATTGGCGAGCAAAGCGACGTTGGCGACCCAGCCCATCTTGCGATACCAAAGTGCAATAAAGCTCAATGTAAGCGCTAGACCTAACGCGAGTGCAGCAAAGCCGTTTTTCACATTTTCAGCACCAAGTGATGGGCCAATAGTGCGCTCTTCTATTATGGTCACTGGCGCGGTAAGCGATCCTGCTCTGAGTAAAAGGGCAAGTTCTTGGGCATCTTGCATGCTGCCTACACCGGTAATTCGAAAGCGGCTACCCAGTTGAGACTGAATGGTTGCGACGCTAATGACTTTACTTACCTGTTGGCTCTCTCCTGAGGCATCTCGGCTGTATTCGTTATACAGCGTTGCCATTGGCTGACCGATGTTGGTGCGAGTAAATTGCGACATTTTTCGTCCGCCACTGGAATCAAGAGAGATGTTTACCTCTGACGTTCCCATCTCACCAAGTCCGGCTCTTGCGTCGATAATGTGCTCGCCCGCCAAAATGGCACGACGATCCACATGAACGGTATGGCCATCGTTATCAAGTAAGGTCAGAGATTGTCTGGATTGCGTGTCAGGCATTGAATGAAATGCTAAGGATGCGGTGGCACCAATCACATCTTTCGCCGCTGCAGGATCTTGTACGCCGGGCAATTCAATTCGAATTCGGCTTTCCCCCTGACGCTGCACAGAGGCTTCGGTGATGCCAAGTTCAGCAAGACGCCCACGCATGATCTGCAAATTTTGTTGAACGGTAAGGGTTCGCAATGCAATTTTTTCATCATCGGATAATGAAAGTGTGACGGTATTGCCGCTAATACGACTGTCCCAATTGGCAAACTGACTACGCAGCAACGTACGAGCAGTGGTGACATCCTGGTCGTTATATAAGTTAATTTGAACAGCATCTTGAATGACTCGTCCACGGCTTGCTCTGATTTCAGAGGCAAACTCATCAATCACCATTTGGCGGTGTGCTTGGTAGACCGGTTCCATATCGACTTCTAGTAAGAACTGCACGCCGCCACGCAAATCCAAACCAAGGGCAATAGGAGAGAACCCGGCGCTGAGCAGCCATTTCGGTGCAGCGGCTTCCATGGCAAGTGCAACAGTGATCGAGGAGTCGAGGTATTGATTTAATACCGACTGGGCTTGGGCTTGTTGCGTTGGGTCCGACAAGATAACAATGGTGCTGTCGCCTTGCTGGTCGATGCTAGTCGGAGTAATGCCAGCTTGTTGCAGGCGTTGTGATATCTGGGGGGCATCCACGGTATGTCCGCGATGATTAATCTGCAATGCAGCATTTTCGCCATATAAGGAAGGCAGTGCACTTAACAGCATGATGATTAAGCTGATTGCGAGCACAATGTATTTCCATTTCGCGAAGCGATTGATGGTGCTTTGGGTGTGTTTCTTCACAAGAAAATTCTCTAAAACGTATCAATAGTGAACTCTCGAGATCGCTGAAAACACAATGTATACGAATGATTAAATGCATACGTATAGCAAAATGTTGCATGACAACTCTGCGTATTATTTCATCAGCGCAAAGTTATTATCAGCACATAGCGGTCATCAACATAGCGTCGTTATCGCCCGTTTAAAGGCCGAAAATGAACGCTATACGTGATGAAAACCTAACGATATCGGGAGTGGTTTCTTAATGTTTGATAGAGGATTAGCTAAATCTTGCGTGTTGGTGGGTGTACAAGGTATTGGCGTCTTTCCAGCCGGACAGGCGAGAAGGAGCAGAATTAATACGGCTTGTCCAATGCAGTTGGGGGGAAGTCATGGAGGTTGCCGTCGTCGCTATTTTCAATAGCGGCGGCGGTAAAAATGCGATCAGTAGATAATAGTCTGGGATGAGCCCTTGAACGGATTGAGTGGCATCGGTGATCGCGCGTCGAGAGACCGATAAAAATAAAGGGCCCGCGCTGTCATTCAACACCGATCCGTCTTCGTCTGTCATTGAGTCTGAAAACTCGTCTAACACACTATTTTCTTCAAGAGCAAATGAGATGCTTGAATCTAAACTTGATGGCTCAAACGTTACGTACTCGTCAGCGCTTACAAAGTGAGTACACATTGTAATGATGATAGCGATAAAGAGTTGGTAAAAGCGTTTAAACAATGTCATCCCAATTTAATATGGTTTACCTGATTTTAATCGCAGACAGTATAGCGGATGGTGGTCCTGATTAGGTGAAGAGTTATTCGTTGAAGTGTTAGTGAATATTACAAATGTGGCGGCCAGTTTGTCCTTTATACACTCATTGCTTTTCGATATTGAGAGCGAGAGCAGACAACATGGCGTTGTCATCGATATTGAAAATGAAACAATATGTTAATCTGGTTGCAAATTGTAATCGTCTGTCTTGCTTGTAAGGATGTGACCTTGTATTAATTTTGTTAATAAGCGTAGAAAACAGCAAAAAGCTCGGAGTTTTTGACAAGTAATCGCCGTGCACTCACAATACACTCCCTGCCATTGTAGTACGCCTGCCGCCTATTGCGGTTGGAGCGAGATTGAGGATGACGCATGTTTACAGCAACTGATGTGCTTAAAAAAGAGTTTGCCGAGCAACCCCTTGAGCAACTCTGGTCACTGATCTCTCCACTATACATGGTGGATGAATCACAATGGTTACAACAGCTTTTGCCTTTGGCAACACCAATCGGTGACGAAGCTCAACAAATCCCACAAAAAACCACACAGCTGATCGAGGCCATTCGTGCCGATAAAAATGCGATTCAAATGATCGATGCGCTGCTATTGGAATACAGCCTAGATACCCAAGAAGGGATCTTGTTGATGTGTTTGGCCGAAGCCTTAATGCGTATTCCAGACTCTGCCACTGCCGATGCCTTGATTCGCGATAAGTTAAGTGTGGCAGATTGGAAGTCTCACTTAAAAAGCTCTGACTCTGTTTTTGTGAATGCCTCAACGTGGGGGTTGATGCTCACGGGTAAAGTGGTTGGCTTGGGTGACCAAGAAGCACAAAGCCCAGCGAATGCAATGAATAAGTTGGTCAACAAATTTTCAGAGCCTGTGATTCGCAAGGCAATGTATCAAGCGATGAAAGTCATGGGCCATCAGTTTGTGTTAGGTCGCAGCATTAGCGAAGCGCAAAAAAATGGCAAGAAAATGCGAGACCGCGGCTTTACTTATTCTTACGACATGTTGGGTGAAGCTGCACTAACAAGAGCTGACGCAGACAAATATTTCAAAGATTACTTGATGGCTATTGAAGCGGTCGGCGGCGATAAGTACGGGCTAGACACGAGCCCTGCGCCTTCGGTTTCTATCAAGCTTTCGGCATTGCATCCTCGCTATGAAGTGGCAAACGAAGCTCGTGTATTGACGGAGTTATGTGAAACGTTAACTCAGTTATTAACCCGTGCGCGTGAATTGGAAGTCGCGATCACCATTGATGCAGAAGAGGCAGACCGCCTTGAGCTGTCATTAAAACTGTTCGAGAAAGTGTACCGGAGCGACGTTGCAAAAGGCTGGGGCAAGTTTGGCTTGGTGATTCAGGCTTATTCAAAGCGAGCCTTGCCAGTTCTTGTGTGGATCAATGCGTTAGCAAAACAGCAAGGGGATTTGATTCCACTTCGTTTGGTGAAAGGCGCGTATTGGGACAGCGAAGTAAAATGGTCTCAGCAGGCCGGTTATGATGCTTATCCAGTGTTTACTCGCAAAGAAGCGACCGATGTCGCCTACCTTGCTTGTGCAAGATTCCTATTGAGCGATAACGTTCGCGGCAACATCTTCCCTCAGTTTGCGAGCCACAACGCTCATACGGTGACGGCGATTGCTACGATGGCACCGCATACGGACTATGAATTCCAACGTCTACACGGCATGGGTGATTCTCTGTATGACCATGTGATGGAGACCCACAAACAACCGGTCCGTATTTACGCTCCGGTGGGCAGCCACAAAGATTTGCTACCGTATCTCGTACGTCGCTTACTCGAAAATGGGGCGAACAGCAGCTTTGTCCATCGTCTTGTCGATGCTCGATGCCCAGTTGATACCTTAACGGTACACCCCGTAGATGCCTTGAACGTTAATGCGGTCTTGCATAACGATCAGATTGATTTACCGCCGGCCATTTTTGCCGACCGCAAAAACGCAATCGGTATTAATGTCGATATTGAATCGGAAGTGAAAGAGTACGAACATAAAGTCGACGCGTTCCTGAGCAAGCAGTGGAAAGGCGCACCGATCATTAATGGGGTCTCGCTTTACGAAAGCATGATCAAGGAAGATGCCACGCTTGATACGGTGACCGCACCGTACGATCGTCGCAAGGTGGTTGGTCAAGTTGCGATGGCGAATCAAACACAGGTTTCAGATGCCATTCGTGTCGCAGAGCAAGGGTTTGAATCTTGGTCAAAAGTCAGCTATCAGCAACGCGGCGAGTGTTTATTGCGTCTTGCTGATGCACTAGAAGATAACTTGCACGAGCTGGTGGCGTTATGTCATCAAGAAGCCGGTAAGACCATTCATGATTCGATTGATGAGGTTCGTGAAGCGGTTGATTTCTGTCGCTACTACGCGAAACAACCTCATATTTTTGACGCTCAGTCACTGCTCGGTTTTGATGGTGAGTCGAAAACCTTTACTCGCGGTGGACGTGGTGTCTTTGTCTGTATCAGTCCGTGGAACTTCCCACTGGCTATTTTCCTCGGTCAAATCTCAGCCGCGTTGGTAGCGGGCAATACCGTTGTGGCCAAACCTGCGGAGCAGACCTCGCTGATAGCGGTTAAAGCCGTAGAGCTCATGCTTGAAGTGGGCTTTCCTGCCAACGTTATTCAGTTAATCACCGGTTATGGCGCAGACGTAGGTCATGCATTGACCTCTCACGATGCGATTGCTGGCGTGGCCTTCACCGGCTCAACACCTACCGCGCAACGCATTAACGCCACCCTAGCCGCGCGTCAGGTCGCTCCGGTTCCGTTTATTGCTGAAACTGGTGGCCAAAACGCCATGATTGTTGACTCTACCGCATTACCTGAGCAGGTGGTACGTGATGTTGTGCGCAGCGCGTTTGCCTCTGCTGGCCAACGCTGTTCTGCGTTGCGTGTGCTGTTTGTGCAAGATGATATTGCAGACCGCGTTATCAATCTGATCCAAGGTGCAATGGCGGAACTCAGTGTGGGTTTACCTTACTTACATTCCACCGATGTAGGCCCTGTTATCGATAAAAAAGCCAAAGAAAAGCTGCTTGCCCATATTGAAACGATGCATATTCACGGCAAAAAAGTGGCGCAATTGTCATTAGGTAACGAATGTGATGAAGGTGATTTTGTCGCCCCAAGTGCTTTTGAGATTGAGGATATCTCCATCTTAAAAGAAGAACAGTTTGGTCCGATCTTGCACATTGTTCGTTTTAAAGCGGCAGAGTTACCTAATGTGGTGGAGCGCATCAACGCAACGGGCTTCGGATTGACACTGGGTATCCACAGTCGTAATGAATCGACCTATCGCTGGATCGAAAAACACACTCGAGTGGGGAATAGCTACATTAACCGCGATCAAGTGGGCGCAGTGGTTGGTGTTCAGCCATTTGGCGGGCAAGGCCTTTCTGGAACCGGTCCAAAAGCCGGCGGGCCTCACTATCTATATCGTTTTACTGATGCTATCCAAGTGTCGAAATAAGGAGAAAAACCATGGTCAATAACACAACGATTTTCTCTGATGTTTACAGTGCTTGGGAGCAGTGGAACGTCACTGAATTTGCACAACAACGTGAGTGTGTGCTGTCCGTTCAACGCAACATGAACGAAGTCAACGGGACGCTGGCAAGCGTGATGGCTTATCACATCCAACAAGCGAATGTTTTGTTGGCTACCCCTCATTTGATGCCAGGCCCAACGGGTGAAACGAACGAGCTTTATGCGGCGGGTCGTGGTGTAGTGCTTATTGTCGTTGAAAGTGAAGACGCTCATGCAAGCATCGCTGCAACGGCTCAAATCACGGCGGCATTAATCTCAGGTAATGGGGTGATTGTTAGTTCAAACAACACGGCCTTTAATCAACTTTTAGTTTCGGCGGTTGAGCGTTCTCAGCTGCCATCACAGCTTGTTCATATCGTTCCTTTGGAAGAAGCCAGTGCCTTTATCGACTTAGATGTTCGAGTGGTAGGTTTGGTGGGCTCGGAAGAAACGCTATGGCAGGTCAATCACCAATTGGCGAATCGTGATAGCGCGATCGGCTTATTGGTGTCTGAAACGGATCTGACGTCCATGCTAACGTCACACGATCCAAACTTAGTATTGAGGTTCATTACAGAACGAACTCGAACCATCAATATTACAGCAGTGGGGGGGAACGCTACCTTGTTAGAACTCGGTAGTTAAACGGTATTTTTGCTAATGCCCCCTATCGGCCTTCACTTTGATAACGCAGGGTGAAGGCTGAATTCTAGGATGAGGAAATAATAATGATTCAAAATAGCTTTGCTATTACGACAACTTTTATCGCGTATTTAGCGATGATGCTTGCCATTGGTGTGATTGCCTATAAGCGCACATCAAACTCAAGCGACTACTTTCTGGGCGGACGCTCATTAGGACCATGGCCTGCGGCTTTGTCGGCGGGTGCGTCTGATATGAGTGGTTGGTTATTGCTTGGTCTACCAGGCTACGCTTATGCTGCTGGCATTGAAGCGTTTTGGCTTGCTGGTGGTTTATTAATGGGAACTTGGCTTAACTGGTTACTATGTGCCAAGCGCCTGCGTACTTACAGTATTACGACTGACGCGCTAACCTTACCTGAATATTTTTCTCGTCGTTTCAACGACAATTCGAAAATGATTCAGGTTATTTCTGCGTTCTTTATTTTGCTTTTCTTCCTTTTCTATACCAGTTCAGGTTTAGTGGCAGGCGGTAAACTGTTTGAAACGGTCTTTGGCTTGGATTACACCACGGCTGTCATCATAGGTACCGTATGTGTGGTTTCTTATACGTTGTTTGGTGGGTTCTTGGCGGTGTCTTGGACGGATTTAGTGCAAGGCCTATTAATGGCTGCTGCATTGATGATTGTCCCGATTGCAGCGATGCAAGGCGGCTTCGGGCAAGTGATCGATGACTTAAATGCCATCAATCCAGAGCTTCTCACATTGTGGAATGATACGAAAGGTGAGCCATTGTCAGCTATTGCGATTATTTCGCTTGTCGCTTGGGGTCTAGGTTACTTTGGTCAGCCTCATATTTTGGCACGTTTTAAGGCAACACGTAGCAACAAAGACCTGACAACCGCTCGTCGTATCGCCGTGGTTTGGTCTGCTTTATCGATGATAGGTGCGATGCTGGTCGGTGTGATTGGCTTACTTTACGTGACGAACTCTGGCGGTGACGTACTGGCGGATGGTGAGAAAATCTTCATGTTGCTGGTTAATGCGATGTTCCACCCAGTGATTGCGGGTATCTTGTTGGCGGCTATTCTGGCAGCGATCATGAGTACCGCGGATTCACAATTGTTGGTGTCTTCTTCTGCGCTTGCAGAAGACTTCTATAAGCAAGTCATTAATAAAGAAGCGACATCTGAGCAGGTAGTTAAAATCGGCCGTATTGGTGTTGTTGTTATCTCTATTGTTGCGTTAGTACTCGCCATGACACCAGATAGCTCGGTTCTTGGCCTGGTATCTTATGCATGGGCTGGTTTTGGTGCCGCGTTTGGTCCTGCAGTATTGCTAAGCCTGTATTGGGCTGGTATGAACCGAAATGGCGCGATTGCCGGTATTCTAGTGGGTGGTATCACGATTGTGGTTTGGAAACAAATCAGCAGTGGGATTTTTGATGTATACGAAATCGTTCCAGGGTTCATTCTCTCTACGATTTCAATCATTGCAGTGAGTGCTCTAACTGGCGGCCCTTCGAAAGACGTACAAGATCAACATGATGTGTTTGAGAAGAATCTGATTGAATTAGATTAAGCTTACGAGTTTTCTATTCTGCTTAAAAAATCCTCGATATCGTATCGAGGATTTTTTTATACCTATAATTTGAATCATTGAGGTTGTTGAATTTTTATTGTGAAAGTACAGCAGTGAATGAGTGCTATCTCCTTCTGATATATGGGTAAGATGAAAGAAGAAGGGCATTTCATTAGAAATGCCCTTTACACCTGGAATTAAAGGGGGCAGGTGTGTAGTTGAAGTTATTTACTTAAATACAGCGTATCTTCGAGCATTTTTGTACGGTTTGAAGTCGTCCTTCACTGCGACACATGTGAATTTTATCAATGACCACTTGTTTCATCGCTGCTTTACCTGGGGTAATGTATTTTCGAGGGTCATTGGCATCTGGGTGTTCATGAAAGTGTGCTTTTACGGCATTTGAAAATGCGATTTTTAGCTCAGTGGCTACGTTGACTTTACAGACACCGAGATCAATACAGCGATTTACCATATCATTTGGCACGCCTGATGCACCGTGTAATACCAATGGAATATCCACAACAGAACGAATCTTATCAAGCCGGTCAAAATCTAATTTAGGCTCTGCTTTGTATAGTCCATGTGCGGTACCAATAGCGACAGCAAGAGAATCGATTCCGGTTCGACGTACGAATTCTGCAGCCGAGGCGGGGTCTGTCATTAAGGCGTCCGCACTATCGACAATGAGATCATCTTCCTGGCCACCGAGACGACCAAGTTCTGCTTCTACGCTAGCATCGAAGCGATTGCAGTATTGAACGATGGAACGAACTATCTCGATATTTTGATCAAAGGCGTAATGTGAACCATCAATCATAACCGAGCGAATACCGTGCTCTACTTTGTGGTGGATATCTTGTAGATCTTCGTGATGGTCTAAATGAAGCACCAACGGTATAGAGTGCTTATGTGCTGCTTCTTTGCAAATGCTAATCAGGTAGTCGGTGTGCAGGACATACCAGATCCAATGGCGGTTTATACACAAGCGGCGGTAGGAATTACTGATAAAGGGCTAAATTAAAAACTTGGTCATGCTTATGATGCGGGTGAAGCACATACTATGGCGATGAGCTTGCTTGAAGTTAAAGGGTGATTAAATTACTTGTTGTTTGCTCCGGTTTAACATGGCCTTATGAATCTTTTTTTGCTTAAACAAGCGAATTATAACCTAAGTGAAATGTCCCTTTCTTTAGAACAAAATCAACATCGTACGAGAAGTTTTCAGCATTGCTATCGTCATGTATTATGTT
Organism: Vibrio sp. 10N.286.49.B1; assembly: GCF_002873335.1. Taxonomy (GTDB): domain Bacteria; phylum Pseudomonadota; class Gammaproteobacteria; order Enterobacterales; family Vibrionaceae; genus Vibrio. The sequence continues at coordinate 20,086 of NZ_MCUW01000023.1, read as the reverse complement.
CACAAGATGACGAGTAGTGAGAAAGAATATGGACCTGAATTTATTAAAAACCTTCGACGCAGTGATGAAATCGAAGAGTGTTAATGAGGCTGCTGAAGTCTTAAATATTACCGCACCAGCGGTGAGTCATACGCTTAACCGTTTGAGGGATCAATATCAAGATCCACTTTTCATTCGTAAAGGGCGAGGTATCACACCCACTAACTTCGCAATAGAACTTCACTCTGAAATACAAGAACCCTTGAGTTTGCTGGTTAATAGTTCAACGTCTCGTCATGATTTTGAGCCCAGCCAGAGCCAAAGAACATTCCGAATTTCCAGCCATAAAGATATAGACTTAATTTTGGTGCCAGCACTGACTCATTATAAAAAAGAGAACGCGCCACATGTGACTATCCAAGCTGATATTGAACATCTTAATGAGCAAGACCGTCAGGATGATTTAAGACGTAGGCGCGTTGATGTTATCTTGGCAACCATTCCGCTCAGTGAGCATGGTTATCATAATGAATTATTGTTTGAACAGAAACTCGTGGTGGTAGCAAGTAAAACACACCCTCGTATTCAGGACACGTTAACACGTGATGACTTTATGCAAGAAGAGCATGTCACATGGAAGACGCAAAGACTGAATACTAATGCGCTTGATTCCGTAGTGATGGAAGAGTTATTGCCAACTCGAAAAGTTGCTTACTCAACGGGGTCTACTTTAACGGCATTGCAGCTTGTGTCTAGAACAGAATGGCTAGCGGTGACCAGTGAATGGCATGCAAAAGACCTCGCTGATAAGTTTGGGATTAATGTATTTCCTGTTCCTTTTGAGGTAAAAAATGTGCCTGTCTATATGACTTGGCACCAGTCACAAAAAAATGACACGGGCCACGAATGGTTTAGAAAAGCGATTAAAGAAGCGCTAGTTGGTGTCGTGTAGCAGGTAGATGTGAAGTCTAGGTTGAAAGTTTGACGACAACGTTGAATGTGTGAATGATGAGCCAAGCAAAAAAAGGAGAACAGCGATGTTCTCCTTTTTGGCATTTATCCTTCGAACAACCAGTTTTGCCAGCTTTGCATTCTTAGAATTACTTTTCGAACCACACTAAACATCTCCCATTTTGGTGAGTACACCGCAACGTGAGCATCGGTGCCTGAAGGGATCGGCATGCCATTCAAAAGCTCTGGGTTATCAAGCACTATTTTTACTGGTATACGTCCACCTGCTGGGATCTTCTCTGCGTAAGTCATTGTGCCTGATGGGGCAATAGCACCTTGTGCAAATATATCATTGACTTGTACGACATGCGCTTTGTAGGCGTGTCCTGGAATTGTGTTAAATGTGACCTCAGCAGGATAACCTACTTTAACGTAGCGAGCGGGCGCTTGTTTAAATGCCGCAAATAGCTGCTTGTCTTCTTTGTGCACAAAGGTCAAATTACCTTGAAATGGTATAACTCTGCTTTTCATCCCAGGTCGCAATGCAACTTGAGTGACATAGCCATCTGTTGGGGCAGTAACCGTTGTTTTGCTTAAGTTGAATTGTGCCAATTCAAGTTGAGCTTGATACTTGTTTTTATTAGCTTGTTGTTCCAGAAGTTCCGTCTCGATGTTGTCAATATTCTCTTGCGAAGAAAACCCTTTACGCCCAAGTTTTTGGTATCGAACTAGCTCTGTTTCATAAAACTCGATGGCGGATTGTGTTCTTTTTACGTCACTTTCAGAGCGTGCAACTTTGTCCTTGAACGGTGTTGGGTCAATTTGGTAAAGCGGGTCTCCAGCTTTTACCGATTGATTCCCTTTCACAAAGACTTTCGTCACTAGGCCTTCGACTTGCGAGGTAATGGGGGTGGTTACACTGTACACTCGTGCCATTCTTGACACAGGTTGATACATCGCCATATAGAGAAAGATCCACCCAACGATAAACATACCAATCACGGAAGCCGTTGTAATTGTCCATTTGTTTTGAGGAACGCGGAATACTCGGAATATGATCACGCAAAGGGCGGCATAACTTAGGATGATGAGCGTTTCCATTATTTCTCCCCGCCTGATTTTTCAAGCTCGTTGATTCGAATGAGTAGGTCTTCATAATTTTGTTTTGAAACGGAGGACTTCTCCCCTAACCATTGCTGGTTATTGCCGTCGTACATGGTGGCCCAGATCCAAAGTAGTGGCCAAAGAACATGTAAGAAGAACAAGCTGATCCATCCGGCCACATGTATGGCATCGGCGTGAGGATGTTGGCGTTTTTTTGCTATCTCGTAAGGAATATCATGCACGACTATCAGTCCGTAAACCAAAATTAATAACACCAAAAATAAGATGGCAAGGGAGCCGTAATCTAAGACTAAATTCATAATATTACTTCCTAGTTCAGGATGTTATAGCCACGACCGGTCATGCATTGCTTCATAACCTGATCGACATCTTGTGAATATTGCGCCTCGCTATGGCTCACATCTGCTCGGTGATGTAGAAACCCTCCTACCACTCCAACACCAGCGCCTACTTTCGCTCCCTGTGACCCATGGCCGCCAGCAATTGCCGTACCCGCTGCGCCTAGAGCGGCAGTGCGTGCTGCGCCGCCTACGACGGATTGTCCTACTCCTGCTACAGCTTGTTGCTGAACCTGACTGGAGAGCTGTTGGCATTCATACATATCAGCGTTGTATTTTTCCATATCGACGCCTTTAGTATCGACGATGACATTGGCAAAACTTGCACTCGTATATAACACAGTGAAGAGCGCAGCGATTAAAGGTGTTGTTTTCATGGTAGACCTCAGAAAAAGAGTAGTGAACGTTCCTTGAGTAACTTGATTCCGTTTCGATGAGGGAATATTAAGTGTTGGCACGATTTAGGACTATTGATTGATGTTGAAAAGAGGTTTTAGTTTTATTGCATAGTCCATTAAACGGCGTGACTCACTGGTCAATATGGATGTTTTAGAAGGTGTGAGTGGCCATAGGGAAAGTTAAAATCTCTTTTTTTTCATGTGCATACATCGCTACATTGAAAATAAGCGTTGGGCACTCTATGTTAATAGGTAACAACATCAGCGGCTTTATGGCTATCATTTAAGCGTGTCTGATTATGGTTTAATTGATAGAGGGGTGTATTTTTGGTTTATAAAAAGTCCCGAGTGGCTCGTTGGTTTGTTGTGGCTTCTCTTAGTTTTGTTGCCGTTTTCCTCATCCTTTCTGATATTCACGCGCCTTACACGACAAGTGCGCAAGTGCAAGGTGAAATCGTTAATGTTGCCCCTCGCGTATCTGGGCCAATCGAAACGGTGTCTGTGACTAATGGTATGTTTGTTGAGGTCGGCAGTCCTTTATTTACAATAAATTCACAGGGTTATCAGGCTGATTTTGAGACTGCAACTATGTCCGTTCTTAATGCGGAGCAGGCATTATCCTCACTGCAATTCCAGTTGAAAGCGCAACAAGAGAATGTGATATCAAATGAAGCGCAACTCGCTCGTGCTCGTTCGCACTATGAACGATATAAGCAATTATTTGCTCGCAAGGAAATTGGGCAAGATGATTTCGAAAGTACATTAGAAGCGTTTGAGGTTGCCAAGCAAAATTATGTTATTGCACTCACACAAGTTGAAGAAACCCAAGCAAAATTGGGAGAGGATGGCATTTATGCGCCGCTTCAAGTGGCCATTGCCCAGCAAAAACGTGCCAAATTGAACTTAGATTGGACACAGATTTATACTGACCATTCTGGCGTTGTCACCAATCTACAATTACAAAAAGGTGAGTTTGCGTCTGCAGGTCAAACTAAGTTAGTGGTTGTCTCTAAAAAAGGTCATTGGCTGGTGGCAAACTTCAATGAAAAAGGGCTAGGGCGCTTGCAAGACGAAACGGTTTCAGTTGTCTTTGATGCGATACCGGGCAAGATATTTAAAGGACAGGTTGCGAGTATAGATGCGGCGGTTGCGCTCAATAATGTCACAGAAGGTGAGCTCGCTGACACGAGTAAAAGTAGTCGCTGGATAAGAAAAACCCAAAATATTCAAGTTAGAATTAGCCTCAATGAGTGGCCAGAACAATTGGTAGCGGGTTCGCTAGCGACGGTGATGGTGTACCGAGAAGATAGCCTTTTTTGGCAATACTTTTCAAATATTACCATGTATTCGACAGCTTTATTTAGGTATGTCTATTGAATCCTCTGTTGTTAGAAAAGGATAAAGTATGGCTGCGTCGCACAGGGTTTATCACGCTGTCAATACTCATCGCATTTATACTCGATGTGCCAAGTCCGGTGTTCTTTGTACTCTTGGCACCAACTCTCATTATGGCGCCAACGTTTAACTTAGCGCCTATTACTAAAAGTATAACGAGGCAATTTAAGTTTCTTATTACGGGTGTCATTGTTGGCGAAATATTCTACCAACATCAATTGACGTTGATTATCTTGTCCTCCTTTTTTTTCTATCTCATCACGCTCAAAGCAACACATGAACACAACCTGCCACAATACGCCTCTCCTATTTTTTATTATTTCATGGCGATCGTGAATACCACGTATGATATTCCAGGTGAAAATTCGGTCCGAGGGTTAGTGACCGCTACTGTGATTATGCTGCCTATCGCTTGGCTATTTTATCAATGGATTCCCAGCCATGTCTCCTCGACGTTGCCTCAAGAAAGCACAGTGAAACCCATCAAAATTACGACATCAAAGGCGAGTGTCTTTACGTTGGTATTAACTTTAGTCTTGGGCTTTTATCTTTATTTCGAAGTGAACACCGCTATTTTTTGTGCTGTTGTGGTTATTGGGGCGATGGCTTCCTTGAGTTTAGAGCAGATGCATCAGAGTCTGCGTACCATTCTACCCATTCAAATAACGGGTTGCCTATTAGGCTTAGCGGTAAACGTCTTGGCTTCTGGCCCCGATCTGTGGTTGCTTTCTTGGGGAGCGTTACTTTTTGTACTTATTGGTTGGCTGATTCATGAAATGATGAGTGAGGAAGCGCGCGATCATGAAATTCCCAATTTTGAAATATCATTGCTTATGGCCACACTTATCCCGATTAGTTTATATAGCCATGCGGATAGCATAAACGCTGACCAGTTTGCTCATCGAGCGCTTGATATGGCGGTGACCTTTGTGTTGCTCTGGTTCGTTATCTTGGCCATCACTCAGTTTGTTAACTGGAAAAATAAGCGAGTTAAATCACCATCGTAATAATTAATTGTACCTCGCTTATTATCAGTAAACGATAATTTTTATAGAGCTTACGATGTTTAAGTGTCTGTATTTATAAGTAATATTGTTAACTGAATTATATTCAGTTAACATCTGAAAGTAGCGCCATCGTTTGTCTTAGGCGACCTCGCTAATATTCACCTCGTCAGCTTAATCAAGCAATCAATTAAACGAGGTTCACATGAAACGATCCACAAAAACACTGTTTACTCTTCTTCCTTTGACTATGGTCGTCGCTCAAACTATCAGTGCAGCACCGCTAGATAGCTACGATTTTTCATCGAACTCTAAAGAAGCGTCTTCCTATACGGCTAGTGCTAATCAAGAGGTGTATAAGCAGCTTGATTTTGACAATAAAAAAGCCTTTGAAGAAGTGGACCGTGGTTTTATTGCACCGCTTGAAAATGGTGGGCTAATCAAAGGCATTGCCGATGTCCCAGCTATGCAATTTGTCCAAGGTAAAGAGGCGCCTGATACAGTAAATCCAAGCCTTTGGCGTCATTCTCAGCTTGTTAACCGTGGTGGTTTGTATGAGGTGTTGCCCAACAAAATTTATCAAGTCCGTGGTAATGATGTGTCGAACTTAACCGTCATAGAAACAGACAACGGCATCATTCTTTATGATATTGAGTATTCACCTGAAACGATGAAAGCGGCGTATGAGCTCTACGCTAAACACAGAGGGAATAGACCTTTAAAAGCGATTATCATTTCGCATTCACACACAGACCATTATGGCGGTATTGAAGGTGTCATTAAATCAGGGCTAGCAACAGAAGAAGACATCGCTAGCGGCAAGATTCCCGTTTATGTTCCGCAAGGCTTTGTCGAGCATGCAGTAGGCGAAAACGTTTTATTCGGCAACATCATGAGCCGTCGAGCTGTCTATCAATATGGTTTCTTGCTACCAAAAAATGAGAAGGGCGTTACGACTGCTGCATTAGGTCCATTGGTGGCAGCGGGGGCAAACGGGTTACCAACTACCGTTCATGAGATCACGCAACAAAAAGAGTCGGTGACTATCGATGGTTTACAGTTTGATTTCCGTCTTGTTCCTGAATCAGAAGCGCCATCAGAAATGGTCTTTGAAATTCCAAAATGGGGCGCCGTGTCAATGGCTGAGGATGTCAATCATCTACAGCATAATATCTACACGATGCGCGGTGCAAAAACGCGTGACGCAGGAAAGTGGGCGAAGTACATCAACAATGCGATTGTGGAGTGGCATGACAGTGCCAAAGTGCTATTTGGTCCTCATACATGGCCAACATGGGGCAATGAAGATGTGATCAATTACATGAAAGGTCAGCGTGACTTGTACAAAGCCATTAACGATCAAACGACACGCTTAGCAAACTACGGTTATCGTCCTCGTGATATAGCGAAAAATATTGAGATTGCAGATCCAATCATGAAGCAATGGAACAACCGCGACTACTACGGCAACTTTGAAAACAATGTGATTGCGACTTACGTGAATAATCTAGGGTGGTTCGATGGAAACCCCGTCGAGATTGCGCGTCATACCGATGCGGATACAGGTAAACGTTACGTAGAAAGTTTCGGTGGCGAGAGTATCGTTATTGAAAAAGCGTTAGATTATTATCAACAAGGTGATTATGCATTTACGGTTCAGCTCCTTAATAATATTGAGGCATATAACAAAGATAATACTCAAGCGAATTATTTAATGGCAGATGCGTTTGAACAGCTAGGCTTCCAAGAAGAAACGGCTCTTAATCGGAACTGGTATCTAATGGCAGCAAAAGAGCTACGTAGTAACGACTTGCTACCACAGGTTGTAAACTCAGCAGGCCCTGATGTGATTAAAGCGATACCGTCCGATCTCATGATGGATGTGTTTGCCACACGCATCGTTCCGCAAAAGTCGCTAGATGCTGGTCGTATTGCCTTTGATTTTGAACTCAATGGACAATCATTTGGTGTTGAGGTTGAAAATGGTGTGATGAATTCGACGCTGAACTTTCATCCAGAAGATTCAGCGGCGACAGTGAAAGCCGACAATATGACACTGTTTGGTATTATTGGACACAAAGTGACGGTTAAAGACGCCTTAGCAAGCGGCGCGTTGAAAGTCACGGGCGATCAGAGTGTGCTAGGTAAGTTTATGGGCGTGCTCGATAGCAATATCCCTGCGAGTTTCAACTTGATTCAACCGCGCATGAATAAATAAGTAACCTAGAAATTAAGAGAAGAAAGCCCACTGTATGCATACAGTGGGCTTTTGTTTATCTATGTAGTCTTAGTTGTAGTTGTAGTTGTAGTTGTCGTTTTTGTTCAATCTATTCTCCGTATGGAGCGTTAATATATTCGTTATTAAGACGCCAGAGCAGGGTGAACTCGTATCATTATCGGGTGAAGCGAATCTATGCTCGGCAAATAAAAACGACGAACCAATTTAGTGGACATCATCATGTTAGACATAAAAAAAATCGACTCTGTAGCGGTATTGAAGGAATTAAAAGCAGAATATTTTGCTTCATCAACGGCACCATTAGATGGTATGTGGCATTTTGGCTTTGTACCAATGTCCGACCATTTTGGATTTTATGAAGATGACTCGTTGGTTGGCTTTTGTGTGATTAATAGTGATAGTTACATGTTGCAGTTTTACTTATCACCAACGTCTGGTGTTAAGGCTGAAGAGCTGTTCTCGCTTGTTGCACAAGGCAACAGTGCCGTCATTGGGGATGTCAAAGGCGCATTTGTGAGTACTGCCGAACCTCGTTATCAATCTCTTTGTCTAGATAATTCATCGGGTTTTACAGTGAACGCAAAAATGTACCAACATTGTAATTTTGCGTTATTGACCAGCGCAGAGCCACTTCCTCTTCAGCTTGCGGCTAAAGAGCAACTCTCGGAGTATGTGGCATTTGCGGTGCAAAGTATCGGGGCGCCTGAGGAATGGTTAACAGGCTATTATGGTAACTTAATTGACCGCCAAGAACTTTGGGGTTACTGGGTTGACGGGCAAATATTCGCAACGGGCGAGTGTCGTCTGTTTGATGATTACCAAACACATTACGCAGATTTGGGGATGATTGTTGCGCCAGACGAGCGTGGCAAAGGGATTGCTACCGGCGTATTATTAGCCTTGGTCGAAACCGCAAAACAGCAAGGCTTGACGGCAATGTGTTCTACGGAATCAAACAATATCAGTGCTCAAAAAGCGATTGAGAAAGCTGGACTACGTGCATTGAACCGCCTTGTACAGTTTACTTTCGCCGTTGAATAGCCCCAAAAGATAGAACTCAAGGAGAATGGGATGATCCATTGGCTAAAGCGGCCCACAAATGAGGTAGTCGCTCGGTATGTAGAATGCTTTTGGTTCATAGAAAAGCCAATGGGCTCGACCACATCATCATACCCTAAACTGAACCCTGATCCTTCTGGACATCTAATCCTATCGCCTCCATTTCAGCGTTATCAGTATACACATGATATCGTTCCACAAGATTGGAATTCGGATCCTTTAAGCGGTTGCGGCAGTCATTGGTTGTTTCCTCATTGTCGAACCTACCAACTTGATCACTCAAAGCCTTTTTCACACTTAGGCATCAAGTTTAACGTTGGCGCGTTGTATGGCTTAAACATTGGTGGCGGTACTGAGCCTGTTTTGGATTCTGTTATGCCTGTTGAAATGGCTGCGTTAATCGGCTTTGAACAAAAGGAAGAGTCGTCATTGATCGAGTTGGCTAGAACGGATGTTGATCAATGCTGCTATCGTTTAGCGAATGTGTTGTTACCCTGGTTGGAAACAGTGCGGGAAGATCAGCATAGTGAGCTCGCAAGACGAGCACTATCTCTGTTGGCTACGGTGCCAATTTCAAACTTAGGTTCGCAGCTTGACTGCTCTCAAAGAACGTTAGAGCGAAGCTTTAGTAAAGTTGTTGGCTTGACACTGAAGCAATACCAAGCGATGAACAAACTTGAGTTGATGCTCGCTTATCTTTATGAGCGAGAGCGCGCTGATATAGATTGGGTGACAGTGGCGTACCAATTTGGATTTAGTGATCAGCCACACCTAATTCGATATCTTAAAAAACACATTGGATTGACGCCCAATCACTATGTCCAACAACGTGATTTTACTATTGATATCTATGGTAGCGTGGAGGCGCTATCCCGATAAGTACGCTTGGTGTCTATTACTGTCCTTTAGGTACACTATTATTCTCTAGATAGATTAATACTCTTGAGCGCCATTAATCTTCGCTAGATACATGAATACCATCGATTACAGCGGTGCTTCCTCCCAGCCACACTCTACTTTATGCACGATATCATCTAGTTTTGTGGGCGTTAATCGGTCCGATGATTCGATGTTAAATCGACACGCAACCTGTTGCTCAAATAGCGACCAGTGTTTGACGAGACAAGTGTCGGTGTCAAGCCCGTCTGTTGACCAGGTTGCCTTTAACATTGGCAGCATACAGGCGGCGCCATGCGCAAATAGCATCATCTGCCATTTCAGTTCCTGCATGTTCAATGCCGTGGTGGTGTGCGCTGCATTGTATTCGTCAACGAGTTGCTGGACGATGTATTCAATTTCGCCATTACTATCAATAAAATAATCAAAGAATTCATTTTCTTGGCGCATTGCATCGGCAATGAGTTGGATTGGCTGTCGAATAACGATGACGTGCGCGAGCATCTCAACAGCAAATCGATACAGCTTGATATTGGCAGGTGTTGATTCTGGAAGCTCACCGAGCAAATGTAAGATGTACTTTTGCATGTACGCGTGCAAATGGTCACTGATGCAATACCAAATTTTATCCTTGCTACCAAAGTGATGACGGATCAAACTGTGCGATACGCCCGCTTTTTCACTGATATTGCGAATTGACACCCGTTCATAGCCAAGCTCACAGAACATGTCTGCGGCGGCGGTCAATATGATGGTTTTTGTCTCTTCTGCTGCAGTAGCGCTGCGGCGACCTTTTTTCTTCTCCACTCGATACCTTCTTTAATTTTGATACGCCTATATAGGGTACTGCATGTGCCTATCAATCGACAAGGCGTACATCAATGACTCATCAAGAACGCTTTATAGAGGTTTGTTGGTATATAACCAAAACAGCTCTAAATCAGACAAAAAATTATACTATACGCATGTGCAGTAACTATTGATCTTGTGTAAATTATACATATACTGCACAACTGTAAAGTATAATTACAATGTCAGAGATAAATACTATGAACACTTATCGTCTATTCAAACGAAGTGCTGTGATTGTTTTTCCTGCCCTAGCTGCCATTAGCCTGTCAGGTTGCCATCCAGCTCAATCAGAAATTCATGAACCGGTGATCAAACCCGTTAAGGTGATTGAAGTCCCAGCACTAAACTTTGCGCCAATTAACAGCTATTTGGCGCAGGTTGATGCAACCGATCGAGCGCAACTGTCGTTTCAGGTAGGCGGTCAGGTGGCGTCGATAGACGTCAAAATGGGAGAGTCAGTGCAAGCGGGAGAAATTCTTGCGACTCTGGACCCGACAGATTATCAAGTCGCATTGGATGCTCGTCAGGCAGAATTTGATTTGGCGGACTCTCAACTTACTCGTGCTCAGCAATTGTTTAAGAAAAAGCTCATCAGCGCAGATATGTTTGATCGTCAAGAGACTCAATATAAGGCTGCTGAAGCGGCGTTGGAACAAGCAAAAGCGGATCTAGGGTATACCCAAATTATTGCCCCGTTTGAGGGCGTGGTTTCAATGACCTATCGCAAGGCATATGAAGTCGTTGGTGAAAAACAACCGATATTGAATCTAATTAGTAGTAATGAGTTGGATGTGACCTTCTCTATTCCAGTTCCTGTTGTTAAGTCAATGACATTTGATGAGCTGAAACAACAGCTATTTTTCGTTACGTTAGACAGCCATCGGAACCAACAAATTGCAGCGACATTTCGTGAAATTGCAATGCAGCCAGATCTTGATACCAACAGTTATACAGCCTCGGTTTCAATAAAAAAACCAGACAATATCAACATACTATCTGGAATGTCTGGGCAGGTTTACATTCAACGTGAAACAACCGATAGAGCGATTTCCCTTCCTTTAAGCGCATGGATAAGCCAACAAGATGGTGAAGGCCAAGTGTGGCGATTTGAGCCGTCAACTCAAGAGGTGCATCAAATTAGATTAATACTCAATGAGCAAGGCGAAATTACGGCAGGTCTTCAGCATGGCGACCAAGTCGTGGTGGCCGGTGCAAGAAATCTCATTGAGGGACAGCAGGTTAAATTGTGGACCCGTGAAGGTGGCATCTAATGAAAAAAGTACTTTTCATGACATTAACGCTAGCATTGATTGGCTTGCAAGGCTGTAATTCTGATGTGGCGATGCGCAGTGTTGCCGAAATGACGGTTGAATCTCTTGTGGTGACTCAACCTGTCTCTAAACAATTTCGTGAATTTCGTGGTCAAGTGGTAACGGCAGAGCAAACCGATCTTGCTTTTCGCATTAGTGGCGAAATCGCTCATCTTCTTGTAAAGCCCGGTCAGTCAGTTAAGAAAGGTCAGGTGATTGCAAAACTAGATGACAGAAAATTACAGCAACAGTACCGAGATGCTCAAGCACAATTTGAATTAGCGACCAAACAACTACGTCGTGGGGCTGAATTGTTTGCCAAGGACATGATCTCGAGCTCCGAGCTTGATGAGTTGACGTCGAATAAACAGTTGGCGAAGGCGCGGTATCAAAATATGCAACATCAGCTTCAATATACAAACTTACGCGCCCCGTTTACTGGTGTTGTCGCCGATGTAGTGAAAGAGCGATTTGAGAACACCAGTCCAGGTGAAACTATTGCTTCGATTTATCAAGCAGACAAAGTTTACGTAAAAATCAGCTTATCAGATTATATTTTGGCGTCGATTACGCCGGATAGTCAGCGCAACAACTATCAACCGTTGGCCTTTTTTCCCGGTAGAGAACAGGGAATGACGATGCAATATTTAGAGCATTCTAGTGAACCTGACGCTACCTCTCGCGCTTATGAATTATGGTTGCAAATGCCACAACCTAAACAGGGAATTTTACCGGGGACGAGTGTGGCAGTGCACGTTGATATGGTTGCTGCTGGCTTAAGTTCCATTCAAGGGTATCAATTACCGATGACAGTCTTAGAACCCGGTACGTCGCCAGCCGAATTTTATGTTTGGAAATACATCGATGGCAAAGCCATCAAAACCTTAGTGCATGTTGACCAAATTAATAGTTTTGGTGTCATTGTTGATCAGGGGGTTACTGAAGGTGACGTGCTAATCAATTCTAATTTAAGAAAGCTTCGAGATGGTGAGTTCGTTGCACTCAAGGGGAATGAAGAGTAATGAGTCTGACGGAATATTCAATTAAGAATCGTGTGATTAGCTGGCTTTTTGTCGTCATTTTGACCGTTGGCGGCAGTATGTCGTTTATGGATTTAGGGCGCCTCGAAGACCCTGCCTTTACGATCAAAGATGCTATGGTCATTTCAACTTATCCAGGCGCGACCTCGACAGAGGTAGAAGAAGAGCTCACATATCCACTGGAAAAGCAGATTAGACAGCTGCCTTATATCGATAACATCAAATCAACGTCATCGGATGGAATGTCGCAGATTATGGTCAGTATGCGTATGGATTATGGTCCAGACGAATTGCCGCAGATTTGGGATGAAATGCGTCGTAAAATTAATGATTTGAAGCCGAGTTTGCCAAGCGGTGTGAACTCTGTACAAATCATTGATGACTTTGGTGATGTGTTTGGCGTGATGATCATGTTGACCGGCGATGGGTATGACTATGTCGAACTCAAACGTTATGCCGATTACTTAAGCCGTGAGATTGAATTAGTTGATGGCGTTGGTAAGGTCGCGATTGCGGGTGATCAACAGGAGATGCTATTTGTTGAGCTATCTCTTAACCGATTATCGGGATTAAATCTGGATATGAATACCGTCGCCGGTCTACTAAATCAGCAAAATAGTGTTCAGTCTGCTGGTGAGATCATGATTAATGGTGACAACCTAGCGATTCGTCCTAACGGTAACCTTAACTCTGTCGAATCGCTGGAGAATTTAATTATCCATGGTCGTGATACTGGTAATCTCATTCGATTGAAAGACGTCGCAACGGTTTCAAAAGGTATTCAAGAAAAGCCGTCGAATGTCATCACTTATAATGGCAAACCTGCTATTAATTTAGCGATTTCATTTACATCGGGGGTCAATGTTGTCGATGTTGGGAATGTACTTGATGCAAAGCTTGCTGAATTGGAGAATATTAAACCTGCGGGCGTCAATCTTGATTATTTCTATAATCAATCGGCGGAAGTCGATAAGTCGGTAAAAGACTTTGTGGTTAGCTTAGCACAAGCGGTAGCGATCGTTATCGTTGTGTTGCTATTTGCAATGGGCGTGCGTAGCGGTCTTATCATCGGTATCGTTTTGTTACTAACGGTACTTGGTACGTTTATCTTGATGAGTATCAACAATATAGAACTCCACCGGATCTCCCTTGGCGCGTTGATTATTGCCTTAGGTATGCTGGTGGACAACGCGATTGTTGTCGTTGAAGGGATATTAGTTGGTCTAAAACAAGGTAAAACAAAAACCGAAGCGGCGAAGGCGATTGCGAAACAAACACAATGGCCGTTATTGGGTGCGACAGTGATTGCCATTACCGCGTTTGCGCCTATCGGGCTATCCCAAGATGCCACCGGTGAATTCATGGGCTCATTGTTTTGGGTACTATGTTTCTCATTGTTCCTAAGCTGGATAACAGCCCTAACGTTAACTCCGTTTCTTGCCGATATAATGCTGAAAGAAGGAGATCCGATAGACGACGCCGAAGTAGAAGATCCTTATAAAGGCTTCTTGTTTACTAGTTTTCGTTGGTCTTTAGAGCTTGCTCTTAAACTGCGCTGGCTAACGGTAGTGGGTATGGTCGCGATGCTTATTGCTGCAATCATGGCGTTTGGCATGGTGAAACAATCATTTTTCCCTGCTTCTAACACACCGATGTTCTTTGTCGATATGTGGATGCCAGAAGGTACAGACATTCGCCAAACGCTAAAGCAGACTGAAAAAGTGGAAGCGTACATTAGTGCTCAGGAGGATGTTGATTTTGTGTCTACCTCCGTTGGACAGGGCTTGCAACGATTCATGCTGACGTATCAACCTGAAAAAAGTTATGAAGCTTATGCTCAACTTCAGGTCAGAACGACCAGCCGCGAAGATATGTTTACGTTGCTACATAAGCTTGATAATACGTTATCGCATGAATTCTCTGCGCCGTCATTCCAGTTGCGTTTGATGGAGTTTGGACCCTCGCCAGCCTCTAAGATTGAGGCGAGAATAATCGGGCCGGATCCACAGATATTAAGAGACGTGGCCGTTCAGGTTGAAGATATCTTGCTTGCCGATTCAGGTGCTCGCAATATCCGTCATGACTGGCGAGAGCGTACCAAGGAGCTGGTGCCACAATTTAATGAATCAAAAGCTCGTCGATTGGGTATTTCAAAAGAAGATTTATCCAATACGCTACAGCTCGCCTTTGGCGGCAATACGATTGGTGTGTTCCGTGATGGTACGCAGCGACTACCGATTGTCACGCGTTTAACTGAAGAGGAGCGAGTGGATTACTCGTCTTTGCAAAACATATCAATATGGAGCCCGATGCTTCAGACATATGTGCCAGTTGAACAAGTCGTTGATGATGTCACACTGGACTGGAGCGAGCCTTTGATCCAACGTCGTGATAGAAAGCGTACATTGACGGTTCTTGCCGATCATGATGTATTGGGTAATGAAACGGCAGCGACCTTATTTGCTCGTATTCAACCACAGGTTGAAGCGATTGCTCTGCCAGAGGGCTATTCATTAGAATGGGGTGGGGAATACGAGTCGTCTAAAGATGCGCAAGAAAGCATGTTTAAGTCATTGCCAATGGGTTATTTGTTGATGTTTATCATCACAATGCTGTTGTTTAACTCGTTTAAAAAACCATTAGTGATTTGGCTTACGGTACCGTTGTCGATTATCGGTGTAGCCTTTGGATTGTTGCTTTCCGGTATGCCATTTAGCTTTACTGCCTTGTTGGGTTTGTTGAGCTTGAGCGGCATGATCTTGAAGAATGGCATTGTACTCATGGATCAGATCAACCTGGAATTAGGCACGGGTAAAGATCCATACCTTGCTATTGTTGATAGTGCCGTGAGTCGTGTTCGTCCTGTCAGTATGGCGGCCTTGACGACCATATTGGGTATGATCCCACTGGTGTTTGATGCGTTCTTTGGCTCAATGGCCGTTACGATTATGGCCGGACTTGGATTCGCTACTGTACTAACACTGATTGTGGTACCGGTGTTATTTGCAATTTTCTTTAGGATTAAACCTGTAAAATAACGTTTGATTGATTTGCTCTAGCCCACGATTCTCGTGGGCTTTTTTTGTGTTAGAGGTTTTTTTCTAGATAGGATCTTTTCGAAGAATGAATGAGAATTGCGACTAATTTATGGTCGCAATTCGATATATCGATAAATTTGTAAGTAAGTTTCGACATCTTGATCAAAAATTCGCAAATAAATGACATAGATTTGGAATGTAATCCACATTTTCTGCAATGATCGTTTTCTAATCGACTCAACCTTGAACACAATATGGTCAGCAAATGATCAGACCACTAGGAGAATAGCAAAATGCCAACTAACTACTGTGCGGCGTGCAAGAAGAAAACAGCACACAAAGCGGTGATGAAGCGCAGCCCAAATGAAAGCACATCGATACTACAAAGCTTTCAACAGCTGATGTCTCAATTAGTCAGTGGCAGTGGTTACTACAAAATGGAACGTCATATTATTTGCCGTGTATGCAATCAAGAGAATCAAGTTGAGGCTAAACCTGTGTTAACTCAACAAGCCAATCTTGCTTAAGAGTAAATTTTCCTACCTTAGACATAAGCTCAATCATACTTAGCGACTTTTGTGCTTGACTGAAAATACGATCAGTGAAGTAAGATTAGTCGCAGAGTGTGATCGATAACGTTTTTACAATGCGTACATTTACCTTACAATCGAATAACAATACTTGTTCGAGATATTATAGTGGCTGTAACTGCATTAGATAAAATTGACCTAGAAATACTGCGAATCTTAAGCCGTAAAGGTCGAATGCCGATTGTCGAGTTGGCCAAACAAGTTAACCTCACCACTTCTCCTTGCTCCGATCGAGTGAAACGTCTAGAAAAAGATGGCTTCATTCTTGGCTATCATGCAGAACTAAATCCAGAAAAGTTGGGCTTAGATGTTCAAGTGTTTATCCATATCAGGCTCGACCAAACGAGCTTCTCCATTTTTGAAAAATTTGCCAAAGCCGTAGACCTAATGCCGGAAATTGAGGAGTGTTATTCTCTTTCGGGTGACTTTGACACCATGATTAAAGTGCGCACCAAAGACATGAAGTCCTACCAATCATTTATGTCCACTAAATTGGGTACCCTACCCGGCGTTATCCAAACTCGCAGTGAAGTGGTGATTGAAGAGCATAAGACAGGTTTTGGTGTCAATGCTGACTTGTTAGATACACTGTAGGCATAACCCGTTCTCGCTTCCTTAAAGCTAAAATAATCAACAAACGCTGATACTCCCTTCTTTTTCAAGTCTTGTTTTGGAGACTGTGTTTTTCGTTTCTGAGAATCACAGAAAATAATGCAATTATCTGATATATATTTGTAATTAAATCTGGTATTTACTGTTATATAAAGTCGAAATGTTAGTTAGCCTACCTATACTCTTGTGTATGCGGTTATACGTAGGCAATTTGCTGTCTTGTTATTGATTGTTCTATAGATATGTATCGACAGTTTTGAGTGTAAAGGAGCGCGCTATGGGTTTTGCAGTATTTTTGGGGCTGGCAAGTATTACGGGTACGTTAGTTCTAGATAAAAAAGGTCAGCTTAAGGTGTTAGCTGAAGGTATGGCGCTTCAAGAGGGAGATGTCGTTCTTTCTGTCATTGATGGTCAGTCGACCAATGACCTTGTTGGTGTTGATATCATTGGTGAAAGCGGCCAAATTATCCAGTCAGCTCAATTTAGTCAGTCTGATGAGCAAAGTGCCGCGGACATCATTGCTCAGATCGAAGCGGGACAAGATCCAACCCAAAATGAAGAACAAGCGGCGGCGGCTGGCGAAAACTTAAGCTCAAGTATTACCAATGCGGCGACTATAGAAGTCACTCATGATCAAGTATTAGCTGCTACCTTTTTCGAAACTAAAGGCCTTGCCCAAGACAACCTTACCCCAACACAATCCCAAACCCTGCTGAATGTATTAACTAACTCCGCACCTGTTACCGTGTTTGATAGCCGTAGCTTTGATGAGGAATCTCTGGACGGTGAGTTAAACCTTTCATTCCCTTCTGATCCGAACAACGACACGTTAATACTCACAATTACCGAGCTTCCTAAACTAGGAACCCTAACACTTGCTGACGGCACGCCAGTGACTATCGGACAGGTGTTGTCGAAGTCGGAGTTTGAGAGCTTGCAATTTGATGCGCCTGAAGAATACACCTTAGGCGATGATGCTGGTCAAATCTCATATACGGTTGATGATGGGCAAGGCGCTGATAACTCGGTACAAACTGGTGGGGTGTCGCTAACTATCAACCCTATCAATGATGTACCGGAAATTATTGAAGTCGGCTCAGGACTGCTCGTTGAATCCGGAAACTTGGATGATGGTTCTTTGGTTGACGGGGTGTCAACGGCGAGTGGGAAAATAGAAGCGACCGATAATGATACGGATGCTAGCTTAATATTCGGTGTTCAGGATGCGACAAGTGACTATGGAACGATTGCTGTCGACGAAATAACAGGAGAATGGGTATTTACGTTAGATAACGATGCACCCGCGACTCAAGCGTTAAAGGAAGGTGAAACGATTGAGACAAGTTTTACTGTCACTGTAACGGATGATAAGGGCGCTCAAGTTACCCAGACACTTCCTATTACCATTCAAGGGACAAATGATGCACCAACATTTGGCGCGAGTGGCGATACGAGCGGTACGGTTACCGAAGCTGGTGATGGCATTGGTGATGACTCTGTTGCTACAGGAACCCTTGTAGCTACAGATGTCGACGCTGATGCGGCATTGACTTATGAGGTAGTTGATGGCTCTACTGACTTTGGTGAACTTACGTTTGATGATGATGGTAAATGGACATTTACGCTAGACAATGAATCTGACGCGACTCAAGCGCTCACGGAAGGTGAAATTAAGCAATTAGACTTTACCGTGACGGTGACAGATGAATTTGGCGCGACAAGTAGTGAAGTGATATCCATTAGTATCACTGGAACCAATGATAGTCCTGTTATTGTAGACTCAAGAGGACCAACGGGCACTGTGAGTGAAGCAGGTGTTCTTGACGATGGAACCCTAGTGCCAGGAAAAGATAATGCGGCTGGTATTATTCGTGCAACTGATTCAGATAGTGATCTTACTTTCTCCTTTGAAGGTGATAGTAGCTATGGTGAATTTAATGTAAATCCCGAAAATGGTGTTTGGACGTTCAATTTAGATAATGATTCTGCCGCGACGCAGGAACTCCGAGAAGGAGAAGAAGTTACGGTTGTATACAACGTCAAAGCAGAAGATGACAATGGTTCGTTTATTATTCAACCGGTCACGATTACGATTACTGGTACCAATGACCAACCACAAATTTTGTCAACGAGCGATCTTCAAGGAGATGTTGTTGAGGCGGGAAATTTAGATGATGGGACGTTAGTTGATGGTACTCCTGCTGCGTCTGGTACATTAATCGGCTCCGATGTTGACGCCAATGCCAACCTTACATTTTTCATCGAAGACGGTGCAAGTGACTACGGGTCAATGAACGTCACTGCAGATGGAGAATGGACGTTTACTCTCGACAATACCTCTCCCCAATCCCAAGCTTTAAAAGAAGGCGAAACTCACGAACAAGGTTTTATTGTCACGATTCGTGATGAATTTGGAGCGGTAAGTACTGACACTATTACCATCACTATTACAGGGACAAACGACCAACCTTTTATTACGAGTGAGAGCGATTTAACTGGCGCTGTTTCCGAAAGTGGCCATCTAGATGATGGCACCATAGTCGCAGGTATTCCTGCTGCGACAGGGACGCTGCTTGGTGATGATGTCGACGCAGGCGCTCAATTGTCATTCTCTATCGATGACGGCGTGAGTGATTACGGTGAGTTGGAAGTTCTGAGTAATGGTGATTGGACGTTTACGTTAGATAATGAATCAGCTCAAACGCAAGCTCTTGAGGAAGGGCAGACTAAAGACATTAGTTATACGGTCAAAGTGACGGATGAATTTGGTGCCGTGAATAGCGAAGTTGTCACTATTACTATTTCGGGAACCAATGATGTACCCGTAATCGATTCAATGAGTGATTTGTCCGGTGCGGTGACTGAATCTGGTGATAATGTTCCTGGCGCGGCAACAGTAACAGGGACAGTGATTTCTACCGACGTAGATGCTGATTCCATAGCAAGTTTCGGTTTTAGTGGTGATAGTGATTATGGTGACTTTGTCATAGATCCCATTTCAGGGGACTGGACATTCACGTTAGATGATACTTCTGAGGTAACCCAAAGCCTTCAAGATGGTGCAACGCAAGACATTGTTTACACCGTTAGTGTCACCGATGACAAAGGTGCGATAACGACAGAAGAGGTCGTTATCACAATAACAGGCAGCAATGATCTCCCTGTTATTTCAGGCACCTCATCAGGTCAAGTAACCGAAGATAATCCCGATGACATTGATGACCTGACCGGCGACCTGACCGTAGGCGCGAAGGTCGAC
>NZ_MCUW01000022.1 GCF_002873335.1 Vibrio sp. 10N.286.49.B1 | reverse complement strand
CTTTAACTGATCGGCATTAACTCATAGGAGTGCCTTTTAAATATCAGCTATCTTTTTGCGTCGTTTCTAGACTTTAAATCGACCTAATATCTGCTCTTGTTCACTCACATTGTTAATTTGTTCATCCATCGCTTCATTTGCCCCACAGGCCGCACTCGATACTTGTTCACTGAGATCTTTAATCTTAACGGTATTGGAGTTAATTTCCTCAGCTACGAGGCTTTGCTCTTCTGCCGCCGCTGCGATTTGCATATTCATATCTGAGATTTGCGTGATAGATTGACGAATTTTTTCCAATGCATCATTGGCTTTTTGTGCACGCTCAACAGCCTGTACCGCACTGTCTTTGCTTTGTGTCATCGCGGTTGACACGGAGTGAGCACCTGATTGTAATTGCTCTATCATATTGCGGATTTCAGTTGTTGATTCTTGCGTTCGCTGCGCTAATGTTCGTACTTCATCGGCGACCACGGCAAAACCACGCCCTGACTCGCCAGCGCGAGCGGCTTCGATAGCGGCATTGAGGGCTAGTAGATTCGTTTGATCAGCAATATCGTTTATCACTTTAAGGATCGTTTCGATATTGTCGGTTGCGGTTTCAAGACCTTGAACCTCATGAACCGCGTCATCAATACTGGCAGACAAGGTGCTAATCGCGTTAGTCGTGTCCATGACTACCGTCGAGCCTTCTTGTGTCGCATTGTCGGCTTCCTGAGCTGCACTTGCGGCACCTTGAGCATTATTGGCCACTTCTGCCGATGTACTCGCCATTTCATTCATTGCTGTCGCGAGTTGTTCTAGCTCTTGTAGTTGCGTGGTCATTGCTTGCGCTGATTGTTGAGCGCCATCAGTCGTTTGGTGCGTCAACGACATGATTTTCGAAGAAATTTGTTTTGATTGAATGATTTGGTTTTGAAGATTCTCAGTAAATGTATTGAATCCTCGAGCTAGCTCTGCGAACTCCTCATCGGTATTCGTGTCGAGTCTGTGAGTCAGGTCGCCATGACCATTAGCGACGTCTTGTATGGCAGAGTTAAGTGCATTTAGTGGCTTCATTAAGAAACGGATTAATATCGTCAACGCAATCACGCTGATTAACAGGCCTGCTACGATGAAAAATATGGATTGGTCACGTAGTTTTGAAATTGCCGAAAACGCAATACCTTTATCAATGATCGCCCCAACGTACCAGTTTTCTTCAGGAACCATCACTAAGTTAACTTGGTAATCTTTGCCGTCAAAACTGAGTTGTTGTGTACCTTCAACTAGGGAGATATTCGGTAGGAATGAACTAATCGGTTGGCCATTAAAGTTGCTATCAGGGTGAGCAATGGTCATCCCTTTATCAGTGACCACAAATAGGTAACCCGCATTAAAGAGGTCAGTCTGATTTACCATTTCAGCAAGCGCAGTAAGAGTAACATCAAAAACGACGCTGCCTACGAATCGCCCGTTTTCATCATTGATAGGTGAGCCAAGAGAAATGATGACGTTTTTTGTCGACGAGTCGACATACGGGTCGGTAATGATGGTCTCACGTGCGGCCTTAGCTTCTTTATACCAAGGTCGAGTGCGAGAATCATAGTCAGCATCCGGAATCCAGCCGTCATTACTCACCAATGAACCTGTATCGTCATAACCAATCCCTACGGCTTGGAAAGTGCGCTTGAGAGTCGGCGTGCTAATAATGTCAATCACGTAATCTTGGTCGAGTGGATCAATTTCAATGGATTCGGTGACAGAGCTTGCGAAATCACGTTTAGCATCGAGATCGTACGAAATAGTGTTTTTAACGCCAGAGATCAGTTCATTGATACTGGTATCGATGTGGGTTTGAAGTTCACTTCTTACTGTGAGCAGTTGGGTAACACCCAGTGTAGAGACTGTTACGAGCAGCAACGCTGCCGATGCAGAAACAATTTTGTGACTAAATTTCATACATTACCTTTGATTTAACATCATCTTTCAATGGGGTGGTTAGTCGTTGAGACCTTCTTATGATTATGATTTTTTATGCCAAAGCAGTTTTTGAGTACACTGTTTTGTATAGCTGATTATATTATCGGTACCTTGTCGGTTTACTTTAATATATTTTTGCTGATTTTTACTGGTCTGAGCACTTTGCCTTATCGATAATGAGCGTGACGTAAATGTGGCTAATAATTAGTAAGGTTATGTGGTGAGCTATCAGAATTTCAATGCAATGAGATGAGTAACTTGAACAGTTGGCAAGGATTTGCTTAAGTTAATCGGCCAATATGCAACTCAAGGAATGAAGTGAATGAAAACGATCGGATTGCTCGGCGGTATGAGCTGGGAGTCAACGGCCACTTACTATCAATTAATCAATGAAGGTGTGAAAGACGCATTAGGCGGATTTCACTCCGCTAAAATTGCATTGTACAGTGTCAATTTTTCGGAAATAGAAAAACTTCAGCATGAAGGAAACTGGCAAGAGACCGCGTGTATTTTAGGTCATGCCGCACAAGCAGTAGAGTCTGCAGGCGCCGATTGTTTGTTGATCTGTACCAATACGATGCACAAAGTCGCGAGTGACATAGAATGTCAGGTATCGATTCCGTTACTTCATATCGCTGATGCGACCGCACAGGCATTATTACAAGATGGGCGAACGGTTGTTGGGCTGTTAGGCACTGCGTTTACCATGGAACAACGATTTTATAGGGACCGTTTAGAAGCAAAAGGTATCAAGGTGTTGGTGCCAAATGGTGTTCAACGCAGGCTTGTCCATGACATTATTTATAAAGAGTTGGTTCAAGGTGATATCAACTCTAACTCTCGTCAAGATTACTTAGAAGTTGTGGCAGACCTTCAAGAGCTGGGTGCACAAGCCATTGTTCTTGGTTGTACCGAAATCGCCATGCTGATCAATAAAGAGCATACCTCGGTTCCTTTGTATGATACGACGCAGCTTCACAGTGAGGCGGCGATTCGTTTTGCCTTAGGTAAAGAAAGAGAGTCTTGAGCGTTGCTATTCAATATTTAAGTCGCGCTAGCACAAGGTTTTTATACATCTTGCTGCTAGCGCTTTTCCGCTAGTTCACTCGTATCAGCGAACCAATCTTTTGGGTATCAAACGTTATGCAAACGGTGTTGTTCACAACAGTTGCTGATACATATGTAAATTATGAGATCCGGATCGTATTCACAAGATTCCTTGGCAGCAGATCACATAAATTATGACTATACATAATATTCCTTAACCATTTCTGTGACATCAACAGGAGACGAATTGTGGCGTTATTACAGTCGGTATGGCGCTATTTTTTAGCGTTAACTCTGATTTGTTGTGCTGGTACTGCTCAGTCTGCTAATGAAACACTGACCGTTACGAACTCTAAAGCCTGGAAACCTTATTCGTACATTGATGACAATGGGGAACCTGCAGGGATTTTGATTGATCTATGGGAGAGCTATGGAGAAGTAAATAATGTGGATATCATGTTTGAGTTGGTTGACTGGCAACCTTCAATTGATCTTGTCAGGCAAGGGCAGGTTCATATCCATGCCGGGCTATTACGTTCAAATGTTCGTGACCAATTCTTAGAGTTTGGAACGGATTTACTAAAACTCGATACCCAACTTTACTTCCACAGACAGTTGCTTAATTTTGATGCCGATGTGTTTTTGCAAGGCGAACACGATTATCAGGTAGGTGTTGTGAAGGGCGGCTATGAAGAAGAATACCTTCGTGAGCATTTCCCAAATCTTATGCTGAAGTCGTTTGCTAATAACGAAAACATGATTAAGTCAGTTTTACGGGGAGAATTATTAGCCTTTAGTGCTGACTTACAAGTGGCCAATTATTATTTACTTAGCGGCGATGTTAAGCAGGAGTTTGTCGACGTTAAACACTTATACAGTGGTATGCTTTATATTGCCTCCTCAAAATCTAATCTAAGCATATTGGCAGATGTGTCCAATAAGTTTAACCATATCTCATCGGAAGAAAAGCAAAGGATATTAAGTCGTTGGATGCATATACAAACGGTGTATCCACAATTTTTGCTACCAGTAGCACTTGCCTTTATCGGTCTTTGCTTTGGTGTATACGCCGTGTCGCTCAAGCATAATGTCCGTAAAAAGACCGATAGCCTTACCTTAGTCAATAAAGAACTGAAAGTTTTGTCTGAAACTGATGCGTTAACTGGGCTTTGTAATCGGAGGCGATTCATGGAGTGTTTGGAAGCGTATAAATTATCCCGAACAACGCTAACGGTTATGATTCTTGATATCGATGATTTCAAACTCGTTAATGATCGATATGGCCACATCAAAGGAGACCTAGTGATACAAGCTGTCGCTGGCGTTATAAAGTCTGTGACCAATGATAATCAAATTGCCGCACGAATAGGTGGCGAGGAGTTCGCGGTTGCTTATATTGGTGAAGGTGTGGGGCGGTCACAATCACAGGTCGAAAGCATCGTTGCGCTTGTGCGAGGGCTTAGGGTACCTGAAGTCGAATTTACTTCGATCAGTCTTAGTGCTGGATGCGCCGTTTATAAAAATGCTTCAGATTTTGCCACGCTAGTCGATGCCGACAAACTCATGTACCAAGCCAAAGCACAAGGCAAAAACCAAGCGGTGGTAAGTGTCATTAGTCGTTGTAAAGATGACAACGTCTACGCTGAAATCGGTTAACGAATGTGCATTGCTTTGGCTAGTAACAGTAGCAGTACCTGCTGTTTGTTTATACTTTATTCATTATTCCGCTCGCCAAGGCGCGAATATTATTAGCCTGACAGACTGTTGTATGCGCTTCGACATAATGGCAATGTTCAACATTCGCAGTACACTTGTGATATTGACAATCTGTTCATACACTTAACTCAATAAACGGATGTTAGGAAATACTGTGAACGGATTGTCTGCTGCTACCTTACTGGTGTCTACTCGATTAGTGATACCGACTACATTAATGATATTGACTGGTTTTTTAGTGGGCTGTCAGCCCCAAGGTACTCAGGAACCACTACCTGAGTCATATGGCCTTGATAACGTCGATACTCTCGTCAACCAAAAGATATTAATACCGCAAAAACTCACCGATAAAGATTACAAATTTAAAGCGGGTGTTGCCGATCTGAATAATGACGGCAATAGCGAGATAATGGTGTTGATGCAAGATAGTTATTTTTGTGGCTCTGGTGGATGTAACGCCTACATATTTGACGCCAAAGGTCATCAAATCAGCGCGATGACCGTCACTCGCGAGCCAATTTTGCGTTCCGATCGCCGCTCTAACGGATGGAGCGATATCTTGGTATGGAGCGACGGTGCACTGCGAACCATGGAGTATGATGGTCAATCCTATCCTAGTAATCCTTCTGTCCAAAAAGAATTCGACCGAAGTGTAGAGCAGGAAATTGCACAGAAAAACGCAGAGATTCAAGAGATCTATGTGCAAGATGGTTATGATCTGTCATTTGTTGAAGAGGTGCCGATATTATCGTTTTCTCACCGTTATCAATTTGTGTTTAAGCATTATGGTGACCCAGAACACGACTACTTGCTCACTGTGAATATGAGAACGGGTGAGCTTACCACCGATATGGTAGCAAACCCCACTCAGAAAAAAGCAGAATGAGAATAGGGTGCCAATAGGGTGACATAATGAAGCTATTTCAAATAAACCTTAGCCGCATTGTAAGTTATACCATTATCTATCTAGGTACCGTTGGCTCGGGCCTACCAAGTGTTTATGCCGCGGAGACGCTCAACATTTACAATTGGGAAGCCTACATGGCGTCGAGTGTGATTGAAAAGCTTAAAACTAAGCATGATATTACATTAGTTGAAAGTTATTTTTCAGATGAAACGCTTCGTGACGAATTACTACTTAGCGAGCGTAAATCAAGCTATGATTTAGTCATTGTTGAAAGTGTTCGCTTGAAACAACTTGCTGGGCAAGGCGTCTTTCATAACCTCTCTAAAATGCTCACCGAGCTGGATCATTCTTATGACCCTCGTTGGATGTCGGCGTGCGGTGACTACGGTATTCCCTATGCTTGGGGAACAAGTGGTATCCTTTATCGCGAGTCGGCGTTTGTTACGCCTGTCGATTCGTGGAAAACACTATTAATACCCGATGCACGCCTTAAGGGGCGAGTTGGTATGTATTACGATCCGATTGAAGCGATTGCTCCTGCTTTGCTCGCACTCAATGCCGACCCGTTCACAAGTGATAAAACATTGCTTAAATCGGCCTATCGAACACTCAAAGCTCAACGTCCCTTTCTCGCAATGGATCAATACATCCTTTCCAGTATTAGCACGCCAAACAAACTCAAAAATATAGATATCGCTTATGGATTTTCACCAGATGTTGTCGTCTTAAATGAGCTTGAATCTAATGATGACTGGCGCTTTGTTGTGCCTAAAGAAGGGGGCTTAATATGGTTAGACTGCATGGCATCGCCTTCAGGTAAGCCAATGAAAAAAGGGACATGGCAAGTTATGACGTTCTTGTCAAAGGCCAAAATAGCAGCCGAAAATGCTAAAATATCCGGCTTTTTAACACCCACGTTAGGCGTTCTCTCACTTAACGTGGGCACGAGCAAGGATGATACTTCCTTGCTCAGTCCCCTTGAAAGACTCGATCAAAGCTTTTTGTATCGCCATATTGATGCTCAGAATATGAGATATCGTGACCGGATGATGAACACGCTGAGGGATTAAATGACATTAATAAAGCGACTCTACTTTTATTTGTTTCCCGCTTTATGCGTTTTATTATTTGCCGCATCGATGGGAATCTACACAATAGAGCTCAGACATTTTAATGAAATTGAAGTGGCTAAATGGCAGCGCGCGACTAAAGATTCGTTGAAAGCTAGCGAATATGAACAACAAGCGATACAAGGTGTGTTATATGAACTCTCGAATTCAGCGGCGTTTGTGCGCTATTTACAAAACGCGCAATCTACTTCGAGTATTCGCTACCTAGAGAGAAATATAAGCCGAAGTGTCGCTAATCACCACGCGTCGTTGTTAGGTGACATACAGATGTATGTTGTGAATCCCGAATTAGAAGTGATCGTGTCTACCTATAAACCCGATCCTTTTCAAGCGCCTACAATGCCAAATGAAGTCTATCAGGTGATATTTGATAGTCATTCAATGGTTAGAAATGGAGACAGTTTCGTAGACCTAGGCCAGTCTTATCGCGTCGCAAGTGGTGAAATTCGCTACATCTATGTTGCGGCTTTTGCTCCGTTGTTACTTCCTAGCGACGAACGCTCACATCATCTGACTGAACGAACCCTACTAGTTGTTGATGGTCCGCTACATCAAATCAATAACTTAGAAAGACTCGCTAAGGAAACGAAGGGGCTGACCTTGGCAACTACACCGCTCAGAGTGGTACAGCCTTTAACTCAAAGTGTCGAGGTTTCAGTACGTGCTAGCACTTTCAAATCTGTGGTGAGTAATCGCTATTTTAATGTTGGGTTTGAATTACATGACAATTATTTTCAAGAAATAAAAGAGCATTTGGCCTTTCAAATGTTGGTATACACTATATTGGTTGGTTTATGCTTAATGGGGATAATTCATGCAGTGTTCCGCTTCAAGTTAATTAACCCACTCATCGCTCTCATCACAGAAATTAATGAAGGAGGGCTACAGCTTCGTTACTTCAAAAGGACAAAAGAAAAAGATGAAGTCTCCATACTAAAAAATGCTTATATAGATTCATTAACAAAAGTAAAATTTGAAGCAGAATTTGATGGCTTGACAAAACTAGCCAATCGAAACTCTTTTATTACTCATATTAAACGCCGTATGGAAAGCTTCTCTTTGAAACATACGTATGTGGTATGTTGGGATATTAAAGATTTTCGTAAAGTGAATGATCTTTATGGAACCAAATTAGGAGACCGTTTATTAATTCAATTTGCCTCTCGAATAAAAAAACAAGTGACTCGACACCAAGCAAATTACGGGTTTGGGTGCAGTGATTATTCCATCGCGCGCTTTTCTGGTAATCAGTTTTATGCGGTGATTGAAAGTAATGACGAGGTCGATGTTTCTCAAAGTATAGAGGACATTAATAAACAGCTATGTGGAGAATTAAAAATTGATAACTTTAGGTTCTCAGTCCGATTGGCGATTTCAATCTACCCTTTGGATCTGCAACAAGATAGAAGTCTTTGGTATAAAGGTACAGAAGAGGCACTTCTGATTGCAAAACGTTTTAAAGCTGATAATAGCATCGTTTTAGTTGACGAAAAAATTGTACAACAGCTGGCTAGACGTAAAGATATCGAACGGCTCTTGTTGGAAAGCATCGATGATGATGGGTTTGTCTTGAATTTTATGCCGTTATTTGATGCAAAATCGCTCAAGATAGCAGGGTTTGAGGTGCTATTGAGATGTCCGCGATTGCTTGCCATTGATTCTGGTCCCGAAGAGTTTATACCGATAGCGGAGAAAGCTGATCTCATTACTAAAATCGATTATTGGGTATTTCATCATGCATTGGAAACGCTTGCTCTCTTGAGGCGTGAGATTCAATACACCGGTACGATGTCCATTAATATTTCTGCGCTAGAGTTATATAACCGTAGTTTCACTGAAGATATTCTGAGAGCAACGGAAGTGGCGGGTATTCCTAGTCATATTGTGACACTTGAGCTAACAGAAACAAGTTACGTAAAAAGCTCTGATGAAACCACGAACATGATTGCTAATCTGCGTGAGAAAGGATTTAAAATATCAATTGATGATTTTGGAACTGGGTATGCTTCGATTAACCAGTTGTTACGGTACCCCGTAGATGAACTGAAAGTCGATAAAGAGTTTGTTTCGAATCTAGATAATAATGACAATGATAAATCCATGTTGAATGCGATTGCTGCTCTGGCTCATGCTTGCGGTGCAAAAGTCGTAGGTGAGGGGGTAGAAAGTGCGTATCAATGTGAATACTTGCGACAAATTGATTGTAACTACCTCCAAGGATACTACCTTAGCAAGCCTCTGACGCTGAATCAGTTTAAGCAGTTTGTCGTCGAATATGACGCCTCAGACACACTCAAACAAGTAGGTTCAATGACGGTTTTAAAACGTTAGTGCCGATTAAGTATTTATGGAGAAGAACACGATAATTGTGTGATTCGTTCCGATAGTAGTTCTTTGTGTATTTGTTCATCGTGGTTGACGGAAATGTCGGCAATGAGTTCGATACGACCAATGAAAATAGGCGATTCTAAACTGTCTTTAATGAGCTTAATCGGATCGATTTCACCGAATTCCTTGCTACAGTTGCCTATCATGAAAAATTGGTCATTTGCAAATTTGTAAGTTCGGCAACTACTCGGAACGACATTATGCAACCGACCTGCGATACTCTTTAAAACTAGATCACCATAGTCTAATCCATATTTTAAGTTAATCTCTTTTAGGTTCAGCAACCGAACAGAGACAAGGTGATATTGGCTCTCCTGATAGAAGTATTTAGTGTCGTTGATAAGAGCCTGGCGGTTTAACACTGAGGTTAGAGCGTCTTTGCGGCTTAGGATGTTTTTAAATCGGTTGTCTAACCAGAATGTTAATAACATTATAGTGAAAAGAATAATCAGTGCGGTTGTTGTTAGTGTTTGTTTAGCCATCAACTGGCGGAGTTCAGTTCGAACTTGCTCTACCACAGGGCTTTGCAGCCGAAAATTATCGTTAAAAAATAGGATTATATCGTTGTACTTCAATTGAATTTTTTTCGCCAAAAGGTCTGCATCAATGATGTTTCGTTCGACTAATTGCACGGATTTTTCGATGGATTTAAAGTCACTAAATTCATTTTCGAAAAAACTGCGATAATTGGCTTCTTGAATAAAATTGGCGGATTCCTTGCTGTTAAGTAGCGTATCAAAACGGCTCCAAGTGAGATCGTACGCTAACCAGACTTTGTCATAATCTATTGGTCTGACTTGACTTTGGGTGACGAGATTAGCGTACTCTTTGACGAGCTGAAATATAAACCATGTGGCTTCATTCTGCCGCTCTGATAGTCGTTGGTTAATATCGTTGATGTGGCTAATGGTATTGACATTGACGGCAAGGACAATGGCCGTTGAAATGGCAAGAATAACCTTCATTATATCTAAGCTAATTTGACGGTTGAGCATGGTCATCGCGTTGCTCCTAAAGATGGATTTCTTTAAGCTGCCATATCATTTTTGCGTGGTAATCTGTGTTATCCAACTCAGGATAGCGAGATAAAGGGTAGACTAACCAGTAAGGACCTTTACTTCGAATAGACATATATTGCCCATTATTTTTGAAAGCAATAATAGGGGAGAAACGTTCAAAATCGCTAAATGGTATCGTGATTTGATAGTTATTTAATGCAACGAATGTGACATTGTCTTGTGCAGACAAGCCAAGAAAAGCAATAATATCTTGTAATGAAACACCTTCAAACTTTGATGCCGATGTCGCCCATGGAAGATCTGTTGTCATGCTTTCTACCGGTAAACTTTCTATTTGAGCTAAGGTTACGGTATATCTGACGTTGTCCTTACCGACCACAGTTAAATCAGCTGAAAATGCGAATGTCGATAACGTCATTGATAAAGTAATAAGCAATAATTTAACCATCATATATTCCTTTTCTGAGGCTATTAACAACAGTCTAGAAGAACAATAACAGCAAACAAGCAAAACAGGACCGACTCTTAGTGTAATTACATACAATGTCGCCACGTCACAAAAATGAGACACTAGATGCGTACTTAATGCGATTGATATTCAAAGAATAACGTCATGGGTAACAAGCCGACGTTATATAGAACGGCAAGTGATAGAGATAAAGCAATGGGTTACGGAAGGATATACTCGAAGGTTAAATCGTTACTAAAAAGCCTGCGAGGTCAAAAGGCAATGATTATGGCAAGATAGCGGCTAATAGGACGTGGTGCTCGGGTGCTGAAGAATCACATTAGTTGCTCATATAAAATAAAAGGCTGAGTATAGAACTCAGCCTTGATGAAATGTGATCTAGGTTAATCGAGAATTGATTTAGCTTTTTCTATAACATTCTCAACGGTGAAACCAAACATTTTGAACAGTTCACCTGCGGGTGCTGACTCACCAAATGTCGTCATACCGATGATCTCGCCACCAAAGCCAACATACTTGTACCAGAAGTCTGCAATACCCGCTTCAACTGCGATACGAGCGGTCACATCAGATGGCAATACAGATTCACGGTACTCAGCATCTTGCTTATCAAATGCATCGGTTGCTGGCATCGATACCACGCGTACCTTTTTGCCTTCGTTGGTTAGCTGGGCTGCCGCTTCTACGACTAGCTCAACTTCTGAGCCAGTGGCAATCAGAATAAGTTCAGGCTTGCCTTCGCAATCTTTAAGGATGTAGCCACCCTTAGCAATGTTTGCAACTTGCTCAGCGTCACGCTCTTGCTGAGCAAGATTTTGACGAGAAAAGATAAGCGATGTTGGACCATCTTTACGCTCGATAGCCAGCTTCCAAGCCACTGCAGATTCTACTTGGTCACATGGACGCCATGTGCTCATGTTCGGTGTTAGGCGCAGAGAAGCAATCTGCTCGACGGGTTGGTGAGTAGGACCATCTTCACCAAGACCAATTGAGTCATGCGTATAAACTTGAATGTTTTGAATCTGCATCAGAGCCGCCATACGCATGGCGTTACGAGCGTACTCCATAAACATTAGGAAGGTTGCGCCGTAAGGTACAAAACCGCCGTGCAATGCGATGCCGTTCATGATCGCCGTCATGCCGAACTCACGCACACCATAGTGAATGTAGTTACCAGAGAAGTCTTCAGTTGTTAGAGACTTAGAACCAGACCACATAGTGAGGTTCGACGGAGCGAGATCAGCAGAGCCACCCAGGAATTCTGGTAGCATTGCACCGTAAGCTTCTAAGGCATTTTGAGAAGCCTTACGTGAAGCGATGTTGGCTGGATTAGCTTGAAGATCAGCGATGATTGCCGACGCTTTCTCTTCCCATTGTGCTGGTAAATCACCATTTACGCGTCGTTTGAATTCAGCTGCCAGCTCTGGGTATGCTGCCTCATAAGCTGCAAGTTTCTCATTCCACGCTGTTTCCTTAGCTGCGCCTGCTTCTTTCGCATTCCATTCTGAGTAGATTTCCGACGGAACTTCAAAAGGACCATACTCCCAACCAAGTTGTTTACGTGTTGCCGCGATTTCTTCAGCGCCGAGTGGGGCACCGTGACAGTCGTGCGTACCCGCTTTGTTTGGTGAACCGAAGCCAATAACGGTCTTAGTGCAAATAAGCGTTGGGCGAGGGTCCGCTTTTGCGGCGATGATTGCCGCATTGATTGCATCAGCATCATGGCCGTCAACGGCTGGAATAACATGCCAACCATACGCTTCAAAACGCTTAGGTGTGTCGTCTGAGAACCAGCCTTCTACTTCGCCATCGATAGAGATGCCGTTGTCATCCCAAAATGCGACAAGTTTACCTAAACCTAGTGTGCCAGCAAGAGAACAGGCTTCGTGTGAAATACCTTCCATAAGACAACCATCACCCATAAATGCATAGGTGAAGTGGTCAACGATATCATGACCTTCTTTGTTAAATTGTGCTGCAAGCGTTTTCTCTGCTAGCGCCATACCAACAGCGTTTGTGATACCTTGGCCTAATGGGCCAGTGGTGGTTTCAATACCCGGTGCGTAACCATACTCTGGGTGACCTGGCGTTTTTGAATGAAGTTGACGGAAGTTTTTTAGGTCGTCGATTGAAAGCTCATAGCCTGCCAAGTGAAGCAGAGAGTAAATCAACATTGAGCCGTGGCCATTCGATAAAACAAAACGGTCGCGATCCGCCCATTCTGGGTTTGACGGGTTGTGATTTAGGTGAGAGCGCCATAGTACTTCAGCGATGTCTGCCATGCCCATAGGAGCACCAGGGTGACCTGAATTAGCTTGTTGAACTCCGTCCATGCTTAAAGCACGAATTGCATTAGCAAGTTGTTTACGATTCATTGTGTATTCCAATATTTATAAATGTGATTAAAAAAGGCACCGTAATAATCAGTGCCTTTTTGGGATTCGTTAAAGTTTTGCTGCTAGCATTTCTTCAAGTTTGCCTTGGTCGATAGCGAAGTTGCGAATACCTTCCGCTAATTTCTCGATAGCCATTGGGTCTTGGTTATGGTCCCACAAGAACTCAGCATGTGTCATTG
Source organism: Vibrio sp. 10N.286.49.B1 (assembly GCF_002873335.1). GTDB lineage: Bacteria > Pseudomonadota > Gammaproteobacteria > Enterobacterales > Vibrionaceae > Vibrio. The sequence continues at coordinate 39,061 of NZ_MCUW01000022.1, read as the reverse complement.
GAGCCGGGCGAGTCGCGGTGCCTTTAGAGTCGATAAGCTTCTCAACGACATCGCCTTCTGCTTCTTCTAGCTCTTGCAGCAGGTTAGGGCTGATCGTTAGGCGGTCACAACCGGCAAGCTCAAGAATCTCACCGATGTTGCGGAAGCTTGCGCCCATCACTACCGTGTTGTAGCCGTATTCTTTGTAGTAGTTATAGATAGACGTAACAGAGACAACCCCCGGATCTTCTTGCGCTTCAAAATCACGACCTTCTTTAGCCTTGTACCAGTCCATGATGCGACCAACAAAAGGTGAAATCAGGAATACGCCTGCTTCAGCACAGGCACGAGCTTGCGCGAAAGAGAATAGAAGCGTTAGGTTACAGTTGATGCCTTCTTTTTCGAGCACTTCTGCCGCACGGATGCCTTCCCATGTCGAAGCAAGCTTGATTAGGATGCGGTCATTTGAAATGCCCGCGTCGTTGTACATTTTGATAAGCTTACGAGCTTGTTTAATGCTACCTTCAGTATCGTAAGAAAGACGAGCGTCGACCTCTGTCGAAATGCGACCAGGGATGGTAGTAAGAATTTCTTTACCAATGCTAACAGCAAGCATATCTCCAGCGTCTAGCAATTGCTGTGCTTTATCTTGGCTTTGCGCTTTAGCGTATTCGATCGCTTGGTCGATAAGCGGGGCATAATCAGCGATTTGTGCCGCTTTCAAAATAAGAGAAGGGTTAGTCGTAGCATCTTCTGGCTGGTACTTACGAATTGCTTCAATGTCACCAGTGTCGGCGACAACCGTCGTCAGTTTGCGTAGTTGCGCTAATTTATTGCTCATCGGTACGTTCCTATAGTTGAGGCAAGGCCGTCTCATAATCTAAGTGCGACATCAGTAGCGTCTTAAAATAGCTACTGAACAAAATCCTAATCAGCGAGCATTCATGCGTGAGCAAGTGTTTAGCTCGTGAGTAAATGTTGACCCATATTTAACTCATGCAGACGAAAAGTCAATAAAATATCCTTACAAAATGAAGCGTTCATTGGATTGTTTTTCGTTTTTGATACCAGAGGCGCACTTTTGTCGTTCGCCCTTACGGTGCGTGGCGACAGTTATCCTCGTATTGCTCACAAAGTGGCCTGAGATATTGTAATGCTATTGAGCAAATGTCATGAATGCCGTATGCTGATACATATGTTCAACGTGTGAACCAATGTACACTCTCTTTACGGGTGATTGGACGAATAGTAGAGCTTTAAGTATATGGATAATTCAGAAACAAGCGCAGATGTACTTACCCAAATTGCTGTTGCATATTATCAAGATGGCGCCACTCAAGAAGAAATATCCAAAAAATTTGGTGTGTCTCGAGCAAAAATAGGGCGCTTACTCAAACAGGCGAGAGACGAAGGCATTGTTGATATCACGGTAAAGTACCACCCAGTTTATAGCGCCAAGATAGAGCAACGCTTAGTCGAGCGTTTTGGGGTGAAGCGTGCTTTGATTGCATTGGATCAACCGGATGGTCAATCGCAGCGTAATCAGGTCGCCGGTTTAGTATCAAGCTACCTCGCGCAAACGCTCAAAACAGGGATGGTTGTTACCGTGGGGCAGGGACGTAATGTATCCGCGGTTGCCCATCATACTGGTGTTATAAGCCCACGAGCTTGTAAGTTTGTTTGTGGCATTGGTGGTATTCATCCTCGAGGTGGGCTTTTCAATGCCGATCATATTTGCCGTCAGCTAGCAAAAATCTACGGGGGCTCATCAGAGACACTTTACGCCCCAGCATATGCCGAGAATAAAGAACAAAAATTGGCGTTTATGCAAAACGCGACCATTAAACAAACCCTCGATCTAGCGCGTAAAGCCGATATGGCGTTGATTGGTATTGGTGACATGAGTGAAAACAGTTACATGGTTGACCTCGGGTGGTTCACGGCCGATGAAGTGGTCCAAGCACGCCTTCACCAAGGTGTCGTGGGGGATTTTGCTGGGTATGATTTTTTCGATATTCATGGAAATGCCGCTAATACGGTGATGAGTGACCGTGTTATTGGACTTGGGTTAGAAGAGTTCAGAATGATTTCTGAGGTGATTGCTATTGCTTCGGAAAACAGTAAGCCAATGGCGTTGCTTGGGGCATTAAGAACGGGGGCTATCGATGTGATTGCAACCAGCGTGAGTAATGCCCTAACGGTACTTAATCTCGACGAACAGATGCGCAACGTGGAACGCCGTCTCTGATAAAACAACGTTGGGTGAAAAGCGTCTTAAGAGAAATCACGATCATTAAGTGCGGTAAGCAAGGCGTGATATCGAGCAGGTAACACTCTTCTTTTCTTTTTAATAAGGTACAGTGGTTCAGTGATGGCATTGGGAGTGGGGCTTACCGTCACTAAATCTTTGAAGACGGAATGAGTGATAGCCACTTTAGGGAGTACCGTCATTCCAATGCCCATTGAGACCGGCTGAAGAATCTGGCTCAGTTGGTTGATATAGGTGACCTTCTTGACCTTTCCCCAATCTAAGTCGCGTAATTCTTCATGGCCACTGTTTTCGAAAAACTTTTCAAAATAGTGCTGTGCATCTGGGTGAGCCACGACCCCTAATGTCGTCATATCGTTCAAAATACTGCCACTAGATTGATAGTTTTTGGGTGTCACTAGGCTAATCTCTAGTCGACCAATAAGCTCGCAAGATAACTCTGATTGATTAGGGATATACGTCACGACGCCGATATCGACATAACCTTCTAGCACATCCGTTATGATTTTTCTATTTGGTGCGGCTTCTAAATTGGTTGAAAGACCAGGGTGCACCGTTTGTAAAGAAAGGAGCTCAGGGTAGAGTGCGGTTGCGATTGCACCAGGGGCGGCGATATTGAATACGCCTTGATGAGGGTCATCGAAGCTGAGCTGTTCTTTCAATACTTGTTCATGTTTGGCAAGATCAACGGCGTAACGGTAAACGATCTCCCCCTGTTCTGTGAGTTCAAAGGTCTTTCCTTCGCGACTGATAAGTGCCGCGCCTAAGTCCCGCTCAAGTTTCTTGATATGTTGGCTGACGCCGGGTTGAGTCATAAATAATTTCTCAGCCGTTTGAGTAAAATGCCCCACTTCAACCAGTGTTCTATAAGTGTTGAGCCATGTCGTATTTATCACGCGCCATACCATAATAAAAAATTATTGTTTTTATCTTATATGATAATTCAATGATTTGTCATCTTGCTTTTTTGGTCACACTCGTATGAACTTGCTAATTAGCGAAATAGAACTACGCTTAAAGAGTCTCATAACATAGGTGACCAGATGATCTTCCTGACTCTCAAAGTCTTGCAGATTGGAATTGTATACGGGTACAAGAAGTACAAAGCTAATCCAAATGCCCACTAAGCTCGTGGGCATTTTTGTGCGTCATTTAAATTATTGTGTATCATTTAAGGGGTGGTTCGGTCACTCACCTTGATATCACTCCCTTGTTACTCAGCGAAAACCGTTCTTAGTTGTTTCTACTTTTGAGCGTATGATATTGAGTTTTTTACCGTCATTGATGCGACCAAAATGGTTATTACTCCTATACTGATTTCACCACAATGATAGGAGCGTTATCATGATTACCCCCCCAAATACTAACCATACCTACCCACGCAATTTTTCACATATTGGGATCTCTGTCCCTGATTTAGACGCGGCGGTTAAGTTTTATACTGAAGTGCTAGGTTGGTATCTGATCATGGCGCCGACCGACGTGATCGAAGATGACTCAGCTATTGGAGAGATGTGTACGGATGTCTTCGGTGCAGGGTGGGAGCATTTTCGTATAGCTCACCTTTCTACTGGCGACCGAATTGGTGTCGAACTGTTTGAATTTAAAAACCAAGAGAATCCGGAAGATAACTTTGAATACTGGAAAACGGGGATATTCCACTTTTGTGTTCAAGATCCAGACGTAGAGGGATTAGCGGATAAAATTGTGGCTGCGGGAGGCAAGAAACGCATGAAAGCCCCACGTTATTATTACCCTGGTGAAAAACCGTATCGCATGATTTATATGGAAGACCCGTTTGGTAACATTCTTGAGATCTATTCACACAGTTATGAATTGCATTATTCAAGCGGTGCGTATAACGGATAACATTAAGGCTTAAGGAGCAAGGTTCAGGTTAAAAAATAAAAAGCTAGCAAACTGCCAGCTTTTTTATTTTTATTTCTTTATACCTCAACGGGTAAGTCGAGTCGCTGACCCCATTCTGTCCATGAACCGTCGTATACCGCTAGGTCGGTATACCCACAAATCGTCGCACCAAGAGCAAGAATACAAGCGGTCACCCCCGACCCACAACTGAACACGATCGGTGTGCTTTTATCCTCAGAAATACCCGCAAACAGAGTCGTCAGTTCTGCTTTTGGTTTAAGAGTGCCATCGCGCATCAACTCAGCGAACGGTAAACAAAGAGAGGAAGGAATATGACCACTGCGGACGCCTTCTCGAGGTTCTTTCGCTTTGCCACTAAATCTGGCTAAAGAGCGAGCGTCGACAATTTTTCTGGTTTGTTCGGACGAATGCGTGAGAACTTGTTCCGCGGTGAGAAAAAACTGACTACTTAAGGGTTGATTTAATGATGTTACGGTCGCGTTGACATACCCGGAGTCAACGGGGTATTGATGTGCTTTCCATGCTGGTAGGCCACCAGATAAAACGTAGACGCTTTCAAAACCAAGAGCTTTAAGCATCCACCAGGCTCTTGGGGAAGCATAAGTCCCCGAATTATCGTACACCACTATGATGGAATCAGGAGTAATCCCTAGCTCAGAAGCGAGCTGGTTGAAGCGTTGCGAAGAAGGCATCATATGAGGGAGTGGATTGTTTAGATCGCAAAATACGCGGTCGTAATCAAAACGCTGAGACTGCGGAATCACACCAGATGTATCCTTTGGTGGTTCCATAGGAATTTGGAATTCAATACTGGTGTCTAAAATCACAAGAGAGTCATCTTTACCTAGTTTCTCATATAACCAGGTCGCACTGACAAGTGGCAACATTATAGTGTCCTTCTTTATTGTTGCTGACAAGACACTAATTGATAAGTGCTCGTCGTGGAAAATGGGTTTTGGAGTTGATTCAGGGTGACTAAGGTGCCAATTTGACAGCGACGGCTCAGATCCGTATTGACACGGATGGTCGATTTATCGGGAAGCTCAACGGTCAAGTAATAGCGGTTGCCATCTAAGGATTGCGTTAAGGTCTGGCTCATGACTTGTCCTTGAATCGTAGCGACTGTGCGGGTAAGAGGGAACCATAGAAGAAACGCCAATAAGCCGATACCCAAAGCGAGAAGACTAATTCCGACTTTTAATGACTGCAAGGCGCTACTCCTTTCATTTTTTATACCACGTACGCACGACCACCCAATTGCATACTTGCTAATGCTAATGCTATTGCCATCAACTACAGGTAGGGCACGTAGGGGCTTTTGGTAGCCCCAATTCTCGCCACGTTAACGTGAGTGCATCAAACATTAACAACTTTCCGGTCTTTACTTGTCCATATTGAGCGATAACTTTAATCGCTTCCAATGCCTGCATTGAGCCAATAATACCTACAACAGGGGATAAGACTCCCGCTTCAACGCAGGAAAGACTGGTATCGCCGAACAACGCACTTAAGCACTGATAGCAAGGCAGTGCCTCATTGTCATAAGTAAAGACGGATATTTGCCCTTCCATTCGAATGGCGGCGCCACATACCAACGGCGTTTTAGTTTTAAAGCATAGTCTATTGAGCTGATTTCGAGTCTCTACATTGTCTGTCGCGTCCAAGACAAGAGTATGTGTCTGGATAAGCGTTAATAATTCGTCATCGTCTAACCTGCCTTTAATCGCGGTTACCGCTATATTTGGATTAAGCGCACAGAGAGAGGCTTTCGCTGAATCGACTTTAGCTGAGCCAACATCGCTATCCGAATGTAGCACTTGACGCTGTAGGTTCGAAAGCTCCACAGTGTCATCATCGACAATGGTGAGGTGACCAACACCAGCAGCAGCAAGGTATTGCCCTGCCGCACACCCAAGTCCACCCGCACCAATCATCAATATTGATGACTGTTTTAATGCCTCTTGACCATCAAAATCAAAGTTTTTCATGATGATTTGGCGATTGTAGCGAAGCATCTCGTGATCAGAAAGAATGTCCAATTTGTCCCCTACTAATACAGCGTTGAGTTTAAGAGTTGAATTTGTACCGTCTCTCCAATCGCCACATTACCGCGATCTTGCTCTAATACCACGAAGCAGTTAGCTAGACTCATTGAGCGGAAGGCTCCTGAGCTTTGGTTACCTGTTGATTCGACTTCAAATTGGCCGTTAACGATAGAATAAATACCGCGTTGATAATCCGTGCGACCAGGGCCTTTTTTAAATGCGGTTTGCGTGATTGCAGGGATAGATTCCGGTGCTTTCCACTGGGAATGTCCAGCTAACTTTGCAAGTAAGGGTTGAACCAGAACATACATGGTCAGCACGGCCGATACTGGGTTGCCTGGTAGGCCGCAGAACCATGCGTGGTCCAGCTCACCAAAGGCAAAAGGCTTGCCGGGTTTGATAGCAAGTTTCCAAAACCCAATTTGCCCCAATTCCTCTAAGATGTCTTTGGTATAGTCGGCTTCACCCACACTTACACCGCCAGAAGTGATCACGACATCAGCGTCTTTTTGCGCACTAACAAAGGTATTACGTAGCGCCTCCTGACAGTCGGGGATAATGCCAAGATCAATCGCCTCACAACCAAAGTTGTCGATCAGGGGTTTAATGCCGTAACGATTGCTGTCGTATATTTGCCCGTCTTCTAACGTGGTTCCTAACGGACGGAGTTCATCACCCGTTGAGAAAAAGGCGACCTTGGGCTTGCGAAATACTTTTACATGACTAAACCCCAATGTAGCAATCATGGGAATATCACGTGCAGTCAAACGTGCGCCTTGCGCTAAGACAACGTTCCCTTGCTCAATATCATCGCCGGTTGGACGAATATTCATATTATGTTTGACGTTGTCTTGTATGAAGGTGATGGCGTCACCGTCAACTTTGGTATTCTCTTGCATAATGACCGCGTCACAACCATGCGGTATTTTTGCGCCGGTCATAATTCGGATGCAGGTATTCTCTGGCCAAACGCCTTCAAATGGCAGCCCGGCGAAAGATTTGCCAGCAAGCACTAACGTAGTGCTTTTTTCCAAATCAGCAATGCGAACCGCATACCCATCCATTGCTGAATTATCAAAAGGGGGTACGTTGATAGGGGATAACAAGTCTTCAGCAAGGACAAAACCGAGTGCTTCGGGTAGTGAGCGTTCAATCGTGTCTGTGATTGGTTTTATTGGTGTGAGCATTTTTGATAATGCTTCTTCGATTGGCATTAAGCCCGGAGCGTCGCAGCAACCCATAAAATATGTATTCCTAATTCATTGCTAATATCGCACAGATTTTATCATATTTTTTGTCAATAACGCGGATAGAAAGCAGGGATAGTCGACAAAACTAACCATAAAATGGGGGGTGTAATTACTATTGAATGCGCGTATCCTTATCATCCCTTGCGGGACTAGTAAGAGGTAAGTAAATGTCAGCGCTAAGCGAATCTGCAATATTGGTCAAGGAAGCTCTCTCAAAACGTGGTTTAGAGACACCAATGTTGCCAAACACAGTCAGTCGAGAAGAGAAAAAAGAACGCATTGAACACCATATGCGGGAGATTTTGACGTTACTTCAACTTGATTTAACTGATGACAGCTTAATGGAAACACCACAACGTATCGCTAAAATGTACGTCGATGAAATTTTTTCAGGCTTGGACTACGAGCGTTTTCCAAAGATCACTGTTATTGAAAACAAGATGAATGTCAGCGAAATGGTGAGAGTAAAAGACATTACTGTCACCAGTACATGTGAACATCATCTTGTGACCATTGATGGTAAAGCTGCTGTGGCATACATTCCTCGAGGTAAAATCATTGGCTTATCGAAAATCAATCGTATTGTGCGATTTTTTGCCCAACGACCTCAAGTACAAGAACGCATGACCCAACAAATTTTGGTGGCACTGCAAACCTTGTTAGAAACCGATGATGTTGCAGTGACAATGGATGCTGTACATTATTGTGTTAAGTCACGAGGTGTGATGGATGCAACCAGTGAAACGACCACAACGGCGTTAGGGGGAATATTTAAATCTATTCCGGCGACCCGTCACGAGTTTTTAAGCGGCCTTAGATAATGCGCTATGCTTTTTAAGAACTGATTATTTGAACAACAACGCCTTCGAGATACGAAGGCGTTGTTGTATTTAGCATTCGTTTTCAGCCATACTATTGAAAATCTAAAGGAATTATAAGATAGAGTCAGCTTATTACTTCTGGTAATGGATGCGGTAGTGATGAATAATCACTGATAAGTAAAGATCTGTCTCGTTGGACTAGTTGGATGAATAGACTTCAAAAAATCTATAACTATGCAGAGCCAAACCTATTTTTAGTGGTATTAATGGGAGGGCTCGGCTTTCCGTTATATTATTGGGTGTGGGAGTATCTATTTCCACAGGCCTATGAGAACCTCTGGCTACGACTCGCGTGCAGTGCTTCGGTTATGGTTTTGGCTTGTCGTCACTATCTACCGCGAAGTTTGAAGCAATATCTTCCTCACTACTACTTATTTTCAATAGGGCTTTGCCTGCCTTTTTTCTTTTTTTACATGATGCTAATGAATAATTGGTCCGATGTTTGGGTCTTATCTTTCATGTCATCCATCTTTATTCATATTTTGCTCGTTCATGACACTCGAGTGATGTGTATCCAAGCCATAATATCGTTACTGCTGGCGTCCGCTGTTGCTCATTTTGTCTCGGATGGTACGGTAGAATTTGCACACAAGCTCAGTTTTATCCCTATCTTTGGCTTTACTTATGTGTTTGGTAACCTGTTTTATTTTAGAAATCAAACTGAACACGAAGCAAAAGTTTCCATTGCCAAATCGTTTGGTGCGGGTATTGCGCATGAAATGCGAAACCCGTTAAGTGCCTTGTTATCTTCGTTTGAAGTGATGCGCTCCGTTGTGCCGAATAGTAATTCGTCTTATCGACATTCTTATCATCTGAATGCACAAGAAATCCAAACGTTAAACGATATCATTGATGAGTCAATGAAAGTCATTTGGGCGGGTAATGAAACTATTGATCTATTGTTGACATCCATTGACAAAAATAGGGTATCTACCTCCACGTTTTGTAAGCACCGAGCTAGGTTTGTCATTGAAAATGCGGTAAAAAGTTATGCCTACAAAAACGAATCAGAACGAAGAGCGGTAAACTTAGAACTCGATGAAGACTTTGAGTATCTGGGCAGTGACACGTTGCTTAAGTACGTTGTTTACAATTTGCTAAAAAATGCTTTTCGTCATAGAGGTGCTGAGCGATTTACCATCTCAATCCGCTCTAAAAAAACCGGTGATGGCTACAGTTTACTCGTTAAAGACACTGGGTTAGGTATTGAACCTGATCTGATTAAGAATATATTCGAAGATTTTTATACGACAGGAAAAAATGGCACATTTGGGCTTGGACTCTCTTTTTGTAAAAAAGTGATGATGTCGTTTGGTGGCCAAATTAAGTGTCGTTCGGTTGAAGGGAAGTGGACAGAGTTTGAACTTAAGTTTCCTTATTACGCCTCAAATACCATTAATCATATTAAGCTTGATCTTATGAAATCAAAATCCCTTCTTTATATTGGTCAAGATAGCTCAATGATCAAAGAAAAGCTCAATACGATTGGTGCAAGCACCGATCTCAGTGTTAAAACGGTATCGATGGCAGAAGCATCGACGTATGAAGAACATCAATTTGAATATAACTTGATTATTATTGATGGTCGATTAGACCGGGATGGCTGGGCATTAATGTCACGCCTTGAAGGAAAACTCTCATTTACTGAGGCAAGAATCGCCTTTTTACATGATCCCCTTGACGTACGAAACTTGTACTTTCAACGCTACGTCACCATTGAATTGTTTGAGTGGCAAAAATTCTTTGATAACCCTAGTGCTTCATTAGACTATTTAATGTTTGATGCCTTTCGTGAAGTTGATGAAGTCCCTTCTTACAACGAAATTTCAAGTCAACGCACGGTTATGATTGTCGACGATAATCATTCTTTACGTTCTATTACCACGATTATGCTGGAGAAGCAGGGCTTACATGTACTGCAAGCTGAGAATGGGCAGGTCGCACTTGATAAGCTGGCAACGGAATCGGTGGATCTGATATTGATGGATATCGAAATGCCCGTTCTTGACGGCCTAAGTGCAACTAAAATTATTCGAGAATCTAACACCGCCTATGCCTCAGTACCCATCGTGGGTTATACGGGTGACAAAAGTGAAGAGACCATTGTAAAAATAAACGAATACGGCATGAATGACTATGTCGTAAAACCGACGCCTAAAGATGAGCTTATAGACAAAGTAGCGGCTTGGATTTAAATGCTACCTATTTCCCCTAGCGCCTTTCACGCTAGGGGCATGTGTAATCGTGTTAACGCTTTGTCTGACGCGCCGTTAACGTGCTCTAGACTTAGTCACTTATCTAGCAAGAGTGGCATTAGTAGGTGCTCATTGTGACCAAATGCCTATTAGTCACCAAACATCTATTAGTTTCCCAACACATATTAATTTCCCAACATACATTAGTTACCAAGCGCCTAACAGCTAGCGAGTGCTTGATCGTTTCCTAGTATTTAATCGTTAATCAAAAACCAATTCGGGATTGTCCCATGCCTGCTGACAAACGTTGACTACACGATTTAATTCCTCAAGTGTATGCTCGGCATTAACAGAAAAGCGCAATATGTGCTTTCCATTTGGCGTTGCTGGTGGACAAAAGATTGAACCAAAAATGCCATGACTCTCAAAGAAGTTGCGTACTTTAAGCGTGTTCTGAGCATCACCAGTATCTAAACCAAAGATTTGCGATTCACTGCGAATATCAAATCCAATATTTCGTAAGCGACGACCTAAGTATTCTGCATTGTCTTTTAAGGTTTTACGTCGTTGGTCTGCCGCAACAATAACCTCCAATGTCGTTTCTAAGCGTTTCATCTCATACGGTAGCATAGCCGAACTAAATATCGCAGGGTAGGCGACCATAGGAATACAGTAGGCTGTTTTCTTGTTTGCCAGAATGGCGCCGGCTCGGTAAGAAAAGGTTTTCGCTAGGCTTGCTGTAATGAAATCTACATGTTCTGTTAATCCAAGCTCTGCGACCAGTCCTGCTCCTTTTGGTCCATGCGTGCCTAGCGAGTGCGACTCGTCGACGACTAGTGCGCATTCGTGTTCGTAGGATATAGACACAAGGTCAACTAAAGGAGCGATCGTTCCTATCGTGCTGTAGATTGAGTCAACTAAGATGATGCCTGGGCCATTTCTCTTGATTTGTCTATTTAGATGACGAGTATTGTTGTGCATGAAAGGAAAGATTTTTGCACCTGCTATACGCGCGCCTTCCCATAACGATGCGTGGGCAAAGAAATCGATGTACACATTTGTATCTTTATTGCATATCGCTTGAAGTAAATTAATGTTCGCTGTCCAACCCGATTGTGCGACCAAGCAACTCTCAAAACCGGTAAGTTGTGCGAGTTTTGTTTCAAATGCCGGTTTTTTATCACTACCAAGCAGAAAAACCCCCGACATTAGTAAGCTTTCATCATTGTCTTGGATAGCTTGGATATGTGCATTTTTAATGGTTTGGTTACTGTTGAGACTTAGGTAATCGTTAGTTTGCATGACGACGTCACCAGATTTCGGCTGCATACCACAGATAATTGGTTTTTTATCGGCATTAGAATGAATACGATCTTCAATGAAAAAATCATGCTTTTGAGTAATAAAATCAGGGAGAGCCTTTTTAATCTGAGTTAAGTGCATAACAGTATTCTCTGTGTAATTGAAATTATAAGTCGGCCGATGTATTTATTTATTGCCGATCAGAGAGTCACTGTCACTACCCAAATACTTATTATTTGGTGATGATTGCAGAATGAACTATAACTTATATTAATATGTTTATTTTGCTTATACCGATAGGGGGTCTAAGTGTTGTGAACGTCTTGTTTTTTCATACGTTATTGATAAAAGCATCACTTTTTGGCGGGGTATTTCAATTCTGGCCAATACATAAAAATAAAGCCAATACTTACCCAAATAACGGCAAATGTCGCAATGGTGAGTTCAAGAAAACCAAAGTTGTGTAACCAGTGCCAATGAGGGTATTCGACCTCAAAAAACGAGGTGAGTCTGTGCATCGCAATTGAGCTAATGACGGATGGAAACGTGATTGCTGCAATAGAGGGTTGAAACTTAAGTCTTAAGAGTCGGAAGTAGCATAGGTAGATCATCAATGTCATCGTGATCGCGATACCTGCGAGTGCTCCCGTCAGTATGGGATCTGGCTCATCGAAGTTGATGAGGTAGGCGGATAATGTCAAATTAATGGGCGCCGCCATTATCGCGAGCGTAGGCCTTGCTCTCTTTTTTAGTACGCCTTCAAATACCAAACGATATAAGACAAGAGGAAGCATGAAGAAATAGATGCCAATGCAGATACTAGCGATCGTTTCCGAATAAACCGTATGGCCAAACTGGGTTCCGGCCAACGAGCTACTTATTAATCCAACAGGATATAAGAACCAACTAGGAACGATGTTTGCTATCTTAAAATTACGTAACTGATAAAAGAAAAACAATAACGCTAGCGTAATATGTAACGTTAAAGCTGCGAACCAAAGTGGATAAGCAACAAGTGGCAATATTACGGCCAAATAATCACATAGTATTAATAATGCCATACTCATTGGCGCCATTAAGCTGCCGGTCAATGAATGTTTAATGTCAGCCGAAAATATATGCTTGTTCAGTAGGTACTTTAATAAAACGGGGATGAGTAGAAAGGCCCCAATCGCAGCCAAAATGGGTTGAATTTGTTTACCAATACTAGGGAGGTACAGTGCCCATGCGTGCCCAAGGCCAATTATCCCAAGAGCCAATGAGGCCTGGGATGTTGGGACATTATGAAACTGAGTTAATCGTTTTACAGCGGTTATATCCATCGGCACTCAATCAGGTCTCTTGTTGTCATCCTTGTAAAAACTGCTTATGAGCTTTCGTTATATTAGCAGTCTAGCCGTCTGATTGTACCGTATTTTAGCGGTAAAAGCGCCTTAGTTTTCTTTGCTGGGTAGATCTTCTTGTTTTAGTTTTGTGTTCTTAAGTGTGCGATGTAATAACTGACAGTATATTGGTTGCCCACCCAGCATTTGCGCAACAATGGTGGCACCTAGAGCGGTGATAATCAGTGGTAAGATTAAGTGATAATTGTTAGTCATCTCGATAACCAATAAAATACCAGTAATGGGAGCGCGGACGGTCGCAGAGAAAAGGGCACCCATACCGGCAATAGCAAAGACGCCTGGTTCAATAGGCAAATCAGGAAAGATAAGTTTCGCGATTAAACCAAAGGCATAACCGAACGACGTACCGAGTGCGAGCATAGGGGCAAAAATACCACCTGGCGCGCCTGAACCAAAACAAATTAGAGTCGTGAGTACTCTGCCAATAAACAGAACAAAAAGAAATCCGGCACCAAAATCACCATTAGTGATATTAGGTATTAACCCAATGCCACCACCTGTGAGCTCGGGAATATATAAAAGCAATAAACCAAATAATCCGCCAATTAACGATCCTGTAATTAAAAATCGTTTTAAATCATTTTTGTGTAGTTTGGCAAAAAGATCTTGAAAGAGAGTAATTAATCGATTGAATGCCACTCCAAAAACACCGAACAAGGCTCCTAATACAAGGAATAGCCAAAGGACTTGCATACTGGGGGAGTCATATTGAGGCATAGTGATAACGGCATCTTGGCCATTGATGGTACGAAACACAATCGTTGCGGAAACCGCTGAAATAAGAACGGCTTTAATCGAGATTAATGAATATCTAAAATGTGGTCGCATTTCCTCAACGACAAACATAATACCAGCGAGTGGAGAGTTAAACGCAGCTGCAAGCCCTCCAGCAGCCCCCGAGGCCAGTAAAGTGTGTCGACTATCATCATCTTTGACGCGGAAAATATCCGTGACCATACGAGCAAGATTTCCCCCCATTTGAACGGTTGGGCCTTCCCGACCAAGCACCATTCCAGACCCAAGAGCACCTAAGCCGCCAAAAAATTTCACTGGGAGTACCCGCCACCAGCGGACGGGTCTCATGTTATCCATTGCACCTTCTATCTCTGGAATACCCGAGCCTGCGGCTTCTGGTGCAAATTTGTGTACAAGAAAATAGCCAACGAAGGCGAGGCATGCACTGATTAAAAATGCGGATGCCCACAGAGGAAGAACTGAGCCAATCTCGTCTTTTAGCCACTCTGTGCGAGTGTCGGTTACAAAATGGACGCCCAGTTCAAATAAGGTTCCGACAAGCCCGGCGAGAATGCCGACAATGCAAGACAAGAACAGAACTGAAACCGGTGTTTTGTCTCGAGAGAGAAATTGATTAATCGTTTCTTTGGGCACGCGTGCAAGTAACGATTGTTTAAATCTTTCTCTCTTAGTCATTGAGTGGTTGGCCTTTTGAGGATGTAAATTGATATGGGTATTGTTAAACAAAATTATACGAATTCTATGGGTTTACAACAGTGACAAGTTTGCAAAGTAGTATTGCAATATTAGTGAGGTCTTGGGGCACTGCAAGTTATTAGAAAAAAATCATCAAGAAAAAATCCGTTTTCCTTGTAATTAAGCCATTATGGTCCATAGTTAAATTGTAGGGTATGTATTCGACAAGCACGGAGGATTTGAACCCCTACGTACAATTTGGAAGTGAAGATTCACACATACTACCGCCTCGTAAATTATCTCAGCAGCTAGTTTTGCTTTGAGATTCGCAAACTCACGATTGAGTAACGAGGGTCAAGGCGCACGCAAAGTGCGCCTTTTGTCGTTTAAGGCATACTGCCTGTGCTGCTGAAAGAATGTGTGTTCTTTTTTGTTCAACGAACAACATTAGTTTCTACATTTTGCGATCTATGATGAATGGCAAATATGTTTATACTGATGGCATATTTTCGTTTTAATGGATTGATTATGTCTATACAACAAGTTCCTACCAATATCATCACTGGATTTCTTGGCGTAGGAAAAACAACGACGATTCTCAACTTGTTGAAGAATAAGCCAAAAAATGAACACTGGGCGGTTCTGGTCAATGAGTTTGGTGAAATCGGCATTGATGGTGCCTTAATGGCAGAAGGTGGGGCGTTGATCAAAGAGGTGCCTGGTGGTTGTATGTGTTGCACGGCCGGGGTGCCGATGTCGGTAGGGATCAACGCACTACTTCGACAAAAGCCAGACCGTTTAATCATCGAGCCCACCGGATTGGGGCATCCCAAGCAGGTCATTAAAACATTAACCTCTGAACAGTATCAAAGTTATGTGGATTTGAGGGCAACAATCACGCTTGTCGATCCAAGAAACTTATCAGAGGATAAGTATCTGTCGAACAATAACTTCAATGATCAGCTTGCCGCAGCTGACGTTGTCGTAGGCACTAAGGTTGACCAGTGCAGTGCCGAGGATGTCGACGTGTTTAATGATTGGGTGAGTGTTCAAGAACCAGCGGTGATTTTTCATCAGCTGATTAAGCACGGGCACCTACCGGTAGAGGTGTTGGACATTGAGCGCCGTTCCACAACGAGCTCGAAAGGCAATGTGGCAGCGGTTATCCATGACGAACATGACCATAGTGATATGGACCCTGTTTTTGAACTGCCACCTCAACACGCATTCATTCGTAAAGAAAACAAAGGACAAGGTTATTATAGCTGTGGCTGGATCGTTGGTTCAGAGCATCTATTTGATTTTGACCAGTTGTTCTCTATGCTCAGTGATTTAACGGCGGAGAGGGTTAAAGCGGTCGTTAACACAAATAAAGGTTGCTACGCGTTTAATGTGTCCAACCGAATTGTCTCGGTAAATGAGATTTCACTGGAAGGATATGAATCTAGAATAGAGGTTATCGACAGCCAACTGCTTCCTTGGGGAGACCTAGAAAGCATATTATTGTCACTGTGTGGTCTAAAACCATAAGCGCCCAGAATACCATGTCGTTATTCGCGCGACATGGTATTCAAATGTCATGCATAGTGACTTTACGTCAGAGGTGGTCAGCCAAAGTCTACTAATTCAGCGCCTATTAACGCGACACTCGTTAACTGAAGGCTTATTATTGCATACCTCAACGGTACATAGACTTATAGTTGGGTACAAAAGCTTCCCAAAATGCGGGCTCGCCAATATGCTCTTGCACCGCTCGAATAAACGCACTGACGAGCAGTGTGTGTTTTCTATGTGGATACACAGCATAGATGCCAGTTTCTCTCGTTGATAACGCGTAATCAGTGAGTAGTGGTGTGAGGCCAAGCTCATCGATTGGCGCTTCTAGATTAAACAGATCAATGAGAGAGTAGCCTAACCCGTCTCGAATAGCGCTGACCATCGTTCTTACGTCGCTCACCTTGTAATTCCCCTGCATTTTATACGTCTTCATTGTATTGCCATACGGCTTGTCACTCATGCTGAAAGTATCGAGGCTGATATCACCATTGCTATAAATCACGGCAGGAAGTGCCAGTAATGCTTCGGGAGAATCGGGCATCCCATGTTGTTCAATGAACTGGTGTGATGCGACCAATGCAAAATTGGTATTGGCAATTTTCCGCGCGATGAGGTTTGATTCGGTAAGTTTTCCAATGCGAAATGCGACATCAAAATGGTCAGCGATGATGTCAGCCCGTTTGTCATCGAGCAACAACGTAACCTTAACGTCGGGATACTGCTTCATGAACGTTGTAATTACAGGTTGAAGATATTGCTGACCAAAAAAGATGGCGGAGCTGATTCGAATAATGCCTTTGGGCTCAGATTGATAGGAATCGGCAATCCCTTGGATTTGTTGCAGTGTCTCTCTCAGCACATGTGCTTGCGCCAATATTTCTTCTCCAGCAGAAGTGAGTGAAAAAGAACGAGTTGAGCGGTTAAGCAATTGCACTCCAAGGTGGAGCTCTAGCTTTTTTATCTGTTTCGATAAGGCCGAATTATCCATATCGTGCAATGCCGCTGCCTTAGCAAATGAACCTTGCTGGACGACATCGACAAAAAGTTGCAGCTGATGAGAAATGGACATAGGAATCCCTTAACGTAACTAATTGATAGAGGCATATATATTACTGACCCTACAAAAGAATAGCCATTAATTGGTGAGTCGCACTATGTTTTGATAACAACGCAGGAACTGGGATTGAGTTAGGTAACGGCGTGTTAAATATGCTGATGCTTCGCAAATGTTCTTGCTTGATAACATCGCGGGTCGCCTAGTTTTAATTCGATGACAGTTGCCGGATGTGGACAAAGTGAAAGCGACTGATTAATACGAAATAAATATATAAAAATGGTTGGATAGGAGCGTGAATAAAGGCATGATATTTATTAACAAATGTCTAACAGGAAGTAAGATTTATGATTATTGAGAACGGTGTGATTCACATTGATTCGTTCATGGCTGTCACGATGGGGATTATCGTGTTGTTTGTTGGTCGCAGGCTGACACAGGTCGTTGGTTTTTTAAAAGAATTTAGCATCCCAGAACCTGTATCTGGCGGTATCGTTTTTTCTGTCTTATTTGCGCTACTGCACATGGCGACTTCTATTGAAGTGAACTTTGATTTGATGGCGCGAGATGTACTGCTGGTTTACTTTTTTACGACCATTGGCATTAATGCTAGCTTGGGTGACCTGATGAAAGGGGGCAAGCCGCTTATTGTCCTTTTAGTCATCACAATAGGCTATATGTTGATTCAAAACATTACCGGTATTACCGTCGCAACCGCATTTGGGTTAGAACCTATCGCAGGTTTATTGAGTGGAACCGTATCGCTTATTGGCGGGCATGGCACTGCCATTGCGTGGGCGCCTAAAATCCAAGAGCAATTTGGACTGGAAACCGCAATGGAAATTGGTATTGCCAGTGCAACATTCGGTTTGATTCTTGCCAGTATTATGGGGGGACCCATTGCGAAGTTTCTGATTAATAGATACGACCTTAAACCGTCTGAAGATGAAGCCATGGACGTCGGCATTTCGGACTCAGAAGCAAATACCAAGATTACGTCTTACGACTTTCTAGACGCTATGTTAGCGATACACACTTGTATCATTGTGGGTGTGTTTTTAAATGAGGGAGTAGAGCAGTTAGGTCTTCAGTTACCGCTGTTTGTGACGTGTTTGTTCGCAGGTATTATCTTATCGAATCTTGTTCCTCATAATTATCCGCGCCTCACTGGTACAAAATGGCCAGCGAATAAGCCGTCAGTTGCGCTAATCGCCGATATTTCACTAGGGGCATTCTTAGCGATGTCATTGATGAGTATGCAGTTATGGACGTTGGTTGATCTTGCAGGGCCAATATTTGCAATACTGGGCGCTCAGTTTGTCATTGCGATTCTGGTTAACTTATTCATCATCTTCCCAGCAATGGGTAAGAACTATGATGCAGCGGTGATTTGTGCTGGGTTTGGCGGGATTTCACTAGGCTCAACGCCAACTGCGATGGCAAATATGTCTGCGGTTGCCCAAAAATACGGAAACTCACATCAAGCGTTTATTGTCGTACCGTTGGTATGTGCGTTCTTTATTGATTTAGCGAATGCGTTCATTATTCCTTATTTTATGGGAATACTAAGTTAGGCGTAACAGAATACGAACCTACAGGTGAGTATGGTTGTACTCATTTGCACGGCATTTATTACGCGAATAAAGGGAAAGGGAAGGGTCATGAAATTATATGGATCGGCGGTAACGATTAGTAGCAAGAGGCTTGAGATTTTTTTGAGCGAGATTGGTGTATCGGGCATTGAGCGTATAGAAATTAATGTTAGAGAAGGCGCCAATCTAACGGCAGAATATCAAGAAAAAAGCGTTAACGGTAAAGTCCCATTACTTGAGCTTGATGATGGCATTTGCATCGCTGAGACCATCGCGATATGTCGATATTTCAATGACATTACGCCCAATGAGCTAAATCTGTTTGGCTCTACACCATTAGAGCAAGCTCAAATTGAAATGTGGAATCGGATTGTTGAGATTGATGGTATTCAAAATGCATTTCAAGCGTTTCGTAACACGTCAGGTTTATACAGTGACAGAGAAAACTGCGTGAAGGAGTGGGGAGTAGAAGCAAAACACCGCGTTGAGTTGTTTCTCCCCAAGTTGGATATGCAGCTTGGTAAGTCTGATTATGTGGCGACAACGCATTATTCGATAGCGGATATCAGTGCTTATATTTTGGTATTTGTAGCCAGCAAAGCCTTAGGGATTGGGGTTCTAGACTCATATTCGAATATCAGACGTTGGTATGAGGTTGTAACAGATCGAGCTGCGATACAAAGTAATTGAACCGCTAAAAATTAAGCGATTGAATGACATTGAGTAATAAAAAAGAAGCCTTTTGGCTTCTTTTTTTGTCGATGCTCTAACCTGATTTTGTTTGAATTATCACTTAAACTCGCTAAGTTTATAAGGTGGCTTTAAGACAAAATGAGTAAACGACAACGTGGGTATGCAAAGCAAAAGAATAGTAATGGTGATCACTTCCCAACAATACTTGGGGTATTCATCAACACCAACGGGTCTGTGGCTCGATCAATTCATTATTTCTTATTATACGCTGGTCGACCGCGGTGTTGCGGTCACCTTATGTTCTTTGAAAGGTGGTCAAGTGCCCATTGATCCACTTAGCGTTACCTTATTAGGTCAGGGTTTAGGCTGTTCCCGTGATGAGGTGAAGCGTTTTGAAGACGATATACGCGTACAAGAAAGTCTAGCAGCCACGCATTTATTAAGTCATATAGAACCTAAAGACTATTCTGCTGTCGTTATTATGGGAGGATATGGAGGCTTGTGTGATTTATCCTGCGACCCTGACGCGGTTTCTTTATTAGATAACTTTTACAGCCAAGATAAACCAATATGCACCGTAGGACATGCCAGTGGGGTTTTGATTAATGTATCCGACCTAGAGGATCAACCTATTGTGGCAGGCAAGAACGTCACTGGATACAGTAATAAGGAAGAAATGAACACTGGAAGAGCAGAAATGGTGCCTTTTTTGGTCGAAGATGAGCTCATTCGTCGTGGGGCAATATTCCATCAATCCAATGAGGGGGGAGCACATGTTGAAATGGACGGATTGTTGATTACTGGGCAAAATTCAGCAAGCTGTAAAGAGGCAACGTTGGCACTCTTGGGCAGACTCAATGAAGGATAAAATCTCTGATGTTGTATTCTGCTTCGCTCACCATATGCCTGCAGATAGACGGATTCTTTATCCAATAAGCGCATACCGTCTACAAGAAAACAATGTCCTCATGTAAGGCTTAACGTACAAAGCCTTAATCACAAAATGCAGCGGCTCCAACTTTAGCGAATCAAACTCTTCGTCGCTTAAGCTTTAATTACTCAAGAAGAAACGAATACTTATTGATATCAACTGGCTAATGTGAACGTTCAATTGGAATTATTCTTAGCTTGGTTGCTAATATTTAATATCGATATTTTAGTTTTGCGTCAAATTATTGTTGTTAAATCTACAATAATTTGACGTTTCATTTGATGTTGATTCCATTAATATTTATGATGGCTCGATTAATCTAATTGGGTTTCTTCTGCAGTGGATCACATATCGCCAAAATCGACACTTGAATTGCCATTCGACTTGATAGCGAGCGCAATGCAACATTGTGCGGCTGCGATATTGATTACCGACGTGAAAGCAAGCATCAAATATGCAAATAACCAGTTTTACGAACTAACGGGTTATTTGCCTGAAGAGGTTATTGATAAGAATCCTAATTTATTGAAATCGGGGAACACCGACCCTGATGTTTATCGTCAAATGTGGTCTCAACTGCGACAAGGTAAAGCTTGGTACGGCGAGCTTATTAATCGCAAGAAAAATGGCACATTGTTTATTGAAAAGGCTCAAATTAGCCCTTTTAGCTATGAAGATGATACCTATTACATTGCGGTGAAGCGCGATATCACACTAGAAAAAAACATGACGGAAAAACTCAGTGATCTTGCCTATTTCGATGCGCTGACGCGGTTACCAAATCGCACGTCCTTTTTTGACCATCTGCAGTCTTTTCTTATCGACCCGTCCCAATCAACGGATTGCTATTCCTTGTTATTGATTGATCTTAATGAATTTAAGTCAATCAATGATAGTAAGGGGCATGATTATGGCGACTTGTTTTTGCAAACGGTGGCCCGACGCTTTAAAAATGTGATTGACGATGAAGGCATCGTAGCGCGACTAGGCGGAGACGAATTTGTTGTATTACTTCCTAATTGTGATGCTAACGTTGCCAGCGTCTTAGCCCAGCGGCTAATTGAAGCGATAGCCTACATCGAAATCGGTAACAAGTACGAGCGCGGTTCGGCCGCGATCGGTATCACGACGAATACATCAAGAACGATTCCGTCGAGCCTTTTATTAAAGCAAGCGGATCTTGCGATGTATCGTGCAAAGCAGTGTCAGGCGAATTGGCTGTGTTATACCGACCAAATGGGGGAGCTGTGGGGTCGAAAGAAAGCGCTCGCCAAACGACTTTCTGCCGCGATTGAGCAACATCGTTTGGAAGTGGGGTTCATACCTGTCGTTGACTTAGCCAACCACTCTGTAGTGAGCTATAAGAGTCGGCTAGATTGGCAAGATCAAGTCTTTGGGTTAGTCGATCGTTTCGAATTCATTCCCATAGCGGAAGAAAGCCAGTTGATTCGAAAACTGAATCTATTCACCATTGAACAAGCCTGTAAATACGCATCGGTTGGTGCGTTAAAGACAGTAGCAGTCAAGGTCTCGTCAAAGAACTTTGGTCATGGCGGGTTTGTTGATGAAGTCGTGCAAATTTTGCGTCGATATCATTTGCCCGGCCATTGCTTGATATTGGAGGTCTTTGAAGAGATGCTTTCTAAGAAGCGAAGCATTGATGAGCTGTATCAATTGGTTGATTACGGATGCCAAATCACCGTTGCCGATTTCGGGATGGGGCACATTTCGATCTCCGATCTCCGTGATCTTCCCATTCAAAAAATCAAAATCAGTGCGTTGTTGACCCAAGAGATTGCTGGCGATGAATCGGTAAAGCAAGTCGCAAAGGCTATCGTTGGTTTAGCCAATTTGCTCGACATCGAGACGATTGCCGAAGGCGTTGAGAACGAAAAACAATGGGCATCATTGAGTGCCATCGGCTGTCATTTTGCTTCAGGCAGTTATGTCTCCCGTCTAGTGCAACACGACGCTTAACCTCTAAATTATCCCCTAGATTATAGAATTTGAAACCATTCACGGAAATCGCATCGATACGTTTCGATGAGGTGACAACCATCACATTTCATTATTATCCTTCTCGAAATTTAAATTTCTGACGTTAGGATTATTCCATCGATACGTTTCGATGGAATGTGTTTTCGCATTATATCGACACCTTAAAATTACCTCACAGGTCGCATCATGAAAAAAAGTGCACTCATTAACTCAGAGCTTTCTTATATTGTTTCAACCTTGGGTCATACCGATGAAATGACCATTTGCGACGCGGGTTTGCCTATTCCTGACGACGTTCAGCGTATAGACCTGGCACTCACGTTAGGCATACCGTCTTTTCTCGATACGGTTCGTGTGTATTTATCGGAGGCTCAGATTGAAGGTGTACTACTGGCGGAAGAGTTCAAAACGGTTTCACCTGAATTGCATGATGCCTTGATGGAGATGATAACCAGCGAATCACAGGCGACGAATAAAACCATCGCTATACAGTATGTTTCGCATGAAGAATTCAAAGTAAGAACGCAGTCTTCGAAAGCGATTGTTCGCACTGGTGAATGCACACCGTATGCCAATGTTGTCTTTCAATCTGGTGTTGTTTTTTAAATAGCTTATGCGTGAGCAGGACTGTCCTATGTTGAAACCCATACTA
Organism: Vibrio sp. 10N.286.49.B1; assembly: GCF_002873335.1. GTDB lineage: Bacteria > Pseudomonadota > Gammaproteobacteria > Enterobacterales > Vibrionaceae > Vibrio. Next base: position 15,939 of record NZ_MCUW01000022.1, on the reverse strand, counting down.
CAGCTGAGTGAAATTGAAAAAGCCTTTCCTGGCGTTAAAGCGCTTGATAAAGCGAGCCTTAACGTTTACCCAGGAAAAGTGATGGCGCTTCTTGGTGAAAATGGCGCTGGTAAATCGACCTTGATGAAAGTGCTGACTGGCATTTATTCAAAAGATGCGGGTGACTTACGTTATCAAGACGCAGAAGCATCATTTGAAGGCCCAAGAGAGTCACAGCAGGCGGGTATTAGTATTATTCACCAAGAGTTAAATCTTATTCCGGAACTTACCATTGCGGAAAATATTTACCTTGGTAGGGAAAAAACGAATGCGTTTGGGCGCATCAAATGGCACGAGATGTACGCCGACGCCGATCAATTACTGGCACGTCTCAACGTAAAACATAGTGCCAAGACTCTACTCGGTGAGCTTAGTCTTGGTGAGCAACAGATGGTTGAAATTGCGAAAGCTCTGTCATTTGAATCAAAAGTTATCATCATGGATGAGCCAACAGATGCGCTCACTGATACAGAAACGGCGTCATTATTTAACGTGATTAATGAGTTGCGAGCGCAAGGTTGCGGCATCGTTTACATTTCTCATCGACTAAAAGAAATTTTCGAGATCTGCGACGATATTACGGTACTAAGAGATGGCAAATTTATCGGTCAAACCGTCGTGGCAGAAACAAATGAAGACGCGTTAATTGAGATGATGGTTGGTCGAAAACTCGATGAACAATATCCACGCATTAACGCAACCCATGGTAAGCGAAGCCTGGAAGTGAGAAGAGTATCGGGTACTGGAGTGCGTGATGTTAGTTTTCATGTAGATCAGGGCGAAATATTGGGTGTATCAGGCTTGATGGGAGCCGGACGAACCGAGTTGATGAAAATGATATACGGCGCCTTAAAACGTGACTCGGGTGACGTAGTACTTTACGGAAAATCAATCAACCCGATTAGTCCGCAAGAAGGCTTGGCCAATGGCATTGCTTATATCTCAGAAGATAGAAAGGGTGACGGTTTAGTACTTGGATTGTCGGTAAAAGACAACATGTCCTTGTGCACACTAGAGCAATTATCTAAAGGGTGGCAACTTCAGCACGCTGATGAGGTCATCGCGGTGGAAGATTTCATTACGCTCTTCAACATTAAAACCCCAAGCCGCAATCAAATTATTGGTAACTTATCGGGTGGTAACCAGCAGAAAGTCGCGATAGCAAAGGGTTTAATGACGAAACCTAAGGTATTAATTCTGGATGAACCCACTAGAGGGGTGGATGTTGGGGCCAAAAAAGAAATCTACCAGCTAATTAATAAATTTAAGGCTGACGGCATGAGCATTATTTTGGTGTCCTCTGAGATGCCTGAAGTCCTTGGAATGAGTGATCGAATTATGGTCATGCATGAAGGACGGGTGAGTGGTGAATTTATGGCAGACGAAGCAGACCAAGAAAAATTACTGGCATGCGCTGTAGGTAAAAAAGTAAGCGAGGCAACAGCATGAGTAACAAAACGATGAGTGTAGCAACTGAGAAGAAAGCGAACTTCTTCAATAAAGAATGGCTGATTGAACAAAAGTCTCTAATAGCATTAATCTTTTTGATTGTTGTGGTGTCATTTTTAAACCCAAACTTTTTTACTGTCGATAATATTCTTAATATTCTGCGCCAGACATCGATCAACGCGATTATCGCTGTCGGTATGACGCTCGTCATTTTAACGGCTGGCATCGACCTGAGTGTTGGTTCGGTTTTGGCTTTATGTGGCGCTTTTGCGGCCAGTTTGATTGGCATGGAAATCCCAGTAATGGTTGCTGTACCTACGGCCCTCGTGGCGGGCGCGGCACTTGGGGCAATCAGCGGGATAATTATCGCCAAAGGTAAGGTTCAAGCGTTTATCGCGACGTTAGTGACCATGACTCTATTACGCGGTGTTACCATGGTCTATACCGACGGCCGACCTATCTCAACGGGTTTTACTGAAACGGCGGACGCATTTGCTTGGTTTGGGACTGGTTACGCATTGGGTATTCCTGTTCCGGTTTGGTTAATGGTATTGGTGTTTGCTTCCGTGTGGTACCTGTTAAATCATACTCGCTTTGGTCGTTATATTTACGCACTTGGTGGCAACGAATCCGCAACGCGTCTATCGGGCATTGATGTCGATAAAGTGAAAATAGGCGTCTATGCCATTTGTGGTTTATTGGCGGCGCTTGCTGGGATCATCGTAACGTCAAGATTATCCTCAGCGCAACCAACTGCAGGTATGGGTTATGAATTGGATGCTATCGCTGCGGTGGTATTAGGCGGAACAAGCCTGATGGGTGGCCGTGGCCGAATTATGGGTACGTTGATTGGGGCGTTAATTATTGGCTTCTTGAACAACGCACTTAACTTACTGGACGTCTCATCTTATTACCAAATGATTGCTAAGGCAGTGGTCATTCTACTAGCGGTATTGGTCGATAATAAAAACAAATAGAGTTTGTACCCCAACTTGAAGCCATTTATACGTGGCTTTAAGTTAAGAAATAGAAAATAGAAACAGAACATCGCCTCTGCTAAAGAGGTAAAAACTGATTAGAAATACCCCCTACACATAATATAAAGGAATAGACCATGAAAAAACTGGCAACGCTTATCTCAGCAGCTGTACTATCAGCTTCTATGTCTGCGACCGCAACGGCGCAAGACACGATGGCAATTGTGGTTTCAACATTGAATAACCCATTCTTCGTGACGATGAAAGATGGGGCAGAAGCGAAGGCCAAAGAACTTGGCTATAACCTTATCGTGTTGGACTCACAAAATGACCCGAGTAAAGAGCTTTCCAATGTGGAAGATTTGACGGTCCGTGGTGTAAAAGCAATTTTGATTAATCCTACGGATTCTGATGCTGTTTCTAACGCGATTCGGATGGCTAATCGCTCAAACATTCCAGTACTGACTCTAGACCGTGGTGCAAGCCGTGGTGACGTTGCAAGCCACATTGCTTCTGATAACGTTGTTGGTGGCGAAATGGCTGGCCATTTCATTATGGAAAAAGTGGGTGAAAAAGCAAAAGTTATCCAATTGGAAGGCATTGCGGGTACATCGGCTGCACGTGAACGTGGCGAAGGCTTTATGAATGCCGTTAAAGGTTCACAAATGGAATTATTAGCCAGTCAACCTGCTGATTTTGACCGTACAAAAGGTCTTAACGTTATGGAGAACTTGTTAGCAGCGAATCCTGATGTACAAGCGGTTTTCGCTCAAAATGATGAAATGGCATTAGGCGCACTACGCGCGGTTCAAGCCTCTGGTAAAGACATCATGATTGTTGGTTTTGATGGTACGGACGATGGTATTGCTGCCGTTAAACGTGGCAAGCTTGCCGCTACTGTGGCGCAACAACCTGATATGATTGGTGCTTTAGGTGTAGAAACAGCTGCGAAACTACTGAAAGGCGAAACAGTAGAAACGTATATCCCGGTACCTCTTAAAATTATCAACGAATAAAACGGGAAAAGTTGGTGGCGGATTAGAACTGTCAATGAGTTACCAACCGTTATGTTTAGTGCCCCTTTCTTATGGGATTGGGGCGCGATACTAAATCGTCATGACTAGATACATAATAATGAATTGATAAATCAGAGTATTTTGGAATGGATGGTCATTCCAAAGTTTTCTTATTCCTAGGTTACAAGGAACATCATATGAATAGACTCGTCGTATTGGGTAGTGTGAATGCTGACCATGTTTTAAAGGTGCCTTCTTTTCCAAGACCTGGAGAAACGTTACATGGCCGTCGTTATCAGGTGATTCCCGGCGGCAAAGGAGCTAATCAAGCGGTCGCTGCAGCTCGATTGGGCGCTGATATTGGGTTTATCGCATGCGTCGGGGATGATCCGTTTGGTCTCAATATTAGACGTTCGTTTGAAGATGATGGGATTCATGTCGAAGGCGTAGAAATTGTGGCTGGGACACCAACGGGTATCGCGATGATTCAAGTCTCTGACAGTGGTGAAAACAGTATTTGTATTTCAGCGGAAGCGAATGCAAAGTTGATTAAGGAACGGGTTGAACAGCATAATAATCAAATTAAACACGCTAGCTATTTACTGACACAGCTAGAAACGCCTCTTGATGGTATTGAATATGCGGTAACCCTTGCCAAACAATCTAAAACGAATGTCATTCTTAATCCAGCACCAGCGCGTGAATTACCGGACTCAATATTGTCCTGCGTTGATGTGATCACGCCTAATGAAACAGAAGCGGAAGTCCTGACGGGTATCACCGTATCGGATGATGAGTCGGCACAACAAGCCGCGAACGTTTTGCATCAAAAAGGGATTGAGATCGTCATGATCACGCTTGGTTCACAAGGCGTGTGGCTCAGTCAAAATGGGCGTGGAACACGAATCCCAGGCTATAACGTCGACGTGACAGATACGACGGCAGCGGGCGACACATTTAATGGGGCGTTCGTGACCGCGTTATTGCGTAATGAGAGCATAGAAGACGCGATTATGTTTGCGCACGCAGCCGCGGCAATATCTGTTACACGATTTGGCGCACAAACGTCAATCCCTACATTGGATGATGTCAATGCATTTATTCGGCAACAAGGTTAAGACAGAGAGCATTACGTAATGGCTACGATGAAGGATATTGCAAAACAGGCTGGCGTATCGACCTCAACGGTGAGCCATGTCATCAATAAAACACGCTTTGTAAGTGAAGAGATTTCAGACCGTGTTAATCAAGTAGCGAAAGAGCTTAATTATGCGCCCTCAGCGCTTGCTCGCAGTTTGAAAATGAATCGAACGAGAACGATAGGCATGCTAGTGACAACCTCGACGAATCCATTTTTTGGGGAAGTGGTCAAAGGGGTTGAGCGCAGCTGTTACCATGAAAATTACAATCTCATTCTGTGTAATACCGAAGGCGATACGGAAAGAATGCTGTCGTCCATTGATACGCTGATGCAAAAGCGTGTCGATGGATTGATCTTGATGTGCTCGACCTTGGAAGGGGAAAAGATTGATATCTTTGATAAGTACCCTTCGACACCAGTGGTTGTCATGGACTGGGGACCGATTCATTTTGAAAGTGATAAAATCCAAGACAACTCCTTTCTAGGGGGCTACCTTGCCACTAAGCATTTGATTGATTCTGGTCATACTGAGATTGGCTGTATCACTGGACCACTCGATCGCCACCAAGCGCAAATGCGTTTTGAAGGTTACAAAAAAGCCATCGAAGAAGCGAACATTGTCGAGAACCCAAATTGGATTGTTGAAGCTGACTTTGAATGTGAAGGTGGGGCGCAGGCATTGGATATCCTGATGGAGCGAGGTCCTTTACCTACATCTTTGTTTGTATGTAATGACATGATGGCGATGGGTGTGATTAATGTCGCTGACCAGCGAAATATATCGATCCCTGAGCAATTGTCGCTTATTGGATATGATGATATTCACATTGCTAAATTTATGACGCCAGCTTTGACTACAATTCATCAACCTAAATATCGCTTGGGTAAAGTTGCCGTGGAAACCTTACTTGATAAGATAGAAAAACGAGTACAACAAGCCGGTTTGATCCAACTAGAACCAACGCTAGTCGTCAGACAAAGCGTTAGAGCGCTTTGAAATTGAGCACTAAAGCGACGATGTACAATGAGCCTAATATGTACAATGAGCCGATTAAGTGCAATAAATCGATTAAGTGCAATAAACCGGCAAACTACATTAAATCGACAACGTTATTTTTTGTGTAGAAAGAGTCTCTTGGTGTATTCCTATTAAAAAGGGCCAGATAAATCTTAGGCTGATAAGTTATGGAGGATCTGAGTTATACTCAGATCCTCTTTTTTATATTTTAAATTCAATAAGTTAAAGGTGCAGCTATTTACCTAAAATCGTAGGATGATGTTAAATAAAGCTTTAAAAACAATAATTTACTTTATGAACTAGAAAAGGTATCTATCATTATCAGAATGATTGATAAATAGTTGGGCTTATGGACAGAGTTGTAGTCATTGACACTGAGACCACTGGGTTGTCACCAACAGAGGGAGGTCACCGTGTCATAAACATTGCTGCTGTTGAGATTGTCGATGGTGTTATCACTGGCAAGGTATTCCACGCATTTATCAATCCAGAGGGCAAAAAGAGTCATAGTAAAGCCTTTAAGGTTCATAAGCTGACTGACGAGTTCCTTTCTAAGCAGCCAACCTTTTCTGAAATAGCAAAACCTCTACTGGAGTTTATCTCTGGAGCTAAACTATCCTTCTATGCTAGGCACTTCGACATGCCATTTATTCAGTCGGAGCTAGATCGAAGTGGTATTGATGTGGTCTTAAGTAGGGACTTTGAATCATCCTGTCTTATGGTTGACTTCGCCAACAGAGAGAATAACGGGCGATACGTCAAGCTGGATTCAGCCTGTATAAGATATGGCATAGATATATCTCAGAGAAAGGTGCATGGAGCCGCAATTGATGCCGAGCTTACGGCCCACCTTTACGTATAGTTTCACTACGGTGACGAGAAACCTCTTAGTTTCACTCCACATCAAAATCCTAGAGAGGAAAAGGAAACTAGACCGATCCCTAGGGCATTTAAGCATCCAGAGTCAGGTAAGTTGATTCAACTCAACCACTGCAAGAACCCGAACTGTCAGAACTATGGAGTGGCTGCACTGAACCCTAAGCTAAAAGAGTCTGGTGAGCCAAAGAGAGGCTTAGGTAATGGTTACAAACTCACACGTAGTAAAGTTGGCAAGTCATTGACATGCAAACTTTGTGGTTCCAGCACAAAGCTCATCAACAATAAGGCGTTCGTATCAGAATCAATTCGAATTAATTCGGTTTTCAGGCTCAAAGAGATCCCCTGCCCAGATGCACAGCTAAAGCTATCAAGTCGTCGGCTGCGTCCTTGCCGAAACTCCACGGTTAATATTATCGACCATCCTAAGCGTTACACACTTAAGGGTGTCCGCCCATCTGGCATTAAAGGTCAGGAGCACCTGTCCTCACAACGCATCCAATGCAATGCTTGTAAAAACCAGTTTAACGTTCCACTGAACCCTCAAATGGGACAGAAGCGAATTGATGTAAACGAAGTGCTATTTAAGGGATTAGTCAACAAAGGTATTTTAAACCGACTCTCGGAACAACTAGATATATCCATGAGTCTGATTTACCAAAAGCTAGAGTTCTTTTATGAGCAGTGTATTCAGTTTGATCAGTGGCATATCAACAAAAACATCAGTTCTCTGAACGGAAGACTACTGACTCTCAGTATGGATCGGCAACACTACTTGGTTAACTGGACAGACAAAGATGACGCCAGACCTACCAAGTTGGTTAATACAAGTACCGTCGATAACAAGAGTCGCTTTGTTTTTGCGAGCACATTAAATTTCGATTTTACCAGTGATTGGGATGCGGTCAGAAAAGACAACGCAATGCGCCGAGATCATGAGAAGCCCGAATGGAAGCGCCGTCATGCTCAATATGTGTTTAATGATAAAGAGGTTCAAGGTGATGATGTCAACGATGAGTTGTCACTTAGGGCACCCAGTCAAGGCTTGCTGGTGCAGCAAACATACTCACTGATGGCACACTTGGAGTTAATGAAGCCTATTTATAATGCTATAGGCTATTCGTTTCTGATGGCAGACGATGATGAAGGATTTGAACTCGGTATCTGCTTAGTGCTTAGGGAACTAATAGAGGCGAAGAAGGTCTTCCCTGTCTTAATTCGCGCTGACAGGAATAATGCTAGCCAAATGCAAGACAAAAGAGCATGGGCTGAACAGGTTTTACGTAAGCATGGGGTTGAGTACAGCGGTGAAGGCAAGGATAACCTTACCACTGAGGAGAAAAGGGAGCTTGCCCAGAAGTATTGGGCTGCTACGCTGGAAAATCAGCTACAGACATCAGGACACAGTCGCTCTGAATGGCTAGTGCACCCATTCCCGAAGTCACAACACTCTATTCAGCTTAAGCCACTTGTAGGTATTGATGAAGATCAGTGGCTTGAGGTGGCAGAAAACCTTTTTGATAGCTCAACTCAAGGCGTGGATAACTACTTTCAGATGATCCGCAGGAGAATTAATGTCCTTGAGCGCCCAATAACATCAGCAACCAATGGCAATCGTTGGAATGGTTATGCCTCCTACAACCCTAAGTGGAGTGTGATGCTTGTTGAGATCTTACGTGTCTACAACAACTATGTCATCACCGACTCTAAGAAGTTGAAAAACAAAGGTAGCAACAAGAAGCCTTTGACCCCTGCGCAGAAACTTGGTTTGGCTTATAAACAATATTCAATACAGGACATCTTGAGTTTCAGTGCATTCAAAGAGTTTAAAGAAAATAGTTAGAAAGAAAGAGTGCAGCATCGTTGCTGCACCTGCGTATTAAGTAGTAGTAGCTTATGCATGACTGGTTAGCCACCGCTAGACCGTACATTTGACCTGCTGGTATCGTAAATCACAATTGGACAATTGTGAGCCGTTCTCTGTTGTTAAACCAGAACGTTGATATCTTAATAACTCACAACATATCGACATTCATATCTATCTCCTCCTGACAGCATTCAAATTTTCCGTACATGATTTATCTGAGATGCCTTCATGTTCCCATATAAAGTTACACAAATAATACCAATCACAGTAAGTAAGTGGTCAGAAATAGCGTAGGGAAAACGCTGGATAACAAGGCAGAACTTTTTGATAAGTCGTTATTCTACAATCAAAAATTCTAACGCCGTTATCGAGTGTTTTAACAAGCTAGGATGATCAGTTATTTACTACAATTGGTATAAGCATACGGCGTCCTTAAGTCGCAACCAATCAGTCGGATCATTGAATTAAGCAATACGCTTGTATTTCATAATTAACTATTTAACAATACACTCGTATTGTTAAATAGTTATAGGAAGATAGAATATGAGGAAACACATTGTAATTTTGGCGGTGGCCGCCACTTTATTTATCGCTGTATTCGGGGTTAATCCTTGGGCAACAGCCAATCGCGGAAAGGATGTGCTGTCCTATTCACACACAGATTTAGAAACAGGTGTTTACCGCGCTGGAAATGGCATTATGGTTGTTAAAGCCTTGACTAGAATGCCTGATGTTGAGCCAGAAATGGTTCGTTGGTGGTTTGCAGATTACATGCAGACAACCGAGCATTATCAGCGTTGGTATCCTACGCAGCATTTATGGATGGACTGGGAAAATAAACTTCCGGGCAAACACATTGGAGCCAGTCACTTAGTCGATGAATACATCGGTGAAACCATAAATAAGCTGCGTATTCAATTTGTCGACCCTTCAGAAATTCTAAACAATTATGAGGAAACCAATGACCGATTTGTTATCTGCGCGCGTGGCGGTTTACGTGAAGAGTTGATCAATGCAAATAAGATGTGCCATATCGTCACCAAGACGGAGTATGGTTCAGAAATGCGTTCGGTGTTTTGGATGGGGTATGTTGAGACACGAGACCCTAACAATCAAAACGAAACCGTGCTTTCAATTCAGAGTCTGCTTGGTAATACCGCTTTAGCAAGGGCGTTAATCTTCGATAAACACTCAGCACTTGCCCTGATGGATCATGCTATAGGGGAGATGAATATTCTCGCGGGTTTCCTACCTGAACTTTACGAAACAGAAACTAACCTTTAATCTCTGTAAATTAGCTGAGTAGCCGATAAAAGCTACTCAGACTTTCTCCGCTTAACAGGTAGTAACACGTGAGTAATAAAACAATTAGGGTTGGCCGACAAACTGCTGAACAAGCACAAAAAACTAGAAATGATATTCTCAATGGGGCATTCGAACTTTTCTCTACTAAAGGTTTTGATTCAACTTCCATTCGGCAGATAGGGACTCATGCGGGTGTTTCTCATAGCACCATCCAGCATCATTTCGGGTCAAAGTTGGATATTTGGTTTGCTATTGTTGACAGACACAATGCCGCTTATTTAGCCGATTTGAATCAAGCTTTAGAGCAATCTAAAACCACTGCTCTAGACAACTTAAATCTATTTAAAAATGCAGTGGCTGTGTTGATCAATACCTTATTTGAACACCCAAAGATGCTTCGTCTTATCTGTATGGAGTATGACGTTAGTAATGAGCGTTCTCAATATCTTACAAGAATTTTGATTCCTACCCATCAACATATAAGCAAGTTGTTCACGGCGGCAAAAAAAGAGTCTAAACGACTAGAAATCTACAATGAAGATACATTCTTAATTGTGCTACTTGGTTTAGTTTCCTCGCCCATTATCTTTCCTATTTTAAGTAATCTTCTAAGCAATACCCAAATGAACTGTCCCGACTTCAAAAAGCATTATCAGAGCCTGATAATGAACTCACTTTTTGGAGAGTATTAATAGCGAAGCGTACGTGAACGCTCCGATCTTGACCTAGCATTAGGAAATGTAGGGCAAATTGTGACCGAAATTATCGCTCCAAAACTTAGCTGGCACGTTTTGGGGCAAAAGCTGTTTAGAGCAACCAGTCAGTTCTAGTCATATCGAGGAATCAAAGCCGAAAGACTGCATTCAGACTCATTGGATGAATTACTTTCAATTATAAAATTCGAGCTTAAGACATAAGCTGTTGTAATTATTGTGTTATTTCATATCACCCTACGATTCTTGGCGCTTCTGACTAAGGGTAAGGCATTGAAATTAAAAGAATAAAAAAGGGGTCTAAGTCAAACTCAGATCCCCCATAACTTATCAGCCTAGATAAATCTGGCCCTTTTTTGATCCATCGCTAGTGGTCTGATTGCTCAGTTATTGAACTAGAGTGCTTTAACTAATATCTCACGCGCGACATTTAATGTGATTGCTTGATGTTCACCCAGTGCAAGGTAACCATTTTGTTTTAGCTTATCGACTATCTGGTCAATTGCCTCTGATTTGTCTCCCGGGACTTCAGATAATACGGTGTCAACATTCAAGCTGATATAGAAGCTTTCAATGGCATCGATCGTTTCTTCAGCCAGTGTTGGTTTATCGGTAAGACCGAAGACATTACGGCCCATCTGCTCAAGTTTACCGCGTTTCGCTTCAATCTGGTTACGAAGTAAAGATGGCTGAACAATGGCCAAAGAACGAGCGTGGTCGACGTGCCAAAGCGCGGTCAATTCATGACCAATCATATGTGTTGCCCAGTCTTGAGGCATACCCGCACCGATAAGACCATTAAGAGACTGATTGGCAGTCCACATTAGATTCTCACGCCAAGCATCATCTTGTTGACCAAATTCTTTTCCAAGTGTGAGCAAGTTTTTGAGTAATACTTCGGCGTAGCCGTCTTGCACCATATTGCCTGTCGGGAAAGTGATGTACTGTTCACAGACATGGACCCAAGCATCAACAAGCCCGTTGATGAGCTGCCTTTCTGGAAGTGTCTTCATTGCATTGGGATCAAGTACCGCAAATGCAGGGCGGACAGCGGGAGACATGAAGCTCAATTTTTCATTGGTGGCACGTTTAGTCACGACCGCGCCCATATTTGATTCAGAACCAGTGGCAGGAAGCGTTAAGACCGCGCCAAGTGGAATAGCGGCTTCGACCGTATATTTTCTTGTCACCAAATCCCAGCTGTCGCCATCGTGCAGTGCCGCCGCAGCAATGTACTTAGAACCGTCAATCACCGAACCGCCGCCAACGGCAAGAATAAAATCGACAGATTCAGACTTGGCTAATGCGATGGCTTTATCGAGAGTTTCTTTTGTCGGATTCGCTTCAACGCCGGAAAATTCGATCCAGCTGTGCTCGCTCAAGGCAGATACAACCTGATCATAAATACCATTGGTTTTAATGGATCCGCCGCCATAGACAACAAGTGTTTTGGCTTGCTTTGGAATGCTGCTTGAAATTGTACTTATTTGACCTTGGCCGAAGTGAATTACCGTTGAGTTTGAGTAGCTAAATTTCATTGCGAAGTTTCCCTTTTTTTCTACGTCGCTGATTGCGCATCCGTAGAGTGTATAGTCTAACCTCTTAACATAATGGGGGGCAATTAATCAGGGTTCAAGGGTAACCCTGATTATATGATTCAAACGCGCTAGTTACATTTGGCTGGTTTACCCGCTATTTGACGTTCTTGAAGAAGCTCTTGATGCAATGACGCCAACTGTGTTTTTGCGTCGTCAGCATTGTCAACGGAGCTGCTTATTTTAACGAATTTATTGACAGCGACATCGACGCCTGAAGCGTTATTGCGGTCATAATCAATAAGTGCTTGCATCGCGATACCAGCCTCTTGATAGGATTGTTGCGAGGCTTTTTCTGCCGCAATTGCAGAGCGAAAAGCGGCATCATATTGGCATGACACGAGGGCATTTACAGAGGCATCGACATCGGGCCCAAAATCGAGTGTTGGTTTTGTTGGTTTTGTTGGTTTTACGGTTTGTGCTGCTTGTTTCGCTTCCTCTTGTTGGTCTTTTGAGTAACCATCAACAGCTCCAGCGGTTCCGCCGGCGAGTGCGCCCGCGGTCACGTTGCGGCTTAATCGATAAGTGTCCACTTCACCGTCAACGATTAGATCGGTCAGCGCCCCTAACATGCCAGCTGAAACCGCGCCTACTGCCGCGCCTTCAGCTGCACCTTGCGTGGTATTCGCACCACAGCCGTAAAGAAACGTAGATAAAAGGGTGAGCACGAAAACGGATTGTTTTCTCATTGTGGGATTCCTTGGTAAGTTATTGTTATTGAAGAAGTGTAGGACGAAATTTGCCTGATAACGTCAGTTTTAGATAAATAGGGTATATTTTTGTGACGTCATTCCGTTAAAAGGAGACATTATCATGATCTGAACCGTCGCTTGATGTGGTAATTATTCTGTCATGCTATTGAATTAAGTTAATGATAAACAATGGTTATTGGAGGTTATAATGTCAATATACTTTATGCGTGCACTGATGACCTTTACTTTGTTCGCTATCCCAGCCGTCCACGCTGAAACAATATCTAAAGACGGGCAGCAAAATGCGCTGCAGGAAGGCCATGTCATCCAAGTCTCGTTGAGTGAGCTTCTACCGACACAACCCGCTATTGGCTATGATCAGGTGTTTTATAAACTTGGTCGGTTTGACCAAGACAAGAAAAAGCTATTTGATGAGATTTGCGAAACCAACGGACAAGACGGACTCAAAAACTACGATGATCGTTCTACTGTGAATGACGCGAACTCTTTTGAATGTAAAGACCAAATTGGCTCCCATAAGAAAGACATGAAAACCATTGCCATCGCACCAAACGGATCTTATTACCTAACGGATGGGCACCATACATTTAACGTACTTTGGGATATGCCAGAAGGCGGCGAAAACTTTAAGGTTTATGTGGTGATTGATAAAGATTATCGAGGCCTAACCTCTATGAGTGTATTTTGGGATGAGATGGTTAAAGATGGCAATACTTGGTTAAATGATAGCGCTGGCTATGCTATCGAGCCTCAGCAATTGCCGTCATCACTGGGAATGAATAACTTTGAGAATGATCAATATCGAGCGTTGATGTACTTCTCGCGAGATATCGCTTGGAATAAACCTAAGTTGCCGGTGCCATTTCTGGAATTCTATTGGACTAAAGAAATCCGTAACAACGTTGACCTCAGTGAGTTTGACCTCACGACTAAATCGGGTTATTCGCGTGCTATTACTCAAGTAAGTCACGCTATCTTAGCCGTTCGTACGGACGATGTCGGTGGCTCAGGGAAGACACCGACTCAAATGGGACAATTTACATCTTTTAGTCAAAAAGCGCTGGATAAAACCCTTAGAGCAGGAAAAGGGAAAGTCAGTTACATGCTTAACTATAAGAACGCGTTTTAAACGTTAATCAATGAAATATTTTGAATGCACACCTCCAATTGCTTGGAGCGTGTGCTTTTCATTTATTTTTTAAAGGAGAGGGGTGCGTATTGTGTTTTTTTGCCTGATATTTGTTAATTATATTAATAAGATCCACCTACTTTTCAGAGGCTATATTAGGTGGTGAAGAGATAGTTAGAACACGTAACAATATTTAGTCCTTAACGCTTGGTGTATTGGTGGGGTTTTCGTCTAAAAAGTAACCAATTTGAACCATTTTACAACATGTGTTAGTATTTTTGCGAAATTAATCATTAGTGCTCTAACTAAAAAGGAGAGCGGTTTTGTTGTTTTACTATTTAAGTAAAACATGTAGGAAACGTATTAGTTGTATTTATGGATAAAGAAATAAAGAAATATAGTATCGAAACGACTGACTATCAGGTTGGTCAAGATAACATTCAAAAATGGGGGTTTGATATACACAACCCCGTCTTCGGCACCAGCGCTGCCCTCGTTATTCTCTGCTTACTGTCTCTCATGGTCGTTGAACCTTCAACGGCGTTGAAAACGCTTGATGCTGTTAAAAACGGTATTCTCAATAAATTTGACGCCTTCTTTATGTGGTCGGCAAACTTTTTTATCTTGTTCGCAATCGTGTTGTTGCTTTCACCGTTTGGTAAAATCCGCATTGGTGGTAAAACGGCAACGACCGATCACTCTACGATATCTTGGTTGGCGATGTTGTTCGCAGCTGGAATGGGTATTGGGCTGCTCTTTTGGGGGGTCGCCGAACCGACAGCTTACTTTACGGATTGGTTTGGAACGCCATTAAATGTTGAACCCAATACCGAGGCTGCGAAATCGCTAGCGATGGGCGCAACGCTCTTTCATTGGGGGATTCATGGTTGGGCTATCTACGCTATTGTCGCATTGTCGTTAGCATTCTTTGCTTACAACAAAGGCCTTCCACTGTCGATTCGCTCCGCGTTTTATCCGATATTTGGTGACCGAGCTTGGGGCTGGCTAGGGCATGTCATCGATATTATGGCAGTACTGGCAACCCTTTTTGGCTTGGCGACATCGCTTGGCCTAGGTGCACAACAAGCAACAAGTGGGATTAACTATGTATTCGGCCTTGATGGCGGAATCGGTATGCAGCTTGGTGTGATTGCCTTTGTAACCATGATTGCTGTTATGTCAGTGGTTCGAGGTATTGACGGGGGCGTGAAGGTATTGAGTAACGTCAATATGATCGTTGCGTTCCTGTTACTTGCTTTCGTTATTGCGGTTAGCTTTGATGTTGCTATTGCATCATTGTGGACGACAACGCTAGGTTATGTTGAGAATATTATTGCTTTGAGTAACCCTCATGGGCGTGATGATACCGTCTGGATGCATGGTTGGACAGTATTCTATTGGGCTTGGTGGATCTCATGGTCTCCGTTTGTAGGCATGTTTATCGCTCGTGTTTCAAAGGGACGTACCGTTCGTGAGTTTTTGTTAGCGGTTATCTTTATCCCGACGACAGTGACATTAATCTGGATGGCTGTCTTTGGCGGCATCGCGATTGATCAAGTGATGAATCATGTGGGTGAACTCGGGGCAACTGGGTTAACAGATATATCTTTGACGCTGTTCCATGTATATGACGCGTTACCATACGGCGCGATATTGTCTGTCATTTCGATTGTATTGATTTTGATTTTCTTTATTACGTCATCTGATTCCGGCTCGCTTGTCATCGACAGTATTACATCTGGTGGCAAAATTGATGCTCCAGTGCCACAACGAATCTTTTGGGCGTGTATTGAAGGTGCCATTGCTGGTGTCATGCTTTGGATTGGTGGTAAAGAAGCTCTGCAAGCATTGCAATCAGGTGTGGTGACAACGGCATTGCCATTTACGTTTGTCCTGTTACTAATGTGTGTGAGCTTGATAAAAGGGTTAAGAACGGAGCTTTCAGCGTATAAATAACTTGAACGTTCATTGTTAGGGCTCGAGCTAAATCACTTAATCAATCACATGATTAAGTGATGCTGAGCTTGGTTAGCTCCGCTTGAGAGTGTGTGCTAGCGACAAAAAGAAGGGGCCATTTGGCTAATGCCGTTCACTTAAGAGT
>NZ_MCUW01000021.1 GCF_002873335.1 Vibrio sp. 10N.286.49.B1 | reverse complement strand
ACAAGTGTCCACACAGATTGACATAGGTCTATATTGTTAAAGAGCTTGTTTCGAGCTTTACTCGAAACGGACGGCTATTTTAGCGAGTTAAGTTTCAGTGTCAAACACTTTTTTAAAACTAATTTCGTTTAGCTCATTGAGCTGAATAACCTTGCTGATTCGTTCTTGGTTTCTAACAACCTTTCCCGTCTCAGTGGGGTCGCATTATAGAGAACGAATTATTCTTGGCAAGTGTTAAATCACATAAAAACAGCACTTCCATACCGTTCGAACACAAATCAAACAAAGCGTCTATTAAAGACACAAAAAAGGAGGCTGACGCCTCCTTTTTGCATTCCAAAACCAAATTATTGGCTTGCAACAACCTTATCATTACTGACAATGAGTCTTATCGGTTTAGATGGATCTACTTTACCGGCTAGTATTTCTTTTGCTAGCGGGTTCTCAACACTTTGCTGAATCGCCCTTTTTAACGGTCTAGCGCCATACACTGGATCAAAACCGACCTTAGCGATAAATTCTAGCGCTTGCTCAGAAACGGACAACTGATAACCCGAGTCTTCCATGCGCTGTCCTAAACGTTGTAACTGAATATCTGCGATAGATTCTATATGCTTCGCGCCCAGCGGATGAAATACAACGCTCTCATCGACTCGGTTTAAAAATTCAGGTCTAAAGTGGGATGTCACCACTTCCATAACTTCTCTTTTTATTCCTTCGTAGTCTAATACAGCGAAGTTCTCTTGTATTTTAGAAGACCCTAAATTTGAAGTCATAATGACGACAGTATTACGAAAGTCGACAGTTCGCCCTTGTCCATCGGTTAAACGACCATCATCTAACACCTGCAGCAAGATATTAAACACGTCTGGGTGCGCTTTCTCTATTTCATCAAGTAAAATCACTGAGTACGGCTTTCTTCTCACCGCCTCCGTGAGATACCCCCCCTCTTCATAGCCAACATAACCAGGAGGGGCACCGACTAGGCGAGCAACCGAATGTTTTTCCATAAACTCTGACATGTCGATGCGGATCATTGCGTCTTCGCTATCAAACATAAAATTCGCTAACGTTTTACAAAGCTCTGTTTTCCCTACTCCTGTTGGACCCAAAAACATAAAAGAGCCGATCGGCTTATTGGGATCAGATAAACCCGCTCTGCTACGGCGAATCGCATCAGATACAACCTCAACCGCTTCAGCTTGGCCAATCACTCGCTTATGCAGTACTGCTTCCATTTGGAGTAGCTTATCTTTTTCCGCTTCCAGCATTTTTGAGACTGGTATTCCTGTTTGCTTTGAAAGCACTTCGGCAATCTCAGCGTCGGTGACTTTATTACGTAACAGGCTCATCTCTTGCATTTCAGCTTGCGTAGCCAAGTCGAGTTGCTTTTCTAATTCGGGGATTCGTCCGTATTGCAGTTCGGACATTCGATTGAGATCACCCGCTCGTCTTGCTACGTCCATATCCATACGAGCTTGCTCTAGCTCAGTTTTTATATGTTGAGTACCGGACAGTGCCGCTTTTTCTGCGTTCCAGACTTCGTCAAGTTCGGCATATTCTCGTTCTTTTGCGAGTAGCTCAGTGTTTAAAATGCCGAGTCGCTTTTCGCTTGCATCATCTTGTTCATTCTTCAGAGCCTGCTGTTCAATCTTAAGTTGAATGATTCTACGCTCTAATTTATCTAGTGATTCTGGCTTTGAATCGATCTGCAACCGAATACTTGATGCCGCTTCATCAATAAGATCGATAGCTTTGTCTGGTAATTGTCGATCCGTTATATAGCGATGAGAAAGGCTCGCGGCTGCGACGATAGCTGGGTCAGTAATCTCAACATGGTGGTGCAGTTCATAGCGTTCTTTCAAGCCACGTAAAATTGCAACGGTGTCTTCAACCGATGGTTCATCAACAATGACCTTTTGAAAGCGTCTTTCTAACGCTGCATCTTTCTCGATGTATTTCCTGTACTCATCTAGAGTGGTTGCCCCGACGCAATGTAGGTCACCTCGAGCCAAGGCTGGTTTCAGCATATTGCCAGCATCCATCGCCCCTTCACCTTTACCCGCTCCAACCATCGTGTGCAGTTCATCGATAAAGAGAATGATATTGCCTTCTTCTTTTGCTAGCTCGTTAAGGACAGACTTTAAACGCTCCTCAAATTCACCTCGGTATTTAGCGCCTGCTACAAGCGACCCCATATCAAGAGAAAGGACACGACGCCCTCTTAGCCCTTCAGGAACTTCGTTATTGATAATGCGCTGGGCGAGCCCTTCGACAATGGCCGTTTTTCCCACGCCTGGCTCACCTATAATGACAGGGTTATTTTTGGTACGCCTCTGTAGTACCTGAATCGTGCGGCGTATCTCATCATCTCGGCCAATAACCGGATCGAGCTTTCCTTGTTCTGCAAGTTCAGTCAGATCGATGGTAAATTTTTCGAGTGCTTGTCGTTTCTCTTCAGCGTTAGGAGCATCAACTTTCTGACCACCTCTGATCTGTTCGATAGCTTGATTAATTTTAGCTTCCGTTAGACCCACCTTTTTAAGCAATTGACCAAGAGGTCCCTTGTCATCAATGGCTGCAAGTAGGAATATTTCAGATGAGATATACGAATCTTGTCGTTTTTGTGCAACCTTGTCGCATAAATTAAATAGCTTACCCATTGCACTTGAAAGCTGAACATCCCCACCAACCCCAGTGACTTTAGGAAGCTTATCTAACAATTCGCCTAATTTTGAGCGCAACTGCACCGCATCGACATTCAGCATGGTAAGCAGTGGACGAATGGAGCTACCTTGCTGATTGAGTAACGCAACCATCAGGTGGACAGGTTCAATATATTGATGGTCTCGGCCTAGGGCGAGAGATTGGGCATCAGAAATAGCGATTTGAAATTTGCTAGTAAAACGGTCAAGGCGCATAACAACCCCCTTAAATGACATACGATGTTATATGCAAATAAGATGGTTACGCGGTGAGCATTTTTCAAGATAAAGGGATAAAAATCAGCGCTGCATCCAGATAAAACTTGCCATACGTCCCGTTTGGCCATCACGACGGTAGGAAAAAAAACGCTGCGGGTCTGAATAGGTGCATAACGCACTTTGCGTAATGTCTGTTACACCCGATTGTTCAAGCTTTAATTGAGCAATAAAAGCGAGATCGGCTAGCCATTTATCTGAGGAAGGCTTGGCTTTAAATGCTTGTTCTAATCGCGAGTCTTTCCCACAAAAAATGGCTTTAACTTCACCGCCTATTTCAAAAGCATCGTAACCAATGGCGGGTCCAATCCAAGCTTGTAGTTCACCCGAAAAGCAATTAAGCGTATTTTCGACAATCCCATCAGCTAAACCTCGCCAACCCGCATGAATCGCAGCGATCTCTTGGCCATCCTTAGAGGCAATGAGAATAGGCAAACAATCCGCTGTCATCGCTGACAATACAATATTGGCGTGTTGTGTATACGCAGCATCAGCATCAACAATTTGATCGGTGATGTCAGTGATGATTGCCACATTTGTAGAGTGTGTTTGATTTAACCAGATAGGAGAAGAAGGCATGGCTGCCTTCTCTTTCAGTATTTGCCGGTTCAACGCAACATTGTCTGCGCTGTCACCAACATGTGTGCCGATATTCAGTCCATCATAAGGTGCCTGGGAGACACCTTGCTCTCTTGTTGAGGTCACAGAACTGATATTTGGATTTGTCACCCATGTTGGTACAAGAAGAGACACTAGTAGTCTTCTTCCTTGTTCAGCTTTGCATCTTCTCTTAACGCCTCGGTCATGACCACCATATCTTGGGGAATAGGAGCATGGAACTCCATCTCTTCTCCCGTAGTAGGGTGAGCAAATCTCAGCATAACAGCGTGAAGAGCCTGACGATCAAACGCACGAATCATTGTCGTTAATTCTTCGCTCGCTCCTCTTGGGATGCGCGCACGACCACCGTAGGCAGTATCGCCTAAAAGAGGGTGCTGCAGGTACGACATATGCACACGAATTTGGTGCGTACGACCTGTCTCTAGACGCAATCGAAGCCTTGTATGCTCACGAAAATGTTCTGCCACACGGTAATGAGTCACCGCAGGTTTGCCTAACTCATTAACAGCCATCAATACACGTTTTGTTGCATGGCGGCTAATGCCTTTGTCAACCAGTCCACCAGCCGTCATTTTACCAATAGCAATGGCTTCATATTCACGTGTGATATTACGCTTTTGCAACGCGCGCACTAAACGAGTTTGAGCTGGTACCGTTTTGGCAACCACCATGAGACCCGTCGTGTCTTTATCCAAACGATGCACAATACCTGCGCGTGGGACTTCTGCAATTGCTGGGTAATGATACAGTAATGCATTAAGTACCGTACTATCGGGTGTCCCTGCCCCTGGGTGAACAACGAAATCTCTTGGCTTATTGATCACAATGATGTCATCATCTTCAAACACGATATCAAGAGGAATGTCTTGCGCGATAAAACGCTCTTCATCTTCTAATTCGGCTTGGATTGTGATTAACTCACCACCCATCATTTTGGTTCGGGGCTTGGTGATAACCTCTCCGTTAACGGAGATTTTTCCTGCTACTAACCACTCTTTTAAGCGTGAGCGAGAAAAATCTGTGAATAATTCAGCAACAGCTTGGTCTAATCTTTGACCTAACTGGCTGTCTTTTATTGTATTTGTTAATTCAATCTGCTGAGCCATATCGAACTTTTTAAAAAACCTTGGGACTAAGTAACCACGAGTGTGGATAATGTATCCCAACATTGTATCTGTTACTTGACTGAAAAGTAATGGAGACTGAAAAATATTTATGTCAAGGAATCTCGTTTTAGTATGAAACTGCTTAAACTGACAAGCTTATTATCGCTAGTTTTGTTGTTTGGTTGTGCTGACAAAGAAGTCACCGTTCCAGATGTCCCGCCGTCACAACTCTATTCTGAAGCACAAGATTCGCTGCGAAGTGGTAACTGGTCTTCAGCTATTGAACGTTTAGAAGCGCTTGACTCCCGCTACCCATTTGGTGCGTACACTGAACAAGTTCAGCTTGATCTTATCTACGCTTACTACAAAAATGACGACCTAGCTCTGGGGCTTGCGACGATTGAACGTTTCTCACGCTTAAACCCAACGCACAATCGCTCAGATTGGGTGTTGTACATGCGCGGGTTAACCCATATGGCTCAAGATCGAAATTTCATGCACGACATCTTCAGTATTGATCGCTCAGATCGCGATCCTGAGCCTGTCAAAGCCGCTTTTTCTGATTTTGACCGCCTGCTCAAACGCTACCCAGGCAGTGCTTATGCCGAAGACTCGCAAAAACGAATGGTTGCATTAAAAAATAGATTGGCAAAATATGACCTTGCGACTGCCGATTTCTATCTTCGTCGCGAGGCGTGGATTGCAGCAATCAACCGCTCACAAGAGATACAAAAGACCTTCCCCGACACTGAGGCAGCTCGGCTATCACTGGATATCCAAAAACAAGCCTATGAAAAACTCGGGATGGAAGATCAAGTGAAACGAACGGAAACGTTGATGGAGTTAAATCCTCGATAAATCACGGTTAATTAACCTTTTTCACTATGAACGCTGCCAATTGTGCAGCGTTTTTTTTGTTTATAAATTGGCAACTTATCCCATTCATTTATATATTTACCTTTAACACAGTAGTAACAAGGGTAGTATGTGAAAACATTTGTATTATGTTTGATGATGGCTTTCACTAGCTTGTCATCCGTTGCTTTGGAACTAACGCCATTAAGTAACGAGCCTTACAAGGGCGATTTAGACAAGTTAACAGAGCGAGGCGTATTAAGGGTTCTCGTCGCCGCGGATCTCGGCTTCTATTATATTGAAAAGGGGCAGCCCAAGGGTATTGGCGCTGAACAACTGCATCACTTCGAAAAAGAGCTTAAGAAAAAACACCGTCATTTAAAAGTTCAAGTAATCCCTGTACCAAGAGACGACCTAATTCCGTCACTCATTCGAGGTTATGGAGACTTGGTCATAGCGAACCTAACCGTCACTGAACGCCGAGAGCAAGTCATTGAGTTTAGTAACCCGATTCTTACCAACATCGACGAACTGGTTATCACGGCAAAAGACTACCCAAAGCTAAATTCTATAGAGCAACTGAGTGGCAAAGAAGTGTGGGTAAGGGCAAGCTCGAGCTACTTTGAAAGCTTACAAGCGCTCAACAAAAAGCTAACCGATAACAACAAGCCACCAGTCTTTGTTCAATACCTAGAAGAAACACTACAGGATTACGAACTGATTGAAATGGTAAAGCAAGGCTATATCGGCGCCACGATTCTTGATAGTCATAAAGCGGAATTTTGGCATAAAACAGATGAGAACCTTAATGTTCATTACGATCTTCCGTTTAGAACCGGAGGAGAAATCGCATGGGCAATGCGAAAAGATTCTCCAGTACTGGCTAAACAAGTAAATAGCTACATCAAGACAGCGAAGGCTGGGACTTTGCTCGGTAACGTCATCTACAACAAATATCTGGACAATACCTCTTGGTTTGCTCGGGCCCTAGACCCAGAAAAACTCAAACGCCTAAATAACACGGCTGAACTCTTTAAAAAATATGGCGATCAGTATGATTTTGATTTTCTAATGATAGCGGCACAGGCCTTTCAAGAATCTAAACTCGACCAGAGAAAAGTCTCACCAAAAGGCGCAGTAGGTATTATGCAAGTACTGCCAAGTACCGCTCGTGACCGTAACGTGAATATCAAAAACATTCATTTAGTCGAGAATAACGTCCATGCTGGCGTTAAGTATCTGCGTTTTATTCGAGATCGATATTTCAACGACGAGAGCATCAGCGAAAAAGACAAAGTCTACCTATCACTTGCTGCCTATAATGCAGGACCAGCTAACATATCCAAAATGCGGCGACTCGCGACTAAGCATGGTTACGATGCCGATGTATGGTTTGGGAACGTTGAACTTATGGCTCGAAGGAATATCAGTTCAGAGCCTGTGACTTACGTCATGAATATCAATAGATACTTCGTCATATATAAGCAACTCGAATCATTACAACAAGTTCGAGAGGAACAGCAAGCACAAAACACAGACGTGCCATTTTACAAAATATTGAACGACTAGAATATCAAAACAGATAAAGGTGATATTGATCACGTATTGGCGGCGTATGTTTTTTAAGCAAGGTATTATCGAGGCCGTAAAAAGCCTCCAAAAACAGTGTATTTTCAGCCTATTACCCTTTCAAATCTAAAGACTTTCAGGAAGGAATAAAAGGATTTCAGCAAGTCAGAACTCATATCTTTGCGTTAGATCACATTTACTTTCTACCAATAAACACTCAATCACTTTAGTGATGTAGATCACATTTATTTCACTGTGAGCGAGTAATCTGAAGTTAACCCATAAGGGATGTCACAGAGGAAAAACATATGAGAATAAACATCACTGGCAAGAATATTGAGATTACCTCTGCAATCCGTGAACACATTGAAAGTAAGTTTAAAAAACTTGAAAAATGGCAAGTCGATATCATTAGCTGCCAAACCGCGTTTAGCGAAGAACCAAACAAACAAATGAAGTTTGAAGCATCCATTACGGTACCCAAAGGAAAATTGGTGGCATCCGCTTCGAACGAAGACCTTTATACTGCGGTTAATGAAGTAGAACAAAAACTTGAACGACAATTAAATAAGCTACGTCATAAACCGGAAGCTCGTCGCTCTGAGAAACTCGAATTCGAAGAAGAGATTGAAGCTGAGGTTGAGTAACCTGCTCTCATTTCTTTACGATAGCGCCTAACGGCGCTATTTTTTTGCTTGACGGTCTATCCCCGCTTGCTTATTGTGGGGTTGGGTTCAACATAAAGTACTTCTCATAATGCTAACAACATCTCCGTTCTTTTTTGACTTTTTTTTCCTCCACTAACTTGGGGGCATCGTCGTTTACGAAAGAAAAATCAAAAACGAACGGAAAGCCTCCCAAACGGGAGGCTTTTTTATAAGGATAATTCGATGACCAATACTAAATATTCTCTTGATGAGATTCGATTACGTCTAAATGAGCTAGACGACCAATTACTGCAACTTTTATCTGAGCGTCGTCAGCTCAGTATTGAGGTTGCCAAGAGTAAAGTTCAAACATCGAAACCCGTGCGCGATGCCTCTCGCGAACAACAGTTACTCGTTAAACTCATTAATAACGGCAAAGAGAAATACCAGCTCGATGCACCTTATATCACCAAAATTTTTCATACCATCATTGAAGACTCCGTGTTACTTCAGCAGGTTTATTTACAGAACTTAGCTAACCCACAACAAAGCCGTAAGCCACTCGCTCGAGTCGCGTTCTTAGGCTCAAAAGGCTCATATTCACACCTGGCAAGTCGTGAGTATTTTTCACGTAAAAATACCGAACTGATTGAACTGAATTGCGATCAATTCAAAGAAGTGACGAAAACCGTGGAATCAGGGCATGCTGACTACGGTGTTTTACCGATTGAAAATACGAGTTCGGGCTCCATTAACGAAGTCTTTGATCTCCTTCAACACACAACATTGCATATCGTTGGTGAATTAACTCAGCCTATCGACCACTGTCTCGTTGCCACAAAAGAGATACAACTAGAGAACATAAAAACCTTATATTCTCACCCGCAGCCCCATCAACAATGCAGTGAATTCCTAAGTCGGTTGTCAGGTGTAGCTTTAGAGTCCTGTGCGAGTACCGCAGATGCGATGCAGAAAGTCCAAGAACTGAACCGAGATGATGTCGCCGCTATCGGCCATGCCTCAAGCGGTAAACTCTATGGCTTGCAATCTATCCAAAGTGACATTGCTAACCAAACAGAAAACCACACTCGTTTCATTATCGTGGCAAGAAAGCCTGTTGAGGTATCCACTCAAATACCGGCGAAAACGACATTTATCATGTCAACCTCTCAAGATGCAGGTTCTCTGGTCGAAACCTTGCTGGTTCTACAACGTTATGGCATCAACATGACGAAGCTTGAATCTCGCCCAATTATGGGTAACCCTTGGGAGGAGATGTTTTACGTCGACGTAGAAGCACATAAAGATTCAGAACCCATGCAATTGGCAATACAAGAGTTAATTAAGATCACCAAGTACCTAAAAGTATTGGGTTGCTACCCTATTGATAACGTCAAACCCGTTATTCCTGATTTGAGTGAATAGCAAAAAGCCCCAGCAATGAACTGACCCCCAATAGTT
>NZ_MCUW01000020.1 GCF_002873335.1 Vibrio sp. 10N.286.49.B1 | reverse complement strand
ATGAGCCGAAACGGAATACCATCTAACATTTCATTCGTCGGATGACCGATAAAAGGGTGTAAACATGGGGCTGTTGCTAAATTTTTACCCAGCGCATCGATTCTGGCTTTTATCGAAGTAAACTCCGATGTTTCAGGGGTTGTGGCAATGCCTGCTCGAATGGGATTCAAGTCGACATACGCCATTGCGGCGGCAAGGGCTTTTTCATCAAGCAACGCTTGGCTCTTGAAGCGGCTTTCCCAAAAGTGCCCTGTACAGTTATCTTCTCGATTCGCCCGACATGCGATGTCGTAATTGAGCTCTTTCATGAACCAACTCAAGCTCCACAGCCTTTCTCGCCATACTTCAATGAGTTCGAGACACTTGTCTTCCTCAGCTTGGTTGGTGAGTTGCTTATTTTGCCAACGCTCTATAAGTACGGGTAATTTATGTTCACGCCCCCAATGCTCGACCACTTCATTCAGTGACAATGCTAACGCTTTATCTTTATTGATATGAAGTACCAGGTGATAATGATTATTCATAATGGCGTAGGTGCAAACATCGATGCAATATACCTCCGTCAGAGCGTGAATTTTTCGCTCTATCCACTCTCTTCGATGTTCATAGCTCGTGTTAGTGAGCGGGTCAGCGCCGCACAAAAAACTGCGCCTCACACAACGTGAGACGCAGTGGTAATACGAAGTCGCATCCACGGAAATAAGCTGTTTTCTGGCTGTTGTCAAAATAAGGTCCGCTATGAAGGTTTTAAATAACATAGCAGTTCTCTTTTAGTGGGATTGTTGGTGAGTCGGCGAATTGGACAAAATCAAACTAATTTCATACTTTGGGTGTGTGTCCTTTTAGTCTTTTTGGTATTGTGGCATCGGCATCATATCATCTGAATACCTGTACGCTGGAAGGTCTCAATAACAAGATAAAACTCATTAAGCGAATGGGGTATGGCTACCGAGATACGGACTACTTCTTTTAAAAATAAAAGCGGCTTTCCCCGGAAAGCCGCGATGAACCTAAAATTTAGCCACCTTCAAGCACAACACAATAGTAATTATTTGTAACTAATTGAGTTTGTCATCATTGGTATGTATATATATTATTCCTGTTCTCACACCTCAATACCTTCTAATGGCCTAAACGCAAAAATGTCTGTTATTTGTGCATATGCTGTTTATCTATAGCCTTAACATGGCCTTAGTTAATAATCATGGCCAAGTACTTAAATTTTGCGCAGAGTTTGGAGAAAGCGAAGCTATCGTGTTGATGATTAAAGCCGTGCGCGACGTATCAACTTTTACTATCCTGTCTAACGAGTATAGTAAAATCAGAGATTTTTAGCACTTATGATGAAACTCACACAGGTATATGGACTGTAAATGTTAGAAATCTTAATTTTTGTCGGGCTTTGTCTCACCTTTGGAATATTCCGCGTATTGGGATGTTTATTCTCTTTAGCATTTGCAGCAATCGGAGCTGTGTTCGTACTACTAGTCAGTACTGGTTAGGTTTATCAGTATACTACCCTTGCTTCCTCTAGACAGTTACCGTTTATTCTTATTACATTATAAAATCAAGAAGAATTATCGTGACACAATAGTGGCATCAATCGCTTGAGGTTACCCTAGGGACAACCTATATACTCAAGTTCTACTTCACAATGGACATTGGGTATGCGCATTTATCTCGCCATCACACCACTATTACTCTCCCTCACCTCATATACGGCAATAAGTAATGACATCAGTCGTGTCGAATTAGGCCAACAAAAGTCTCCAAGTTGTGTTTTTTGTCATGTGCCTTATGGAAAACCTACACAGCTCGAATACCCGAATCTAAATGGTCAAGATCCGTTGTATCTATTCAACGCAATGAAGGCTTATAAAGATGGAGAGAGAGTTGGTCCACTCGCTGAAATGATGCAAGCTCAGTTACAAAATTTGAGCGATGAAGACCTAAGAGATGTGGCCGCTTTTTACTCGCAAGCAACCCCTTAAATTTGAATTAGGAACTGAGTGTATTTAACGAAGATTGGTGTGAACAACAATTTAGGATGCCGCGATTGAGCAGATACTTTACATTGACGATACAGAAGCCAAGAGTGACGTCTCTGTATCGTCAATAATGAAACGTGATTAACCGCGCTTTTTCCCGCGTCCTGAATGAACTTTTAGTTTTGCTTTCATTCGGCGCTTTTCTGAAGAACGGCTACGACCTTTCATTGGCTTGTCCGTTTCAATCTCGCTTAACGGGCGCGGCTCGAATCCAGCTAACCATTCTTGCGGTAAACGCTCATCAAGCAATCTTTCTATGGCTTCCAATAAATATTGTTCTTCATGGCTCATCAACGATACGGCTAAGCCGACTTGCCCTGCTCGTCCAGTACGACCAATGCGGTGAATATAATCTTCGGCTTTATAAGGTAAGTCAAAGTTCACCACTTGCTCAAGTTGTTGAATATCAAGACCACGAGCCGCAACGTCTGTTGCAATCAGTGCCCTAACCTGACCGGTTTTAAAATCATCAAGTGCTTTTTGGCGTGCGCCTTGGCTTTTATCACCGTTGATTGATACGGCTTTAATGCCATCAAGCTTGAGTTCTTTCGCTAGTGCATCACTTCCCTGCTTGGTTTTGGTGAAAACCAGAACTTGTCGCCAGTTTTTAGAGCCAATAAGATACGCAAGCAATTCGTGCTTACGAGTTTTATCAACCGGATAAACCATTTGCTTGACTGTATCGGCTGTCGAATTCTCTGGCGATACCTGAACTTCAACAGGCGACATCATAATACGGTGAGCAAGGGTTTTAATGCGCTGTTCAAATGTGGCTGAAAACATCAATGTCTGACGATTACGCGGCATACGCTTTAGTATACGATTGAGATCGGGCATGAACCCCATGTCTAGCATTCGATCGGCTTCATCAAGCACCAAATACTCACACTCAGCTAAAGTAATATTACGAACGTGTTGGTGATCCAGCAAACGGCCTGGTGTTGCGATCAAAATATCCGCGCCACCTCTCAAATTTTTCGTTTGTACACCCATACTTGTGCCACCGTAAGCAACCACCACTTTAATACCAGTCGCTTGTGCAAGTGGCACTAAATGATCAAAGACTTGTTGAGCAAGCTCTCGAGTTGGCGTCAAAATCAATGAACGAATCGCATTCAGTGCGCGTGGCTCACGTGCGGGCTTATCCATTAGTTTTTGGATTAATGGAATACCAAACCCTGCCGTTTTACCCGTTCCTGTTTGTGCCCCTGCCAATACGTCTTTACCCGCTAGAACATGAGGAATCGCTTGCGCTTGAATCGGTGTTGGCGAATGGTATCCCAAGCTGTCTAAGTTATTATTGATCGTCTCGCTCAATTTAAATTGAGCAAAGCTCAACGCTTGGTTTTGTGCGGAAGTTTTATTGATTTCTGACATAAATTCGCCAACAGGAAAATTAAAGGGACGCGAGTGTAACAGAAAGCCTTAAAGAACCCTATACAGCAAGGTTAATAGACGAAAAATATTCGTCGCGATGCAATCAAGGTTAGCACCATACCAACAACATTGTTCGGTATATACAGGCGACTGAAGCAAACTAAACAACCACGGCATTTATTCATTCTCGTCTTCTCTGTTAGTATGGTTGGTAGTTAGGCTAAGCTCAAAGAAGCTGAATAAATACAAAGCCTGCTGATTTTAATTCACCGTTATTAGGAAAGCTCATGTCAACAATCAATACCCGCTGCCCATCATGTAAAGGCCTCAACCGCATCCCGTCAGAACGCATCATTGAGTCACCAAACTGTGGTCGTTGTAAAGCGCCATTATTAGATGGTGCCCCCGTTGAAGGTACCGCTGACAACTTTGATACCATTTTAAATAGCACTCAGCCTGTCGTGGTCGATTTTTGGGCGTCATGGTGTAACCCGTGCGTCGGTTTTTCGCCTGTGTTTGAACAAACTGCCGCTGAGAAAAAAGGCGTCGCTCGTTTTGTAAAAATAGATACCGAGGCGCAGCAACAACTCGCCGCTCGCTACCAAATAAGAAGCATCCCATGCATCATGGTGTTCAAAAACGGCGAGCGTGTTGACCAATTAAATGGCGCGCTTCCAAAATCACAATTTGAACAATGGCTTAATCCGTTTCTCTGATCCACTAGATAGTCATATTCGTTCAATTATTACCGATTGCCTTCTTTCTAAACGCAGACGGCGAACAACCGATGTGTTTAGAGAAGCGATGGGTGAAATTGAACGGGTCTTTGTAACCTAAGCGCTCCGCAATCATACCAATCGTCCAATCATTATTTCGAAGTAGATCACAGGCCTTTTCCATTCTTAGGTTAATCAGCCTACTTCTTGGAGACACGCCGTAAAGCTGCTTACAAAGCCGTGCAAGTTGAACCTCGCTCAAGAACGTACGTTCGGCCATACTTTGCACCGTCCACGGTAAATGCAGCTGGCTTTCTATCAAATTGAACAAGGCTTGGACTCGCACCGTTGAATCCGAGGTCGGAGACTCAAACCCGGTAATCAAACGACAAACCTCGCTCACTAATAACTTTCGGTAGCTAGAACGATGCCCAATATCGTGATAAAGCAAAGTCATCAACGCCCACATTCGCTCACAATCATGAAATGGCACGACCTTTTGCCCTAGATCGGCGACGGGCTTCCAACGCGACGTGGCTTTAGGCAAAAACCATATCATTCGCCAGTATTTATATTGAGGGTTAAGTTCAAATCGAAATGGCTGATGGGCGGGTAGCACGACGATGGAATAAGGCTCGATCGCCTCTACCTTAGTTTCCGTGGTTAATATGCCTCCTCCTTCAATCGTGAAAAGTAAGGTATGAACGTCCACTCCTCGGCGCTCGACATGGTAACCATCGACTAAATTTGCCATGCCCGCCATGAATATCTGTTCCGATTTAAATTCAGGAATATCATTTTCTGATAAGAACCGCTCTTCACACTCATTTGACAGGTACACCTCATCTTCCCAAGTCGATTTGGTGTTAAATTGTTCGATGATAGATTTGCACAGGTTTTGTTTATTTTTAAACATGGCGATACTCAGTTGTTTTCCTTATATTACACGCAAAATTTATGATAGCCATCACACTTAATCAGGAGCAGCTATGACCACCAACACCCACCCTATGTCATCGAAGAATGCTACTCAAAACCAAATGTTATCGACGGTCGTTAAGCTTGGTTTTCCTGTCGCGATTCAAAGTGCTCTCGTGGCTATTTTGGCGATGGCTGACGTTTTGATGGTCAGCGATTTTGGCCATGAGGCAACGGCAGCTGTCGGTATTGCCTCAAAATGGCATTTTGTTGCTATCATGATCATGGCTGGAATGGCTTCCGCTAATGGCGTTCTTGTTGCTCAATATTGGGGGCGCAATGACAAGCGTTCAGCCAAAACCATAACACAATTAGCCATGATTTTTGGTGCCAAACTTCTCATCCCCGTGACCTTAATCATCACGCTGTTTTCTAGCTTTATTATGATGCTTCAAACCAGCGACAGCGCGGTAATCGAACTTGGCTCAACCTATTTATGGTACGCATTTCCTGTTTTGATTCTGACACATGTTGTCATTATGGCTGAATCTGCCATGCGCTCATCAGGTGACGCTGTCACGCCACTATTATTAGGGGCAGTGACGATTGTTGTGAATATTTCACTGAATTTTTGGCTAATAAAGGGCGGCTTTGGCGTACCTCCAATGGGGGTTGCGGGAGCCGCGTTGGCAACCACAATATCTCGACTACTGCAGGTCGGCCTAATCTGGGGTTTCCTCCATTACCGTAAGCATTGGCTACTTAATGTTGAAAAACTCGAGTCTCACACTCGTCTTTGGGAATCTTATAAAAAGCTTGCAGTGCCGACCACGATGAACGCGATCTTATGGGCAATGGGCACACTCATGTACCAGGTGATCTTTGGCCACATGGGCACAACTGAACTTGCGGTGTTTAGTATGATTGGTCCGTTTGAATCGCTATGCTACTCATTATTTTTTGGTATTTCGGTGGCATGCTCCATCCTACTTGGTCAATCTTTAGGCAGAGATGAATTTGAACATGCTTTCAAGATGTCTAAATTCTTTATTAAAGCGGTTTTTGTTTTTGGTATTTTAACCGGTGGCTTGTTATTGCTCGGGAGAGAAACCGTCTTGGCATGGTTGAACCTTACCGATGCTGAACTTTACCCTTTAGCGGCCCCTGTGATGGTCGTGATGTGCTGTGCGATTTGGCTACGCATGCTGAACCTTATTATTATTAACGGTATCTTACGAGCCGGTGGCGATAATCGATTCTGTTTACGCATGGACTTTATCGCCATGTGGATGGTTGGCCTACCACTAACCGCAATAGGCGCGTTCATCTTTGGGTTTGAGTTTCAGGTCGTTTATGCCTGTATGCTCATGGAAGAGGTCGTTAAGTTTTGTTTGTGCTTCCACCGTTATCTTAAGCGGTATTGGATGAACAACTTAACGGTTGCCACCGCATAAGCGCAAGGTTACAAGACATAACGACGCTTGGTAGTTGATTAACAAATGCAAACGACAAACGCCACCTTTCGGTGGCGTTTGTCGTTTTACTGTTTGTCATTACACTTTGCACCAAAAGCCAAGCGCGTAATTGTTATTCTGGGGATTCACTCGCTTGTTGCATTAAGAATGAAGGCGATGGTTCAATGGTATTAATAAGCGTCTCGACTTGCAGTATCGCGTCAATAGCGGTGCTGTTTTTACGATAACTAATGAACAACGGGATAGACCACGCCTCCGAATCCGTCGCTACATAGAGCTGTTCAGACTCAATAAACGGTTCGACCAATGTCAGCGGCAGATAAGCACACCCGCCCTTCTCTAGAATGAAATCTAACGCGATACGACCAGTCGATGTCCTCAGATAAGGCGCTGGTATGTTAGGGTGTCTAACCGCGTGTTCAAAGCTAAACTGAGTCCCCCAATCGACATACACATACTTGTCCTTAAATGCATCATCGACAGGACGTTTTTTCGTTGATACTAAAACAAGCGATAGCTCAGAAATTTGATGGCTTTTGAATTCTTCCAATTTGAATGGATCGAATGAAAACGCTAGATCAAGCGTTCGTTCGAGTAGCTTTCGGTTTAGTTGCTCTCGTCCCTGCGACTCAGCAACAAAACCATAGCCGCTCAGTGAATCTGTTACGACACTTAAACAGTTTTGTAGGTAGGCGTCCCATATATTCGGTGTTCCGCCAATCGTCAGCTGCAAGGCTTTATTACTCTCCAACGAAAGATCGAAGGTCGCCTGCTTTAATGTCGAAACCATCACTTCAGCGTAGCCAACTAAGCGTTCACCAGCAGACGTCAACTGAATGTTGTTTCTATGGCGAGTGAACAACCGAGTATCAAAGAATTCTTCCAGCTGTTTTATCCGTGCGCTCACAGCAGCTTGAGTGATGTACAAATTCTCAGACGCGCGCCCAAAATGCTTTTCCTTTGCGACTTCAAGGAAAGTTTGAAATACCTTTACATCCATAATCAATTCTCAAACCAATTTAAGTAACTGAGCTTCTCTTTAATTCACTCAACATTCTATCTAATTGCACAACTTTAAGCATAAATAATTTTTATTATTTCGACAAAAACAATTCGCTTTATTTCGCCTCTATTTCGC
Source organism: Vibrio sp. 10N.286.49.B1 (assembly GCF_002873335.1). GTDB lineage: Bacteria > Pseudomonadota > Gammaproteobacteria > Enterobacterales > Vibrionaceae > Vibrio. The sequence continues at coordinate 162,368 of NZ_MCUW01000020.1, read as the reverse complement.
TCTATTTTCAGCGTTGAAACAATACTGGATTCATGGGTCTCTAACGTTACAACGATTGACAATGAACCCCTTTAGCCATCTTGCTCTAACCTTTATTTTTCATTGAGAACGCTATGACTGATACTCAATTTCGCCACGGAAAAAAACGTTTTTATGACGCCGCAAAATTCCCTCGTGGTTTTGCTAAGTCCGGTGATTTTACCCTTCTGGAAGAAGACATTTTGGTGACTTATGGTGAAACCATGCTAGCCCTTGAGCTCAGCGCAATATCACCAGAAAACGTTGATGAAAAACATTTTTTGAAAGTCATCGATAACCCAAGCAAAGCTAAAACTAAACTTGAGCATACCTGGCTTAAGTATGTGAGATTAGCGCGCGGTAGAAAAGCGTTCCACACCCTCAATAGCAAGTCAAAATTTCGTGAACCATCGAAAGATTACGATTACGATATGGAAAATGACAGCGTATTAGAACCAGCATAATTGTTATTTATTCTTCCTAATCAAAGCAGAATGTTCATTCATTCTGCTTTTTTTGTTCGCATTCCTGCATTAAAAAAACCGTCTTTCGACGGTTTCTAAATAGAACGTTGTATGAAAACACTAGGGACATGAATGATGGCAATAACACCCAGCTACGGTTTGATTGGCACCTAGTCAATAAGAAACGCTCTGCTTGGGTCTACGTAGACTTTCTCATTCATGGCTTCGCGGCCCAATAACATCATGTAAGACATGTCTTGACGATTTGTAAGTGTCACTTCAATTGGCCATTCTCTGTCACCTAAACGAAACAAGGTACTAATAACGCACCGCTGCTCAATATCACCATTGGAAGACTTAATTCGTCTGGAATCGACAACTAACGATTCACAATGAACGATTTGCTCCAAATGATAGATATCAGGATGTAAGTCGTATTGCACGTATAGCCTACCGTCTCTTTTTGTACGAGTTAGATTGTCCACGTGCAGGGATGACGTTTTCGCTCCAGTATCAATGCGAACCTCTAAGTCAGTGATACCCAGTTCAGGCAGGCTACACAACTCTAGGTTGCCAATAATCATACGGTCGTTATAAGTGTTAGGCATAAATTTAAATGCTCGGTTCTACGGGAACAATCGAATCTTGCATGATTTCGATGTGTTCAAATACCTCTTCTGCGCAATCTCCAAAATACGCGATGTGATACATTGCTTCGCCTTCTTGAACAAGCGGGATGTTTTGCTTACCAATAATAATTCCCGCTCGATTGGAGATAACTTGACTGATGTTATTACCCAGAGGGCCATTAATATCAGCAAGTACCTCTCCTTTTTCTATTTTAGCACCCAGCGCGACATACTCCTTCACAAACCCACTCGCGTCAGCTCGGGTCCAGTCACTGCGGTTAGCAACAAATGGTTCCGTGTTGGCCGCTTTCACTCGCTTTCGAATCATACCCAATGCTTTAAGTACGCGAATAACACCTTTAACACCGGTCTGAATAGACAGCTCATCAAATCGCAGTGCCTCACCCGCCTCATAAAGCAAAACACGTGCCCCTTTGTTCACAGCAGCTTCACGCAGTGAGCCATCACGAATGTTCGCATTCAACAGCACTGGTACTGCAAACGCTTCAGCGAGCATTTTAGTTTCAGGGTCATCCAAGTTGGCACGAATTTGCGGTAAATTAGAGCGATGAATTGCGCCCGTATGCAAATCCACACCGTAATCACAATGCGCAACAATACTGTTTAAAAACGTATACGCTAATCGTCCTGCTAGTGAACCTTTTTTAGACCCCGGAAAGCAGCGATTAAGGTCACGTCTATCTGGCATATAACGGCTTTGGTTTAATACCCCGTAAACATTCACCATTGGAACAAGAATCAACGTCCCATTTTGTAACTTCAAATTTTCTGCAATCAATCGGCTAATAATTTCAATGCCATTGAGCTCATCGCCATGTACGGCTGCACTGACAAATACAGTCGGTCCTTCTTTTTTAGAGCGAATAACTTGAATCGGTATCGACACCTCGGCATCGGTATACAATTTAGCCACCGGGATATCGATCTCTTTGCGTTCTCCAGGGCGTATTTCTACCCCCGCTATCACCAACTCTTTTGTCATTTATCCACGTCCTATGGTTTTGTTTCTGTTAGGTTTTGCATTTTTTTCGATGAATTCAAAAATCAAATCACCGACATCTTTGCCAGTTGCTTTCTCAATGCCTTCCAGACCTGGAGAAGAGTTCACTTCCATCACCACTGGTCCATTTTTAGATTGCAAAATATCGACACCACAAAGATTCAAGCCCATTGCTTTGGCTGCATTGACTGCCGTCGCACGCTCTTCTTTACTCAACTTCACCAACTGAGCACTTCCGCCACGATGAAGGTTTGATCGGAACTCACCTTCCGCTGCTTGGCGTTTCATTGCCGCGATAACCTTGCCACCGACAACAAAGCAACGAATGTCAGCGCCATTGGCCTCTTCAATAAACTCTTGCACCAAAATATTAGCTTTGAGTCCCATGAATGCTTCAATAACGCTCTCTGCCGCTTTATTAGTTTCAGCTAAAACGACTCCAATGCCTTGGGTTCCTTCTAAAAGCTTAATGACCAGCGGTGCCCCGCCAACGTTTTTAATGAGATCCTGAATCTTGTCAGGTTTGCTTGCAAACCCGGTTCTAGGCAAACCAATGCCTTTACGAGACAGCAACTGAAGGGAACGTAATTTGTCGCGAGAGCGGCTTATTGCTACTGATTCATTGACACAAAATGTTCCCATCATCTCAAACTGGCGAACAACCGCGGTACCGTAAAACGTAATAGACGACCCGATTCTCGGAATAACAGCGTCGTATTGCGGCAGTTCCTCACCCATGTAACGAACTTTCGAGTTACTACTCGTAATATCCATATAGCAATGCAGGGTATCAATGATATCCACTTGGTGTCCCCTCGCTTCACCTGCTTCTTTTAGGCGACGAGTTGAGTACAAGTTTTCGTTGCGAGATAGAATCGCAATGCGCATGGCAGTATCCTCTTAGATATTTAAGTTTGTTTTTTTGAGTGTGAAACACCGGTATACGAATGACCGGAAAGAGGGTGCACCTTAAGAGTTTAACCGTTAAAAATAAAACGATAATTTTTGTCCTTTACGACAAAATATTTTTGTTGTTAGCAGATATTACAGGCACAAAAAAACCGGCATAAGCCGGTTTTAGTTCGATAATTCATTCACTTAAAAGTATTTGTAACAAAAAGGTGTGAGTGATGTTATTTTTTTGCCATTTCTTTTTTTACCATTACCGCTGAGGTAACGACAAAAGCGACGATGAGCGCTAGCTCCATGGTATTCCCCTAAATATTCAAAAGAAATTTTGCACTTATTATTAAGTGACAAATTGATTTTATCAAAAAAATAACAACATGCCACTTTTTAATCGCTTAACAACGGGATTCAGATCAAAAAAAGGCGCATTAAGCGCCTTTTTTTGTCAATTCTGTTTTAACGAGTCATTTGTTTGGATATCCCGTTGGATTAAGCGATTGCCACTTCCACCCATCTGAAGACATATCGGTTAGCGTCCTAGTGGCCTTCCAGCCCAAATCTCGATTAGCTTTACTTGGATCAGCCCAACATTCAGCAATATCACCAGGTCGACGATCTACTATCTTATAAGGTACATCCTTACCTGAGGCTGCACTAAACGCTTCTACCATTTCAAGCACGCTATAACCATTCCCCGTACCTAAATTGTAGATATGTAAACCTTGATTCTTATCCAACGTCTTCAACGCGGCAATGTGCCCATCCGCTAGATCCATAACATGGATGTAATCACGCACACCTGTCCCATCCTTTGTCGGATAGTCATTACCAAAGACCGATAAAAATTCACGTCGCCCTACTGCCACCTGAGATACAAAAGGCATGAGATTATTAGGAATGCCCTGTGGGTCTTCTCCCATTTCACCGCTTGGGTGAGAGCCAACTGGATTAAAATAGCGCAGTAACGTAATCGTCCAATCAGGATTGGCTTTCTGAAAATCAGTTAAACACTCTTCAACCATGAGTTTGCTGCGCCCATAAGGGTTAGTCGCACTGATTGGGAATTCTTCAGTGATAGGAACGGAGGCAGGATCCCCATATACGGTTGCGGATGAACTGAACACTAAGTGCTTAACGTCGGCATCGCGCATCGCATCCACAAGCACCAACGTGCCGTTAACGTTGTTATCATAGTATTCAAGCGGCTTTTCGACAGACTCACCAACGGCTTTCAAACCCGCAAAATGAATCACTGCGTCAATCTTGTATTGTGTCAACGCATCCAACAACGCTTGCTTATTTCTCACATCGCCTTCAACAAACGTTGGACGAGAGCCTGAAACACGCTCTATACGGTCTAATACCGCCACTTTACTGTTATAAAGATTATCGAAGATAATCGGTGTCATACCTGCACCGATCAGTTGTACACACGTGTGGCTACCAATATAGCCTGCTCCGCCTGTTACTAGGATATTCATTTTGCCAACTCCTTGTTTTTATTAGCGGTGATTATAATGATTTCCATAACAAATACGACCTTTTGACTATGCTTCTATTCGTACCGTTACCTATACTTATATAAACACTGGCACCTATGTTTATACCCGTACCATTGCCTATGTATTTACGGCCTTTTTCTCTAATCAACAGAAGTCATCATTGATAATCAATACGCCTTTGCCAATGATTCTGGGTATCCACGCGATACTGCCAATTCGCGCGCTTTTTGCTCGACAATGTTAAGTTCAAAATCATTTGTCAGAAAAACGTCACCCCGTAACGCTGTATTAAACCATTGCGCTGCAATTTTCTTTCCCGCTTGTAGAGCAGATGACGCTTTTACTATCTCTAGTCTAGCGTAACATTCACCTTCGAAGCTCACATCTGCCGTTCTTAAACTTGGATCTGTTCCTGGAATTTGTTGCGCCCCAAACAATGGCTTTCCCGCAGGCGTTGCGTTAATAAACGAAGGGACATATTGACTAAGGTGCGAGATAGCACTCAACGAACGCTGATTTTGCATATCAAACGACCAACCATTATCCACTTTATTCATCAGATATTGAGGGAGACAAGGCTGCGCACTGTTTTCAGACGAATGCACTAACCCATCTTCAAACAAGGTAATGTCACTCGTCATGCCGTGCAGCTGAAAATAACCATCTGGATAAGGCGTCAATTGAGCCATCCCTTGTGGTGTACCTCGTTGACCGTGGAATATCACTTCTGGCCATTTCTCATGAGAAGACGCTTGCCAATGCGTGATATAGGCTGCTTTAAACTCAACCATACGCTGACGTGAATAATTCAGTTGGTCGTCAATCAAACCGGTTCTAAAACCGCAGGCATTAATGAGATAATCGAACTCACCACATGAAGAATCGCCGTATTCAATTGACACCCCCTGCTCAAGCGATGTCACCCGCTCTACCTTGACACCTGTGCAGACGGTTAAATTGGGTAGCAACTCAGCAGCGAGTTCAATGGTTGCTGCGACTCGAAACAAACTCAGACCGTACTCTTGTACGACGTAGACTGGGTATTTTAATTTATCGAGGTCAGTATTTTTTGCAAAAGGAATGAGCCATTCATCAACGCTCGTTGGCTTTGAAACACTTTCTGCTAATGCCAATGTCTCTAAATCGGACCGCTCTACGCAACGATAATAGTCTTCAGGCTGACCTAATACTTCATTATTAGGATCGAGTTCCACCAGTGTCTTATACGTATTCTTCAGCAACTCTAGTCTGGGTAAGAGAGCGTCGGGAATACCTTGATCATTTTTTGGTACAGCAATGACGGTAGGACGTCGATTGATAGTCTGAGGAAAGAACCGGACGAAGGCTATTGATTGTTCCAGCAAATCGATACAGTGCTGGTGTGAGAGCTCTCTATATAAGTTGCCTCCAGCATGAAGGTGGCAGATCGGTGGACCACTCACTAAGGTAACGTTTTTCTCAAATAACGTTACCTCAACGCCTTGCTTGGCTAAGTAAAGTGCGACGGTAGCACCCGCAACACCTCCCCCAATAATGGCAACACTTTTACCGCTGGCTGCCTGAGCATAAACTGAGTTCATCGTTTAGTTTTTATCGTTATATAGAATGGTTATTTTACCGTGATAAAGCATTAAAAAAAATCACATTTTTAGTGATGTTTTTCTTGACATAAATTTACTGAATAACTGTTGAAAACACATTACACGTTGATGAATTCACGCCATCGTCGATACATCAATGGTTATGGTTTTATGTCACTATTCTTACTATTGAGTTATCCAAGACTTTATCCACCGTTTTTGTGGATAACTCAATAATACTGAATTTAAACGTTATGATATGCCATTATTATTTGGACTAAGCATCTGTCTAATCAACGAAAACAAAACTGCAGCCAAAGTAATAAAAGCAATAACAGGCACAGCAACCCAAGTGGAAAAGTGCCAGTTCCATGGAAGTTCAAAACCAAGTTTCATAATTAAGCCGACGACAATTTCGGCACCCAACGTCGCCACGAGGCCCGCGATCAAAGCCATAATGCCATACTCGGCCCAAATGGTTCGAACAATACGCTGCCGGCTAGCCCCTAGGGTTCGATATAGACGCAGTTCATCTCGCCGTTGCGCCAAGCTAAGTCGTAGCAACGTGAAGATAAGCAACACCCCTGCTAAGACACCTAGAGCAGCGAGGACTGTAATAGACCAAACTATCTGAGACAACAGTGATTGGATCTTGTCACCCATTAAACGAATATCCATTAAACTGACCGTGGAATATTGTCGTGATAATGAGGAAACTAACTCATTGTCTTTGTCTTCGATTCTAAAACTCACTAACCAAGCGCTAGGAATGTTTTCCATTACATCCGGAGTGAAAATAAAATAGAAGTTAGGTTTCATGTCACGCCACTCCACAAAACGAATGGAGTTAACGGTCGCAGACACACTTTGACCATTGATGGTGAAGCCTAACTCATCACCAATGTTGATGTTTAGGTTTTCCGCTACTTGCTGCTCAACAGATACTCCGCCAACGGATGTCCATTGTCCTTCAAGGACATCATTATAATCTGGTAGTGCAGACGCATAGGTAAAATTGAGCTCTCGACTCAATGCATCCGTTTCTACATCGCCCTTTTTCTGGGAGAGTTCTGCATCTTGACCATTTATCAAGGTGAGACGCCCACGCGTAATTGGAAACGCTTGCGAGCGTTGTACCGAGTGGCTATCCAATACCTCTAAATAAGGTTCTATCTCATGCTCAGCAATGTTGAGCGCAAACGCATTAGGGGCGTCTGCTGGGAGCGTCCGTTGCCAGTCACTCAATAAATCCGTTCTGACCAACCAAATCGTGGTCAACAGCATTAATGACAAACCTAGCGCGCCATACTGAAGCGCAGTATGCCTTTTACTCCGATTAATTCGGCTTACGGCAAGTTTCAGCGAAACGGGTAACGTGACCCTACTTAGTAACAACGTAAATACAACACTGACGCCGCCTAATAACAAGAACAACCCAGCAATACCTGCCAGTAAAATCCATATCAAGGTGTTATTTTGGTAAACCACCACGAGTGGTATTAGTGGTACGGCAATGAGAAGGTAAATCCAACCTCCTCGCTTCTCGTCGACACTTTGCAAGACCTCAACCGAGGAAACCGACACTAGCTTGTACAATGGGATACCCAACGCTGGGATCCCGATAAGTAAGCTTGACGTAATGGCAATAATTGCCGGCATTGCACCATAGCTTGGGAGTGGACTTGGAAGTAAGTCTGTTAACGGGATTCGCAACAAGTACTCCAATCCCACACCAAGTACGATACCGACAACAATAGCCATCGTCACTAACAGTAACGCCTGTATGGTTAGCCAACGGATCACCCAGCGCTTGCTTGCTCCAAGGCTTTTCAGCATCGCTACCGTTTTTCTGCGGCTTTGCACGTAGTTCTGACACGTCAATACTAAGGTCGTCGCCGCCATAATGATGATGATCGCAACCGTTAGGGACAAGTATTGTGTCGTTCTTTCAAAGATATCGTTGCTGCGGCTTGCTGAGTCTTGATCTCGCCATCGATCGCTCGGGGATAACGCAATGTCCGTTTTCAGACCTTGTATCGCATCATCGTCTCCGGCAAGGTAAACCCTGAATTGGACTCGACTTCCCAACTGGACGGCACCGGTTTCATCAACCGAGTCTTGATGGATGTAAGCCGTAGGCATTTGTTGAAATGGGTTAAAACTGATTCCCGGCTCTTCGACAATAACGCCGCTCACCGTTAAATCTGCATCTCCCACAGTAACCACGTCCCCTTCCACAACGTTAAGTTGCTCGGCAATACGCTCATCAAGCCAAAGCTCACCAGGAGCAACATGATGCTGTTGGTGATTTTTTGATGCTAACGTTAATGACCCGCGCAAAGGGAAGGCGTCGTCGACGGCTTTTACCGTAATAAGTTGCATTCCAACATCACTAAATGACATGGTTGCAAATCGCGTGTAGTACGAGGCTTCAAGACCAGACTGTTTAATTAAGGTGAGATTGTCGTCCAAGATTGGATTCGCAGATATATAAATAGTATCCGCAGACAACGCATCTTTACCTTGTTTAACAATCACCTGCTCCATACGTTCTGCCAGTGCCGCCAAACCGAAAATACAGGCAATGATCATAGTTAAAGATAATGCGATCGGCCACAACTGCCCTTGCCTTATCTCATCAACGCTCCACAGCAGTAATCGCTTGTTCACTGATTCACCAGCCATATTAGCGTTCCTCTTTCAATTGTCCGGCATCCATTAAGAAAACACGGTCGCAACGTTTGGCGAGAGAGAGATCGTGAGTCACAAGTACTAGGGTCGTACCATGTTCTTTGTTCAGATTAAAAAGCAGCTCGACAATTTTATGCGCCGTGTTTTGGTCTAGGTTTCCTGTCGGTTCATCAGCAAAGAGGATCTTAGGGCTGGTCATAAATGCTCGTGCGATGGCAACACGTTGCTGTTCTCCGCCCGATAACTGAGAAGGAAGGTGATCTAATCGGTGCCCTAATCCAACGGATTCAAGTAAAAATTTCGCTTTGTCCACATCCTCACTTTCGCCTCTTAATAAGCATGGCAGTGTGACATTTCCAAGTGCGCTCAAACTTGGGATCAGCAAAAAGCTTTGAAAAACAAAACCAAGGTGTTCACTCCGTAACGAGGCACGCGCTTCGTCATCGAGATCTGATATCTTTTTACCCAGTAACTCAATGGACCCAGAGCTCGGCACATCTAACCCAGCCAACAATGTCATCAGCGTTGACTTACCGGCGCCCGACGTACCAACAATCGCGATGGACTCGCCGGCATCAATAGAAAGATTTACGCCTTCAAGGATTGTTAATTGTTCGGTTTTCGTAGACACTACTTTCGATACCGATTTGGCTTTTATTATGGAAGAACTCATGATTTGGCAACGTTCCTTTTTTGTTTTAATTCTTATATCCCTAGCATCGTTTCATGCTAAAGCGACCTCAATACTGATTCTTGGTGACAGTCTCAGTGCCGGTTACAACATGAAAGCAGAGCAAAGTTGGCCGACATTACTCCCTGATTTGCTATCCACTTCAAAGCAACCTGTTGTGGTTATCAATGGCAGTGTATCCGGGGACACCACGGGCAATGGCTTAGCAAAAATGTCTGGCTTACTGGAAGAGCATCAGCCCGACTATGTACTCATTGAACTTGGCGCTAACGATGGATTGAGAGGTTTTCAACCCAATATCGTTAAGAACAATTTACACCAGCTCATCACAATGAGTAAGGATGCTGGTGCCAAGGTTATGCTAATGCAGATTCGCATTCCACCTAATTATGGAAAAAGGTATGCAAAAATGTTTGAAGCTATCTACCCCGATCTCGCAGAAGAAACGTCTACGCCCTTAATCCCATTTTTCCTAGAGCAAGTCATCACAAAACCTGAATGGATGATGGAAGACGGTCTTCATCCAAAAGCGGTCGCGCAGCCTTTTATCGCTGAAACAATAGCGAACGAGCTTCGCCCCTACTTGGCATTATAAATCGCCAGAACCACAATTAAACACGTGCTTTCGGAGACTTAAAACCAAAGCACGTTAGCTGAACGTCTGGTATTGATTCAAAGTTCGTACCCTTATTGCTCACTTCTCACTTCTCACTTCTCACTTCTCACTTCTCACAAAAACATGACATATTTTGTTGGCTTTATTATCAAAATTTTAGCCACATAGTGTGTTTTTAATGGTCTAGCTCAATGTTGATAATAACTTGTTACGTTACTCTGTGCCCTGTCATCGTCTTAGAAGGTTGTAATCAATGGTAATTGAACCGGTTATTCGCGGTGTTGTTGCTCGCTCATCGCATCCAGAAGGGTGCAAAAAGGCGGTCGATAACCAAATAGAATACGTCAAATCAGCTACACCGATCAAAAACGGCCCCAAACGAGTCCTCATACTTGGCGCCTCGTCTGGGTTTGGTCTTGCTGCACGAATCGCATTAACATTTGGTGGTGCAGAAGCCGATACGATCGGCGTATCATTTGAACATGGCCCTTCTGAAAAGGGTGTGGGTTCTGCTGGCTGGTACAATAATATTCACTTCAAACGTCGTGCGCAGCAGTCAGGTAGACAAGCCATCAATATTATCGGTGATGCATACTCAACCGAGACTCGTGAGCAAGTAATTGAAGCGATTGAAACCTATTTTGAAGGCGAAGTTGATCTCATCATTTATAGCCTCGCCTCTGGCCGTCGTACCAAAGAAAACGGTGAATTTTGGCGTTCTGCTATTAAGCCGATTGGTGAAAGTGTATCTGGCGGTATCATTAATCTTGAGACTGAACAGTGGGAAAACACGACACTCGAGCCTGCTAGCGATGAAGAAATCGAAGGCACTCTAAAAGTCATGGGCGGTCAAGATTGGGGCAATTGGATTGATACGCTCATCAACTCTGACTCTATCGCTGATGGGTGTAAAACTATCGCATTTTCATATATAGGTCCTGAAGTCACCCATCAGATCTATCTAGATGGCACATTAGGCCGTGCAAAAGTTGATTTGCACCAAACCAGCCATGCATTAAACCTGGAGCTATCTCCATTTAATGGCAATGCCTACGCTGCGGTCTGCAAGGCGCTAGTCACAAAAGCAAGTGTCTTTATCCCAGGTTTAACACCCTACTTGCTCGCGCTATATAAAACCATGAAAGAACAAGGTAACCACGAAGGTTGTATTGAACAAATGCAACGCTTGTTTGCTACGAAGCTCTACAACCAATCAAGTATTCCCGTCGACGGTGAGCGCTTGTTGAGAATGGACGACTATGAGCTTAATCCAAGCACTCAAGCACGTGTAGCCGAGCTTTTAAATCAAATGGATGAAACTAACTTTAGAACCATCGGCGATTTTGATGGTTTCCAGCAAGAATTCCTGAACCTTAATGGATTCGCGCTCGAAGGGGTCGACTACTCTAAAAAGACTGATTTAGAGCAGCTTAAAAAACTCAAACCTTAGTTTAGCTTTTCATCTTTAATCATTCTCACTACTGAGACGTGATGTACATTAAAAGGCTTTCCCTTTCTTTAGGGAGAGCCTTTTTTTATTAACGTCTGCGGATTACATATACTTTAATCATTATTTGGACACACCGAGGGTCTGGGTCGTAGACAAGGTGTATATTCCACAGGATGTGGTGAATAACGATGGAAAGGAAACAAGCTGTAACTGAGTATCGAGTGCTTCAACCGTCTGACATTCGGAGAATAACTGAGATTGTTTGCGATTACATCAATCACAATGACCAGCTATGGTCTGGGTGGTTTTATGTTGATGGCGATCTTCTGACGATTCACTTGTTACATGACGTCAGCGCCCCTACCGAGTCGAACAACGCATTAGCACCTATATCTTTGTGTTGCGATAGAGCATCACAACATGAAATAACCGACAAGTTAAAAGCTTCATTCACCCAGCGCCACACCCCTACTGTTTCTCCCCGATTCAATGTGGACATCGTAGACACGTTACCACATGCCAACAAGTTAGGAGTGTTTGAAATTTGCAGCCAATCGGCTCCGATCACTAAACATATACGATGGGCAAGTGAACACATTAACCATTTTCTCACGCAACGTTTGTTATCTGATGAATTATTTCGTGTGAAGCGAGCTTTTCAACAACAAATTCAAAGCAAGGACCAACAAATTGTCCTACTGAGCAACACCATCACGGCAATACAGCATCAACAAAGCAAGTTGGAACAGGAAATGGTGTTTCAACAAACTCATGACCCCGCGACAAAGATGCTAAACCGTTCTGGATTTGAGAACGCGTTGCAACGTATGCTTCAAGGTGCTGCAGTGGCCTCTAATAAAGTTTACTTATCTGTCATCTTCCTACACTTCACCAACGGCGAACGTGTCCAAGCTCGAATCGGATGTGAAGCCTTTGATCGGTTATTAAAAGAGTTCGAACAAAAAATACATACCAGTACCCCTCACATTAGCCATATAGCACGCGTTTCTACGACAGAGATTTCCCTAGCCGCGATTATTCCAGCACTCGATGATGTTTTTTTACCCAATCTATGTACACAATTATCGAGTGTTGCGCGCGAAGGATTTATTGTTGGGCAACACAATATTCATCTACATGCCTACATGGGTGTTGCAAACTCTTACCATACCAGTGACGCAACAGACCTTATCAATAATGCGTATCAAGCTTCTGTTGCTTGTAAAGAATCAGGTACCTTAGTCAAGGTATTTTCTTATGCTGACCAGATTGAGCAAAAAGAGTTTAACCAACTGGAAAATTACTTATTACAGGCCGTGAGAAATGATGATTTAATCCTGCATTTCCAACCGCAAGTCAACCTTACCACGGGGAAATGGATGGGTGCCGAGGTGCTGTTAAGATGGAAACACCCAATACTTGGCGACGTATCAAATGAAGCGCTTATCCATATGGCGGAAAAAAATGGACTGATCATCGAAGTCGGATATTTTGTTTTGCGTAGCGCCATTGACCGGGCTTCAGAATGGGTTCAGATTGCGCCCAACTTTCACCTGTCTGTTAACGTATCAGCTAAGCAGATTTGTTCATTAGACTTTGCCGAAAAAGTCATCCATTTATTAGAACAAAATGAACTCCCCCCAGCAAACCTAGAACTTGAACTCACCGAAAGTTGTTTAGTTGGCAACTTCGATGTGGCAAGGAAAAATATCGAAGCCCTAAAGCAACATGGCGTAATGTTTGCCCTAGACGATTTTGGTACTGGGTATGCGTCCTTCAATTACTTAAAAAAACTTCCCTTCGATTCATTAAAAATTGATAGGGAGTTTCTGGTCAATGTACTGTACAACAAACAAGACAAGGCCATCCTAAAGTCCATTATTACGATTGCAAAAAAGTTAAACAAAAAAGTGGTGGTAGAAGGCGTGGAAACCAACGATCAAAACAACTTTATTCGGCGCGAACAGTGTGACCTCGGCCAAGGCTATTTTTACGCTAAACCAATGCCGCGTGATGTATTTGAAAGCCAGTTAATCAAACAATACCCTATTCCAAACGATTTTATCATTCGTTAAGCATCGTTTTTTGTCCTCCATATTGTCCGGTAACGTCCATTCACGACCCTGTTATAGGCATAAAAACAATGAATACCCGCTTCATCGTCGGTAGAATGACGTTTAGGTCTTTACCATCACCACGCGGACTCCTATAATCGCGCCCCAAACTCTTGAAATGCGGAAATTTCGTCATGGATCATTTGATAGCTAAACTGAAAAAAATCGAAAAACAGAACTACCGTGCCTACCAGCAAATTAAAGGCCAATACGACTTCACTGATTTCGATTTCTATATTGACCATGTTCAATCCGATCCGTATGCAGCAGCGTCACGAGTGCGTGCATTTAGAAAATGGTCATTGACGGGTTTAGAGTGGCTAAAATCAACGTCTCAGAGCTATCAGATTGCGGCGCGAGATTTTATTGCTCGCACATTCGTAGAGTTTGCAAAACAAGAAAATAACGTCTCTATGACGCTTACCGGCCAAACGGTGATGGATGCGACATCGGTCATTTTTACCGACGAAGGTATCGAGCTACGTTTCCGTGTTAATTTACCCGCAGAAGGTCGCAGTATCTTAGGCAAAAAAGCCTCTAACATTCTGACGTTTCATTTACCGAAATACATTCGTAAGGCGACGCTTGAGCGTGAGATCGATATAGAAGCACTTAAACGCCATTGCGAAATCATCGAAGACCAGGATTCACTCCGCGCTCAACTCGATGAACATAACCTGCTCGCGTTTGTCGCCAACGGTAGCGTTCTACCCCGTATTGCCGGCAACTGTGACTTGCCAATGAAAGACGCAATCACGTTTGTTTCTCCTAGTTCGTTAGAAACAACCTTGCAACGTCCTAACCTCGGCGCAGTAACAGGCATGGGCGTCCCAAAAGGCGTAACACTCATTGTTGGTGGTGGCTTCCACGGTAAATCAACGCTTCTCAACGCCATCGAACGGTCTATCTATAACCATATTCCTAACGACGGCCGTGAGTGTATTGTCACCTCAACAGAAGCCACCAAAATTAAAGCAGAAGATGGTCGCTCAATACATAATCTAAACTTGAGCAATTACATTAATCATTTGCCATTTGGTAAAGATACCTCAGATTTCAGCACACAAGATGCTTCGGGTTCAACGTCACAAGCCGCTTGGTTACAAGAGTCCATTGAAGCTGGCGCAACAGCAATCTTAATTGATGAAGACACATCTGCAACGAACTTCATGATTCGTGATGAACGCATGCAAGCACTTGTTTCTAAAGGTGATGAGCCGATTACGCCTTTTGTTGATCGTGTGGGTCAACTTCGTGATGAACTTGACGTATCAACCATGATTGTCATGGGTGGCTCAGGTGATTATCTAGACGTTGCCGATACCGTGATTCAAATGCATGACTATCAAGCGCTCGATGTCACAGACAAAGCGAAAGAAGTGGTCAAGCTTCATCCAAGTGAGCGTCAAAACGAAAGCGAAAAACCTTTAGAGCTGATCCCGCCGCGCCACATCGATTCAGCGCATTTGTTGTCTATCTTAGCGGATGGTAAGTTCCGAGTATCAGGCAAAGGTGCCAACTCACTTCGCTTTGGTAAGGATACCATTGACTTAGAAGCACTAGAGCAACTGGAATCTAATGCAGAATTGAATGCTATCGGTTGGCTACTGTTCCAATTGGCACAGCAGCCAGGTTGGTCAGAGCATCCACCCAAGGCGTTAGTCGAATTATTAGAAGGTGATTGGAGCGCTAGAATGCCCAATTCAGGCGACTTAGCCAAGCCACGCATCGTTGACACCCTGTCTGCGTTAAATCGTCTTCGCAGTGCCAAAATGCGCCAGCCAAGGTAGTAGAAAGAGAAATAAGGTAATCATCGGACCAACTGCGTTTGGTTCGATGTAACGCTCTAACGGCGTGACCTTGAGGTTCTAAGGTTCTTGAAAGATATTATAGAGACTTGAGTTGTGACCATGCCTCACAAGCTAATGTAAACTGCTCAGCATCCCCGCCTTCCCGGTCGGGATGCCACTTTAAAGCAAGCCGACGCCATGCCTGACGGATTTCTTTTGGCGTCGCTAAGCAATCCAATTCGAAAAACTCAAAAGCCGCCTTTTGTGACATTGTCACCTCATGAGAACCGACCTGTTCTTGATAGCGATTCCAGAAAGCATTTAATAATCGCTTAACTTCCGATGAATCCGCATCATAGTGTGACCAATCCAGATAGTATTCTCGCAGTGGATCATCAACAGAAAGGTTATGGATTGAAGGACTGAATGGCAACAATTCGATCGCCATCGCTTCAAGGTTTAGCCACTTATCAGGGATAAGCAGACCTTGCAGTTGATACAACGCATTCATCAACAAGAAGTTACGCTTAAATAAGTCTTTTTCTGGCTGGGCATCGAGAACAGGGATAACACCGTCATTGCAAAGCTCTGATGCAAGTATATGGATTTTCCAGCTATCTGAACGGCTTTCTAATCGATTTAAAACCGACCATATCAAGGGATTCTCTTCTGTTTGATATACATGGATCTCTCCCTCTCTTCGCTCGGTCAACTTCCAACTCCCTCTCAATCTGTTCCGTTAATGTTAGCACCGTACTGCGCAGCACACACATTAATAAAAAAGCCAGTGACTGATTCACTGGCTGTTTAATTAATTTTCGCTGTCACATCGCTCAGCGCATTATCGGTTAACACTAAAGAGCCAATATATTGCTAATCCAACAATGAGTGTCAACGAGTGAACCTAAGAGATACATCTGCGACTAAATTACGCCCAACTCTCTTAAGCGCTCCATTAGGTAGCTATCTGCGGTATATCTTTCCGATAGGACAACTTCAGGCTTAGGGTGCAAAAATAACGGTAACGATATTCTCGAATGTTGTTGCTTTTCACCGGTTGGGTTAATCACTCGATGCGTCGTAGAAGGAAAGTAACCGTCACTGGCTTCTTGAAGCATATCGCCAATATTGATGATCAAGTTACCGAAATCACAAGGCACATCTAGCCAATCCCCTTCTTGGGTCTGGACCTGAAGCCCCGGTTCATTGGCAGCCGGTAATATGGTGAGTAAATTAATATCTTCATGGGCTGCAGCGCGGATCGCTCCAGGTTCTTCATCTCCGGTCATTGGCGGGTAATGAAGGACACGTAGCAATGTTTTATCACTGTTGTTGATCATGTCCGATAAAGCGATAGAAAATTTTTCTTTGACTTCAACAGGCGCATGAGCCTCAACCCAACCTAGCAATTCTTCAGCAAAGGTATTCGCGCGAGCATAATAATCAAGGATTTCATCTTTTAGCTCTGAGGGTATTTGCCCCCAAGGGTAAACATGAAAATATTCTTTAATATCCTTAACGGCATGGCCTTTGGCGACCTCAGACACACTGGGAGGAAAATACCCGTCCTGCGTCTCTACGTTAAAGCGATAGTCGTCTTTATCAACCGAATTGAAAAATGCTTGCCAATTCTTATATATTGATTCAACGAGTGATTTAGGGATCGGGTGGTTCTCTAAAACACCAAACCCTGTTGTTCTCAATGAATTGACAAACAACTCTGGTGCTTTCGGATCGAGATAATCGACAGTTTCTAATTTCATGACTTCACTTTCTTATCTTTATTGTTGTAATGCGATGTTAGAAAAAAGTAAGTGGAGTTTCAAAGTAATCTCGAACCAATTTCAGTCTGATTCACTCATTTTGTAGATTTAGTCACAAAAATACATCCCACATCAATTGAACGATGTTTTTTTGCAATTATACTATGCTTAACTTTATTTACGACAATAAGCATCTAAATGAATAATTCTCCCCAACTCGGTTTTAGTCGAACACTTCTTTTGTTAACAATGGTGTACTCTGTCATCTTTATTTTTTCAGCTGTGTCACCGAGTTCAAGAGCGGTATGGATTGCAGAGATTATACCTGCGGTCGGTATTCTCGCGGTGATCTGGCTCGTTTCTCGACAATTCACTTTTACTCATACGGCTTATGCCTTGATGTTCGCGTGGCTCATACTTCACACCATTGGTGCCAAATACACCTTCGCAGAGGTTCCTTTTGATTGGTTTAATGAGTTGATTGGTTCAGAGAGGAATAACTTTGACCGTGTCGCGCATTTTTCTATCGGTTTATACGCGTTTGCTATTGCTGAATATGTGTTCAAGCGAAACATAATGGGGAAAACTCCAGCCATATTATTTGCCTTATTTGCCATTATGAGTCTTGCAGCGTCATACGAAATAATTGAATGGTGGTATGCCGAATTAGCAGGCGGAGATGAAGGTATTGCGTTCCTTGGTTCACAAGGCGATATTTGGGATGCACAAAAAGATATGCTAAGCGATACCTTAGGTGCCATTACAGCGCTTACTTTATTTTGGTTTATGACGCCAAAGAGCACAAAACACTCTTTGGCATAAACGCTTGAGCACAGGTAATTAAGTGGCCATTTTGCTTACGGTCTTACATTATCCTTTAACCAGTTGAGGTAAGGCCGGTAGCCTGCCTCAATGGGTAATGCGACAATTTGCGGAATCTCATAGTCATGTAATTGAATGATAGTTCGCTCCAGCTTTGAATACGCCTCGTTCGTCGATTTGATGATCAACAACATCTCCTGATCATGGCATACCTTCCCTTCCCACATGTAATGGCTGCCGATGGTTTGGGTTTGGATACACGCGGCGAGTTGCTTTTCAAGCAACGTACTAATAAGAAGATTTGCTTGCTGCTCATTGGCTACTGTCGTCAGTACCGTTATCGCATTAGATTTCACTGAAATTCTCCATTTATTTCATTCGAACCTTACCACCCACAAACTTAATCGCGGGCGTGCCTCGTACGAGAGCATCGCGCCCAAACACACTACTGCAGTTTGGACATATACCTAAGCTTTGTGTGTAATCTGCCGTGATTCGCTCCTTGAAACACTTAACCAGAGCACCCTTACCGCCTTTTTTATAACGATAGAGTTTAACACCGCATTTATTACAAAATATATCGACCGATTTGGACGGTGCTTTACTATTCGGTTTTGCCACAATGCACGCCTACTTTAGTCAACCTATGCCATTGGAATTAATATTGATATTGCCACTAATCATTGGGCTCCAATACATCAGGTTTTACCCATACCTGACTAAAGTCAAACCAACCCAAAGCGTTACACTTGGCATTTTGTAAACTTCCGCAATGGTCTTTACTTATGCCTAACCAGCAGTGAAACATAGGAATAACTTGATAACTTTGAACAAGCCGTTTCGCTATTTCTTGCGCCGGAAACTTAAATTCTTTCTGGCTTTGCCACTCTTCAACTAGATTAGACCAAACTAAGAAATCTTCAGGCTTAGACATGGCTTCAATGCCACTATAATCCAATAGCCAACCTGCAATCGCCTCTTCTCTTTTCGTTGCAATACCCATTGGTCGAATCCAGATATCGACATCTTTAGGATCCGGTGAGTCATGCCCGTAACGAATAAAATGCGTTCGAATACCATCTTGCTTTAGAAGCTGCTCAATGGCATTGGAAATATCCGGAAACGTTGGATGCTCAGAATAATAGGCAATTCTAATATCACGTGTAAGTTCTAGGTTTACGCCCCCAATTTCAAGAGAGGAATCACTATGAGTTGGCTGATGGTACCAACCTGGCTTTAGCCCATGAGCAGGTATAATACCGAGGTCAGTCACCGTGCGCTCGGGTAGCTTTTTAAATACCGATAATGAGGTTAGCTTTTTCGTGAGATAGCGTGCCCATTCATCGTCTTTTGCCAACCCATTAACCCGGTTAAGAAGGAGGTAAGTACACCCAGGATCAAGGTCAATATCATCATGCTTTTCTGAACGTGCACCGGCAACAGGATCAGCCAATGTTGGAAACACTAACGTAGAATGTGGCTCATCAATAATCCATACCTCAACCGTATCAAGGAGCGGTCGATAGCCAAAATACCCATCAAATGCGGTTAAAATCAGTCGTTTCTCATTATTGGTGGTCACGCTGTATGGACCAGTGCCTACGGGGAAGCGGTCAAAATCCTCTTTTCTCATATCAGGCGGTGGCAGTATTTTCGCACTGATTTCCGCGAACAAAAATGCTGCATGGTAGTCAGGGCGACTAAAATGAATATCGAGTACCCAGGCCGATGGGCTCACGACTTCATCGATATGTGAAAATAACCGAACTTCTTTTAACGACTCAATACTCGCTTTGATGTGCTCTGTTGTTAATGGCTCACCATTATGGAATCGCACCCCAGGACGAATATAAAAGCGCCAATGACAATCGGTTAGTTGTTGCCAGTGATGGGCTAAATCAGGTTTTATTTCATCGTGTTCATCAAGCTTTGTTAGTCCACTGAACACCTGCCGTGCAATGTGAAGTTCTGAACGTCGCAATGGTTTAGACGGGTTAAGCATGGAAAGTGCCCGATAATAAGGCAAACGGATAACTTGCTTACCATCGGTCTGGGTCACCCCTAAATAACTTTGAATCACATTACTTAGGCGGTTGGTGTCTTTATCCAACACATTCAGTGCGTGCCCAATTCGACCTTCTTCTAGGTAACGCCTCGCCAGCGTTTCGCTGACATCATTGCGGTTTTGCTTAAAATTCAGCTTGGATAGCTTTCCTCGCCCCGCGGCGGGATGCCATTCAATCCATCCCTCCTCTTCCAGTTTATTTAATACAATGCGGGCGTTTCGACGCGTACAAAAGAGGATTTCAGTGACATCATCAAGCTGAGTTTCAGCGTTTTGACCAGAGAAGTGTTCAAATAGGATTTCAAATTGTTTGCGAAGACGAGGACTACTCATAAAGAGGAAACACTAACTTAATAACTTTAACGTTAGTTTCCTCTTTACTACACCAATTAGCAAGTTACATGGACAGAATCTCGATGCTGGTCTCATTCGCAATCTGCTGAATTTGTGCTTCATTATCCAACCGAATCGACCACTTGCATTCTGAACCGTTCGCCGAAATCACGCACGCTGGCAATATAAGTTGGACCGCATCAACCTGTGCTTGCAGCGTAGTATGGCCCGTCGTCAATCGCACCACGATTTCATGCGGGGTTGTGAGCACTTTTCCCCCACTAAATTCGACCGTCATGCTGTCGCCTTTTTGTGTTTTTTCACCGCAATCGTTAACCGGCTCGTACACACCAATCTTTGTTTTGAATCAGTGATGTCTATTTGCCATACTTGAGTAGAGACGCCGAGGTGAATCGGCGTTGCGGTCCCGATTACGATACCTGAACGCATTGCTCTTACATGGTTGGCATTAATATCCAGCCCCACACAATAGTGGTTTTCATCCACACAGTAATTGGCAGCAAGTGAGCCTAGGGTCTCTGCCAGAACCACTGATGCGCCGCCATGCAACATCCCTAGCGGTTGATGGGTAAAACTACAAACTGGCATGGTCGCCGACAGGGAATTGTCCGAAAAAGCCGTGTATTCAATCTGTAGATGTTCAATCAGCGTATTCTCGGAAGTGCGATTTAGCGCAGCTAATGAGAGTTTCTTCTTCCAAATACTCACTGTTAAATCCTATACTTAGGGTCAAGAATAAAAAACATCATGCCTTGAGTTATCTCAATTGGCAAATATCAGAATAATCGGAAACCATCGTTGAAGTGTTATATCCGCTCTTAAGGTTTACAAGGCACACGATAGAAATTTGTTAATCACGCTACGTAGATTCTCAAGGGACTCTCGAATGGAAGCACTCGAATGGAAGCAAAGGAGCCGCGTCATTATGAAAACTTGGGCAAAAGTATGTGGTACCGCTTTGGTCACTACAGCAATTGCAGCTTGCTCGTCATCACCTACGGGCCGAAACCAACTTATTTTATTCTCCGATAATGAAATGAGTCAGCTCGGTTCACAGTCTTTTGAGCAAATGAAACAAGAACAAAAAATAAGCACCAACAAAGCGATCAATGCTTATGTACAGTGTGTAGCAAAAACCATTACCGATCACGTTCCTCCGCAGGCAGAGTTTTCGGAATGGGAGGTAGTGGTTTTTGACAGTGACCAAGTGAATGCATTCGCTTTACCTGGCGGAAAAATTGGCGTTTATACCGGCTTGCTCAACGTCGCGGTCACCCCAGATCAGCTCGCTACGGTTATTGGACATGAAGTCGCCCATGTTCTAGCCGATCACAGCAACGAGCGGTTATCGCAGTCCCAAATAGCGAACACCGGTATGCAAATTACCAACGTCGCGCTAGGGGGTTCTCAGTACCAAAGTGTCACCATGGCAGCACTAGGCGTTGGGGTTCAATATGGCGTTATTCTTCCATATGGTCGAACGCAAGAGTCAGAGGCGGATATCGTTGGCTTAGAATTAATGGCAAAGAGCGGCTTTGATCCACAACAAAGTGTCGATTTATGGAAAAACATGGCAAAAGCTTCAGGGGGAAACCAACCGCCAGAATTATTATCGACACACCCTTCTCACGATACGCGAATCAACGATCTTAAGGCAAAAGCGGCGACGTTACCCGCTTACAATGCTGCAACACCTAGCTGTCGTATTCCCAGCTAACCCCTTAAACTAAGGCGTGCCGTGGCGACATCAACGTAATCACGGCACAGTCAAAAAACCAGCCTCCCCCATCGTTACTTTCATCATTCCTTGTATCCCTGTTTTTTAACCCATATCACCTGGTTAAATAATCACCTTGCATTTACTTTTTATTTACATATAGTTAACAACTGGTCAGATCAGACACTATATTGCCAAAAATACAAATCATATGCGCACGATGGTGAATGACTTCTTAAAGGGAATTTAGAATGAAGAAAAGAGCTCTCCTCACCCCTATCCTTCTGGGGGTTGTCGCGCCGACATCGCTAGCTGCTGGGTTTCAAGCCAACGAACACTCAGCATCTGGTTTAGGCCGTGCTTTCTCTGGTGAAGGCGCTGTAGCCGATAACGCCAGTGTACTCGCAAGAAATCCGGCGGCAATGACATTGTTCGACGCCGCACAATTTTCAGGTGCGATTACCCTTGTCGATCCAAATGTTAACATTACCGATACCACTAACAATCAAGAAATGAAGGACATCGCACCGTCACAAATCGTTCCAGGTGCTTATTACATTAGCCCAATTAACGACCAGTGGGCGTGGGGGATTGGACTCTTCAGCACCTATGGTGTGGCAACTGATTATCCAGATAGCGCTTCGGCTGGCGATCTTGCGGGCAATACCTCATTAATCTCAGTCAACCTCAACCCCAATATTGCCTATCGTATTAATGATCACTTTTCTTTAGGGGGCGGGGTAAATTTAGTGTATGCCGAAGCGGAACTCGATCGTCACAAAGGCGCATTGGCTCCTTTCCTTGGCGGCTCACCCAGTGACAAGCTCATCTCGATGAAAGGGGATACCTATGCTTTTGGATGGAATCTTGGTGCGCTATATGAAATCAATGATGACCATCGATTCGGCTTCTCTTATCGATCCGCCATTGACCTATCGTTCAAAGATGGCGATTTTTCAAGCTATGACAGTGGCATTTCGACACCTACGAATACGGCCGCAAACTTAGACGTCACACTCCCCGCTATTTGGGAGTTTTCTGGTTACCACAAAGTCGCAGAAAAATGGGCAATACACTACGGCTTACAACGAACAGAATGGAGTGCCTTTAAAGAGCTTAAGGCGACCTCTCCCAATTGTACCGGTGGAGGCGTGCCCGGTGAATGTTTTTATAAAAACGAAAGCTATGAAGACAGCAACCGTTACTCTGCAGGCTTTACCCACTATTTAAATCATGACTGGACGCTACGTGCTGGCTTCGCACTCGATAAACAAGCGGGTCAAGCCACGTTAAGTATCCCTGACTCAGACCGCTATTGGTATTCAGCAGGTCTCACCTACCAAGTCAGTGCAGCTCTCTCACTAGACGCTGGCTTCACCTACCTGTACGGAAAATCAGGATCATTCACCGAAACCGACAAACTCGGTCAGGAATTAGCGTTTAGTGGCGAGTCAAATGCCTATATTGGTGCCTTGCAGCTCAACTACGTTTTCAATTAAGTCAGTAAGGATACGACGATGAAAAAGTTATATTTAGTGTCACTCATGTCCGGCGTTTTTCTTTTGTCTGGTTGTGGTGGTGAGAGCGAACTCTCCGGAACACCCACTTCGACGGCTTATGAAGACTATATTCAAACATCCTTAAATCAGCCTACAAACGTGGTGTATACACTGCAAGGCGCTAATGCTGACGTGCCCTTTCCAACCTTTGCTCTCATGAATACGGTTGACGGTACGTTAGAAATCCCGACTAGCGGCAACGAAAATCTCAGTAACCCCATTGCAGCAATGGGCCAAGTTGATGGATGGTCAACCACTCAGCCTATTGCTATCAATTTTGATAGCCCGTTAAGCGCTACCCCATCAACAACATCGGTGACCATAGTCAAGCTCACAGAAGGGCTAACAGGATCGTCACCGCTCCCCGAAAAGTTGCTGACGTATGGTGACGATTACGTTTTACAGACTAGTGGAAACACATTAGTCGTGGTCTTACTCAAAGATCTTTCTGGTTCCAGTGAATACATTATCTCGGTTAACAATTCACTGCTCGATAGCAATGGGCTCTCTGTCGGCACATCGCAGAGCTACGCAGCGCTTAAATCCAAAACAAAAATTTACACAGAAGGCTCACTAGCGTCTGCACAAAAGGTTGTTCAAGGTGTCGAATCCCTTATCGCCGCGGGGTCAGGTGGAAGTATTGACCCTAACGATATTGTTTACTCAACGTGGTTTTCTACTCAATCGATTGGTGCAACGCTTTATGCTACCAAAGCAATGCTAGCCGCCGCCCAAGCACCCAATACCGATTACAGCGATATTTGGAAAGGCTCAGCAAACCCCAACAATATCGATAGCATTGACGTAAATAGCATTGGTAGCATGACGTTCGGTACGTCGGTTGATTTCGCGACGGCGCTCGCCAATGATGACAACTTCAACACTTATTTGAAGCTGACTGATACTGAACGAAATGCGGTTATCGCAAACTACAATAACACCACTCCTCTCGCCGTTTCTGTTACCAAAGGTGTGGTTAAACTGCCTTACTATTTAGAAACGGGGGACAATTGGAATACGCAGCCATTTGAATCGGGTACAGACAGTCTCGCTATCGCCAACAGTATTATTGGCGATGATGCCGAAAGAACGAATTTTGTTGATCAATTAAAAGACCACAGTATCGATCCTAATACGTTTATGTCAGATCCCAGTTCTCTCTTACCTGAGTTGATGGGGTTATCTTTCACGAAGCTTGATGGCAGTACGTTTGACTCAGAGCGTATCGTGACACGTTACTCACCGGTACCTGCAGTCAAATCCATACAAGAAGTTAACTTTTTACTTTATACGCCCACTAACGGGCAAATATCAGGCATAGTGGTGTATCAACACGGCATTACTTCAGCGAAAGAAAACGCCTATTTCTTTGCCAGCAACCTTGTCAATGCTGGTCAAGCCGTTATTGCTATCGACGCGCCGATTCACGGTGATCGAACGCTGCCAAATGGCAAGTCAGCGCAAGACGATGTATTAAACTACATGAACCTAACCGTGTTACCCGTTGCTCGAGATAATATCCGTCAGTCAATGTTAGATATCATGACACTAAGAATGGCGTTATCAACTAACCAGCTCACAGGGGGGTTTATTGGTACGGCGCTAGCGACACTGCCTTCAACCCTTACTACTCCACCCGCTTTCATCGGACACTCACTTGGTGGTGTGTTAGGCGTCCCTGCAATCACACAAGCGAATGCGCCTTTGAATGACTCAGTGGATCCTTTATTTAAATTCAGCCGTGCTGCGTTTGTAAATTCTGGCGGTCAAATCGCTAATCTTTTGTTAGGTTCAACGTCGTTTGGCCCTTTGGTTGCTCACAATGTGGCGTTATCGGCGGGATTAGGTTATGACGCCTTCGTTTCTTCACGTGCCTGTGACCAATATGCGGTAGACCCCGATACTTATTACGATTCATGTTTGGACGCCTTTAAGCGCGAAGACCCCACGACGAACAACGAACGTATTTTAACTGCGACGACTGAGTTTAGTTATGCCGTTCAAACCGTTCTTGATACCGCTGATCCTTATACCAACGCCACCTTATTAAAAGCGCTCTCCACACCGATTTACATGGCCCAAGTCAAAGACGATGGCACGGTCCCCAACCATGTCCCTGGCCTAGTTGACCAAGGGCAAGGCGTCAGTAAATACGTTCAACAATCTCTTTTTGCCGGCACCGAACCTTTGGCTACAAAGTTAGGACTTACCGTTGTCCGCAATAACGAAGGCGGCTCAACCGAAGCGACACCATTTGTTCGTTTTAGCGACATCGGCAAGCATAGCAGCTATATCTCGGTGCAAGACGTGACGACTTATCAAGATCTTGCCCACCATATCGAGATGCAAAGTCAAGTGACAAGCTTCATTGCTACGGGCAACGCCGTCATCTCCAACTCGTCCTCTGTTTTGGAATAACGCAACGACCACTTAGGTTCAAAGCACGGCGCCTCGCCGTGCTTTTCCGTTTCTGTATCACACTTTTAAGTAAAACCATGTATAATGCGCGGCTATCAATCCGGTGATACTAAAATTTAAGTACCACAGAATAACCATCGGACGAGGCTTTTCGCCCGATCTCATCAAAATAAGGGTTAAGTATGTCTACTGAAGCAACGATGCTTGAACGCTGCGGAAACAAATGTGAACTTTGTGCCGCTGAAACGTCACTATCTCCATTTGTTGTCGCGCCGCACTCGCACGTTACCGTTGATCACGCGATCATGCTTTGTGAAACATGTTCAAGCCAAATTGAAAACCCAGAGTCTATGGATGTGAACCACTGGCGTTGTCTTAACGATAGCATGTGGAGCCAAGTTGCCCCTGTTCAAGTTGTCGCATTTCGCCAACTTCACCGCCTTTCAGCAGAAGGCTGGGCACAAGATCTTCTCGACATGATGTACATGGAAGAAGAAGTCAAAACTTGGGCTGAGACGGGTCTTGAAAACGACGGTCTAAAGCACGTTGATTGCCACGGTGCTCCTTTGCAAAAAGGTGACACTGTCACCATCATTAAAGACCTCCCTGTCAAAGGGTCTTCAATGGTGGTTAAAATTGGTACTATGGTCAGAAATATTGGCCTTGCACAAGATGACCCTGAGCTTTTCTCTGGTAAAGTTGAAGGGCAATCGATGTGGTTACGTTGCGAATATTGTCGTAAAAAATAACCATAAAGATGATAAAAAAAGCGCCTTAGGCGCTTTTTTTATGGGCGTCATAAATTCAAATAGGTTCGTACTGGTCGGTGATCAGATCCTGCGATGCTGTTGACGGTATGCCGATAGCAAATTGCTGGCTGAGTGGTTTGTGTCGTTCGAATCCAAAGATGATCGATAGCGACAACAGGTTGGAATGCCACCCCCCAACGCTTTACAAACGTTGGCCAACTAAAGACCGGTTTCGTATCAAATGTTGACATTAGACTCGTGAATCGGGACGTTGTGCTCGCAAGGTTAAAATCACCGACGACAAGTGTGGTATCCAATGGTGAGCGCTGAGCCTCAACCGCGACATCCCGAATCACTTCATTTCGTTCTACCCACAGCTGCTCGGTTCTTGGCGAAGGTGGATGGGCAGCAATTAAATACACATCTTTATCGGCGGTCGCCCGCCAGATTACTTTTAATATTTTATGACCTGAGCGCGATGACGCCGTGTTCATTCCATATAAAGGCTTACGACTGAGGATCATTTGCCCACTAGGATAACCAACTCGACTCTGTCCACCGAATTTATACGGGTAGAGAGGTTCAAGTACTTGTAAACGTTCACCATGAATTGGCGATACTTCTTGTAAAACGAGGATATCTGGTAGGGTATCTGCGACATACTCGATAAAAGCCTCTAAATTCTGATTATCGTAATAGACATTATATTGAACAATATTCACGGTCTCGTCAGTGCAAGCACTATGGTCGGTATAAAAATGTGTACTCCGGTACACCACTTGACCTAATACACTCCCCCAAACTCCCGCTAATAAAAAAGCGAAAATACTGCCACGAGTCTTTTTACAAATAAGTAGGCCAAGTGCACAGAACGTATAAAAAACGGGTAACAAGATGGCGAACGATGCTGCGTTCTCAAGAACCCAGTTAGATTTTGCATAAAAAGCGCCCGCCCCCACTAGAGTTGGCAGAAATAACAACAATAACCACATGAAAAGGCACGACAACCTGATTTACAACAACAATAAGTTCAGTGTAGGTGTCGGTAAAGAAAAGTGGTAATGAGAAATGTCGCTAACGAGGTGAAGTTTCCATTGTTTTGGCCAAGACATCCCTCAATAGGAAGACTCGTCTATCGCCTGGATGAAAATGGCTGAGGTAATGTTAATTTGGTTACCGCGTTTAGATTCGAGATAACGTCAATGATGACAAATTCATGGGGGACAAAAGTTCTCCTCTTTCAGCTTTATTCTTCTTTATCTTCTGGTTGATCGACTTCGTTTAGACCAGACAAGTTAAATCCAATTTCCATAGCGTCGATCCATTCTAGTGCTTCTTCGTGTGTTGATGTGTCCATCGTATTTTCCTTATTTTCCCGAGACCAACGAAAGAGTCGGCTCCATTGCTCTTTATCGAGTTATAACTAACTTATATGACTAATTTGTGAAACCCAACGGTCTATCACGCAATCTTTGACCCAACTCATTGTTAAACGATTGCGTTGACCATATTTCGTGCACAACCACGACGCTGTACATAAAACATTACACCACTTAACGAAAAGTTTTACATTTCACTTGTTTTGACAATTAATTATCTACATAATCATCAAACATCCAGATTAAAGCGCTACTATTTCTCGATACTGTTAGTCAGTACCACTTTAGAAAGCCAAACCGTAAAGTATTTTGTACATGAAATCGAAAGTTCTTGGAAGCACTCTTATTATTGCTGGTACCACTATTGGGGCTGGTATGCTTGCCCTACCCATCGCGTCTGCTGGGATTGGTTTTGGTACGTCACTTATCATTATGTTGGGTTTATGGGCTCTGATGGCCTATACCGCTCTTTTAATGGTTGAGCTGCATCAACATGCTGATCACTCAGCGACGCTTCATACACTGGCAAAGCAAATTTTAGGCAAAAAAGGACAATACATTGCGAGTATCGCGATGCTGGTGTTGTTCTACGCGTTATGTGCTGCGTATATTGCTGGAGGTGGTGGTCAATTTCGTGAACGCGTCCAAATGATTCTGGGGATCGAACTATCCAACACCGTAGCAACGTTAATATTCACGTTTCTTGTTGCACTAACGGTCACCTTGGGCACTCACGCTGTCGATAAACTCAACCGCGTACTTTTTACCATTAAGCTATTTGCCATGGGTGGTGTCCTATTTTTATTAGCACCAAGTGTTAGCCATTCTTATTTGCTTAGCATGCCCGTTCAACAGGGGTTAATTCTTGCAGCAATCCCTGTCATTTTCACATCATTTGGCTTTCACGGCAGTATTCCAGCCATTGTGAACTATTTAAAAGGCGACACGGGTTCATTGCGTAAAGCTATCATCATTGGCTCAAGCTTACCCTTGGTTATCTATGTATTCTGGCAAATCGTCACTCTTGGTGTTGTCAGTCAGACGACGTTGCTTGAAAACTCAGGGCTTTCAAACCTGATAAGTTCACTGGCACAAACCGTTCACGTTGATAAGCTAGCCACTGTTATCGGTGTGTTCGCGGACTTAGCTTTGATGACGTCATTTTTAGGAGTGAGTTTAGGATTATTCGAGTACTTACGTGATCTTGGTAGCCGTTACAACACGTCAACGGCATCTAACAATAACGAAACAGGATCGCTCACGTCCAAGCAGAGAGTCATCGCCGCAGTGGTCACGTTTACTCCCCCGCTTTGTTTTGCATTGTTTTATCCTCAAGGCTTTATTATGGCTTTGGGTTACGCCGCTATCGCACTTGCAACGCTCGCTATTTTCTTACCTGTAGCAATGATTAAGAAAATTAGACGCGATCCAAAGAGCGACAGCTTGTATGTCGTAGCTGGTGGCCAAACCGCCCTCAACCTTTCTTTTATTGTTGGACTTCTGATTGTCGCCTCACAAATACTGATCTCGATGAATGTCCTACCAAGTCTTTGATAGCGATTAGCGATTAACGATTAACGATTAACGATTAACGATTAACGATTAACGATTAACGATTAACGATTAAGGTCACATTAATCGTGAAAAGCTATTAAGTAATTACATCGAACGCCGATATGATAATGAACGAGAGGTTTTCATCTGAGAACCTCTTGTTCATTTGTCTATTCAAACCAATTATAAGTTCAAAAAATTATAAGAAAGCAGCGGAGTCTCTATGAGAGAAGTTCAATTTAGAAAGATCGACTCAATATTCATAAAAATGTCGATCAGCGATAAAATGTGGGTGCTTTTCACCCTATTTGTCATTGCATTGTCATTCACAGCCATAAACCGATACCAAGACACCGTCAATAGCGCAGAGCAACTGGCTATCGTCTCAGCAGAATCCCGATTAGCGGCATACCTTGAAACCACGAATAAAGATAGTCTAAGCGCATTAGGGGTCTCGACTACATCCGCTCAAGCGAGTTCGATTCAAGGCAATAACGTGCAAGCTGTCGTCCGCGGAAGCGACGGTAAGTTCTATCGCTTAAATCAATCGGCATCATTGATTGTCGAAGAAGCGAAATCGAGTGCACTAACGTCACTTGCTCTCACGTACCTATGGCTGATCCCTTTTGCGGTTTTTTCTTACTGGCTCGCGACATTTCTTGGTGGAGCGCTCTGGACACTCTATGCCACCACGAAAAAAATTGCAGATGGCGATCTTACATCTCGATTAAACTTCGTTGCAGGTCGTGATGAATTTGGAACGATTGGCGTCGCGCTTGATAAGGCGATGGATACACTGACTGAATTAGTCGTGACAGTGAAAGCCTCTGCAACAAGCTTAGAAGAAACCTCTACTCAATTTCACACCGAAATGGCCCGAAGTAATAGCCAAATCAGCAACCAATACTCCTCATTAGACTCAGTTGCGACGGCGATGGAAGAAATGACGGCCTCTTCTCAAGAAGTCTCGAACATTTCACAGCAATCCAATCAGCAAGCGGAAGACGACGCGAAGCAAGTGGAACAAAGTTACCAACGCGTCCAGCAAGCAATTGGTGATGTGAATCAATTATCCAACTTCATCCAAGAAGCGTCACATTCCGTTTCTGCTTTAACTGAAAACACAACACAGATTAATGATGTTATTACCACCATCAACGCCATTTCAGAGCAAACCAACCTGTTAGCACTTAATGCCGCGATTGAAGCCGCTCGTGCAGGTGAGCAAGGCCGAGGATTTGCAGTGGTTGCTGATGAAGTCCGTACGCTTGCGAGCAGAACGCAAGCCGCAACCGTTGAAATTCAAAGTATGATTGAGAAGCTTCAATCTGAAAGCCACAACATAGCAGCAATTACACAACAAACGGTCGAACAAGCGCAGTCAAGTAGTGCGCTGATTTCTGATATTGGCCACGATATCAACTCAATATCAGACTCAGCTCGTGCTGTGATGGATATGAGTACTCAGATCTCCACATCAGCATCGGAGCAAAGCTCAGTTGCATCGAGCATCGCGAGTGAATTAAGTGACATCCGCTCCCAATCTGCGACAATTAGAGAGGTCGCTCAACGAAGTGAGGTTTCGATTAACAACCTTGCCAAATCAACACGGTCTTTAAGTCAAGTTCTTGTGCGATACCGCACTTAAACGCGATAAATATAAGTATTGAGTAATAAAAATGGGAGAGCATCAGCTCTCCCATTTTTATTACACAACTAGATATCCACGCGAAGTAAACATTACCGAAAACCACCATCATCACCAAAAATACGATTTAGGATCTTTCTCTATTTCACGCATAATAGCCGTTAAATCAACGCTTTGTGATAAAAAGGGATAAGGGATCCATTGCGAGTCGTCAGCTTCCGTAGGTATAGAAAGGTGCCAAACCTTTAATGCATCATCAAACTCTACTTTCGCAACGGGGTTGGTGTAATCTGAAAACGTGGAATCAAGCAAATAATGCGCGTTGGAGAACAACACACCGTTGGGAATGGTTTCGAATAAGGACTTTCCTAGTTCAACCGGAATACTTTTATTCCGGTTCATGCATACCATCTCAGCACAACGCTCTAACCTACACTGAGACATTTGAATTAGTGTCATACACTTCTACCTTATCCTCACTAGTGTATTTAATATAACTGGTTTTCGTTTAATTTGTTAGATGCTTGAAGCCCCAGCATTTAATTTTTGACATTATGTGGCACCCGCCTTTAACTTCATCACAAAAGTGTCATACAAACGACATATGATGTGGCGAATCGTTACTTTTAATGGAGTTATACTATGCTACGTGTCGCTATGGCTGCACTTATTTCACTGTCAGCTACGTCATTTGCGTACGCTGAAGAAGTCAATATTTCTGGCTCCACGTCAGTCGCTAGAGTCATGGATGTTCTTGCCGAGCATTACAACACCGACCATAAAGAAACCTTTATTGCGGTTCAAGGTATTGGCTCGACGGCTGGTATTACGCTGGTTGATAAGGGCGTCGCGGATATTGGTATGAGTAGTCGCTACTTAACTGAACGCGAAAGTAGTGATTCATTGGATGTATTCCCTATTGCCTACGATGGTTTGGCCATTGTTGTTAATATCACTAACCCAGTACCTAATCTCTCACGTGAGCAAGTCTTTGATATCTACAAAGGTAAAATCACGAATTGGAAACAAGTCGGCGGTGAAGACAAAGACATCGCAGTTGTCACTCGCGAAGCATCGTCTGGTACAAGATATAGCTTCGAAAGCTTGCTTGGTTTAACTCGCATTGTTAATGACCGTTTGGTGTCCGATATCAATCCAACCAACCTTGTAGTTAACAGCAACAGTATGGTGAAAACCATTGTCAACCATAACCCTCATGCCATTGGGTTTATTTCAGAAGGATCTGTCGATCGCTCTATCAAAGCCATTCAATTTGAAGGGGTTGAAGCCAGCACAGCCAATATCGCAAAAGGCGAATACAAACTGGCGCGTCCATTCTTATTGCTACACAAGAAAGACGAAATCGACGATGATGCCGACAAGTTCATCAAGTTTGTTTTGTCTGACAATGGACAAGCACTCATTGCAGAATATGGTTACACGCCGATCAAAAAATAACGTCGCGGTCACCGCTGTAAACTAAGGCTGATATTTTAACGCCGTTCATTTCAATTGAACGGCGTTGTTTTATTTGCTAATGACTTGGTGTTTTCATGAGTCGCAAACAACCACGCTCTATCAGCCCCCTTTCAAAGGCCTACCTTTTTACTTATCGTTGAGTAACTAATCACTTGAACGCGTGAATTAAGCGTTAGCTCGTACCAAAACCAAATTCATACATTTCCTTCATGTTATATCTCACTACCAGCTGTTATGGTGTTAACACGCAAGTCACTTTTCGATAAGGGTCTATCTATGATTGTTACTACTACACAAACTATTGAAGGTAAAAGAGTTGTCGCTTATAAAGGCGTCATTGCTGGAGAGGCTATTCTTGGTGCTAACGTCTTTAAAGACATGTTTGCAGGCTTAAGAGACATTGTCGGAGGCCGCTCTGGTACATACGAAAGAGAACTGCAGCGAGCTCGTGAAATCGCATTGAAAGAACTAGAACAAAAAGCCGCAGACATGGGCGCAAATGCCGTTGTCGGCGTCGACCTCGATTACGAGGTTCTTGGATCCGGAAATGGCATGCTAATGGTCTCTGCTAGTGGCACAGCGGTTGTCGTTGATTAACCCTCAAACCAACACGCTCTGATCAATAAAGGGCAGGAAAAATTAATTTTCCTGCCCTTTTCTTATTGAGTGAACCGCAAATGGCTTAATTTACTGATCGCTTAGTTCATTTATTGCTTAGCTCATTCTTTATAGTTTCAATTGCTAACGGTTGATCCGTTCACCGCCTACTGTTTAGTCACTGTCAGCAATGGTGCGGATGTCGATGCGGTATTCAGTTTGAACTGATAACTGCCATCCTCTTCAATGGTAATCGCTAGGTTCGCGCTATCCGAACCAACATCCATGGTCATTTCTGTTCCAAGAACAACTTGACCTGCCCCGCCAAAGTTAGTTGCCGCCCCCCAGCCAGCATCGGCAATTTTCATTTCATAACTGCCCGCAGTTAAGTCAAATGAGAGTGCATATACATCATTGGCGACGTAGCCAAATTTTGCAGCAGAGTCTTCACTTGGTGTATCCCATGAGGTAATCGTGCCTCTAAGATAAAGAGCCGTATCACCAAA
The DNA here is from genome assembly GCF_002873335.1 of Vibrio sp. 10N.286.49.B1. Lineage (GTDB taxonomy): Bacteria > Pseudomonadota > Gammaproteobacteria > Enterobacterales > Vibrionaceae > Vibrio. The sequence goes on along the minus strand of NZ_MCUW01000020.1, from coordinate 128,283 downwards.
TGTCGGAACATCAGCAGATTTTGTTACGGTAATGACAGGTTTTTCAATCGAATCGTCTTGCATATAAGTCGCATCAAAAACGAAGTTATACTTGCCAGTTTGCTCTATCGTCAACTCACAATTATCACTGCTACCAAGGTCTAGTGAGTTATCACTGATATCAGCAGAGCCGCAACCGATATTAGGCGCACTCCAGTTACTGTCAGCAAATTTAAACGCATGAGTTCCAGCGTCTAGTGTTGCCGATAATTGATATAGACCGCTTCCAACAAACGTCATCGACCAATCAGCGCTGTCAGACCAATCATTCATCGTGCCTTTGACATAGACCGTCGTATCACCAAATGGTGGAATCGTCGTAATATCTTTATTTGACATATCAACCGGTAAGCCAGCACCTTGCGCCCCTTCTTGCGGCTGAACGAAAACAGCTGTTGTCAACGCCGGTACTGAAAATGTTTCGTTGTTGAACGAAGCACGTTGTACCGTAGTGTCAGCCGATGCTTTTTGGATACTATGCAATTCAAACCCCTCAACACCTGTCATGGTGAAGTCTTGAGTTTCCGCTGTCGAGTTAATCACAACAACAATGGCGTCATAGTTAGTATCTAAATCAGCCCCAGCCGATGTACCATCGTCAATGCTCATTACGATCAAACCTTGAGTTTGGTCAATACCAACATTTCTGAAGTCGACTCGATTCATCACCTCTGCCGCACTGTCTAGTCTAAACAACGGACTCTCACTACGAATCGTCAGTAGCTCTAAAAATTGCGCCTTAGCCATCGCAATGTCATCACGGCTTGGCTCTGCGGAATCGTCAGCAACAATCGTTTTAATTAAGCTCCAGTTTGATCCGTCTTTATCTTCTCTCGGTAAACCCACGTTCCAGTTGTTGTCTGAACCATCAAAACGGACACGGTTGTACCAATCACCAGAGTCATAAGAGTCACGCTGCATTGATTTAGAACGAAGCAACTCAGAGCCCATATGAATAAATGGTATACCCTGCCCTAACATCACGGTAGAGAGCGACAGAGTTTGCATACGTGCTCGGTCGGCCGAAGACGTGCCTGTCGCTATTTTATAGGCGTTGTTATCCCAAAGCGTTTGGTTGTCATGCTTAGAGACATAAGAAATGTTCTCTGATGGGAACTTGGTGTAGCCCGCTGGTGCGCCGTTGTAGTCAACATCCTTACCTGTTTTAGTGCTACCCGTGAAATCCACCAGGATATAATCGGCTAGGTTACCCGCCATCCCCAAACGAACGATATCTTGATTGTGCAGCATCGCATCGGTGGTTTCTTGAGAGCTTGTTACTTCTTCATTGATATAAGCCGCGTTACCAAAGCCTTGGTTAAAACGCAGAGGGTGCTTACCATCACTGTTTTGTCCACCATCGAAAGGACTTCCGCCGCGAACCGCATCACGAAGTCTATCCGAGAAGGTGCCGATTTCTGTACCGGCCATATTGAGCTGGTTAGCTTGGTCAAAACGCGCATTATTCGACACTTCACCAAAGTCCCAGCCTTCGCCGTAGAACAGGGTATTAGGGTCAATAACTCGTACTTCTTTCAGCGCCTGAACCATCAAGGACTTCGGTTGATGTCCCATTAAATCGAATCGGAAACCATCGACCTTATAATCATCGGCCCACACTTTTAATGAATCGACCATCAACTTACCCATCATCAGGTTTTCTGTTGCGGTGTTATCACAGCATGTTGAGTTCTCTACCCCCCCCGTATTCACGTTGAGGCGGTGGTAATAACCAGGAACAATTTTATCGAGTACTGATTTGTCGTTCACTCCTGATGCGTTGGTATGGTTATAAACCACGTCCATTACCAGCTTAAGCCCCATATCATGGGAAGCTTTCACCATTTCACGGAATTCTTTAATGCGAACCGACCCTTTTGCGTCTGTTGCATAGCTGCCCTCAGGTACGGTGTAATGATAAGGGTCATAACCCCAGTTGAAGCTATCCAACATACGAAGATCATTCATCAATGCTTGCGCGCTGCCTGTGCTTGGGTCATAGCTTTCTAGCAGATCCTCAATAACCTGCGAAGTATCCGCCGTTGAACAAACTGAAGCAGTTGGCGATGCGTTACATAAGTCACCAACGGTATCCGTAATGTCGACACTGTTTTCTTCGTCAATCGTTGCGATATCAAAAGCAGGTAACACATGAAGCGTAGTCAGTCCCGCGTCTTTAAGAGCCTGAAGGTGTTTCACTGATTCACGGGATGGCTCAGTAAGTGCTAGATACTTCCCGTTTAGGGCAGTGGTGCCCATTGTGTCGCTAAAGCTGAAGTCACGAATATGTGATTCATACAAGACGTGATCTTCGTCGTTTTTAACTTCAGGGCGATCATGCGCATCACTCCCCCACCCCTCAGGCATCAGGCTTGGATCGTTTAAATCGATAACTTGAGAATAACGAGAATTGACAGAAAGGCTGACAGAATATGGGTCAGTCACTAGTCGCTCTTCAACAACTTGGGTAGTAGGATGGTAAACTTTCACATTATAGCGATAGAATTTAGTCACCACACCACTTACGACATCAGATGACCATACGCCATTGTCAGCGTTTTCAGTCATGCTAACCGTTTGTTCTAGTTTTTTGTCGGCATCATAAATTTCTAAAGATACGGATTGCGCCGTTGGTGCCCAAACTTTAAAAGTCGCATCACTGCCGGAGACTAACGCTCCTAGCGTCTCATCGATTGCATTACCTGTACTTTTATCCACGAAGACAGCGTCTAGAACACCTGGCTTTTGAACTTCTGTTGCAGCCATTACTTCATCTTCACCGTTGTAGGCGACAACGACAATCTGAGATTTTAAAATATCCCGCAATAATTCATCACTCACATCCAGTGAAGCTGACTTTAAGCCGCTTAAATGTCTGAACCGCAGCTTAAGTTCTTCTGACAAATCGCCTTCAACGTTCATATCGACCGAGTCACCACCAACGATGTTTTTATCATCATCCATGGTAATCGAACCACTTTTGCTATAAAACAAACTGATTTTGTTGGCATTAGCCGCGGCTTCCCAAGCGATTGTGTCAGCCTCTAACCAGTGCGCTTTTTGTCCATCAATGACAACTGGGCGTTCTGCAATAGGCTTGTAGTACAACTCACTACTGCCGTGGAAACCAAATAGCCCTTTACTGTCATCGAGATTATTCAAAAGTAATTTTGAATTCGAGCTCCCGAATGCTTTCTCATCTCCTTTATGCAAGATAAAGTTCATGCAATTATGTGGGTCAGATGCGTCTGGGTTTACATTCAATACATAGTAAGCGCCGTAGGTATCACTCACACCATCCGCTTCCTTAGGTGCATCCCAAGACGTTCCACCATCTGCAAGGCCCATTGCTTCGAGATCGGTGCTGGTACACCCTTCACCGTTCCACAGATGTAAACCCCACCCGTCATAAGCAGAGCCAGACGTTGCGGCTACGTCTTGTTTATAATAAACCACCACTTCATTTTGACCAGCTTCATACAGACCTTCGATATTTCCGCCCGTATTACCACCTGAACCACCACCAGAATTATCATTGCTGTCATTACAACCCGCAATAACGGCGACAGAGAGTAGAGGGATGAGTGTTTTCGCGATTACTGATAATTTAAATTTGTTATTGTCCACTTAGCAAACCTACTTATTATTTGAATATGAATTACTAAGAACATGTTAAATAATAGTGACGCGCACATAATGAGACGTAAGTGTGTAAACTTTATGTATCAAAAAAAATTTCACATACACTGGCTCACCCTCACAAAACAACGCGTTATAAATGGACAGTTATGAGAGCAATCGCACATTATTGTTGCAAAAATTCAAAGGCGTAGAAACCAGGGATGAGAAACAAGGGCTTAGAGGTCAGCCTTCAATTAGAGAGTATTGTCAACTTTAGTACACAAGTTAATAATCTCAAATAATTAACTTATCGAACCAGAATCATAACAAGGGATACAGAGATACAGAGATACAGAGATACAGAGATACAGACTAAATAAGTTAGCACGATATAGAAATCAACCAATGAAGGATTTTTTACAACAAGGGAATTAATGGAGGCGCCTCCCGGAGTCGAACCGAGGTCCACGGATTTGCAATCCGCTGCATAGCCACTCTGCCAAGGCGCCATTATGAGATGTTTGCTGAAAGATGGTGCCCCGGGCCGGACTTGAACCGGCACAACGCGAACGTCGAGGGATTTTAAATCCCTTGTGTCTACCAATTCCACCACCAGGGCACATGCAAACACCATCTCCTCACATTTGCCGTGAGGACGAGGCGTACTTTACGTGATTCTGATTTTGAGTCAATAGTAATTTTAACTCATTTGATTCAAGTGGTTAAAAACCGAACCACTGAATTTTATTTAGAGATGACATATCACATTACGTTTAGATGAAGAGTGCAACAACGTAACCATAACAACGCCAAAAGGAAATTGACGTTTAACGGTTACTTAACCTTCCTGAGTCGACTAAACACAATAATGTGTGAGCTCAATAGCGATGAAAAACGGTGACGATCGTATATCCGTAATAGAAGCACCTATTATCGACTTTCTTTATAGGCAAAGAATGGGTAAAACAAGGCTCCCCTCGTTAAACTGTCATTACTATCAATAAGAAATAACATGCAAATAGAAAACCACCAATATTAAAAATTAATTAATCATTCATACAAACCCACACTTTATAAACTAAGCATTGATTTTATAAATCACATAAAAATAAACCACCGACCTAATATCCTAATGACAAATAATGTAATTTACATATAAAACCCCTAAAAAAACCAATAGTTCGGAATTTGCATATTTTATATTTCGGTATTTCTTTAAAACAAGAGAAATATATAATATTTTGACAAGCAAAAACCAAAATACTGTCAAGTAACAAAGTGCAACATATAAAATATTTATAACAGGTAGCAAATATATCGATCTATTTTATTGAACAGGCATATTTAATAAGTAACATTAACGCACCCCAAAAAAGTGTTTTAATCCAAATAATGATCAATAAACAGTGATATGAATTCCATATCAAAGGAAAAATAGATGAAAAAATCAGTACTTGCCATTGTTGTTGGCTCTACCCTATTGCTTTCTGGTTGCTTCGACTCAACGTCTGAGGATTCTTCCAACCCTATTCCACCATCAGATGTCAGTCGCTTTGTGGATATATTAAATCGTATCGGCAACCCATTATTAATGAAAGACCGTGACGCTCAAAGCAACCTAAGTTATAACGCTTTCGTTGATTTAGGCGCTTGGCATGGACACCTCTTACCAAAACATGATTCCGCTATTGGTTCAGCTGGTGGAATAATGATTGTCGACCAAGAATACTCTAGCTATATCGCGAATGAAAATTTTGACAAGTTGCATTTAATTAACCTAGCGACAGGGCAAGATATCGACATTAATAATGCTAATATCTCTGCTTATTCAACACCCGATGCATTACATCAAACTATCGAAAATAATGAATTTAAAATTGTATTGACGACGCGCTTTGCCAGTAACCGAACGTCGATGATTGAGACTAATATTTCAAATAAAACGAATAAAGATTTTGAGCTAGAATTAGTTTGGAGTGGCGAATTCCTAGCTGACTTTCGAGAAACCGGCGATAATGTCGCAGTCAACGATGTATATAAAGCCTTAAAGCTCCAGAATGATGGCATCGCACTGACATTTAACAAGATAGCCAATTGGGCTGGTTTAAAATCGGAAAACGATGCGCAATTTGCGATCACCCGTTCACTTCCAGGGACAACAACCGACATTGACGGCTACTCCTATGAGTCGAAAGGACAACTCTCCCTATCTGCCAATAGTGATACTTCTTTCTACAATACTTACTCCTACGTCCATAACCCAACAGAAGCAGCGAAGGAAATTAACGTTGTTAATGAATCAATCCGCAATGCCCCTTCTGTAATGAATGCAGCAAAAGAACGCTGGAATCAATATCTAAATCACGGTTTAGCTAACGCTTCAGCAACTCAATTAGAAAGCAATGTCGCAGTAAAAGCGATGATGACATTAAACGGTAACTGGCGTTCACCTGCAGGTATCGTAAGACACAGTACCGTTACCCCCTCGGTCACTGCCCCTTGGTTTTCAGGAAACAATACTTGGCCGTGGGACACATGGAAGCACGCTTATGCAATGGCGCACTTCAACCCAGATGTAGCAATGGAAAACATCCGTACGGTATTCCAATTTCAGGTTAAAGGGGATGACCCAATTCGTCCACTCGATGCAGGTTATTTGCTTGACGTTGTCAATTACTCACTCCCCCAAGATCGTATTGACTCAGGTTACTACGATAGTGCTGAACTGCCTGATTCGACACAAAATGACGCGTCGATGAACTGGAACGAGCGTAATACCAAACCATCACTCGCAGCATGGGCCGTCATGGAGATCTACCACTCATTAAATCACGAGTTTAATCGTAGCGATGATGCACAGGCATGGATCGATGAAATGTATCCAAAGCTTGTCGCCTATCATGACTGGTGGCTATCCAATAGAGACCATAATAGTAATGGCGTACCAGAATATGGCGCAGCCGTTGACCCTGCGCACAATACCGATGACGGCCGTATGTATATTCGAGTATGGACGGAGCAAAGCGATGAATTGGTGAACCTCGTGGGCTCTGAAAACCTTGAGCAGATTGATGTAGATGGTGATGCGATTCGTTATAAAGTGATTGGTGTGAGTTCTTACAACAAAGTACTCGATAACTATGAGGAGCTTGGTATTTATGGTTACAGCAACGGCGCTCAAACTGCAACATCTTGGGAATCAGGAATGGACGACGCCGCTCGATTTGGCTTTATCCATGATTTAGCAAAAACTAATTCTCGCGATTGGATTACGGATAATAGCTATGCGGTCGAATACAATCAGCTTGGTCGATATGCCAATGCTCATTATGGATTCAACAATGTGCTTGTAGGAAACGTTGAAGATTGGGTGTACGCCGATCAATCAGACGAAAATTTGACAAAACTCCGCGATGCAAGAAAAGATTGGCAGGTCAGGTTTGGCGAAAATCGTAACACCGACAATGCACTAGTTGGTTTCTCGATGCTCCAAGAATCCGTCGACCAAGCCTCTTACATGTACAGCGACAATAAGTTTTTGTCCGAGATGGCTAGTCTCATCTCACCAGACGTTGAAGGCAAGTCAAGAGAACAAGAATTCACCCAACACGCGAATTTCATTAAAGACTACATCAACACTTGTATGTTCGATAATGACAGTAGTTTTTACTACGACATTCGACTCGTCGATAAAAATGGGCACAGTTACTTGGATGACTCTGGCAACCCAGTAAATGGCGTTTCATTGGAAAAAGTAAGCACTCCATACCAAGGAAAACAACATTACTGCGCGGGTGTGGTGCTTAAAGAACGAGGTCAAGCACCCGACGGATGGTCACCGTTATTTAACGGTGCGGCGACCCAAGAAATTGCAGACCAAGTCATGGACGTCATGTTGGATGCCGACAAGTTTGATAATTCCACTGAGTTCCCTACTGAAGGCGTGTCATTTGGAACAGCAAGCCGTGACAACCCTGCATATGGACCTGATATTTACTGGCGTGGTCGAGTTTGGTTAGATCAGTTTTACTTTGGACTACAATCATTAGAAAAGTATGGGCGTCATGATGATGCCGTACGTATCGCTGAAGATCTATTCAACAACGGCGAAGGTTTTGGTCAAGATGGGGCTATTCGAGAAAACTACAATCCCGAGACGGGGGCGGTACAAGGCGCGACCAACTTTAGCTGGTCCGCAGCCCATACTTACATGATGTATAGAAATTTTTATGGTAAGTAAGCGCCAGAGTATAAGCGCTATATATTATAAAGACGACTAAAAATAGTATAAAGGCGACTAGAAATAGTCGCCTTTGGTTTGTTCAATCCTGTGCTACTGCGCGCAATTAAATCCGCCCCACAGAAACCAAAACCATTAAATTATTGCTTCACACCTTCGATGTGCAGTTCCATATCAACATAGCTAGATGCGCCCATAACCGGGATTTTAAAATCAGCAAGCTCTAGGCGTGTCGTACCGTAAAATCCAGCACGTTCACCACCCCATGGGTCTTGACCTTGGCCAATAAATTCAGCGTTGATTGTGATTGGCTGTGTCACACCATGAAGCGTCAAATCGCCCATAATGTCCATAACGCCTTCACCCTTGTCTTCTACACTGGTGCTTTTGAAGACGGCTTCAGAAAATTTACTTGCATCAATAAAATCAGAGCTTCGAATGTGCTTGTCACGTTCTGCATGGTTTGAATCAAGACTGGTTGTATCAATCTTAACTTCAACAGAAGACGCTTCAATATTGGCAGGATCAAAACTGAACTGACCTGAAAAGTCATTAAATCGACCTTGGATAAAGCTATAACCCAAGTGACTCACTTTAAAGTTCACCGAGGCATGGGCACCTTTAGTGTCAATCGTATAATCAGCCGCGTTTGCACCAAGTGGTAACATCATTGCCACTGCCATTCCTGTTGCGATTAGTGTCTTTTTCATTTCGAAACTCCTAACATTTTTCGAAGGGTATTATCTTTATTGATAAAGTGATGCTTAAGTGCGGCCAACGCATGTCCCGCGGCCGTCAAAATAACAAACCAAGCAGCATAAAAGTGAACCTCACCTGATATGTCCGATTGATTTGGAAATAGTTCACCCAATGCTGGTACTGTGAACCATTCAAATACTTCTATCCCTCTTCCGTCAGAGGTTGATATCAAATAACCGCTCACAAAAATAACTAACAATGCAACGTACATCAGGAAGTGTCCTACCTTAGCACCAAGCTTTTCTATGGGACTACCGTCTACGCTTGGCGTAGGTGAAATCTTGTTCCAGAAAAATCTTAATACCGTAGCAGCGGCCAATAATATGCCGATTGACTTATGCCAATGCGGAGCAGTTTTGTACCACTCACTGTAGTAAGTTAAGTCAACCATCCAAGTGCCTACCGCAAACATGCCGATGATCACTAACGCAGATAACCAATGTAGTGCACGTGATAACGCGTTGTAATTTTTTGTCGAGCTTGTTGCCATTTCCAATCCCATTTATTGATACCAATTATCACTCGTCATATTAACGACTCTTTAACGATTGATATATAGTATTTACTTTTATTGACAATTCGACGACATCCGTAGGTTGATGAAGTCATTCAAATTTTTTGAACGAGTTATGCCCTGTCTAGGTAAGCCACTTCGTTAATCGACCGGCATTTCTATTTCATATAACTCGTCCGTAATATCCAAAACGCGACGTTCAAACACCTGTTTCGCATCTTCCAATCCCTTATTGTAAAAGGCTGGGCCCATTTTCTTTACTATAAAGTCGAGCAAAAACTCCGCATCAAATTGTTCTAGTTCATGCTCTAATTCGTCAGAAAAATAGTGTTGTAAGTCACGTATAATTTGTTCCCTTTGTTGTTTTTCAAACATAATCAGTATCTCGCTTGTGTTGTGTATTAATAATTACTTACAGTTTAAACCGCAATTCTTTTAAGGTCTTTCAGAATCCAAAATAAGTCTATCCAGTTCTCACAATTACTATTGGTATAGATTCTTTGTTTCATTTTTGAAACTAAACTACTATGCTGTACACAAATTTATGGAGGAAACATGGACGTAGGGTATCAAGAACGTATCATTTCGTTGATCAAAGAACACGAAGTGACCAATCACGAGCTAGCTGAAGCCGTCGGTAAAGGAAAAGCCACCATCGGTCGATATCTAACAAAAGGGGCGACACGAACCTACCCTTCAATTGAAGACCTCACACTGATTGCTGACTATTTTAAGGTTCAAGCCCATTGGTTATGTTTTGGTATTGGTGACAAACACACACAAGCCCAAACATTAACAAATGCTGTGCAAGCTGGTGCAACGACCGTTAAAGTATACAAGCGTAGTCAAGTCACCCCTCTACTCCTCGGTGATAACGTTGTGTCTATGGGGGCGATTCCAGTGCCACCTGAACATAGTAATTGTTTTGGAGTGGTCTATCCTGCTACTGGTTCAATATCGTATAAATGGGATTGTGTTGCCTTAGTTGAGCAAAGTGAGAGCTGGTTAAATGACGATATCGTGCTCGCTCGATTACCAGGAAACCCCACCCCTGACTTCTTCACTTTAGTAAAGATTGGCACTGTCATTCACGTTTGGTATGGCGACGACACAACTAAAAATGCCATTCATCAAGTATTAGATAACGAGATTGAGATCATTGGGGTTGTCAGATGGGGAACCTGGTCTAGAAGGTCCTGATCAAAAGACAAAGTATTACCACTCAATACCGCGAAGCTCTCAATAAGAATAGGTTAAGGAAAACCCCGTGCTTTTGGATGTTGTTGTTCACAGCTTAAACCAATTTCAAGATGACTGTTTGAACCTATGTGCGCACCACTACCCGGCGGTGCACAATAAAGGGATGACAGAACATCATCTAGGGCTTGCCTTTGTCAAAAGGCTCGTCAGTAATCAAAGTACCGAACAACAACATTGCGAGTTCGCGCCTATAGAGATGCGTCGTCAATCGGATGCTCCACAACATTATCGCGTGTCGTCATCTCAAGGAACAGTTTGGGTACTCACTCACCATTTTGTTAACGCTAGCCCATCGAGTAGAGCCTTACTTTTTGAAAAGATTCAAGAATGGCAACTCGAATATAGTTACGCGATCCAACCGCATGATTTACTGGTTTTAATTGCTGATCACTGGATAAACCGGAACATTTTCAGTCGGGAAATTATCCATTGGTGGACGCACCAACTCCCGGAAGATTGTGAATTGTATGCGCAACAAGGCGTAAGACTGACCGAAAGCACAGACTACCTGCGCCAAAATCTATTAGCGCGAAATCGGTTGACCCCTCGTTACATTCACTACTCTCATCCGATTAAACGCACGCTGCAACGAGATTCCCTAAAAAAATATGTACAGCTCTATGCCATTATCCAAGGTTAAACATTGAATTTACGGATTGTCATGAAACTTTAACGCTACTTTTTCACAGTAATCTGTATGTTTGCGTTATCTCCGTCTTAATAGCATGCCTTTTTGATGAAAAGCCTGAAGCGATACCAATACGAAAAGTACGCCGTGTTATGTAATCTTGCTTATCCACGCGTGTTTAAGCAAACACGTTATGGGTTTGACCCCAACGGTCAAAGAACCATAACCAATCGTCATGGTAAAACTGTGGTTCGTATTTTGTGGAGCAAGGAGCACGAAGAAGCCATTATTGTCATCAAAGGCTCACATAGCCCTAGTGATTGGTTGTTGAATTTAGCGTTGTGGAAGCGCTCATGCCAATTATTTGGCTTAGACTATTCTATTCACGCCGGATTTCATTTCATACTTAACCAAGAAAGCCAACCCAGTCATAAGGCTGATGTGCTTGGCCTATCTCTGTTTGAAAGGACTATCGCCATTGCAAGTGAGCTTATTGAAAATGGTAAACGCATCACCGTAACTGGGCATTCATCGGGTGGTGCCATTGGATGTATCATTGCTGATGTCCTTGAACAACGATACCCAAAATCTATTAAACGCATTGTCACATTTGGTCAACCGGCTATCGGCGGTTGGCGATTCAAACAACGCTACAAATTGGCGCACAAAACCTACCGAATATGTTGTGATTTAGACGTCGTCACGTTTCTTCCCCCCTTCCCATTAATGTACTGGCATGTCGGAAAAATGCTTTGGCTTTATAATGGAAAGATCTATGAGAACACGCCGTCTTTTGTTCGATTTGGACGTTCGCTTATTTCTTGGTTAATTCGTCCTTTTTCTTATCACTTGATGAGCAAATATATCCGTAATAAGGATTATTTCGACGATCGATAATAATAAATCACGAAAATACGGGTGAGATCTCAAAAATAAACTCTTAAGCTTACGTAAGCACCTGTTTTTATAGATTTAGCAGTTTTTGTTGCGCCTTCCATAAAGACCATCAATAAATACGATATAAACAATAAAAAACAAGAGTCTACTCACCAGTTATTCAATGAAAATGACATAGTGAACGTCTCAGTGCTAACAAAAATAGCAAATACCAATGCATATATACCAACACATTGATAGAGATAATTTGACATATTTGTAACTCATGACATAGTTATCCAACTATATCGAATACAAATGTTATCTCATGCTGCTCAAAGACAAACACCAGTTCACTCAATGCATCAAAATTGACGACTCCGGTTGTTACATCGCCATGTATAAAAACTACGTGATGAAAAGTGTTTTTCAACCTATCTTTTGTTCTTCCGGAAGAATCATTGGATTGGAAGCCTTAGTCCGTTTATTCGATAATCACGGTCACGCTATCCCGCCAAATTTATTTTTCCAAAACGAAAACATTCCTCTTTCAGACCAACTCAATGTTGATCGATTAAGTCGAGTGATTCATATTCGAAATTTCAGTATGTCTAGTTACCGGGAAAGGTTATTATTTCTGAACTTCTTACCGATTTCTAGTGAGCGACTAGCCGCCGAAGGGTTACATTCATCATTATTAATGTCACGTCTCAAAGCACTTCAAATCGACTGCAAACGTGTTGTTGTTGAGTTGGTTGAGCTGACGTCATTTAGCCCAAAAACATTGGCCTCTGCTGCCAGACATTTGAGCGATGCCAGCTTCCTCATTGCGATTGACGATTTTGGTTGTAAGGAATCGAACCCCGAAAGAGTCGCATCCATTCGACCTAACATTCTCAAATTTGACCGCCAACTCCTGGTAGATTACATCGATGGTGACACTGTTAATTTAATGCGAGGCATTGCGTTAGCAAAAGCGAGCGGAGCAAAAACGGTTATCGAAGGGGTAGAAACAGAAGAACAACTTAAGATAATGAAAACACTCGGGTTTGATTTTTACCAAGGCTATCATCTAGCAATGCCAATGGCGCTCGAACCTAGGTTAAAACAAGTGGTTTAACACTGAGCACCACCACAAGTTATTGATATCTACACGTTGAGGCCCAGTGACTAACCATATATGCCGCTGCACATTACAGTGCCTCACCGGCTTTTAGAAACGCTTTCCGAGCATAAACGTAACGCCCTCTCGTGTCTTGCCGCTTTGTGCCATCAATGATGCTTCCCAATTCTCAGCGAAGGCTTTTTGTAGTCCCACCATGGTTGACCATCGACTAGACGATTGTGTTGCGCTGAATTTGATATCAGCCAATTGACCTTTTAATTGTTTTTGATAATCCTGATATTGCCCTCCTATAACGATGCGCCACCCACTATCGCCAATATTCAAGCCCACCAGCGGAGTCACCACGAGTGCATCTAAGCTTACTCCCACTCCTGAAACAGACGTAGAGACATACTGCGCATCAATCGTAGCAAAGTAGTTTTTGTGTCCATAGGCCAACGTTGACCCAACCGCTGTAACGGTTGAGGTTGTTGCCATGCCATTCGCTTCCAAGCGGGCTATGTTGTCGCTATCAAGTCCTGCCACCCCTATCGAGATATTTGATGATGTCACCGCCTTCCCAACCATGGCGTTAAATCCCCAAAATGGTAAAAGCCATACATCAGCTCTGACGGCCACGATACTGGTTGTGTTCGTTGTAGAGCTTCCACCACTTGGTAACACGTCATCAACAGGTTCACCGTCTATTTTAAAGTCACCAAGGTTCATCAAATCTTCTTGTTGGTGAGTAAACAGCGAGATCCCTACTGGCTTGGGTAGCTTAATACCCATATCTCGAACACGATCGCCATAAAATGGCAAAGTACGCCCGTAATCTTCGTCACTTGAGATGTTGCGATCCGCCGCATCCGCTATATTGTTAAAAAGCAGCGTTAGCGCAGTGAGTAATAGCGATACGGCTAGCAATAATAACCGCTTAAACCACGAAGAGAGATATTGTGTGTTCACATGAATAAACCTACCGATAAATGGGTCGGTGATTCTAGCAAGCATATGAAAACAAAAATAATTTCCATTTAGCATGAGACAAGGGTTGAAAATACACTCTATCGATACAACATCATTCATAACAAGGAGGTGACCGTGTCGACTACACCATCAAAATTAAGATTATTTTCGCAAGGTGTTTTGGCCATGATGCCCCTTAGCCTAGCGGTTGTCCCATGGGGATTTTTAGCCGGTTCCTTTGCCATTGAGTCGGGTCTAACACCGCTGGAAGGTCAAGCAATGAGCGCTGTCTTATTTGCTGGTGCAGCACAACTCGTCGCGATGGGCATGATTAAATCCGGCGCAACTATTATGACGATGGTGATTACTATTTTCTTCATCACTTCTCGTCACTTTCTTTATAGTCTGTCAATGAGAGAACACATTTCATCGTTGCCATTAAGATGGCGATTAGGATTAGGTTTTCTACTCACCGACGAGTTATTTGCTTTGTGTGGCCACAAAACACCTCAACAGTTTGACCGCTGGTTTGCATTTGGTGCCGGAATATCTTTCTATGTTATCTGGAATGTCGCAACACTAGTGGGCCTCATCATTGGTGCTCAAATACCCGACTTGCAACAATACGGCTTAGAATTTGCGGTTGCCGCGACGTTTATTGCCATTGTCGTACCCAATATTCAATCGATACCAACCCTATTAGCGGTCGTATCAGCGTTAATGACTTCGGTTGTACTGGCGGTTATGAATGTTGAGTTAGGACTTGTTATTGCCAGCGTTGTCGGCATGAGTGTGGGGTACTTTAGCGAAGGTCGACTAGGTAATAGGAAGTATCGCTCATGATATTTGGGGTTATATTACTGCTTACTGCTATCGTTTTTATCAGCCGCTATCTCTTTTTAGAACCCAAAGTACCGTTAAGAATTAGTGCTAGCACCAAGCGATTTCTCAGCTACGCCAGCCCAGCGGTGCTCACCGCAATTTGGGGGCCTATCGTATTTCTTCCGCATGGTGAACTCAATTGGAACGATAACTTACCTTATTGCTTAGGCGCAGTCTTTGCCGTAGTCTGCGCACGAGTGACAAATAACGTATTAGTCACGACCATCATCAGTATTCTGGTATTTATAACGCTTAAAATTTGGGTGTTTGCGTCATAAAAACTGAGTTGCTCGTTAACTTTTTGTAAATCGTTAACTCTTTGTAGATCGTTAACACTTATTTTGGATTACCTTCATCAATCTCTCGCTTTCTTTTCGCACGATTAGAGAGTCCACCAGGCGGTTTGACTGGCACAGCCCGTCTTTCATGCAGCAAGTGGCGAATCGATAGGATTGGGTGCGGTAACAACATTCTAGGGCCCGCATAACGCATAACCACTTGCATCTGCGATTTTGGATCCGGCTTATAACAATGAATCGGACATTTATTGCAGGTAGGTTTTGTTTGCCCGTAAGGACAACGATCTAACCGCATCTCTGCATAATCGAGCAACGCTTGGCATGATTCACAGAGACCACCTGACTGATGATGGTCTCGACAGTAGATAGCAACCATCGCCTGAACCGTTTTAAACTCTGTTGCTAGCTCATCAGAAAGCAATGTCGAAGGTATTAGTTTCATTCTTAATAAATCAATAATGAGTCTTCAATAGGTAAATAGTCATCGGCCACCTCTATGAGGTTGTTCGCAGTTAATGCACGTGCACTTATGACGGTCACCTTTTTGCCCAACCGCTGTTGAATGCGTTCAACCAAAATCTGAAAATCACCATCTCCAGACAACAACACGATTCTATCAACATTAGCTGCCAACTCTATGGCATCAAGCGCGATACCTACATCCCAATCGCCTTTTGCACTGCCATCAGAACGTTGAATAAAAGGCTTGAGGTGCACCTTGAACCCAATGCCTCTTAATATATGGTGGAATTGTCGTTGCTTAGGATCCGTCGACGAAATGGCGTAGGCGTTGGCCGAATCAATTTGATATTGCTCAGAAAGTTGGCGCCATAAAGCGTTGTAGTCAAAGCGACTTTTGAAAGCTTGACGTGTTGTATAATAGATATTTTGTACATCAACCAGTACGGCAATTGTTTCCATAATTCAAACCTAAGCGGATTTTTTAGCATCATAGCAGATCTAAATCGGTAAAGGGCTCGCTTAATTATTCCATCAACACAGAAGACGAAAAACCAACCTCTTTCAGTCTTTTGTCTTCAACGCTTCTCTCTCTTTACGTAAAGCTCTTAACCTTACGCACGACGGTTGAATTTACGCCAGACCGCTAGCCGTCACTCTTTTGTGCCAGGTGGCTACTGACCAAGCTAGCAACCATAATAGCCAGATAAAAACTTCCCGTGATAGATTCCAAAAAGACAAAAAATTTGGGAATGGCCAATGTTGGGGATATATCCCCATAGCCAACCGTAGTAAGCGTGATAAAACTAAAATAAATGACCTCAAAAAGGTTGTCGAGCCAGGGTTTATGAGCGAGGCCATTAAAGGGGTCGACAAAAATTTCCAGTTGAATGAGATAAATGAACGTAAAACTCAATCCAAATAACAAATACACACAAATTGAGCCAACAATCTGATTCAGTGTCACTGTTTTCGCCATGACCACTTGCTTCAGCGCGGAATACGTTTGTGCCAGTACAAACAACAACATAGCGGACATAGTAACCAATGACAGGTCATGGTCTTCAAACAAAGAAATCGAACCAGATATGACGATCACTAACAGCATCACGGCGTACCATGACCGATAAAAGGTTTGTTTTCGTTGAACACCCACAATTGACGTAGACATACATAATACCAAAAGCGCAAGCACATAAGATTGTGCCTCATCTTTAAATTGGTGCACGACTGCGCTTAAAAAAAAGAGAACCAACAACGACACAAGTAAGAAAAAGAAATTATCGTCTTTTGTCACCAATTTCACGTTAATACCTCCTAAAGCATTTCTTTGGCAATGAGATGCAGTAAATACGTTTCACGCTCAATACTCATCCCTTTTTTATCACTTTCAATGATGGTTTTTTCATTAAATGCGATGGCTTCATGAATATCAATCCAAACGGGCTTCATTCCATTTTTTACTTCATAGTCCTCATAAGCTGTTTGACCTAATACGTTGTCCACTTTACATGAGTAACAATACGAGACCATATGTACGACATCGGCGTTGTCCTTGTGCCATGGCCGGAATTCTTCGTAGATTCCGTACGGTTTGATGCCATGAATATTTTGGGCCCCTGTCTCTTCTTCCAATTCTCGCACCATCCCAGCAATAATATCTTCCCCTTCGTCCAATCCGCCACCAGGTAAAGAATAGTCGTGGTAACGCTCTGTGAACAATAACAAGATTTTTTCGCCATCGATTGCAATCGCACGCGTCGCCCTTCGTTGAAAAATAACCTTGTCATCTAAATGCTCGATCGACGGGTGAATCGCAGTGGTTATATGTCGCATTTCTTACTCTGTATAGTCGTAATTTTCGGTAAGTCTATCATAGTCTCTACGCAATACCCTTCATGACTTCTATCGTGAATTCACCGTGTAATCCCAGACGTAAACGCAACGTATTTGGTCGTCAGATTGATAAGGCAAAACCATTTAATGTAAGAATAATAGTCACAACTCTCAATTTATACGTTTCAAGGACTTAAATAGTAAAATTTTTACCTAACATGAACACTTTTCTTTCGTAATCTCCTACACTTATGCGAAAGCCTGATGTGAAATAGGAGTAAAGATGAAGAAAGTACAGTGGGTTATGGCGACAGTCGCGCTTGGAATGTTAGCTGGATGTGCAAGTGAGCCCGATAAATACGATGTCGATGAGATAACCGTCATTAGTGATCCCGCTTACGTATATTGTGTTGAACAAGGCAATAAACTCGCTCGCTTCACTGAAAACGGCAAACGCGTACCGTATTGCATTATCTCGGATGATGAAAAATATACGGTTTGGGATTACTACGAAAACCGTAATAAAGAAGATAAAAATTAACGATAGCGATACCTATCAGCGAAAGAGCATTGAACTCAATGCTCTTTTAATTTTCGGCTAAACAATACCGCCTGCCTAACTACTTCTCGCTAAAGCGACAGCTAACCAACGACTTCGCTAACAACGTCGCCCCATTGTGGATTAATAGACTATTTATTTGTAAGTAACTAGCGATGCAATGAATATTACCAATAACAGCTGATTTCAATCAGATTACTATCCGGGTCAAGGAAATAAAGTGAAGTGATCTCTCCCTTTGCGCCTGACTTTTTAACGGGTCCTTCCACTATTTCCACTTCCTCTTTAACTAAATGCGCAGCTACCTCAGCTAACGTCCAACAAGTTATTAAGCATAAATCCCCAGAGCCAACTCGTGCATGGTTTCGAGGCTCTTGCCCAAGTACCTGAAAATTGATTTTTTGATGACCAAACTTAACGGCCCGCCGCCCGTTCGCAAACGACACAGGTTCCATCAGCAACACTCGTTGATAAAAGCGTACAGACTCTTCGAGATTAGACACGGTAAGCACTAGGTGATCAATATGGGATATCATGGCTACTCCTTTTCAATTGGCGATCCTGCTTTACCCATTTGGGCTAAGCTGGCCAATAATATCAATGACTACAGGTATCACAGACACCACCAGCAGACCTGCCATAACATAATTAAACCATGCACGGTTTCTATCACTATTTAGCCATTTCTTAACCATTGAACCAAAAAGTAACCAAACGCCAACACAAGGAAAAGACACCACAAAAAACGTCAATGCTATCGTCAGGTTTTGGCTATAAAAGTTGGACCCAGACGTCGTAAACGCGGCAATGGCACCTGTTGCGACCACCCAAGCTTTAGCATTGACCCACTGAAAGAGTGCTCCTTTAATAAATGAGAAAGGACGCGCTTGAGATGATGTTCGAACTGAGCCGGATGAATTTGCAATCAACCAAGCCAAATACAATAAATAGAACGTACCGATGCATTTAATAATGAGATGTAAGCTAGGAAATAACTCAAAAAGCTGTGCAAAACCCAGCCCAACAAGCAATAACATGACGGCAAAACCAACACAAATACCTATCAGCAATGGTAAGCTTTTTTTAACGCCAAAATTCACACCTGAAGTCATCACCATGATGTTATTCGGGCCCGGCGTGACGGATGCAGAAAACGCAAAGAGCACGACTGTGAGAAAGTATTCCATTTACCAATCCATGTTAATGTCAGCATTAAAGCAAACATGGGGATTGCATAATATTTAGTCAACCCCTGTTTATCATTAACCCCAGTTTGGCTCTCTCAACTTCATAAAAAGACCGACATAAAAATGCCCACCGAACTGAGGTGGGCACGCATCGCCAAAACTAACGTATTAAGTCAAACAATGCTTACATGCGCCTAAGGGGCTGCACAACACTCTCTAAACCTTCTATTTTTAGACACAAGCACAACTTGAGTAGCGAACCAATTTCTCCTTCAGGAAAGCCCTTCTTATCGAACCAAAGCAGGTATTCTTCGGGCAGGTCGATCAGCACTCGCCCTGCATATTTCCCAAAGGGCATTTTCATTGTCGCCAGTTTTATCAGGTTCTCTTTATTTAGCATGGGACTTTAATGGTCTCTTGTGAATGAAGTCAGGCTACGTTACTGAGTGCTTTCTAATGTCACCCCTAAACGCTCTACCCACCAATTTATCACATCTTTGGCGTCATCTAAGGAATCAATCATTGTCGACATGTCTTTATTACCTGAACGACGATCAATAACGGCAATAATAGGGTCATCAGTTATTGAGTCAGAGACCATAAGCTCGATAGTGGCCTTACCGACGTTGGTGTGCTCTCCCGTTGTGATTTTAGATATCGTCGAAATACCCAAGCCAACAGGCAAAATGCTGCTTGTGACGGCAAGCACGGGGTTTGGCGTCTCTATATTACTAATAGCGATACTGATTCGCAGTGTGCTATCAGATGGAGTATCAACAATACGTTTATAACTAGAGAGCTTCTCTGACAACTTAGTTTTCAAGTGCTCTGTAAGTAAGGTAATTTCATCATCCGATAGTTCGCTCTCTTCAACGACGACATAGATACGATCCAGAACCACACTATCATAACGCTTTAAAATTGATTCCAACTCATCTTTTGAGGTGATGTCTTCTCTAGACCAAATAAGGTCAACGCCACCCTCAGGGCCTGCTCGAAAATCATTGTAACTTTTGAAACGCGCATTGTCGGGAGAAGGTTTAAGCGCACAGCCCGTCATTGTCATCGCCGTGAGCAAAACGCCCAATATCCATTTATTCATATTGATTCTTACTTGATAATGTCGAGCATTGATAGAACACGGCCAACCAAATGGTTTTCTCTTTGTTTGACGTCGATTTTACCCGATGTTTTGTATTCGCTGGAATGTTTACATAATCGCCCGCCTTGAGCGTTATTTCAGACCCATCGGCGTATTCAATCACACCCTCTCCTTGGATTACAGACACCCACTCGTGTTCATCTTGATTGTACCAATCGTCAACACAGCTCGAATGTCCATCAGAGACAATCCTTTCTATTCGTATATTCGAGTGGTTTTGAATATCTTCAAAAAGTTCGTTGGTAATGACATCTGGGATACCACTAAAAAGATTACCTCGTTCCATTTTAATTCCAAACCGCTTTAAGGGAGTGTTTATGATACCAAACAGCATACAGAACGACAAACTGTTTAATGTCAATTATATTGTATCTACGCGCTCTTCCAGTCATTTAGGGTTCAATCACTAATCGTAATACTTAAGGTAAAAAAGGAAATAGCCCCTATGTGTACATATCCTTATGTAGTTGCTGCACTAGAAAACTAAAAGAAGCGAATAAAGTAATCAAAGACCGTTTGTCATTAATAACTTCTTTAGAACACAATAATATTAGCGATAAGTCGTTGTTATTCGAACATAGTTAATCGTAGTTAACCTTTTGAATATTATAGTCCGAAATAAAGTCTTCAAGCACAGAATGTGCGCGTTGCTGATCACCATTGTTAAGATGAACTAGGTAACCATGTAACGCTTCTTCATGCTCAACCATATACGTCATCTGTGTTTCATAACCGTCAGGACTCGATGCTTCGATTTCCTTGAGTTGACAAACAAATCGTTCAGCGCTTCCTTCTAAGTATCTAGCCCCTAAATAAGGCATCGCCTTCAACGTTAGCGTTACCATTTTAGCGAGTAACTTATCTTTACAACCAATGTCACTGTTCACGCCATATTGCTCTCGAACCGGAGCCATCACGACAGTATTATGGTTTTCCATTTTACTAAGCAACTCTAAGCTGCTAGATGTCATGCAGCCTGGTGGTTGGTTCTGTAACTCAGAAAATACCTGCTTACCTAAATTCCTAAACAACCGCTCATATTTAAGTCCTTTAGAAAACGCTCTAAATTCAGATTTTTCAGTTTTAGTCATAGTATTTTCTCCACTGATCAGATTAACCACATTGACCGGCAGTAATGTGACTTTATATCTCATCATAAAAGCGTCCTAATTAACGTTGATATGAATAGTGTATTTGATACGTTTGAAATAAATCCGTTAGGAAGCGAGTTTCATCATAGTCAGAGAGTCTAACCGCTCGACCTTTTCTGAAGTTGGAGAGATTGCGTGAGCCAAAATGCTTTCTGCGATACTTGACGCTTGGATTGGGATGTATTTTTTCATACCACCCAACATCAAAGGTTGCAGCGCTTTCAAAACGCCTTGAAGTACTTTTTCATCAGTTCTATTTTCAGTACGATCTCCCGCTAAAGGACCCGGATGTAAGAACGTCGTTTTTTCAAAATCAAGTAATTCAACTTTGGCTTCCATTTCTCCTTTGCATCGAAGGTAGTGCGAGCGAGCTTTAGTATCAGCCCCTAAGCAAGACACAACAATAAGGTGCTTCACGCCCAGTTTTTTCATATTTTCAGCTGTAGAAACGACGAGATCCACATCAATTTCACGCAACTTCTCTTTTGTACCGGCTTTTTTAATTGTGCTGCCTAAAGCAATGACACCCACTACTGGTAATACAGAACCCAAAGTACTTACAGAAACGTTTAAGTTGTTATCTATTAACTGTTTCAATTTCTTATGGTTAGTCTTCAGTTCACGACGAGAAAGCGCATAAACCGTGTCTATATGGTTACTGTCCAACAAAGCACTTAGCGTTTCACGTCCAACCAAGCCACTTGCTCCGGCAATAATCACCGATTTGTTCATATCGAATCCACCGTCTAATTTATGTTCAACAATTTCGTTATCTTGACTATAAATGCACAGTAACATAGACCGACCGGTCTAGTCAAGGGTATCGAATTTATCAGAATTAGACTCTACGATCAGTTTAGTGGGCATATAATCACGAGCGAGATGAATCAATGTCCATTAAAGAACTCAACGTACTCGACACACTGATGAATTTAAGGCTAAAGCATGAAAGCTTGCAACGCGCGGAGGTTGGCTGTATCTGACAGTAATTATCGACCTTTATTCAAGGCAAGACATCGGTTGGTCTGTAAATGAACGTATGGCAGCGGAGCTTGTTTTCGGTGCGTTAAAAATGGCATTGTGTCGTCGAGGCTTTCCTGAGTGTGTCATTTTACACTGCGACCGCAATAGCCAATACTGCCCGATAGACACTCGCAAACTCATAACCGCCTATAAATTGAGGCAAAATATGAGTCACAAAGGAAATTGTTGGGACAATGCATGTGTTCAAAGCTTTTTCCGCTCACTGAAGGTAGAAGCGTCCCAATATGAGCCTATCATGACCTGAGAAAAAATGCGTCAAACCTTCTATGAATATATTGAAGTTCAATTAATTTTGAAACACAAAGTGTCGCTTAACCGAGTGCCCAGCATTACTGGCACAAATCAAAGCCTTCACGTCAATCTCATCTATTGTTTCAGACGAATAAACATGCAGTTTATGCGTTTCCCACCCTTAGACTTTAATTCTGTGTAGACACTTTTGCGACAAACGCTGTTTTACAGGCAAAAAAAGAGCCGCTAAAAAGCGGCCCTCATTCAACAAATTTTGCTCAGCTTTCGCTTATGCGTCTTTGCCGTAAACGTTGTTCTCTTGCTCTTGTACACGGATGAACGTGGTACGCTTCGTTAGCTCTTTAAGCTTTGCTGCGCCTACGTATGTACAAGTTGAACGTACACCACCAAGGATGTCTGAAATCGTATCGTTCACGTCACCACGGTAAGGAAGAAGGACTGTTTTGCCTTCTGC
This sequence comes from Vibrio sp. 10N.286.49.B1, assembly GCF_002873335.1. Classification (GTDB taxonomy): domain Bacteria; phylum Pseudomonadota; class Gammaproteobacteria; order Enterobacterales; family Vibrionaceae; genus Vibrio. The sequence continues at coordinate 104,987 of NZ_MCUW01000020.1, read as the reverse complement.
TGCGCGGTATTTAGCAACGCCACCTGAGTGCTTCGCCATTGCGCTTTCTGAAGACATGCCGTAAAACTTCATGAACGTCTTACCGTCTTTTTCAATGACATCGCCACCAGATTGTTCGTGGCCAGCAAGCATACCGCCAAGCATTACGAAATCCGCACCGCCACCAAACGCTTTAGCAACGTCACCAGCACAAGCACAACCGCCGTCACCAATGATCATACCGCCAAGGCCATGAGCTGCGTCTGCACACTCAATGATGGCAGAAAGTTGTGGGTAGCCTACGCCTGTTTTAACACGTGTCGTACACACTGAACCAGGGCCGATACCTACTTTAACAATGTCCGCACCAGCAAGGATAAGCTCTTCACACATATCACCAGTAACAACATTACCTGCAGAGATCGTCATCGTTGGGAATTCAGCACGTACACGTTGAACGTACTCAACAAGGTGCTCTGAATACCCGTTTGCAATATCAATACAAATAAACTCAAGGTCGTCGCTTAACGCCAAGATAGCTTTTGTTTTTTCAAACTCGCGGTCAGACGTACCAGTAGAAACAAATACTTTGTTCAATGTTTCTTTATCAGCGCCTTTTACGAATTCAGCCCACTGCTCAACACTGTAATGCTTGTGCATTGCCGTCATAACACCATGTTTCGCTAACTCAGTCGCCATTTCAAAGCTACCAACTGAATCCATATTTGCTGCAATGACAGGAGTACCTGACCATTGACGACCACTATGCTTGAATGTAAAATCGCGGGTTAAATTTACTTGAGAACGACTTTTTAGTGTTGAACGCTTAGGGCGAAACAGTACATCTTTAAAGCCTAACTTAAGTTCTTGTTCGATACGCATTGTATTTATTCCTTGATTTGTTAGTAAATGTTCCAGTGGGCATATCACTTACATAACTAAGCATAGTGCGTGGCAAAACGTTGGCAGACGGTTTACCTTTCTTCGGACACAAAAAAACCGGAGCGTTGGCAGGCGCTCCGGTTTTCAGCATTATAGGTTGGGAAATAAATCTTACAAGACTGATTTTTCAAATTTATTTGTGTTACTATTTCGAACATCTGCAAATCTGCTCAATTCTAAGTGTTTATTCTTTAAGCTAAAACATTAATAACTTATTGTTTAATAAATTAATAATGTTTATTAAACACAACATGCTTTATCCCAACCCCAGCGCTCAACTTGGACAAAAAACAACCAAGCAAACGATTCTCTAAGAAAAAACCGCCAGTCAGCCGTTCAAAAAACGACCAGCAATGCTATTTCGCAATCATTGTTAGCGCACAAATTTGTAAATATTTCGTTCAAAATACCTATTTTGATGCCGAAACACCCTATCCATTGCCACAGACACTGCCATCAAAAACTCTAAGTCTCCTCATCTGTTATAACTATTCGCGACTTCCCTTAAGTATGGAAGTAAATCGCTGGCCAGCATACCAACCTCGCCTCGCGCTTCTGCACACTGATCAGCAGCAATACTATGAACTAAGCTCCCTAGGACCGCGGCTTGATATGGTGAATAACCCTGAGCAAGTAAGCCAGTAATGACCCCAGCGAGGACATCCCCCATACCTCCTGTTGCCATTCCAGGGTTACCAGCATGGCAAACAACGGTATTGTTAGCATCACAGACTAACGTCCCTGCACCTTTTAGGACAATGATGCCGCCGAAACGATCGACCAATTGATTAGCCGCGAGATATCGGTTTTCTTCGATAGTTGCAACCGATACACCCAATAAACGCGCCGCTTCACCAGGGTGTGGCGTAAGAATACGTGCTGATGATGACATATTTGATGTCTTGTGGGCTAACCAATATAGTGCGTCAGCATCTAACACCCGCGCGATATTGTGCGTATCGAAATATAACTCGGCTTCAGAGAACCGCTTTTCCCCCCATTGATTACGTCCTAGCCCAACTCCTACACAAGCAACCGTTCCCCAAGATAAATGATGATGATCCCACTCAACAATCATGGCCTCGGGCAATAGAGAACGAAGGGGGGTTAGGCTGTCTGTATGACTAACGGTCGTCACGAGTCCCGCTCCTACCCTAAATGCAGCTGCGGAAGCAAGATAGGCTGCACCACTCATACCGCTGTCGCCACCAATCACCACGACTTTCCCTTGATTACCTTTGTGTGCGTCTCTCTTTCTTGATCGAATCTGTGACATCCACTGGTTATTCGACAATTGAGCAACCGGTGCGATAACACGCCTAAATTCATCCTGAATGCCCAAGCCAGCAAACACGAGTTGCCCAACATATTGTCGTGCATTACCCGTGACGAGCCCTGACTTAACACCAATAAACGTTACGGTGTGAGATGCTATAATAGCCTTACCAAAGACGTGTCCTGTATCCGCGTCAATGCCCGAAGGAACGTCAATAGAGACAACAGGCAGATTTGACTGATTAATACGGTCAATTACATGAGAGTGGTAAGCACGCGCAGGGCCGGATAGACCGGTGCCTAATATCGCATCGACAACAACATTTATTGAATCAGGTACGATATTGGTTGGTGACGTAATCGAACCACCAAGATTCAGGAAGTGATTTTTGGCGTGTAAAGCATCGCCACTCAGTAATTCAGTACTGCCAACTTGCCACAACGTCACCGAGATGTTCGCCTGCAAGGCCAGCGCAGCCGTGATATAACCATCACCGCCGTTACTTCCTTTACCACAACAGATCAGAATATGATTGAGAGAGGGGTATGTATCCATTAGGTAATCGAAAACCGATTGCCCAGCGCGTTCCATTAAAGTAGAAAGTTCGATATTCAGGTGCGATGCAACCACCTTCTCGCCTTGCCTGACCGACTCGGTACTATAAAGCTCACAAGGTAAGGTATGCGTATAATTACACTGCTTCATCATTAACCCTCACCTTGTCGTAAGTAATGATAGGTCGTCAGTATTAATGGATAGAGCGTTTCGAACTCTTAATGTAAACCGTTCTATCTAAAACTGCGGCCAAAAGATATGAAATGCAAAACGGATGACAATAGCAGCGATAACCAAGGAAACACCCAGTCTGTAGCGCTTATATTCCGTTACGTTCATCGGTACTCGCTTATAAAACATGGTTATAACACCTTTCCAGTCCTGACTACGACGGCCATACTGAACCATACCCGTTAAAATAAACATGATACCTACTAAAAGCAGTCCTTTTTCCGCCAAATATAAACTCGTTTCCATTCGTCCCACTCTCCCTAATGCTTGTAGTAGCCAACAATTATACTGACTCAGTGTAGGAGGTTCTTAGGATTAAAGCTGTAGGACTATAGTCTAACGTCTTCAAAGCCATTAAGTCCTTGGCGATATCGCGCCAGTCATCAATTTCGCTAATGAGGTGTTTTTTTTGTTTCTCTGTTAATGTATTGAGAGACTTAGCGATGTATTTCGCTGCTGTCTGGCGATTACTAAGAACTTTGGCAGTCAAAGCTTCCGAGTAGTAGCTGTCAGGCGAATTCATAAAACGTTGAAACTCAGGTTGAAAGTACGCAAGATCGTTTCTTCTAAGTAACAGCTGCTTGATGTACCTTTGCATATTTTCTCGATGCATTTGCCAGTCAACCGCCGTTATTTCCATATTTTCTGACCATTCAGTCGCCAGTAAACGATGTTCTGGTGTGACTTCCCCATACCAACGCTCAAAACTACTTTCGATCCGCTCTTGATACATCTGGCGAATGGATACCTCATCTAATCCTTGATATTTCTCCAATAACTTTTTGTCTTGTTTCGCCAGGTTTTTCACCAACTCATTGACCTGTTGGTCGTTCAATTGTTGAGTCAACGCATAGAGATCGGGGGTCATTCGCTCTACCAATCGTTGGCTGTGCTCTCTGACCTCCCTCATTTGTTCTAAAACAAATGCTTGCGACGCTTGGTTAGGGTCTTGCTGTCGAATTGTATCTAATTGGCGAAGATAGGAAGGCAGTTCTTCTTGACGGTGCCAGTCACTTAGCACTTCTATTCTTTCACTCAAGATCTCTTCTTGCCCGCCAGTCAAGGTGACATAATCGTCGATATATTCAACAATGATCCAATCCAAATTACTGTAGAGAAATTTTGTGCCACAACCCACTAGCGTGACTAGTGCGAATACCGCCGCGACACTATTTCTCAGCATAGTGTTATTCATTACCAACATCCCTTCCCTTAGTACTATGTAATCATTAGTATCCATTCCTAGTTAAGGATAGATGAAATGTGAAGCACGACAATATGGCTGTGCATTTGGTTAGTGACTTTGTGAATACTGAATTGACGGGAAGCTAGTTTATGGAAAACTCAGTCAATCGCACAAGCACGAAATGCACTCACGTTCATATTGAGCACTTCAAATTTGCGCCGTTTTATTTGCCAACAAGTTCAACCATTCTGTGAGAATTCACAGTGTAAATCATTACAAACAAAGGGCCAACTAGCACTTTAGTTTAGTACGAGCAGGTTCATTTTTATCCAATCTGGCTGAACATTTATATTGCGCCTGCTTTTTTATATGAAACTTAACTAATTTTTTTTGCCAATACCCTGTTATTAAACTATTTTTATCAGTGATGTACCGTAATACACATTTTAAGGATAAAGGACGTCATTATGAGAATAACAGTGGTAGCAGCCGCAATACTAAGTGCCTTGACCGTACCACAGGTCACGGCGGATGAAGGGTTTTACTTAGGTGGCCGTTTAGGTGGTTCACAACTTTCCGACGCTTGTAATATAGCAGGCGCGGATTGTACAGACAGCGGCTTTAGTGCCGGTTTCTTTGGCGGATACGATTGGAATGATTATATCGCTTTAGAATTTGCATACGACTGGTTAGGCAATTACAAAACATCATTTGTAGATAACGGCATCGGTTACACTCAAGATTCGGGCCTGAGTGCCGCGACGCTAGCGCCGAAGTTTTCGTATCCTTTCACTGAGGATTGGTCTGTTTTTGGTAAGATTGGTGCGGCCTACACCACCTATGGTGATCGAAAAACTACAGCGCTTATGGGTGGGGTTGGGGTTGAGTATGATTTTGCCACTGCATGGTCGGGTCGACTCGAATATCAACGAATTAACGATGCAAAAGACGATTGGTTTAACACTGACGTTGATACATTATGGCTTGGTATTTCCTACTCATTTGGTAACGCAGCCGCCGCTGCAACGGCCGCTGCTGCCGCAGCCGCTACAACACAAGTGGAGCCAGCGCCAACCGAAACTGTGGCAGCAGCGGTTGTCATGACTAAGACATTTGAACAAGCCTCTGGACAAGAGAATTTTGGCTTTAACAGCACCTCACTTGATGAAGAGCGTTTATCTGATTTCGAACCATTGGTCGTACTTATGACCGATCACCCTGAAGCGAGTGTTGAAATTGTTGGATATACGGATTCATCTGGACCAGAAGAGGTCAATCAACGAATCTCTGAAGAGCGTGCTGAGTCTATCGCCTCTTACCTCGAGTCTAAAGGTATTGAACGTTCAAGAATGACGGTCAGTGGTATGGGTGAGGCGAATCCTATTGCTGATAACTCAACATCAGAAGGACGAGCACAAAATAGGCGCGTTGAACTCACTGTTCCGGAATTTGAGTACACAGTCGAAGAAATGCAAAAGTAAAGTCATACAGTACAGAAGATTAATTGCATCTCAACCAAATGCCAGTCCGTTTAGACTGGCATTTTTTAATATGCAACAAGACAAATGGTTATGCACAAAATGCTGATACCACGCCTAAATATCAACGAATTAGTCATGTTTAAAGGTAGGTTCTCGTCATCCAAACTAGAATAACTATTAACGTTAACATTAACTTAGTACGCTTTAACTGGATCATATATGAACTCAAACAATAATAGAGCAGTCAACTCAATCGTTGGTGCGCTGGTTGCCGATGCCGCATCTATGGGGTTTCATTGGTTATACGACCAAGTCACAATTAAAACACTATCAAACGGAACACCAGAGTTCCACGCGCCAAACGCTAAGGATTACATTGATAGAGGATACTTTGCGCACACAAACAAGAGACCTGGTGACGTGTCTCAATATGGCGCCCAACTTGTATCGATGATAGATGCTATCGCAGATAGAGGAAATTACGAAGAAAGCCAGTATATTGACAGCTTTCGTCAATGGTTCGATTTTGGCGGTTTTTGGCAAGGCTATATAGATAAACCAACGAGACAAACTCTCCTCAACCTCCACCATCTTGAAATTAAGGGCACCCCACTTACCGCTTGTGGTGCTGATGACAAGCAAAACCCAGCGCTATCTAAACTTCCAGCACTCGTCGCGAAACATTACCTGGACCCTAATTTATTTACGCTCGCCGAATCCGCAATACGAGTCACTAACAATAATGCTGAAGCTGTTGATTATGGCCTTGCCGCTACCGCCATTTTAAAAGCCGCTATTGAAGGCAAGACACCTGTCGAATGTGTCCAGAGTGCGAAGAATTTATCGGCAGTGGTTGACGAAGCAATTTCAACCGCTGAGGAGATGGTACTGCAACCATCAACCGTGGTTGCGGAAAAGCTTGGGATGCACTGCAGCCTAGAAGCCGCATTTCCAGTCACGTTGCATCTATTACTCAATGCACATAGTTATGAAGCCACGATCCGGGAAAACATACTTTGTGGTGGCGATAGTTGTGGCCGCGCCATTTTATTAGGCGCAACGTTAGGCGCTTGTTATCAAAGCAAGCAGCAAGGTATTCCCAGAGCCTGGGAAGGCCGAGTCATGTTCCCTAAATCGCTGCTCGCTTATTATCAACTACTGTATGTTAATCCATAGCCTCGTCGTGATGTAGCGTTTTATTCCTATCTACCGCATCATGCGACTTTGAACTTGTAACGACCAAGCTCAAACTTAGGCGAGTTCAAAGTCGATGACATACAACTGCTTTTCTCCAGGATAAATCTCCTCGATGACCTCTTTTAATTGAGGAAGGGTCATGTTTTCTTGTTCAGCATGAAGGTCATTGATTTCGTCAAAGTCGATGGCCTTTACCGACAACACCTTGACGTGACAAAACTCTCGCCCATCCTCGAAGGTCGAAACCGGCACAACGTTGCCAATCTCATAATCTTTCTCAGACGCATCTCTAATCGTGATGGTCTTGGTCTGAGCAAGAATATCGGTTTCAAATCGCTCAAAAAATGTCATTGTTTTTAACATGAATACTTTCCTGATACACACTCCAATGGGAGTTGTCGTTAAATAAATTTGATACTGTACACCAATCAAATTAGTGTCGGCGTACTGGAACCTTTTGTACTTAAGCTCTACTGCGCTTAGCCTTTACAGCATTTAGTCTTTACAACATTTATTCTGTACAGTACTTAGTCTTTGCCACTCTTAGTACCTACTCTATTAAGTCTTCTGTATAGAACTGCAAATCTAATTAATTAAACTGACCGTGCTACCAAGCCTTGATGCATGAACATCCAATCGTAATGGCATTTGTTCTTTTAACTCAGAAACATGCGAAATGATACCGATGGTTCTTCCTGACTGTTGTAATTCAATCAATGTTTGAATCGCCAGGTCAAGTGATTCGGGGTCAAGGCTACCAAATCCTTCATCGATGAACAGCGTGTCCAATCGTATACCGCCACTGTAGGATTGAACCACATCCGATAATCCTAACGCGAGCGACAGCGCGGCCATGAAGGATTCCCCTCCGGACAAGGTCGCCACGTCTCGCCATTTGCCCGTATAAGCGTCTTCGACGATCAAATCTAAACCCGAGCCTGCATTGCCTTTGCTGCGAACTTCTTTCCGTTTTAAGTCATAACGTCCTTTGCTCATTAACCTCAAGCGTTGAGAAGCTTGAATCAATACATCGTCTAAAAGAACGCCCAAAACAAAACGGTGTAAGCTCACCTTACTGCCTGTTCGACCGTTGGCGACATCACTGAGTGTGCCTACGACTTTGTACTCTTTGTCCAAGGCATCGTTTTGAGTATAGAGTGTGGTTAGAATGTGTTTTACTTTTGTCAGGTTATCTAATTTTGACTGTGCGCTTTGCAGCGACACTAGCAATGATTGATATCTCAATTCAGTCTGAGTCACTCGTTCTGTAAACAACAGTACATCGGGGCGAACGATTCCATTTAACTCATTAGACAATAAAGCCTGCCTTTCCGTCAGCTGCGTTGTTATGCGTTCATATTGACGAATATCATTCTCTAGTTGCCCAACCGATGCACTTAACATCAAAGCATCATTAAATGAAGCTTCATTGATAATATCGCTCGCCTCCAATGACTCATCCCAGTGTTGCTGAGCAGCTTGTTGGTCTTTTTGTAACTGTATACTTTGTGTCGTCAAGGACTCAAAATGGGCTGAATAGCGAGTCACCAATTCTGCAGATTCTACCGCGTGCTTTTTGGAGCGTTCAATTAAGTTATCTAACTGCGTTTTTTCCAATTCGACGGCTTGTCTTCTCGCGGTTAACTCCGCCAACGTTTTATAAGGTGATTGGTTTTGTGACTCAAGTTCTTGCACCACTGCCGATAAACCGCTGAGCGAACTAACGAGCTTTTCTGCTTCCGCAGTTTGTTGTTTGACACGAGTTTCCGCGTCAATATGGCTTTGTTTCGCGACGTCCACTTGTGTATTTAACGCACTGAGATCAATAGTCTGTAACGCTTTGATTTCTTTTAAAAGTGCCCGTAACTCGCTCGAAACTTGCTCTCGAACTTGTGTGACAGAATCGATGCTGATTGAAAGTGTGTGGCTCACTTCATTTTTCCGTTGCTCAAGCTGTGACACGCTATCGGCGACTCGGTTAGCATCGATCACTAAACCATCAAGTTGCGTTTTTGCGGTTAATTCCTGAACACGGTAGTCTTCGACCAACTCTACCGTCACTTCAGCTCCAATAGGTGCTGCCGGATTAGGGTGCGCTTCACTTCCACAAACCGGACAAGGCTTGCCCTGCTCTAGTGATTTAGACAATAAGTAAGCTTGGCCAGAGTGCCAATCCACCTCAGCTTGGATTCGTTGTTGTTGGAGGATATGGTAATGTTGCTTGGCAGAGGCTAGCTGTGTCTCTATCTCTTTTTTTCGAACTCCAGCCGCGATTGTTTGCTCGATTAGCTTCGTGAGTTGGCCAATCAATTCATTTTTAGCTTGTAGCGCCTCAAGTGCGAGTTGTTTTTCCTTTACCATGGCCACTGATCGTTCAGATTCGAGTAATTTATCTTTACTCTGTTCGTAGCGAATCAAGTTGGTGGCGACGGCTTGCTTACTTTTTTCAACGACAGTTTTTAAATTGGTCACGGCCAAAGAAGTATTGTTAAGTTCTGTACGTTGTAATTCAAGTTGCTGAACATTCACGACATAACCTTTTATCCGGTAAAGCTCTTCATCTAGTGTCCGTGTAAAGTTATGTTGCTGTTGCGCTTTCTCTAACGCTCTGTTCGCCGCATCGCTTGACGCTTTTGCTTTCTCTATTTTCTCGGCTCCAATATGTAACCGCTGCCCCATTTCAACGGTGTCTGCTGTTAATTTATTTTTCTGTATATACGCAGGTTGTAACTTAACAGCAGATTGAAATGCAGCCAGTTTAATACGGTTGGTGTCATCAATAGGACGATTCGCCTGATGAGACAATGTTGACTTAGCAACCTCATCCAACTCGTTAAACTTTCTTTCTTGAAGCGTGGCTAGTTCTGCTTGTTTTCTCGCCTCGATTAACGCCCTATCTGATTGATTAAGTTCGTCTTTAAGCGAATTAACCTCTGGTAATAACACATCTTCTTGGGCTTTTAATTGCTGTTCCGATTCAAGCCCTGCAACCTCAAGAGCGCCTTTGATTTGGTTATCAAACTCGTCTTTAGCTTTGCGAATGCCAGCGGCTTTTTCTAATAGGGTACGTTCTATATTACTGTATATATGTGTTTGAAATAGCTGGCCAAAGATGAGTTCACGCTCTTTTGAGCTTGCGGTAAGCAACTCTCGAAATTTTCCTTGCGGGAGTACCATTACTTGCCGAAATTGTTTCACATCTAACCCTACAAGCTCTTGAATCGCAACCGCTACTTGTTTTGGTTTGTTGGCAATTAAACTTTGGTCAGATACCTTCGTGAGCACCGCGGCATGCGTGCGCTTTGTCGTTCCTTCACCGCGCTGCTTTGGCACTTCTTGGTCAGGGCTGCGTTCAATTCGATATTGCTCGCCAGACAGCTCAAAATCGAATGTCACCGATGTCAGCATCGTTGCACTTGCATAGTCACAACGCATTTGGTCGCCCGTTCTCTCACTTCCTGTTGTTTCTCCATACAGAGCGTAACAAATGGCATCAAGGATTGAACTTTTGCCTGATCCTGTCGGTCCATTAATGAGAAAAAGTGGAGAATGCCCTAGCAACGCAAAATCGATCACTTCGGTCTTAGCAAACGGTCCAAAAGCAGATAAGGTTAATTTTATTGGTTTCAATGTCGCTATTCCTTGTTGCTTTTCGTTAACGAGCTAACGATGTCAGTGATCATTTCTTCTTGCTCAGTACTCAACGTATTGCCTTGAACTTCTTGGAAAAAATCTTTGAACATATCAAACTCTGAATGCGCCAATCTAGCTTGAGCTAACTCTCTATCAACACCAATCAGCATTCCGGGCTTTTCCAGATGCAATACATTGGGGTACACATCCCGAAGTTTGGCCATTGGGTCCAAAATAGCGTGTTTATCCATTAAGCGAACTAACAGATAATCTTCACTATGGGTGTCCTCTTTTCCTTTTTCTAACAGCTCCAACATCTCTCCTTCCAATATTCGCATATTATGAGGCGAGATTAATGGAATCGCAGTCGTTGATACTAATCCATTAGAATCAAACTCAACCAGCGTCATGCTTTTATTATGGTATTGTTCGGAAAACGAGTACTTCATGATCGAGCCGGAGTAACGAATATGTGGCGCCCCGCGTTGTTGGGATTGATGTAGATGCCCTAAAGCAACGTAATCAAAATGACTAAAGTGAGAATAACTGACCCGGTCAGCACCACCAATTGACAACGTTCTTTCAGACTCTGACGGTTCTGCTCCGTCAATAAAACAGTGACTAATTAAAACATTGTTTTTTGAGGTGTCCATGACAAGGTCTAGTTGCTCAGCCATAATTCGGTGAGCGTCATCATGATTAGCTGCAGGAACATCGTAGAAATGGCGAACATGCTCAGGGTCACTATAAGGCATGCCGTAGAAATTAATTTGCGTATTATCAGCACTAGAAATAACAATTGGCTGAGTCATCTGTTCAAGGTTACTGATAATGTGAAGGCCGGACTGATCAAACTGACGCGCACCAAAACCTAGGCGTTTCGCCCCATCATGGTTACCCGATATCATGATGACAGGGACGCCAAGCTCTTGAATCACTTTAGTCAGAAATTTATCTAATACTTCAATAGCGTTTGTCGGAGGGACGGAGCGATCATAAATATCTCCCGCAATAATCAGTGCGTCAATGTCATGCTCAGTGAGGTACTGCTCAATTTGTTCTAAAACGACACGTTGGTCGTCCAATAAAGAGACGTTGTGAAATTGTCTGCCTAAATGCCAGTCTGAGGTATGGATAAATTTCATACGGTTCAATTCGTTACCTTGTTAATACATGTACAAGGTTAGTATATAACGTTCAAGGAACAGTTGGCAGCGATAGATCAATCACATGGAAGTGTGGCTGAAGCCCTTTTGAATTAGCGAAATGTTGTCATTATGTCTAGTGATTTATTTATGCTCTATATGAGGAAAAATCAAACAAAAACACGCGCCACCTAATTCACTGTCACAAACTTTAACTCGCCCGTTGTGACGAAGCATGATGTGCTTAACGATAGCAAGCCCTAAACCGTAGCCGCCTGATGTTCTATCTCGTGATTTATCCACTCGATAAAAAGGATCAAACAACCCTTCCCAATGTTCTTTCGGTACACCACAACCATCATCTTGCACTTGGATAACGGTACTCTCCTCACAGGACAATACGTTTATCTCAATACGTTCATTGGCATAACGTTTTGCATTACTAAGCAAGTTGACAATCATTCTACACAAAAGAAAAGGATCAATATTCGCTATTTGTGGAGAATCACCGGCTTGTATAAGGAAATCGACTCCGACATCTTTTTGCCATTTGTCATGGTGATTTTCTAGCCACGTAACCACATCGACCGTTTCTAAATTTACAGCAGCATCAGGTCGCTCGACTCTCGCGTAATAAAGCAGCTCATCCACCAGCGTCGCCATCTCTTCTGTATCTTCAATAATACTTTGTATTTGTTTTTTATGTTCTAGCGAGCTCACTTGCTCAAGTAGCACCTCACTTTGCCATTGAATTTTGAAAATAGGGGTTCTTAATTCGTGAGCAACGGCGTTCGTTAACGATTTATTGCTCACCATCAAGTTAGCAATCTCGTCTGCCATTTTATTAAACGTTCGATTTAGCTTGCCTAATTTAATCCCGTGGCGTTCTGAGGCCCTAGCGGCAAAGTTACCGCTTGCAAAGTCATTCGCGGTACGTTCTAGCTCTCGAAGCCTACGACTCAAGAACCAAATAAATCCAAAACTGAATACCACGAAGCTAGCTAAGAAGAAGAGCCACACGACTTGATCTGCGAATTCAATCGCCTTGACCAATTCTGAGTCTGGGTCATCATACATGGTAAAGAAGTGGTCACTATTATTAAATTTCAACCAAAACTGGCCGGAATCGCCAAGCAGATAAGTCGGTTGGTCATCCCGATTAAAATATTGAGCGACATCATCAGGCAACTCAGACATCGGTACTTCATCGAGTAATCGGTGGGTCTTTTGGGTGAATATTTGCAGAAGCTCGGTCGCATCTTGATTGCTTTCGCTGACGGCGACATGATTCAAGATGTCACGAAACGCCTCAGCTTGTAGGTTCGCATCAACAAGGTCCGGATCAGACTTACCATAGATTAGATGCTCATACCCTACAATGCTCGCCGCAAACAATAAGATAAGCCCAATTAAAGATTCAACAAATATTCGCCACATTGATCATACAACCTTAATCTTGCCAGCCATCAGAGACAAATAGGTAGCCTTTACCACGAACAGTAATCACACCTTTGGGGTTAGTCGCGTCATCGAAAAGTTTTTTACGTAGGGTCACAATTCTGTTATCGATAGTACGATCGATACCGTCATAATCAATGCCACGTAACGTCTTGGTTAAGAAATCTCTCGATAAGGTTTCACCCGGCGAAGAAGCCAGCAACCAAAGTAAATCAAATTCACTATCGGTCAGTGATACGTCAATGTCTTTGTATTTGCAACTACGGCTCAATTGACTAATGACGAGTTGGCCATACATCAGCGAGTGACCTGTTTTATTGACGTTATCTCCCACAGATTGACGAAGTAAGTTTCGGATTCGTGCGAGTAGGACTCTTGGTTTAATAGGCTTAGAGACAAAATCATTTGCACCGGTTTCTAACGCCGCCACATGATCAAAGTCATCGTCACTGGCGGTGAGCATCAATATTTTTCCGAAATAACTGTCCCGTACAGCACGGCAAATCGATAGGCCATCTTGCCCAGGCAACATAAGATCTAATATGATCAGATCCGGTTCAAATTCTTGTATGACATCTTGAGCAAGATTTCCATCGACGACACTACGAACGCGGAAGCCTTGAGTTTTGAAGTAATCCGCTAGCATTTCATTCAATTTAACGTCATCTTCAACAATTAATAGTTTCTGGCTGTCCATCATCCCATCCGTAATATCAATAATATTGCGCGCCACCATACATAAATTTACATAGTTACTCAAACACGTATAAATAATATTACATTTTTAGTAAGGCATTACACATTTATATAGTAACGACTGCCTTAAGTAGGTTTAGTCTCTAAATTACAAAGAGTTACGAATCTAACTATTATCGATAGATGGATTTTGGGTCTTCCCTTTGTAGCTGGCAATCCCCCAAAGTAAGCAATTGTCTACCTGAGAATACAAAACCATACACAAAAACGCCTCGTAGATTATCTACGAGGCGTTTTGATCAAAACAGATTAAGTATTAATAAGCGGTTGACTTAATCATCATCTAACGGGATTAATTTCGTGCTCCCACCCCTTACCTTCTCTCTACGTCTTTGAATTATTGCGTAAAAGCCTGGAATAAGTAGCGTACCAGCCAACAACACACAAAGCAGTCCACCTATAAGGGAAACACCCAACGAGTTTTGACTCACATGGCCAGCTCCTGAAGCAAACACCAAAGGTACTATCCCCAAAATAAATGACCAAGACGTCATGTTCACCGCACGGAAACGCAGTATTCCACCACGGACTGCCGCATCATCGATTGGTACATCTTTGTCTTCTCGTTCATTTTTTGCGAATTCTACAATCAGAATGGCATTTTTTGCTGCGAGGGCAATTAGTAGTACGAGACCTATTTGCGCATAAAGGTTCAAAGGCATACCAGCTAGGGTCAACGCTATAAATGAGCCCAATGTCGCCACTGGTACCACAAGTATAATTGCCAGCGGAATTGACCAACTCTCATACTGAGCAACCATGAACAGGTAGATAAAGATCAGTGCCAACGCAAATGCATAAATCGCTTGGTTGCCAGCTAAAATCTCCTGATACGCCATACCGGTCCATTCATGCTGATACCCCATAGGAAGAACATTGGCTGCGACACGCTCCATTGCGACCAGTGCGTCTCCACTTGAATACCCTTCTGCAGGTTGACCTTGAATCACCGCACTTCGGTACATGTTGTAACGCCATGCAACGTCTGGCTCGAACACCGTTTCATAACTAACTAGCGTACTGAGCGGGATCATCTCTCCCTTATCAGAGCGAACATGGAACAACTGTAAGTCATCCATACTACTTCGATATTCTGCATCCGCTTGCAATGTCACCCGGAAGTTCTTACCGAACATAGTAAAGTCGTTCACATAGAGTGAGCCTAAGTTACCCTGTAGCGTTTGAAATATTGATGATAAAGGGATGCCCAGTTGCTGTGCTTTCTCTCTATCAATATCTACATGGTAATGGGGAACATTGGCACGGAAGGTACTAAATGTGTAAGCAATCTCAGGTTGTTTATTGGCCTCCTGAATGACTTCTTGCATGACGTTCGCTAAGTCAGTGCGGCTTCGCCCTAGCGTATCTTCAAGTACAAATTCAAAGCCTGACGCCGACCCCATTCCCGGAACTGCGGGGGGCCCCATGGCAAAGACGACCGCTCCCGGGATCTGCTGAGCCGATTTTCCGTTAATACGGGCAGCAATAGCATTCGCAGAATGGTCACCTTCGAGGTTATTTCGCTCGTCCCAGCTTTTGAGTTTAATAAACATAGACGCGCCATTCGAGGCAGCAGCGCCTGTCATGAATGCGTAACCATTGGCGACGGTAACACCATCAATCCCTGGCTCTTGCTCGACCAATTCCATCAACTCTGTTGTGGTTTCTGTTGTCCTAGACAAAGAAGCAGAGTCTGGCAGCTGAACATTAACCAGCAAGATACCTTTATCTTCCTGCGGAACGAAAGCTGTTGACGTGGATTTTGCCAAGAACGTAACCGCTGTTATCGCCACAACGAAGAACCCAATCAGCAAAATAGCTTTCTTAACTAAGAAGCCAGCCATTTTCCCGTACTTCAAGGTAATGCGGTCCAGTCCCTTATTAAACGTTTGGAACCAACGCGCAGTATTGCCACCACCTTGCTTTAACACCAGTGAACATAATGCAGGCGACAAAGTTAATGCATTAATCGATGAAATAATAACGGAAATACAAATCGTTAATGCGAACTGGCGATACATAATCCCGGTGATACCTGGAAGCAAGGTAACCGGAATAAACACCGCGAGTAATACTAATGTTGACGTAACAATGGGACCCGTTACTTCTTTCATCGCCATCAGTGTTGCTTTACGTGGTGATAAGCTTGGATCACGCTTCATAATCGTGTCAACGTTTTCAATCACCAAAATGGCGTCATCAACCACAATACCAATCGCCAAAATCAAGCCAAACAAGGTCACCGTATTAATGGTAAAACCTGTCAGGTTCATGATGGCGAATGTACCAATTAATGACACCGGTATTGCGACAACGGGAATCAAGGTTGCCCTTGCACTACCCAAGAATAGATACGTCACCGCGATAACAAGCAAGATTGCCTGAATCAAGGTCACCACTACCCCTTTAATCGACTCAGCCACGAATAACGTTGTGTCATAGCTGGTTTCATACGACATACCCTCTGGGAAGTTAACGCTCAACCTCTCGAGCATATCCATCACGGCTTGACCACTCTCTAACGCATTCGCGTCAGATTGCAGTGACAACGTCACGATAGACGCATCTTGGCCTCTGAACTCTCCCGTCCCGTCGTAAAACTTTTTACCCAATTCAACACGTGCTACGTCTTTAAGGTAAACCGACGAACCGTCTGTATTAGCGCGAAGAACCACATTTTCGAACTCATTAACGCTTTCTAAACGACCTTTCGTTACTAAGTTAAATTGCACTTCCTGTGGGTCGGCATAAGGTGCTGCACCCACACGACCCGCGGCTACCTGAACATTTTGTTCCGCAAGCGCTGAATAGACATCCGACGTTGTCATTTTGAGGTTGGCAAGCTTATCTGGGTCAAGCCAGACACGCATTGAGTATTCACCACCACCAATAACGCCGACTTCACTGATACCCTTAACACGTGCAAGCTGGTCTTTAATATTCAGGTTCACGTAGTTAATCAGGAATTTGTCGTCGTAAGTGCCATCGGGGGAGTAAAAGTTCAATACCATAAGCAGATCAGGCGATCGCTTCTTAACCGTCACGCCCACCATGCGAACTTCTTGTGGAAGTTTCGATTCGATTTGCGATACACGGTTCTGAACATTGACCTGAGCCATATCTGGGTCAGTGCCGATATCAAAGGTGACATTCAATGAATACGAACCGTCATTGGCACTTTTTGAAGACATATAAATCATATCTTCAACACCATTGACTGATGTTTCTATTGGGTCAGCAATGGCCTCTTCAACGACTTCTGCACTTGCCCCCGTGTAGTACGCGGTCACACTGACAGAAGGAGGGCTAATTTTTGGATACTCAGCAACAGGGAGGGCGGTTAAAGAGATAGCCCCTGCAAGCGTCAGTATAATGGATATAACCAAAGCGAACTTTGGTCTTTGAATAAAGAAACGACTTAACATTTAGGCACCTTGGTCTGCAGCGTCCGGTTGTTCAACTCGTACAGGAACTCCATTCCTAACACGCTGTAACCCTTGTGTAATGACGACATCACTCGAGCTCAAACCCGCTTTGATGATCACGCCAGTATCGACTTGTGGCCCTAACGCTACGTTACGGCGCTCGGCAACATCCCCGGCGGTCATGATCATCACAAAGTGACCTTCAAGATCAGTTTGTACCGATCGTCTTGGTACGGTGACAACTTCTATTGGCTGTTTTTCCATCAACTCAATGCGTACGTGTTGACCTGGAAGCAAGCGTTGATCCGGGTTATCGACCACTGCACGCATCGCTAACGTACCGGTATTGAGATTAATGCGGTTACCCAAGAAATCTAACGTACCTTGGTGGTCAAACACGCGACCATCTTCAAGGATAATATTGACCGCTACCCCATCAGACTCATCAGCTCCGTTACCTTCAATTTGGTCCATTCCAAGCGCCAAGCGTTCACGCTCACTAATACTAAACGCTGCGTACATTGGATCCATACTCACTAACGTCGTCAACACACCAGAAGACGGGGATAGTAAATCACCCGTACTGACTTTACTGTCCGAAATACGTCCAGTAAACGGCGCTCGAATCTCAGTGTAAGATAGATTCACTTCTGACACTTTTAGCTGAGCTTTGCCCGCTAACAATTGAGCTCGGGCGCTCATTAGTGATGCGGTTAGCGCGTCGAATTCCGCTTGAGAAATATTGTTGGATTTAACTAAGTTCTGACCACGAGCGAAATCAAGTTCCGCTTTTTTTAGAGAGGATTCTGCTTCAGAAACCATCGCGTTGGCACTGGCCACTTGAGCTTCAAATGATGAAGGCTCGATGGAATACAGTAACTGACCTTTTTCGACAATTTGGCCTTCAAAGAAATGTCTTTCTCTTAAGTACCCTGATACTTGAGCAGTAATAGACGTATCTTCGACCGCATCCATACGGCCGATGTATGACTTACTTTGCTGATGCTGTATGACCGTTACTTCTTGTGCTTGAACAAGGGGTAATTGACCACCAGCTTGTTTAGTACTCTTATCTCCACAGCCCGCTAATAAAGCGGTTGTGATTAAACTTAAAGCGATTATTTTGTTAGGCATTGAAACACCGATTATCTTTTAGTTGGAACAGGCAAGCCACAGTATCTAACTAAAAGTCATGTGAATGTCCGAGGAAAATCAATTGACCACATGAAAGTGTTTCAAAATATAACGTTATGTTTTATTGAACTTTTTCGATTTTGCCTTTTGGAAAAGCAGCAGAATATATCATCATAAAATCCGCTCGAATCTCTTGTTCCAAATGTGTCGCTAATTCGGTTGGACAAAAAATCATAACGTTGACTATTTGTTCTCCAGTCACACCACTCGTTAAATAAACATGAGGCTCTGAACCTGGTAGATCAACACCCGCATGTTTTTCAATAACACCATTATACCGGCGCGCGACATCAATAAACCCTTCGCTATGATTTTCTATTTGAGTAACGAGTTCTGGAACTAGAGGGAATAAATTATCGAAGCCAGGCACAACAATAGAAAAGTGGTGATAAACGTAGCGTTTCATGAAATTTAGATTCTTCACCGGATATGTGAAGAACATACTGTTCGGCATTGTGATGGTTTTACCCGTGAAATGGTAATGCCCATGGTATAAATCAATCTCTTGGACCACAGTCGCCATTAGGTTATGTTCAATAACCTCACCACTGGTCTTGCCCACTTCAATCCAGTCACCGATTCGAAAAGATCGAGAGCTCGCTCTTTGGATCGAACCTGTGAAACACAGAATGATTTCTTTGGATGCCACAACAATAGCCACTGCGATTGCGGTAACCGATAAAGCAAACTCGCTAATTTCAGATTTCCAGATTAAGAAAAACATCAGCATGATAAGTGCAAATGAACCATTCTTGGTTCGAGACATCCACTTACGCTGGTCCTCTGAAATAAACGCGACGTCACCACGGATCGCCCCTAGGGTTACCCGACGAATAATAAGTATTAGGAACAGGACTAAGGCACTCAGTAGCAGTTTATTGTCCGTTAAATACGTGATTATTTTTTCCGTGTCTTCCATGAGTGCCTATATCAGTAAAGGTTTGGCTTAACGATACCGAATTGCGGTCTCTTTCGCAATTTGCACAATCACTTTTACCGCTGATTCCATTCCTTGAATAGTAATAAATTCATGAATACCATGAAAATTATAACCACCAGTAAAGATATTCGGACATGGTAACCCCATAAATGACAACCTTGCTCCATCAGTACCACCGCGGATAGGTTTAATATTAGGCGTCACATCACACGCCAACATCGCTTTCTCCGCAAGCTCAATGATATGAGGGTGAGGAGCCACCATTTCATGCATATTGGAATAGTTATCCACTAAGGTTAACGTGACTTTCGCCCGTTTAGAGCCGAGATCAAATGAATCGACTTTATCTTGTAAGTAGGCCTTTCTGCGCTCCAATCCGTCAGAGTCAAAATCACGAAGAATATAACGAAGCGTCGACTTTGCCACCGATAGATCGGCAGAGCCTAAATGATAAAAACCTTCGTACCCTTCTGTACTTTCAGGTGTTTCGTCAGCAGGCATATCTGCCTGAAAACGAGAAGCAAGTGTCATGGCATTCACCATCTTGCCTTTGGCGGTTCCTGGATGCACGCTCACCCCAGTAAACTCGACCGTCGCAGCAGCAGCGTTAAAGTTTTCATACTCTAATTCACCTACTGGGCCCCCATCAACAGTGTACGCCCACTGCGCACCAAACTTTTCAACATTGAATAGGTTAGCACCACGTCCTATTTCTTCATCTGGGGTGAACCCAATTTGAATATCGCCATGTGGGATCTCCGGGTGCGCGATTAAATACGCCATCGCAGTAATGATCTCGGCGATTCCTGCCTTATTATCTGCGCCGAGTAATGTCGTTCCATCGGTGGTAATAATGTCATGACCATGTAACAGGTGAAGATCAGGGTATTGGATTGGAGAAAGCACTTCGTCGCCCCTACCCAATGCTATATCCCCGCCTACGTAGTTTTCTACGATTTGAGGGTTAACGTCCTTTCCTGAAGCATCTGGCGCGGTATCCATGTGAGCAATAAAACCAATAGCTGGAATGTCACCTTTTACATTGCCCGGCAATGTCGCCATAAGATAACCGTTGTCATCTAAAGATACATTAGATAAACCAAGGGCGATGAGCTCCGCTTTCAAAACGTCTGCAAATTGCCTTTGTCCTTTGGTACTTGGACAACAACCGTTTGACGAGTCAGATTGTGTATCAAATGTGACGTATTGAAGAAATCGGTCGGTAAGATTTGCCATTGTAGTTCACCTAGTCATATTGTTTAAACGTCATCCATCATACGGGTTAGACATGACAAGACGTTGAGTTAAATCAGCTTTAGATCACTTCCGGTTAATTGCTTCAATTCGATATCCACCTATGCCCTACGCCTTAAATAAAGGCCATTAGGTTGATGTACTCTAATCTGAAAACGACAATAATCGTCTTAACCTACGGTAATTCAGATAATCGTTTGATCGAGAGAGACATGATGATGACTAACAAATATTATGTATTTTCGCCTAAAGAGTTAGGTCGAAACACTAGCACTGCGGGAAAGCAATCCGATGCTGAGCAAAAAAGAAAAGAATTAATTAAACAAGCACAAAGAGACGGTGGTTTACACAACTAAACGCAGCCTCTGTGAAGCAAGGGACTGCAACACCTATATCTTAACTATCCAGTTACATTTCTTAATTACCCAAGTACATATCTCGATTACCCAGGTACTTAGATACAAAAAGGGGCATCAACTTTCGTCAATGCCCCTTCTTAATATTCACTTTAAACCGCATCGTTTATCGGTTTAGACCGATGTCTCTCTGCATATGACCAGACAGCTCGTTAGTGTAGTACGTGTTTTGAACTTCACCTTTACCGAACATAATATCTAGCAAGTGTGCAATCAATCCTTTGATGTTAACCGCGTAGGCTTTCTTATCCATAGAGGGTGCTAGAGCGATGGTTTCGATATTCATTGCTTGTGCCATGATTGCCTCTCTTTACAAATTCGTTTTTCGTCGTTGTTGGAGCAATAATAGGCAACAATACGCGCTTAAAAAAATGACTATTTTTTGATATTCAGATAAGTTTTTCTAATGAAACGAGCCCTTAACAAACCCATATTAAAAGCATTCAATATCAATGCATGACTATTCAGTATTTCATGATTTTTGTGGATAATTTTGCACCAAAGCACGTTAACAAATCCATTTGTTAACGAATGGTTGCGCATAAACTATTCAGAAATAGTTCGCTGAGTCAACACGCTAACGTTACCTTTTCTTATCAATTACAAGTAAAGCATTCCGCTCGTGATACAAAGAGGCGAAAGTAGCAATAAACATGGTAATAAGAATCACGCTGAGTGAAACCCAGGTAGGTATCGCCCATGCGGTTCCAACCAATACCATCTTAATCCCAATGAACACCATCACGAACGACAACGCAGGTTTTAGATAGACAAATCGATTCATCATGCCCTCCAAAACAAAATACAACGACCTAAGCCCCAATAAAGCAAATACATTTGCCGCCAACACTAGAAATGGCTCTCTAGTCACCGCGAAAATGGCAGGAATAGAGTCAAGAGCGAACAGCACATCCATGAAGGCGATGACGCCAATAACAATAAACATAGGCGTAAAGATACGCTTTCCATTCTCTTTGACCGATAATCGATTACCTCGATAATCATCGGATACCGTAAATAATCGACGAATAACGCGCTCAGGCAACGGGTTAATTTCATCTTCACCCTTGTCTCTCGCGAGCTGAATACCCGTCCAGATCAAGAACGCTGCAAAGAGATACATCACCCAGTGGAACTGTGCAAGCAACTGAGCACCAACGCCAATCATGATGGCTCTTAATATCAACGCGCCAATGACCCCCCACAACAGCGCTCTCGGCCTCAAATGCTCGGGAACAGCGTATTGATGGAAAATGATCGCAAACACAAACAGATTATCGATGCTGAGCGATTTTTCGAGCAGATACCCCGTCAAGAACGCCACTGTTGCTTTTCTTGCGCTGTAATCACTATCAGGGGCATAGACATCCCAAAAGAAATAGATCGATGCTGCGAACACAAAAGCAAGTAAAAACCAGAAACCGCTCCATATCGCCGCTTTGCGAATGGTAATAAGGCCACCACGGGTTTGATAGATATCTAACGCCACTAAGCCGAGCGTTAATACGAGAAAAGAAAGGTAGATAGATAAGGGCATAAGTCCTCCAAGCGGAAGGACGTGAGTAAGAATCGACCTTCCGCAAACCAATAAATACCTCAGTACACACGTACTGAGACTTTGATTGCGTTGGTCTCGTCAAAACACACTAGGTGTTCTTATTTGCCGGATAAGCTTTGCTTAACGAGATGACGACAAATAATTTAGGTGACTACTCCCCAAAACGAGCGGATTGTAATCCTGAAATATTGCTGTGTCTATCGTTTTTTAACGGATTTTAGTGGACGCTAAAAATGGAAAAACCAGCAATTTCAGATTGCTGGTTTGCGGGTGGAACATTACTTTTTATTGTTTATGCTTTTTCTTTATCTGTTGTTTTTTGATTGGTTTCTTTCCAATACTGAATACGACAACGATGAAGTCGAGCACGTCTCATTTTTTTCATGGTTAATTCCTTCTTTACTCTACGCATTCTAAGTTACTGACTCTATGTAACAGAGAAATGACAACCGTAATACTATTGTGTGACACCGTTAAAAAGATGGATTGGACATCCATACGAGCGAAATCTGCTCTTTGTCACTTTTCATACAGACTGTTTCTGTAGCCAACCTATCCTGAATCTCATTTTTTCTGACCCAGGTAAATACTTTAGAAACAGAAATGGGAGATAAGTTCAAAAATTCAACCAGTTTCTTATCCGTTTCTGCTGCAGAGTGCTTTGCGAGCTCTTCCGCCACATTGAACCGTTGTTCACCAATTAAGACTTCTACAAGTTCGAATCCGTCAACTCTTAAGCTGAACGGAATTCTCGTATAATGATATGGCGTCATCAATGCTATTAATTCTACACGGCTAATTTCGTCATCATTGACTGATACCTTAGCGTCCATAGGGACGCCTCGGTAATCCAGATCAAAACCACAATAATATTGCCCTTCCGTCTCACCACAATCATATATGTCTGATAATGCACCTAGGTCTTCACGCGATACCAGGTCAATATGACCGCCTACAAAGCTCTCAACCCAGTTAGCAGTAACAACGTTGGAAAACACACAACATAGTCCTAGTACTATTATTCTAATAAACATCGCTACCATCTATTCTATTCGCGTTACCTACAAAGGCTCATAAACACCTTTATGAGCGTCTCATCTCTATATTATTCTATGGCAACCATTACATTTCATTAATACAAATCAGTTACCATTGAGATTTTCTAAGGATTGCGAGTTAATTCGTGCTTGGAAAACTAACTACATGATATACTGTTAAAATATTTGTTACCTTTGTTAAAATCCATGCCCATATCTCAATATTATCTTGCTTTAAGTTGTTTATTAATAGCCCTGTCACTCACGGGTTGTAATAGTGACGATACCGTCTCCCTTGGAGATACTATTAATCCTGCGCCAGTCAAAATGGTTGGCCCTGAATGCGACGTTTTAGCGACAAAACAAACCATACGAATTATTCATGTTGCAGACCTTCATGGGCATTTTGGGTTTAACGAAAAATATTACAGCAAAATAAAAGCAGCTCATACACAGGCGTTGAAAGAAAACCCTCATACGTTATTCACAAATGGCGGGGATGATTACGAAAAAGGGTCAGTCGCTGAACAGCTGTCTTTCGGGGATGCTACATTAGAAGCGACTCAAGCCATGGCGTTTGATTACCGCGTTATTGGCAATCATGATTTTGCTTGGGGACCGGAACAATTAATCAAGTATTCTAAAGACGACATCGCAACCGTGCTTGCCTCCAATACCGAATACTACGGGACAGATCCGAGCGGCTTTGATGGCATTGATTTTGCCATCGCACAAGTAGGGTGCGTAAAAATTGGTTTGTTTGGCATGACCTCTGGCCCATGGAACGAGCTCGACCAAGAAATCACACCAGAAACTGATTTTATTCCCGACTTTAAAATGCGTTGGGATTGGAATGACAGAGCAAGACAGCTTATCCGTGATTACGCACAAGACGTCGACTATATGATTATGTTGAGTCACCTAGGGTTTGGTACGGATAAAGCTTTAGCAACCTACGTTGATGGTATAGACCTTATTTTGGGAGGACACTCTCATGCCACGCCTGATTCAGAGCTCATTAATAATACCACTGTCGTGTTGCCTGACTTTAACGCCAAGGGATATACAGACATCGAAATTGTATTTGACCTAGCCGATAAATCAGCGTCCTTTGCTAAACCAATCAAAAGTACTGATATTGAAACCACGTCATTAACGGACGAAAACACTCAGGCAAAAATAGACACGATACTCGGTCGATACGCCCCAGATGCTCACACTGAAATCGCCGTTTCAAAAAATCAGCTCAATCGTACACAAATGCGAGAATTACTCTATAAAGGGATGCTGTCGTATACAAACCCTGAAACACAAACACACTTCGCAATCGACGCTAGCCTCCTGAATGAAAACGAAATTGAAGACAGTGAAATTTGGGCGCCTGGCTCGTTAACCCAAGAGCATTTTCATCGCTCGTACCCTATTGAGCGACAACCTTCTAATACACCTGGTTTCACCGCGCTTTACAAAGTCGAAGTGTCTGGCGCAGACCTAAAGTTAATGGCTGATGCCAATGAAACACTTCAATACAATGGTCCTCTGTTAGATGACCTAGTCAATACCGCTATTTATAATGTTGGCTTGTTTAAATCGGCAGCGTGGAATCCAGAATATTTTTTTAACGCCCTGTATTATGACCCAAGCGATGCCGTTCTAATTGCAGAAGCATGGCAAATCTATGATGCTTACGCCAGAACCCGCACTGCAAGCTGCCTTTTTATAGATTCCGATGACGAGCTTTATAGCTGTAACAATGACTTAATCAATGCTACGACGATATGGAATTTCAATGACACTGATAACATTTTCCTTGCGGAACAGAGTCAACTATCGTCTCTTAAGCTTCAACTCAAAGACGAAACAGATGCCACTTGTGAATCATCGCTGTTGTCATGTGGCACTACAGAGTCTTTAAACATCCCTCAGCTTCCTGATGGCAGTGTGGGCAACGTCATAAAGCTTAATGCACTTGTTGCCGACACCAACGGAGAGTTGCGATTACAAACACAACACGATTCAAATGGCGACTTTTCAAACCAAAACCTTGTCTCAAACTATACACTCGTTTTTGATGCTCTCTGGCCCGATGATAGTAGTAACAATTTTCGGGCAATCCTTGATGCGAATAGCCTCAATAACAAGGTTGAAATATATCTAAATGAAGATAATCAACTCGGGCTTTACTCTCAATACGCCGGTATATTTGAAGCGAATACATGGCACCGTATTGCTTTGGTATTTTATACGTCGGACACTGGTGATGTAGTTTACAAACTATATTCGAACGGTCAGTTCATTGCGACGATGAGATACAGTGCAGGTGAAGGGATTAAATGGGCAATGGATAAGCAAAACATGCGTTTATTTACGGATACAGAATACCAAAAAAATGAAGCTCAACCAGTGTATATAAACGCGTTACTTTATGCGCCTCGACCTTTTAGCGATGTTGAAGTGGCTAGAATGGGCGATGTATCAAATCAGCTTGAGTTCATACCAACAATGCGTGAACTAAACCAAACGGTTGAACGATTTTACCAAAATGCACCTGAGGACTGGGCTCACAAATGGATAAAGCAACGCGCTAAATTTATGAAGTCAAAAACGATTAATTAAACCGTAATTTCTTACGAAACTAACCATGCCCTCCCTTTATCAGAGGCCATTAAATGGATACTCGTGCTCCAAACGCTCAGTAACCAAGTAACCAAGTTAGTAATAATTAGAATACAACCTTAATGGGTCGGGTTGTAATTTTGCTTTTTCCCAAACGGAGTCAAAATTGTACTTAAAATATAGGTTAAACAGGCTTGGTTGATAATCACTTGAAAATTGCTGAGAAAGATAGCCGACAAATGTCCAGTGGTCAGATATTTTATATTCTGTGTACAATTGAACAGCACTGCTAACCCCAGAGCTTGTTGATGGGTTACCTTCTAACTGATAAGGTGCGTCAAAACTAGCATTGGATAGAGAAACCGACGCTCTCGCACCATAGGTCCAATCATAATTGACACGTCGATAATACGACACTGGAACTGACAACGAAAAGTACGATTGCGGACTATAATAATTACCGTGCCCTATTACCACTTCACTTAGATTCTTGTCATACCCCATATAGAACATTGAGCTACCGATCGATAGCGAATTATCATTGGTATTAATGACGTTATAATACCCACCTGTCATCCCAGATAAACGATCATTATCGGCAACATTAACACCGGTTAGTTGATGGTATTCACCGTAGCCCCAAAAACCATATGGTCGACCATCATTCCACGATAAACTAACCGTACTCCCGGTGCGCGTCACTCCACCAAACTCTGTTACATTCCCTCGTCTATCTGCGACCTCTAAACCGGAGTATGAGATCAGACTTGAGGTCACTGGGCGTTTACTCACACTCCCGCGAATAGATACATCCCCTAGTGATGTTGTTCCTTCTACTCCTCCTACCCAATCATTAAGCCTAAAGCCTATCGGCGTCGTACCGATATCCGCACGCCAACGCTCTGCTTCCCATCCAATAGAGAATGCTTGACCGACTCGGCTGCGCTCAAACGTCACATTTTCGTCATAGTACGTGAGTGTTCCACTATCAAGGTAGACACTATCTGTCCGTAACTTCAAATGCCCATTCCAATCAGGTATCGCCAAACTCAACTCAACAGGAACAGTTAAAAATGTAGCGCCATTTGGTACCGAGTTAAATTCGGTGCCGAACATAACATAAGATTGATTTTTGTTACGTAATTCATCTAGCGTTGCGATGAGATCGTTAGTCATCCAATTGTCATCAGCTTCACGGTACGCCGTTTTGATACTGCGGGTTGTTGGCGACTCACTTCTTTCTTGATCATCGAGTAATAACCCGGTGGTAGCGAACTGTTCAACCAGCTCCTCATCGTTAGCATCAACCGCCTCTTCCTGCAAACGCCAGTAGTCAAAGCCCGTTAACGCAAATTGAGAACGATGATTATTAAAAAAGTTAATATAGGATTGATTTCTTAGCCTTATAGCCACCAACATCGCGGAAATGAAGTCTTCTTTATCAAGTTGAAAAACATGATTAGCAGAGGCTTCAAGCAATTTTTCTGCGTTTTCAGGAGAATGCTCAACGGTATTTAGATAACGATCCGCTCCCAATGGAAACTCATCACCAATGAGTTCGACATAGGCATCTATCGCTTGATTCACATCGTGCTCAACAAGAGACTGATCGGCTTTCAAGGCTTTTTCACGATCCATAACGATTTTGGCATTGATTTTTCGTTCTTTTGTTTCTTGATAGACAAGGCGATGTATATCAGGATTATTCATTTGATACACAACCTGAGAATAGAGCAGCAACTCGTAATCTTGTAAGTCGTTAATATCAATGTCAGCGATTAAATCGTTCGCTTTTTCTGGGTAACCAAACTCCGACCATAGAACGGTAGCGATAGGCTCATCTGTTTTAGCCACCGACTGAATATACCGGTCTATTTCAAGTAAAACGTGTGAGGCGTTCTTGTCATCAGATAGTCTTTGTATCATCTGGCGATGATATTCCAGTTTAATTCTTGTGAACGTCGCTTGTTCTGATGACGTTAATCCATTGAGTTGGTTTTCTGTGACAATACCATACGCTTCAGCCCATCGATTGTTTGACACTAAGAACAGGCTATAGGCGTGTGTGTGTTCAGGGTCTTGAAATTCAATATAAGCAGTGCGCATCATATAATCAGCGGATTCGTATTGATTCAATAGCACTAATTCATCAGCAATCTCTTTTTTAAACCAAGGCAGATCAGCATTACTGTTCATAACGTGTTGAAATATGGAGGAGGACACCAACTCTGAGGGCGCTGCTTTTTCCTGTCGCAATCTATCAAGTAGCACTGAATGCTCGACACGTGCCGTAAAAGACTTCAGTACATGACGCTGCTCAGCGTTAAGTTCAGACAACGCTTGCAATTGTCCTTCGTTACCTTGATCTGGATAGCGAGTTTCCACCCACAGTTCAAGAGCGCTGGTACTCAGGGGCTCAATATCCTTTGCCTTAATAGCCCACTGGTGCGCGGACTGTATATTGCTTTGAGACCGTAGAACCTGACCTTTCATCACGTAACCTAACGCAATACGTTTATCAATGCTCAACGCTTTGTCAAGTTCAGCTTCAGCCTTAGTAAAATTTTGACGGACGATAGCACTACGCGCAATATCAATGGCTTGCCAGTATAAAATAGTTCGCTCTTCGGCGTTGTAGTAATTGCTTAAGTCAGGGTTATCATCACTTTGACGTGCTCGTCTAATATACTCCAATGACGCCGTATAATTACCACGTCGATATTCGTGTTTAGCCAGTGAACTGAGTGTCAAAGGGTCGTTTGGCCACTTTCGGTTTGACGCTACTAACGTGTCGTACCCAGACCATGTAAATTTCCCACGCCCTACCTCTTGTAAAGCCTTGCGCTTTTTCCGGTACAACGGATCTTTTCGTAACTCTTTTTCATGCAGCCATCGACTTTTTGCTGTCTCATAGCGCTGTTGAAGAGCAAGATCATCAGGGTGATAACTCGCAACTCGCTCATAGGTCGCAAACCATTGCTTTGAAAGCGGCTGGGATTCCAACTCTGTTAACCAAAGACTGCTTGCAAAGACCCCTAACTGTGAATCATTTGCCAAAGAGGAATAAATTTCGATGGCTTTTTCGCTGTCGTAATATCGAGCTAGATGTCGTGCAAGCCTAATCCGGATCTCTCCAACTTGTGGAAAAGCGTCATCTAACGCCTTATATCCTTCTAGTGCTTCGTCTGCACGATCGGGAAACGTAGAAAGAAGATCCAAGTATTCAAGCTCATAATTAACGTCAGGCCGTTGGTCCCCAAAAAGCGCCACAAATCCCTCTAGAGCCTTATCATACTGCCCTCCTTTTTGGAGCAACATGATTTGATTGTATTCCGTTTTTCTCTGCTCATTAACGTCGATGTAGTTGCGAAAGGCTTGCTGAATGTCTTTATCACCACTTTTACTTACCTGCTCGAGCAACGGATATGCCAACTCAGTCTGATTGTTTCGAATCAACCAGCGTCCCTTGGCAAAAAGTGCCTGAGGGTCCGTGGGTGCAATAGCAAGCCAACGCTCGACGGCAGAAAAAACTAAATCTTCATCCTTCTTAAGCTCCCCTATTACTATCTGATTTTCCAACCAGTTTGGTGCAGATTGATAATAAACTGCGGGTGTATGAGCCGTGGCATTGACTGCCACTGAGTAGCACAAAGCGATCGCGTAGCAATTTGACGTAAAAGGAATCCTCCTCACTGCTCATTTACCTCAGGAGTCAGTGCCTCAGAGTTTGCCCAAGGGAGAATAAGCTCACCATGGTCATCAAACCGGAATCGCTTGTTGTACCAACTCATGCCAAACCACGCTAGCACATTGTTATAGTATTCATCATCACGCTTTGTCTGTAACTGTTGCTTTGTTTTAGTCGCAAATATCTGGGCAAGTTCGTCGTCTTCATTCGCCACAAGAAGCGGTATCATAGCAGCAGTAAAGCCCACCGGAGCACTACCGCGACTTTTTCCTGATTGCGCAAAGGTTGTCAACGGTATCGACTGTTCTGTTCGTATTTGGTTAACAAACGGCCGCAATGTCTTGAGTAGCTGCTCTCGACCTTCCATGGTTCTCGGCATCATACCTGCCCACATATAGGTGCGAATCGCATTGTAGCTACCCTGATCATCAGTCTCATTATCAAAGTAATAATCTTGACCGTCGTAGAGTATCCAATCAGGACTCACACCAAATACTTGAGAGCGTAAAAGAAGTTCTCTCGAACCGCTCCACAACTCTGTCCAACGCTTATCAGTCGATGAGTGCACAAACTTGGCAAGCAACGGCATAGGAACGTAACTTGGATTCAACTTAACGGCTTTATCCACTTCAAATCCGTATTTTCCAGGGACAAGTTGTCGCACGCCCGGTACCAAGCTTATTGTCTCTTCAGCTAAGATTCTTTGCGCTAGTAAATAACCTACATTTTGATAATAGTCGCTTTTCCATAGCCTCCCAGCCTCGAGTAATGTGTAAGCTATCCACAAATCCGAATCGGAAGCGGAGTTAGTATCTAGAATCTCATAGCCGTTATTCCCCTTACCCCATAACCAAGAGGGTAATCGCGCCGTTAGATCGCCACCGGCTAAATGGTGGCGCGTCCACTCGTACACAAGATCAAATGTTGCTCGGTCATTCTCAACCAAAGCAAAAAATAAGGCGTAAGACTGGCCCTCAGACGTGGTGATACTTCGAGGGTCAGATCCATCGATAACCCGACCATTATCTATAATGTACACTTCTTTAAAATCTGACCAAGACAGGTCGTGCTCTGCTGAAACTGAGTAACAAGAGAGCAGCAAAGATAGATAAATGACGATCTTATTCATCGTTGTGTCCTAAAGAGTGCTTTAATCGACGCGATGCATAGCGCTTCAATACTCGCCACATCAACAAAGTGAAGCCAAGTACCAACAATAACGCAACGATAACCATAATCACGGGTCTATCTGAAAAGTGATACCACACAAGGTCAAACAAAGGCAATGAACCTACAAAGTACTGGCTACCAATCTGATAACTATTGATATCATACTTGGTAATTGCGACCGCAGAGCCAGCCAATTCAGCACTGTTTTTATTCAACGCAGATTGCAACAACGGAATCGACTGCTCGTTCCTTGCCGACAACACCGTGACGGTTCGCAAAGCAGAAATAGGTGACTCAAAGCTTGCCATTGATGCAAACTCGCCTCGCGTCGACAAGTGCGCCGATACGGTTGGTGCCCGTCCTGCTAGTTTTCCAAACCCATTCAAAACCCCCTCATCAGATGAGAGTGTCGCGGTCATAAATTGTCCGTCTTCAGAGGAATTAACATAAGCAAGAGAATCGGAGTTTAAGCCAAAGCGAGTTGCAGACTGAACGCCTAGTACCAAAACATCTTTGTCATGTAGAACCGCGGTATCCCACGAATCGATCAACTTATATTGATAAGCGGGCAACCCTGTCTTTTTGGTGATGAAACCAACCGTATCAAGTAATAGTTCAACTTCTTTAGGGCTAGGTTCTCCTGACATGACGATAGCGGTTTCAGACAGGTCTGCCATTCTTGAATACGGAAACCCAGATGAAGCAAATACTTGGTTGTTTGGCATTTGGATGTAGTGAGGGAATCCAGAAAAATCGACGCTCGAATTTCCATCAATGGCGGCATACTGGATCGTCGTAGAGCTTCCTTCACATTCCGCAGCCGTGCTTTGAGCCAATTGAAAAGTGAAGCCTAACGTGTTTTGGGTCGCCGCTTTAAATCCAGGAACGTTTAACGATTCATGCGCAGAAAATGATTCAGTACCTAATACTGGAATTCGCCATACTCGTTGCTCCTTGCTAGTTTGCCCGCTATCCAAAGAAAATGCTTTAACGAATCGTTCATTAACCGCGACGCTCAACTTTGAACTACTGGTCCCCTCTTGAGGAGGAGAATGTCGATAATTTAACTTCATCGGAATCGACTTCGCGTTCCAAGTAAACAAATCAGGTGGCAAAGTAAAGTCAACTTTAATAGGTGATAAGTTCACCCCTTGGCTTTCTAACTGGTAGCCCCCCTCAACCAACTCAGACAACCTGACAGCTCTGTTCGTCGGAAGCCAATTGGGCGCATCATATGGCTGCCGTGCTTTCAAGTTTTTTAGCTCGTGCACATACGCCACTTCACCTGACATCAATTGATTGCTTGCGGCAAGTCCTTTAGCCGCCATAGACAGCTGTTGTTCGTTAGCGCCCAACACGAGCAACAGCTTAATGTGGGGGTTCCTGGGATGGCTTACCATTTGAATGGTAGGACGCGTTATTTCAGGCAGGTCTTTTAAAAATAGCGGCCTATTTTTGTTCGAGGCAAACACTATCGCATGCCTGTCCGGCAATTGATCATCATAAACCGGAAAAGTAATGTCACGCCATTTAACGTGGCTAGCAAAGTAGTTGGCAACTACCGATACTGAATGTACGCCGGAAAGCGAAAAATCACGCGGTACGACCATAGGAATGGACACATCGTGGAGATCACGAGTATCAAAAAATGGGGCCGGTAACAAACTAAGCTCATTCGCTATTTCTAATGGTTGTACATCAAGTTGGATCGAGCTTGCTGAGCTCAATTCCCACCAAAGCGCAGGATCGCTCCCATCGCTACATTGAGCATCAATACGGCCAATAAGTTCGAACTTAATTTGATTATAATTTTTGAAAAAACGCCCATCAAGGGCTATCTGCTTCATCTCTTTTCTAGTCGTTGAAGCTTTGTTAAATTCGACGACATCCATCAGTTCATTATTAAGAAACACTCGTACGTGTGATACGGATGCACGCAATGCTGGCGATGGCAAGAACTCTAACCGAAGGTTTCCGCCTGTAATCACTTGATCAAGACGCGAACCAAACCCTAAATAAGCCGTACTTTGATTGCCTTTTAGCTGTATAGAAGACTCACCTGTAATGTCTTCGAATGTATATTCGAGACTCATATTAGGGTTCACTTTCTCGTTAGACTCAGCGGCAAACGCCGTGGATATCATTGCCAGCGATAATATCGATAGCGTCCTTATCATTCTCATTATCATTTCCTAATACACCCATCGAGGCCTGAAAGTCAGCCCGAATAAAACCAGTGCTTCTAACCTTGAATATATCAATTGGAATATTCTAGGGCTGTAATCCACCATTTTTCTAAAACCCATGACACTGACTAAACACATATTCTTTAAACTCTGCCAAGGTTTGTCTTCTTCGTACGATTTTTGCCACTTAGACCATGTGTCCGACCGCGCAAAAGTACATTGTATAAAACGTTTTTCTTTTTCCAATGTCATCGGCATTAACTCGGCGCCAACCGTTCCATTTTGACAAAACTTAATTTCACACAGAAATGATTCCGTAATACCGTAGCGTTGCAACGCCACATTGACTTTATCACCTTGCCGCAGCACTATTCCTGAGTGAACTTCAAAGCCCAGCCCTCCAAACGAAAAATCTTTAAGTTGTGCGGGGTAATGATGGCCATCAGTCGTCGTAAATGAAATCGCATAATCCACTTCAATTCGATGAGTCTGACGGACTTGTTTTTCTTCCGCCGATACAGCCAGCGCGACCCCAAGTACGAACAGGTTATAGAGCGTCCAAAATAGGTTGACTAAAACCGTAGCTGTTTCGGTAAATTCATAGTCGAACAACCTATGAATACCAACGGCAAACCCCAATAAATTGAGTATCAGCAACGCTATAATCGGTTTACTAATATTCCAGTCAAAAAAGCTATTTTGTATTAGCCCCCCCTTCTCCGTCACATTAAATGAACCTTTGTTAGGCGCAATTAACGCAATTGTGGTTGGGATTGCAATGTACCAAGCTAAAACCGTTTCATATACCTCTCCCCAAAATGAATGACGATATTTACCTTGGATCCTCGAGTTGGTTAAACTGGCATGAAACATATGTGGTAATACAAATAAGACGATAGCCAATGCCGGAGCATAGATTATGTATGCATCGAACAACAAGAAAGCAAGAGGGGCTACCATGAAAATCAACCGTGGGATTCCACTTAAAAAATGCATCATTCCATTGAGGTAACATAATCTTTGTTGCCACTTTAGACCTCGCCCTAATAGCGGGTTATCGACCCTGAATATTTGCGCCATCCCTCGTGCCCAGCGAATCCGTTGACCGATATGCGCCGACAAACTATCGGTCGCAAGTCCAGCGGATATTGGTTCTTTCAAGTAAGCACTGCGATAGCCCAACCGATGCAACTTTAACGCGGTATGTGCATCTTCAGTCACCGTTTCGACGGCAACACCACCAATTTCCTCAAGTGCACCGCGCCGTAAAATTGCACAGGATCCACAAAAGAAAGTCGCGTCCCACATGTCGTTACCATCTTGAATCAATCCATAAAATAGATTGCCTTCGTTGGGAAGCTTCCTGAAGTTTGATAAGTTGCGCTCAAAGGGATCAGGAGAGAAAAAATGATGGGGTGTTTGAACCAATGCCAGCTTATCGTCTTTGAGAAATGCTCCAATCGTCACCTGAAAAAAAACTCGCGTGGGGATATGGTCGCAATCAAAGATTGCAACGTACTCACCATTGGTGTGTTTCAATGCGTAGTTTAAATTCCCAGCTTTCGCATGTTCGTTTGTTGGCCTCCTTATATAGCCAACGCCAGCCTGCTCAGCAAAGGCTTGAAAATCATCTCTTTTGCCATCGTCGAGGATATAGATGTTAAGTTTGTTTTTTGGCCAGTCGATTGTACTTGCTGCTAAGACAGTTGCTCGAACTACCTCTAACTCTTCATTGAAGGTGGGAATATAGAGATCAATAGATGGCCACTTCTTCACTGACTCTGGCAGTAACACGGGTTTCCTGTTAAGTGGCCAAATAGACTGAAAGTAGCTGAGAAGAAGCACCAACCACGAATAGGTTTCAGCCATTAGTAGTATTAGGCCCAATATTAGGTCGAGGTCTTTATCCCAGTTAATCGTTGACGTATAGCGCCACCAAATATAACGACATGACGCAATCAGGGAGAGTACAATGAGGAGTAGGTTTGGCAGTCTACCTTCCACTCCTCGAATTGAAAACGCGACTAACGCTAACGCACCAACAAAGAACGCCTGTGCAGCAATTGAGAATGGAACGGTTAAACAGAGCAGCGTTAGGACGAATAAAATACCATACAGAAGCGGATCTGGGAGGATCCTATTGGAGTATTTTTCTGAACCTACATCTTCAAGCTTTGAATCCAAAGAACTGACCGCTATAGAACTAATCTTACGGAACCATTGCGCGCCGTATCGAAGCATCGATTTTAAAAAACATAAATGACGAACCAACAACCAACTATCTAAATGGAAATTTTGCTTTACTAAGCAGATCCAAAGCAGTTGAATGACAATTCGAATATTATCGCCATACGAGAAGTGATCAAACTCAATTTGTGGAAAATAATGGTTCCATGCCTTCAAATCTAACGGATGACGAAGAAAGGCTCTGGTAAGCAAATACAGTATGAATAAGAAAAAATGACGAGTGCTAAGGGAGTATTCCGGGGTATTTATGGAATTCGAAAAGTCTCGATACAGAGACGGCGAAATGAATAATTTAACGACATTCATCTTAACGACCCTGCTGTTGCTTTTGTTCCAAGTACGATAGGGTCACCGTCGCCAATTGTTTAAATTCAATATGGCTTTGGGAATAGAGAGCAGAAACGATTACATTGGACAGCTCCGCAAATGTCTCTTGTACTGCAATGTCAAAGTATAGGTAAGACGATAACAGTTTATCTCCTAGCATCTTTTCTAGAACTAAAACTAGCTCCCGGGACAAACCAACGTCATGACGACAAGCGTTCAGGACAAATCGAGTATTTTCCGTAGCGGGGTTGTTGTTGAGCAGTTTAGAAAGCATCGTAACTGATAGCGGTGTAGGATTAATAACCTTCAAAGCTAGGTCAACACTGACACCATAATCTTCGATTTTAAGATTATTTGGGAGTAGTACAATAATGTAATCAAATTTTAATGAAGCGGTTTGGCACATTTTACTTAGAACATTAATCATTATTTCAATGTCTAGATGAGCATCTCCAAACGGTATAAAACATGTCCCTCCAGGGCTCATGAAGATCGCATCTTTCCACGACTTTCCATTTGAATGCGCATTCGCCCACCCGTCATCATCAAGGGTATGCTTACCGAACCAACACCCTAAAACATTTCGACTGTCTAATTCAATCAGTACAACCTTTTTTCCACGAGACGTGTACGCAGCCGCCATATTTGCCGCCACGGTGTTGGCTCCCGCACCACTATTTACCGATTGAACTGAGATTAAAGCCACGGTTAGTCGTTCGCACTAACAAGCTTTTCACTTGTCGCCGTCACACTGTCGTTAGTCTTTTTGTGTACCAAAAGCTGCCATTTTTGATACGTCATTTGTAATTCATAATCTTTTTCTAGATCTTTATAAGAATCGCATTTCAATCCATATGATTTAAAAACTTGCGAAACATCTGATAACGCCTTAGACATTTACACTCTGAATATATTTGTTAATAAGGATGCTGCATAGTACACTGTTTTTAACAAGACGACATCCCTTTAGGTAGCAATTTACAATGATTCAACAAGTTATCGGCATCGATTCATGGGAAGACATGCACTCACTTGCAATTAAACAGTTTCAAATACCCTTATTTGTTAATCGATTTTCGCTACTGTTATCTAACTTAAACAAAGAATCAATACTGCCTAGCCTTAATCAAAATCCTGATAAGACATCTCGAACAAAAAGTGCTTTAAATGACATGTTTTCAGACATTTACTTATCACATGATACGTTAGTTACCTCTGACTTTTTGATTGATTTATCCCGAGTAACGGTACGTAATGACCAACATGTCGTCGTTCTTCTCGACCAAAATGAGTTAACAAGCAAAGAGCTAGAGTTAATAATTACGCATAGCTTTTCATTATTTATTCAGATTACCGTTATCATTGTTAATTCAGATGATTCTTACATTCGAAATATTTTATTTCCTTTTATTTCATCTCCAACCTATTATATTGGCAATATTACCCACCTTCAAGATGATATATACTCAAAGATGATCAGTTACCGTGCAGGCAATATCTCTCTTGGTAATAAAGTGTTCAAATTAAATCAATCTAACTCTGATTACATACAAAATGAATTCTTACCTACATTTATTGAAGAGTCCGCAGCGTCTTCTTCATTTGTCGCAGCACATAATTTTCATTCTTTCTCTTTTTCACAGAATGTTGCTGACGAGCTTGATCGCTCACAGGAAGCCGTTGTTGTCTTTAATTGTCGAGGATTCCATGATATCTCCCGCGTCTCTAAACACGTTTTTTCTTTCAAACAAAAATATGGCCGTAACCTTAAAATCATTGTAAAAGAGTCTGTCCCTTGTATTCGGTATAACGACTTCCACATGTTATTAAGTGCAGGAGCACAAGCGATTGTAGAACACGATCGAACTGACTCTATCCTGTTCGACCAAATTCGTTTAGCTTCACATACCACCATGGATGAAGGTACCCTATCCTTTGATTCACTATCGAAATACTTCCAAAGTCCACTTTCAATGTCAGGAATTCAATCCTTCGACACTTTTAGCCGCACCACATTAGACGTCGTTGAAGCGATCAAAGACTCTCAACTAGAATTTGCATTGGTAGAATTGATACCGTTCTCTTCGGTCTTAATGGATGAAGTGATAAGTTACTGCCAATTAAAACGTAAAGGGGATATCGCGGCGACGCATGATGGTAAATTCTTCATCTTCTTTAGTTCGCTTAGACTTTACGAAGTTTCTCAGGCATTGACCAACGTGTTTAGCCTGTCCGTCAATGATCTTTTTATTGAAATCAATACGTTTGTAGAACCAGATAAAATCACACATAGATTAGCGCCACTCAGCACAACAAGTTCAAGCCGGTCATCAAATGATTCCCCCACACCTGAACCTTTGTCTGAGCCTAAAACAAAAACAGCAAAGAAGGTGACTTGGGATAGTCTATGAACATTAATGATTTTTTTATTGTCGCTCTATTCTTTACCTGCTTTGGGGTGGCGATTAGTTTCCTTGTGCCAACATTATTTAAGTTATTCCACGCGTTGTTTAACTTTCTTTTTAAACGTCCTAGATACCTAAAAAAAACTAAGTTCTGATTATGAAAAATTCTCGCCTTCACACCTGGTACCTTGGCTGGTGGACCATCTACTTTTCCATAAAAGTAATGCTATTCTGGGATGACACTCTTGGCTTCGACCCAACCTACAATTTTGCTTTTTTAGCCTTTGTCATGATCCCGATAGGGAATAAATGGTTAAACCGAATGCGTCATTTCTTCGCAGCTATTATAGCCTTGCTGCTGTTACACCATGACTCATTCCTGCCACCAATAGAGCGCCTTACAAGTCAATGGGCGCTGGTTAGTCAATTTGATCGTAGTTACTTACTTGCATTGGCCACCGACTTTATATCATTCGATTTTGTTCTTCTTCTCGCGCTTAGCATTGTAGGTTACCTTTACCTCAACCAAGTTTTCCGGTTATCTACGTTTGTTGTCGTCGCAATGATCGTGTCATCAATGCCCTCTTACTTTTGGCAAACCTTGTCAGCACCAAGCGCTGCCGTAAATGACATGCAACCCCCTTCAACACAAGTAACCAAGACTACCAAGATGAACGATATCAACGCTGAGGTCGACACGTCTTCTGAAGGCTTAAATCGCTACGTATCTAACTTTTTTGACCAACAACAAAATCTAACATCAACACTGTCTACGATTGAAAATTACAAACCAAACTACGATATCTTGTTTATTAATATCTGCTCTTTGGCATGGGATGACTTGGAGTACAGCGGCAATAAAGACCACCCCCTATTTGACCAACTCGATATTGTCTTTAAAAACTTTAATTCTGCAACATCCTACAGTGGCCCAGCGGTTTTGCGCGTGTTGCGTGCAAATTGTGGACAACAAGATCATGCTAAGCTTTTTGACAGCACTCTCACGAAACAATGCTCATTGTTTGACCAACTTCATCGCTTAGGTTTTGAAAAAGAAATATTGATGAATCACGACGGTAAGTTTGATGGTTTCAACAAGCATATTGCCAGCAATATAGGTCCGTTTACTGCTGCAGTAGATATTGATGCATTACAGCCCTCTCAGTACGCCTTTGACGGTACTAAGATATATCGGGATAAAGAGGTTTTGAAAACATGGAGTGAAATCGAGCACACTAAACCTACGGTCAGCCTCTACAACACAATTAGCATCCACGATGGGAATCGTGTTGTTGGCCAGTCGGGCTCTCGCTTAGTGACCTATAAAAGGCAGCAATCAATACTGCTTGACGATTTATTGCAGTTTTTCAACAATCTTGACGCGAGTGGTCGAAACATTATGGTGGTCATTCTGCCAGAGCATGGGGCCGCTGTTCGTGGGGATCGCATGCAAATATCAGGAATGCGCGAAATTCCGACCAAAGCGATTACCTCCATTCCGGTTGGAGTTAAGTTCTTTGGTGACACCGCTTTCGATAATAAAAAACAAGTGGAAGTAACTGCGCCTGTTAGCTTTTTAGCGCTTTCCGATTTTATTGCTAATGTTGCCTCTAGTGGTGTATACGACGGGGATACGACAACATTGACATCACTTGTTTCTGGCTTGCCAGAGACCCCTGTAGTATCACAAAACTCGGGGACCACCATGCTAGAAATCAACGGACAGCAATTTTATAGTTTTGACGCTAAATCGTGGACTCAGTACAAACAGTAATGCTCAAACCACACTGCACAAGAAAAACCCCAATAGCCAACTATTTGACTATTGGGGTTTTTCTTGTGTATTAATTAAACTTACCCTTTGGTAACCAACTTAGCCTTTAATTCTTCAATAACATACGCTGGTGCGATTTTTCCGAGCTCATCTAAGCATTGACTTGCATTGTCATTACCATAACGCACATAAATATCACAGACGGCGTATAGTTGTTCTGGCGCACCGGAAATCAGATACGCTTTTTCAAATGACTGAGTCGATTTATCGACATCAAGTGGCTCTTGCAAGACACCGTTTAGATACCAGTAATAACTGTTGTCCTTGGCAAGCTTTGCGGCTTTTTCTATTTCGCTTGCGGCCTTTTCTTTTTGCTCCATACGAACCAATGTCAATGATTTTGAGTAATGCAGAGACGCCGTATCTGGATTCACATCTATCGCAGTATCTAAGGTTTCAATCGCAAGTTGATCTTGATTTTGTGCACGGTAGTTATCGGCGATATTAAGCCATATCTGTGGATTATCTGAATGTTTGATAAGCAGTGTTTGATACTTTTTATCGGCCATTGACCATTCATTGTTCCAACGAAGGACATCAGCAAGCAGAAGCTGAGAGGCAAAATCACTTTTGCCACCTAAGTAATCTTTTAACTCCGCGATTGGCAGTTCAAGTTGCTTTTGTTGTTCCGGTGTTACGTTATCATAATCTCGAACCAAACTGGCGGTGGCCGTTGTTCGGACCGATTCGTGTTCATCATTCAATAACGGTGCGACCATGCGCCAGCGATGTTCAAGTGGATAGGGTTCTGCGCCAACAATAGCCGCCTCTCGTACGACAAACTCAGAGTCTTTTAGCCCTCTAGCAACGGCAACAAGTGCATTCTGACTTGGGTAATTCGCTAACTCCCTCAAGGCGTTGGCACGTACCTCTGGTGACTCATTGATGTTTTGCGCGGTATAAGACAATTGGCTAAGCTGTTGTTCGATACTCGTCGTTACTGGCGGATTGTTTGAGTCCGCCGAACCCATTTCCGCTGCAAAGCCAGACGCAGGAAAAAATGCGGTTGAAGCGATGGTCGCCGACAAAATGGCGACAGAGGCCACTTTACGAGCGGTAGTAGATAGCGATTTATTCATCATTTTCAATCCTAAAGCTTAGTACTGTATGAAATAACTGGGTTGCTATGGGTACGAGCTGACAAGGCGTCTAACCGTTGTTTCTTCAGCGCTTCATCGTTGAACTTACCATGCACAACCGGGTGCCCTGCCGCGCGCAAAATGTAGGCCAACGCTTTATCGGCATGAGCAAAGAATTTATGCCAACCAGCACATAAATAATTTAAGCCCGGCTCGCCAGATTTTGTTCGGATAAATCGATTTTTGGGGCATTCCCCATGACAAGCAAACTTATAGTCACAGGTTTGGCACTGACTGGTTAATGTTCGTGACTTCGCGAAGCCAAATTTTTGCTGGGTCGGGCTGTAAGCCATGTCATCCAACTTCTGATGATGAATATTGCCAACTTTATATTCTGGATAAACATAATGGTCACATGCATAGACGTCACCGTTTGGTTCCATCGCTAACCCCTTGCCGCACAATTCATTCAGTGTGCACAATGGGTTAGGACGTCCTGTCCACGTTTCGACGCTTGCTTCAAAATATTGAACAAACACCTTACCAATATCGTGTTGAATCCATTCATTAAACACAGCAATAAGAAAATTGCCCCACGCGTGATCAGAGACACACCAAGGCTCTACAACTGAATCGTTGTGTCCTGGGATAAGTCGCTTATCCCCTTGCTTTAATTGGTCGTTAGCATCCCAAGTCTGTGGTGCGGTAGTACGGAATGTTTTTTGTTCAACAATTGGAATAAACTGCATTTGCGGCGATTTAACGACATCTCGCAAGAAGCGGTATACCTCAAGAGGGTTCTGACTGGTTAAGTTATTCACACAGGTTAATGTTGCAAACTTCACGTTATGTTTGTGAAGTAACTCAACGGCGTTCATAACCTGTCGGAATGTACCGCGTCCAGCTCGATTGGTGCGATAAGTATT
Source organism: Vibrio sp. 10N.286.49.B1 (assembly GCF_002873335.1). Taxonomy (GTDB): domain Bacteria; phylum Pseudomonadota; class Gammaproteobacteria; order Enterobacterales; family Vibrionaceae; genus Vibrio. The sequence goes on along the minus strand of NZ_MCUW01000020.1, from coordinate 62,846 downwards.
ATGCAGCAGCTCTGGCCCATCTATGCTCAGACCAACCAAAAACTGATGCTTCGCTAAAAATTCGCACCAGTCATCGTTCAGTAGTGTGCCATTCGTTTGTAAGTCGTTAGAAATAATGATGCCTTGCGGTTGATACTTTGCCTGTAATCCAACAATTTTTTCAAAATAATCTAACCCTAACATGGTTGGCTCTCCGCCTTGCCACGAGAATATAATTTCAGGTGTATTTTGACCTTCGATGTACTGGCGAATGTACGTTTCTAACGTCTCATCGTCCATCCTCGGAGAGCATCCTTTTTTGTATTCCAGCAAGTCCTGTTTGCTTAAGTAGTAACAGTAAGTACAGTCGATATTACATGCTGCACCAATTGGCTTAGCCATTGCATGTAAACGCTTCGATGCTTTGCCGTTAAACTGAGGGCCTTGACTGATATGCATACTAAAAACACCTGAAATTAATGAGTAGTCACTATCATAATTCTGAGCACTTCCATTTGCTCGTTATACCCTTTATAACCAAATGGAATGACCAAACCCGATACTCTGTATGTCCACAAAGACTGGAGAACATTCTGTGATGGCGGCTTCAAATAAAACACAGCAACATCAAGTTACATTAGGTCAATTACCTTTAGGTCAGCATGAGCAATGTCAATCAAGATTCAATCCACCGAAACGGACAAAATCGACGTTAAGCAAGTACTGCGCACTGACCTTAACGCTTGTGTTAGCTGGGTGTGGGACACAAACAACGCATCCTATCGCACAGCAAATTAACGATGACCTCGTTTTAGTCGAAGGCGGCGCATTTACCATGGGTTCAGACCAAAAAAGCGCATCAAAAGCAGAGCAACCATCAAGAACGGTTTCCGTCAATAGCTTCTATATTTCGAAATTTGAAGTGACTCAAGCATTGTTCGAATCCGTCATGGGTTCATCAATGAGTTATTTTGCAGGCGATCAAATCCCCGTCAATAATCTCAGTTGGCAACAAGCCAATTATTTTATCCAACGCTTAAACGAACTGACTGGTGAAGAATATCGGCTGCCTACTGAAGCGGAATGGGAGTTTGCAGCCAGTGGTGGCAATCTAAGTCAAGGTTACCTTTATAGCGGCTCAAACAATATTGAAGACGTCGCGTGGTACGCGGGGAACTCAAAAAATCAAGCCCACCCTGTTGGGTTAAAAGCGCCCAATGAACTTGGGTTATACGACATGACTGGCAACGTGGGTGAATTTGTCATGGATGCGTTTGATGATACATTTTATCGTTACGGGCCAACAGATAACCCCAACAATGCACAGGATACGGATATAAAACTTGCCCATAAATCACTGCGTGGCGGTAGTTTTTCCTATCCAGAAAAGGATTCTGAGAACTTTAAACGCGATTTCGCAAGTCAATCGATCATCATGTCAGACATTGGATTACGTCTTGCAAAAGATAGCGATTAAAACGGTAATAAGGTGCCCATCTCGAGCATGAGCACCTTATTTGTTGGAACAATAACCGTCATCTAAGGCAATAAAGGTTGTGTATTCACTATTTAATCGTTCATTACGTGCATTTTCCTGTGAGTGACTAGCGTTCGTGACTGATCACCTTACTTAATGCCTTGATGCTTACTGCTTACTTCCTGCTTTGAGTCATTGTTTTTAAGGTACATTAACTGTCTCTATTTTTTCTCATTTTTGCTGCTTTTCTAAATTTGTTACGTAGCCACCTGTGCCCACTTTCGTTGGTTCGGCTAGGGTGCCAAATCATACAAAGCCCGACGTCCGGTAACTCAAACGGTAAAGGTATGCCTTTGACGTTGTATTTCGACGAAAACTCCTCGATCGTTGCTTCTGGGAGCATACCAATATATTCAGTCCCTTGAATGACTGGCAACATTTCAACTGCACCGGCAGCACGATATACGACTCTCCTTTTATGAAGCTCATCAAAGTCACCCACTTCGAGCAAACTGCGTCGAGTATGCCAACGTGATACAACAACATGTTCTTCATTTAAAAATTCTTTGATATCAATAGTATCCCCAATCCGTGGATGGTCTTGACTGCACACGACTTGTAAATACTCATTATAAAGACGCTCATATTTTAGTGACGTCCTACCTTTAGGAGTCATATCGATGATGAGATCGTACCGCTGTAAACGTAGGTCGGATTCATAATCTTCCGTAAACAGTAAGTGGACCTCTAAAAAGATATCCGGAGCTACCGCACTAATAAGCTTCATGACATTGGGTATAAGGTTAAAGCTTGCCGGAGACACACTAGCAATTGAAAAAATGCGTTTCGATTTCTTCGGATTAAACCCTCTTGACGCAGACAGGGTCGACGTGTAGTTCTTCAATGCCGCCGCCAATGCCGGATAAATATCGCTGGCGAACGGAGTCGGTTCCACACCAGAAGCGGTTCGGTGGAACAAAGGATCGTCGTAAATATCACGCAGTTTTGCTAAAGCTTTGCTTACTGCTGGTTGGCTAATATCCATTCTATTAGCGGCTTTAGTGAGATTGCTTTCTTCATAAATTGCGACAAAAATAGGAATAAGATTCAGTTCTGTGTTTTTCATAGCCATCCATAACCACGCCACTCTATTGCAATGTGGTGGTTGTCAAATTTAGTATCTTGTTCAGTTTCGTTTGTCTTCCGATAGACCAACTTTAGGGTCTTTTAACCGTGGCTTATTCGGAAATGACAATGCTGGTGGAATAAGCCAAGCCATGAAGGCACCAAACGCAGATGTCCTTGGCTCATTATGTTTACTTGTTTGATTTGCGTTGATCTTTCGCCAAACTCGGAAATATAAGCGTTTATTTTCACTGCCATTTTGCCATTTTCGAGACCGTTCCAGCCACTCTTTTTCTTTAGATACGAGTGATAACTCAACCTTTCCTTGTTTATTTCGCAGACGTCGGTACGTCAGCAGGCGCACTCTTGCAAAACGGCTCATTTTCAACGCCAAAAGCATAGACACAACCTCTGGCAAACCATTCTTACGAACACGTTGGTAAATAAACACGCTGGATATAATGATTACCATCAAGGCTATCATTAGGCGAATGATAGACTGTTGATAGCTGCTCATAAACGATGCAAAGGTGTGGTCAACATGAATGACCTTCCCTTCGAGCATCACCGTTTCCAACACTTCCTTGTCCGTGTTCCACCATTTGATTTCAATAGGAGGTAAAATGACCTCACCACCATTTTGCAACACATAGGTCGATTGTTCTATACGCTCAGCCTCGTAATCACCTCGCTCGTGCATGTCGGTTAACACCGGTGGTTTCGAATAAGTCTGATAGCGCTCACTGGCGACATTATGAATAAGATTAGGCATGAGGATAGACAAGGTATCACTCGCATTTAACGTCACAGTTCGTGTGATCGTATCGCCAGCTTTAAGCTCGGTATTTGATAATTCCCAGTGTTGTTCAAGTGTCATATCAGACGCTGACAACCATGCCTGTTGTGATGACAGGTGACCACTTGGCATATGGACATCAAACGACATCGGTTTAGTATAAAAGGTAATCGGTACACTGCCTTTATTCTCTGTTGATACCTGCACTTTCACCGCTACTGGTGGTATTACTAGCTTTCCAGAGGCTTGTGGGTACAAGGTCACTTCCCAACGTTGTGTTGACCATGTCTGACCATTTCTACGCTCAGTGCCATTAATACCCATTGGATTACGTTGCATGGCAATCAAATTGGGGACCTCTATGCTGCCAATTCGGGTACCACCGCTAAACCAACGAGGTGTGGCCACTTCTATTGACAATACCACTTGTTCATTGGTTGTGAAGGTAGGGTCTTTTTCCTCTCTATCAGAACCTAGCCATACTGACATTTCAGCAACAGGATTCGTCGTGCCTGTATTATTACTTTTAGTGACTGAAACGCTCGCGAATGCAGAAGCATGAACAAAAGAATAAAAAACGATGACTAGTGAGAATAGTAACGACTTAAGATTCATTTTTCGCTCCTATTGCTTGCTGATTTAGGTATTGAATCTGAAATTTAGCACGCAGAAATTGCTTAGGGTCTGCTTCGACACGTTTTAACCACTTGTCGGCCAAGGCTTCGCTTCCCAGGATCTCATTGGCGTTGAGTGTTTCCTTTTTCATCAACTCCTGATTCGTAATTTCTTCTGCGCCTTCCGCCGTTTGAGGGTTATCACCAAGCTCGATTGACTCTTCCATGCTTTCTGTTGTGTTGGTTTGGCTTTCACTTACCCGATTAATTTCACCAATGATGCCCTCAATCACCGATAAGTTTTGCTGAACCTCTGGCCTTAAATGATCCGACAACGAGTCAGATTCCAAAATGGCGCGCAACATGTTTCGCGCAGCGATGTATTCTCTCTGACGAGCAAGCGCAGAGGCGGCATAATAATCACCAAGGTCACTGTCCATTTTGAGAAACTCACTATGGGCCAATGGGTACTCCATCGCGTAGTAATAAGCTACGCCCTTATACTTGGGGTCATTGTAATGCTGTGCTGCCTCTAAGTACCTTTGCTCATCGAACAACCTTTGTCCTTGTTGATCGGGTGTAAACCACAAGTCCATCCACCACTGATACGCTGAATCCCCTAGCGTTTTCTTCGGTAACATCGTGTCAGTTTGTTCTGTATTACCTTGATAATTGGCTTCGATCTGCGCACTTTGTTGACCATTCAGAGCCCTCTCATCATCCGCCCATGCACTAGTCGGCATCATTGCAGGTAATGCAAACGTCATGACCAAACACCATTGCACTAGCCAACCTTTTCTAAACCAAAGTAACAACATCAATGCAATGGGAACCAATAATCCATAGCCCATATCTTTCCACGGCATCGCTGACTCACCATTCATCTCCATGTGAGTGTCGATATAACGTGTTAAAGCCTTAATATCTTGGTCATCAATGGTGGCTTCAAGGACTTGTCCGTTCGCACTGCTTGCCAGTTGTTGCAATGAATTGAGGTCCAAAGGGCTTTGAGTGACAACGTCACGATTCCCCATCGCTAAGATTAGAAGTTGTGTCGGAGATTGAGAAAAGGCATGTTCAAAAGCACTGACGGCACCTGGGGTTGCGCCATCAGAGATCAGCAACACTGAACTCCCTGGTTGACCATCCAGTTGTTGCTGAATCAATGGCAGGGTTTGCTCTGCCGATTTTCCCGCTACAGGCATGATTTCAGGACTGATCGCAGACAGAAATGGGGCAAACACTCGATTATCCTGAGTGGTAGGCATCGCTATATGAGCCGAACCTGCGTAAACAATAAGTCCGGTTCGACCACCGTGTCGAGCGTCCAATAAATCTTGAATTTTCTGTTTCGCTCGCTCAAGCCGATTAGGTGCAATGTCCTGTTGCAGCATACTTTCGCTAACGTCGAGCACAATAACAAGTGATGCTTTGTCCTCACCAAAAGGCGACGCTTCACGTTGCCATGTTGGCCCCGATGCCACGACAATCAATAAACTGACTCCAAGTATCAACATTTTCAAAGGCAGCTGGTTTTTCCACCCTTGTGATTGAATGGTGAGCGCTTTCTCCAGATGAGCCGGCAAAAAGCTATTGGCGTTCGATGAGGATTCCCATTTCCAGCGTAAGTAAAACACCACCAACATAGGGACAAACGCGATTAGCCATATCGGTCGAATAAAATGAAACTGGGCGATGAATTGTTCTAACCAATGAGTATCAATCATGATTCTTCTCCGATTGATCATTCGTACTATCAGTGACATCTGCACTCGCTCCTGCAGATATACTCATTCCCGCTGGTGCATTAGCTCTTACTTGAGTATGCGCTTCAATTTGAGTATCAGCCTTAACGCGCGGTGTCGTCTTTTTCGTCAAGACACGAAGAATGCTAGCAATAACGAATGCCAACAAAACAATAATAATAACCAGTGACACCAAATAATGATGAAGGCTCTGCTTAGGACGATAAGTCGTACTTTCGTACAGCGTGGGTTCGAGATCAGAGATGACTTGATATGCCCGCAGTAAAGCATCACGATCGAGCGCCTCAAACGATTCCCCACCCGTTTCACTTGCGACTCGATTGATGGTGTCCATATCCAGCGCTTGTTCTCCCACCGTTTGTGGATTACCCATTGCTATCATGTGAATGCGGACACCTTTGACGGCGGCAACCTTAGCCGCGTCAATCGGAGCAACAAAACTGCCGGTATCATTGCCATCAGTCAGCACGATGACCACTTTTTCTCTAGCATTATGCTCTGCCGCGTTAGATCCAGGGGCTTGAATCTCAAACATTTTGATAGCCAAGCCAATAACATCACCAAGTAACGTACTCGGGCCTGCCATCGCCACCTCAGTTTCTGATAGCAACGCCTTCCAAACTGTATGGTCAGCGGTAAACGGGGCTTGAACAAATGCAGCGTCACCAAACAAGATCATGCCTAACCGATCGCTTTCTCGCTGATCAACAAACTCATTAAGCACTTGTTTGGCCGCGTCGAGGCGATTGACACTCTTACCACTTGAAGAAACGAAGTCTTTCTCTGCCATTGAGCCAGAAAGGTCAAGTACGACCATAATATCTCGTCCATAGCGTTCGCGTGTTTGTGGTTCGCCCAACACCATCGGTTTCGTCAGTGCCAAAATCACTAACAGCCAACCGCTGATTAACACAAAGCGCTGCCACCAGCGTGCTTTTAATTGATGTGCACCATCACTAGGCGGCTCACCAATAGCTTCAACTAACACGCTAAAAAACGGGACTTTTGTGGCTTGCTTCTTTGTACGGTACGCAGGAATTAATTTATAAATAAGCCATGGCAATGGCAGAGCCAGCAACCACATCGGGTGAATAAACTCCAAACTACTGAGCTGCATATTACCGACTTCGATGTTAAGCAATTCAAAACTCGCTAACGACATGGTCACCTCCGGACTGATGATGCTTAATCCATAAGGTTAACTCTGTCACCAATGCTTGTTTCTGTTCGAGAGATAATTCAAAATTTGGGGTGACTAAGCTATCCATCCAAGCCACACCGAGTTCGGTCGACAGTGGCCTCGTCTTAGATGAGCCAAAGTCGTCTAAAGCACATAAGAACTGCTGCCCAAAAGCGTTAGCCAATCTTGAATCTAAGTAGCGCAACACCGTTTTCGTCACTAAAAAGAGGTGGTATTCTGCGAGAGAACTGCTCAAGTTAATACGAACCAACTCATGAATGGCTTCGTTTCGATAACGATTGTTCCACCAGCGCTTTATCCAGCGATACCCCGCCCACATTAGAAGCGCAAACAGTAAAGCGGCGACTATTTTCCATCCTACGGTTTGAGGTACCCAGCTCACGGGCACTGGTACATCGATATCAATAAGTTCGCGTAAAATGTACGTACTGGGAGGCCGATGCTCAGTCATCAACTACCCCCTATCATTTTCTTAAACTGCGCCAAATGTGTGCCAGACGTATCGACTTCCACAAGAGGAATACGATTCCGGCGCATCAATTTCGAGAGCTGCTCACGCTTAGATTCTATATTGAGAGTGAGCTGACGGTTCACAGAAGCCAACATCGACTCATTTTGAATACTAAGTTGCTGCTGCCCATTTCCCATGACCCAACCATGTTCAGACATGTCGCTGGGAAGTTGTTGCTCTAAATGGTCTGAAACCATGATCGCAAGCACATCGTTATGCTGCTGCATTCGGGTCAAGTGAGACAGATTTTGCTCGCTAGCATCACTCCAATCACTGATAATAATAAGCGTGGTAGACCTCAACTTTAAGCGAAGCAATAATTGAACGATATCGTCAAAACTGGTGCCATTTTGATCCACAGTCGACACACTCAGTTCTTGGTTTGCTTTCGCCAGCTTTTTCAGTTGAGCAAGGACATCATTTTGTGAACGCTTCGATTTGCTCCAACTCAACGCACGATGATCGGCAATCAAAAAACCTACCCGATCGCTGTCTTTGAGCACGCGCCATGCGCATAACGCGGCGATTTCTGCTGCAACGACTGACTTCATCACTTCAACCGACGAAAAAAACATGGCACTACGTTGATCGACAACGATCATGACGTCGCGGTCTTTCTCCTCCGTGTACGTACGCACATGAGGTTTACCGGTTCGCATGGTCACTTTCCAGTCCAAGTTCCGAATATCATCACCCAGTTGGTAATGGCGCAACTCTTCGAAATTCAACCCTCGTCCCCGAAAAAGGGAATGATGCCGTCCCGATAAGGCACTGCCCGCTTTCAAGTTTGGCAACAAGTGGAAGGATTGAGACTGTGATTGCAAGCGCACGAGTTGTGCATAATCACAATGGATTCTTGTGTCGATGCTCTGTGGTACTGGCGGGGTTGGTGGGATCATCATATTGAACGCCCCTTTTAGCCAATTTCGACAGAATCAAGCAACGTGTCCACAACCGTTTGGTGGGTAATTCCATCGGCTAACGCATCATAAGACAAGCTAAAGCGGTGCCCTAAAACCATAGAGGCCATTGCTCTGACGTCATCAGGAAGAACATAATCCCGCCCTTCTAGCCACGCATTGGCTCGTGCGCATTTGTCGAGCGCGATTGATGCTCTGGGGCTGGCGCCAACCGCAATCCAATCAGCCAATTTAGTGTCTGCGTATCGCTCTGGTTTTCTCGTCGCCATCACCAGCGAGACAATGTATCGCTCCACAAGTTCGGAGACAACAATACTTGGAAGCTCGCGACGGGCTTGAAGGATAACGGCCGGGTCAATAGTCAATACCTGTCCATCATCGTGCTCTGGCTTGCTGGTTTGTTCTTCTTCAGCCCTGACGAGTCGAATAATCGCTAACTCAGCATCGTCTTCTGGGTAGTCCACATCCACTTTCATGATGAAACGGTCCATTTGTGCTTCTGGTAATGGATACGTTCCCTCTTGTTCCACTGGGTTTTGGGTCGCAAGGACCATAAATAGCTCAGGAAGAACGTGTGTTTGTTCACCAACCGTGACCGTTGACTCCGCCATGGCCTCTAGCAACGCTGCCTGAACCTTAGCCGGAGCGCGGTTAATTTCATCTGCTAACACGATGTTATTGAAAATGGGACCACGCTGAAATGTGAGTTGAGGCTTGCCTTCAAATTCTTGATAAATTTCAGTACCCGTCACATCTGAAGGTAATAGATCTGGCGTAAATTGAATACGACCAAAATCTGCATTTAGCGTATTCGCTAACGCTTTTACCGAACGTGTTTTCGCTGTCCCCGGCAATCCTTCTAATAATATGTGTCCATTCGTTAGCAGCCCCAGCACTAAAGCCTTCACAACGTGGTGTTGACCCACGACATCTTGCTCAATACGGGTGATAAGTTCGCCGATTTTCTGTTGTGCTGGATTCATGTGTTATCTCATCGAATTGGAGTGTTCTGATAATACCTAAGCGACTCATAACCTTTGGTTATAGTCACTATAAACTGACGCTTGCAAATATTAAGATTAGTTTAGTCGCCAACAGGACGTTCCACACAAATAACGTCTTAATTTCCAATCACAAAAAAAAACAATTGGAGTCCCTATGACGACCCGTATTAATAAAGCAGCTATTGGCGTCGGTTTACTCGCCGCTTCTGGCGCAGCAGTTGCCGCAGAGCAACCAAATATTCTTGCTATCTGGGGTGATGATATTGGTATCTACAATATCAGCGCTTATAACAATGGCATGATGGGCTATCAAACACCGAACATTGACCGTATCGCAAACGAAGGTGCATTGTTCACTGACCACTATGGTCAACAATCTTGTACTGCAGGTCGTGCTGCATTTTTGACGGGTCAAGAACCTTTCCGTACCGGCCTATTGACGATCGGTATGCCTGGCTCTGACCACGGTATTCCTGATTGGGCGCCAACCATCGCGGACTTGCTAAAAGAGCAAGGCTACATGACAGCCCAGTTTGGTAAAAACCATATGGGTGACCAAGACAAACACTTGCCAACCAACCACGGTTTTGATCAATTTTTTGGCAACCTTTATCACCTGAACGCGGAAGAAGAGCCAGAGACATACTACTACCCGAAAGACCCTGAGTTCCGTAAGAACTTCGGCCCTCGTGGTGTAATCAAATCTACTGCCGATGGCAAGATTGAAGATACCGGACCAATGACACGTAAGCGTATGGAAAATGCCGATGAGGAATTCCTAGAAGAGTCTTTAGCCTTTATGGAAAAAGCAGTGAAAGCTGACAAACCATTCTTCATTTGGCACAACACCACTCGTATGCACGTTTGGACGCGCTTACAAGAAAAATACCAAGGTAAATCTGGCATCAGTATCTACGCAGATGGCATGCTAGAGCACGATGACCACGTTGGTATCTTGCTTGATAAACTTGATGATCTAGGCATCGCTGACAACACCATCGTTATTTACTCTACTGATAACGGTGCTGAAACGGTTTCTTGGCCAGATGGCGGCGCAACGCCATTCCACGGTGAGAAAGGAACAACATTCGAAGGCGGTATGCGTGTACCTCAACTCGTTCGCTGGCCTGGTGTCATTGAACCAGGTTCTAAGATTAACGACATCATGGCTCACCAAGATTGGATTCCAACGCTTTTAGCAGCGGCAGGTGATGACAAAGTTGTTGAGAAGCTAGCGTCGGATAAAGGTGCTACGTACAACAACAAAAACTGGCGTGTACACTTAGATGGCTACAACTTCCTACCTTTCTTTGAAGGTAAAACGGAAGAAGGTCCTCGTGATTCAATGCTGTACTTCTCTGCTAATGCTGAATTGAACGCCGTACGTTGGAACGACTTCAAAATCTCATTCGCTGTCCTAGAAGGTAACATTGTTGATGCAGTTCGCTTCCAAACTAACTGGCCTCAAGTAGTACATCTACGTGCTGACCCATTTGAGAAAGCACCTCATGAATCAGGTATGTACCTACGTTGGATGGCTGACAACATGTGGTTGTTTGTACCAGTAGGCGGCAAAGTTCAAGACTTCATGGCAACGTTGCCAGGTTACCCAATGCAAAATAGCCAAGTGCTAAACCCAGGTAACTTCAACCAAAATACTTACATGCTTCAAGGCAAACTCCAACAATTGGAACAAGTTAGCCAACAAGTTCTTAAGTAAGCCAATGTATTGATACACCTATGTCTGAGCCGCTAACCCTGTTAGCGGCTTTTTAGCGAGCGCTTCGCTGTAATCAGGCTAACTATATCGAGTGGACATCGTGAAGTGGACAATACGATATCCCTCAGGTAGCAATAAATGGTTAATACAGTGACCATTATTCAATCAAAAATAGAGACAACTATGAACGCGATAAAAAATATTATGCGTATAATCATGGTGATCGCCAAGGTACTGATTAAATTTACAGTATTTATGCTAACCATGTTTCTAGGTGCTTACCTGTTAGCGCCAATGGGCACGATCAACTCAAAAGACGTTGATATGGGCTCTTTTACCAATACACCTAATGACGCCATGATGATGATCTTTAATTCAGAGTATTTTAGTGGCTATTTGTTTTCTGTGACCATTGCGCTTGCCGCTTTTGTTATCTATTTACTTTGGCGAGTTCATGAAGTCGCTGTGCATAAGGCGCATGAGAAGAAGAGTTCTCACATCCAGCTCGTGTTTGCCCTCTCCCTGTGTGGGCTATTTGTGCACAAAGCGTGGTGGGTACTGGCCATCATCATCGCCTTTGCCAATTGGGAACACATTGGTGCTTCCATCAGTCGAGTGATTGGAAACAGCCGAGGGTCATCATCGACTACCTCAGCGTTCAACAACCACATCGAAAGCTCGGAGGCCAAGTCATGAAAGAAGTCATGATCCCTTACATCCTTATCATGTGGATCCTTGTTTCGACAGGAGCCATTAAATGGACGCTAAAAAGCGGGTTTTGGATTGTCTCAGGCGGTGCGTTTATTCTCATTATCTTGGGGGTATTATCCCGTCTTTGGGCACCGGTAGACCTAACGTACTCTTCTACAATCAAAGCGCCACATTCTGTACTATCCCCTTTGTTGCGCGAACAGATTGACAAAATACACGTCGACCATAACCAAGTGGTTAAAAAAGGCGATGTTATTTACACGCTAATAGACACGACATCGTATGCCGACCTCGAGAAAATACGAGCATCGATCGTTACCCAAGAAGAATCGATAGCGCAAATGAAGCGTGATTTACATCGCGCTAAAACATCGCCAGAAATCTTTAAAGAACGCGATGTAGAAAACTATCACTCACAACTAAGAATCTCAGAGTCCACTCTCGCTTCTCTGCATGCCGACTACGATCGCGTTCAATTTGAACAAGAGCGTAAAACGGTACGAGCGCCCTTTGATGGTCAAGTCGCGGTCGTCAACGTGGCAGACGGAAGTCGAGTGGGTAATATGCATATCTATGATACGTCGCGTAAATTCTTAGAAATGCGCATCCCAGACCAGACTTTTCGTTATGTGAAGCCTGGTCAGTTTGCTGAGTTTTATGTCGATGCGTATCCAGGCGAAGTCTTTAGAGCACGCGTGCATAGCTTTACCGCAGGAACGGGAGAGTCATCAATTTCACCGCTTCAAGGCCCACAAAGCGTACGTCAACACGTCGGTGCTAATACAAGTACGCATGGACGAACGGTGGTACTTGAAATAATCGAACCAGACGGAAAGGTGATTCCTATTGGTGCTACCGGATCAGCATGGATCGCCGCAACCAAGCCGCATGCATTCTTTGGTTTCATCGATGTCATTGGCGCTGCAACGGTTCGACTTCACTCTTACAAGTCTTATTTAAACGCCATGTAAGCGTCTCTCATAAGTCGCCTATTCCCCCCCAAGAGAGCGGTTACTATAAGTGATTGACTGCCATCTTGGGGCTTTAAAGGAATGAAGACAAGGATAGTTTTCATCACATTGTTGACAATAACCGTTTGTTAGCGTTAGCTTAAATCATATCACGTCGTCACAAGAGATCGCTTATGACATCTCAATCAAGCGAGAGCTTTGAAACTTTGTTAATGAGTCAATCCGTCGCATTGTCAGGAAGCCAACCCGTTCATTTTGAAGATACCTTTGATGTTGTCACCAGACAGGTTCTTGATTGGTTCCAGCTGGATCGGCTGACATTGTTTCCTAACTCAATGCTGCTGTTGAACGATGAGCGAACAATGTCAGTGGCAAAAACACCTAATCTAACGTTAGATAAAGTCCTTTTTGCAAGTGGTAACTACATTAACTACATAGACCTTTTAAAATCGAAGTCCATCTGGCAAAGCTTCGACCATCAAGCCCTGAGAACATCGCCTATTACACCGTTAAAACTACTCTACTCTCAAGGAGGACGTTGGCATGGCATTATTCGATTGGAGCTGTTTGGGGAGGTGTGGGGAGCGCTGGCATTTACTCAGTTTGGAGAGCCCGCTAATGGATTGAGTGACAAAGACTTCAGACGATTAAAGATCATCTCAGATACTTGGCTTTGTTATTGGCAACACTCTATCATCGCACGCAGCTTAAACAAAGGTGCTGAAACGGCTATCAACGATAGCGAAAAATTGCTTTTATTAAGTAAAAAGCAATGCTCGGTACTAGAGTTATTGGCCAAGGGTTACAGTGCTAAGCAATGTGCCGATGCATTATTCTTAAGCCCACGTACGATCGAATCTCATAAATACCGAATGATCGACGTACTCAGCCTAAAAAGCCATGCAGAACTTATTCAATTTGCCCTTCGTAATGGCTTTGGTATTGGGCATTAACGTTTCAGATCAGTTTAACGACACATACTGGCGGTTCACCATACAATTACGCATAACCGTTTTGTAGTTATCCAAATTTGTTTTTTGTTGAGAAGACTGTTGGTTGTTGCCACGAACTCTACCAACCACTAAGCCACCAGCAGCCCCCACTTTGGCGCCATCAGAACCACTGCCACCTGAAATAGCACCAACAGCAGCCCCTGTCGCCGCACCTTTCAACAACCCTCGAGCACCTGACCCTTTATTGCTGGTTACTTCCTCTTGTGTTGTGTTGGCAAGACCTTGGCAGTGCGTTAACTCTTGTTGTGCGACATCTTGCGTTACATTTTTGTAGGAAAATATTAGTTTTGATGATGGGTCTATAATATCACCACCGGTGCCTTCAGCAACTGAATAAGAAGAGGTTGCCATTAACATTGTTATCACTAAGTATTTGTTCATAAAGGGAGTCTTCACATGTTCATTTATAGTTATAAACAATTATGTATGAATGGAATATAAACCCGTACCGTAGAATTACTGCTTAACAACTTAATATTGCAATTTTATTCAGTAGTTTTACTGTATTTTTTACTGACCTGATATGGACAATACCCGCTGAACTTCAATAATCGGTAGTAACAGTTGAAAACCACTAAACAAAAAGCAATGGAACTTATAGTACAAGACATTCTTGATCAAACTATCGAGCCCAATCAAAAATTTATTATTAATGAATTATCCCAACGCTATCAAATAGGACTTTCTCCAATTCGCGAGGCTACACAAGAGCTAGCATCTATTGGGTTTATACATTATCAACCAAACGTGGGCACCTACGTTAATCCTTTAACGAAGCTCGAGTTGGAAGCATTAATGGATTACTTGGCGTATCACTTTCAAAGGCAATGTTATAACCACCAGAATGGCCACCAAAAAATTTCCGAAGAAAAATCCGTAAGATTACTTTTTCATTTTATTAAATTAAGTCAAGAATTAAACCAAAGTAATGAGCAGTTGCCGAGTTTAACTATTATTGAAGACAATTTTATTGCCATACTTCTCTTACTGCATGACTCAAGTGCACCAAAAATAATGGATACTTTTTTTAATGCGGTAATCTTGAATCTAAGACGTTATATTCACCACTTTTTCCTTCAACAGCCCGCTCAATGCGCGTTACTGTTTCCAACCAATGAGCTAGACATTATTGCTCGTTCGATCACAGAAAACGATGTGTCGAATTATGGTGAACTGATGGCCACCTTTTTAGAAAGAATGACAGTAACGTTACTCACTGTATTGCCATCAGACCACCGAGAACACACAGAGGTGTGTATAAACAGTAATATAATGGCATAACAGTTAATATCGTTATTCTAACTCAACGGGCGGTCGGAAAGTCATTTCATGCATCACCAAGTCGGCGGGCAATTCTAGTAACTGAGTTATTGTTTTCGCGACGCTTACCGGGTTCATATACTCTGGACGGTCGGCTTCGCGAAAGTTTGTATCCGTACCACCTGGAAACAAGGAAGTCACCTTAATGCCATGAGGCTGGGCCTCTTTCATCAAAATAGCACTAAAACCGGCAAGCCCTTGTTTCATCGCAGTATAAATACTCATTGTCGCATTTGCTCGTTTCGCCACGGTGCTTATTACATTAATAATTTGTCCGTTTTGCTGAGGTTTCATGACTTTTAACGCCTCACGGCATAGCAGCGAAGGGGCTCTGAGGTTTATCGCATATTGTTCGTCGTATTCCTCTAAAGTAAATTCTTCTATAGAGCACTTACGTGAGATCATCCCGGCATTATTAATCAGCACATCTAAACCGCCCAGATGTTGCGATGCCGCTTCAAACATAGCCAACGCCTCGTCAACTACGCCCAGGTCAGCTGCAATCGTATGGCAACCAGTCGCAGCATGTAATTCATCGAGCTTCTTCATGTTCCTGCCAGTCGCGACAACCTTGTGACCTTTCGCACAAAGCTCTATCGCCAAAGCATAACCAATTCCACTTGTCGCACCGGTGACTAAGATTCTTTTATTCATTGGTATCCCTATTTTGTATAAACCGTAAGGCCACAGTATAACCTCAGACAGTGTCAAATGGGCGTTTACTGTTCGTGCACTGCGCGTGGCTTTCTCTTAATCTCTGAGATCAATCAACCGAGAGAATGACTTACACCGATAGCATTCACCCCCATTCAAATCCCAACCGTTTACTGACGTCTCGCTCACTATCTTACAAAGCCACTCAACCACACTAATACCTAATACCTAATACCTAATACCTAATACCTAATACCTAATACCTAATACCTAATAAGCATAGGTGAGTGCATTATGAATAACGCCATTAAAAACATCGCGTTCGTATCAATACTATTGCTGTCATTTGAGAGCGTTGCGGATCCATGGAAAAAACATAAACACCATAAGCACCACAAAAAAGAAGTGCATGTGGTTCATCATTATGACCGGCATCGCCTACCCGACTCAGCGATATTTCTTGCCATTGCTGGCGTTTCCTATGCTTTAATCAATGGGCGGTACTATGAAGAAAGAAACGATCACTACGTGGTTGTTGAGAAGCCAAATAAACGTCGTTATCGATTGGGGCAAGTGATCAAGCGGCTGCCTGAAGGCGCGACAGCGGTAAACAAAAAAGGACAACAGTATTTTGTATCGAGAGGAGATTGGTTTTTACCCACAGGGCAAGGAAGATTTGTCGTTGTTAGACCCTAGTACGGTGCTATTTGAAAAAGCTAACCATTCAAACCGCGTGCTCTTTATAGAGTCGAGTACTTGAGGGCAAGATCTGCTGAAAGGTAAAGATAAAGATAAAGATAAAGATAAAGATAAAGATAAAGATAAAAAAGGGAGGACTCGCGACACTCGAGCAATCACATTGCAAAGTATCGCTGTTTCATGTCCCTGAAAACGTGAGTCGTTACAGCACCCAAGTCAGGCTAAGTAACAATACGACTGCAGATGTTGCTAAAAACATGGTCGCTAGAGACGCGATTTCTGCCAGTGTTGACATTTGAGCTGGGGTTTCTTTTACTTCAGTGTTTTGATCGTTGTTCAGTGTTGATAGAAGTGCTGAGTTCATTTTTTGCCTGCTTTATGTAATTTGATTTCAAGAACAGGTCAAATTTTACTCCTTTTGTGACATAGGTCAAATATTATTTGGTAATTAATTTACTAAATAAATTCATCCTCGCTTATTAGAAAAGCTAATCCGCCATAGAAAAAGGCCCATATTTGGGCCTTTTGGTTGCAAGGTATCTTTGTGCTGATTAAAAGCGACGATTCAATGCCGATATAAACTGGCGTTTTCTGTCACTCTTCCAACCGTACTCCATCATAAGTGACCAGTCTCGGTTAAAGTTGTAGTTGGCGCCGACTAAGCCTGTCCACTTGTCGATGTTGCTTTGTTTCACCTTATAGTCAATACCAACACCCTCGTAAGTATAGGTGCCGGTTAATGTCAGCGTACTATCTAAGTATGTTGCGCCCGTATAAACAGCTACCGATTGTGATCCCACGGTAGGGAACACTTTACCGACTCGCGGCGATACATTTAGGATTAAGCCTTCCGCATCATTCTTACGCATATCAGCATAAGTAAATGAGACAGGTAAAGTAACAAAATAGTCATTCCAGCCCGTCGCTAATATGGTTCCTAACGTATAGTTAGTGCCATCAAGCGTGGCCTTTGCTACGCCACCAATTTCTCTGCCTTGAAATATACATTGAGGTGGTCTGCCGATAATCGGCCCGGTACAATCAGCACCAGTTTGATCAATTAGGTCATCACCACTAATCTGTATCCCAATATCAGCGGTCCCACTAATTTTACCCACAGCTCCAAACACGTTCATAAATGGGAATAACCACGCATCCAATTTAAGCTGAGGAGATTGCGTGCTGTTGCTGTTGTTATCAAATGACACGAACTCAATTGGATATTGTTTGGATCCATTAATCCCGACGTTCAAATCCGTAATGTCCATGTACTGGAAGGTATTGGTATAGATAAGACTGATGCCATACGGCTTAGGCAGCGAGTACCCTTTATCAATAACCTCTTGAGCGAAGAATGGTAACGCTCGATCCCATTTTTTCGGTGCGGTTGTCCCGTCGGCAACATCTTGATCCTTGTTGGCAATACTAATATCGCCCACGCCCGTTTCGGTAAGGTCATAGTTAACAGAGCTTGATATTAATCTCGCACTGCCTATCGCCGCGCCACCAGAGCTCGACAGTAAATAAATCGGGACATCAGAATCATCAGTACCTATCAAAGTCGTGGCGGCACTAGAGCGGCTTTCACCGTAGCTTAATTCCGCTCCAACCGATACATGCCATACGCCTTTACGATACTTTTCTAGGTCTTCTTTATTATCAAATATGGCTAATGCTTCATAGTTCCCTAACGCTAGACCCGCACCAACATCGTAGCGGTCAACATTAATATAGGTTACGTTATCGTCGACGCTGCTATAAATGGCACCCACACCAGAACCACCACCTATCACAGGCACTTTGACACCCGACATACTGATCGTTGCATAACCGACCGAGTCCGCTAATTGTGTGGAGATTTCAGTGTGGTCTTTTTCAAGCTTGCTGATTATCTCAGAAGACGCGGTATTGATATCGTCGCGAGCTGCTTGACGCTCTTCTGGCGGAATATAGCTACTGCAACCTAATATCAAAAAAGAAGGAATGATGCTTATCCACTGCATTTTCTTACGCATACTTATAAACCCTTCATCACTCTAACGGCAGAACACTCTATGTGGCTTTTTCTCACTGTACTCGTGTATTGTTTAATCATTTTGTATACATATTATTGGTTCACTCACTCGTTTAGTAAGTTATTGTTCACTATGATAGTAATTATGGCATGTCGTTGTAATTTTGCGCTTTTACTTACACTTATTTCGAAATCGGCTCTCTCGAGAAGGAAAATACCGGCCTACCGAAATACTCGCCAAACACAACTCGTTATTCTAAGCTAATGGGTAGCAATAGTGCAAATACTCTAATTTAATGGTTTTTATCATATCCGTTCAAATTAACGCCACTCCCAACACTAAATACACGTCAGCAGAAAGGCATTAATTCATGCAAAATATTCACGAGTTACTGGGCAGCCGCTTTCCTATTATTCAAGCACCAATGGCGGGAGTACAAAATAATGCCCTCGCCATAGCGGTAAATAAGGCCGGTGGCCTAGGTTCAATTCCCTGTGGTATGTTGGGTATAGAGGCTATTGTTACTGAGATTAAAACGATCAGAGCTGCCACATCTCGTCCTTATAATCTCAACTTTTTTTGTCATGACATGCCTCAATACGATGTGAGTCAGCATCAACACTGGCAACAGACTTTGAGTCCGTTTTTAGCGGAATTGAATATCGATAAAGACACCATCCCGAAGAACGCAAATCGAATGCCATTCAACCACGATATTGCCGATGCCATTGAGCCGTTTGTCCCTGAGATCATTAGTTTTCATTTTGGCCTTCCTGACAAAACACTCATGAACCGAATAAAAAGTTGGGGCACGCGTATTATCTCAACCGCCACCACCGTTAAAGAAGCGCAATGGTTAGAACAAAATGGCGCAGATGCCATTATTGTGCAAGGCTTGGAGGCAGGTGGTCATAGAGGGATGTTTTTAACGAAGGATCTCGCAAGCCAAGCTTACCTGTCGATACTACTGCCCAATGTCATCGCTAACGTTAATATACCCGTCATTGCGGCGGGAGGAATTACTGATCAAAAGGATATGGAGAACGCGCTTGCTCTCAGGGCGCAGGCTGTTCAGGTGGGCACTGTGTTTTTGCTGTGTTCGGAAGCCACCACCTCTGACCTTCACCGCTCTGCCATAAAAGACCGCGCTGCCATAAAAAGCGGCGCGAGAAACCGACATACCGCTCTGACCAATATTTTCACTGGGCGCCCAGCCCGCGGTATCGTCAACCGAGCAATGGAACGACTTGGATACATTAATGAGAATGCGCCAACCTTTCCGTACGCGTCCTTGGAGATGGGTTTGTTGCGCGCCTCAGCAGAGAAGAAGTCATTAAGTGATTTTTCACCGCTTTGGTGTGGCGAAAATACAGCAGGATGCGCCGAGGTTTCAGCGCAAGTCATCATTCATCGACTTATGGGGCAACCATAATGCCGCATAATCATATTGTTCCGTAACAAGGTGTTTTTTGAATCTTATCCTGCTTTGAACGTTATACGAATATCGGTATATCTGTTGTTCTATGCCTTAACACAGACGATCAAAGCATTACCTGAATGTAAGTCCCAAGGCACAATTTTTTCATAGTCGTGCTCAAAAACATGAACGTCAAAGCGTCGTTTCAATAACGAAAGCAGTTCTTCAATAGTCAATGCGACCATCGGGTGCTCATCATGCCAAACCTGTGTTTTTTGCTCGCTGGTTTTTTCGATGCTGAGCAATAATGATTGCTGTTCCCCTTGCCCGCGATACTGCCAGCCAGAACGAAAAGTCAACGCACTCCCTTCATGGTAAGTGGTGTGTGTCACAAACGAATGGTTGTCAATCTTAAGGCAGTCCACCACATTAAAACAAAACATACCGCCTTTTTTTAGTGCATTAAAGGCATGATCAATACACGCTTCAAGCTGGCGGAGGCCACCATTATAATGAATGGAATAAAGAAAACAGGTAATGAGATCGACAGGCTCTGCAAGCTCAAAATTAGCCATGTCTTGTAAAGAAAACTCAGCCTCTGGGCAACGGATCATGGCCATATCTAGCATAGGTTGGTTAATATCGAGTCCACTACTTTGATAACCAAAATCAATAAAATGACGAACGTGCGGACCGGTTCCACACGCGAGGTCTAGATGGGTCGTACCACCGTTACCAAATATCTGATGTAAGCGTCGCACACTGTAACTTTGGGCATGATAATCAATATCAGCACACATCAAATCATAATAACTTGAGAGGTCGGTATAAAGCGCGTTAATAGACATAGTCGGCAGATCGTATAAGAGAGTTTTTTAGGGTGGCGCATCGTATACGAATTTATGACTTTCGCTAAGATATTATCGATTCCGTTGCCATCACAATCGACACACGCCGACTGAATATCCTGTAAGGCCTGATTGAATAAGGGCTGAATCGCGCTCTGAGATTTAAATGACTCATAGCTCGTTGAGTCACGCTTGTAAGATTTATCCTAATTGCACCGACCACCACCGGTCAGCTTAGGTGCAATAAACACTACCGACTGCGGAGTCTTACCTTCGTATAGAAAGCCTCCATTTCGAATAAAACACCGCCTATCCAAACGCCGTCATCCCATATAGGGTGGGGTGTCGCCCAGGTTTCATGTTACTATACCGTCATCAGCTTTATGAATGTGCAACTACTCTCATTTGTTTGACTGATCATGGTAGAGTTCTGCTATGAAAACTGATGAGGATAAATAATGAGTAAATTAACCGCAGCGGAAAGAAAAGCACGCGATGATGAACGCTTTTCTCAACGCGTAGCAGAGCGCAGAGAAAAAGGCGAAGATGTCATTGCTTATGCGCTAACGACGAAAAAGGCCGTTAAGTTTTTGAGCAAGTCTGAGCGAAAAGAGCTCAACCGAAGAAAGCTTGCTAACCAAGAAGAAAAACAGCTCAAAGAAAAAGAAGAACTAAAACGGATTGAAGCCTCGTTTACGAACGACGAAAACGACCAATAATCCCGATTTATTGCTTCGAGGCTTAATGTACGACACACCATATAACACCGTGGTACATCGCATATTAAGCCTACCCTCCCCCTCCGGCATGCCGCCGATTATGCGGCCACCAGACCCATCCTTTACCGAGCGTATGGGTTCGCCAAGTAATCATAGCCATTTTCGACCAAAGACTGCTCTAACATACCAATCACCTGGCGGCTTGTTTCATGACGCATGATGTCAGAATGACGCTTATGGCTTAGTAGTACAGACGAAATATGTTCGATCTCATACTCAAAACCTCCACCACGTACCGGCATATTAATCTGATGAAACTCGCCTTTATAGGTGATGTCTATTGTCGTCGGGTTCCACCATTTGCCATGAATAAGAATCTCAAGCTCAGTGCCCAGAATAACCGCTTCGCGTTTCAGGTCTCGAGTAATCGACGCACCAATTGTACCGGCCATGTCCCCCTCAAAGATAAACGTTACGTTCTCATCCACTTCACTTTGACTATTATCATTAGTGTATTCAGCACGTGGACGTGAAAGCATTGAGTTCGTCAGTTGGCATAAGTCCGCATACAACCATAAGCCATAGACACCGACATCCAACGTCGCGCCACCGGATAAGTCCGGATTAAACAAATGCCAATTTCCGTCGAATTCATGCCAGTTGCCAAACGAAGCCTCGACTGAATCGATGCTGATATTATTATCGTGAATAAACTGCTTCATCATTTGATACGCAGGAAACGCCACCGTCTTCATTGCTTCAGCTAGCAAAACGCCTTTGTCATTCGCCAACGCGGTCATTGCATCCCAATCTTTTACGTTGGTAAATGCCGGTTTTTCAACTAAGACATGCTTACCTTTGCTTAAAAACAGCTCAACGAGGTCTTTATGAAATGGGTGGATGGTTGCAATGTAGACCGCATCTACATTGGCATCGCTCGCAAGCTCTAAGTATGAACCATACGAAACAGTACATCCGTATTGGTTCGAGAAGCTAGAAGCCCGCTCCTCGTCACGTGCAGCCACGGCATAAAGTTCAGCATTATCGACGTAACGGGTTAAGTCTTTGACGAATCGATGGGCAATATTGCCCAAACCTGCAATTCCCCAACGTAGTTTCTTATTCAAATGTGTCGCTCCTTGCCCCACTGTTTAGTGGCGTCTTATTGCGTATTTAAGTGATTATTTAAAGGCTTACTTAATCACTTTTTTAATGGTCATCTCAGCTAACTTAGGACTCGCTACTTTTAAAGCCTTCGGCGCAAGTTTTCGGCCAACTTTAATGGCTCGGCCTAATTGCTTTTTAACCGCTACGCCTCTTTTCATGGCTTCCATTCGTTGTCGATTTCGCTGCACATTGTTGGCCTCAGAAATTTCTGACCTTAATGTCAGTTTAAGTGTCTCGACGCCGAAGTGTGCTTTCTCGGGAGAAATAGACAAAGGCAAAGCCAGATCAGCGTTTAACAAGGCTTGGTTATACGCCAGTGCCTGAGAAATAATGGTTGCCTTTGTGGTCGTCGGATTATCAAGGGCATACGGTGGTTGCCACTCACCAATTGGTTTTAAGTTATCAACTTGGTTCACGACGCAGACAACCACTGGCTTTTTACGAGAGACGTTTTTTTGTTCGACATAAAATTGCTCAAAGCGTTCGTTTAACTGACTATCCAATTGACGTGCTGACTGGTTGGCCTTTAAGACCCAAAGCACTAAATCGGCTTCAATCATTTCATGCAGCATGTTTTGTTCCGTTTTGTCTTTACCGTCTAGGCCTTGTAAATCAACCAATCTAACATCAATATCATCCACCAAAGCACGGTATGTCGTTGATGTGTCGGTAGACGGCAACGCATCCACCTCCGCCACCAGTTCATTTTTCAACAGATTGACCAATGATGACTTACCTGACCCCGTTTGCCCTACCATCACAATTCTAATCGGCTCCAACTCTGGTGCGAATCGTTGCTCATCCAGTTCATAAGCATCTGATACCTGTAAATCCTCTTCATCAAAGCTGAACCTACCACTGTACAAGTCGATGGCAACGGCGGCTATCTCGTCGAGCAAGGCTTGCTTCGACATCGCTTGCATATCATCAACCACCCCTCGTGTCATCGATGAGGTGGCTTGCTCTCTACTGAGGTCAGACACGACTTTTAACGGATTGTAATACAGGTTTTTCGCGTGGTTTGCCCAGATTGCCGCTTTCACTATTTTCTGGCCTAACTCCCCATATTTGTCGTAGGCTTCATAACCCGCTCGAATGTAAGAAATCTTGAGATATTCAATTCCGGGGATGTTGTCATTCACCACAAGTTGATACCGACGACTCACCTCTTCCAGCAACTTTAACCCTTCGGGAATCGAAAAATTTAGTGTTTTTTTATCAAATCTCTGAGCAATAAACGCCAATACATCAAGGCCTACGGTGTCGATGTCACGCCATTGTACGTCGTCTTGTAAACACTCTCGCGTATACTTTTTTGCAGCGTTCCAAATAACCCGCTCTTGTTGAGACCAATCTTCAGAGGCTTTTACGAGCCCATCCTCAATTTCGGCACCGCCGCCCTCTTTATTAGTCTCGGCTTGACCTTTTTGGTTAGCCTGATTTTCCTGTTTAGCTTGCTTGCCGATGTCAGGCTTGCTTAACGAAACACTAAGCACATAAAGAGGAAGCGTGACGATCAAAGTACTCACCAAGATCGCAATCGCCAGTTCCAATATGTAGCCATATTTAAACGCCAACACTAACCCAAAGCCCATCATAATGACGATTGGTAATACAGCAGACATCACGACAATGCCCCAACGACCACCTGACAGTTCAGAGAGTAAACGATAAAAACTCTTAATCTTTTTCATAACCGGATGCCGCCTTACCTTTTTTAAGTGCCTCTTTATAGATCGCCTGCATCGCGTCATTCGACACATCTTCCCCCTTACTCTTATGATAAAAGTAAAAACAGGCCGCGCGACCTAGTCCATAGGTGGTTGCAAAGCTGACCGCGGCTGCAGCAACAGAGCCGACGGTTTGTCCGTAAACGGGAATAAGCTTGATAAGTTGCCTTGCCCCCAATTTAACACCATATTGCAACGCGAAACTGCCGCCAAGTGTACCGATAAGCTCACTAAACGTGCGCTTGTTCCACTCAACGCCATATTGATTCGCTAAACTGTGCAACATCTTGGCTTGAATGGCTGGCACTGACACCAAACCAACAGCCGGAACAAGATCGCTGGCTGACGCACTTCCGGCATACCAAAGCACTTCCTTTTCAACCTGGTCATAGTTAGCCTGCTCAACGGTTTCATGTTCTTTATCCGCTACCATCATGCCAACGACAGGAAGTATGACACTCAGTTTTTCAACTAACTGCTCATACTGATAGACGGACCCATTAGGGGCTTCAAAGTCAACACCGATAGAATCAAAGTTGTTCCCCCATACCTGTTGGATTTGATGGTTATTAAACGTTATTTGTCTCGTGCGGTCTTGCTCGCTACACAATAGGACACCACTATGGATCACAAGCAAATGATCCATGTTTTGCTTTATCGATTTTAAGGCCGATAACAACGAAGACTGCTCTGGATCGTCAACCCTCATCACAACCACCAATGCATGCGCTGACTTTCCAATTTCGGCTATGTCCAACGCTGGGTCATAATTGCTCTCGCCCACCCCTCTGGTATCCAAAAAGCGCATTACCGGTTTATCTTGCGGAAATTGATAGCTTTTAGAGGTCATCGTACATGGCGCAAAACCGTTACCCACCTCAACGGATGACAAGCCCGTGATCGCTTGAACAAATGACGACTTGCCAGCACCTGTTTTACCTAAAAGCCAAAGAGTTGGAAGATGCTGGCGCTGATACTCATGTGCGGATGTGAGATCAGGGTTTTTACTTGGGTTAATGAAGCCTTTGATTTGCTCGAACATAGTCATCCAATAAAAAGTAAAACATACTCTTACCCAGGAGCCTCACCGAGTCTCTGGACGCAACCCGCTCCACTTGCACGTGTCCCTTGCAAGCCGATGGAGAAAGGCAATGGCGCACCTACGCTATATTTTTAGCGCTTATCTAACCATAATCCAGAAAGCCGCATTAACCCAATAGAATCAACGCTATGCCCCCTTAAAGATGGATGCGCTTTAAAAGCGATGGATATTTCACCTAAGGGAACGATGAAACGCTTTTGCTTGCACTGATTTTCAATCTCTTTAAATAATTGCGCTAAGTTATCTGAATACAGAACCTCATCCATCCATTGGTTTCGTAATACACTGGGAAGAAGGTATTGTGCGACCTCACTATCCAGTAACCAATAATACTGATCAAGCAGCCTATCTTGACCAAATAGGTAATCATTCAGCCATATCATGGCGCTATTTCGCTCATTAACCGCCACCAGTTGTACGCCGGCGTCACGCAGCGAATCAAGAATACCACTTAGTGATTCAGCTTGATGAGCCCAATATGAGACCTCTTGCCCCGCTAACGATGTCTCTGGCGCTCCTTGCAATGATTGATGTTTGTCGGCAGCAACAATGGCAAGATAAACATGATCATCACCAAATAATGTTCCGCACAATGAACGTTCTGGCGTCTGCGTTGCAATGCCTTGGGTGACGACTTTGGCCAATAGCTCACGAATTTCAAATGCCAGCATCGAGTGAATACATAGTGCTTGGCAGCCGGTTAATTTTGAATGTGTTATCAGGTTATTGGCACCGTCCTGCTGAAGGTCTACATGCGCCCCGTCATATTCAATAACATGGCCGCATTGTTCGCGGTTACTATCATCAACCGTCCAAAACTGCGCGCGTTTTAGGATGCCATGAGTACCAAAATAACGGTCATTTTTGACTAATGACCAGCGCTCGTGGGCTCGGGTTTCCCAACGGTAGCTCCCGGTACCAAAGGGAAAGCTAGGTTCCGACATATTATCTAAATACACACTGCTATGGATATCGGCCAATGCATGTAATAAAAGTGGGCTTTGATGCAAAAGTTCGACCTCAACCCACCTTTTATTCACTCGGACGTGTTTCATACCGCTAAACACTGATGCGTTTAATGATGCTTTGCTCTGAAGCCTTTTTAGATGATGCTCAACATGTTCAGGTGTCAACAATTCGCCATTATGAAAATACACATCAGGTCGAATTCGAAAGGCGAACCCGGTTTCAGTTTCGTGAAACTCATGAGCAAGATGTGGAACGAAGGAATGGGTGGTTGAATCAAACTGAATGAGCGTATCGAACATCGCATTCACATAAAGACCCGCATTAAGGTTAGTCATCGTACGTGGATGACATGATGGCAACGAGTATGAAACCAACGCCACCAACTCATCGGGCCGATCGATATCATCTGAATAGAGCTTTAACCACTCTGGCAGATTACGTTTGAATACATGTTGAAAATGAAACCGTTCAGCAAATTGGCAAGCCTCACTCAACCCCCCAGTCGTAATCATAAGTTGCAGTCTATCGATAAGGAGTGTTTCAAACGAGTGCATGATCATCAGCGTCGATTTATTCCCACGCCCCAGCCCCGGTTTCCATTCAACCCATAACAAAGCAGATAGGCTTTTCATTATGTTAGCGACGTTTCGATTTGAACAGACTAATACTTCAGCTAACAAAGCCTTATCGACGACCACTCGCTCAAGCCCAAATCGGGCTTCTAATTGCTTCAGTCTCTGAAAGTGAATGGTTGTCGCTATAGAGCTCATCTCAGTTCCTATCCATATTTAACCGTCAACTCAACACTTCTTAAGGCTGACTTTAAGAGACAATATAAAAGATGCAACACCGAAATAACAGGTTTCTACTTTTACTTTCATCACTCTCCCCCTGATAACGCCGCCACATTAACTGCAAAGGTTATTATCATGAAGCAATCTTCACGCACACTCATTTCTCTCAACTTATTCTCAGGAGGTGAACCATGCAGGACCCATCAGTGAGGTATTTTCTGGAATATAGATTAGGGGGGACTATGCGACCGCCAAAGCCGTCGAAGAAAATTCATTCCAAGAGTTACGAGCTAACCTTTTGTATTTTCTCTTCACTAAATATTCTTGGTATTGAGGATCAGATGGTGTGACAGCACTTCAGATATTGCATCAATCGTGCTGCGTTTTGGTCAAAAACCGTAGCTATTAGAGTCGGCAAGACTTTCTGACACCAACTCTAATGCTAACAGGTGAAGTACTTCTATTGCGGCCCCGCAATAACAAAGGCGCGATTATCTAGTCTCCGAAAGTGCGATTTTTAACTTAGACTATGGCACTCCATGCCCTTTAGATGCCGCCCATACTCGATACCACTGCTCGCGACTTAACTCTATGTCGAGGGCATCAACCGCCGCTTTGACTCGATCTATTTTTCCAGAGCCGATGATAGGTAAAGGCTTAGAAGGAAGACGCTTCACCCAAGCATAAATCACCTGATCAATAGTGCTTACTCCTACCTCTTGGCGAATCGCCTCCAGCTCACCACGGACTCGCTGTGCCTGCTCAGACTGGCCAGAGAAGATTTCACCACCCGCTAACGTTGACCAAGCCATTGGTGAAACACGAAGTTGTTGCAATTGATCTAGGGTGCCGTCGTGAGCCACTTCTATATTTAACGGATTGATTTCCACTTGATTGGTAACAAGCGGCTTACTTAAGCGAGACTGAAGTAAGTCAAACTGACGCGGCGAGAAGTTAGAGACACCAAAATGCTTAACTTTGCCGACCTTGTGCAGTTCAGTGAATGCACCCGCTACTTCATCCGCGTCCATTAAAGCATCGGGGCGATGAATCAAAAGGACATCAATCTCATTAATACCCAACCGCTGCAGCGAATTGTCTACCGATTCATAAATATGCTTTGCACTTGTGTCGTAGTGATTGATTTTTCTGTCTGGGAATTTCTCGCTGCACAACTGAATATCGCATTTGGTGATGATTTGAATCTCATCGCGTACTTGGCTATCTAGCGCTAACGCTTCGCCAAACAATTGCTCACATTCATAGTTTCCGTAAATATCAGCATGGTCAACCGTTGTCACCCCAAGCGCGATATGTTGCTTTAAGAAAGTCAGTCGTTCTTGCGGAGTCATCCCCCAATCGGCTAGACGCCAATACCCCTGAACCAACTCAGATAACTCGGGTCCACTTGGCGCGGATGTTATTTTCGAAACCATCGGTTTTCTCCTTATATTAGCCTAACGACATCCTATGCTGCTTTCATTCACCTCTCAATGGGTAATCGCGACATTCGGGAAGCGACATATCAATTTTCGCGCAAACCCTCCCTAACAAAACCTAAAAACTCCTAACAATCCTCTTTTTATAAACATCACCCATCGCCTCTAACCCTACTCAACAGGTGGTCACGCCAAATCACAACGTGTGATATTTTTTTACCATTCACACACCCAATCAATTATTAGAAACAATTAACAAGACCAAATAACACAAAACATCCAATTAACATCAATCGCATTTCTTGGCAGTTCACCCCACTTAACTATTTACACTTTAAATAGTTATCAATTCATCGATCCAATTTATGTGACTTAGATTAAACACCTGTTTGGATGAAATATTTTACACTATAACTAAATGATGAAGTCATTAATAACAGCAAATAGATACAAGCGTTAAATATAACAACTACGTGAACTTGTCCCCCAACAGTGGTATTTAAAAATAGATTCTATTTTTAAATAGGGGGTATAAAACCTAAAAAATGGATAACAGTTAAAAGGAAATAATAATATGAAAGGTCTGTTTAAACTTTCTACACTCGCTATCACTATTTTTGCAGCTTCGCATGCCAATGCGATTGAACTTTATAATAACGAGGGCACCGAATTAACTATGTATGGCGCAATCGCTGCACAAGTAAGCTCATACGATTACGACAAATCAACACCAATGGGTTCACCTCAAGCTTATGGATTAAATAGTGATTCAACATTCATCGAAGATCCGGGGTCATATTTTGGTTTTGATATCAAACATACTGCAGGAAAATACTCTGGGATTGCAAAAATTGCGTTTGATGTAAACTTTGGGACACAAACTGATCTCAATGGCTATGGAGATAGTCTAGAGGCGCTTACTGCTCGACAAGTGTACGCAGGCTTCGGTCACGAAGACTTTGGTTCTGTGACCATTGGTCGCCAAGAAAGTCCTTATATGAAAACTGACAAAGGTTACTATTCGTATTGGGCTGGTGGCTTGAATATGATGCAGTCCGATGAATTAGGTAGTCGACGCGCTCCAAACACCGTTGTATGGCAAAATGATTTTGACAACTTGTATATCGGATTACAGTACCAAGCTAAAAGAGATGTTGACCAAATCTCATTTGGTAATGGTCTCAACTTTGGATCATTTATCGTAGGGGGCACTCTCGACAATAACTTTGAATTACAAGATCGTTCAAAAATCTCGATAGATGATGGCTTTGGGGGGGCAATCGCGTACACCTTCGATTTTGGTACTTATGTTTCTGCTGCATATAATCAAGCTAACAATATCAACGGTGACTTCATTGATATCCTAGGAAGTGTAACGGGCACTGCGAACGATGCAAAAGTGCAACAATACGCTTTAGCCATAGAACACCACTTCATGGAAGGTGCCGTATCAGTATCAGGCAGATATGAACATTTTGAGGCTAAAGATGGCAGTAATTCACCACTTTTCGATAGCAAAACAGATAACTTGGGATTAGGCGCGAACTTCTACTTTACCGAAACAATGCGTATATATGGTAGTTATGAATGGGCTAAAGAAATCAACGAGCTGACTGGAAATACCAAATCAGAAGTAAATATCTATAACGTTGGTTTCGGATGGGCGCCAGTACCTTGGGGCGAAGTATACCTAGAAAGCTATTATGATGATGTCCAACTTAACGACAGCATTAACTATGAAACAGGTTTGCCAGATGATACACAATCAAAAGGGGCTCATTACTTCCTAGGCGCAGCCGTGTTCTTTTAAGTTTTTACTTAATAACGTCGCCCCTATCAATCCTGCCCTTACGTTCTGTTAAGGGCTTTTTACCTATCATCAACAACCGCCGTTATTAACAATATCGTCTTGCACTCTATTAAACTGCTCTACAACCCACACGACACTACCATCAATTAAATCTATCAATAGATTAACTTTACAACCCACAAGTTATCGAATGCATAAAAACTTATAAAAAAGTAATTTGTGATAATCCTCATGAATAATAAGATCATTTATCAATAGACTGCTTGCGATAAATGTTGATTATTACGATAGTTAATTCCATTAACAATCATTATACATATCAATAATCAAAGTATTATCTAATTAATAAAGCAGTCGCTAGTATTTCAAACAAACACTAGCTTTTAATTACCTAATATAAGTACAAAAATATGAAACATTTAAATTTTTATCACGCCCTTTCCTTGCTGACTTTGGCAACTTTTTCTTCCACTGCAGTGGAGCTTTACAGCGATAACAATACAGAACTTACCATGTATGGTGCCATTGCCGCTCAGATGAGCAGCTACCATTACGATCCCGAATCGCCAATGGGCAGCGCGGACGCTATTGGTTATGAGTCTGGCAATCTGTATGTTGAAGATCCAGGTTCTTGGATGGGCTTCGATGTGGTTCACACTTTGGGCGACTATCGAGCTATCGTGAAGCTTGAGTGGGACGTCAACTTTGGTACGCAATCTGATGAATCAGACATCGCACTCGCGCAACGTCAAACCTATGTCGGCTTTGGTCATATGACCCTTGGCGACGTCACCATAGGACGACAGGAAAGCCCCTACGTGAAATCAGACATCGGATACTACTCATACTGGGCAGGCGGTTTGAATATGATGCAGTCGGATCAACTGGGCAGCCGTCGCACTAAAAACACATTGGTTTGGAAGAAAGAAACCGACAACTTTTATATTGGACTTCAATATCAAGCCAAACGTTCGGAAGACCATATCGGCTTTGGTAACCGTTTAAACTTTGGTGCATTTTTGCCAGCTGTTAACGATGAAATTACCATTGATAGTGGCTTTGGCGCAGCAACAACCTATACCAACGCCCTGGGCACTTACTTTGTTGCCGCCTATAACCAAGCTGATAGCATTTCCGGTACTGTGATAGATGTATTGGGGGATGAAACTGAGGAAATTACATTAAAAGATGCCAATATCAAACAATTTGCCTTGGGTGTAGAGCATCACTTCTTTGAAGGCGGAGCGTCTTTATCTGCACGCTTCGAACGATTTGAAGCACGTAACGGCTCTAGTGGTACACCATTCAATACGACTACCGATAATATTGGCATCGGGGCGAATGTGTATGTCGCAGACTCCGTTCGTGTGTATGGTAGCTATGAATTTGGTATTGAACGAGACAATGACACGAATGCGGTCGGAACCAAGACTTCAATGTTCAATCTAGGTACCGCTTGGGCACCCGTTCCTTGGGGAGAAATCTACCTAGAATCTTACACAGACGCGGTGACGCTCAATGATTCAACCAACTGGGTTGCAGGCGGCACCCACGATTATTATGGGCAAAATGTACACGTATTCTTGGGCGCGGCTGTTTTCTTTTAACACCATCCAGCACTTTGTTAATGCTATGCGTTTCGTAATATGACGAAACGCTGCGGTTGTGATATCGCATGTTGTTGGTGTTAACAGCACCCTCTCGGGCCTATTCATGATGGAAGAAAAGTATATCGCTACTCTTCCATCATTTTTGATGGCCTTTCGCAGGTGGCTACCACCTTTAAGGCGTCTTAAACATACTCTGTATTACCTCATTCAAAGCTCCTGCTTTGTCGACCACCGAATGCATATCAACAGAGCACTATCGGCCGTCTTTCGAGTAAGATCACAACAAAGTGCTATTATTTTACATAGAGTTGTATTGATTAAAGAATAGACAACAAGGAAGGTAAGGTATGTACGACCTAAAAAAAGAGTATGACCAATTTGGCCCTTGGTTGGTCGAAATTAAGTCTGAACAAGATATTCCACCTCAGTTTTTCGAGCAACAGCACTTCTTTGAAGATGCACTCTATAGCTTCAAAATCCCGGTGCATCAAGAACGAAGAAACATGAAGCCAGGCATGTTGTTGTACCCTGAGGTGGTGATTATTCAAAAGGACTTCATTCTACATTTGAAAATTGACGGTGAGCGTATCCATGCCGATAAAATGTGGTACACCGATGTGCTATTCCTCACCCATGGTGGTGACTTACTCGATAACTTTATTGGATTACAATCAATCCAAGGTGAAATGGTCATCAAATATAATCTGGTGTCACAAGATGTCGCCAGCAGCGTCATTAAACTGTTGCGCGAAATTGTTTCGCCTAGAAATGCGTATCCAATCGCTACTGAAACAAGCGACCAATCCTTAATGGATAAGGTGACCTACAGCTTTTACTGCGGAACAGAGCAAATACTTGAGCCTTTGCATATTCTGGCATACCAAAGCGAAAAGTTACTCACCGATCGTAAACGAAGTAGCTTGATGGACCTTTATCATAACTTTACTCAGCACAAATTATTGCGCTCAATGATCATGACCGATGGCGTTGACCTTATCATTGCCAATCAGGGAAAACACATCATTGATGTCAAAGACACTAACTACAAATTTGGTCACACCTTTATTCGCCTTGATTTGATTGAAAGCGTCTCCATCACTCCCCATGCACACTTTCCTGAGCTCAATAATTTAATATTGAAAGTTGGACTCTGTGATTTCACGCTCGCCGTCGATAATCAATTTTCGATCAATAAGGTAACGGAGCTTCTTCATAGCACAAGCTTGATCGAAGAACCGGCTTAGTGAACCCAAGGCTGGCTGTTAAACCTTTCGTCGTCTCCTTTGTGTGGAGACGGCCGACATATGGTGGTTAACACTGTTGTTGCAGCCAATTGGCCAATTTTTTGATCTCAACCTGTCTTGCTCGACTTTTCTTATACACGAAATAGAAATGATCACCCGTGTCTAGACCATGAGAAGGCACCACAACCAAGTCTTGAAGATCTTTGTCGGTCATCATATAACCATTGGCAAAGGTAATTCCTTGGTCGTATTTGGCGGCTTCTACTGCCAATAACATATGGCTAAAATGTTGCATATCAAGACCATGCGGTAATTCAAAACCACCCGCTTCACACCATTTATGCCAATCTTTGCCTCTTTCGTGCAAAACAGAATCGGTCGACAAAATCGGGTAGTTCCAAAGTGCGTCAGGAAAAGGCTGGTCATGAATCTCTTTCCAAATCTTTTGGCTGCACACAGGATAAAGGACTTCGTTGTATAGCGGCTCTGCAACGTAGTTGCGGGCGGGTTGTTCTACTGTAATAAAACAATCACCGGTGGCATCCGATAAATCGGGGTCTTCGGCAACCATGTTGAGTGTCAATTCTATTTCCGGATACAAACGCTTAAATTCAGACAATCGTGGGATCAACCATTTGACCGCTAGTGAACTGTACAGTGCGAGTCTTATCGTCCCCTGCTCTCCTTCTCTGATCCGCTGACTCGCTTTGGCAATAGAGGCGATGGCGGGATTCACCTCTTCGAGATACTGCTCTCCCGTTTCGGTAAGCGAGAGCTTCCGACCCTGCCTCAAAAACAAGGGCTCACCTAAATAATCTTCAAGTAACCGGATCTGATGACTGATGGCACTTTGAGTGACATTGAGTTCATCGGCGGCTTTCGAAAAGCTTAGATTGCGCGCCACTGATTCAAAATAATGAACGGATCGTAAGGGCGGTAGTTTCATTATCTAAATATCTCATACTAAATAAATATTTATCACTTAACTTCATCCTATGACATCACTATGCTCTCGTAAACTCACAAAGGAGAACAAAATGAAAAGCATGTCAGTCGGCACCGCAATGTTATTGCTTGTCTTCGGAAACCAAATAGCAATCTTGTCGGATGCGCTGATTAAAAGCGTAGGGAATGACGTGGCTGTTTTTCAATTCGTGTTGTTTCGTCAGCTTTCGGCCGTGCTCATTCTATTACCGCTATTTTTGCTCAGTAAACCTAAAAATCTCACTGAAGGCATTAAATGGCACGCGGTCAGAGCACACGTTTGGCTATTTGGCGCCATCTTCATGGTATACGCCATTTCTGCTATGCCACTGGCCACAGCGAATGCCATTTTTTACGCCGCCCCGCTGATGATGTTGCCACTAGCGTCGCTGTTCTTTAAAGAAAAACTCTCGTCACAAACCATTGCGGCAGCCGTCATGGGGTTCGCCGGTGTATTAGTGATTATCAGGCCAGACCAAATCGACTTAGCAGCACTCGCCGCGCTTGTCGTTGCACTGACCATTGCCATCAATAACCTACTGATACGAAAGCTACCCAGACACCAATCAGTTGTTCACACCCTGCTCGTGACCAATCTTGTCGGTATTCCCGTTTCATTGTGCTTAGTTTATCTAGAGGGTGAAACATGGGATTGGAGCGCATTCCCAACGGCAGCGGCGTCAAGTTTGTTTATACTGATTTACGCAGCCACGTGCGTAATGACCTATCGCTCGGTAGACAGCAATAAAATTGCCAGCGCAGAATACAGCGGGTTGATCGGTGCCGTCGCAGTTGGGTTACTTTGGTTCGACGAAATGCCCGATATCTTCATGGCCGTTGGTACGCTTATGATCGTTATTCCTATCATCTGGCTGACTAAGCATGAAAAAAAGCGCAACAAGTCGCATAGTCCATCAATACTAATTGACAGATAAGTGATCTGTGCATTAACAGAACAGGAATGCAGTTTGTAATATTTTTTAACATTCCATATACTTAACAATGAACCCTGATATGGAAAATCACTATGAAATACCTTGCAAGGAAATTGCTGTTCTCTTCTCTTTTTTTAGCTACCTCCCTCCAAACTGTCTCTGCTAGCGAATGCGCCCCTGTTACTATCGCTGATATGAACTGGAACTCGGCAACCCTCATTGCCAATATCGACAAATTCATTCTCGAGCATGGTTACGACTGTCCAGCTGAGTTAGTACCGGGCGATACCATGCCCACTGGCGCATCCATGATATCCAAAGGTCAACCTGACATTGCACCTGAGTTCTGGAGTAACTCAATGCGTGAAGCACTCGATGCAGGTGTAAAAGAAGGACGCATTGAATACGCGGGTACGACGCTGTCTGATGGCGGAGAAGAAGGCTTTTGGGTGCCAGCTTATATGGTAGAAAAAGACCCTTCACTTGCCACCATCAAAGGCGTTATTGCAAATGCCAAACAATTTGAACACCCAGAAGACCCATCCAAGTCGGCCTTTTATTCTTGCCCAGCGGGTTGGAACTGCCAAATTTCGGCGGGTAATCTATTTACGGCACTCAACCTAGAAGAAGCTGGTTTTGAAGTTATCGATCCAGGGTCAGGTGCTGGTTTGTCTGGTTCAATCGCCAAAGCGTATGAGCGCGAAGAAGCATGGTTTGGCTACTACTGGGCACCAACAGCGGTACTGGGAAAATATAAAATGGTTAAAGTCGATTTTGGTAGTGGTGTTGACGCCACACAATTCAAAGACTGTATCACTAGCGAAGACTGTTTAGATCCAAAACCAACGATGTATCCACCTTCTGTTGTAGAAACCGTGGTTACGACAGCATTTGCTAAAAATTCACCTGACGCGATGGCGTATTTTGATAAACGTGAATTTACTAACGCGCAAATGAACGGTTTACTTGCTTGGATGGAAGACGAGCAAGCCGATGGTGAATATGCCGCTGAACATTTCATGAAAGAATACAAAGACACATGGGCAGCTTGGTTGCCTGCTGACGTCGCAACAAAAGTACAAATGGCCATCGATAAATTATAAATCGCCATTCGTCTTTAACGACGTTCAATCGTAAATAGACAGCGGTCATAACGATCGCTGTCTTATTTCTCAGCCATTTAGCTAAGCACAACAACTTTTTGCTTAACGTCTACGTTAGATGGCGCATTATATTTACTGATACAACTTTACAACGACAACAACTATGGTCGTTTTTGGAATAGTGTTAACTCTTCAACAGTACAGTGCAATGCCCCATCAATTCGTACGATGCTAGCAGATAAGCTTGCCGCAAAATGAATGACTTAGTGGTAAGTGAATCGGTTAGTGTCACAAGGGGTGGTCAATGGAAATAGAAGATAGGACGCGAAACAGAACGACATTTTTACTATTGAGCCGTAGATAGGTATCCGACTTATCCAGTATCAACAAACATTGGTGCTAAAGAAAATACGGCAATAAATAGTGGCATAAGTGGTCAAGGAGTGACAGATGTTCGATGCCAGCTGGTTGAGTGAAATTCCTCAACTCGATAGAAAACAATTGCTCGATATACGCAAAACACTTGATGGCGCGTACCGAGAATTCTCAAGAGAATACGGAGACATGATTGAATCCTTATTCGACCCGTTACTTAGCTTTCTCATATGGTTTGAGAAGCTACTTCTCACTAGCCCTTGGTGGTTAATCATTGGTATTCTCGCCGGCTTAGCTTACGTTGCAAGTCGGTCGTGGAAACTCACCCTCTCCGTGGCTGTTGCTTTCTTTTTGATTGGCTTCTTTGGTATGTGGGACAATACCATGCGAACCATGAGTATTATTCTCGTCTCAACCTTTGTCGCCATTGCCCTCGGGATACCGACTGGGATAATCATGGCGCAGTCCAAAAAAGCACGAGCCATCATCACGCCGATATTAGACATTATGCAGACGATGCCTGCATTTGTGTATCTCATTCCAGTCGTGATGCTGCTAGGTATCGGTAAAATTCCAGGCGTAATCGCCGTGGTAATTTATGCGATTCCTCCTGTCATTCGTTTAACCGACTTAGGCATCCGATTAGTCGATAAAGAAGTGCTAGAAGCCTCGACTGCTTTTGGTGCCAGCCCGATGCAACGCTTATTTGGTGTTCAAGTACCGCTAGCAATGCCCAATATTATGGCGGGTATTAACCAAACCATTATGATGGCTCTTGCCATGGTAGTGATTGCCTCTATGATTGGCGTAAAAGGACTGGGGCAACCGGTTCTTAAGTCAATCACAAACCAATACTTCACGCTCGGCCTGCTCAATGGTTTGGCCATTGTCGCGCTGGCTATTATTTTCGACCGCGTCTCGCAAAGCTATGCTAAGCGCACGCAGGCACATCTAGGAGGACGAGACTAATGACTCAACCTCAACCTATTATTCAGATTAGAAATCTGTACAAGATCTTTGGCCCTAAACACAGATCTTATATCCAAGCCGTTAAAGACGGTGAGAGTAAAGACGATCTTCTGGCTCGAACTGGTCACACGCTTGGGTTGCAAAACATCAATCTTGATATTTATCCTGGTGAGATTTTTGTCATCATGGGGCTTTCAGGCTCTGGTAAATCGACCATGATTCGTCACTTCAATCGCTTAATTGAGCCATCTGAAGGCGAAATCATCGTCGACGGGTCTGATGTAATGAAGCTCTCTAAGAAAGGGCTTCAAGACTTTAGACGCAACAAGATGTCGATGGTATTCCAACGATTTGGCCTACTCCCCCACAAAACGGTATTGGATAATGTCGCTTACGGTTTGCAAATTCAAGGCTTGAGCAAAGAAGAACGCTTCAAAAAAGCCAACGAATGGATACAAACCGTAGGTCTTGAAGGCTATGAAAAGCAATACCCAAGCCAGTTATCAGGCGGGCAACAGCAGCGTGTCGGGTTAGCTCGAGCATTGTGCACTGACGCTGACATTCTTTTGATGGATGAGGCATTTTCAGCCCTTGATCCACTCATCCGTAGTGAAATGCAAGATCAGTTGATTGAGCTTCAAGAAAAACTGCACAAGACCATTATCTTTATAACCCACGATTTGGATGAAGCGCTTCGTATCGGCGATCGCATCGCTATTCTTCGCGATGGTATGGTCGTCCAACAAGACAAGCCTGTAGACATTTTACTGAACCCAGCCGACGATTACGTCGAAGCGTTCGTTAAAGACGTCAACAGAGCACGTGCACTGACGGTTGAAACGGTCATGCAGCCACCAATCTCGCGTATTACTGCCGAAACGTTAGGTGAAGCGATTGCACAGATGCGCCGCTCTTCTGAAGACTTTGGCTATGTCGTCAATGATGATGGCTATCAAGGCGTGATTACTCAAGAAGCACTCGATCAAGTTGAGAAAAAGGATTACCACAAAGAAATCCCAGCTCAGATGCTCGACGATGTTCCAGCCGTGCAAAGTGACGCACTACTTGAAGCTGTGATACCAGAAACGCTAGACAGCGATCATCCATTGCCTGTTGTGGATGACAATGGTGAGTTACAGGGTCACCTATCTAAATCTACGCTTGCAGATGTCCTTAGCGACACATCGCCATCAGAATCAGACCCAGAATCAAAACCTGAGTCCGATAGCGAAAAAACGCCTCCGGTAAAGAATAGCGCGGCCTAGCTGCTTACTGCCCTCATCGACATCTTAACGCTGTCATTGAGGGCAGACATTCACTCAAACAAACCCAAGAAAGATAATATTTCCCGATAAAATATTATCTCCTTACAAACATATAATTCAATCATCAAGCCTTAATTCCACTCACTATCATTGCGACCAATACGTCTGAGCATTAATTGAACATCAATGAATTAAACTCATAGTTGTTGGCATCTAACTCCAATTAATCAGGCACTTAACACAATTTTAATAGTGACCCTGCTCGCGACAATCTATAAAATCCGCGCCCAATCCGTTTAACTTTACGCCCTACAGAGAACAACAACATGAATCAAGTATTCAACTCCATACACATAACAAAAACTGTGCTTCTTACACTTTGGATTGTCGCGGGTACCGCTATTTTACAAGAGCTAGGTATTCACGA
The DNA here is from genome assembly GCF_002873335.1 of Vibrio sp. 10N.286.49.B1. Taxonomy (GTDB): domain Bacteria; phylum Pseudomonadota; class Gammaproteobacteria; order Enterobacterales; family Vibrionaceae; genus Vibrio. The sequence goes on along the minus strand of NZ_MCUW01000020.1, from coordinate 23,443 downwards.
TAAGTGGCCAGCCTTCCTAGCGCTCATCTTTTTCTTTGAAGCCAAGTTCGACCTTAGTAAGCTTAAAAACATCTTCGCAGCAGGCATCGCCGGTATTGCGATGGGTATGCTAATCCCTACCGTGTTAGGCGCGTTAGCCCCATTTGTTGGCGGTATAAACGCGTTTTATATCTATGTCGGTGGTGTGGTACTTATTACTATTGGCTTAGGTCCTGTGGCGCATTTCGCGTTTAGCTACATCACTTTTGCTTATGTTGTGATGTGTATTCTGCACAAAGACCATGTTGTTGAGCACGGTTTCTCTTGGATGGCGGTTGGCCTGCTAGGTGGCGCAATGTACATTGCTGGCGTAACTGTCATTGCTAAGTTTCTCGCACAACAACAAGCAAAAGCCGAGCTACAAAGCCAAGCGTAAACCAATATAGCTGCAAGAGAAGTGCATTGCTCCCTCAATGCACTTCTTTCTTTTCCTCACCATTTCTTGTACAACAGTCAAAGCCTCTATTTTCTTTTACTTGGATCGTTTAAATGAAGAACCTGCCATGGAATGCTTGGTTACTCGCCTGCGTACAGCCGTTCGTTTTATCCGTTGGTGCGCTTAATGTGTTTCTTGGCGGCATTATTGGTGCGACGTTACATGATTCCCCTGCTTACGCCACGCTTCCTGTCACGACCCTCATCCTTGGTGTGTCACTCAACGTTTTCCCAGCGGCAAAAATTCAGCACTGTCTTGGCAGGAAAAAAGCATTCATTATCGCTGCACTCATTAGTAGCTTGGCGGCGTTTTTCGCGAGTTGGACGATTGAGCAAGGCAATTTCTGGGGGTTCGCATTCAGTACTTTTATCCTAGGAACACAACTGTCGTATGTCGGGCAGTATCGATTTGCCGCTATTGAGAGTTGCGACAACGCGACTCAACATGCCTCTGTGATCAGCTTGGTCTTAGTTGGTGGTATTGCGGCGGCTTGGGTAGGACCAGAATTACTAAACTGGGGTCAACTGATTGGTGTATTTGACTCTGCTTACGCCAACGCATACATGGCGATGGGGGTATTGGAACTGATTGGTGCGATGGTCATTGCTCTAGGAATGAAGCCCCTCCAAATTCCAGAAGTAAGCAATAATTCCGGTATCGTCAGGCCTGTCCATCAATTATTTCGTCAACCTTTGTTATGGCTCGCGATTGGATCCGGCTTAACCGCCTACGCCGTAATGGCGTTTTTGATGACCGCCACCCCACTTGCCATGTCGGAGCATGGACATGATATCCAAAATGCAAAATGGGTCATTCAAAGTCATGTCATGGCGATGTATCTCCCTTCGCTCATCACTCCCTTTATCATTAAACGAATCGGACTTTATAAACTGATTACATTGGGCAGTATTATCTTGCTCGGATGTATTGCTATTGGTCTAATCGGTCACTCCGTCCACCACTATTGGTGGGCGCTCGTCGCATTAGGCGTTGGCTGGAACTTTCTTTTTATTGGCGGAACCACACTTTTGCCGCAAACTTATCGCCCACACGAACGGTTTAAAGTTCAAGCGATCAACGATTTCTCCATCACTACCTTTCAGGCGGCAGGATCATTAGGTGCTGGTATCGTATTATTTTCACAAGGATGGACATGGATGCTGTTTGCATCGCTATTCCCGATAGGATTATTGTTGATACTGAATTTTTCAGTAAAACTCAATAACTCGATGAAAAATGCATAGCCGATGATACCCAACGTGACACCCGCTTAAATTAAAACGCTTAACATAAACTAGGTTAGGCGTTTTTATTGCATTCTGTTCGACTGCGTCAAAGCAAGCATAAATGATAAAATCAATGGTTAAACAACAAACTCAACCATACCGCTTTGTAGCTCAAAGCCCTCTTTTTCTTCAACCCAACATTCTACCAACTGGCCTTCAACGTCAAGACGCTCACAATCTTCCAACACACCAAACTGTCCGTTAGTTAGCTTTACCACTACATCCATATTCACTTCCTTTTTATTGTTGGGTCTCATAAATAACAATAGACTCAAACCAAATAAAATCAACAAATTACGACTAAAGTTTAATACGCCCTTTCATCACGTCGATACCGCGTCTTAGGCTTAGCATGCAAGTATTTCTTATTTACACCGTGATATATATTTTGGTCATGGTATAGTCGCCTCGCTCGCGAAAGGAACGAAGTGAGTTAGACTTAATAAGTAATCAAAGCTTGGAGCTTTGCACACTTCCCGTAGCAGTAAGGCAAACAATATGTATGACGATATAGTGGTCATTGTAGACCGATTGGGTAACCAAATTGGTGTAGAAGAAAAACTGAATACTCACCGTCTAGGCCTGAGGCATTTGGCATTTTCCGTCATGCTGTACCGAAAAACTGCTAATGGGTTTGAGTACCTACTTCAAAAACGCGCCCTAAACAAATATCACAGCGCAGGACTCTGGACCAACACCTGTTGCTCTCACCCTCGCCCAGAAGAATCGATCATCGCCGCGTCAACACGACGTTTAGTTGAAGAGATGGGCATTGATGCAACGTTGGAACTGGAAGACATTGGGCATATAAGCTATTGCGCTAAATTTTCGAATGGCCTCACTGAAAATGAACTGGATCATGTCGTTATTGCTCACATCGATGATGTCGCAACCAAACTCAATCCAGACGAAGCATCACAATGTCAGTGGTGGTCAGAGTCACAGGTAGACGCACATTTAGCAAACCAGCGCAGTGATTTTACGGCTTGGTTTCCGTTGGTCTTCGAAAAAATAAAACGACATCTTCATCAATCGAACCAATGAGTCACCACTCATCACTTCCACGATGCTCCCCTGTTGTACCTCAATTGAATACCGATAAAACCATGGGGATTAAAAAGACCATTTGATATTGGCGTACAGCAGTGTAGACGGCGTCTGTCCAAACAAACTTTGCGTGCTACCATCAAAACGCTGAAGTACGGTCAGTAATTGCCAATCATTGGCAAGTGAATAGCTGTTCGACAAACCAACAAAATACGATCCGTCTTCATAATAACTCCCTGACGCAGTCAAGCGATTTAACGCGGATAAATCAAAACTGACATCGGCATATCCCGTATAGCGAGTGAAACTCAGGGTTTTTGCTGTCAATGGCAGTGTCAGATAGGCTTCCGCATCCAAGGCTTCTTGAGGCTCACTGATATACAGCACCGATGCACGGAGCATCCAATTTCGTTGACCGCTAAAACTGAAATCTGTTTCCAGGCTAGAGACTAACGTCGCGTTGTCGTTTTCTTGAGCCCCCCCTTCTCCTTGTGACCACGGATCAAACCAAGTCAACTCACCGCGCAAACCCGCACCATTAATATCGCCAGCAAACCCCGCACCTAGCACATTATCGAGCCCCGAACGACCCACGAGCGTCTGCGCATCCCAACCATTGTAATTGAACAAGTATCGTGCCGAATAACGCTGAAGATCACTGTCTTTGTTTGGGCTATAAACCACGTCAAAGCTGCTGGCAAAACCCAGTTTTCGGCTTATTGATATTGCATCAGTACCAGGACGTTCCTCGTAATCAAAATCATAAATTGAATACGAGTTAAACAGGTCATTTGGGTTCCAGACGGTATTCATCGCCCAATTTATACGAGAGCGTCCGACGCGAGCATTCCATTGCTCGCCCTGCCAATCTAAATACAGTCGATCGAACTGGCTATTCACAATAAGGTGTTCGTTATCGATAACATTACGTGATAGATCAAAATAACCCGTGTCTAATCCCGCCACTTCTGAATAGTAAGGTAGCGACAAACTATCACCAAACAATGCACGATTTCGCATACCTGCATTAAATCGCAGTGACGATGAAAACCGATATTCATAGTTAAATCGCTGGTGAATGAGGTTATCTAATGAGTTAGCGCCATGATCGGGAATACTACCGGTTGCCATGTATTTTACGTAACCATTAAGATCCCAGTTTGTTTCAGGTATTAATCCCGGTATTTCTGCCTTCACTTTCACCATATAACATGCCGCGCCAACAATAAAAATGAGTGTTACGACTTTTTTCAACATAATTAATTCGGTACTCTACTGCTCGACTTGTGGTGTATCAGAGACCAGTTTTCCGTCTTCAAAAACAATGACGCGCTTTGCTCTTTTTATCACGCGAGGGTCATGCGTTGAAAAAATGAAGGTGGTCCCCTCTACCTCATTTAATTGCTGCATGATATCAAGTAGTTCGGAGGTACTTTGTGCATCTAAATTCGCAGTAGGTTCATCCGCCATAACAAAACGAGGTTGAGATGCCAGCGCTCTCGCTACAGCAACCCGTTGTTGCTGTCCACCCGACATCTTGGTCGGTCTTTTGTGCTTTTGCGCTGATAATCCAACCTGATCTAATAAAGCCTCTGCTCGTTCACGACACTTATCCTCAGTTATGCCCTGTAATTGCATCACAAACTCGACATTTTCCAACGCCGTTAATACGGGCAATAAACTGTAGTCTTGAAATATAAAACCAATATGGTTGCGTCGAAAGGCAATACGTTGTTTCTCTGACAATGTGGCGATATCAAGCCCATCGATGACAATTTGTCCAGATGTTGGTTGATCTATGCCCCCTAGCATATTGAGTATTGTCGTCTTGCCCGATCCAGATGGCCCCATAATGGCCACAAATTCCCCGTCGGCAATCGAAAGCGTTAACCCTTGAACCGCGTACACAGGGAATTCACCGTTGGCGTTATAGGTTTTCGTCAATTTGCTTAGTGTAATTGTCATGGTTTCCTTTAGTGCCTTTCAGCCATCGCCTCAACTGGGCGTTGTTTCAAAATTTGTCGCGCGGGATATAAAGCAGAGAAGATTGATGCCATTAACACGGTCACAAATACCATCAGGTACTGCTCGTAACTGACCTGTGGGTAAAGTAACGAATCAATACCATAAGCACCCAACCCTTCTGAACTTGCCCCAAGCTCAATACCAGTAATGCCCAAAATAGTCATTAACGTAATACTGCTCGCAATCCCCAGTGCGGCTCCAACGCTTCCTAGAAATAGGGTCTCAAGCATGATAAGTGAAAAGATCTTTTGCTTTTGCATACCAACCGCCATCAAGACTCCAAACTCTTGCGTTCGCTCAAACACGGACATCAGCATAATATTGATGATGCCAAATGCCATTGCGATCACAAATACAATCAACATCACTTGATTACTAATTTTCATCGTACTCATCATTGAAGCAAGCAATGGTTGTATGTCGAACCAAGCTCGCGCTTGTGTTGATGATGGCAACCTCATATTTAGAGCAGTAACGATATCGGTGACCATCGAACGACTATCAGCCCCTAAAGTTGCAGCAACCATAATCGAGTATTCATGAACGTCACTGAGTTGGGCGATTTGTTGGATATCTGACTTTCGCACCAACACGTTTCCTTCATCGTAACTAACGGACGGTGTTTGAAAAATACCATTAACTCGAAATGCTGATCCCGTCACCTCACCTTGTGGGTCTGTAAAGGTCAGCACCACTTTTGAACCTATTCGCAGCTGTAAACGCTCGGCTGTTTTCATCGATACAACGATAGGATGGCGACCACTATCGTCTAACCACGCTCCCTCAATAATATGTTGTGATATCGGCGTAAAATTGGCTTCTATCGCTGGGTCCACGCCGACGATCCGCACACCTCTTGTACTTCGTGGGGAAGCAATCATGCCGTCAACTAAAAACCTAGATGTCCATTTAAGGATTCGTGGATCATTATTGAATTGGTTGGTGATCGCCTCTGAACCCGGCAGATGGGCATTGATATCCGGATTATCATTGAACTGTTTGCTATGAATCTGGATATGGCTTGTTTGCCAAGCAATCGCATTGTGAATCATGTTATCAACGAGACCATTCATAAACCCTATCATGGTCACCACACCTGTTAAGCCAAATATCATGGCTCCCAGCATAATGCTGGTCCTTAGCTTATTGCGCCAAAGGTTTCGCCACGCCATCTTAATGACCATGGGTGCCTCCTTTTAGTGCGCTCACTAAATTCATTCGTAAAATCCGCCACGTCGGTCCGATAAGACAAACCAACAGTATTACCGCCACCGCAATCGCCTGATTAACAAATAAGTCAGGGTCTAAGTGAACCGGTAAAATAGGCTCAAAACCAGATTCAAGCATCACCTGGGCGGCTTGACCCGTTATCTCGATAGGATGAAAATAAAAATAACTCAACATTGGTATGGCAATAGTAATACCTATGCTTATGCCTAATACGCAAATAAAGGCGGATTCAACAAACAGCAGTCCAACCAATCGAGCTCGACTCATACCAGCAGCGAGCATGACTCCAAATTCACGTTGGCGTTCTAACGTTGTCATCATAATAGTGGCAAATAGACCAAAGCCGACGATACCGTATAAGAGGTAAATGAGAAAAATGCCACCCGCTCGATCTAAGGCAATCTGCTGCGCCAACTCAGGCGACAGCTCTTTCCAATCTCTAACCCTTATTTTCTCACCAAGGTAAGAAGACAAAGACGCTTTCACTTCATCGACGTCATTCAGTCGGTGGGTGTGGAGCACCCAAGACGTCACTTGGTTGCCTGTACTATACAAGGCTTGAGCCTGACCAATAGGCATATAAACCAATTGATTATCTAGGCTCGCTACAGAGAATTTTAAAAGTCCATTTACAGTGTAAAGCCCTGCAGCAGTCTGCCCTTGGTAGCCCTGTCCATAGAGCACAATTTCATCCCCTATGCCAAGGCGTAGATAGTGCGCGAGCCCTTCACCAATCAATACCCCAGGATGACGAATTGCGTTCAATGTTGATGAAATAGTAAGGGGATCATCTTCCGATATTAGGTACTGCCCCTGCGACACCTTGTTACTAATCCCGGAATACCTATTCTCTAGAACAGGATCAACCCCCAACACAATGACGCCTTTCGAACGATCGCCAGCGGCAGCTAATGCGACACTTTCAAGCCTCGGAAGGACTAACTCAATCGACGGCATCGCCGTAAGTTGATTCATTTGATGGATATCACCTGACAATAGATCATCAATACTTGGGTTATCGGCATAACCTGTCGCCTGTAGCTGAATTAAACCGGTATAAAAACGAGCGGTATTATCAATATTGGTGTTATAGCTCCCTTCTTGAAAGCTTCTTGTTAACAATGACAGGACTAACGCGAGTGCAAGTGCAGACGCCGTTAAGATCGTCCGTCGCTTTTGTCGCCATAAATTTCGCCATGCCAGTTTTATCAACATCAATATTCCCTCGACTTAAGTCAGTAACAGGTTAGTCTCGGAGGGCTTTCATTTGATTTTGAGAAAAGAAGCTATCCTCTATCGCAAAATCAAATAATGCGGCATGCGTTATCATCTCAGTTTTTTGTCCCGGTTTGTCTGCTGGAGCCATTTCCATGCGAGTCGCGACCATTCGGCCACCTAACTGCCTCACATCAAAACTCTGCATGGTACTCACCTTTTCATCAAACTCATCATAAAATTCTGCTTTACGTTGCAGGAAATTTGCTTGTGACACCCACAACCTCACCTTACTCCAGACTACCGGTGCGTCAGGCTTTGCTATTGCATCAATCACCCACACCTTCACGCCATCAAAGGTATCTTCCCGAACTAATTGATGAGAGTAGTCCACGACAATTGACGACTGATTGATCAAATCATCATTGGTAAAATCCGATCCCATCCAAGATTGACCAAGCATCGAAGGTGCAATTTTTATCACCCGCTCAATGTTAGGGATCCAATTCCACATTTCGCGATCTCGCTTTAATGTTGCAGAGCCTTTATCTTTTGCAGGCGCGGTAACCAAAACCAATGATAACGATTTATCTTTGGTCCAGCTTTTCATGCTCATGCTTCGCGTCCAATTAGGCCTAATGATTCGCATCGTTAATTCAGAATAACTCGATTCACCACGCATAGACTGATCAGACTTTTCAACAATCTCAGTCGGTGTTTGTGCAAGCGTGACTGTACTGCTTATGCATAGTGCAATAGACGCGATGAGTGACATCAATCTCATAAATTGTGACCTTAATATCTCATGATAACAAATAAACTATAACAATTTCAGGGAGTAATAAGTGTGATCTCACCAATATGGAACACAAACGTTCCCTATATGGGTCCCTAATTGTCTTTTAGTTACACCGCGCACCAGAATGGAGCAAGCGCCCTAAATAGGCAGTTAATGTGGTGCAAATTACACGCGCCCAATCATCTTATTACTATTTTTCAAAGCGTTACCTATTGGCGTAATTCTTGTATTAACTCTATTAAGGCAACTAAAAATGTCGATTCGACCACAAATTAGTTTCAGTGCGCCCCCCAATCCAGAGTTCTGCACCAAACAAGGAGAGTTATCATGCAAGATGTTCTTACTATCGTACTCGCAGGAGGGAAAGGCTCGCGTCTCTACCCTTTAACAGATGATCGAGCAAAACCAGCAGTGCCTTTTGGTGGTAAGTATCGAATTATTGATTTCACCTTAACCAATTGCCTCCACTCTGGTTTAAGGCAGATATTGGTGCTGACACAGTACAAGTCTCATTCATTGCATAAACACATCCGTGACGGTTGGTCGATTTTTAACCCCGAATTGAAAGAGTTTATTACCGTCGTTCCGCCTCAAATGCGTAAAGGTGGGAAATGGTACGAAGGGACGGCGGATGCGATCTATCACAACATGTGGTTGTTGTCTCGAAGTGATGCTGAATATGTTGTTGTACTCTCTGGTGACCACATCTATCGTATGGACTACGCCGCAATGGTTGAAGCACACAAAGAAACCGGAGCGGAGCTTACCATTGCGTGTATGGATGTTCCAAGAGAAGACGCCTCTGCATTTGGTGTCATTGAAACTAATCACCACCAACAAGTTGTCAGTTTCCAAGAGAAACCCGTTGATCCCGCCTCAATGCCAAACGACCCAAATAAGGCGCTCGTTTCGATGGGCATCTACGTGTTCAATATGAAAGCCTTAAAAGATGCGTTAAACGACGATGCCGAAATAGAGTCATCAAGTCATGACTTTGGGCATGATTTAATACCTAAGCTTATCGATAGTTTGGGTGTCTACGCTTATCATTTTGGCGAAGAAGTGGGACGAGTGGCGAAAGATAGCTACTGGCGTGATGTAGGGACTATCGACTCATTTTATGAGGCTAATATGGACCTACTCGAACCCGTTCCCCCAATGAACTTGTACCAAAACAACTGGGGGATTCGCACCTACGAGCCTCAATTACCACCAGCTAGAACGGTATCGTCAGTGACGGGTAACGAAGGGATATTTATCAACTCAATCATCTCCAATGGTGTGGTGAATTCTGGGGGATCCGTGCATCGTTCTATCTTATCTTCCAATGTGAGAATCAATGACGGCGCTACGGTGGCGGACAGCATTATATTTGATGGTGTAACGGTTGGTGAACACTGCCGAGTGGCAAATTGCATCATCGATAAACACGTGATTATTCCTGATAATACCGTCATTGGTTTTAATCACACCGAAGATGCAGCAAGGTTCTCTATTTCGGAGAAAGGCGTCGTTGTTATTCCCGAGAGCTATGTTTTTAGCTAATTACTCATGGTGACAATAAGCGAATCAACTTAGTGGCGTATAAAACACGAGCCTTGTCATCGTAGTTAAACCTGCTAGCTCTGATACGAACCCGCCCTATCTGAAAACACTCTGCAGATAGGACGGGTTTATGCACTATGCTAGTGCACTACGGACAATATCAATCCATGACAGGCCAATTTAAAGTACGCAGACCTCTTCCCAACTTCCATCGCTACCAGGAATCGAGTTTGTCCACCATTTAGCTTTGTATACCACACCATTATAACTCATTTGATCTCCACCACTTGCATGGCTAGGCAAGCCCTGCCAATCCGTTTGCGGAAAATCAGGGTACGCATTGACACCAGTAGAACTGCACGTGCCGGGCGTACCACCGTTTCCGTCACCAGGATTACCGCCACCGATCGTTAAATCAGCAATCGGTAAGTCAGGTTGCTCAAATGCAAAGGCATACTCTGCCCCATTTACGTTGACGGTATAATTCGCCGGCCCAGAGATCGGCAAGTAGTACACCATATCGAGTTCATAGGCTGAACCTGCTGGTAAGCTCTTCCAACTTGGCAGCGTAAATGCGACTCGATGCATTGGTCCATCTAGCCCACCAACGTTGTCGGCACGAGTGTGTCCTGAAGCAATGACTTTAAGCCCACCACCCGATTGATCTTTGGCATTATCTGGAGCGGAGACGGGAATATCAAATTGGAACTCTGTCCCGCCTGGGATATCACTACCGGTGTTATTGGTAAAGGTGACTTTTGGGTTAATTGGGTAATTTTGGTCCCCCACTTTGAAGCCGCCAATCGCGACTGAAATATCCACCGCTTCGGTCGGGATCGCACCAGTTGCGACAGTATTCCCGTATGGAGTGGCACTCAGGAACTTATCGTACATGGCTTTTGTCATGCTATTACCCATGTGATATTCGCCGTTGCCCGTCGCACAGGCTTGTTCACTTAGGTCAATCGCACCACGGTTACCATTCACGTCAAAGATGTAACAGTTGTAGTCCCCCGCCAGTTCCCAAAACATAATCCCGCCAATCTCTTTATCGATGACGTAATTAGCCTTAGCATTAATGGAGTCCACGTCTTCAGTGGAGAGGAATACATTTTTATCGGCGTTCCATAACCACGGAGCAACCGCGACGCTGTCATAATGGCGAGTATAGTTGCCAAACAAGACATCATCAGGGTCATTAACGGGATCAAGGCCGTAGGCGGCGGCATAAGAGCCCATAATGCCTTTTTCTAAATTCTTCGCATGCCACATTGGATTCGAGCCCGCGCCCATTTCTATCCCATTTGCATCCTTGTCATGCCACATGTTGTCAATGCCTAATGCCCCATAGCCACAATTGTTCTTCTCCCCTTCGCCTGTACCTGCAGCACATTCGGCTTGATTAGGCAAAGGCGCTCGCCCCCAAAGCCCGTTCGTTCCGCCCGTCACATTTTGCCAGCCACGTGTATAATAAGGCACACCAATATTTATGCGTCCCGCAGGCATCGAACCACGGAAATAATGGTATGCCCAGTCGGTGTTGAGGTAGCCAATACCTCCATATGCGGCTGTACCATAGACGTTCCATTGCGCCAATTCAGAGTCTTTTCCTGTGTCATACAAGGCCGCATTATGACCAACGTGATCATTCCACGCACCGTGTAAATCGTAAGACATGATGTTGACGTAATCCAAGTACTTGGTCACGGCCATCGTTTCCATCCCTCTAAGCAAATAGCCAGAAGATGGCGCAGCAATCGTCAACATATAATGAGTACCATCTTGGGCACTGGCTGCATCCAGTTTTTCACGTAGCACTTTCATCAGTACGTGATAAGAGTTCATCAAATAAGCACGGCGAGATTCTGAAAACGCAACATCATCTGGGTTGCCAGCCCCTGCCATGGAGGTTGGGTATTCATAATCGATATCCAGCCCATCAAATTGGTACGTTCGCATCATTTCTACGGCTGAAGTCGCAAAGGTTTCAATACCTTGCTGATTGATCGACCCATCGGCATTGGTGGTCATGGTATAGAAGCCACCATCTGCAACGCGGCTTCCATCCGTAGCAAAGTGACCGCCTGTCTCAGCCCAGCCACCAATGGAGATAAGGGTTTTTACGCCATGTTTCTTCTTCTCTGTGGCAAGTGCGCCGAAATGCCCTTTAAAACCGAGCGCAGGGTCAACGTCAACGCCTGGCCATTCTTTATTAACGGCCGCATTGTTAGGGTCATTCACATCACCTACGTTCACTTTGCCATCAGAGCCAATACTGACAAAGGCATAGTTAATATGAGTCAATTGCTCCCATGGAATATCATTCACCAAATAAGAGGATTGTGGATCATCACCTGCACGCCAACTAGTAAAGTACCCAATCACACGTCTGGGGTGATCTGCTCCCATAATCTCGCGTCCTTCGGTATCGTAAGCGGTACAATATGGCACATCGATGTCCGTCGTTTTATAGAGCCCATCTGGTCGACATTCTGAGTGAACTACAGGTACCGCATTCGCTTGCATGTGGAAAGACGTTGAGCAGATAGCCGCTAACATGCTGACTTTGCCCCACTTTCTAGTACGTTGAAGGCTATTAGTGAATTCCATTTGTATTTTCTCCATAAGTAGTTGGTCATGCTGATGTTATTGGTGGTTTATCCACACATAGAGATAAACAACCTGATAACATAACGCTCACATCACAACATCACTTTAGCTCTGAAGAAAATAAAGTGTCTCTTTTTTAACCTTATTGATATTTTTATTCACTGAATAACAAGAATGACTCGCAATAAAATGCCATTTCAATGCAATTCCATCACACTTATTTTGCATCGAGAACACATCGCTAGGACCGCACAATATGTTGTTTGTCTTCTTTATCCACCTTTTGTCACCGACACTTCATACCAAGAGAGCGGTAGTGTTAATCACTGCATGCTCACTCGTTAATCCTTAACCAAAAACTATTCTCAAAATGAAATCGAAAAAAAACCTTATGCCCTCACTCTTCGAGGAAGGCATAAGGCCTTTATTTTTTGACTATCATTAACGTTTTTGGTTAACGGCTAGCGTGACGAAGTAACGGTGGTGGTTACCGATTAACGACGTAGCTGTTGCATCGTCAGTTCAACCGCTCGTAGCTGAGCTAACGCTTTTGCTAGTTCAAGTTGTGCTTGCGCAAAGTTAATATCATCGGTGTATTTATTGATATTCTCTTCTGCGGCTCGCCTTGCGGTCTCTGCCCTAGCCTTATCGATTTCTTTACCATGCAATGCCGTATCAGCAAGTACCGTCACCACATCGGGCTGAACTTCTATCAATCCGCCTGACACGTATAAAATCGTCTCTGATTCTTTTATGTCACCCAAGATCCTTGCCACACCGGGTTTGATCTTACTGATGAGTGGCGAATGCCCCGGACGGATACCTAACTCACCATCTTCACCCGTCACCGCAATAGCATGAGCGGGGCCGGAATATAACGTGCCTTCAGCGCTCACGACATTAAGCTGGAAGGTTCGTTGCGAAACACCAATTGCCATCGTGCTACCTCACTAAAGCGTCTTCGCTTTTTCTAAGACTTCATCAATAGAACCGCAATACATAAATGCTTGTTCTGGGATGTCGTCATATTGACCATTTAAGAGACCTTTGAATCCGGCTAAGGTATCTTTTAACGGTACAAAGACACCAGGTTGACCAGTAAACACCTCTGCCACGTGATACGGTTGTGTCAAGAAACGCTCTACTTTACGAGCACGAGACACCAAACGTTTATCCTCTTCAGACAACTCGTCCATTCCCAAAATCGCAATGATGTCTTTAAGCTCTTTGTAACGTTGTAACGTTTTCTGTACTGACTGGGCAATGTCATAATGTTCGTGACCAACAACAAGCGGGTCAAGTTGGCGAGACGTAGAATCCAACGGATCGATCGCTGGATACAAACCCAATGCAGCGATGTTACGAGACAACACAACGGTGGCATCCAAGTGAGCAAACGTCGTAGCAGGTGACGGATCGGTTAAGTCATCAGCAGGAACATAAACGGCTTGAATAGACGTAATCGAACCCGATTTGGTAGACGTAATTCGCTCTTGAAGTACACCCATTTCTTCTGCAAGTGTCGGTTGATAACCTACGGCTGATGGCATACGGCCAAGCAAAGCTGACACTTCCGTTCCTGCCAGCGTATAACGGTAGATATTATCAATAAACAACAGTACGTCACGACCTTCATCACGAAAGCGCTCTGCCATTGTCAGACCCGTTAACGCAACACGAAGTCGGTTACCAGGAGGCTCATTCATTTGCCCGTACACCATAGCAACTTTATCGAGAACGCCCGCATCTTTCATTTCATAATAAAAGTCATTGCCCTCACGAGTACGCTCGCCTACGCCTGTAAAAACAGACAACCCGGAGTGCGCTTTCGCTATGTTATTGATAAGCTCCATCATGTTGACTGTTTTGCCAACCCCCGCGCCACCAAAGAGACCGATCTTACCGCCCTTAGCAAAAGGACAAATTAGGTCGATCACCTTAACGCCCGTCTCTAGCAACTCATTGCTGTTCGCTTGTTCTTCGTAGCTTGGCGCACTGCGGTGAATCTCATAGTTCTGTTTTTCACCGATAGGACCGCATTCGTCAATAGGTTCACCTAGCACGTTCATAATGCGCCCAAGGGTTTCCTCACCCACAGGAACGGTAATAGCACTGCCCGTCGTTTCAACTTTAAGTCCGCGTTTCAGGCCATCTGACGTACCCATGGCGATACAACGAACGATGCCGCCGCCCATTTGTTGCTGAACCTCTAACACCAAAGACGTGTGTTCTTCACCAATCAATCTTAGTGCGTCGTAAACTCGCGGGCTGTGGTTTTGTTCAAACTCTACATCAACGACCGCGCCGATAACTTTGACAATTTTGCCAATACTCATAATCAAACCTCTAAATTCTGTTACACCGCTTGGGCACCAGCGGTAATTTCGCTGAGCTCTTGTGTGATGGCTGCTTGGCGCGCTTTGTTAAAGACCAGCTGCAAATCATCGATAAGTTGTACCGCGTTATCTGACGCCGACCTCATCGCAATCATCCGTGCAGCCTGCTCACAAGCGATGCTCTCTACCACACCTTGATAAACCAGTGACTCAACATAACGAAGCATCAAGTGATCCAGTATGTCTCGCGGCGCTTGTTCATAGATGTAATCCCAGCGCGTCTCTGTTTTCTCTTCTTCCATTGGGAACGGCAGAAGTTGCGTCACCGTAGGTTGCTGCGTCATGGTATTCACAAACTGGCTATAGACGAGATAAAGTCGGTCTATCTGCCCTTCTGAATAGTGCTCCATCATGGCATGCACGGTACCAAGCATATCTTTCAGTTGTGGGTGGTCACCAAGCCCAGAGGTTTGCGCAATGACATGACCGGAAGCTTGAAAAAAGCTAATTGCTTTCGAGCCAATCAATGTCGTGTCCACCTCAACGCCTTGTTGTTGCCATTGCTGCATTTCACCTAATACTTTGCGGAACAAATTGGTATTAAGCCCGCCACAAAGACCGCGATCAGAAGAGATAATGATGTACGCCACGCGTTTTACATCTCGTTCTTGCAAATACGGATGACTGTATTCCAAGGTGCCTGATGACACATGACTGATCACTTTTCTCATGTTCTGTGCATAAGGTCGTGACGCTTCCATATTGTCCTGGACCTTACGCATTTTGCTTGCTGCCACCATTTCCATCGCACTCGTTATCTTTTGAGTACTTTGTATACTCAAGATCTTGGTGCGTATCTCTTTGGTATTTGCCATTGCTGACTCCTACTTCGTTGATGGAATTACGATTGCAGCGCGGAGAACTCTTCAAGAACAATTCGAAGTTGAGTCTCGATGTCCTTGTTGTAATCACCACTACGATCTATCTCTTCAATAAGTTTGGGTGCGGTTTGTTTAGCGAAGGCAATTAGCCCTTCTTCAAACCCTGCAACCTGCTTAATGGATACGTCTTCTAAGTAGCCTTGCTCTGCAGCAAAAATAACCAATGATTGCTCAGCAACGGACATAGGTGCGTATTGCTTTTGTTTCATCAACTCAGTCACTTTTTCACCGTGATTAAGTTGCTTGCGTGTTGTTTCATCAAGATCTGACGAGAACTGCGCAAACGCGGCTAACTCTCGGTATTGGGCCAGTGCAGTACGAATACCACCAGACAGCTTCTTAATGATCTTGGTTTGCGCAGCACCACCGACTCGAGATACCGAGATACCTGGGTCAACCGCTGGTCGCAACCCTGAGTTAAATAACTGGGTTTGCAAGAATATTTGTCCATCTGTAATTGAAATTACATTGGTAGGAACAAACGCAGACACATCCCCTGCTTGGGTTTCAATAATAGGCAGTGCAGTCAGTGAGCCGGTTTTGCCCTTCACTTCACCATTAGTAAAGTGCTCGACATAGCTTTGATTAACTCGCGCAGCTCGTTCTAATAGACGTGAGTGAAGGTAGAACACGTCACCAGGGAAGGCTTCTCGACCCGGTGGGCGCTTCAACAGCAATGAGATCTGACGGTACGCCACCGCTTGTTTAGAGAGGTCATCGTAGATAATCAGTGCATCTTCACCACGGTCACGAAAGTACTCGCCCATCGTGCAGCCTGAATAAGGTGAAAGGTATTGCAGAGCCGCTGACTCTGACGCTGACGCGACAACGACAATCGTGTTTTCTAGCGCGTTATGCTCTTCCAGCTTACGAACCACGTTAGAAATAGTGGACGCTTTTTGACCAATCGCCACATAGATACATTTCACGCCAGTCGAACGTTGGTTGATGATGGCATCAATTGCCATTGCAGTTTTACCGGTTTGGCGGTCACCGATAATCAATTCACGTTGTCCACGACCAATGGGTACCATAGCATCAACGGCTTTGTAGCCGGTCTGAATCGGTTGGTCCACGGATTTACGCTCGATAACACCCGGCGCGATGACCTCTACTGGATCATGACGCTCAGCTTTAATGTCACCTTTACCATCAATCGGCTGACCTAGCGTGTTAACAACGCGACCAAGCAATGCAGGGCCCACCGGTACCTCTAAAATACGACCGGTACCTCGAACCTTCATCCCTTCACACAAATCGGCATAAGGGCCCATAACCACCGCACCAACGGAGTGACGTTCTAGGTTAAGTGCCAACGCGTAACGATTGTCCGGAAGCTCAATCATCTCACCTTGCATGGCATCAGCAAGCCCGTGAATGGTAATAATACCGTCACTGACCGAAATGATGGTGCCTTCATTTCTCGCTTCACTTGCCATATCAAAATTGGCAATACGCTCTCTGATCAGTTCACTTATTTCATTAGAATTTAATTGCATATTTTTCCCCTACTACGTATGTAGGTTGATAGCGAGGCGGCTAAGAGACGAGTGAATACTGCCATCTAACACCTGCTCACCAGCTTTAATCACAACACCGCCTACTAGCGATGGCTCAATTTCTTGCGCGATTCGAACCGCTTTACCGTATTTGGCCTCAAGAGCATGCTTCATCGCATCAAGCTGAGTTAGCTCTAAAACCTCTGCACTATAAACTGTCACTTCCATGGTTTTTTCATGCTCTGCTTTGAGCTCAAAAAACACAGTAATCACGGTCGCTAGTAATTTCAGACGCTTGTTCTCTGCCATTACTTTGAGAAAGTTCTTCACGTATTGACTTAGCCACTCATTACAAGTGGTTAGGATCATATCTAACAACACCTGCTCTGAGCCTTGCTCTTCAAGGTCATCAATCACAGTCATCACCGCAGGTTGATTGGCGACAAGCTTTAATAACCCAAATGCTTGTCCCCACTCGTCAAGGAGTCCTTCTTGCTTAGCAAAGTCAAATGCTGCTTTAGAGTACGGTTGAGCAATAGAAGTAAAATCGTTCATAAGACTTACCTCTATATTTCACTGATCATATGGTCAACAAGATCGCGGTTACTTTTTGAATCGAGATTCTTGCGAATAAGCTTACTTGCGCTTTCAATCACCAAATCAGCCATCTCTGCTTTTAGTTCCTGGCGTAGGCGAGTTTTTTCATTCTCTACTTCAGCTCGACCTTCAGCGATTATTCGATTCTTTTCCTGCTTCGCCATTTCTGCAGCCTGCTCGACCAATAAATTCTGGCGTTGCTGACCTAAATCAATAATGGCTTGGGCTTTTTCTCTCGCCTCCGCAATTAAACATTCACCGTTCGCTTTAGAGAGTTCCAACTCTTTTGCCGCCGCTTCTGTATTTCGAAGACCTACCGCGATTTCTTCTCGGCGTTCATCAAGCAATATTACCAATGGTGGCCATACATATTTCATACAAAGCCAAACAAAGATAACGAAAGAGATTGCTTGACCCAACATGGTTGCATTAAGGTTCATAACATCCTCACCTAATTAATTAGTTCAAATACTGACTCTGAATTAAGCAACAGCGAAGATGATATAAAGACCAATACCAACACCAATCATTGGTACCGCATCAACTAGACCCATCATAATAAAGAATTGAGTACGCAACATCGGCGTAAGATCCGGCTGGCGAGCAACACCTTCTAAGTATTTACCCGCAAGGTTACCAATACCTGTTGCTGCACCAGCAGCTCCAAGACCGATTAATAGTGCACCTGCAACGTATAGAACAGCACTAACAATATCCATAACAACTCCTAACAATAAAAATAACAAATAAGTGGTAATTAAATACCAATAAATTTAAAAATTAATGATGTTCTTCAACCGCCATACCCATATAGACGATGGTGAGAACCATGAAAACAAACGCTTGTAATACAACCACTAATATGTGGAATAGAGCCCAAGGAACACTCAGTGCCCATTGCATCCACCAAGGCATCAATGCAATAAGTAGAAATATCATCTCACCTGCATACATATTCCCAAACAATCTTAACCCTAAGGAAATTGGTTTAGATATCAAGGTTATTAACTCAAGTAATAAGTTAACCGGATATAATAATGGATGAGAAAATGGTTGCGTTGTTAATTCTTTAAAGAATCCTATTACCCCTTTGTATTTGAATGAATACCCTAATACTAAGATAAAAACACCCAATGCCATGGACATAGCAACATTCACATCTGCAGAAGGCAGATCTCTAAAGTGAGACACACCGATTGCTCGAGTAAAGGCCGGAATAAAATCAATAGGTATAAGGTCGATGGCATTCATTAAAAATACCCAAACAAATATCGTTAACGCCAGAGGGCCAATGATTTTATCTTGAGCTTGGAAGATTTCTTTTACAAGACCTTCAACAAACTCAAACACCAATTCTACCAAACACTGGAATCGACCGGGTACTCCACTCGTTCCTTTAGAAACGGCATAGCGAAAGCCGATTATAAAGATCAATCCCAGCAACCATACCATAATCATAGAGTCTAGATTGATTGCACTCCATCCCTCACCTACTGTCAAAAAGGTTAAGTGATGTTCGATATAATCATGTGTTGATTGAACATGTTCCATTAAAAGTTCTCCTGCTTATCTTTGAATAGAGGACTGATAAAGAACCCTAACACTGTAATGCAATAAGCAGCTAACACGGTCACATTTCTCAATGCCATGAATCGAAACGTCAAAATAAACATGACTATTGTATATATGATTTTAATATTTCGACTCAATTGCATTAAGTCATTCAGACTTTGTTTTGGTCTATATTTAGCTTTAAATGAAGCGAAAATCATACCAATTAATGAAGGTACTATCGCGATAACCATACCGGTTAACGCTGACTCCAGGTTTACTTTGTCTTTAAAGAAAACCTCATAGAGTAAAAATATCGAACCTATTATTAACTGACTATATAATATCCTCTTCCCAGCTAACATTATGTCATCGCCAGTCATATTAGCTTGCATAGTTAACCCTTAATAGTTGTTAGCATGATAAATAAAATTAACAATAAACATTGCCAATTGATAATTTTATTCCCAAACATTGAAAAACATAATCACCTTGTGTTTCCAATGAGAGGAAATATACACACAACTTCAAATCAATAAAATTAAAAACATGCGAAACTTATAATTCCATTTTTGAAGCTTACTATTTATTGAATTTAAATAGGGAAAGGTTTAAATTTATCACGTAAGCAAAATCCTTACAGACAAAGCAAAACCACAAGGATGTGCCTCCATTAAAAATGGCGTTACAAAAAGTAGTTAAATATAATTAGTGTAATATGATAATTTAAATTCACCTTTACAGCATTTAGGTTAAATTTAATTCTCACCCTTTTATTATCTGTTTATGTACGCGGGTAATAAAAGGGTGATTATCATTTATTTTGATTGCCAATTTTAACGATTAACTCTCTAAAAAATCATTTCACAACGAACTACTCTTAACTCAAAAACCACAATCAATCCCTAAGCACATGTTTAAATAGAGTATTTTAAAATCCCCATCTAATTTCGTTAAAAACCAAAAATAGAAAGTAAGTTATCAGTGATCAAGATCACATCAATGGGTGCTATAACAGCACCATCACTTTTTATAAAAAATGTCATCAATGAACACTCTCTTCGTATTTAAAATTTATCTCGTTTACGGACTAGCGTTCATCACTCTGTATTTTTCTATTCTATTTAGAGATACATCCAAAAGCACAATTCGGATCGCAAGGGTATTACCTTACCTTGGCGCCGCCGGTTTGATACTGGGTTTTCATGAGTGGTCAGAACTCTACCTTGTCATCTACCAGCAAGAATCCATCATCACAGGTCCTTTAAAGTTATTATTAATAGGCAAACTCCTGATCGCTCTCTTACCTCTTAATCTGTTTGCCTGGAAAATGCTAGATATTATTGACTGCCCCTATGCGCGAGCG
Organism: Vibrio sp. 10N.286.49.B1; assembly: GCF_002873335.1. GTDB lineage: Bacteria > Pseudomonadota > Gammaproteobacteria > Enterobacterales > Vibrionaceae > Vibrio. The sequence goes on along the minus strand of NZ_MCUW01000020.1, from coordinate 2,921 downwards.
ATTCGTCAAGGTTGGGGTGTGATCGTTGTCATTTACGTTGTGAACTTTATTTATCAGTACGTAAACTACGAACCCGTCGCTTATTATGATGACCTTCTACACTTTACCCGTATCGTGTTTGGATTTGTTGCTAGTACCGTTGCGGGTAGCGCCTTAATCCAATATTCACGCATTATGCGTCAGAAACAAATACCCAAGCACGGTTATTTCTTCTTATCCGGCATCGCTTTCTTTATCTATGGCATCGGAAGTGGACTCATGTCCGAACACGTTGGGCATTGGGTGTTGATATTTCGTTGTGTTGGCGCTGTCACACTCCTTGCTGCCTTATGGCAAGCGCTTAAAGTATTTGATATTGAGAGAAAGCAACAGATCGAAGAGGCCCTATCGTTGTCTCTTCAAAACCAAAAGCTTAAAGAGTTAGGTGAGTTATCATCCGCCGTTGCTCACGAAATTAAGACCCCAATCAGCAGCGCACTAATGAGTTGTGACTTGCTAGAGCAGAATTTACACGATAGTGAAGCGACCAAGCGAAATGTGAGCCGTATCCGTCGTGGCCTTGAACGCGCAGCCCATATCAGCCAAGAGGTATTGCGATATTCACATCAACGACCAATCGCACATGAGAAAATCGCGGTTGAAGAAGTGATTCTATCTGCAGTTGACCTACTTCAATATCGACTTACCAGCTACGAACTTAGCCTTGATACTTCTAAAAACATTTTTGTATCTGGTGACAAAGCATTACTTGAAGAAGCGTTGGTTAATCTTATCTCTAACGCAATTGACGCCAGTTCGCAAAACAAAAGGTTGGCTGTTTACGCCATCCAACACAAAGACAAGGTGATCATTAAGGTTCGTGATTGGGGAACCGGCATGACACCAGCAACACTCAGTAAAGCAACCCAACCTTTTTACACGACCAAACCTATTGGTCAAGGTACCGGAATGGGACTCGCTTTAGTTAAACAAGCCGCAACACAACACAACGGGTCAATTCAGTTTTCCAATGCTTGCCCTGGATTACTCGTTGAATTAACACTACCAGGAGCCCAAAGATGAAACTACGATTACTGTTAGCCGAAGATGATAAAGACCTGAGAGAAGTACTTGAAGAAGCATTGATGGCCGAAGGGTTTGACGTTAAATCTTGTGAAAGCGCAGAAGATGCTTTGGACTTGGCTAAAGAACAGCCTTTTGATTTAGCCTTATTCGACGTTGTCATGAGCGGTATGACCGGCATCGATGCGTTAATTACACTACGACGCTTTCAACCTAATATCGGTGTGATCATAACCACCGCTTTTGCAACCGTGGATATCGCCGTAGACGCAATGAAGAAAGGCGCGGATGAATTTCTGACAAAACCTTTTAATTTGTCAGCATTGTCGGTGACCTTAAAACGAGTGCATGCCGTACGCTCACCAAAAGAGACTTACGATGTTGAGTCTCGTGACCAAGTATTTAGCGCCCTTTCCAACCCTATTCGTCGAGCGGTGGTTCGTCAGCTCAAAATTCACCACAAGATAAAGTTCATGGACCTATGCAGAATTGTAGGTATTGAAGATCACACCAAATTCAACTTTCACCTCAGACAACTACTTAACTGCGGCTTAGTCACCAAGAGCGATAACCGTGTCTACACGTTAACGAGCCTAGGCCAGCAGGTATACACCAGTATGCTTCAGTAGTGATATTGTCGATGTGTTCATTTTACGCTGTGCACTCAATGCCACAATCATTCAACTCTCTTCGCAAAGTGAATAACCTTCGCAAATGAAATTATGGTGGCGATTGGGTCTTTAATAAGAAGGGTGCTTAGGCGCCCTTTTTATTTATATTTGTTCACTTGGGTGGCCCTACATGCGTGATTCTACATCAGGCCCGATCGGCTTCGACTCTTCAATGTTATCCAAAGCATCGGACGTCTACTCACGGACCAACCGAGCAATAAATGCAATAAATGCAATAAATGCAATAACAAAGGAATAAACATTGCGCCGGCTTTATGAACACTATTTAACTGTAACTCTGTCGTTTCTTGTGGGCCCTTAATTGATAACCTATGGTTAATGTTGATAGGATTATTTTTCTACAATATTTAGGTAACTCACATGAAAAAGGACACAGCAAGCCAATTCGCTCCGATGACCCTGCTACTACACTGGTTAGTGGGCTTAACAATGATAGGGCTACTTGCTATTGGTGTTTATATGGTTGAAAACAAAGCTTTTGCTTTGTTCCCATGGCACAAATCATTTGGATTATTGATCTTTGGGTTTGTACTTCTCCGAGTAGTTTGGCGCATGAAAAACGGCTGGCCAACACCTGTCGGACACTACAGCAAAATTGAGCATATCTTAGCCCATGCGGTACATTGGGTTTTAATTTTGGGTACGCTTATCATGCCTATATCTGGCTTTCTCAACTCAGCATTAGGTGGCTTTGGCGTCGAATTTTTTGGGTTAGAATTAATACCTAAAAATATCGATCCAGATAACCCTAAGAAAGTCCTTCCGCTAAACGAAGGGTTATATTCTATTGCTCATGGTGCACACTATTGGGTTGGGTACGCCTTAATTGGTGCGATCATATTACATGTGGTTGGCGCGGTTAAACACCATGTCGTAGATAAAGATGGGACATTACGGCGAATGCTTGGCGCTAAACTGTCTTAATCGTTCTCTAAATAGGTAACAGTACGGCTACTCGCTACAAATAAAACGACAAAATTTAGACAAAAAGAAGGGGCCAAATGGCCCTAATGCCGATCAGTTAAAGCCAAAGTGATCGGTTGAAGGATCCTTCAGAGCTGTCAAAATCCAAGTGTATTTAATGCACTTGGATTTTTTTATGGATGTTTCTCAAGCTCTAAACATAATTAATGATTGGAAACCTAGCAGCGTTGAGACTTTGTCTGA
>NZ_MCUW01000019.1:1007-81155 GCF_002873335.1 Vibrio sp. 10N.286.49.B1 | reverse complement strand
CTTAAGTGAACGGCATTACTCGTACGAGGGCTTTTTCTTATCTTGGTCTTGCTGTTTTAATTCGACTCAGCAGGAAGTAGCGTTATTATGTGTTTGGATTGAAAGGACTTCTTTTACAAGTTTAGGGACTTCAATGCTTGCTTTACCATAGCGCTTTTCTTCAAATTCACTCTCAACTGCACTCGGCTCTAAATTTATCTCAATCGTATGGGCGCCATGCATTTTAGCGTCATGCACAAATCCTGCTGCCGGATACACCACTCCAGACGTCCCGATAGAAATGAACAAATCTGCAGCTTCTAACGCGGAGTAGATATCCCCCATTCTTAAGGGCATCTCACCAAACCAAACAATGTGTGGGCGAACTTGACTTGGAAGTTGACAACAATGACATAAGTCCCCAGTGACAATGTCACCTTTCATCTCCGTGACCTGCCCTGACTCTGAACAACGAGCTTTTAGTAGTTCACCATGCATGTGAATCACGTTATCACTGCCACCACGTTCATGAAGGTTATCGATGTTTTGGGTAATTATCGTCACAGTACCTTCTAAATCACGTTCTAACTGACCAAGTGCCAGGTGTGCCGCATTCGGAAGAATACTCGTTTGCTGAAGCTTATGGCGCCTTTGATTGTAGAACGACTGAACTAAATCCGGGTCTCGTGCAAAACCCTCAGGGGTCGCCACATCCTCAATTCGATGGTTTTCCCACAAACCATCTTGTGCTCGGAAGGTTTGGATTCCTGACTCAGCCGAGATACCAGCGCCCGTTAATACTACGATATTCTTGTAGGGGAACTTCATTAACATTCCTTGTTCTGACGTAGAGTGATACCACAAGATTAACATGGAATTAGACACCTGCCCTATATTTACGCCTTAGACCATAGTCTAATGTGCGACATTTCAATAAGTTAATGGCTTTTAAATCACGTTGTTCTTGTAAAAATCATAATCCGAGACAAAAAAATAAGCATCTTAAGATGCTTATTTTTACAAGTAGAACTCAATTCGCTTGTGAACTAATGTAGTAGGCTTACATTCAATTAGTCTTCACTTGTTGATGATATTTTATGAATCGCTAAATCTGCACCATTAAATTCATCTTCTTCAGACAATCTAAGGCCTGTTAATTTGTCCAAAATACCATAAACCATAAATGCACCAACCAAAGCAACGGCAATACCAGCAAGCGTTCCAACTAGTTGAGCCGCTAAACTCACCCCACCTAGGCCTCCTAAGGCACTTTGACCAAATATACCTGCCGCGATACCACCCCATGCTCCACATAAACCGTGCAGTGGCCATACACCTAACACATCATCAATTTTCGTTTTGTTTTGAATGTAGGTAAATACCCACACAAACATCGCGCCTGCAATTGATCCGGTAATAAGAGCGCCGATTGGGTGCATTAAATCTGAACCTGCACAGATTGCTACTAAACCTGCTAACGGTCCATTGTGAATAAAGCCTGGGTCATTTTTGCCGACAATGAGTGCCGCTAAAATGCCACCTACCATTGCCATCAGTGAATTCATCGCCACTAAGCCACTAATACCTTCTAGCGCTTGCGCTGACATAACGTTAAAACCAAACCAGCCCACACTTAGAATCCAAGCACCTAAAGCAAGAAAGGGAATGTTTGACGGTGCAAAGTTGGTATGTTTACCTGCACGCACACGGCCCCTTCGCATCCCCAAAAATATGACGGCAACCAATGCTATCCAACCACCAACGCCATGAACAACAACGGAGCCAGCAAAATCATGAAAGCCTGCTCCAAACGTTGTTTCGAGCCAGCCTTGAAAACCAAAGTTTCCGTTCCAAATCATCCCTTCAAAGAACGGGTAAACCAGTCCTACGGTAAAGAACGTGGCCAATAATATTGGATAAAACCTCGCGCGCTCTGCAATACCCCCAGAAACAATCGCGGGAATTGCCGCTGCAAACGTCAATAAGAAAAAGAATTTGACCAGTTCATAACCATTACCTTGCGACAGTGTTTCCGCATCTGCGAAGAAGGTTCCACCGTATGCGACCCAATAACCTATAAAGAAATAAGCGATGGCAGACACGCCAAAGTCCGCAAGGATTTTGACTAAAGCATTTACCTGGTTTTTGTGTCTTACGGTTCCAACCTCAAGAAACGCAAATCCTGCGTGCATTAGAAATACCATGATGGCACCAAGTAACAGGAACAATGTATCTGAACTTTGCGTGAGGGTTTGTACGGCGCCATGTACCTGTTCTACCGAAGGGGTCATGTATCAATTACTCCTTTAAACGAAAAATATCCTGATAAGCACTAATATTGTGCTCTATCTTATTGTGACCACACCATAATGGTGACCACAACCAGCATTCGTTTAGTAGAGCAAAATCCATTCCAAAAAGTACACACTGACAAAATTAACATAATGCGCTGTTATTAAAGAATTTATTATTTAATAACAGACTCGTGAGAGTGACACCAACTCTTTCGGTTGCACCTCGGTGGTGAAAAGCACCAATATAGGGCGCACCGATTTGTTGCAATTTTGTGCTATATGTTGCTAATTCAAACATATTAGTACTGTATCGATGGCCTTTACTATGCAACACCTCAAAGACCATCACCTTAAATGTTACTAATAACACCACGCTCCAACTCAACGTTACATACTTTTAGAAAAGAAAAAGGCTCCATTTAAATGGAGCCTTCGTAACAGCAAATCTTATCCAATCACATTTATTGTGTTGTATCGATAAGTTGCGGTCCTTTGTCAAACGTCAAAGGAATATTTTGCTTTAGCATACTCATGCCTTTGAACATTCTGATAATCCAAACAACAATAGCAACCGCCGCAAACACCATCCCGACATACGGGATGACGTGTGCTAACTGATCTATCCAGGTCGCTTGGTACCAATAATGCGTAACACCTTTTAGCAATCCGTTAGAGGTTGCCACTGTCACAATAAGAACGACAAAGAATGTTAGATTAAGAAAAAACGTGCGTATCAAACCATAATAATGAGAATTGACCACCTCACCATCTTCTCCTTTGTCCAACCGATATCCAGCATAAATAATCGCAATGACACCCGAAAGAAGCAGTGTAAATGGCGTGAACAGGCTCAAGATATACGCATACCAAATACCTTTATGATGTTGGTCCATAATAACAGACACTCCTTTACGTCAGTTTCTCATCAGGTTTCGTTGCAGAGGTTGCTCGTGAATCACCCATGGCCTCAGTTTCTTGGCCTTGCTTGTCTTTCACTTCCTCATACCACAAATCATGATGTTCTTTTGCCCATGTTTCATCGACATCACCCGTGACCATTCCTTCGAGGGCCCCTTCCATACCGAATAAACCAATGTAAATATGAAATACGAATCCACAGATCAGAATTAGCGCAGAGAACATGTGAACCAAGTTCGACAATTCCATATCACGGCGAGTTTGGCCAAATATTGGGAAATCCATAATGAGTCCACTCACTGCGGCAACGGCACCAAAACAAATCAACAACCAATAGATTGCTTTTTCGCCACCATTAGAAAATCCAGCCGATGGGTGCTTTCCTTTATGCTTACCAACCATGCCCCCGAGTTTCATAAACCACTGCATGTCTGTCTTATTAAAAATGGACTTCCTCCACCATTTAAACAGCACAGCAAACAATAAAATGAAGAACAACGGACCCACGTAGTTATGGTATTGCTTAGCGATGTAAATCGTCCAACCCCATAACTCTGTCGGAACATAAGGCTTCATAAAATGCTTACCGTAAACAAGCATCAAGCCACTAAAAGCCAAGGTTAAGAACGTAAACGCCATGCTCCAGTGAAGTGCACGGTCCATCCGAGACCATCGCCTTATTTTTTTACCTGTCCTCGCCGCACTAAGTTTAAGCGGACCAACAATAAAGTACATCAGCACTACCATTGCGATACTGCCAAAAATGGCGACAGCTGCTGCAGGCGACATCCATTTCTCTTTTAAAATGAACCAGGTTTCACCCGGAGTACTAATGAGTACTCCATGTTCTGGTGACGCAGAGGTTGTTGTACCTTTTACCCCTTCCTTAACTGCACGCCAATAATCAGCGCCAGCTAACTGGATCATCTCACTTTGGACCACCTTGTCATTTTTGCTCTCTTCTGCTTTGACTGCAAACGACAACATCAGCATCAATGCTGCCAATAATGGCAGCATTGCAAGAGCTTGGTTTCTAAGCGTACTTAGCATACATGCTCTCCATTAGCTCTTTGTTGCGTCATAAGAAAGATCGTTGCCATCGGTCCAACCCGCATTTTTTGCCCCACGCTCAACAACACGTTGGCGGAAAATGTCAGACACGGTTTCTGCATCACCTGCAAGCAACGCTTTAGTCGAACAAAGTGATGCACACATTGGCAACTTGCCTTCCGCTATACGGTTTGCACCGTACTTAGCGCGCTCTTCTTCTGAGTTATCTTCAGTTTCAGGGCCGCCAGCACAGAAAGTACACTTATCCATTTTCCCACGCTCGCCAAATGACGCTTGCTTAGGAAATTGAGGGGCACCAAACGGACACGCAAATAAACAGTAGCCACAGCCAATACACAAGTCTTTGTTATGCAGCACGATGCCATCTTCGGTATGCTCAAAACAATCAGCAGGACAAACGGCCATACAAGGCGCATCCGTACAGTGCATACATGCCACCGAGATAGAATTCTCACCAGGTTCGCCATCGTTTAACGTAACGACTCGGCGGCGTTGTATACCCCACTCAAGTGCATCATCGTTTTCGTTTTTACATGCTGTGACACAGCCGTTACAGTCAATACAACGTTTGGTGTCACAAAGGAATTTCATTCTAGCCATGTTATGACTCCTTACGCTTTCTTGATGTTACAAAGGGTGACTTTAGTTTCTTGCATCTGCGTTACCGGATCATAACCATAGGTTGTGGCGGTGTTTGCAGCTTCACCAAGAATATAAGGATCACTACCCTCTGGATATTTGGAACGAAGGTCTTCACCTTGGAATTTGCCGCCAAAGTGGAATGGAACGAAAGCTAAACCGGGCTTCACGCGACGTGTAACCAGTGCTTTAACTTTAATTCGTCCTTTTTCTGCACCTTCGACCCAAACCATATCGCCATCTTTAAAGCCGATATCATTCGCATCTTTCGGATTGACTTCGACGAACATTTCACGTTGCAGTTCTGCAAGCCAAGGGTTGGAACGCGTTTCTTCTCCGCCCCCTTCATATTCAACCAATCGACCAGACGTCAGAACAATCGGATACTCCTTCGACTTGTCTTGATCTTGAATCGATTTGTAAAGTGTCGGTAGTCGGTAGATAGACTCACTGTCATCCCAAGTAGGATAGTCAACGACCAAATCACGGCGTGGGGTATACAATGGCTCTCTGTGTAGCGGCACTCGATCAGGGAACGTCCAAACAATCGCACGCGCTTTGGCATTACCAAAAGGCATACAGCCATGTTTAATCGCGACTCGTTGTATGCCACCAGATAAGTCAGTCTTCCAGTTTTTACCTTCTGCTGCGGCTTGTTCGTCTGGTGTTAGATCACCCCACCAACCCAACTGTTTAATCAGCTTATCGGTGAATTCTGGGTAACCATCTTCAATTTCACACCCTAACGAATAACTGTCTTCAGCCAGTAAACTTTCGCCTTCGAATTCCACGCCAAATCGAGCACGGAAGTTACCACCGCCCTCTGCGACAGGCTTCGACGTATCGTAAAGAATATGGGTACCTGGGTGTTTCATTTCTGCAGTACCCCAACATGGCCAAGGTAAACCGTAGGTTTCTCCGTTTGCCACACCACCCTCTGCAACGAGATTGTTTTTATTGAATATATGCCAGTTTTGTTGGTGTGCCTTTAAGCGTTCCGGGCTTTGTCCGGTATAGCCTATAGTCCACATACCCTTGTTAAATTCTCGAGTAATATCTTCTATTAACGGCTGATTATTCTCGACTTTAATGTTCTTGAACAATTGGTCAGCAAAACCAAGTTTTTGCGTTAACAGGTACATGATTTCATGATCGGGCTTGGAATCGAATAGTGGCTCAATGACCTTATCACGCCACTGTAGCGAGCGATTCGATGCAGTGACTGAACCATAGGTTTCAAACTGCGTGGTTGCGGGCAATAGATAAACACCGTCGGTTCTATCGTTCATGACTGCCGCGTGCGTTGGATACGGATCCACAATCACCATCATGTCGAGTTTAGACATGGCCGATTTCATTTCGACACCACGAGTTTGTGAGTTGACCGCGTGACCCCAATAGAACATTGCCCTAATGTTATCATTTTGCTCGATGTTGTCTTTGTTTTCCAAAACGCCATCAATCCAACGAGATACGGGAATACCCATATTATTCATTGGTTTCTTGCCACGGTATTCATTCTGGTCAAAACGTCCTTTGACCCATTCGTAATCCACGTCCCACACTTTAGCCCAATGCTTCCAAGAACCATCCGCTAAGCCATAGTAGCCAGGTAACGTATGTGAAAGCACCCCTAAATCGGTTGCACCTTGAACGTTATCGTGACCACGGAAGATATTGGCACCGCCGCCAGATTTGCCCAAGTTACCAAGCGCCAGTTCTAACACACAGTAAGCACGAGTATTATTGTTTCCTGTCGTGTGCTGAGTACCACCCATACACCAAATAATACTGCCCGGGCGATTGTCAGAAAGCAGTTTAGCCGCTTTATAGACGTCAGCTTCGCTGACACCCGTAACACGCTCTACCTCTTCTGGGCCCCAATTCGCGACTTCTTTACGAATCTCGTCCATACCAAACACACGTTGGCGAATAAACTCCTGGTCTTCCCATTTATTCGCAAAAATATGCCATAGTAGTCCCCAAATAAAGGCGACGTCTGTACCTGGTCTTAATCCACAGAAATGGTCTGATTTTGCGGCAGTTCTCGTTCGACGAGGGTCGGCAACGACAATTTTACAACCATTCTTTTCTTTGGCGATCAAGATATGCTGCATAGCGACAGGATGCGCTTCTGCAGGGTTGGAGCCAATAAATAGCATGGATTTACAATTATGCATGTCATTGAACGAGTTCGTCATCGCCCCGTAACCCCAGGTATTTGCAACCCCAGATACGGTTGTAGAGTGACAAATACGAGCTTGGTGATCGACGTTATTTGTGCCCCACAGTGATGCCATTTTTCTAAACATGTAGGCTTGTTCGTTGTTATGTTTCGCACTTCCAAGCCAGTACACAGAATCCGGTCCCGATTCTTCCCTTATCTCAAGTACCTTGCTACCAATTTCCTCAATGGCTTCATCCCAGGTGAGTTTTTTCCATTTTCCGCCTTCTAGCTTCATTGGGTACTTAAGTCGGCGCTCACCGTGACCATGCTCGCGCAGTGCTGCACCTTTTGCGCAATGTCCACCGGCATTGAATGGATGATCAAACGCAGGCTCTTGCCCTGTCCAAACACCATTTTGTACTTCTGCATAGACACCACAGCCCACAGAACAGTGAGAACATATCGTGCGCTTAATTTCCGTTTTTGCGTCGGCATCTACAGACTTTGCTTCTGCTTTTTTAATCATGCCTGGTGCAAACATATAGGCACCCGCAGCAGCACTACCGGCAGCAATCGTTGAACTGCGCATGAAAGTACGACGGCTGATACCTAATTTGTTTTCTTGTGTGCTCACAGTATTGGAGCGTTTAGTCAGTTTCATCGGTTCGCTCCTAAAGTGTGTCGTAGTAGTCTTTGATGTGTTGAGTTTCGCGATAGCCTGTTTTCTTTTTCTCATCTAACGGCGCTTCTACAGCATCATTAGTGGCAGCGTGCGCGGTTCCAGTTATCACTGCACCGGCAACTGCGGCTGTCGCAAATCCTTTAAGTAGATTACGACGACTCTCGTTACATAGAGCCTGTTCATCTTGTTTCTTTTGCTTGCTCATATATTGCTCCCTTAGTGGATACTTTTACTCTTTGAGTATGTGTATCTCTAGTAAGCTGAATTACTTAGTCCAGTATGTTTACGTTATTCAATTATTTGGTAGTGATGTTCTTTACGTCGATTTTCATTTTTGTCTTAGTCGAGGTAGGGCTCACGGCATACGCGACCTGCTCCACATTAAGAAATGCATTCATCAAAACAGCGACAGCTTGGTAAAATTGAGCGCTTGGGGCTGATTCCATTTGGCGACAAAGTGCGTCGTACCACGTCGCAATGTGTTGATTAAAAAATATTTTTGCTTCGGTGTTGTCATCTTGATCAATCAATACCGCCATCACCTCAAACAACGCTGCGATATGGTCCTCTGGCTCTTTTACTGTGTCTTCGCGTTCAAGCCCCAAGTCCGCTAAAGATTGACGAACTAATGCGAGTGGCTTTTCCATTAACGAACCGGTTAAATGCCAAGAAGCGAATGGTACAATTTCACCTTTACCAATACCCACAAACATGTCTTGGTATTCATCTTCAACACTACTGACTTCCGCATTTTTGGCAGCCTGAGATAACGCTAGCCAAGCAGTGGTCATTTCGTTGATGCCAGTCTCTACTTCAAGACTGGCTAAAAATTCCAATAGATCTCGATCTGGAGCCTGACGACATAACGTCGAAAGCAGAAGATAGATATCGCTGCGTATTTCGTGATGTTGCTCTTCCATCATCTCGGCTCCTAGATTTTCAATTGTTGTTCTGGATTTTCGGCCATCGCTTCAAATACATCCACGACTCTACAGTCTTCGCACATCGCGATACGGCGTAATGACATCTCATCAGAAAAGTGTGAGTGACCGCGTAACTTCTCTTGAAGCATGGTAATCATAGACTGTGGAGCAAAAGCTTTCCCACAACGCAAGCACTCCGCTGCTTTTTCTTCGTGAAGAGCGACAACCGATTGGCGTTGTTCCATGTCCCAATTCAGTTGCTGTGTTAATGACAGTGCAGACTCCGGACACGCTTTTTCACACATGCCACATTGCACACAATCTTGTTCAATAAAATCGAGCGCAGGTCTATCACCGGTATTGTGTAATGCCTTAGTAGGACAAACCGCAACACAACCCATGCATAGGGTGCATTTGCTGGTCTCACAGATAACAGAACCAAATGGCGCAGTAGAAGGAAGGGGTTGTATTGTTTCGACAGGAGCATGTTGCGCTGATAACGCGTCTAACGAAAAGTACAACCTTTCGCGTTTATCACCTTTGATGTCGCCCAACATTAAATTCAGCGGTTGAGTGACTAACGTAGGTAGGCCTTCTCGGAGTGACTCTAGATATAAAACATCGATTGTTTCTCTCGCAAGCCCTAAATTTTCTAGCAACAGCTGCGCCATACCCACTTCGCGGTTTAATACCGTTTGAATCGTCTCTGGCATGTGACGACTGGCGGCGAACATGACTTGTGTAGCCCCGTTAACCAAGGCAGCAAACCAAGTATCCATGCCTACCGATGGCAGCTCCTCAACGACAATGGGGATCACGTTATCTGGTAAGACTTTCAATGCCATTACATTGTAGGTTTCATGGCGGGAGCTGCAGATAAGAATGATGGCATCCTTACCGCCTTTTTTATGATAATTCGCCAGTGTTCGTTCAATAAATTTTTGTGTCTCTTGTGGCGTTGGCAAAGCATAGTGAATTGCCTCTGTTGGACACGCTGTCGCGCATGTCCCCACGCCTTGACAAAGATAAGGGTTGATTTCAATTTTATGCCCTATTTTGTCATTGCCTTCACTTGATAGCGCACCCGCGGGGCAAGCATCCACACAGCGCTCACAGCCTTTTACGCCTCTCGAACTGTGCGCACATAAATCCGTATCCAAGCGAAAGTATTTAGGCTTATCAAACGTGCCCATCAGGTCTGGAATTGCCTCAAGCGCTTCGGCTAGTGTTGGATAACCACGCCCTACTGGATAAAAGCCCGGGACAGGTACTTGCTCCGACATGCATCCATTCAAGGTGTGATCAAGAACGATATCAAAACAATCTCTTCCCACTGAGACTTCAGCGAGATTGAGGGTTTGCTGATTACTTTGAATATTGACGGTGAACGTACCTAGAAAGCCTGAAATTTCCACGCTGTCAGCGAAGTATAGGTTGGATTGCTCTGGTGCTGGCACACCATCTGTCGACAATAGGGTCAACGAATGCATGCTACTAAGCTGTTCGGCGGTGCTGGTGATAATTGCCGTAGGTCCAACGATAAGAGTATCACCGTGGCTTTCATAGCTCACGGTCGGTGGGATGAGATTGGCAAGCTCTACGGTGTTTTCAAAAGCATAGAGGCGAGCGGTTCCATTTGCTGTTGTCGATTCTTTTAATAATTGTTTTATCATTGCGTCTTCCAGTGCAGGGATCTTTGCCCCATAGCTTTGGCGTTTTTCGCCATTCCGTAAGAAATTGCAATTTTTGTTCCAACTCGGATTGATGTTTAAAACACAATGATTTTGAATAATTATCGTATGAGAACACCGCTTTGCGCAGCTTTACGTGGAGACAGGAACTTGGTTGAGACATTTTGTCTTAGTTATATCATTTACCGACTGAGACAAAATGTACCTATTTTTTGTGTGGTAAATATTGTCTCAATCAAGCACTTAATAGTGCAAGCGCGTCTCTTTATGGATGTTTAACGCTCACGATCAACAGCACCAACCGACGGTGACCGATCATCGGATATTAAGGTTTCATTGCCTTCCGTATCGGTAGCATGCGCGTCACTGTTGTTATCGTTGCTACTGTTACTAGCGGTACTACTGTTACTATCGTTGCTGTTATCACCCTTTAACGGACAACTTTCGTCAGCATGATCACCTACAAATGAAGCGTTATCCTTGTTGCCTGAATCATCTAAAAGCTCAGGGGTTTGAGTCTCGGTTTCTTCCACTTCCTCATCAGCATCCAACTCCTCGACCTTGTTAATCCATTGACGTAATGTATCAGCAACGCCCGCGGCTAAGGGCTTCACCGAGGCATAGTCATGATCATAATCATTAAGGCGGTCAACCACATTAAACTCTGGGCTCAAAAACATCTTTCTTAGGGCCGCCTTTTTGGCGGCTTTATCCAGTCCCGTTTTTGACATTAATTCTGACATAGATAAAGATTCAACGGCCACATCATCATCGAGTGCTGACTCTGCATTATCGTCTAAATCTATGTTGTTATTCAGCGCCTCCTCGTCCACATCCGCCGCGCTTGAAGCCGGACCTTGTGTTTCGATAGATGATTCCGGAGCATCATGCACACTACCGTCTGCTTCAATCACCTCATTAACCACGTCATGAGATGAGAGGCTCTCTTCTTGCTCTGAGTCGAGTTTGCGTTGCGACCAACGCGAAATAAAACTATTTTTCACTAGAACGCCCCGCTCCCTTACGCTTCTTGCGACGTACCTCCAGCAGTTCGCCATGGCGCCCAATAAAGGCTTCCATCCACGCTTGGATGGCCAATGGCATCGCATGAGACAAGACTAAATAGTCGCCATCCATAAAGGAGCCCGCGACACCTTGCGAGGCCGTCACAACGATTGGCGTGACATCAGATTCGTCATTGTTGTCGAACACAACAAAAATCATTGGGCTATTGGAACTGAGATTAAAGCGATAATCAGTCCGTTCATCACGATGGAGTTCGAGTAAACCATGAGGGCTATTCAGATCGACATTCGTTAGTCCAAATCCGTTCAGTTCACGCTGGGTGGTCGTCCACCTTCCCACTTGTTTTTCTACCGCAACAACCTGGATCTGTAACGGCCATTGATTTTCATTCTTTTCTCGCGATGCTTGCTCTAACGCTCTGTTTTTATTTGGAGTGGCACCGGTTGTATTCACTTCTACATCATTGCGTGTATTCATTCAGCGTCCCCACATTGGCACTTAAATTGCTAATTCATTTCATTTGCTAATTCCTAATTACGAAGCAATAATCAAGCCAACAGGATGAAGTTAACAAGCTCATCCTACAAGGCGCTACACTAGATAAGTTACCCTAGAAAAAAGGACACGATGCGTGGTTAAGCCAAATATCATTAGAACAAGCGAAAACCCTCTGCAGACGATGGAAGTCGAGGTCGTCGACGAATATGGTGAAAAACTCGTTAAACAAATTGCCTGCGAACGCCCCCTTACCGTCATGCTTAATTGGAAAGAAATTGTTACGCTCATGACCCTCGGTTCGCGGCCGGATTCATTGGTACTAGGTTATTTAAAAAACCAAGGATTTTTATCCGACCCGCACTCTGTTGAGTCCTTAATCATCGATTGGGAAACACATTCTGCCGCTGTGATAACCAATGAAAACACCGATTTTTTAGAAGAAGCACTTAAGAAGAAAACCGTCACATCTGGCTGTGGCCAAGGCACAATGTATGGCAATGTGATGAAGCAACTTGATGGCTATCAAGTCCCGCAAACACCACTAAAGCAGTCACAGATCTATGCCACATTAGAGGCACTGACTCACTTTAACGACACCTATAAAAAAGCAGGGGCCGTTCACGGCTGTGCGATTTGTTACAACAATGAAGTGTTGTCATTTGTTGAAGATGTGGGCCGACATAACGCCGTCGATACATTGGCGGGTGAATTATGGGTCAATGAGGAAAACGGTAATGATAAGATTTTCTACACGACCGGGCGACTCACCTCTGAGATGGTGATTAAAGTCGCACAGATGGGCATTCCCGTTCTGCTCTCTCGGTCTGGGGTAACACAGATGGGTCTAGATTTAGCTCAACAATTTGGCATTACGACCATCGCGAGAGCGAAAGGCATGCGCTTCCAAGTATTTACTGGCAGCGATAAGATTGATTTTGATGTGAAGGGCAATCAATAACAGACAAGTCTTTATCCATTAAAAAAGAGGCAGCCAATGCTATTGGCTGCCTCTTTTTGTATTTGTACTAGTGCTTAGTGCTTAGTGCGTAGTGCGTAGTGCGTAGTGAATCAGCTTCAATCCAACGCTTACGCGTCTACACCACGCATTTTTAAGTATTCTTCGTACGTACCTTTAAAATCGATGATCTTATTGTCTTTGATTTCAATGATACGCGTCGCCAATGAGGATACAAATTGTCTGTCGTGAGAAACAAACAGCAACGTGCCCTTGTAGTTTTCAAGCGCTAAGTTAAGTGATTCAATAGATTCCATATCCATGTGGTTGGTTGGTTCGTCCATCAACAACATGTTTGGTTTATGCATCATTAATTTACCAAGCAGCATACGACCTTGCTCACCACCAGACAGGACTTTCACTGACTTTTTGATGTCATCTTGGCTAAACAACATACGGCCAAGGAAGCTACGAACAACCTGCTCATCGTCGCCTTCTTGACGCCATTGTCCCATCCAATCTGTTAGGTTTAGATCTTCAGCAAAATCATGAGCATGGTCTTGTGCGTAGTAACCAATGTTTGAGTTCTCAGACCATTTAAACGTCCCTGATTTTGGTTCTACCGCGCCTGACAACGTGTTCAACAAGGTGGTTTTACCCACGCCATTCTCACCAATGATAGCAACACGCTCACCCACTTCGAAGATAGCATTAAAGTCAGACCATAGTACGTCGTCAAAGCCGTTAGAAAGATCTTCAATAATTAACGCGTTACGGAACAGTTCTTTCTCTTGCTCAAAACGAATAAATGGGTTTTGACGGCTTGACGCCTTCACTTCATCGAGTTGAATCTTATCAATTTGCTTCGCTCGAGACGTAGCTTGCTTAGCTTTAGACGCATTAGCAGAGAAACGAGAAACAAACGTTTGAAGTTCAGCAATTTGCGCTTTCTTCTTGGCATTATCAGACAGTAGACGTTCACGAGCTTGAGTCGCCGCAAACATGTATTCGTCATAGTTACCCGCATACACGCGAAGCTCGCCGTAATCCAAGTCAGCCATGTGTGTACAAACACTATTTAGGAAATGACGGTCATGCGAGATGATGATCATCGTACAGTTACGTTGGTTAAGCGTTTGCTCCAACCAGCGAATGGTGTCCATATCCAAGTTGTTCGTTGGTTCATCAAGAAGCATGATATGCGGGTCTGCAAACAAGACTTGAGCCAATAGAACACGTAGTTTCCAACCTGGTGCAACCTCACTCATTAAACCGTAGTGCTGCTCAAGTGGAATACCCACGGCTAGCAATAATTCGCCTGCTTTCGACTCCGCCATGTAACCGTCAAGTTCTGCAAACTCAACCTCAAGATCCGCGACTTTCATGCCGTCTTCTTCGCTCATTTCTGGCAAAGAATAAATACGGTCGCGCTCTTTCTTGATGTTCCAAAGCTCTTTGTGCCCCATGATAACCGTGTCAACAACAGAGAACTCTTCATAAGCAAACTGGTCTTGGTTCAATTTAGCAACGCGCTCATTTGGATCGCAAGAAACCGTGCCGCTGGTTTGCTCGAGCTCACCACTTAGAATTTTCATAAATGTGGATTTACCACAGCCGTTCGCACCGATTAGGCCATAACGGTTACCGTCACCAAATTTGATTGAAATATTTTCAAACAGTGGTTTTGCACCGAACTGTTGAGTGATATTAGCGGTTGAGAGCACAAGCGTTACCTTTGAGAATGAACAAAACTGCGCAACCGTACATAAAGTTTGCCTTGGTTGCAAGCAGCAAAGTAATGACCACTAAAGCTTTTACTGACAAACCGGCGATTAACTCATCATTTCTAATGCAAAAGTCACGCATTTTCAATTTTCTACAGCCAAGACGAGCAGAGTCCGTTTAGGCTAACTACACTATATAGCGTTAGACAATACTAATTTTTACAGTCAGTTACAGGCAGTGTGCAGAATCATGAAAAAGCTCATCCTCCTTTTCTCGTTATTCCTGTCCCTTGGGTGCGCTTCAGCATTTGCCAAATGGGATTACCAAGATGAAAGCACACCCGTACTTTCACAAAGCGCCATCGACTTAGATAGAGAAGTGGCTTCTTTTCCGAGTTCGTTATTTTTAACTGCAAATGATAGAAATAAAATTCGTCAACTGTTGTCTGTTGCGCTCGACTTGCAGGATGACGAAATAGTCGCTTTTGATGACGCGCTGAATGCCTACCGTGAGAGCACCGATAATAAAGAAGAACGATGGCTTGTTGTAGAAAGTCGCTACCTCTCGTTAGTAAGCCTCAGCCACAGCAAACAACGTTTACTTGATTTGGCGTCCGAGCGAACTCGAGATCAACTCACCGGCTTTGGTCCAGATGGTGTCACTCAGTTTAAACAAGAGCTTAAACTTACCACCCTCAATGTTGAATATTTTGTGTTTTTGCAATTCATCAGCTTAAAGACGCTGATAAAAGAGATTTTTATTTCCCCTATCCCAGTCATTTGGGCTGGGATAAAAGTCTTTTTTATCTATTCATTATTGATGTGGTGGCTTGCCAATCAAAAACGTTTATTTGAGCAGTTCAAAAATCATGTCACTTCTAACATCTCGAATCCTCCTATTTGGATTCGACTTATTTGGTACATTGGCCGTGCAAGCCGAGCCATCGCATGGTTAATAGCAATCACGCTGTCACTGCGAGTTTTAACCACTATAGAGGCTTTAGAACACCTAATTTATTTAGAGATATTTACGTGGTGGGTGTTAGGAGGATCGATTGCCATCAGCTTCATTCTTGAGTTTGCTCACCGTAATAGCCTGGCGTCGAGTCCAGAAATTGTAGCCTTGCGTCTGTCTACCATTCGTCGTTATGTTTGGAGTTTTATCTTAGCTGGTGTCGTGCTGCAAATATCATCAGAAACACTCGGCAAAGGTACCATTTACTATTGGATTGTCAGCGCGTTTTCTTTCTGGTTCGCATTTATAACGCTAACCGTCATAGTAATGTGGAAACCAACAGTATTCCGTTCACTTGAACGAGTCACCGAAAAGCCATTGATCATCGTTTGGGCATCTCGAAAAAAAGATGCTTTCTTACTGGGAATCATCGCCACAGCCATTGCGACAGTCTGGCTTACTTTTCATAACCTTAAGAACCGAACGACAGGATTGCTATCGCGCAATGCATTTTTCAATCAGGCGCTTACTTATTTATTTAAGATAGAAGTCGCGAAGCAAACAGGTACCAACGGCGACCAAAATCTAGTACGTATTAAAGGTAGTGAAGCGTTCGAATTTATCTTGCCAGGTAATGAAACGAGTCCGTTGATTGATTATGCCCAAAGCGAAATAAAACAGCTCTCTCAGTACCTGCTCACTGAGAATCCAGCAATATGCGTTGTCACTGGAGAACGAGGGGTTGGCGCGACAAGTCTGCTGAAACAACTCCTTCATCGAACGAAAAACGCTGAACCTATTTATATTAATTGCCCACTCGCGGGATATAACGATTTATTGACCGAGGTCGCCATTAGCTTAGGTTTAGAACCCGACACCAGTGAGGTAAAAATCCTGACACTCTTGCGCAAGAGTGAGATCCCCTACCTCATTGCTATTGATAATTGCCAAAGGCTTGTCAAACCCAAGGTTGGTGGATTGAATGATTTGATCAGATTTACAAATTTACTGCGTCGTTCAAAGAAAAACCATCGCGCTGTGTTTGCCATTGAAAAAGCCAGTTGGCGATTCGTCGATCGCGCTCGCGGCGAGCGCCTGCTCTTCGACTGGGTGGCCTTTTTGCCTCGCTGGAATGAAACCCAAGTTCAGCAGTTACTTGATACGCGGATTAATCGAGAAATTGACAATCCATTAAGCTTTGACGGGCTGGTCGTCCCAAAGCAATGGGATAACGACAGTGAGACAGAGGAAGAACGTGCTCGACAAGGTTTCTACCGTATTCTTTGGCACTATTCAGATGGTAACCCAACGGTTGCTCTCCGATTCTTTCGCTTATCACTTCGAAGAAATAAAACGGACGACAGCGTGGTCGTTCGCCTCTTCCACGCCCCTGAATCAGAAGAGCTCGAAAAAATGCCGAAACCTATGCTCGCAATATTGCGTTCAATTGTGCAACTCGAAGCGGCATCGCCTGATGACCTTTCAGACTGTACCCAATTAACCCTCTCTGAGGTTATTGGGACACTGCGTTACTTTCAAAGCCGAGGATACATTGAGTGGACGGAAGATAAAGCGAGAGTGTCCGATCATTGGTTCAGACACATTACTAACGTACTTGATCGTCAACATTTGCTGGTTAAATAAAAAGGGTTATGTTTATGAAAAAGTGTATTCCTGTCATCGCCCTTCTGTTAGCGCCAAGTGTCGTATACGGCGAAGATACGATGGCCTCGGTTGAAAACATTACACAGTTTACCAATTTGATCCGTTGGTCAGGTGTGATTTTTAGTGTGCTCATCATAATGGGAACTTGGATCTTAATAAAATTCATGAACTCAATGGTGGATAGCATTGGTGGACAGTTTGTTCAATATCGAATGCTGTTGCAAAAATTCCAATCGTTCTTGCAGTTTTTTATCTACATGACTGCAGGTTTACTCGTCTTCATGCTCAGTTTCCGCATTAATGACCACATTCTTGCGCTTATCGGCGGCACGCTCGCGGTCTCCGTGGGGTTTGCCTTGAAGGACTTAGCGGCATCGTTTATCGCAGGGCTAACCGTAATGATTGACCGCCCCTTTCAAGTAGGTGACCGCGTCACGTTTGAGGGTAATTACGGTGACATTACCACCATCGGATTGCGCTCAGTGAGGATGCGAACGCTGAATGATGACATCATTACGATCCCAAACAACATGTTTTTAAATGAGGTGACGGTCAGTGGTAACTACGGTGCACTCGACATGCAAGTGGTAATTCCATTTTATGTTGGAATGAATGAAGACATCGTAAAGGCTCGAAACCTGATTCAAGAAGCGGCGTCTTCAAGCCGTTATATTCACCTACCCAAGCCAGTGACAGTGCTAGTGAAACAAACCATCACGGACAATTACCTTGCGGTTCAACTAACCTGCAAAGCCTATGTTGTCGATACTGCCTATGAAAAGCTATTCGAAACCGATATCACTTTGAGAGTGATTGACGAGTTTCGTAAACATAACATTAATGCGCCACAAATCGCCGTGCATAGCACCAATCGAATGCAAGATTAACGGGCAACGTCGACGAATTACTCACGTTGTTGAAACTAGACACTATCGCTGGGGTTAATGTCTATACGACATAAATTCGGTATTTACATCACGCATAATTAAAGGAATAACCATGCGCATATTTCAATGGGGTTTGATTTTGTCATTATTATTTACGTCCCAGATGGCTCTTTCTAACCGCAAAAGTGACGAATGGCAGTATTTGTTAGTTTTCCCGATGATTTGGGCACCAAGCATTACGGGTACAACTGGGCCCGCAGGTGACAAGGTCAATATCGATATTCCTTTTGATAATATCGTGGATAATCTCCATTTTGGTTTAATGGGTGACTTTTACGCTCAAAAGAATAAATGGTTGTTTGGCATTCGGGCGAACTATTTGCATGTAAAAAACGATTCATCCACACAAGCGGGCATCCTTGTACCAAGCTTCAATATAGCGTTAGATGCTCAGATGTCGCTCAATGATGCGTTCGGTGGGTATGAGGTAACCAAAGGACTGGTATTGTTATCCGGTGTTCGCCACACCTACAGCAATATCAAGGTCGATGTGGCCCCCAATAGCGATCGCCCGTTTTGGAATGACAAAAGTGGTACGATTGTCGCTAAAGGGCATCAATTTGATTGGCTGATTGGACTCAAATATCAGCATCGCTTCAACGAAGATTGGGGGATTAGTTTGACGGTAGACACCAGCGTTGTTGGTGACAATGATGTCAATCGTGGTATCAACTTAGCGGGTACCTATCGGTTAAGTAAATTGAACAATATTTGGTTTGGCTATCGTTACCTAAATATCCAAAATACGACCGATAGTAATAAAGGCCCGGTTGAGGTCGATGTGACTCAAAAGGGCCCTATGCTAGGCTGGGCATTCAGTTTTTAACCTATGATACATGCCTTAATTTAGTTTGAAGATGCGCCGCAAGATCGATATGAAGCCAAAGCTCTTCGATATCTTGTATTCGATAATTAATAATCATAGTCATGCCTCACAATTCAGTTTTTTCTTATGAACTTACACAAAAGACATTCATTGAAAACTGAACTATATGAGTACCGGCTGTTAGCTTGTCTTCGCCATTTTGATTGACATAAATTTCAATATTCGTTGCGTTCTTAACCCTTGGAACATCAAAATCAAAACTTGCACTGCTTAGAATTCCGCTATCGATCATTTGGCCACTTTTGGTATCCACAACCGTCCAATTAAATAAAGGGTTTTTATCTTCATCAGTAAGACTCCCCTCTTGGTAATCAACCGTTGTCGATACTGTAACCATTTTACTGGCGTTATTGATGATATCGGCGCTGGCCGGGTCATCTTCTGCGCTATACCCCTTTGCTTGATTGTAGTCGCCAATCGTTCCAGATTCATCTGTTACCGACACGCCACATTGATGAGCAATTTGTGTATCAAAATATACCTTGTTGTTTCCGTCAGCATTTGCCAAAGCAGTGCCCGACGCTAATACGGTCGTCAAAAAAAGTAATTTGGTTTTCAAATTTATTGCCTCTAAATAGTAATACACCAAGCTTAATTAAAAGCTTGGTGTATCTTATTCGTTGGCAATCCTTGTTACTTATCATTTTACGACACGGATTGTTTTTCTATTACACTCCGCACTAGCAAATAAACTTTAAACTTTAAAATTGGTAGGTTAACCCGGTGGCCTCTAACAAAGAATAAATTTCGCGTTGATTGCTTGATGTATTGGCCTTGGTGCCGCTTGTTTCTCGCAACTTACGCCTCATTTCAAGCCATTCAGCACTGCCCCATTCTAGCGAGTCTGCCTTGATAAGTTCAAACTGATGATTGAGCTCTTTGACAACGCCATCTCCTTTCAAAAAGAACCCCATTTCGTTGTTATATAAGAGTGAGCGGAAATCCAGATTCGTGGTGCCAACAAACGCACTCTCATCGACGATAAGAAATTTTGCATGTAACTTACCATAATGTTGTTCCCCCCCAAGAAGCACTGAGTCTTGCTTACCCAATTGATAAAACGTGACTTGTGGGTGTGAAATCATACTTTTCCATGCGTCAGACTCTAAAAATTCGGGACTTTGTTCATTTTCGTTTATATCACTATTAAGCCAAACAGCTTTCGCAGTGTCATCCATCATCAATATTGTTGGTGCGGTATGCATATCAATAACAGCTTGCGTAAAGAAATTATCACTCGTCAAAACTGAGTTAGTAATCACCTCAATGTTCCGCTCCGGATCTTGATCCAACCAAGCCATCGTGGTGTTTAAATCTCGTGCCATCACTCCTTCGTCTTTAAACAAATCCGATTGTAAGAAAAGATACGGCGACACAATTTTGACCGTTTTGACGTCGTCTTTAGTGTGCGCAACTTTCGCTAAGATCCCACTAATTGAATTTGCGTTTGCTTTCTTATTTGTTGAGTATTTGCTTACAACGTCGGTGGCATTGAGGTTATCAAGTTCATGCGCAAATTTAGTTTCCGTAGGGTAATAACCGTGTGCAAGATAGGCGTCAATATTTTGATAGGCTCTATTAAAATCAGGGAGTTGTTTTATCGTGGCCAACGCTTCTAAGATGATCTGCTTATCACGATTATAACTTGTCCAGGTATTGAGTTTTTTATTGCCAGGTTTGGTAAACAACACCGTAAAGTAGTATTCACTTAATAGTGTTGGCGATTGATGCTCAGTGGCGTTACTCATTGGGCGAACAATAATTTCAATGTCACGAAACGCCGTAGGATCAGGTTCTCCTTTTTCATCAATGCCATAGTAGTGAACGGACATATTGCGTCCACCTGTTATCGCATACGCTTCTTCATTGTATGCACCATCGACAACAAACAGTTTGTCATGTGAACGATGGTTCCATTTAGAATCGCCTTTTGTTAACGCATTAAACACCACCGCTTGTACACGTGCCTTTTGTGTCGTTGGTGCACCTTGTTGATCAGTGACAAACCCCGCCTCTTTCTCACATTGCATCAAGCCTTTTAAATGGCCATTGTTCATGCTGTAAGAGCCTAAACTGTCGACCATCACTCTAACATCCACCCCACGTTGGACCGCTTCACACAAAGCCCCTAATGTCGCTTTTCCTACTAAATCATCCGAAAAAATGTAATAGGTTAAATCGATGGTATGTTTAGCTTGTTCAATCAAATATATCTTGCTTGCTAGGCTATTAATCGCGTCTGATGGTTGTGTTCCGATCACTTTTACATCGGCTCTTTGCACGGGTAGAAGAGTATCAGAGGCTAACTTAAGATAATCACTATCAAGCTCGTTTGGCTCTCGCCAACGTCTAGATTCCATATGTTCAGTCGTCCAGTTGTCACCAGACGATGTTGGTAAGTGCGCATTAGAGGTGCACCCAAGGACGACACCTGACAATAGTACGACTGAGATTCCTTTCCACATGTTAGTTCCTATCAACTAGATTATGTTCACTCACCAGCAACAGCGTTGGTTCACGATGCCCTTCTGGTAATCGCTTTTAGTTTGCCGCTTTCATCATTTCGCCTTTAAACTTCAGCCATTGCCACTGTCTTGTTTCTACAAAGAAAGCCGCTATTACCATATAAACCGCGACCACCGCCAGCAACGTCAGTCGAATCCACATTTTTTCGTCTATCACACCTGAACTCATCATTGTGGTTCCGATAAGAACTAATGCTGTGTTAAACGCCGTTGAATAAATGGGCGCTTTTGTGGGTTCGTTTATCATCTTGCTGCCGGTTAATACCGCTAATAAGGTGATAAATAGAGTGTAAAAAAGAATATTTGGGACGAGAGACATCACGCTAAATGCGATGAGCGCTATCACACCACCGATCGCGTTACTAATTAATAAGAAAGCGCTAAGTTTGATCGACTTCTCCCCTGTAATCATTAGCGATAGCAGGGCGATAAAGATCATTGATAACAAAGCTTCTGATATCTGAAAAACAAAAAAAACTGACACCACAGGAAATGCAATCACTGCAGCTCTCAGCGCGGAAAACCATCTAAAATGGTCTGTCATAGATACGCCAGGCGTTACTACGTTATTGTCTTCACGTTCAGGTAAATAGATATGCATAACAGCAAAAATCCCAACTGAGACCGCGCCTGAAAGGCTTAGCCCTAAAGCGAGAAATATCGCTACAGGAGGATTCTCTATTGCCATAAATGGCAACATTAAAATAGCCATCAAAAGAATAGTCGCAAATAAATTCCACTTGGGATCAAGAAATAAAAAATACCCCGCGATCATCAACGCCCCTACCCCGACTAAAATCGGGATAGGGTATTGAGAAAAACCCAAACTCAACGTAATACCAATAGCCACAGTGACTACCATCGCCAGTAATAGTTCATAAACAATACCAGTGTTCATGGTCTTCTTTTCAAATAGAAACTTAGCCGTGAATATTGGTGCAACGAACGCGAGTGGCCAGTCAATCCATGCCGCTAGAAAAGTGGCGATTCCCACGCCTAGCGTGAATCTTATAATGCGAATTTCTCGCGCATCATAGTTTAAATCGGAGAGTTGCCTCGAAAGCAATTTACTATCTGACATAAGACATCCAACTAACAAATCGAATCCATAATCGGCCCAATGTGTTAAATATTGTGTTGTCATCAGTGTAAACAATAACATCCGCTTGCCCGCCAATACGAAGCTGGCCAGTCGTATCGTTGGTGTTGAATTCAATCATCACCGGTAACATTTGAGTCTGACGTAGCCACCCTGTCTGGTTATTCGCCTGTGCCAGCTTTCCTGCTTGGTTGTCTTGCCCCCAATCAATGCCCCAGTCCACACTTGATATTGTGCCCTTTATTACTTTCCCTGGTGCAAAGTCCAACGCTATTTCTACCTCATCACCGGCGTTAATATTTCCTAAGCTGTTTTCTCTAAAATACGCTTCTATCCAGATAGACTCTGTTGAGACAAATGTCATCACAGGTTGGCCCGCTGATGCATAAAATCCTTGTGATAGGCTAAAGTTTGATACGCCACCATCAGTGGGCGCTCGAACGACTGTTCGCTCCCTGTTTAACTGCGCGGTTTCAAGCGCTAATAGCGCTGCTTTTATTTGGCTATTTTCCTGTCCCGAAGTACCCAGTTGTTTGTTTTCCTTGTCTAGGTCTGCTTTCGCATTTTGGACATTTGCGCGTGCTCTGGCCAAGGTTGCTCGTGACTTATCCGCTTCAGCGATGGATATCACCCCTTTTTCCGCCATTGCTAACACGCGACGCGTTTGCAACTCAACGTTATCTTTTTCAACAATAGCACTCGTTAGCCTTGCTTGTGCAGAAGCAATCGACGCAGTCTGAGCACCGACGTTCTGTCCGGCTATCTCAAGTTCTTGCTCCGCTTTTTTTACGGCAATGTCGTAGTCCACAGGGTTAAGTGTAATTAATACATCACCTTGCGATACGAGCTGGTTTGGCCTTACTAGGATATCGGTCACTTGACCAGACACCTGAGGCTTTATCGGGACTACGTAACCTTTCACTCGGGCATTATCGGTCGATGGGATAATGCGATCTGACACAATACTGAAAATCACTGACACAACAATGATGACCACTAATACATTGGTGATCTTTTTTACTCGTTGTTGGCTGTTATCTTTTACAGGGCCAGTGCCATCATTTGTATTTTCAATAGGCTTTGCTTGAGTCTCTTTCTCAGCATCGATTTTATCGTTCATTTTCCTTCCTTGTCACCACTACCAAAGACAACACTCAATAATGCAGTGCGCGCATGCACTACTCAGTTATCGTTTGTCTATTTAAGATTAGATATAGACTAAAATACGAGACTAAGATAGTTAATCGATTGAATAATTAAGCTTTTTATTAGGCTTTGTTTTCTAGTTCGTACAAAGCGAAAAAACCTTACATGGCTTAATTTTAAAAAGAACTAACATGAAAAATTTGCCATTTTCCGCCACTCGGCCGATTATTAGATTATATTTTCGTAAAGGATTTGATATGAACGATTCGACTGACGAGCAGGTCCCTATGATCAAATCTGGTTATGCCAGAATTATCATTGAACTGCTCGCCGAACACGATTATGACCCCCACCAGCTCATTAAAGAATCAGGGTTGCCACCCGATCTACATGACTTAGACAATGAATTCTTGCCTGTTGAACCGTTACGTCGTTTGCTTTTTTTATCGGCAAATCAATTGGGAACGGCGAATTTTGGTGAACTCCTTAGGGTAGCAATTAGGCAAAAGCTAATCCCAAAACTCTTAGGTGCTTTTAAAGACTTCACAACCGTGAATGATGCGTTAGTATCATCAGAAGCAATCTATCAATACGACTCCATTGGTACTAAGACAGGCATTGAGACGGCCTATGGACGTACATGGTATTGGCGTCACAAACCGTTTCAAGATGATGACATTTATGCTTGGTCAGAAGTGTTTGCATTAATGTATGGCATCGAATTCGTTCGAGCGTTAACAAAAACAGACTGGACACCATCACAAGTTAAACTTCAGTCGACAAACGTCGATGTATTTAACGCGACGATTGGTGACAGCATTCAATATTTTGTTGGCAACGATAAAATGGCTTTGTTATTAGAAGACGAAATTCTCGCCAAACCCGTCATAATATCAAGCCAAGATATTAAACGCCAAGAACCGCTAATTACTTGGCACGCCAATTTTACGGATAAAGTGTTCACGTCGTTACTCCCGTACGTGCGCGAACATAATCTCACGCTTGAGCAATCTGCAGCTTTATTAGGAATGAGTCCGCGAACACTGCAACGTAGGTTAAATGAAGAACGCACAAGCTTTCGACGAATAAAAGACAACCTTTTGTTTACCGTTGCTGTCGAGATGATGGGAGAAGAATTATCACTCACCCATGTTTCCAGCCAACTGGGGTATTCAGATATCTCTCATTTCTCTCGCTCGTTCAAGCGAATCAGTGGCTTAACGCCAAAAATGTATCAAAAAACCATCCTTAGTTTAAATAAAGTTAATCGTACTCCTTAGCCTTGTAGCGGCGATATATTTCTTCACTCAGTATGTCGTCGACACAACTCTACTCTCAACACCTATCGAAATACTTAATGTCTCAACACCTTGTATCGAGCGTAGATCAAAAGCGCTAATCTCTTTCGTTGGCATAAAATGGTAATTAAAATCCACTCAATCGCTTTAACATTCGTCCTCTTTATTATCCACGGGAGTGATGAAAATGCGCTTAATCCTAAAATTTTTCTATTTGCTTGTTTTAACTGCATCCTTCGCAGCCAGTGCAAATGTACATAAATGGAAAAATACATCATTCGAATCATATTCGGATAAAACACAAGTCAAGTTCACATTACTTAATCGCTCGAGTAGCGATGCCAATTATTTTTTGCGCATTGACGACAAACAGTTCCCAAGCAAGATTCCATTAAGAGCTAATGAAGAAATTGATCTGGATATCACTGTCAATACTCCCGCGGGTAAAACATCACGAAAATACGTGTGCACGAAAATGGTATCAGACTCACCAAATACCTATGAAGTATGCACTCAGCTCACCTTTAAAAGGTATTGATTATGAGTACTCAACGCATAATTAGCGCTGGCCTACTGATATTTTCACACAGTGCGTTTACAAACCCTATCCCCTCGGTATCCAACCCATCAGGAACGGACCGAATTAGGACGACGGGCGGAGCAACGTGCGAGCAAGCCGTTTCAACAGGAAAAACTTTCCAAGTTGGGACTTACGGCAGCAGCGGTGCAGACGATCAGTATAACGACGGCAGTGGCTATGACCCTTACCATAATTATTATAACGAAGATGACCGCGGCGTTTATGCCGCCGTTACCATTCAGTTTGGTGGTGAGGATCGAATCGATTGTACCAAGTTGTATCAATATGAAATGTTGCAACGTAAACGAGAAGAACAACTCGCTCAAGCAGAGCACGAACTCAAGCTTCTTCAAATTGAAGCGGAAAAGCACCGATTGTTAAACATGAAACAAACCAATACATCATTCTCGGAGTAGAACATGAAACGAAGTAACGTACTTAATGTGAAAAATACCCTATTAATGACTTCATTAGTCACCAGCAGTGTTTGTTTTGCGGCTGACGACGACACCGGTGAGGTTTTTTTTAGAGCCAATGTAGAATCACAATGTGGCATCGAAGTGGAAGAAGACACCGGTACCTTGGGGTTTGGTGATTATGGCCAAGATGCAGCGAAAATCAAGATTGTAAACAACAGTCATGATGGGCAAATTATCTTACAGCTCAGTGATCTCGACTATGACAATGATGACTTTCTATCGACCATGAGTAATGAACAATTCTATTTCAAAGTCTCGGGCAAGACAGAGAAAGAAGGCTCCGCCGACACTTGGTTTATAGGACAAACGTTCGATCATGACGACTTGGGTGGCGGCCAAAAGCTTGATATCAGAGCCAAAGTATCACTTGATGAATCCGATGCGGTGGCAAAAAATGACATTGTCCTAGAAACTCAATGGACAGCGTTTTGTATTTCGTAAGGAATAAGACAATGAGAATCTCACACATTGTCATTCCGTCACTTGCCTTCACTGTTTGCGCTCAGGTTAATGCGAATGCTCAAGCCAGTGCACTTACGCAGGCCTTACCTCCTGAACAAGTCGCTCACTATCAATTAGTGTGTGATGAGGGTCTTTATTCACATGAACGAAGATTGTTTGATGCGCTGGCGCACAGTGATTTAATCGATTGGACGTTAATAGAGCCAGGGACGAAAACCAGTCGGATTAATTATACGCGTACCGCAGATGCGGATCATAAGGACGTTGTTCATTGTGATGCGGTTGTTGAATATACCTATGACAAAAAGCAAGTGGCGATAAAAACTGGCTATAGCGTTAACCCACAACATGAGCAAGTCATGAGCGATATTCGAGCACTTAACCAAGCAATTCGAGATTTCATTATTCAACTTATGGTGTAACACACAATGAGAGACACAATAATAATGTTATTTGCTGCACTGATGTGGGCCTACTCGTCATTGAGCTATGCTAACCCGCCATCTGGGGATTTACACTTTAGCGGACACGTACGAGAACACTGTGGCGTAGAAGTGTTGGAAAGTGGCGGTGAACTAGCATTTGGTCAAGATTATACCGGACAAGAGAGTCTATTGAGACTCGAAAATAACCGCAAACAAGGCCGTATTCGTTTGAAATTAAAGCATGCGGACTTTGGTGACATTTCTTCTCGCATTCCCTCGTCACGTATTCGATTTCAAATCGAATTTCCCCAGGTCATAGAAGGTGATATTGACTACTGGCGCGATGGCGTTGTTATCGAAAAACAACAATTAAATGAAGACCAAATCGTCCGCATCAAAGCGCGTATTAACATAGAGGAGTCGCTAATACCTGCTGGCGAGTTGGTTATGCGTCTGGAATGGAGTACAGAGTGTGTCCGATAGCGACGTTGTCAGGTGGCGCTATCGGAGTGACTCTATTGAGGTGTATCACGGATGGTTGTCGTCGCTATTAACCACCCACTAACCACTAACCACTAACCACTAACCACTAACCACTAACCACTAACCACTAACCAGCAGATGCTGATCGGCCTTGTTAGGAAGATACAAGGTAAATTGACTGCCTTTCCCTAGCGTAGAGATAACTTTGATTTCTCCTCCTGTCTGACTCAATATACTTTGAGAAACGGACAGACCTAACCCAGTACCATCTCGTTTGGTGGTAAAAAATGGATCAAATATACGTTTTAAGTTCACATCAGATATTCCACAGCCTTCATCAATAATATGAATCAGTGCCCCAATACGTTCCTTACCATCAACCCAGTCTTCACTTAAAACAGTAAGGCGCCCTTTCCCTTGCATGGCATGTATCGCGTTCATTTGTAAGTTAACTAATATCTGTAATAGTTGATGACGATTGATCTCAACAGGTGTTTTGGCATGCAAGTCGACATAGAACTCAATACCCCGCTTCTTGGCGCCGGTTCTTACCAAGGTGACGCTCTCATCAACAATCGGGTTGACGTGTTGCCACGTCACTTCATCTTGAACGCCCCCCTGTCGGCTGTATTGCAACAAACTGCGGGTAATATTACGAATTCGGTCAATTTGAACAAGAATCGCATCGACTTCCTCTTCTACCGCTGCCGAATTTTCACCTAATTCGAACTTCAACAGTTCGACATTACCTAAAATCACCGCGGTTGGGTTATTGATCTCATGAGCAATGCCTGCGGTCAATTCACCCAACGCCGCAAGCTTTTCATTAACAATTAATTTGTCTTTGGTTTGATTCAAAAGGTGGATATGTAACTCAAGCTGTTCCGTTTTTTCTTTCAAGCTTGCGGTTCGAGATGCCACTTTTGCTTCAAGTTCATGAGCGGCTTCTTGAATCTGTTCGTTTCGAAATTGAAGCTGATTTAGCATGTTGTCAAACTGCTTAGCCAACTGACTCAATTCATGCTGATTGTTGAGCCCTATATCCCCGATTCGCTCATCGTCTTTACCCAGCTGAACCATTTTAACCACCCGATGAATTTGTTCGATTGGTTTAAATAACCCTCTAGCACCGCGATACACAATGAACCCTGAGATAAACAAGATACTGACAATTAATACCGTGACCTCACCTAAATTCGTTAAATAGGTTTTTAACAAAGGCCACGATCGATAGCCGGTGTAAACAATACCGACAATGTTATCGTTGATATCGCGCAACGGGTCGTAGCCCGCGATGTACCATGTGTCATAGACGTAGGCGTTATCGATCCAGCGATGTCCCTCTTCAAGAACACTTTTACTCACCGAATCAGAGACCATCGTCCCTACCGCTCTTCTACCTTGATACGAGGCTTCAATAGGCACATTGGTGGCGACTCGAAGATCATCTAAGAAAATCGTGACCGTACCTTTTACATGATGAGCTTCGTCGGATACTGGATAAATGGTATCGCGGATCATATCAACCAAACCCAAGTTATTATTGAGAAGTACACCGCCATCGAGATAACCAATGAGTGCACTGCTATCGTCATAAACAGCAATAACGGAACGACTGACCAATGAACGGGTTTCTAGACGATGATTGTCTTGATGGCGTACCTCCGAGTGTTCAGACAGCAGGGGCTCTAAATTAAAGGCAGTTTCACGGGTAAGTACATCAAAAAATGAACGTTGGCTCGCCATCTGGCGATAAGCGTCGGATTCGCTCTGTGTTGGTTTTGACACGGCAACGTCTACTGGGATCCATCTTAAATAATCAAGTTGGTAACGAAGGTTTTGTGCTTTAACCCAATCATCAAACTCTTGAGCGGTTTGAATATGCATAAGACGCGTTCGAAATTCATAAGACTCAGAAAATGCCTTCAGGTGGTCATACTGCTCAACCTGAAGGCTTTCCATCTTATCGGTAACGATGTTGAGCCGCTCATCAACATCCACCAAGGCACTTTGCCACGTATAGTGAATTGACCAATACGCAGTAATCGCAAACATGGCAATCAACGTTAGAATAATCGGTGCAGAGGTGAGAAACAGAAGACGATAACGCACCATGGCTTGGGTGCGAAAGCGTAGTCGGCTCAATATATTGCCATCAGCTTTCATTCGATAGCTCATTGTCGTCCCACTCTTTGTATTTTCGCTCTAATGTTTTCCGAGCGACACCCAAGTCACGCGACGCTGCAGATTTGTTACCCGAGTGAAAATCCATTACTTGTTGAATATGCGCTTTTTCAACATCTTTCAGCGACCATGAATCTGGATAACCAAATTGTGCATCACCATTAATAGCCGCGGCTGGCATGGTCGACATATCGTTTGCAGACAGTGTAATAGAAGCATTAACCGGCCCCCCATTGAGTTCTCTAAAATAATGAGCAGGAGGCTTATTGAGTAAAATACATCGCTCTAGCATATTTTTCAGTTCCCGCACATTACCGGGCCAATCGTAATCTTGCATCGCAAACATATCTTCATGGGCCCATTTAGGCTCGACCACGCCCAGCTCTTTCGCTAAACGTCTTGTTAAATAAGGCACTAGTTCATTTAAATCCGACAATCGGCTGCGCAACGATGGCACTTCAATCTTCAACACGTTCAAGCGATAGAACAGATCTTGTCTAAACTTACCCTGTTCAACTTGTTGTCGCAGATTTCGGTTCGTCGCAGCAACAACTCGAACATCGATACTGACTTCTCGCTCAGTTCCAACTGGCCTCACAGTGCGTTGCTCTAACACGCGAAGCAGTGAAGCCTGCATCGCTAAGGGCATTTCACCAATCTCATCTAGAAATAACGTCCCACCACTTGCAACCCGAAACAACCCTTCACGACTCTTTTTCGCCCCAGTAAATGCACCAGCAGTATGGCCAAATAACTCACTTTCCAGTAATTCAGGCGCCAACGCACCACAATTTATGGCCACATAAGGGCCCTGTCTTTTACTTGCATCATGAAGCCCACGCGCCACCAGTTCCTTTCCCGTGCCAGACTCACCCTCAATCAAAACTGACGCCTTAGATGGTGCGAACTGACTAATCAACTGTTTAAGTTGTGTGGTTTTGACCGAAGACCCGATTAAATCTTTTGATACCCTTCGACTAATATCGTGACTCAATGCCACCGTGACTCGTTCTGCTAGCCGCTTATCCATGCAGCGTTGTACTGCTTGTAACATTTGCTGGAGATTAAATGGCTTTAATATGAAGTCTGATGCGCCTAGTTTTAACGCGCTAATTGCGACGTCCAAATCAGCATAACCTGTCATGAAAATGATGTCGGCCTTACGGTCTAAATCACTAAATGCTTCTTCCCATTCGATCCCAGAACGGCCAGGCAAATTAATATCAAGAATGATGAGGTCATAATGGTGTTTGAGTCTTAACTCCTCTGCTTCTTCAACGCTGCCCGCGGTTTCAACATGACCAAAGGCTTTTCTGAGCGCTTTTTTAAGAACGGTTTGCATGCCTACTTCATCGTCGACAACTAACGCCGAAAACGCGAGATAAGGAGAAACATGAGACTGTGTTTTTTCTGAGGGGTCAAAGAATGCCATAAATACTTGTTATTATTCCTATTTGAGACAGAGTGTACCAATCTGAGTCAAAATATCCTTATTAGAATTGCGACATTTTGTCTCAGCTCAAATTAATTGTAGTTGACCTACAAAAGTTTTTAACAAAATGTCGCACTTTACCACTTTTTTCCTTTAAAAATTATGGCATTGTCTTTGCTTACATGATGTGTAATCAAGAGCAAACTGCTCACCTAAAAAATAAACAAAATGGACATTATTATGAAACTCCCTCAGTTGATGGTTTCAGCCCTTTCCGTGGCAACGCTTTCTGTAACGGCTTATGCAGAAACCAATAATACCGAACTCCCGCGCATTAAACTTGCTACTACCACGAGTACGTATCACTCCGGTTTACTCGACTATTTACTGCCTGAATTTACAAAAGAAAGCGGCTATCAAGTTGATATTATCGCCGCAGGTACAGGCAAATCACTCAGAATGGGCGAAAATGGTGATGTTGATGTCGTCATGACTCATGCTCCAAAGGCCGAAGCCGAATTCGTTTCTGCTGGCTATGGGATTGAGCCTCACAAAGTGATGTATAACGACTTTGTAATTGTCGGGCCCAAAAGTGACCCTGCGAACATCCATGATCAGAAAACTATTGATAGCGTCTTTGAGAGTATTGCCAAGACTAACGCTATTTTCATCTCACGAGGTGACGATTCTGGTACACACAAAAAAGAACTACAGATTTGGCAACAAAGTAAAATTGAACCAAACTTTGGAGGCTATCGTTCAGTAGGTCAAGGTATGGGGCCGACACTTAACATGGCCTCAGAAATGCAAGGCTACACGATGACCGATCGAGGCACATGGTTGGCCTACCAAGCAAAGCTTGACCTCAAAATTGTGTTTGAAGGCGACAAAGAACTGTTTAACCCATACCAAGTTATTTTAGTTAACCCCGAACGCTTCCCTACTTTAAACACCGAAGGCGCAAAAGCACTAAGCCATTGGTTAGTATCAGATAAAGGACAATCTATGATCAACAGTTACCGTAAAATGGGCGAGCAATTATTTGTAGCAAATGCAGATAAATCCGGTCAGTAATGAGTATCACAGAAACAACCATGGAGGCGTTTAGCCTCCTGTTTAGCCTAGACCGCGAGCTTTGGAAAATCGTCGCGGTCTCTTTTAGTGTCTCCGTTTCGGCGGTGTCTTTAGTCGTCTTACCTGCGATCCTCTGTTCTTACCTGCTCGCTTATACCAATTTTCCAGGGAAATGGATGTTGCTGTCGTTAGTCAACACACTGCAAGCCATTCCAACGGTCGTTATTGGATTATTACTCTACATGATGCTGTCACGATCTGGTCCATTAGGCGATTGGCAGATGCTGTTTACCCAAAAAGCGATGATTATCGGTCAGATACTAATTTGTTTCCCAGTACTGGTATCAATGATGCATGGTGCGCTTCAAAGTACCGACCGACGCGCAATGGAAACGTCAATTACGCTTGGCGTTTCACGAACTAGAACACTAATGACATTAATTTGGGAATCTCGCTTCCCATTACTCGCCGCGGTTGTTGCTGGGTTTTCTCGAATTGTCACAGAAGTCGGCTGCTCAATGATGGTCGGCGGCAATATTATGGGGTTGACCCGTAATATCCCTACAGCCATTGCAATGGAAAGCCATAAGGGGGCGTTTGCCCAGGGTGTGGCACTTGGGATTGTATTGTTGCTATTAGCACTAATTTTAAACTTTGTACTCTCTTCAATGCGAGGCAAAGGCGTACTGCGAACGCACTAGAAACCAGTCATTAATCACTGGCCCTTAAACATCAGGCATGACTGAGACTAAAGGGCGTAGAAGCGACTCAATTGGCAATAAATCTGATTCATACAAAGTGATGCTCAACCACTATACTTATTCTAAGATTCTGCTTTAGGACGATAAAAATAATGACGATACAACTGAAAGCAAAGCAGATTTCCATGCGATTTAATACCCGTGTACTCTTTCATATCCCCAGCTTAACTATTGGCCCTAATGAAGCCGTCTATTTGAAAGGGGCAAATGGCGTCGGAAAGACAACATTACTTAAAATATTAGCCGGCTTGCTGAAACCCAGTTCGGGCGATATTGAACCGAGAAAGAAAGGGCTACTCAGTCGGTTCTTTGCAACTTCTGGTCGTAAAGATGTCATATACCTCCACCAGTCAGCTTATCTTTTTGACGGTAGCGTTTATCAAAACGTGGTGTATGGGCTGAAGCATCGAACGCAGAACGCCCATGACAAACGGGCAGATGTTATTGCCGCGCTTAGACTCGTTGGCCTAGAGACGCTTGCTGATGAACATGTATCCGTGCTATCAGGAGGCGAAAAGCAACGCGTAGCAATGGCGCGAGCTTGGGTTTTAAAACCGTCAATCCTACTCATGGATGAACCGAGTGCTTCGCTCGATCAGGAATCGATAGAGCGACTAGTATCGATGGCACAGAGTTTGTTAGATTTAGGTTCAAGTATTGTTGTCACCAGCCATCAGGCCAATGAACTCACCGCGTTGTGTCGAAAACAGTGGTGGATAAAAGACTGTACCTTGATAGAATCACCGTTACTGCAAGTTATCGATAGAAATAACCCGAATCAAGAGAGTACTTATGCTGCATCCAGAGCAGACTAGCTGGGTTGTCCTCGCAGGAGGTCAAGCCTCACGAATGGGCGGAAATGACAAAGGGCTGATTGAGCTCGATGGCAGACCTTTAATTGAGCATGTACTAGAAAAGTTGTCCGCTCAAACTAACAACATCACTATCAATGCCAATCGCAATCACGAACGTTATCAACAATATGCCCCTGTCATCAGTGATACTTTCCCTGATTATCCTGGCCCTCTTGGTGGCATGCACGCCGGGCTTACTGCCGCAACAACCGATTGGGTAGGGTTTGTTCCTTGTGATAGCCCCTTTATCGATACCTCATTGATTCAACGATTTTGTGACGCGGTCACTAATGAAACCGATATATTAGTGGCGCACGACGGAGATTTCCATCAACCCGTGTTCACCATGTTTCACCAACGTGTGCTGCCAAAGTTAGAAGCGTTCTTAGAGCGCGGCGATAGGAAAATCATTCTTCTCTATAAAGATTGTCATACTGAGTATGTTGATTTCTCTGACTCACCAGAGTGTTTCATCAACCTCAATACGCCCGAAGAGTTGGCTAAGCTCGCCAAACAAAAGTGATTCGATGCAGCGCCTATTGTTCATACGATGTTCACGCTTTATCAACGCGCCAACCGCACCTTGTAATTGTAAGTATTAATATGAGTCGCACGGCGTTTAGCTATTGAATCATTAACGATGTATCGTCGTTAATACTTATCATCGTTCATACTATTACCGTAATCAGAGTTTGTTATGACCATAAAAAAAATCAAAAACATTCCACTACTCGGCTTTGCTGCTTATAGCGGCACCGGTAAAACCACATTATTAGAAATCTTACTCCCTAAATTAACCGCAGCAGGGCTTAAGATTGGCGTACTCAAACATGCACATCATAATTTTGATGTGGATAAGCCAGGCAAAGACAGCTACCGCTTGCGTAAAGCGGGAGCGAGCCAAATGCTGATCTCCTCTCGCTATCGTCATGCACTCATGACCGAAACCCCTGAAGAAGAGGCAAATTTTGAGTACCTGCTCTCTCGTTTTGATCATTCGGCATTAGATCTTATCTTAGTTGAAGGCTGCAAAAACATTGCCTTTCCTAAGATTGAATTGAACAGACAAGAAGTCGGCAAACCTTGGTTGCACCCTAACGATGACAACATCATTGCGATTGCAAGTGATAGTAGCGATGACGACTTAAATGTTGCGATTCCTACCATGAACATCAACGACTTAGAAGCCATCACTCAATTTATACTCAATTACGTCAAGCCTGAGCACAACGTGGACACGCCCGCGGCTTGCTGCGATACGCTATCCCCTGCGTTATTGTCCGTCCAACAAGGGCAAGCGAAGATATTAGATGCCGTCTTGTCATCACCAATCACCGAGGTGTTGCCCTTGATGTCAGCCTATGGGCGCGTGCTTGCACAAGACATCATTTCACCAATCAATGTCCCTGCGTTCACCAATTCAGCAATGGATGGGTTTGCCATACGCGGTGACGACATTGGTCACGAGGATTTCAAGGTTGTCGCCAGTATTATGGCTGGACATGGCTTTGATGGCACGTTAACTCATGGCCAAGCCGCACAAATTATGACGGGTGCACCGATGCCTGACGGCGCGGACACGGTCGTCATGCGCGAACAAGCAAACCACAGCAGTGATAGTGTTACATTTGGTTCGGCATCGATTTCTTCAGGACAAAACGTACGTCAGGCCGGTGAAGATCTTGCGATGGGCCAAGCCGTGTTCGAGAAAGGCACATTAATTGAAGCTCCTGAACTTGGCATGATTGGTTCTCTAGGCTTCGGTGAGGTAGAGGTAAAACGCAAGCTTAAGGTCGCGGTTTTCTCTACAGGCGATGAGGTGCAAGCTCCTGGACAGCCGCTACTATCTAATTCTATTTACGACTCTAACCGTTTCACCATCATGGCCATGTTGCAAAAGCTCGGTTGCGATATCGTCGACCTTGGCATTTTAGAAGATGATGAATCCGTCATGGAAGCCGCGATCATAAATGCAAGCGAATCGGCCGATCTCGTGATCACTTCCGGTGGCGTATCGGTGGGAGACGCCGATTTCATTAAAGATGTGTTAGAAAAAAGCGGCAACGTAAACTTCTGGCGCATCAATATGCGACCAGGCCGCCCTCTTGCGTTTGGACACATCAATAACAAACCCTTCTTCGGGCTACCAGGTAACCCTGTTGCGGTTATGGTGTCATTTCTCAACTTCGTTGAACCTGCCATCAAAAAAATGCAAGGCATCCAAGAATTATTACCATTTAAAGCCTCTGCAATTGCAGAAACACCGCTTCGCTCACGCCAAGGCCGGACTGAGTTCAGCCGAGGGATTTACACCATGGATGAGCAATCAGGGCAACTAACGGTGCGTACAACCGGCAAACAAGGCTCTGGTATCTTGCGTTCAATGAGTGAAGCCAATTGTCTTATAGAAATTGCCCCCCACATTGATACCGTAAAAACAGGCGAAAGCGTGACAATCGTCCCACTTCAGGGCAGAATCTAGCGTAAAATTTTAAGCAGGTCCAAACTATGGCACGTACTATCCTTTACACCTATAAAGAAGAAGACAAAACACTGACGTTTTCTTACCAGCAGCATCGTAATATCCACGAAGCCGTTGCGGAAGCGGAAGGCATCGATTTGACTGAGTTTCTAAAAATGGAACAGCAAATTGAAGCCATTTCAGACACTAAGTCGGTTCGTAATTACCGTGATAACCATTTCCGTAAGCTTGGTTTCAGCAAACTCACTTTGGCTTTAAAAGAAAACCATGGTGTTGGGAAAAAACCTAAGTCTTAACCCAGACGGCCTCAGGTAACCAACGCGTCCGACTCCACGTATGATCAGTCATTTGAGTAAAACCCTCATATGGCTAATCATGCGTTTAGTATCATGTCATGCGCTTGGTATCATGCTTTTCATTAAACAACACCTCACCCCTCTTCGATAATACCTTCATTCCAATTTCTCTTTAGGCGCTCCCTATTCACTACGCCCAGTGAAGTTCACCGACACCTGTTTTAATCAAACGACAGGTCACAAATATTTAACACCTCTGATTCACTCTCGACAGTAGACTAAAGAAAACCAACTCGAGTCGAATTATGTTTGTCGCAACGCCACGGAACTGAGGCATATTGAAGACTATGCCGAGCGCTACTCCGCACTGTCGCTCACCACTCTTGCACATATTGGACATGGTGATCACAATCTGCCGCTGTATATGCTATCAATGGGCAACGAAGATCCCACCGCGCCGTGCTTAATTCTTACCGGGTCTATACACGGCGTCGAAAAAATTGGCAGCCAAATCATCCTTTCTTTTATTCAGAATTTGCTTAAACGGTTGCAGTGGGATAATCGTCTTAGCGAGACGCTAGACAAGATAAAAATCATCACGGTTCCTGTCGTCAACCCGTGGGGCGTCGCCTTAAGCACTCGCGCTAATCATCACGGCGTAGATTTGATGAGAAACGCCCCCATTCACTCTCACAATACGAAATACCAGCTCTATGCGGGCCAAACGATCAGCGCTCGTTTGCCATGGTATAGAGGAAATCCTGACGATATGGAACAAGAACTGAAAGTACTGTCATCGCATATCCTTAATATTTCGAAGCACGCACGATCGACCATTGTGCTTGATCTCCATAGCGGTTTTGGTACACGGGACCGGCTGTGGTTCCCTTTCGCTCATCACAGACATCCCCCACACAATCTGCATCAGTTTTATTTGTTGTACTCTATCTTTCGCAAAAGTTACCCACAGTACGAGCTTTATCAATTTGAACCTCAATGTCATCAATACACCACTCACGGAGATTTTTGGGACTGGCTGCATCTCAAACACTATGAGACCTCAACGAATCCCTTTGTCCCTCTAACGCTTGAGCTCGGTTCGTGGCTTTGGGTTAAAAAAAACCCGATGCAACTGCTAAAATTTAGCCAACTGTTTCACCCCACAAAACCACA
The DNA here is from genome assembly GCF_002873335.1 of Vibrio sp. 10N.286.49.B1. Lineage (GTDB taxonomy): Bacteria > Pseudomonadota > Gammaproteobacteria > Enterobacterales > Vibrionaceae > Vibrio. The sequence goes on along the minus strand of NZ_MCUW01000019.1, from coordinate 43,382 downwards.
TCGCATCAAACGGGTTCAACGTCGTCATAGTGCATTATTGGGTTATCTCACGCAGGTGCTCGACAATGAGTTATTAACGAATATGAGTGCGGATGAACAAAGTCGATTAACCAAAAAGGCCACAAAGTTATGGTACCCATCGTCTTAGTCAGGGGGTTGCTTAGGGAGTCTGGACATTGGCAGAGGATGATAGATGCATTCACTGCTCTCGACCCTGATTTGGTTATCATCACACCAAATGTGCCTGGGAATGGTGCGCTTTTTCAACAACGTAGTCCAACCAATATTGAGTCTATGTTGCCCTCCGTACTGCACCAATTACCAAATGACTGCGAGCGCTACCACCTAGTCGCCATTTCAATGGGTTCGATGCTTGCCTCATCTTGGGCACATCGATTACCTAATAATGTGGCAAGCTTGACGCTCATTAATCCTAGTTTCTCTCGCTATAGTCATTTTTGGCAACGGATTAATTTGCTTAAGCTTCCTTATTTATGTGGCTCAAAGTTACTAGGATCAAAGCCTTTTGAAATCGCGGTCCTCAACGTCACTTACCCCCGCCATGTTAGCCATCCAGACGTATTGCATCATTATTTAACGTTGAGGCAATCACACCCAGTGAGTTTTCCGAATGCACTTCGTCAGCTGATCGCAGCCGCGAGATTTAAGGGGCCGGCTATTGCTCCTCGATGCCCAACATTGGTCATTACAAGTGAAAGTGATCAATTAGTCAGTAGTCAGGCAGGTTTAGCGATAGCGAAAGCGTGGGGTGTACAACATATGTGTTATGCAAGCGATGCTCATGATCTACCATCAGAAAAGCCGGAAGAACTTGCCCGATTTCTTTATGGTTGGTTTCAAAGTTTCATATGATGGGGGAACTTATGGCGTAAAATGGCCACTAACTCACTAATAAATAATTATCATACCTAGCGTAATTATTTAATGTTACGTTATTGAAAAGAGTGAATATGATTAGATTGTTATCTTTGACCCTTGCCTTTGCTGCGCTTGCGGGATGTGCAACACACGACCAGCTTGCGACGGAGCATGAGTTATACCAGCACAATATTGACGCCCGAAATTTCTGCAAGGACATCAACGAAGCTGACTCATCGTACCGATGCTTCGATCAATATGTCTTAAAGGCTCCGTCGGTGACGGTTAAAAAACTACTCGCTACACAAAAATCTCTGATTGAAGCTAAGCACAAACAGTCTTAACGCTGCTATATTTGTGGGTCTTCAATCAGCAGTTTCACACCAAGTACAATCAGCACAACTCCTGTCGTTCCTTCCATCCAACGAATGAAACGACCATTTTTAAGTAGTGTTTTCGCTGAGTTCAACATCCCTGATAAGCCGCACTGCCAAGCCATCGCAATGACAAAATGGATTGATGCCATGGTCATTGATTGTATCAGCGGCGAAAAGTCTGGATTAATAAACTGAGGCAAGAACGCGAGATAGAACACCGCCGTTTTCGGGTTTAGAACGTTAGACAAAAAGCCCTCGCGCAGTGACTTACCCGCATTTAAATTTTGTGCCGCTATTTCGCTAACACTCACATTGGATGAAGCTCTTAGTGCACGTAAACTCGAAATTCCTAGCCAAATAAGGTACGCCGCACCAATGCCTTTAACCAATGAAAACAACTCTGCAGATTGCGTTAGAATCACAGAGATCCCAAGCGCAGAAAATGTGGCATGTACAAATAGACCTGAGCAAATACCTAAGCTGGTCAACGCACCATCGTGAAACCCACCTCTCGAAGTGTTTCTAATCACCAGCGCGGTATCAAGGCCTGGCGTCATGGTTAGGATAACAATCGCAATAAGAAAAGCTTCAAGATTCAAGATATGCATAAACGTCCACTGTACAAGTTAATTCAAAAACTAATGAGCTGATAGCCTTGTCTCGGATTTTGACTCAAGCGACGACAAATAGCCATACCTTACACGGAAAAGAAACCCCGCTTCGTCAACACGCTTAAAGCGTTAGGTCACACATGGTGACCTAAAAAACCGTGACTCTGTCATCGCTTCATCTTTTCGTAAACGCTTGTAGGTGTTAACTTATCATCATCGTTCACTCGGAAGGTCAACCGACATGGAAAACTACAACAAGCTCGTTGAACACTACAAAACAATCTCAAATTTCGGTCATCTCTCCTCCATTTGTGGTTGGGATGCCGCCGCAATGATGCCATCAGGTGGCAATCAAGCCCGCTCCGAAGCGATGGCTCAGCTGTCTTTACATATTCATCAGCTCTCGACTGCCCCGCATCTTGCTGATCTCATCAGTAACGCACAAGAAGAGCGCTTGTCATCATCTCAGCAAGCAAGCCTAAATGAAATGGAAAGGCAATGGCGTTTGACGACGGTTGTACCTGAAGATCTTGTCAAAGCGAAGTCTCTAGCTGGCTCTAAATGCGAACACGCTTGGCGAACACAGCGCGGTCAAAACGACTGGAATGGCTTTTGTAAAAACTTTGAAGAAGTGGTGCAGCTTTCACAAGAAGAAGCTCAAATTCGCGGTGAGGTATCTGGCTTAACGCCCTATGACGCTATGCTGGATATCTATGAGCCAGGCGTCAACTCTGAACAACTCGATCGTATTTTTGGCGACCTGACGTCTTGGCTGCCTGAATTGACGCAACAAGTCCAAGAAAAACAGAAGCTCGAGTCGGTACATACCACCAGCGAAACGTATTCTACCGCGGCACAAAACGCATTAGGCCTAGAGGTGATGTCATTACTGAATTTTGATTTCAACCATGGCCGTCTTGATATCAGCTCTCATCCATTCTGTGGGGGTGTTCAACAAGATGTTCGCATCACGACTCGGTATGATGAACACGATTTCGTTCAGTCTTTAATGGGTATTGTTCATGAAACCGGCCACGCTCGCTACGAACAAGGGCTGCCTCTACAATGGGCTGGATTACCAGCAGGGCAAGCGCGCTCTATGGGCATCCATGAATCTCAGTCGTTATTTTTTGAAATGCAACTTGGGCGAAGTGACGCATTTATCGGAAATCTTGCCCCCCTAGCCAGCAAACACTTTTCCGCTAACGACACTACGGTCTTTGCTCCTGACAACCTGAAAAAAATCTACACCAGAGTCCAACCTGGATTTATTCGGGTAGATGCTGACGAGCTCACCTACCCTGCTCATGTTATTCTGCGTTATGAAATAGAACGCGACCTTATGAATGGCAAAATTAGCTATAACGATATCCCGGAATTGTGGGACACCAAAATGCAGCAATATTTAGGGTTGTCTACGAAAGACAACTACAAAGATGGGTGCATGCAGGACATTCACTGGACAGATGGTGCTTTTGGTTACTTTCCTAGCTACACTTTAGGCGCGATGTACGCGGCGCAGTTTATGGCAGCAATGAAGAAAACGGTTGATGTAAACGCTATGGTTGAAAGCGGTGACCTATCCCCTATCTTCACTTGGCTTTCAGACAACATATGGAGCAAGGGCAGCTTATCAACCACGGATGAATTGGTAAAACAAGCCACTGGGGAAACGCTGAATGCACAGTTTTTCCAAGATCATTTGAAAAATCGTTATCTATAGATTAGTAGACGTCAACCAAACTGAAGTGTTCTGCTTGCAGAACTTGCTATGCAAGTAGAACCAAAGTGTGAAGAAGCATTGTACAAGTACTATTCCCCTAAGGAACACAACGGCCTGATGCAAAGGTTCAAAATGCAAAAGGCAAAGTTGGAACTGGTTTGAAGACAGCTTTGTTGTCTCAATAGCGTATAACACAGAGAAATAACAACTCTGAACATGTTTGACTTTACTGAGATTGACTACACTCTCAGTGTGTAGTTTAGGTGATTAGGATTAAAAATCATCAATCCCATGATGTAAACTGGTCAAAGCCCGATTATTAAAGGCATGAAAAATCGCTTAACTTGATGCCCAATCTATCTGGAACCGATCACAAATGCCGTGCTATCAAGACGCGCGGCATTTCTAACTGTAAATTACTGTAAAATCAATTGAATCAATCTGCCGACTTGCTAATTTATAATCATGAATTTTTTATGGCTTAACAACCTATCAGGCAATTGATCATGCAAACTCGCACATGGAAAGATAGTTTGGTAAAGACTCAGTATGTCATGGACATCCTACTGCTAGTCAGCTTTATCTTTGTCTGTATTCCCAAAGCAACAGGTGTAGCGGCTCACGAATGGCTGAGCCTTTTGTTTATTATTCCTTTGATTATCCACTTACTACTGCATTGGGACTGGATGGTATCTCTTCCAAAAAACTTCATCCACAAGCAATCTGCTAAAGATCGATTCAACGCGGTTTGGGATGCTTTGTTCTACTTGATCATGCTGATGGCAACACTCAGTGGATTCTTAGCTTCCGAAGCTTTGCTACCTCAGCTCAATATGCCAGTAGAAATACTGCCTGTTTGGTCCAAGCTACATCATGACCTAGGAAACCTAGTGATGCCAATGCTTGGTATCCATCTTGCTCTACACTGGCAGTGGATAAAAGGTGTGACCAGCAAAATGAGACAGAAACACAACACTAAGGCAGGTGTATAATGAAATATCTCGTTTATCGTTGGAAACAGCGCTCAGCTATTATCTTAATCATCTCGCTTATCATTTGTGCAGTAATGTGGACCTTAGAGCTATCAACTTGGGCAGGAACAATAAATAGTGCAGCAGCCGAGTTTGCACCCGAAGAAGGAAAACGAAACCTATCTGGGTTTGCGATTTTCGGCGTCTCATTTGTTAAGCTTACTGTGCTGACCATGGTCCCCGCCTTTTTGTGTATTGGCGTGATAAAGCTCTTTGCTTTTTTTTTCAAAAAACGTACACGCGACAACCAAAACAAGCCTACTCGGCCTGCCCACTAGTCAAACAATGTCTCAGCCAGAGGTATAACACTCGACGCGCCCGCTGCCACTGAACTAGCGGGGGTAGGTCTGCCTTTTGCCATTCATTACTATTTGTAGATCAAAGTTACCAAATCATCGAGACATTAGTTTGGATGCAATAGTTACAATGGGGTATTTCTGAGTTAAGTCGCCCCGCTAGCAACAATTTGGACAGCCGTAACTACCTAAAGATGCAGGTCATATTCTCCACTGGACAGATAGTTCTTTTGGCTACTTTCCTAGCTAAACTTTAGGCGCGATGTATGCGGCGCAGTTTATGGCAGCAATGAAGAAAACCATTGATGTCGATTACGTGACTCGTAGTGGTGATCTCTCCATTATCTTTTCATGGCTATCAGAAAATATCTTGAGCAAAGGTGGCTTGTTAACGACAAATGAATTAGTGCAACAAGCGACTGGGGAAACATTGAATGCGCAGTTTTTCCAAGACCATTTGAATAACCGTTATTTATAACAAATGGATAGAGCAGCAACTACTGAACGATCATGGGTCACCCTCATTGATACGTTGAATAGCATGAATAGCTGCTCGCATTTTTTGTACAGCAGAAGTGTTTGAGCTGTGGACTAGAATGGTTTCAGGTGGGGTAAAGTCGGTCATTGCTACCTTTTCTTCTAGCCAAAGTAATACGTCATAACCTGTCCCTATTCGGGTATCATCACCTAAGTCATGATCCAAACTCAATACGTCAACTTGTCGAGACATTAGTAGTTCAATGGTTTGTTGTGGCGTGTATGTTCTTACCCAGCCCTTGGGGGGTTTCTCGACAATCATCAAGATAAACTTTCATAGACTCACCGCACTAACGTGATAGGTTAATGGTCGGTCAGGTCCTTTTTCAAAATTAAAGTATGGATTTTTCACAAGAGTAAGAAGAAACCCTAATATAGGAAACTTTGTTGAACTTATTTTTACCACCAAGACATTTGAAGACAAATAAAGCACTTCTCCTCGACAATAGTCTGGTCCATCGATTAAGCCGACAAGTTCCCTTGGTTGCTTATGCTGTAATTCAAATTCGAAAAGGAATTCGGTTATTGATAGTAAACTGATCACTTCACTTGTCGATTCAATTTTGTGAATTAATGCAGTTAAAAATTGAACTTGAATGAGTTGTTCACCGTGCTCTTTGTATAACGAGCTCAAATCGTAAGGTAGATTGTTTAACTGATCATGTATGTCTTGATATTGATTATCTAAACACAAAATGTTTTTTGACATTGCAGACTCCCTCTGTAGGTTCAGAGGGAGTATATAAGACTAATGCGACGATAATTGTCGTTTAGAATATGTCCCTAATCAATAGTCAGTGAATCAATGCGATAGAAAAATGGGCTAGCCATACCATGAGCTATTACCCCTTCAATTTCATCTTTTATTAAAGTCGCATCTAATTTGGTATCAACTCCGACAAAAATAACACCTTTATTTTTATAAATATACTCTTCTTTTTTGCCATTTTGACATTTAATATCTGAAGGGTTGGACGATAGGCTTATATGATTTGTCCATTTACTAATATCGTCCTCCATTAATTTTTTAATATCACCATTATTACTTCGTTTGAACTCAATGAGGTAAAAGTCTTGTTCAGGGTTAGTATCAGATGAGATCCAAAAATCGGGGATAATATAGTCTACTTTGTCATTATCACCCTCCTGACCTGTAATGATTTTATACTCTCGGTACCAAGAAAATGGTGTTTTTTTGTCTTTATATACAGTACCTTGCAAGTAGTGAGCAAACTCAACTTGAAGCCAACCTTCCCAGCCAGAGATTTGACACTCCTTTATCGTTGCTATTTTTTTTCTTAAACAATCTTGCTCAAAAAAAGCATGAATGCATTGAATAATCTGTTCCTTGTTCATTTTTTAGTCCTCATACCACGAGATACTATCTCTAAGGGTTTGTGTTATTTCTTCACGTACTGCCTTCGGCTCCATCACGGTTGCATGATTACACATTGACAATAACCAATGACGCAATTCATCCGTATCTTCTACCAAAGCACTAACCATATAATCATTCTCTTTTGGCTCGATCACTTGGTCTTTTGATAAGGGGGTTTCATCCAGAATAGTCGCCAGGACGGGGGTAACCCAAAGCTTTAATTTTAACTTATCCAAATCTCGCTTTACGCCCATCTCACCAGCAGCGACGAATTTTTTCAATGAGAATGTAGAGTCGATATCTGCGATTTTATCTAACATATCTGCTTTAAAAATTCGGCTAAGAAGTAACTGTCGCGTATCAATGTAGCCATCAAATACACCAACCAAGTACGTTCGTTCCCCTCGGACTACAATGCCATAAGGATGGAATACATATTCTTTCTCAACATGTTCTAAAAGAGATTTGTAACGCAGCTTTAAGCATCTTTCTCTAAGCACTGCCGTATATATTACGTCTATTATTTTAGAGCTCACATCAACGGGTTGTAAGGACAACCCTTTTGATTCAACGCAGATTTTTTTCGGCCACTGACTTTCTGAAAGTTTCTTTTCAAAGCGTAGGTACTGTTTCGATGTTTGAGTATAAGGCGTCAGGCGTTCTTTCAGTACTGGAGGAAGAATGTTGGATAAATGCTCATCAACCAAAGCAAATGTAATCGATGTCGTTAAGTCAACATTGGGTAGCAATGTTCCTGCACTTTTGGCTATCGACCAACCTATTGGCTTACTGTCATCGCGAATAATGGCATATTGTTGAGACATCTCGAGTTCTTCTAAATCACGTTGAACCGTTCTCAATGTTACACTGACGCCTTCCGACTCCAGTTGAGACTGTATTTCGTAGGCAGTTGTTTTCTTAAATTTAGATAATTTGGCTAAGATCGTTAGTTTTCTTTTCCAACTCCCCACTGATTTTTCCTTAATTTACATAGATTAAACATACGCTCAAAATAACATTTTTATGCGACAGGTACTGTCGCTTGCCGAGCATACTCTATAAAAAACATATAGAGAGTGATGAATATGATTGAAACCAAGAAAAGAATTGTTGTTTTTACAGGCGCAGGCATCAGCGCTGAGAGTGGATTAAGCACATTCAGGGACAGTGACGGACTATGGAGTCAATACCCCATCGAAATGCTAGCCACCAAACAAGCGCTAAAACAAGATCCAGAGCTCGTCTTATCGTTTTACAACGATAGAATAAACAAAGCTAATACAGCACGACCAAACGCCGCTCACCTCGCTATTGCTTCGCTAGAACAATCCTTTGATGTAACCGTGGTCACTCAAAATGTGGACAACCTACATGAGCGAGCAGGCAGTAGTAAGATAATCCACCTCCATGGACAACTGAGCTTTGCTCAAAGTGGGGTTGATGCTTCATTAATCTACAATTGGCATAATGAACCGATAATGATGGGGCAACAATGTGAATTAGGGAGTCAGCTTCGCCCTAATGTCGTTTTGTTTGGCGAGCCAGTAATGCACTTAAACGAAGCTAGAATTCTGATAAGGAATGCAGACAAGGTACTTGCCGTCGGTAGTTCTCTTACTGTACAGCCCGCAGCCAACTTGTTGAATAAAGCGCGTTTCCATTCTGAAAAAATTTTGATTTCGAGAGAGGTTAAGAAAAAACCATTTGGCTACAGGTTTCTTAGAGGAGATGCTTCGAGCTTAGTACCATCAATATGTGCCAATTGGTTACGAGAATAATTCACATAACAAAAAGCCACCTTCAAGAGCCATAACAAAGAAAAGGAACAACTCATTCACGCTGCGCGATTCATCACCATATCTCTATCATTAAGATACAGTGATGACATTAAGCAACACTCGCTTTTATTAAAGTAATATATGGTGTTGCACCTTAACTAGTCAGTTTGTGGCAGCGAACGCAGATTATTATCCTCTTTAGCAAATGCCTGTGTTTCACGTTTGTTGGTCTGAAATATAAACGCTAACCCAACAACTGGAACCAACACCGCGGCAAAGGGGATCATACTTGCGCCCAGTTGGCTATCAATCACCACACCACCAAGTACTCCACCAAATGCATTGGCTAAGTTAAACGCGGAAATATTGGCTGTTGCGGCTAACTCTTGACCATTTCCACCATGATTCATTACTCGAAGTTGCATCGCAGGGACGTTGGCAAACGAGGCGACACCAAACACAAATGCCGCGGCAACAAACAATACCTTGCTATCAACGGACAACCCAACAAGTACGAGGGATAACACCATAGCTATCGCCCAAAACATGGATGACTTCTGAAGATTGATATCCGATGAACGACCGCCCAATGTATTACCGACAATTAACCCAACTCCCACAATAACTAAAATCCACGTGACCGCACCTTCGTCAAAGCCAGTGATGTGCATAGCTATTGGAGCAAGATACCCATACAACGTCATAAACCCTGACCACGCAAACACCGTTATCGCCAAACTCATTAGTAGCATTGGATTTTTGAATGCTAACAACTGGTCTCGTATGTTCTTCGCTTCGCCATGCCCTGTTGACTGAACCGCAGCGAGTATAAACAACATCGCAACCAAACCAAGACTCGCAACAACAAGAAACGTCACATGCCAGCCAAATTGTAGCCCTATCCACGTCCCTCCTGGTACGCCAAGGACATTAGCAAGCGTCAAGCCTGCAAACATTTGCCCAACTGCTCGACCAGCCATTTTTTCGGACACTAGATTGGTAGCGACGACAGCGCCAATACCGTAAAAGGGGCCTTGGACTAAGCCAGTAACAACACGGCTCCACATCAATACCTCATAGTTAGGCGCAAATGCTGACAAAATATTCCCTAATATAAACAATACCATCAGGCTCGCCAGGACCATTTTTTTGTTAAATCGAGCGAGATAGATTGTCAATATCGGTCCACCAAAGACAATCGCTAGCGCATAGGCACTAATCAAATACCCTGCCTGCCCTTCAGTAATCGATAGTGACGTTGCTATCTGGGGTAAAATCCCCGCGATGACAAACTCTGCGGTACCAATCGCAAACGCGGCGAGTGTTAATATCCAAACCTGAAGCGGCATTCTATCTTTGTTCATTGTCATCTCACTTAATCTTTCATCGCCAGCTATCATTCGCTTTACTGGCACTTTATACATTGAATGCATCTAGTATATGCGTTCACTTTATTTTGATAATTAGTTAATATGTGAATTCATTATTCAGGTGAGCCGAATTAAGAGATAACCATGGACAAATTTTCAGACATGACATTATTTGTCAGTATTGTTAAGCATCAAGGCCTTGCCGCTGCAGGACGCGAGCTTGGGTTGTCACCAGCAACGGTGACAGCCCGTTTACAAGCTCTAGAACAGCGTTATAGTGTGAAACTGCTCAACCGCAGCACCCGTCACTTATCATTGACCGACTCGGGCGCTTTGTATTATCAAGCATGTCTGGATATTATTGAAAACGTCAGTGAGACCGAGAACTTACTTCAAAATGGCTTAAAAGAGGTAAAAGGCACGCTTAAAGTCTCCGCACCTAAGGACATCGGAAAACAAGCGATCCTTCCTATTCTCAATGAATTTTGTCAACGTTATCCCGATGTTATTCCTCACTTGTACCTCAACGACAGCCTGTCCAATGTAACCGAGTCAGGTGTCGATATTGTCATTCGATATGGAGAGCTCGCTGACAGTTCACTAATATCAAGGCGTCTCGCATCAAGTACGCGTTTACTCTGTGCCTCACCTTCTTATTTACAGCGAATGGGGACACCGAAAACACCGCGTGATTTATTAAATCACGACTGTTTGGCAATGTTGAGAAGCCATGAAGAACTAAAAACTTGGCATTTTCACAACGAAGAAGACCGCCACTCAATTGCATTACTACCATGCCGTTTTTCTGATGATGGAGAAGTCGTCCGTCATTGGGCGCTGGCCGGCGCAGGTATTGCACTAAAATCTCAATTAGATATTCAAGCTGATCTGGATGATCATCGATTAGTCACCGTACTCGACGATTACATGGCTAACTTCACGACGTCGACGTCGGCATTTAGCTCCGACCTGAATGTGGTTTACGCGAGTCGTCAATATCAACCCAAACGAATTAGACTGTTTCTAGAGTTCTTGTTTGATAAGTTTTAATCTCGCGATACCCTGTCCAAACCACGCACCAAGGCGAGGCTGCCACTATCGAGCATCACAATTTGGCCTAAACAGAGCGTGATTCGATTTGGTTATCAGCGCTATAACGAATAATCAATTCTTAAAGTAAACGTCATTTTATATTATCTCTACGCCCCAACAATACAGTGAGATACGAAATGACATTTACAATCAAACACACTAAAGCCGCACTGGTCACAGCAACATTGATGGTACTTGCAGGATGCGCTTCACCCGCCTTTGATTCAGACAATGAAAATGCTGCTCGCAATCGCGGTGCCGCTGGCGGTGTCTTGCTAGGTGCTACTATGGGAGCCTTAACGGGCGATGCAGGGCTTGCTGCTAAAGGCGCAGTCGCTGGTGGTGTCGCTGGTGGTGTTGCTGGTTCAATGAAGGATCTCGATGACTCACGCTCATCTAGCGACACGCAGGTTCTCGCTGATAGTGTATCTCAAGACCACCGTAGCGATGCAGAAAAGCGCGTGGCTGAGCTAGAGGCAGAAATCAGAATTCGTGAACTGGAAGAACAACTTGCTGAAGCAGAAAAAGAAAACAAAGTGAACAACGATAAAAACAGTTAAGCGTAGCAAATTCACCTTCTCCTCTTAAAGAGGTGGTTATTTACAAGTCAACACATTCATATCATGGATTGATTAGAACGGATGCTACAACTATAAAGGTTCTAATTATATGACATTTACAAAACACCTAGTTCCTGCTTTATTTTTGTTTGCCACTTCAATCTCAAGTTTTGCAGAAGATAACAACGACGTGTCAGGTCACCGGATAGGTTTAGGATACTCAAACACCGAATTGGTTGCGGGTAACTCAGGCTTGGATTGGGGAGATGGTATCAAATTGGAGTATGGTTATGATATCAACCGTATTGTAGGTATCAACTTGTCGTATCAAAATAATAGCAATTCGGCATTTGGCGCAGATATTGATGGTAACAATGTAAAATTCGATACAGACCTAGGGTATATGTTTACTCTTGATGGTTGGTCCATTAAGCCATACGGTGCTGTCGGGTTAGTGCGAGTAGATGAAACGATTTCCTTCGCCAATTACACGCCTGATTCTTTCACTGAGACATCATTAATGGGTGGACTCGGTGTTCGAGCAAACCTTGATATGGGCGTCTATGCTGACTTACGCTACGATTTTTACAATGTTGAAAGTGTTGATATGGATCAGCTGTCCATTACCTTCGGTTATAAGTTTTAAATCCTAATTCGTATGATAGGCAGCGTTGCAATCCATGAAGCCTTGCCTATCACTACTGATTATTAAAAACCGTAATCAATAGCAACATTTAATTTCTAGAGCGAATCTTCTGGTTTTGTCCATAACGTAGCCAATAAGGTGATTAATAGATATAAATGCAATTAGACTTATAGCAAAATATTGTACAATCTACTTTAATCATTAACATAAATACAGATTCACGCCCTTATAAAAAAGAACATTGGAACTAATAAACTAGAGTTTAGTTGCAGCAATATAGAATTATCGTATTTTCCCTTGAAAACCATTAATAGATAACTTAAATACTGGCTCGATACCAGATATTAAAATTGCAAGCTTTATAATTTAACACCCTAACTATAAGGTTCCTTATTGAGATAAGGATAATTTACTTTAACCCTTAATTACAACAACTTAGCAATAGAACCCCTCCCAATATAACCAATGGTTATATTTTTTATACCCCCCTTTTTTGTAACATCCGTTCATAATGGCGCCATAAATTTATAAGCGACGTATCAGATATCGCTAGGCTACGAAAATACTATTATGAAATTCAGAACAAAAATCGTTATCGCCTCTAGTTTATTATTAATGCTAACTATTTCAGCATTAGGTTTTAGCCAACAAATTACCGCTCGAAATGAATTAGAGCGTCATATCGATAACAGCATCCAAGAATTAATGACTGCTGTTAAACATATGGTGACCTATGAGTTAACATCAAACAACAACCTCGCTAATTCAGTGACTGAATCGTTGAATATTAGCCCAAATGATTCTGCCTATGTTCAAAATATAATTGCTTCCCCTACTCTAAAAAATAGCTTTCAAGCCATTGGGGTTGGATATGAAAGTAACGGTCAATTAATTAGCAATGACAACTGGGTACCCTCCGATAGTTATGATGCTAGGCAGCGGCCGTGGTATATCGAGATGAAAAACGCGATGAGGACAGTCGTCACTGATCCGTACGTCGACTCATCGACGCAAGAAATGATCATCTCTGTTTCATCGCCTTTATTCGACTCAGAAGGTGACTTCGTCGGAGGCGTTGTGTTTGATGTGTCTTTATTACCTCTCGCCGAACTCATTAACCAAACCAACCTATTTGATGCTGGCTACCTGTTTATAATCACGGAAGACGGCATGACGATTGCGCACCCTAACCGCCGTTATAACGGTCTGCCCATGACGCAGTTTGCACCGGGTGTTAAGCTTATTGAAGGCCCACAAGAATTGTTAATTGATAACACTCATCAGCTTATTAACCTAATCGAAATGCCCGGAAGTGGCGCTTACATTGGGTCCATTGTTGACACCGACATTGCGTTTTCAAGTATTGATGACATGCGAAATCAAGTCATCTTAATTGCCATCGTCGGGATATTAGTCATCGTCTGCTCGTTATCGCTACTGATCCATTATCTCTTCAAGCCTCTTAATTACCTTAACTTCGCCATTGCCGACATTGCGAATGGCGAAGGCGATCTGACAAGACGATTGGATACTCACACCGATTTGGAATTTTCTTTACTTGCCAATAACTTCAACGCTTTTATGGATAAACTTCAAAAGCAAATGATTGATTCAAAGCACGTATCTAATGAAGTACTCGCATTAACACACCAAACAACAGCAGCAAGTTCAACCTCGTATGCTGCTACGTCAGAACAACAGCAACAGCTTTCACAATTAGCAACCGCCATCAACCAAATGACGAGTGCCTCGGTGGAAGTGGCTAATAACACTCGAAACGCTGCCGACTACGTCAAAGCGGCAGACTGCGTAAGCCAAGAAGGCTCTGCCGTTGTAATCGAAACCAACAATATAATTAATGACTTATCGAACAAAATCGCGAAGGCATCAAGCGAAGTACAGCAATTGTCAATCGCTACAGATAACATTAGTAGCATACTTGATGTCATCAATCAGATTGCTGATCAAACAAATTTATTAGCATTGAATGCAGCAATTGAAGCGGCCCGCGCAGGTGAATCTGGTCGTGGTTTTGCCGTCGTTGCAGATGAAGTTCGAACGCTGGCACAGAAAACTCAAGCAGCCACAACCGAAATTCATGAAAAAATCGAAGATCTAAAACAGGGGTCTTCACAAGTCTGCAGCGAAATCGAGTTAAGTCGAAGTAATGCTCAGCAAGCCGTTCTGAGTGCGCAAAAAGCAGAACAATCCCTCGTTGATATTCGAGAATATATTGTACAAATATCAGAGATGAACATTCAAATCGCGACATCAGCTGAACAGCAAACATCAGCAGCGAAAGAAATTAATGCCAATACAAAGAAAATTAAAGATCTCAGTGAACAGGTAGCACTAGCATCAAGTGAAACCAATACTGCGATGGAAATGCAAATAGAACAAGTTAATAAACAAGAAAGCACCTTAAATCGCTTTATCGTGTAGAGCTCGCCCTATTTAATTTCCCCATCTGACACTAACAACGTTCACTCTATTGCTCTCAATAGAGTGAACGTTGTTAGCTTTTAATCATGACCGCACTCTAAAGTATTAATAATTATGAACATTAGCAAAGCACTCATTCATACCGGGTCTTCTTTTCAGTTGCAATATAACGACTACTTACTTTCGTCTGCATTTCAAACTATTTATAACTTGAATACGACGACCCCTTTTGGGTACGAGCTTTTACTCCGATGTGAAAACGCATCAGGGGACACCATTTCCCCTAATGCGTTTTTTGACCAACCAACACTTTCTTCCATTAATAAGATCCATATGGATCTTGCGGTCACCACTTTACACGTAATAAATTATCGAGCGTTCAAAGACAACTTACACGGTAAGGTCTTTCTGAACATGGCTCCCAATACATTAGGGTATCTAGGCGTACACAAGAGAATTTGGCCAGTTATGATACGTTGCATAAAAAAACATAGTATTAGCCAAAGCAGCTATAGTAATGCTAATGTTGTCGTTGAGATTGTAGAAAATGAAACTAGTTGCCCCACAGCACTAATGCAGAAAATCAAATTTTTGAAAAACCATAACTTTAACGTCGCGATAGATGATTTTGGATCAAGGCATTCCACTGAAAATCGACTAAAAATCGTTCAACCAGGAATTGTCAAAATTGACATTGGGCTACTGCAACAATATCGCGAGGGTAACTCATTACCATTAATTGAGGCAGTACATTTAATTAAAGGCAACGATCAAAAGATTGTTCTTGAAGGTATTGAGAGTCCGGGCGACCTCGAAATAGCACGTCATCTCGATATAGATTTTGTTCAAGGCTTTTATTTAGACATGCCGACACTGATTCCACAGTAAGCAAAAACACACCTCAAAGGCACCCCCAAGCGATTATGATGTTTAACTTGCCACTAAATTGACAGATGTTCAGCGCAACACACTGTTAGCGGTATTGATGCTTCGCGATCACACCACAATAAAAAGCGACCAATTCGGCCGCTTCTATTTTTATCTTACAAAGCCAATAACAATTTAGAAAATGTGAAGCGTTGCATTGATAGTAAAGCTATCGAGATCTTGTCCACCCGCTACCGTTTTAATGCCGTTAAAACGCTGCCAGCTTGCACCAATAGATAACATATCAGTTACAAAATAATCCGCACCAAGGCCATACATAAAATCAGTACCGCTCTCGCTACCTTGGCTGCTTAAGCCACTTTTGTAATTTGTATTAAAGTAATGGAGACCACCCTTCGCATACAGTTGAACAGGGCCAAGGTCGATACTTGGCTTTAACGCCGCGTACCATGAACCTAGTTCAGCGTAGCCACTTGCACCCGTATCTCTATTAGTCATATCAAAGTTACCGTGCTTCCAGTAACCGCCTTCAACACCAATGATTGGTAGAATGCCTGTACCAACATGAAAGCCCATTGGTGTGTCATTGTTATCATTATAGTCAGCACGTCCAGCAGAAACGCCACCATATAACCACGCATCAGCAAATGCTGACGTTGATGCACCAATAAGCGCAAGCGCTAAAAGAGTCTTTTTCATTGTTAACCTTCTTGTCTATGAAATAGCGGCGAGTCCAATAAAAGCCACCGCGAAGCTTTATATCACATAGCATACCCTTAAAGGAATGCTAAAAGTTCAGATTTAAGTCAAACTTATTGAATTAATTCATTGTTTTCATGCGAAAATCGAATGCATGTTGATATTTACAATCAACAAGCATCAATGGCATTACGAACCCGTTTATCAGACACAGGGTACGGTGTGCCTAATTGCTGTGCAAAGTAACTCACTCGAAGCTCTTCAAGCATCCAGCGTACTTCTTTCACATTCTCAGGTATCTTCATCCCTTTCGGAATTTTATTCAGCAATTCTTTGTAATCTTGTGTGACTGATTCCACTTTCAGAATATGCATACGGTCACGATTTGGGTCGATCGGGAGTTTTTCTAAGCGGCGTTCAATCGCGCGAAGATAGCGCAAAATATCAGGCAAGCGTTTCCAGCCACACTCTGTCGCAAACCCTTTAAAAATCAAGCCTTCTATCTGAGCTTTAACATCAGATAAGGCAAAGGCCATGGATAAATCCACTCGTCCTTTGAGTTTTTTGTTCAGGTTAAACGCCGTGGTAAGAATGGTCTCGACCTGTTGAGCAATATCCACCACGGTCTCATCTAAGTTTGCACGTACATGCTCTTTCAATGTATCAAATTTCTCAGAATCCCAGACCAAGCCACCTTGCTCTTCGATCAACTTATCAATACCGCACGATATACAATCATCAATAAGGTCTAACACTTTACCATACGGGTTGAAATACAACCCAAGTTTAGATTTGTTGGGTAAGTTCGTGTGCAAGTATTTTATCGGTGAAGGTACATTGAGTAGCACCAAGCGGCGCTGCCCTTCCTTCATGACTAACTCCTGCTCAACTTCGGTCTCGAACAACTTAATTTCAACGCTGTCTTTCTTATCCACTAGCGCTGGATAAGCCTTAACATCGAATCCACCTCGTTTCTGAGAGTAAACCTTAGGAAGCTCACCAAAACTCCAAGTATGCAGCCCTTGCTGTTCGATATCGTCATCCGCAACTTTAGATAAGGTTGCTTGTACTTTATCTTTTAGGCTTTCTTTGAGCTCGTAAAGGTCGCGATTTTCTTTTAGTTTACGGTTTCGATGATCCACTGCTCTAAAAGTGATTTTCAAGTGATCCGTTAACTGTGACAAATTCCATTGTTCTCTAAGAATCTCAACGCCAGTCATTCGACGCAGTTCTTTTTCCAGCGAATCCAATAGCGGCGCTTCCATCACTTTCGTTCGAGCTAAGAATGCATCAGCATAGTTAGGCGCAGGTACAAAGTTCTTTCTTACTGTTTTAGGCAGCGACTTAATCAAGCTAATAATGAGTTCTTGTCGAAGCCCTGGAATTTGCCAATCAAACCCTTCACTGTCGATTTGATTCAATATCGGCAATGGGATGTGAACCGTCACACCATCGTTATCTTCGCCCGGCTCGAACTGATAACTCAGTTTGAGCTTGAAATCACCTTGATACCAAAAGTTCGGGTAATCCAACTCAGTGACGTGGCTAGCATCGCCCTTAAATAACTGTTCTTTCTCAAAATTCAGCAAGTCTTTGTTCTTTTGACTGGCTTTTTTCCACCAAGTGTCAAAGTGTCGTCCGGAAACGACATCGGTATCGACTCGCTGGTCATAGAAATCAAACAGGTCATCGTCATCAACCAAGATGTCGCGACGACGAGATTTATGCTCAAGCTCTTCTACTTCAAGAAGCAACTTGCGGTTTTTCTTAAAAAACGCATGCTTGGTTTCCCACTCACCTTCGACCAATGCACTACGAATAAAGATCTCTCGACTCACTGCCGGATCGATATTGCTGTAGTTCACAAGGCGCTTCGGAACAATGGGGATCCCGTACAACATGACTTTTTCATGAGCCATCACGGCCGCTTGTTTCTTGGACCAATGCGGCTCGCTGTAACTGGTTTTCACCAAGTGCTTCGCAACGGGTTCTATCCATTCAGGTTGAATCTTGGCAATGATTCGTCCCCACAGCTTGGACGTTTCTACCAGCTCTGCCGACATGATCCACTTGGGTTGTTTCTTAAACAGCCCTGACCCTGGAAATATATGAAAACGGGCGTTACGAGCACCTTGGTATTCATTCTTCTCTTGGTCTTTAACGCCTATGTGGGACAGCAAACCGACAAGTAAAGCAGTATTAATGGATTGCTCATTCGCGGGCTCTTGATTAACTTTACCATCCATTTCACGCATGGCTTGGTGAATTTGAAAATACACATCCTGCCATTCACGCACGCGCAAGTAGTTCAGGTAATCCGTTTTACAATGACGTCTAAATTGATTGCCTGTCAGCTCTTTTTGTTTGCCTTGGATGTAGTCCCATAGATTAACAAAAGCCATAAAGTCTGATTCTTTATCAAAGAATCGACGATGCTTTTCATCCGACGCTTGTTGCTTATCACTCGGTCTTTCACGCGGGTCTTGAATCGATAGTGCTGACGCGATAACCATGATTTCTTTTAAACACCCTAATTTTGGTGCTTCTAAGACCATACGACCAAGTCTTGGATCGATTGGCAATTTGGACAACTGTCGCCCAATTGGCGTCAAACGTTTACGTGGATCCGTTGCTTTGTCGTTAATGGCACCTAACTCTTCAAGCAAACGAATACCATCTTGGACATTGCGCTTATCTGGCACTTCAACGAATGGGAAAGCATCAATATCGCCCAGCCCTAACGCCGTCATTTGTAGAATAACGGAAGCCAGGTTGGTGCGTAAAATCTCAGGATCGGTAAACTCACTACGAGACTCAAAATCTTCTTCTGAGTAAAGACGAATACAAATACCTTCAGCAACACGGCCACATCGCCCTTTCCGTTGATTGGCACTGGCTTGTGAGATCGCTTCTATTGGCAGTCGCTGCACTTTTGTCCGGTAGCTATAGCGGCTAATTCTCGCCGTACCTGGGTCAATGACATAACGAATGCCTGGCACCGTTAATGACGTTTCTGCTACGTTGGTTGCTAATACAATGCGTCGGCCGGTATGCGACTGGAAGATCTTGTTCTGCTCGCCTGATGATAGTCGCGCATATAAAGGAACCACTTCAGTGTCACGCAAGTTACGTTTATTGAGCGCATCTGCGGTATCACGAATCTCTCGTTCACCGTTCATAAAGATCAGGATGTCGCCAAGCCCTTCATCACACAGCTCATCAACGGCTTCGAAGATCCCTTCAAGCTGATCACGATCGGCATCATCATCTCCATTCAATGGACGATAACGTGTATCAACCGGGTAAGTGCGGCCTGAGACTTCTATAATTGGCGCATCGTTGAAGTGCTTTGAAAAACGTTCTGGGTCAATAGTCGCGGACGTGATGACGATCTTAAGGTCCGGGCGCTTTGGTAACAGCTCTCGAAGGTAACCCAAGATAAAATCGATGTTAAGGCTACGCTCGTGCGCTTCATCGATAATGATGGTGTCATATTGATTTAGGTAACGATCATGTTGGATCTCAGCTAGCAGGATACCATCGGTCATCAGCTTGATTTGCGTGTTGTCTGAAATCTGATCGTTAAATCGGACCTTATAGCCGACAAACTCGCCCAATTGGGAGTCCATCTCTTCAGCAATACGGTTGGCCACTGAACGAGCGGCAAGTCGACGTGGTTGAGTATGGCCAATAAGACCAAACTTTCCACGACCAAGCTCTGAGCAGATTTTTGGTAGCTGAGTCGTTTTCCCCGACCCAGTCTCACCCGCAACGATGACCACTTGGTTTTCTAATATGGCTTTTGCAATATCATCTTTCTTTTGACTAACTGGCAACAATTCTGGGTAGTTGATCGTCGCTTTGTGCGCGCTACGTTGCTGCGCTTTCATCATTGATTGCGCAATATCCATCGCAATTTCATCAAACACGGCCGTTTTTGACTGCTCATTCTTAATACGGCTCGCACCGTTTATGCGTTTATGCAGACGAAAGCGGTCGCGAATCATGCAGTCATTCAGTGCTTTCTTCAACGAATGTGCATTATTGGCTTTAACCGCCGGATTATTTTTATTGTTTTCAGAGAGAGAGGAAGTCAAAACGTTTCCTAGTTCAATTTTACGATTTACAAACTGGCCGGATTGTAGCACAGCTCCGTGTTGGCGTTAACTCAGGCGACAATAAAAAGCCCCGCTTACGCGAGGCTTTTTAGCTTATATGCCGCTAGCTCAATCACACACTCTCGGCTTAAATCTGAAATGGCTAAAAGTCATACTGTAGGTAAACCGTACTGTAGTTACTGCCGCCTTTGATTCGACCGAACTGCGATGAAGCTTCAAAAATAGCACTTCGATGATGTAATGAATAACCCAACCACAAGGCTTCCCACTCTGGTTTTCTGAAGATTGAACCAATATTGACATCATAAGAGATATCAATGTAGTTCATAACGTGACTGGCACGTTTTTCTTTCTTATCCATTTCTTGCTGTTCAATGTAAGTCACGTTGTCGATATACGACACACCATTACCAACACCAAGTCGCATTTTCACCGGCCAGTTAAAGGTGTAGTAAGCTTTAATAAGTGCCACAAATTCATTGCCTGTCTCTTGCACTTCTGAGCTCCAGTGATGCGCATAGCCTGGGCTCAAATAGATATCAAGAGGCAAACCAAACAACTCATCGGTTAACGGGTGTCCGTAAAAAATAGAGGTTACTTGGTTATTGTATGGGTCACGTTTTCCATTGAACGTCAGAATATCACCCATATCCGATGGCGATGCATAACCGTGCGCGACTCTCACGTATGGCTTCGTGCTGATATCCCGGCTATGTTGTTTCGCTTTAGATGTTGTCGTTTTTTTCTTCTCATTAAAGAAGCCAAACCCTAGGTAAACTTCACCCTCAAACCGATCTTTGATGACATCGGAGTGGTACGCCGAATTATCAAGCATTCGTATATTGGTTGAACCCAACATGTACAGGTTTGAAACCACATGATATTTGGCATCAACACCCATGGCATAATCGAACGCCCCATTAATGTCTTGGCTATAGCCGTTGTAAGAGCCGTAATACTCCGTATTAAATCCAGAATCTTTGTAACGCAGTGTCACATTCGGCTTTAATTCAAGATCGCCGTAATCTAGCGTCCCTTGTAACCTCAAGTTTGCGTGTTTACGAAACTCGTTGTCAGTCATCAATTCTGTATCAAGGTGCCACGTCTCATCCAAGTTGTATCGTAATTGCAGACCATAATCGAGGGTATCCCCTCCCGCTGCATTTTGCTCATCGGCTGGGATATCAATAAAACGTAATCGAGTAATGGCATTCAATTCAAATTGTTTATCATCCGTTTTATAAAGATGCGCGCCTGCCGTCATGCCATCGAGGAACACATAGTCATTTTTGAAGTACATCATTGGGATGAACGTACTCACGGTAGAATCTTCACTCTGCGTTTCAAAAGGGATATTTGCTGTACGCCAAACCGCGGCAATACCCCATTCTGCCTCTTGCGCTGCATTTGCGACCGAGGTGCTACCTAAAATACTAGCCACTCCCAACGCGAGATTTTTCTTTATCATGTCTTACAGTTTCTCCAGCCGAATAATCATTCTTAATACAAAAACTAGGGCGCGTGTGAACAAAAATAGACCGATGGTACCGATGGTAGGCAAGCATCATGTCAAATATACTAACAACCGCTACCCCTAAGAAGAAGAGTTGTTATATTATTATTTTTATTGAATTTATATGTCACGACAGTGTGATTAGCCCATCGGTTGATCGATAGCACCACATTATCGGTGACATAGTTTCCACTATTTAGACCAATCGTGAAAGTATCAAATTTAAAAAATATCCTCGATTCTCTGCCAATTGACAGAGAATGCCACGTCGTGACAGGCGAAAAGTGGCTACCAGAGCGTCTTGTAGAAGCCAAACTTGATAACGACCTGTTATTCTTAGGGTTTGATAATGCCCCAGATGAAGGGGAAGATGGCGTTGAAGGGCGCGGCTTTGTCGATCATGAAATCGAATTATTACGGACTCGACTCACTGACATCGTGACCCAATCTCAGCATTCAGACACCACTATCGATGCACTGTTGGCATTTTTTCTCGTAGGACATGAGTCCACAAGCAGTGAATTTGTTGAGTTGCTGGAATCGATGGATAACGTAGAGAATCAGCCTGATCTATCACTGACTTCAACCGAAGAGTGCACAACGCAACCTCTTGAGGAGAACCTGTTATGACGCCTCACATGATGGCCATTTCCCCTATTCTTGCAGGTCCAATCTTAAGGCGCGTCAATCCACACGAGTTTTCACTGTGGATGGCATCTTCTGTTGATCCAACACGTCTAATTATTTCCTTGCAGCATGGCGACACAACGGAAAACTTCGCTATTTCCTACGAACAATCTTATCAACTAAGTCCCAAGTTATGGATCGTACTCGCACATTTCAAGCCTGACGTCGCATTCGATACTCGTAGTCTCACATCAGATCCCCATTACTGCGGAGCAGACAATACCGCTCGATATGACGTTTTTATTGACGAGATAAACAATAGTGTTTTACCAGCAGACCTTTCTTATTCGGAAGGGAACGGGATAGAGTTTAACGTTTCCGAGCGAGCCGACCATATACTCCATGGTTCGTGCAGGAATCCCCACCACCATAGTGGCGATAGTTTATTGGCCGTCGATGCTCAGCTGCAAAAGAGCATTCACAATCGGCCTGACATGTTATTACTCAATGGTGACCAGATCTATGCCGACCATGTAGCGGGCCCGATGCTCGATGCCATTCATCAAGTGATTGATCTTCTAGAGCTACCAAATGAAGACTTTACTAAGGGGTCAGTCGCCAACAGCCAAGCGCTGTATCTGCACCCTAAAACCCTTTACCGTAGAGATGAACTGTTGCCTAAAGCAAGACCGCAACACGCAAAGTTAACTACTAGCGACATCCCTATCTTTAGCTCTACTGACGCTCATAACCATCTGGTTACGTTTTCCGAGTTCATCGCTATGTATCTGTTGGTGTGGTCTCCAGAATTATGGACACATATCAATATTGATCGACTCGAAGACGCACAATTCATCGTCAATGGTGAAAGTCTACCACTTCATTTTCAAAAAGAATGGCATGAAGAAAAAGCGCGCATTAATCAGTTCGTTGAAGGCTTGTCACAAGTGCGTCGCGTGCTTGCACATATCCCCACGTACATGATTTTTGATGACCATGATATTACCGATGATTGGAATTTAACCGTGGGATGGGAAAAAGCAGCCTACGAACACCCGTTTTCAAAACAGATCATCGGCAATGGCTTATTATCCTATTTATTGTGCCAAGCATGGGGAAACGACCCGAGCATCTATCACGCTGATTGGCACCGCACACTAACGAACTTATTCAAACCCAAAGAACCCTCGGCTCAGTTGGACAAGCAAATTCTTGATGAGGCTATCTATGATTTGTTGCGGTATGAACGCTGGCATTTTTCCATCAACTCAACGCCAAAAGTCGTTGTGTTAGATACAAGAACTCGACGCTGGCGATCGGAGTCAAATCTAAACAAACCGTCAGGCCTTATGGATTGGGAGGCCTTGGTTGAATTTCAGCACGAGCTGATCGATCAAGATTCAGTCATCGTTGTATCAGCCGCGCCGATGTTCGGTGTAAAGTTCATTGAAACCATGCAGCGTCTTGCGACGATTGCCGGTAAACCGCTGATGATAGATGCAGAGAACTGGATGGCGCACCCGGGCAGTGCGAATACGCTACTCTCGATTTTCACACATTCAAAAACGCCGAAAAACTTTGTCATCCTATCCGGTGATGTTCATTACTCCTTTGTTTATGATATCGCGCTTCGCTATCGAGAAACTGATTCTCATATTTACCAAATCACTTGTAGCGGCATTAAGAACGAGTTTCCAGCAACCTTGCTCAACCTATTTGGCAAGCTTGATGCGTGGCTTTACACCCCTCGCTCTCCGCTTAACTGGTTTACTAAGCGTAAGCAGTTGAAAATATTTAAGCGCCATCCAAGCCCACCAGCGTCGAACCACTTGGTTAATCGTAGCGGTATTGGTCGACTTAAACTCGATGGTGATGGTAAACCAAGCGAAATCTGCGTCGTACACAGCGATGGCAGTGAAACGCATTTCCCTGAAATAAATGACCATTCATAACTGCACAGCGCTTGAGTTTCGCTTCAAGAGACACTATGTATTAATGGTTAGGCGTCAAATGAGGATCCCCTATGTTTAGTTCAATCACCTCTATATTTAAGCAATTAATCGAGGGTAGCGATTTATCACAAAGCAACACCATTAGCCCGAATCTCGCCATTGCGGCGCTATTGTGCGAAGTGTCTAATGCCGATCATCACATCGACTTAAAAGAGGAGCAAGCGAAACAAACGCTCATCGCCCGCTTGCTCGAGTTAACTGATGATGACGCGCAGTTATTGATTCAACAGGCAAAAGAGAAAGTGAAAGAATCAGCATCACTCTATGATTTCACATCTGGGTTACGCGAACTGTCTCAAGAGAAACGATTTGAATTAATTAAAGCCATGTGGGAAGTGGCTAACGCAGATGGCATCATTGACCCGTTAGAGGATGCCGTGATTCGTAAGGTCGCC
The DNA here is from genome assembly GCF_002873335.1 of Vibrio sp. 10N.286.49.B1. Taxonomy (GTDB): domain Bacteria; phylum Pseudomonadota; class Gammaproteobacteria; order Enterobacterales; family Vibrionaceae; genus Vibrio. The sequence goes on along the minus strand of NZ_MCUW01000019.1, from coordinate 18,410 downwards.
GAACTTCTGTACGTTGATCACAGTGAGTTCATTCGAGCAAAACTTCAAATAGTGAACAAATAGCGAATACATACTCGTCATGTATCGCATCAGTGTCTTTTGAACAGCCAGAGTCACCTCGGCTGTTCGGTTTATGATTGACTCATGACACGAATAGCGACATTGAATCGACTACAACATCGTTAACGCAAGTTTAGCGAGGTTATAAGCGTCAACATAACCGGAATGCTGACGCCCTTCCCATTCGATACCTTTTGCTTCTTGTGCGGCTTTGTGGCCTATACGCTTTTCCTTGAGTCGATTTTGCATACGATAGAGTGTCGCAAGATTTACAAACTCTTTGAACGGGGGGGTGATACCTTTAGCAAGGCATTCTTCGAACAAGATGGCATCATCTCGCCCCCAAGCGGCATATATTTTGTTGCGACCACCAAAGTTTTTGACCATCGACTGGATCACCGCCGCCAATGGTCGGCCTTGTTTTTCTATTTTTCGCGGGGTAATCCCAGTTAACTCAGCGCAGAATAACGAAACTTCGTCTGTTTCTGGCTTCACATAGTATTGAGCCCGTTTCACCACTTGCTGAGTCACGAGGTCTATTTCTGCCAAGCCAACTTCGATGATCTCTCCCGTCGTGCCGACGCCATCAACATTCCAACAACACATTTCAAGATCAAAACACACGACGCGGTTATAATTCATAGCAACTTTAGATTATCAAATAAACAACGGGCAGAAGTGTAGCTCAAAACGATACAAACCTCGATAGTCACCGGGTTGACTGCTTTAGAATCACGCAACATTCGCGATATTACGGCCTTTTTCTTTGCTGATATAGAGCTGTTCATCGGCTCGGTTCATCAAATGTTCTAACGATTCCCCGCGGTAAACAGCCGCGCCGATACTTAATGTACAGTGAAATTGACGGTTAATTTCCAGCCACTTCAGCAACCGTACTTGCTCACAAATATTCGTTAAATAACGATGCAGCGACGTATAATCAACGCATCGACTAATAATCGCAAACTCGTCTCCGCCTAATCGAAATAGCATGTCATCGGGATACATATTACGTTTCATATGTGAGGCAACTTCAACTAAAATTTCATCGCCAATCACATGACCATATTGGTCGTTAATTTGCTTAAATAAGTCAATATCCAAGATCGCTAATGAAAATGGCTTGTTGCAAGATATATGGTATTCAACCAGTCGGTTGAATGCCCTACGGTTATAGACCTCTGTCAATGGATCACGTTCAACTAAGTACTGTAGGTCTTTTGTTCGGCGGTCAACTAATTTCGTCAAACGACGTTGCTCTCGCAACATGAGCTGAACAACATAGCCAAGCAGCAATGAAATAATCACACCGCCAGATATCACGCACACTAAAATCAGTGTCTCATTTGCAGCAAGCGACCCATCGTGCCTAAACTGCAAGCGCCACTGGCGGTCATATAAATCGATTATGACCTCTTTGCCATCACCGACTATTGTGTTCCAAGACTCACTTTGGTACATGATGGGGTCATCTTCTGCGTCGAATCCTAAATCAACAACACGAATCCCGACCTCTTTACCAATCGATGTTCTCGATACAATGTGTTCAAAATAAGCAGTGGTCCGAATTACACCAATCACAACGCCCCGCAACGCTGCGCCTCCCGGCTCAAATACCGGGTGATAAACCAACATGCCCTGTTTTGGAAGCGAACGATCAAACCCATCTTGTAACAATCGAATTTTATCCGACAAACTTGGTTGACCGTCGAGCATCGAGTTTTCAATAACGCGACGAACGCGCTCTCTTGAAGAGTAATAACCCAGAGCCCTTAAGTTAGCCGTGTTCACAGGAAAAATATCACTCGCCACGTAGATAGGAGCATCGTTTTCAAGAATATATCCGTATGTTACCGACTGGTCTTTCGGAACCGTATAGATAGCGTAATTAGGGAATCGCTCACGCACCCTTGCCACATGGCTATCAAGCTGCTCTGGATACACTTTTTTCATCCATTGCATCGCAATCAAGCTTTTTGAACTCGCAATTAGAGGCTCAGCAAAAGATGCAAAGCTGCGCCAGGCATCCGGAGTGGTCGCATGATAAAAGCCCGCCCCCGAGCCTATAAAGCTGACATCCATCATCACCAGTTCTTTAATATTTTCAGCTTGATTTTGTACGAGGAATTCGAAATTGGATTCGGCAAGCTTTTGCTGCCCTTTGTAGACGATATGTGTAATAAATAATGTTATTAACAACCCGATAATGAAAACCAACACCGAGTATCGTTTCACTCCATGATCGTCCGTGTTTAAACCTGTATTCATCCTGAATTACTGCCCTAGCTAATAATTATTTTTTAAGCAGTGCTGATCGTTGTTATTTACGCCGCCAACTAATATGCCACCATTGGCACATTAACGAATGACTAATTTCGCCACTGCATAGATAAAGTAACGGTACTGTGTACTCTTATTTTTCATCTATGCAGCAGATTTTACACGCCTTTTTCTTCCCCCCTAGTCACTAAGGTTAGAAAAACAGCAAAGATCACTTAAATTTGTAAAATCATCACTATATGCTTATTTATTCACCAATAAACTCACTTTCAAATGACATTATTGTGAAAGCATCGCGCTAAGAGTCTTGATTATGTTAGAATTCGCCCCAAAGTTAGCACCTAATGACAGACACATAGAGAATCCCCTATGACCTTCGATCTAAATGTTATTCCTACAACCTTCGACATGCTCCACGCGGGCCTTGCGGCATCCAGCGTACTGCTTTTAGCTATTGCGGTTTCTCGTAAGAGTAAAGTCGTTGAAAAAATCGTAGAGAAACCTATCGAAAAGATTATTGAGGTTGAAAAACCTGTAGAAAAAATCGTTGAAGTAGAAAAGATTATTGAAGTAGAAAAAGTTGTTGAGAAAGTCGTCGAAGTCGAATCTAAACTCGCCACCGCGCCTACCGATTCAGCAATGCAACTGCTGTCCCTTATGCAACAGGAAGCGCGTATTATTGACTTCCTCCAAGAAGATCTGACGGCTTTCTCTGATGAAGAGGTTGGCGCAGCAGCGCGAGTCGTTCATTCTGGTGGTAAAAAAGTCATCGGCGATTACTTCGTTCTTTCTCCAATTCGTACTGAAGACGAAGAATCGCGCCTCACTATTGAAGAAGGCTTTAATCCACAAGCTATTCGCCTAACGGGCAATGTCACTGGTAACGCACCATTCTCTGGTGTGTTAGTTCATAAAGGCTGGAAAGCGGACAACATCAATTTGCCGAAGTTGTCTGAAAATTACGATGCCTCAATCATCGCTCCAGCAGAGGTAGAATTATAATGGATCACAACGCAAAATTTAGTGTTGGTATCGACCTTGGTACCACACACTGCGTTATGTCATTTGTTGACGCGCAGGATGAAAACGCCGAAGTAGAAGTGATGTCAATTCCTCAACTGACTTCACCTGGCACCGTCGAAAACCTTAGCCAGCTTGGCTCATTTCTTTATCAGCCACACGAACACGAGCTTGGCCATGGCTCACGTACATTGCCATGGACGGAACAACCCAATGCACTCGTAGGTGCCATTGCTCGCAACTTGGGGTCAAAGACCCCTATTCGTTTGGTCGCGAGTGCGAAATCATGGTTATGCCATGGTGGTGTAAACCGTAGAGAAGACTTTTTGCCACAAGGCAGCCCAGAAGAAGTCGTCAAGGTATCACCATTGCGCGTCACAGAATTGTACTTAGAGCATCTTAAAAACGCTTGGAATCACGTACATCCAGACGCTAAGCTCGAAGAACAAGATGTCACCATCACGGTTCCGGCTTCATTCGACCCAGCCGCTCGAGATCTCACGGCAGAGGCCGCGCGTAAGATTGGTTTAATGCATCTAACGCTACTTGAAGAGCCGCAAGCGGCACTTTATAGCTGGATCGACAATAGCAATGATGCATGGCGCGATGAAGTCGACGTGGGCGACATTGTACTTGTCGTTGATGTGGGTGGCGGTACGACCGATTTGTCTTTAGTGGCCGTTACTGAAAACGATGGCAACCTAAATCTAGAACGTGTTGCGGTTGGTGAGCATATCTTGCTTGGCGGTGACAATATGGATCTTGCTCTGGCTTACCGCCTTAAAATGAAGCTTGCTCAAGACGGCAAAGAGCTGCAACCGTGGCAAGTTCAAGCGATGACGCACGCATGCCGTGACGCCAAAGAAGCGCTTTTGAACGATGCAGAACTTCAGTCTGTCCCTATCGTTGTACCAAGCCGTGGTTCTAAATTACTTGGCGCAACCCTCAAAACTGAGTTGACTCAAGAAGAAGTACAGCAAACGTTAGTGGATGGGTTCTTCCCGCAAGTTGGGATTCAAGAACACCCTGTACAGCGTTCACGTGGTGCATTGACGCAAATGGGCTTGCCTTATGCTCAAGACGCGGCAGTGACACGTCACATTGCTGCCTTTTTAAGCCGCCAAAGTAACGCAGCGGACCAAGCTTTCGCAGGCATGCCGGGCATGCAAGCCGCGCCTGAGTTTATCAAACCAACAGCCGTACTTTTTAACGGTGGTGTATTAAAGTCACCTCTGCTTTCTGACCGTCTTTTTAACACCATCAATAGTTGGTTAGAAACCGCGAATGCGAGCTCAGCGAAAATGTTGACTGGTCTTGATCTTGACCTCGCGGTAGCAAGCGGCGCGGCCTACTACGGCAGTGTTCGTCGTGGACAAGGCGTTCGTATCCGTGGCGGTATTGCATCAAGCTACTATATCGGTATTGAAAGTGCGATGCCGGCGATTCCAGGCATGGCACCACCAATGGAAGCACTTTGTGTCGCACCATTTGGCATGGAAGAAGGCAGCAGTGTCGACGTTCCTAGCCAAGAGTTTGGATTAGTGATCGGCCAACCGGTTCACTTCCAATTCTTTGGATCTACGATACGTCGTGAAGACGATGCTGGCGTACACCTGGATTATTGGAAGCCTGAAGAGCTAGAAGAACTGCCAGAAATCCAAGTCACCTTACCGGTGTCTGAAGGCAGAACCAGCGGTGAGGTAGTCCCGGTCACACTCTCCTCACGAGTCACGGAGCTTGGTACGTTATACCTCGAAGCTATCGCCGCCGATAATGGTCAAAAATGGCACGTTGAATTTGACGTCCGTGAAGACGCCTAGCGTTTAGGTTACCCATATTGACCTTTGAAACCCCCTATCTCAAACGGCACTTTTTAGTGCCGTTTGTCTCTTCTCATATCTGATTGGAGCGCATCATGGCATCTTCTCAATATTTGGTTGGTATTGACCTAGGCACAACCAACACCGTCGTTGCATTCTGTGAAATTCAAGACGACCTCTCAAACGCGCCCGTTGAATTATTTGAAATCGACCAGCTAGTCGGGCCCGGCGAAGTGGTGCGAAAAGCATTACTGCCTTCGTTTCGTTACCACCCTGCTTCTCAACAAGTCTCCGACTCCGATTTAACACTCCCATGGGAAAACCAGCCAGTAGCAGGCGATCTCAATAAAGTTATTATTGGTGAATGGGCACGAGAGCTCGGCGCGAAAGTCGAAGGACGTCAAGTATCGAGCGCCAAAAGTTGGCTCTCCCACCAAGGTGTCGATCGAGAAGATGACATTCTGCCATGGGCTGGTGCTCAAGACGCAGAAAAAGTCTCACCCGTTATCGCGAGTGCAAGTTATCTCAACCATATTCGCCAAGCATGGAACCACCGTCACCATTACAACAAGCTTGAAGATCAAGATGTCGTCATCACGGTGCCGGCCTCGTTTGATGAAACTGCGCGAAAGCTGACCTTAGACGCAGCAAAGAAAGCAGGACTGCCTCGAGTGCATCTACTCGAGGAACCACAAGCGGTGTGTTATGACTGGTACGCTAGGCATAAAGAAACGGCCTCACAAGAGCTGGCACAAATACCGCTCATATTAGTGTGTGATGTTGGTGGTGGTACGACTGATTTAAGCTTAATTGAAGCAACACATGACGACGACAATACCTTAGCATTGAACCGTATTGGGGTTGGTGAGCACTTGATGTTGGGCGGAGACAACCTCGACTTAGCCCTCGCCCACGTGGCCGAGCAGCGCTTTAATCAAACAAAGAAACTGAATGCCGCGAGCTTGACTAAGCTTATCCAACAAACTCGCAAAGCCAAAGAAGCGTTACTCTCAGAAGCGGCACCCGATGAAATGAAGATCACGATGCTAGGAAGTGGTTCCCGTCTGATTGGGGGCACAAAAAGCATCTCAATCAGTAAAACCGAAGTCCACCACATCGCCTTAGATGGGTTCTTCCCAACTACCGAGTTCGGTGAGTTACCCGACAAAAAGCGCAGCGCGGTTGTTGAATTTGGTCTGCCTTACGTGGCTGATCCTGCTGTGAGTAAACACGTTTCCGAATTTTTGCATTTGCATCAAGAAGTATCAAAAGACGCCCTAAACAGTGACAAAGAGCCTGCGATTCCAGTCGGCATTTTGCTCAACGGGGGCGTGTTTAACAGTCAATTAGTGACCAAGCGTGTTATCGAGCTTATCGAAGGTTGGAAAGGATCGCCTATCACCCTACTGAATAACCCCCACCCTGATTGGTCAGTGGCGCTTGGAGCCGTTGCGTTCGCTAAAGCTCGGCGCGGTGCCCAATTAAAGATTGGCGGTGGTAGTGCTCGCTCTTACTTCTTGCACCTTCAGGAAAAGAACAAACTGGGTCAGGCACTGTGCTTGCTGTCTAAAGGCACAGATGAGGGTCAAGAAATTCGGTTGTCTGGGCGCCGATTCTCGCTAACGCTAGGCGAGCCTGTTCGCTTTAACTTGTTAACGTCTACCCATGATTTTTTTGGCCAACATCAAAAAGTACAAAATGGCATGTTAACGAATATCGACCCAGATCAGTTCTTACCATTACCACCCTACATAAATACGTTACAGGGTGACGATGTCGCGCTCGCTGAGAATCAAAAGCAACGCGTCGAGGTTCAACTGGCTTGCCAGTTAACTGAAGTGGGTACGTTAAAAGTTGAATGCGTCAGTGTTGAAAATGACAATCAGCGCTGGGAGTTAGAGTTTGAAGTTCGCAATAAACAATCCGAACAAAATGACATCAAGATCCACCCAGGTCTTGAGGTGAGTCAGACGTTAGTTTCTCGGCTATACAGTGGCAACAAAAACAGCGCTGATACCAAAGAAATTAAAACGCTCAGTAAAGAGTTAGAGAAAAAGCTTGGCAAAAAAGAAGCCTGGGACTTTCACTCTCTTCGTTCGCTTGTCGACACCTTCACGCTCGGACGTAAGCGTCGTCGCCGCTCTGAGCAACACGAGAAAAACTGGTTACGTCTTACCGGTTATTGCATGCGTCCTGGGTTTGGCGATGCCACCGATTCATGGCGTATGGAACAAATTTGGGGCATCTATCAGCAAGGTATTCAGTTTCAAAACCATCAAGGCTGGAGTGATTGGTGGGTATTTTGGCGTCGTGTTTCTGGTGGCCTCAATGAAGAACAACAGGAAATCATACTGAGCGACATCGCCAAGTACCTACACCCTGGCGCGATGAAAAACGCCAAGACCTTTCAAGCGGCAAAAGACAAAGGTTATGAGGCAATGGTCCGACTCTCGGCCAGTTTGGAGAACTTGTATGTGGATGATAAAGTTTTGCTGGCGAGTTGGTATCTCAGCAAAATCATTAACCAGCCTCAATTCCTACAAGCTCATTGTTGGGCTTTAGGGCGTTTGGGTTCTCGCACGCCATTATATGGCAGTCAACACAACGTCATCCCTAAAGAACAAATTGAGCAATGGTTACCTAAATTGCTTGCGCTTGATTGGTCAAAAGAGTCAATGATAGGCTTTGCGTGTGTATTGATGTGTCGAAAAACAGGGGACCGAACACTCGATATCGCTGATGACTACCGCGAACAGATCTTAACGAAACTTCGTCAAACTAAAGCGCCAGAAAGCTGGATTTCGCTTGTCAGCGAGGTACAAATATTATCAGAATCTGATTCAAAACGAGTCTTTGGTGACGCATTACCCGTTGGTTTGCAACTAATTAATCATTAATTACTGGTTACTGGTTACTGGTTGCTGGTTGCTGGTTGCTGGTTGCTGGTTAAGACGATAAGTACAAACATTAAAAAAGGTGAGCCCATGTTGGGTTCACCTTTTCTTTTATCTACGCTCAATCATTATTAATAACTGAGTTATTTAATAATGAATCGTCATTTTATAGTGGTTTACTTAACCACATAAGACAACGGGATCTCAACAAGCTGCGGGCCTTGATTCATTGGGTACACAAGGTACTCTCCATGATACTTAACCTTCGATTTGTAATCGGTACGCTTATGCAACATAAAACCCGCTTCATACGCTTTGGTAATAAACTCTGCATGATTACCACGTACAAACCAGCTCATTGGTTTCACCAACTTTTCACCATCAAAACAGTCATCACATTGGTTCGCACACAATGCAAATGAGTTTTGGCCATCCGTAAAAAATTGAACCTTGCTGCCGTCCGTCAACACTTCAGACGTGGTCACGCCCCAGTCTGCTTGTTCCATATCTTCAAGGAACGTTTCAATCATTGCATCGGTAACGACTTTAGTTTCATCACCAAAGAATTCCCCATAGTACCCAGAGATACGACGGAAAGTAGATTCAAGCATGGCGTCATTACCTTTCGAACGACCCATTTTTTGCCATCGAATAATGTCACCAGCAATGACTTTATGAAAGCGTTGCGATTTAATACTCTTTGTTACCCAGCGAAGCAGGAACAAATTGTTCGACGTCGGTGAGTTAATCACCTTGCCACTCTCATGCCCTTGTTCTAGTTCTTCAAGTGCACTGTTCACAACGTTTTGGATTTCTGAATAATACTCAGACATTATGCTTTTTTTCCTAGTGTCCAATATAAGCCCGCGGATAATACCGAACAAATGGCCATTAATACAATCATTGGCCAAATAGATCCGCCCGGAAGAACCGCAACAATCGCGCCAACCAACGAACCCGTACCAAATCTTAGTGTGCCAGCAAGCGACGAAGTCGTCCCTGCCATTTTAGGGTAACCACTCAATAGTAGACCCATTGAGTTACTACCAATCGTGGAGAGTGTCCCAATAAACAACATAACAAAAGGAACAATCCCCCAGATACCAAGATCCAAAAGACCACTTGCTAATAACCCTAACCCGGCGAAAAGCTGAACACTTAAGCCAAACTTTAGCATGCCGTGCAAACCCACTTTCTTGACGAGGCGGCCGTTAATGCTGGTCATGATGATCATTGTGATGATATTTAAACCAAACAGGTATCCGAATTGATCGGGTGTCACCCCGTAAATATCGATGTAGACAAACGAACCCGCGGTCAAGAAGGCAAACATACCTGCAAACGAAAAGGCGCCAGAAAACATCAGCCCCATCGCGACTGGGTTTTTACACAAACGTGCATAGTTTTTTATCGTGGTTCGAAATCGCAATGGTTGTCGATTTTCTGGTGCTAGTGTCTCTGGTATTTTCCACAATACCGCAGCAATAACGACAACAGAAAATGCGGTTAACACCCAGAAAATTGAGCGCCAGCCGAACCAAATAGCAAGGTGTCCGCCCACCATTGGCGCGACTAACGGGGCAAGAGTAATCACTAATGTTACAAACGACATGGTTCGAGCAAAGTCTTCTTTGTCGAACATATCGCGTACAATTGCTTGAATAATCACCGCCGCCGCAGCGCCAGCAAAACCTTGCGCGGTTCGTACTAACGTCAAGGATTCTATACTCGTCGTCGTAGCACTTACCGCTGAAGCGATACCAAAAAAGAACACTCCAAAGAGTAAGACTGGTCTGCGGCCATAACTATCGGCTAGAGGTCCATGTAACAATTGACCGAGTGCGAAACCCGCTGTGTATACCGTAAGTGTTATTTGAACAGCACCAGCATTTACCCCAAGATCTTGTGCAATCGTTGGCATTGCAGGCAAGTACATGTCGATCGCGAGTGGTGTAAGAGCACCAATTGCACCAAGAACTAGGAATAAAAGAAGGCCTAGCTGGGGTATGTCGGGCTGCGATAGTGGTTTAGAACTCATATCGCTCCTAATCGATTGCGCTATTATCAGGCATTCCATGCATTCAAATAAGCTAAAAAGACTCAATCATTCCAAATTGAGGTCATTGCCGACCATTGCCTTTGTTATTAAAAAACTGCTTTTATTCTCACAGAGCTCGTTTCATTGCAGTAAGAAAGCACGAGTAACGGTATGCTTATAACTTTGTCGCCACATAAGTCTCCAGAAATATTCGTACTGCGATCTTTGTAAACTCTATCGTATTTCTTTAGACAACGGTCGTTCACAATGGGGTGATAGTGCGGCTCTTTAAATCACAACAATAAAATAAGTGCCATGGTATTTGAAAGGCATAACACTTATTCCAGACACTATGGTGAAAGGTAAGAAGGATTCACCACAGTGATAACACTCTCTTTTGTATTACTTTTTCCAGATCGAGTCAATTTCTTCTTGGGTTAAATAACGATATTCACCAAGTTCCAATTCTTCATCTAGTTCAATTTCACCGATTCGTTCACGATGTAATGCTTCGACTTTGTTGCCTAATGCCGCAAACATGCGCTTAACTTGGTGATACTTCCCTTCATGGATAGTTAACAACACTTCTTTTTCGGCTCTCACTTCTAGGTGAGCAGGCAGTGTCGGCGCTTTTTCACTTCGCAACTCAATACCTTGCTTAAACTTCTCAACATAATCGTCTTCAACTGGCTCAACCAACCATACACGATATGTTTTTTGGCACTTATGCTTAGGGGAAGTAATACGGTGCGACCATTGACCGTCATCAGTAATCAATACCAAGCCTGTCGTATCAACATCTAAACGGCCAGCAAAATGAAGTGAATCCATTTTGATTTCATCAAGTAACTCAAACGCCGTTTGATTCGAACCGTCTTCATGCGAGCAGACAAAGCCTTCAGGCTTATACAACATGATATAACGAGGACCTTTCACCGTAATTTCACGCTCTTGCCATTCGACACGACATTGCTCGCTTACCTTAACGGAACCGCTTTTTTTTATCTCGTCGTTAACGGTCACTTCACCCTTTCTTAAAAGGATGGTTGCTTCTCTACGGGTGACACCTAGCGAATCACACAAAAATTTATCTAAACGCATGAATACCTCAATCTGATTAAGTCCGCTATTATATGGGCTTTTCTGCCAGATGTAGAGTCAAACTCACTCATATGTACACACTTCGTCCGTATCAAGCCGATTCCGTTAAAGCGGTTATCCACTATTTTCGCAAAAATGACACGCCAGCAGTCATCGTATTGCCTACTGGAGCGGGCAAAAGCCTCGTAATCGCTGAACTTGCTCGCTTGGCCAGAGGTCGAGTCCTCGTTCTTGCTCATGTCAAAGAACTCGTCGAACAGAACCACGCGAAATATGAAGGCTACGGACTCAGTGGTTCGATATTTTCGGCCGGACTAGGAAGGAAGGAAACCTCTGAACAAGTAGTTTTTGCCTCTGTTCAATCCGTAGTACGAAACCTACACCACTTTGCGAACCAGTTTTCCCTACTCGTCATTGATGAGTGCCACCGGGTGCCTGAAGTCAAAACCTCAAGCTACCAAAAAGTCATTTCTCACTTAAGTGAAGTCAACCCCGGCATTAAGATACTTGGGCTAACAGCAACCCCCTATCGACTCGGTGTTGGTTGGATTTACCAATATCACACGAAAGGTCTGGTTCGCAGCGACGACCCCCGTTTTTTTAAAGACTGTATCTTCGAGTTACCAATTCAATATTTGCTGGATGAAGGATTTTTAACACCTGCAAAACTTATTGATGCACCAGTACTCAGCTATGACTTTTCGCAGCTTAAACCTTCGAGTATGGGAAAGTACAAAGAATCAGAGTTAGACCTCGTCATTGAACAGTCAAAGCGAGCAACACCACAAATCATCGAGCAAATCATTCGGTACAGTGCGGATAAACAAGGCATCATGATATTTGCAGCAACCGTTCGCCATGCTCAGGAGATACTCGCATTATTACCTGCCGATAGCAGCCAAATCGTCATCGGTGATACACCGACACCTGATCGCGATTCAATCATCAATGACTTCAAAGAAAAACGAATTAAATATTTGGTTAATGTCTCTGTATTAACAACAGGCTTTGACGCACCGCATGTTGATCTCATTGCCATTCTTCGCCCAACAGAATCCGTTGGGTTATATCAACAAATTGTTGGACGTGGTCTTCGCCTTTCGGAAGGAAAAACGGAATGCCTTGTGCTCGATTATGCAGGGAATACATACGATTTATATCAACCCGAGATAGGCAATCCTAAACCCGATTCGGATTCCGAGATCATTACCATCCCTTGCCCTGCGTGTGGATTTAATAATAACTTTTGGGGGAAGCTCGACAGTAATGGTTTCCTGCTCGAGCATTTTGGGCGCAAGTGCCAAGGATATTTTACCGATGAAGACACCAAAGAGCGTGAACACTGTAACTATCGATTTAGGGCTAAATACTGTAACGAATGTGGCGCCGATAATGATATCGCAGCGAGAATTTGTCATGAATGCGATGCAACCTTGGTTGATCCCGACAAAAAACTTAAAGAAGCGTTAAATTTAAAAGACGCGCTCGTGTTTGAGTGTGTCGATATGTCACTATCTGTACACAAAGACAACAAGGGTAAAAGTAGTCTTCGTGTGAATTATATTGGTGAGAATGAGGCGCAAGTCAGTGAGTTTTGGTCACTCACGACAAAAAAACAAAAAGAAGGGTTTCTTGCCCGGTTTGTGCGACCACACCTTGCTGATAAGCACCGAGAGTTTGATGCAACCTCACCGACTAAGGTTGTCAACAATCAACATAGATTCCGTTTACCAGCTTTTGTCATCGCACGAAAAAGTGGTCGTTTTTGGAAACTTCGCGATAAAATCTTTGATGACGAGTTGAAGTCATAGCATTCAGCTTCTATTCATATTGAAAACATTATACTTTGCATTACAGTAACCATTAACTCTTCTGATAGGTGCTTAACATGACCATTAAACCAAAAGGATCATTTTTGAACTCCCAACTGTCCTTAATCGCGCTATCTTTTATATTGATACTGCCGGCAACTGTTCATGCTGAGTTTTTCTCTGACTCACCTAATGGCCATGAGCTCGTCCAAGATGTTCCCCTTGGTGACGCTCGAATTGAATTTGACGAAGACCAAGACGAAGTGTACGAAGCGGTACAAGATGGCTTGATCAGGCCATTCTCAGAATTGTTCGCCACCGTCGAGAGCGACCTGAACGGGCGAGTGATCAAAGTAGAGCTCGAAGAAGACGATGATGAGTGGACCTACGAATTAAAACTTATGCACGAACAAGATGTTATTCAGGTTGAGTACAACGCGACCACATTGGAGCTAATGGAAATAAAAGGCCATAATCTTCAAAGAGTGATAAAAAAATAAGCGCGTCAAACCATATATCTGCCGTTCAACATGACGATAAGTCATCATAAGTTTATGACGAGATACCGAAGAGATTATAATAATGAAAATTCTTGTAGTGGAAGATGACCCTAAATTGGGTGAACAAATTTTAGCAACGCTCGAGAGTGCCGAATGGGTGCCTGAACTCGCACAAGATGGCATTGATGCACTTTACCGTGCAACATCCGAAGAATGGGACGTTATTGTCCTAGACTTAGGATTACCGAAAATCGATGGGTTAACCGTTCTTAAAGGCATTCGTGACGAGAATATCAATACCCCTGTGGTGATATTGAGCGCACGCGACACCCTAAGCCAACGAGTGGAAGGGTTGAACGCTGGTGCAGATGATTACTTAACCAAACCATTTGAGATGATCGAACTTATCGCACGCATTCGAGCTCAACTGCGCCGAGCATCAGGAAACGCCTCTCCCATCGTACAGATGGGCGATCTAAGCTTGGATACGCGATCGTCAAAAGTCATGTGGCAAGGTCAGGCCGTAAGCCTTACGGCGCTTGAATACAAAGTCGTTGCGTATTTTGTTCATAACGCGGATAAAGTCATTTCTCGCACTGAGCTAGTCGAGCATATTTATAAACAAGATTTTGACCGTGATTCAAATACGGTTGAAGTGTTTATTGGACGCATCCGCAAAAAGATATCACCGAAAATTATTAAAACAGTACGAGGTCTTGGATACCAACTCAATGCCTAAACAAGACATTGTTCCTTCTCGAGCTTCATCACTGAAGGCTGGGTTTAAAAAACTCAGCCTTAAAACCCGATTACTTCTTGCAGCGTCGTTGTGGCTGTCGGTAATAACCATCGCAGCGGGTGTCATCATCCCTGGCCTAGTTCGTGAGTATCTAGTTCAAGATCTAGAGACACAGTTAGGGCGCTCTATGGATGAAATTGCGGCCAACTTGGAAACAGACAAGCAAGGTCGCCTAATTTTGTCGTCGCGCCTTTCGGACCCTAGATTTAATCAACCTTATAGTGGACTGTATTGGCATATCAAAACCCCTGCCGATACGCTACGATCTCGCTCACTCTGGGACAAAGACATATCACAAAAAGAACGCGCGCACGCGTCTTCCTATTTTGGCGCGCGTGACGAACGTCTTGTCGCAATAAAAAGGACAGTGTTCTTGCCAGACATAAGTGACGGCGTCACCATCATTGTCGCGCAAGATGAAGATCCTATAGACAAAGCACTGCACACCTTAACAAACCAAGTATGGATGATACTCGGCATTATGATGCTAGGCCTTCTCAGCCTCGTTGTCGCACAAGTTAGCTGGTCACTCCGCCCACTTAACAAGATGCAAAAAGAGCTACAGATGTTGCGAAACGGCGATCGTCAATCCTTAGACGAGCAGTACCCAAAAGAGATCGCACCATTAGTGAATGACCTCAACGCATTGATTTTCCATTATCAAGAGTTACTCGCCAGAGCGAGAAACCACGCGGGTAATTTATCTCACGCACTAAAAACCCCGTTGTCCATCTTGAAAAACGAGCAAGCGAACCTCGGCGAGGCCGATAGAAATAAACTGGCTCCCGCCCTACTTCAAATTCAATCACAGATTGATTACCACTTAGGCCGAGCACGCATGGCCGGTGCAATGAACATCCTATCGGTGAAAGCAAACCCAAGTGAACGCGTAGACGCGATGTCTTTGGCGTTTGATAAGGTTTACGCACAGCGAGAAATTGCGCTTATTAACGAATTGGACCCTGACTTGTTCGTCGCGGTTGAAAAGACTGATCTCGACGAAATGCTGGGTAACTTAATAGAAAACGCATACAAATGGGGAAAAAGCCTCATACGGGTTCACTCTCTCGCACTGGATAACGATGCCATCAAAATCATCATCGAAGATGACGGTGTCGGTATCCCAGAGGCACAATGCCAAGATGTGATAAAACGCGGTGTACGCCTAGACGAAACCACACCAGGAACAGGTCTAGGGCTAAACATCGTCAGTGAAATGGCTCATGGTTATCGTGGCGATCTTGTTCTTTCTTTAAGCAAATTGGGTGGTTTAAAAGCAACGCTGACGTTAAGAGCAGTAAAGGATTAAAAAATCTATAGATATCACTCCGAATCTATTGCTCAGACTGCTATTGAATGTTAGTATCCGCGCTCGTTTTGAGAGTATCTTTGATGCTTTTTTAACGATATATGTTCTAACTAGGTCGCTAAGATTAGAACGGCATTTATTAATTTTACTAATTGAGAGTAAATACTATGAAATTCGAAGCAGTAGTACGTACTGAACTAGGTAAGGGTGCGAGCCGCCGCCTACGTCACGCTGGCAAATTCCCAGCAATCATCTACGGTGGTGAAGCAGCACCGATCTCTATCGCGCTTACGCACGATGAAGTGATCAACCAAATGGACAAGCCTGAGTTCTACGAAGCAATCACTCTATTGATTGACGGCGCAGAAGTTAAGGTTAAGCCGCAAGACGTTCAACGTCACGCGTACAAGCCAAAAGTTGAGCACATGGACTTCATCCGTATCTAATTTCCTACCAAGGAATTAGTTGGATAAATCCAACCTTTTGCATAAAAAGATTCTCAGTCTTACCAACTAAGTAATCTAAAGAAATTCGAAACCCCGATGCTACCAACATCGGGGTTTCACCGTTTCTGGGGACTCACATTACTTTTATACCCTACACAGAACACCTGATAATTCTTTGAGAATACATATAGAACTAGGCGCACAGAGCAACGATAGGTTCTGTGTATGACACAGCTTTGAACCAATAATGAATCGTAAAAAAATTCAGAGGTAAAATGGTAACGTAATTTTCTATAATCAGGATAAGGCGTCATTGTCACTTTGATTGCATGAGCCCAGAGGCGCTTGAGTTAACTTCAA
Source organism: Vibrio sp. 10N.286.49.B1 (assembly GCF_002873335.1). GTDB lineage: Bacteria > Pseudomonadota > Gammaproteobacteria > Enterobacterales > Vibrionaceae > Vibrio. Next base: position 1,972 of record NZ_MCUW01000019.1, on the reverse strand, counting down.
AATGATGCTGGAAAATGTCTATTATTCTCTGCCCTCTCCTCTTCTCTCTTATTAGAAGCTATTTTTGAGTATGTAATACTGTTTTACGAATGTAATCATTTCTTAATTTGCATACGACCTTGATTGGTGAACATGTAGCGTTGTGCTTCTCATCCTTATCCGACGTCAGGCATAAATCAAGGCTAAGCAGTCGACCTTAAATAAATTAATTTAACACTCAGGCCCGTAGCCGCTACCATCATTTAATGTGGCCCATTTTAGGCAAAATTTCTTAAGTATTTAGATAGAATTCGTAGCGTCTAGCGACTTAAATAGCTCACCTATTGATTTTCAGTCTTTTCCCGTTAAACATCATTAAATTGGCTAGCGCAATCCCTAGTATTGTACTTAACTTAAAATAGCGGCTTCACGTTATTTATGGGTTAAATAAGCATGAAAAATAAAGGCAAGAACGCGGTAAGTTCAAGTGTAAAGAATAATAAGAAACATGCCTCTTCATCGGTACAACAACGAAGTACAAATAAGAAAAATAAATTAAGATTATTTTCGAGGTTCAACGTCAACGTCAATGCATTAAACTTACAAAGTTTAATGCTGATTTTACCCTCATTTGCAAGCACTCATGACGATGAAGTGAATGTGAACAGTGATGAGACCCCTATCAATAAATTGGCACCGGGAAATCTCGATGTAGAAAAAGCCAACCACATATCCGATGATAATACGACCGACAATACCGCCTTCGCTAAACCTGAACATTCAAATAGCGCCACACTAACAGTGGATAACGAAGCAGCAGTAAAACCAACCTCAACCGTAACTCATTCTTCGCATCACTTGACCGACCACTCTCATGCTAAAATGAACATGATTCCCGCAGCAACCAATAACTCAAGCGTTGCGGTGCCAGAACGTCACAAAACCGATGTACACGAAACCGATATGCACAAAACCGATACGCACAA
>NZ_MCUW01000019.1:0-233 GCF_002873335.1 Vibrio sp. 10N.286.49.B1 | reverse complement strand
ACAAAACCGATACGCACAAAAATATTTCACCACCGACTCAGCCCAGTGACAAGCTGTTTATTAGGCCTGAGACCGTGGCTGTAAATGAAACAGACAAAGCAATCACCACTTCAGGCACGTTGACCAACACCGATATTGATAACCCAGATAACACATTCACCCCAGACACCATAACAGGCAACAACGGTGACTTGACCATCGATGCTCATGGTCACTGGACGTTTACCGCCAAC
>NZ_MCUW01000018.1 GCF_002873335.1 Vibrio sp. 10N.286.49.B1 | reverse complement strand
CCGCGCTAAACGCACTGACCATATGAATGGCACCACAACGCTTATCTTTGTTGTAAGTGCCTCTGAGCGTTTTGCCATCGATTGCAATAACTTCGCCTGAGGTTACATCATGACAATCTTTCATCCAGGATGAGAAACACCGTTGTAATTGCTTAGCTGATATAAGATTAATAACTCGAGCTATTGTATCGTGAACTGGAATACCATTACTGAAGTCACCATATTGACGAAGCCACTCTAAGTTATCTTCACCAAAGTCCTCAATATCTTCCCACCCTTCAGCTCCTGCTATTACTGCAGCGACCATCAGGAAAATAATATCCGTTAGTGAATGCTCTATTTTCCACGATTGACGAGGATCTCTAATAACTGAAATATGTTCCAAGAGGCTTTTTTCGTCCATGCCATATACCTTGCAAAAGATAGTATATGATCACAGCCAACATTGATCGTCAAATCGATCGTTTATTAAGTTGTTATTTTGAGATGTTCACGCTATTTTGGGTCATTAGCTCATCACGCCTGAACCCTTATTCCATAACGGGTTTTCATGATCTTGCCCTGG
>NZ_MCUW01000017.1 GCF_002873335.1 Vibrio sp. 10N.286.49.B1 | reverse complement strand
ATGAATACTGACTTCAAAACTGTCCCTTACTTAAAAAGTAAGAAGTAATTTTAAAGCTATTATCGCTCCAACAGAACGATAATGAATTTTGACTGTGTGACAGTAAGCGAGCTTACTACCCTTAGGTCACGTGTTCATTGAAAACCATTTTACTTCCGAAGAAGTTGTTTATCTCTGCTAAAGCAGAAGCAAACTTAATGATTATCATCAACAAGTGTCCACACAGATTGATATAGGTCTATATTGTTAAAGAGCTTGTTTCGAGCTTCACTCGAAACGGACGGCTATTTTAGCGAGTTAATTTTCAGTGTCAAACACTTTTTAAAACTAATTTTGCTTAGCTCATTGAGCTGAATAACCTTGCTGATTCGTTCTTGGTTTCTAACAACCTTTCCCGTCTCAGTGGGGTCGCATTATAGAGATCCGAATCACATTGGCAACCCCTAAAGACGAGTTTTTTTTGTTTTTTTGTTTGCTTGGTTGTTTTTTATTCTTAATGGCTATAAAACCGCTTAAACTCGACAAAATGATATGTATATTTATAAAGTAAGAGCTAATTATGACTTCAGTTCGCAGTTTTAGAGGCATTTGTCCTCAATTCGACTCTTCTGTCTATATAGATGCCACAAGTACCATTATTGGTAACGTGCATTTAGGTAAAGACGTGAGCATTTGGCCGTTTGTTTCAGCACGCGGTGATGTGAACAAGATCGTTATCGGTGACAGAACCAACATTCAAGACAATAGCGTTTTACACGTAACACATAAAAATACCGATAACCCTGATGGCTATCCACTGCTCATTGGTAATGATGTCACTATTGGCCATCAGGTTATGTTACATGGTTGCTCGATACACGACCGAGTATTAGTCGGCATGGGAAGCATTATCTTAGACGGCAGCATTATTGAATCGGATGTGATGATTGGGGCGGGAAGTTTAGTTCCTCCAAATAAAACACTAGAAAGTGGTTATCTCTATATGGGTAGCCCAGTTAAGAAAATCCGCTTGCTCACAGAAAAAGAACAAGCTTTTCTACAAAAGTCATCCGACAATTACGTGCAAAACAAAAATGATTACATAAATACGGTTGAGATCATTCGTTAACGTATCGTGATGCTACCCTCTAAATCAAAGTCCTCATCTTCGATGAGGGCTTCTGCTAGATCTTCTATATCGAACTGGGCAATACGATAAGCGTTAAAAGCGTCTGTTTTATTATTGACCAATGTTGAAGAAAGTTGACTCAACCGATCATGGCTAATAGAGCAACGTATCATCATCCCTGATTGATGCGCATGAAATGTTAGCAGCAACAGCTCTTGATTCCAGGTAATATCATCTGAAAATAAGATCGATTGATTCATTTATTCTCCCTCAAGGTTTTTCCTCAATTCACGCAAAATTTGCTTCGCCCCCGGCCTCAGTCCACGCCACAGCATAAAGCTTTCAGCCGCTTGGCCAACTAACATACCGAGCCCGTCATAAGTCAAAAGTACGCCTGAATCCTTTGCCCATTGGTTAAATGTAGTCAGGCCTTGACCATAAGCCATATCATAACTGATCGTTTGAGGTTTAAAGATAGCGTCGCTGATGTCTGGTCGCTGTTGATATAGGCTTGCTGAGGTTGAGTTAATGACCACATCGTAGCTTGTGAGTATCTCATCGATTGGAGCAGCATTGACTCCAGTAAAAATACTTGCTAATTCTTGAGCTTTTTCAAACGTTCGATTTGTTACTGTAATAGAAGAAGGGTTTTGATCAAGAAGCGGTTTTAATACCCCACGAGCAGCACCTCCGGCACCAATGACAAGTATTGATGCACCTTCTAAGGTGACCTGATGTTGAAGTAAGTCCTGGACCAAACCTTCACCATCCGTGTTATCACCGATGATCTCGCCATCATCGAGTTTCTTAAGGGTATTAACAGCACCAGCTAGTTGCGCTCGTTCAGTCAGGCGACCTGCGAACTGATATGCTTCTTCTTTAAAAGGTGCCGTGATGTTGCACCCTCGACCACCAGAATTGAAAAACACTTCGACCGCAGACAAAAACTCTCCTTTTTTAGGCTCTTGACGGCCATATTCCATATTTTGTGCAGTCTGCCTAGCAAACAATGTATGGATAAAAGGTGATTTACTTTGGGAGATTGGATTCCCGAAAACAACGTACTGATCTAGTTTGCTCATGTCCCTGCCTGTTGCATACTAAAGTGATGAGAAAGACACTATCACTTCAGCATGCATTCGCCAAGCTACCAATCACGCGGCTTTAAGTAGTCAGAATAGAGTGCCGCTTCCGGTGTATTCGCTTCCGGCTCATAAGCATATTCCCAGCGAGCGAGTGGTGGCATAGACATTAAGATGGACTCAGTACGCCCGCCGCTTTGTAGTCCAAATAGAGTGCCTCTATCGTAAACAAGATTAAACTCGACGTAACGCCCACGACGATACAGCTGAAACTCTCGCTCACGCGAACCGAACACCACGTCTTTTCGCTTCGCGACAATAGGTAAGTATGCCTCTAAGAAGCCATTTCCAACGGCTTGCATATACTGAAAAGACCGTTCAAACCCCCATTGATTAAGGTCGTCAAAAAAGAGCCCGCCTACACCGCGAGTTTCGTTTCTATGAGGCAAGAAAAAGTATTCATCACACCATTTTTTATGTTCCGCATAGACCGCCTCACCAAAAGGGGCACACAATGTTTTCGCCACGTTATGCCAATGCTGGCAGTCCTCTTCAACCGGGTAAAATGGCGTTAAGTCAAAACCACCGCCAAACCACCATATCGGCTCTTCACCCTCTTTTTCTGCGATGAAAAAGCGCACGTTTGCGTGCGAGGTCGGGACGTGTGGATTTTTGGGGTGCAATACTAAAGAAACCCCCATAGCCTCAAACTTCCGACCGGCCAACTCTGGACGATGCGCAGTCGCAGACGCTGGCATTTTATCGCCAAACACATGTGAGAAGTTCACACCACCTTGCTCAAATACAGCGCCATCTTTCAGGACACGGCTGCGTCCACCACCACCCAACTCTCGTTGCCACTCATCTTCAATAAACTGAGCCACTCCATCTTCTGCGGCTAATCGTTCGCTGATTGTGTCTTGTAGCTGCATTAAGAAGGCTTTAACTTGATATTTATCTACTTTTGACATCAATAGTGCTCCTCTTTAACCCTGTCTAATAAGCTGCTGAGTGCGGGCATCACGAATCTCACTTGGCTTTGAGCGCCCACCAACCTCTCCATCAAGAATACCCGCAAGTCGGCCTCCAAGTTGCTCATGAACCTGCTGAACTGTCATGCAAGATGGCATACCCGACAAATTAGCACTGGTAGAAGTAATCGGTTTATCGAATGCCAAGCATAACGCTTGAACTAAAACATGGTCCGTTACCCTAACAGCAATCGTATCAAACTGACCGCTGAGCCATGGAGATACCCTTTCACTTGCCGGCATGATCCACGTGTAAGGCCCAGGCCAAGTCGCCGTAACATGAGCAAGTTGAGCTTTAGTGAGTTGATTTTCATCAATATAAGGACGCAGCTGTTCATAATTACTGGCAATTAGAATCAAGCCCTTTTCTACCGGTCGCTCTTTTACTGCCAACAATTTCTCAATCGCCTGAATATTGTCAGGATCACAACCCACACCAAACACACCTTCTGTTGGGTAAGCAATAACCTCACCCGATTTCAGCATATCGACCATAGAGAGAACATTATTCACTGCGTCTTCCTTCCCTTTAAATCTATACATTTTTTTTACAATTCAACGGCACTATGCGCAAAACACTCTTTAGAATCCAGAAAAAAACCCAACTTTCACTCACGCAAACGTTTTCCTTGGAAAAAAATACTCGTATAATGCGCGCAATTTAATCCATTTGAACATGCTTTGAAGGAGCGTCGAATGAAAGTCGGTATTATCATGGGTTCAAAATCAGACTGGCCAACAATGCAACTGGCCGCTGACATGCTAGACCAATTTGGTGTTGAATATGAAACAAAAGTCGTTTCAGCTCACCGCACACCACAACTACTTGCGGACTACGCGACGTCAGCAAAAGAACGTGGTATTTCTGTGATTATCGCAGGTGCTGGCGGTGCAGCGCATCTTCCTGGTATGGCTGCGGCTTTCACTAGCGTTCCTGTGTTAGGTGTTCCCGTTCAAAGTCGTGCACTTAAAGGAATGGATTCTCTACTTTCAATCGTTCAAATGCCAAAAGGGATCGCAGTAGGCACCCTTGCGATCGGTGAAGCTGGCGCTGCAAATGCGGGGATTCTTGCCGCTCAGATTATCGGTATTCATGATAATAGCGTCATGGAAAAAGTCGAAGCATTCCGACAGACACAAACGGACACTGTGCTCGCAAACCCAGATCCATCAGAGGGTTAATAATGAAGCACGTATTGGTCTTAGGTGCTGGTCAGCTGGCGCGCATGATGTCTTTGGCTGGCGCACCGCTCAATATCAAAATATCAGCGTTTGATGTGAAAAGTGAGAATATCGTTCACCCTCTCACCTTAGAGGTTCTGGGCAATGGTTTACAGCAAGCTATCGATCTTGCTGATGTCATTACCGCGGAGTTCGAACATATTCCTCTCAATGTTCTCGATGTATGCGAAAAAAGTGGCAAATTCCGCCCTTCCACACAAGCGATTAAAGCTGGCGGCGACCGACGTATTGAAAAAGTATTACTCGATAGCGCCAAAGTAAAAAATGCTACCTACGCCGTTATTCGATCACGAGCTGATTTTGACGCTGCGATAACGACCGTCGGCCTACCTATGGTGCTAAAAAGTGCACTTGGTGGTTACGACGGCAAAGGCCAGTGGCGCTTAAAATCACTTGAGAATGTGGATGCGATCTGGGCGGAAATGCAAGAGTGTATCGAGCAGTCCGACAACCAAGCGATTGTCGCAGAAGAATTTGTTCCCTTCCAACGTGAGGTTTCTCTGGTAGGTGCTCGTAACAAGCAAGGCGACATTGCTATTTATCCCCTGGCCGAAAACGTACATACCGATGGTGTGTTAACACTGTCTACTGCCATTGATGAAAGAGCAGTACAACAACAAGCCGCTGAAATGTTTACTGCCGTTGCTAATTCTTTGGATTACGTTGGTGTACTAGCACTTGAGTTCTTTGATGTTGATGGTGAATTGCTGGTCAATGAGATTGCACCTCGTGTGCACAACTCAGGACACTGGACACAACAAGGTGCCGATACTTGCCAATTTGAGAACCATTTACGGGCAGTGTGTGATATGCCACTCGGATCCACTCAGCTCACCAGAGCAACATCGATGGTGAATATACTAGGCCAAGATTGCGTTCCGGAAGCGGTATATCAACTCGCTGGTTGCCATGTACATTGGTACGGTAAAGAAAAACGTACTGGCAGAAAAATGGGCCATATCAATGTGTCCGCGTCGAACAACGCTGAACTGAAGGCTCAACTTCTTAAGCTTGCCGACATCTTAGACCACAATGCGTTTCCTGCTTTAATGCCAGCAGCACAAGCGCTTTAGCCTAGAAAGTTAAGTGTTTAATAAAATGGTACAACCAAGATAAACGGCTCATTATAGAGCCGTTTTTTCGCTCTGAACCTTGTGACATGCACGTGAGGCGCACTCAAATACCGTGCCGGATGCTCGCTTCTTTTCGGTCAGCAAGGGGAAGCCACAGAATTCACAATCACCGATGATAGGAGGGTGATTGATGGCAAACTTGCATTTAGGGTAGGCATCACACGCATAAAAGACCTTGCCGAAGCGAGATTTTCGCTCGATCAGTTGCCCTTTAGCGCACTCGGGGCACGCCACTTCTGCATCTTTTTGCGGTTTACTATCTTCTTGCTTGTTCGGCGATTGAATAAAGTGACACTCTGGGTAGCCACTACAGCCAATAAACATCCCGTACCGTCCTTGTCGAAGCAGCAGTTCACTCCCACAATCAGGGCACGCAACACCAAGTGCTTTAATGACATGACCGTCATTTTGATGCAAAGGCTTGATGTAATCACAACCCGGGTAATCGCTACAACCAAAAAAAGGACCGTGCTTACCATTTTTTAGCTGCAATGTTCCTTGCTGGCATTGAGGACACGACTCGCTATTAAGCGCATGCTCATGAGCCGAAAACAACTGGTGATCAATTTTACCGCTCATACACTCTCTTTTATTGACGATATCAACGTGTTCTTTAGTGAACAACGCCCTGTTCAGTGGTATAGATCAGCTCTTCCATAAGCGTGTACTCATTTTCATTACCCGGTACATTAAATAGTACCATCAAAATAATCCATTTTAGGTCGTCCAACTCGAACTCGTTCGTTTCTAAGCCCATGACGCGATCAATCACCATCTCACGAGTCTCAGTTGTCAGAACACCAACTTGCTCTAAGAACATGAGAAATCCGCGACTTTTGACATCGATACGAGACATTTCTTTGGCGGTATAAACCCGCGTCGATGTTGCTGCACTCATAGCAATAGCAGAGTGCTTATCTGTGTCTTGAAGCTCCGCTAGATCTTCTAACCATTGCAGCGCCTTGTAGATATCTTTTTGCTGGAAGCCTGCCCGAAGCAATTCATCTTCTAGCTCGTCTTGGTCTACCTGCAGTTCCGCATCGCTATGGATATAGGTTTCAAACAGGTACATCAGTATGTCCATCATCATAGCTTGCCTCTCCCTTTGAGAATATAACCACCGGTAACGGCAACAATATGGCCAAGCAGTTCAAGCTCAAGGAGCTGTTGCATGACCTCATGCACAGGAATATGGGTCTTTTGAGCCAAAATATCAACAGGTGTTGCGTCTATTCCTACGTTAGCCAACAGATTAGGATATGGCAATTCTTCTTTATCAATAACTTGGTCAAAAAGTGTTGGTTGATGATCTTTAGACCAGTTCACTAAAGATTCTATTTCATCCACCACGTCTTTAGGTGTTTGTACGAGAAATGCACCACTTCTTATCAAAGAGTGACAGCCACTGTGAAAGGGATGACGAATCGAACCTGGAATAGCAAAAACATCACGACCTTGCTCAGCGGCATATCGGGCCGTAATCAAGGAACCACTTTTTTCCGTTGCCTCAACCACTAACACCCCAGCAGAAAGACCGCTGATAATCCGATTTCGTCGTGGGAAGAACTCTGGCCTAGGTTTAATGAACGGGGGGTGCTCACTAACGAGAGCGCCTTTCTCTCGAATACGGTTAGCAAGTCCCTTATGGCGATGAGGGTAGATATGACCTAAACCCGAACCCAATACGGCAATGGTACTACCACCAGCACTCAACGCACCTTGATGAGCATGACCATCAATACCCAGAGCTAAGCCACTCGTTACGACAAAACCTTGTTCAGAGAATGCTTGTCCGTATTGTGCGGCGGTTTCCAGCCCTTCTCGCGTTGCATTGCGGCTGCCTACCATCGCGATTTGTGGGCGACTTAATATAGGTAAGTGCCCACTAACAAATAACATCGGAGGGTACCCTTTCGTCTCGCGAAGCAGCGCAGGGTAATGAGCGTCAGTGGATAGAATAATATGATGACTCGATTCGCCGCGCCACTCAAGACACGCCTCCACACTCTTGCAGGCATCATAGTGAATGAACCGAATCTGGTTTTCTTTTAAACCAATAGATCGGAGTCGCTGTGCATCGAATTGAACCAATGCGCTAGGGGAGGTAATTGCACACAATTTATGAAAGGTAATCGACCCAACACCCGGACATAAAGCCAGCGTTAGCCATGCTCTTAATTCGCTATCACCCATCAATGGCATCATCAGTGTTGGGGAACCTGTCTACCGCATGTGACATATTGGGTGCTTCGATAATCGCCTGCATTGAAACAGGTTCGGTTGATGTCGTGATGACAGCAATACTAAAATACTCATAGGGGCGAATCACCATCAGTTGACCAATCTCAACCTTGGGAAATGACAGGGACGCTCTATTGTCTTTTTTTTCGATACTTTTCTCTCCAGCCGAGAAACGAAAGTCCTCACTGTTGCGCTTAATAAGAAAAATACTGCCTTGTTCAATCCCTGCCATTGTACCGACATTTAAAACAACAGTCTGACCTTGGACCGCATAGTTAAGGGAGTTCATGGCCCCCAATAGCTTAATAGTATCGATAGAGGGGCCAGGTCGTGGTGAAAAATTGGATGCCAGCGATAGGTCTTGGTGCGCGCTAAGTGGGATGACAACATCCCCCTTTTTCAATTCTCGTTTTAGGCTCGATATTTGAAGCGTCGTCACCCCATTGTTGTGTCCAATGGTGTGTGCCTCCGCAAGTAAGCGCACTTCCTTCATATCAGCACCCAGATGATTGGAATACGCTTTACCTACTCGGTAAATACCCCATGCTCGCTCGCGGCCTTGGTATTGAATGTACAACTCATCACGATCCGTCACGTAATCTAGCCCTCGATTAGAGCCAACAACCACTGGAAATGACTCAAGGACTTTGCTGTTTACCAAGCCTTCTTTTTCTAAATAACGCATCACCGTTAAGCGGTCTGCACCAGCAATCGGACGCTTGTTATCAATACGAACAACCGGCGACAACGTTTTAACACTTTTTATGCTGAGTCTTGGCCTACCATCAACCCAAGTAAGATTAAGTTTGTCGCCAGGATAGATTAAATGCGGATTAGTCACATGCTGGTTGTAGCCCCATAACTCTGGCCATCGCCACGGCGAACGAAGATACAGCGTCGAAATACCCCAAAGGGTGTCTCCTTTTACCACGACATACGTTGATGGCACATTTGATTTAAGCCTCAACTCATTAGACAGACCTGGGAACGCAAAAAACAAAGTAAAACTAAATAGAGCCAAACCCCGCACCAACCTAACTATTCGTTGCCTCATCTCCAGCATTCCCTTGCTTTGTTTCATGGGATGCTGTCATTTAGGTCCGAAAATGTCTAGAATTGAACCAACGAAGTCCGTGCCTATTCGGCACAGTTCAATATTTTGAGTGTATATGTCTGTATTACAAGTATTAACTTTCCCGGATGAGCGCCTAAGAACGGTAGCAAAGCCAGTATCTGAGGTTACTCCGGAGATTCAAAAGTTTGTCGATGACATGATTGAAACCATGTACGACGAAGAAGGGATTGGCCTAGCCGCGACACAAGTTGATTTTCATCAACGTATCGTCGTCATCGATATTTCCGATAGCCGCGACCAACCTATGGTGCTCATCAATCCAGAGATCACGGAAAAACGTGGTGAAGATGGTATTGAAGAAGGCTGTTTGTCTGTACCTGGTGCACGCGCGCTCGTCGCTCGCGCAGCAGAAGTCAGTGTCACTGCGCTAAATCGCGAAGGCGAGACGTTCTCTTTTGAGGCTGATGACCTACTGGCGATTTGTGTTCAACATGAGCTCGATCACCTAGAGGGAAAACTTTTTGTTGATTATCTTTCCCCTCTCAAGCGCAAGCGCATCAAAGATAAGCTAGAAAAAATTCAGCGCTTCAACGCGAAACAATAACCACTAAAGTGAGGTTTCTGTGAGCCAATCATTACGCATTGTGTTTGCCGGTACTCCAGACTTCGCCGCCCGTCACTTGGCGGCGTTATTGTCTTCGGAGCACGAGGTAATTGCCGTCTATACCCAACCAGACCGACCTGCTGGTCGTGGTAAAAAACTGACCGCTAGCCCAGTAAAAAATATCGCAAGCGAGCATAATATTCCGGTTTATCAGCCTGAAAATTTTAAATCTGAAGAAGCAAAACAAGCACTCGCCGATTTAAATGCTGACATCATGGTTGTGGTCGCTTACGGTTTGCTGCTACCGCAGGTGGTTCTTGATACTCCAAAGCTAGGTTGCATTAATGTGCATGGCTCCATCCTGCCTCGCTGGCGTGGTGCAGCGCCCATCCAGCGCTCGATTTGGGCTGGCGACAAAGAAACGGGCGTGACCATTATGCAAATGGATATCGGACTCGATACTGGCGATATGCTCTCCATTGCAACGACGCCAATTGAGCCCGATGATACCAGCGCCTCTATGTACGAAAAGCTTGCGGACTTAGGTCCGGGCGCCTTGTTAGAGTGCTTGAACACCATCGCGGATGGATCGGCCACGCCTGTCAAACAAAACGATGACGAAGCCAATTACGCGAGTAAGCTGAGCAAAGAAGAAGCAAAAATCGATTGGACTCAAGACGCCATCTTTATTGAGCGCTGCATTCGTGCTTTTAACCCTTGGCCAATGAGTTACTTCTCAGTACAAGAAAATAACGTCAAGGTTTGGCGTGCTATTGCTGAAAGCGGCGAGACAGATAAAGCACCGGGTACTATTCTTAAATCCGATAAAACAGGAATTTACATCGCAACCGGACAAGGCATTGTCGTACTTGATCAGATTCAGGTACCGGGGAAAAAAGCAATGCCTGTCAGTGATGTTCTGAACTCAAAAGCGAACTGGTTCGAAGTGGGCACCATCCTTAGCTAACACTTCCCCTCGATCAATAGGGCCAGTACTTTCATAAGTGCGGGCCCTACTTTATTTAAGACACTATTAACCTACGTAGCCATACCATTACGTAGCAATCAATTTTGGGAACTATCATGAACGTTCGTGCTGTTGCGGCCAATATCCTGTTTCAAGTGGTTGATAAAGGTCAATCCCTCTCTAATGCACTTCCTGCTGGTCAGCAGCAAGTTAAACCTCGTGATCAGGCCTTACTGCAAGAAATTTGTTTTGGTGCCCTGCGAATCCTACCTCGTTTAGAGTCTATTGCCTCAGAGTTGATGGACAAGCCGCTGAAAGGTAAACAGCGAGTTTTCCACCACCTGATCTTGGTTGGTATTTATCAAATTGGCAATATGCGCATTCCCGCTCACGCGGCGGTTGGCGAAACCGTAGAGGCGACAAAAACGCTGAAAGGCCCTAAACTGCGAGGCCTTATTAATGCTGTACTGCGTAATTACCAACGCAATCAAGAGAAACTGGATGAGATATCCATGAGCCATAATGCTGGTAAATATGGGCATCCAAGTTGGTTATTAAAGCTACTGCAAGCAAGCTACCCAGATCAATGGGCTGACATTTTAGAAGCCAACAATACCAAGGCACCAATGTGGTTACGCGTAAATCATCAACATCATTCAAGAGATGAGTACCTTGAGCTGCTCAAAAATGAAGGCATTGATTGCACCCCTCACTCCGAAGCACAAGATGCATTAAGATTGGCCGCGCCCTGTGACGTCACCAGTTTACCTGGCTTTGATAAAGGCTGGGTATCGGTACAAGATGCCGCGGCTCAACTGTCATTGAATTACCTAAAGCCTCAAGATGGCGAACTAATTTTGGATTGCTGCGCAGCGCCTGGCGGCAAAACGGCTCATATCCTTGAGCGCACTACGGGCAGTAATGTGGTGGCGATTGATTGTGATGAAAATCGCCTCAAGCGTGTCCACGACAACCTAGAACGCTTACAGCTACAAGCGACGGTGGTGTGTGGCGATGCAAGAACACCGCAAGAGTGGTGGCAGGGTGAACAGTTTGACCGTATTTTGCTTGATGCTCCTTGCTCGGCAACGGGTGTCATCCGTCGTCACCCAGATATTAAATGGCTACGTCGTGCTGATGATATTGCGGCACTGGCTGAATTACAGCGTGAGATATTTGATGCAATGTGGCAACAGCTCAAAGCCGGAGGCACCATGGTCTACGCCACCTGCTCGATCACACCTCAAGAAAACGTCGAGCAAGTAAAAGCCTTCTTGGCTCGCACGACCAACGCCGAATTAATTGGCTCAGATATCAGTAATCCTGGTCGTCAAATTTTACCTGGTGAAGAAGATATGGACGGCTTCTATTACGCGGTATTAAAAAAATCGTAGAATGCTAACGTATTGATAGTTATTCTACCAAGTCGTTGAGTCGACATAATAAGAAGAGCGAAACGTTATGAAAATCATCATTCTTGGTGCAGGGCAGGTCGGTGGCACACTCGCAGAAAATCTGGTGGGTGAGAACAATGATATTACCATTGTTGATAAAAACAGTGACCGTCTGCGTGAACTACAAGATAAGTATGATTTACGTGTCATAAATGGCTATGCGAGCCACCCTGACGTATTGCGAGAAGCAGGCGCTCAGGATGCCGATATGCTGGTTGCAGTCACCAACATGGACGAAACCAACATGGCCGCCTGTCAGGTGGCGTTCTCGCTCTTTAACACTCCAAACCGTGTCGCTCGAATTCGTTCGCGTGAATACCTAATGGAAAAAGAAACCTTGTTTAATTCTGGAGCAGTACCGGTTGATCACCTTATTGCACCAGAAGAACTGGTTACCAGCTACATTGAGCGTTTGATTCAATATCCTGGCGCGCTTCAAGTTGTCAGCTTCGCCGATGAAAAAGTCAGCCTCGTCGCCGTCAAAGCATATTACGGTGGGCCACTTGTAGGAAACGCCCTGTCGACCTTACGAGAACATATGCCACATATCGATACGCGCGTAGCGGCGATATTTAGGCAAGGTCGCCCAATCCGCCCGCAAGGTACCACCATTATCGAAGCGGATGATGAGGTGTTTTTTGTCGCGGCGAGTAACCATATTCGTTCCGTAATGAGTGAACTGCAGCGCCTCGAAAAACCGTATCGACGTATTATGATTGTGGGGGGCGGTAATATTGGTTCAAGCCTATCAAAGCGCTTAGAACAGAATTACAGCGTCAAGCTCATCGAACGCAGCTACCAAAGAGCCGAAAAACTCTCAGAGCAACTTGAAAACACGATTGTGTTTTGTGGCGATGCGGCTGATCAAGAGTTATTAGCAGAGGAAAACATCGACCAGGTTGATGTCTTTATCGCACTGACTAATGAAGATGAAACCAACATCATGTCCGCCATGCTGGCGAAAAAGATGGGCGCAAAAAAAGTCATGGTACTCATCCAGCGTGGTGCTTATGTCGACTTAGTACAGGGCGGCACCATTGACGTCGCGATTTCGCCACAACAAGCCACCATCTCAGCACTACTTACTCACGTACGACGTGCCGATATTGTTAACGTATCCTCGCTCAGACGTGGGGCCGCGGAAGCGATCGAAGCGGTCGCTCGTGGTGATGAGACAACCTCGAAAGTCGTCGGCAAAGCGGTAGGTGAAATCAAGTTACCCCCAGGTACCACAATAGGTGCGATTGTTCGTGGTGAAGAGGTCTTAATTGCTCATGACCGCACCGTCATTGAACAAGATGACCATGTGGTGATGTTCTTGGTCGATAAGAAATACGTCCCTGACGTCGAAGCGCTATTCCAACCTAGTGCATTCTTCTTATAAGGCACTCTTATGGTTAATGCTCGTCCGGTCTTGTTTGTTATTGGGTTAGTACTTTCAAAGCTAGCCTTGTTTATGTACGTGCCTACCTTAGTCGCCTTCTTCACTGGTACCGCAGGGTTCTTGGATTTTGGTTTAGCGGTCATCATCACGCACTTAGCGGCCTTTATCTGTTTATCGATTGGCCGAACTAAAACCTTCCACCTCAGCGTGCGTGATATGTTCCTCATCACCAGCTTAGTGTGGATCATCGCCAGTGCATTTGCGGCGCTGCCCTTTGTGTTCATCAATCACATCAGCTTTACCGACGCCTATTTTGAAACCATGTCAGGAATAACCACAACCGGGTCAACCGTTTTAAGTGGGTTAGATACTATGGCGCCGAGCATCCTACTTTGGCGCTCGATTTTACAATGGCTCGGCGGCATTGGTTTCATCGTCATGGCCGTGGCCATATTACCAGTGCTCAATGTCGGGGGAATGCGCCTCTTCCAAACTGAATCATCAGATTGGTCGGATAAAAGTAGCCCTCGAGCCAAGACCGTCGCAAAGAACATTGTCTTAGTGTACTTGGTGCTGACAATACTGTGCCTTATTGGCTATTTAGCCACAGGCATGTCATTTTTTGATGCTATCAATCATGCCTTCACTACCTTATCAACAGGTGGCTATTCAACCTCTGATGGCTCCATGAACCACTTTACCAACGGCGCACATTGGGTAGGCACCGTATTTATGTTTCTTGGCGGGTTACCTTTCTTGCTGTTTGTTGCTGCCCTATCTAAGCGCAGCGTGCGCGTCCTCATTAATGACGCCCAGGTTCGCGGCTTTACGTATTTATTTCTAACATCAAGTACCTTGGTTGCCTTATGGCTAACCCTGAAAGATGGTTACGCCATCAGTGACGCATTCCGTGTCGCCATGTTTAACATCGTCTCTGTCGTAACAACAACCGGGTTTGGATTAGAAGACTTTACTGCATGGGGAGCGTTACCAAGCGTGGTGTTTGCTTTCATGATGATGGCCGGTGCATGTTCTGGTTCTACGTCAGGTGGCATCAAAATCTTTCGTTTCCAAATTGCCATTACCTTGCTCAACAAGCAGATGATGAAGCTGATCCACCCTTCTGGTGTGTTTGTACAGCGCTATAACCATAGACAGGTCAATGACGATATTGTCCGTTCTGTCGTGGCTTTTGTGTTGATGTTTTTTGCAACCATTATGGTTCTTGCTGCAGGACTGAGTGCGATGGGACTCGACCCGGTGACAAGCATCTCTGGCGCCATTACTGCGGTTGCAAATGTGGGCCCGGGTATGGGCGATATCATTGGTCCGACGGGTAACTTTGCGCCACTTCCAGATGCCGCGAAATGGCTACTGAGCTTGGGTATGTTGATGGGACGCTTAGAGATATTGACGTTGTTGGTGCTCTTTTTCCCTGCCTTTTGGCGTCGTTAGTGCTCAATGCTCAATGCCATATATGTCGCTATTTAACTGCACGTGTCTAAACATTGATTGTGCACTCCTAAAGGCCGACTCAGTAGCACTCTAGCTTGAGGCTTCACATTAAGTTTGACCGATCTAGCTCAGCGGTAGTCTCAGCATCGGGCGGTGAGTATTAAATAGGTTCGACGTACAGATAAATAGCAAAGAAATGACAGGCAGCGCCAGCAAGCACAAAAACGTGCCAAATCGCGTGGTTGAATGGAATTCGATCGCAGGCATAAAATACGGCACCTAAGGTATACACAACACCACCCAAGGCTAACAACATCAGCCCCGAAAAATCGAGACTTTGGGAGAGCTGATACAGCGGAATAACCGACAACCATCCCATCCCTAAATAGACAAACAAAGACAGCCGTTCAATCTTATGAGCAAAAAAGAGCTTCATGACAATCCCGACCACGGCAATCATCCAGATCACCACCATAAGAGATACCGCAAGCGGGGTTCGCAGACATACCAACATAAAAGGCGTGTAACTGCCTGCAATTAATAAGTAAATAGCGCAATGATCAAACGTCTTTAAGCGATGTTTTTGGTTAGGACTATCAATCGAATGGTACAGCGTAGAGGCCAAGAACAAGGTGACCATACTGCCACCATAAACACTCATACTGATTAATGTGAGCGCATCGGAGTTTGCTTGAGTCGCTTTCAATATCAATAAGACCAAGCCAATCACTGACAATATCACACCCAGTGCATGGGTCAGGCTGTTGGCACGCTCTTCTTGCAAACTATACAGTGACACTGAAGACATAATTTGTACTCACAATATGGCAATGGCAGCAGCATGCCATATTCAGCTTACAAATGTAAGCTGAAAAAAACAATCGTGATTGTAACTAGGACGTTTGGTCCAAGTAATCGAGAACCTTCTTACCGGCCTCTTCTGCACTCATCGAGCTTGGCAGTGAGAGCTCTCGCTTTAGTTGCCCCGCCCCTATTAAGCTGGACAGCATGCCGCCAATACCGTCTCTATTTCTGTCAATTTCAAACCATAGCTTAAGCACGTCTTCATCTCGGTATGCCACAATCTCAAGCTCACGCCAACGCCCATGATAAGGACCAGTGGTTGGGACAAACTCAAACTCTTGAACAAATGGCATAGCAAAGCCTTTAGCTGCCTCACATTCAACCTGTCTAATGCGCAAGCCTTCATGCTCTAAAGCCGAAAAAATGCCATCAAGCAGCGGATCGGGCCTCACGGTCAGTAGATCTTTGTCTGTTGGGTCAGCCGCTAAAGCAATATCAAGCCCAGTTTCTAGCCAAACTTTGGAGTCACCAAGCGTGACCGGCGTATTCCAAGGCACCAGGAGCTCAACCTCAAAGTCACGTGTCTCACCGGGCTCAATGGTAAAAGCATAAGGCAATTTCCATGTTTCCATGGCATAGGTTTTTGCTACGCGCTTTTTCGGGCTACCTGGCTGATTTTGATTGTCGTGGTTGCCACGAGCAACCTCATCAATATAACGGCAACACAGTCGCATATTAATGTTATCAACCGTTTGAGCTGTTTTTCCGCCGTAAACATGCACAGTAACTTTTGCTGCCTGACCTGGGTATAAAAATTCTTGATGCAGTACCGAGTCTACTCGCGCAGCACCAATACCAAAACTTGCTAAGGTTTTCTTAAAAAAAGACATACGCACCTCCATTCACTGGTTACCAGTTTTATCCCATATAGCCCGATAAAACAAATACTCCTGACAAAATAACCCCATCACTTCACGTGTTCAAAAAAGCAACAATTATTTAGATAAGATTGTCGAACCTATCCGTAGTTGGTGATATTCTATACCTGATATGCATGCATATCGTTATTCCTGATTATTTATTTGGACTGGCAAATGCCAAAAAAGAGCACATTGTGATGCAATGTCTCATAGATAATCAGGCCATTAGATTGGCAATGGAATTGTCTGACTGTTAGGTATAGCAATGCGCCCTACTCCTGTCAGGTTTTCGCACTCAAATCGTGGTGCGTCGCGTCGTCGTAGTGGCTTTGCCTCTGCGCCTGTCGCAAAACAAGCCGCTCCTTCAATGACGCTTGTTGAAAAAAGTGCTTTTATGGCACCGACACCAGCAAAAGTAATTAAAGCAGCATAATAAAAAAGCGCAGACACCCTGCGCTTTTTTTATGTCTATTGCTTTCTCATATTGGTTATCAACGTAAACTTTGATATTTTGATGCAAAAATCACTATAAAAATTGTGGAGAAAGCTATGAAGTGTCATCGCGTTAACGAACTGATCGAACTTATTCACCCAGAATGGCAGAAAGAACCAGACCTAAACCTGCTAGAGTTTATCGTTAAGCTTGCTGCAGAAGCTGGCTACAACGGTAATCTTAATGAGCTCACTGATGATGTGTTGATCTACCATCTGAAGATGCGTAACAGCCAAAAAGAAGACATGATCCCAGGCCTTGCGAAAGACCAAGAAGATGACTTCAAGACTGCGTTATTGAAAGCGCGCGGTATCATCAAGTAGCGGCAAATACGCTGACTAAAAAGCCAGAGATAGCACGCCTCAACCGTGCTATCTTCATTTACATCACGTCAATATCATCGAAGCAATTTCTTTGCTTTGTGCTTCACGCCTTAAAATAACGCTTCCTCATTTGAGAAACACAACGCTGCGTTATCCGATTACGTACGGTGCCATAACACGTGAAATATCATTTTTCTTGTTAAAGGTTGATAGCCTTAAAGAAAAGAGTTTGTTATCGAGGTTATAATCGGCGCGTTTTCTATTTACATAGGTTTTCTATTTACATAGATAGTTATGCCCGATCAGCCATGGATGACAATACACGCGTCGACGATTGATTAGGAATACCTCGCAGTGTCGGAAAAGTAGAGCATGTATAAACATGCCGTCAGCCCAAAAAGGACCGCTTCACATGAGTCAGGATAAGATTGATATTAAGGACGTCACACCAAAAACGTTCAATCCTAAAACACACAAAGGGACCGGAGACCGGTTTAATCCCAGCAATAGTATTTATGTACGTGAAAGCAAAGGAACATTCCAAAAGCTCAGGCGCTATGGCGGTTGGTTTTTATTGCTACTTTTTGCGGTTATTCCTTGGATACCATACGGTGAAAGGCAGGCAATCTTACTTGATATTGGCAATCAGCAATTCAACTTTTTTGGCACAACCCTTTATCCACAAGACCTGACCTTACTTGCCTTGTTATTTATGGTCGCCGCCTTCGGATTGTTTTTTATTACCACCTTTTTAGGTCGAGTTTGGTGTGGCTATCTATGCCCACAGACCGTCTGGACCTTTATGTATATCTGGTTTGAAGAAAAGCTAGAAGGCAGCGCAAATAAAAGGCGAAAACAAGACTCCAACAAGCTCACGGCGAATTTATTCGCAAGGAAAACCCTTAAGCACATTGCATGGCTCGCGATTGCGCTCGCCACCGGTCTCACGTTTACTGGTTATTTTGTCCCGATTGGTGACTTAGTGATCGGTTTCTTTAGCTTCGAAGCAAGTTTCTGGCCGGTTTTTTGGGTTCTATTTTTTGCAGGGTGCACCTACGCTAATGCTGGATGGATGCGCTCCATCGTATGTATTCACATGTGCCCTTATGCTCGCTTCCAATCCGCCATGTTTGATAAAGACACCTTTATTGTCGGCTATGACTCGAAGCGTGGTGAACAACGCGGGCCTCGTTCTCGCAAAGCCGACCCTAAAGCGCTCGGACTTGGAGACTGTATTGATTGTGACTTATGTGTTCAGGTCTGCCCAACCGGCATCGATATCCGTGATGGCCTGCAATACGAATGTATTAACTGTGGCGCTTGTATCGATGCCTGTGATAAAACCATGGACCGAATGGGCTATGAGAAAGGCTTGATCAACTACACCACAGAGCACCGATTATCAGGTCAACACACAAAAGTAATGCGACCAAAACTACTCGGCTATGGGGCTATTTTACTCGTGATGATTGGGCTGTTCTTCGCACAAATTTCTGCGGTTGAGCCTGTAGGACTGAGTGTTATAAAAGACCGAAGTGCGCTGTCACGCATCAACAGTGACGGGTTAGTAGAAAACACTTATACCCTTAAGGTCATCAACAAGACGCAGCAAGAGCAAAAATACACGCTAACGGTAGCTGGTTTGGATTCAGCAACGTGGTACGGAAAACAAACCGTCATCGTTGATCCTGGAGAAGTGTTAAGCCTACCGATGAGTTTAGGTGTCGATCCTGACCAACTCGACTCACCCGTCGTCACGATTCAGTTTATACTAAGTGACAGCAATGACTTTTCCGTTGAGGTAGAGAGCCGGTTTGTAAAGCTATAACCTCTCTCTTCACGATTTATAATAGGAAAAGGCTCAGTAATGAGCCTTTTTAGTTTCAGCATGACAGAGCAAATGTTTAACTTCGATGCGTTAACACCAGACTTTATGTGGTATGCACTAGAAAGTATCGGCGTTCGCGCAGAATCCGGGCTCCTTCCCCTTAACAGTTATGAAAACCGGGTCTACCAATTTACCGACGAAGATAAAAAACGATTCGTCGTAAAATTCTATCGCCCACAACGTTGGACATTGGCACAAATCCAAGAAGAGCATGAGTTCGCGCATGAACTTGTGGAACATGATGTACCCATTTCTGCGCCACTGGTCATCAATAACCAATCCATTCATGAGTATAACGGCTATTGGTTCACGCTATTTGCCAGTGAAGGAGGTCGACAGTTCGAGGTGGATAACCTCGAGCAATTAGAATGGGTCGGACGTTTTCTGGGTCGCATACATAATGTTGGCGCAGCAAAACCGTTTGAGCATCGACCGACCATTGGGCTAGAAGAGTATTTATATCAACCTAGAAAGCTGCTGCAATCTTCAACGTTCATCCCATCACATCTAGAGAACGCCTTTTTTAGTGACCTCGACATGCTGATCGCTCAAATAGAAACGCACTGGGAACCCAGTCAGATGATTCGCTTACATGGTGATTGTCACCCTGGTAATATTCTCTGGCGAGACGGGCCAATGTTTGTTGATCTGGATGACGCTCGAAACGGCCCTGCGGTTCAAGATTTATGGATGCTACTGAGCGGTGATAGACAAGAAAAAATGATGCAGCTAGACGTGGTTTTAGAAGGCTATCAAGAGTTTAATGATTTCCCTTCGAGTCAATTGAAACTAATTGAGCCTTTACGCGGTCTACGTATGGTGTACTACATGGCTTGGTTGGCTAAACGT
This sequence comes from Vibrio sp. 10N.286.49.B1, assembly GCF_002873335.1. Taxonomy (GTDB): domain Bacteria; phylum Pseudomonadota; class Gammaproteobacteria; order Enterobacterales; family Vibrionaceae; genus Vibrio. The sequence continues at coordinate 53,747 of NZ_MCUW01000017.1, read as the reverse complement.
TGGCATGACCCAGCTTTCCCTCTGGCCTTCCCATGGTTTAACGACCCTAAATACTGGGAAGGACAAGTGCTGGGCTTTAAAGAGCAAATGGCAGCATTAAATGAAACGCCGCTTTCATTACAGCCACAGTGGTGACACACTAATGAATATCGTTACGGAATGAATTCTACATGGAGACAACAATGAAAAGATTTATCGCACTATTCGCTACGCTGCTCGTCACTCTTGGCGTTAGTGCCGCTCAGTTTGAAGAAGGCACTCACTATAAAGTGCTAGAAACAAAGCAATCAACCAAACCAACCGTTACTGAATTTTTCTCTTTTTATTGCCCTCACTGTAATAGTTTTGAGCCAATCATTGAGCAATTAAAAACTAAAATCCCAGCCGACGCTAAATTCCAAAAGAACCACGTGTCATTTATGGGTGGTAACATGGGTATGTCGATGAGCAAGGCTTATGCGACGATGATTGCCTTAAAAGTTGAGGATAAGATGGTTCCGGTCATGTTTAACCGCATCCACAACATGAACAAGCCTCCTCGTAACGACGAAGAGTTACGTCAAATCTTTATTGATGAAGGCATAGACGCGAAGAAGTTTGATTCGGCATTCAAGGGCTTTGCTGTCGATTCAATGGTGCGCCGCTTTGATAAGCAATTCAAAGACAGTGGACTTTCTGGCGTTCCTGCCGTTATCGTCAATAACAAATACCTGGTTGAAGCAGGTAGCATACAATCACTAGACGAATATTTTGAGCTGGTAAATTTCTTATTGAAGAAGTAACCACGATCTCCACCTATTCAATATAAAGACAAAGCCGAGCCACTATGCTCGGCTTTGTCTTTTTTTATCTTATCGTTCTATATTTTCCTTTCTGATACGGGCTTAGCCTACCCATAAACATGCCTACTAACGACAACCTATGCATTTATGCGCCATACACTTCAATGCTTTTTAAATTGTCTTGTTACCCACATAAAACAAGCTTATGCTAAACCAATAACATAAGGTAAACATATAATTACATTTGTTATTAACGATATTCAGAATCGAAGAAGGAACCAATATGAAACCGACATGGAGTGTCTTAGCGGTTGCAGTCAGTCTCGTATCAACAACCGCTGTTGCCAAGTTAGGCGAGAGCAATGGCTTCAGTGGTGAGATTGCCATCAACGCGGCTTACAGCAGTAAAACATCCAACCTCACGAATACCGATGACGATTACCGTGTATATACCGGCGGCCAACAAGAAGACAGTGGTGCCCTCGTTCTCCCGTTAGGTAACGTGCAATATACATTTGGCTCAGCGTCAAACCATCAGGTTTTCTTAGGTACCTCTCGAGCCGATATCGCGGTCGGTACCGTTGCACTCGAAGCGGGTTATAAATATCTTTTCAAAGACCGTACTAAAGTCAGTTTTGCTATTTTACCAACCATACTGGAAGGCGAGGTATGGAAAGACCCATATATGGATGGCACCCGAAGTACCACCAATGAGAAGGGCACTGCATATCGTATGCAGATCGACAATATTGCAGGGTCTTTATTCAGCCTCGATTTAGCCTATGGTAAGCGTGAACTTGACGAAGAAAAGTCGGGGCAAGATGCGAGTGTAGGCCTAACGGATGAACAAGCTCAGATGCTCAACCGCAATGCTGATATCCTCTACGGTAAGTTTAAAATGATGCTGCCTATCAGTCGCGAAGTCTTGCTCTATCCTGCTCTTATTTACACGCAGCAAGATGCAGAGGGTAGTGCAATGAAGCACAACACCTATGGGGCTGAGATTTCATCTTTTATGTCTCTTGGGAACCACAAGTTGGCACTAACCGTCGGCTACCTCAAACGTGACTTCGATGCCACCAACCCGATTTACGACGTAACCCGTAGCGATGATGAGTGGAAAGCCTTCCTTGCTTATGAGTATCCGGGCATCTTCTATTCGGACAATGTCTCGTTGGTTGCATTCAGTGGCTTCACCAATAGCACCTCTAATATTGCCTTTTATGAAGAACAAAACTGGATCACGGCAGTGGGTGTAAACTGGGAGTTCTAATCACCCAGCAAATCAATCACCACCCAACTATAAACAATATAAATCAATGGTTTAGAATTAACAATCTAAGCCATTTTTTGTTTTATAAATGTGACTAAAATCAATGGTAAATGCCAACGAACGGCGTAATCTTAGCCCCCCCTTGAACCGACCAGATCCTATATATGCCTCGCTCACACTGGCTGATTATCGCCTTCATATCCTCAACCCTAGCTACTCCAACTTATGCTGCACTGCGAGGTACCTCAGGCTTTAGCGGTGAACTTTCTTTGAGCAACGCAATCATCGGAGAGAAGTCGAACCTTGTTGCCAGTAATGTCCCAGCAATAACGTCAACGACCGAGGCTCATGATGAATTCTGGCTTCCTTTAGGGACATTACGGTATACCTACGGCACTCAATTAGACAAAGAATGGTTTATTGGTAGCTCACGGAGTGACATCGCGGTGGGCACGTTCATCCTTGAAGGCGGATATCGGCAACAATTGCCAGACACTAGTGTCATGACGTTTTCTTATCTCCCAACCGTTATCGGAGAACCCATCTGGAGTAACCCTTATGTGGAGTCGAGTCAATTAAAAGCGGCAGAGGCCACTGGCGATGCATTTCGCTTTCAGTATGAAAATATTGCCGGCACCCCTTTCACTCTAGATATGGCCTATGGCACTCGAGTTATCGATGAAGAACGATCCGCCTATAACCTTACAAATGCGTACGCAAAAGACTTCAATCGGAACAGCGACCTTTACTATGCAAAGGGCTCTTATACCCTATCAGCCACGGAGCAGTGGACACTGTTTCCATCGTTGATTTACCTCAATGATGACAGTCAAGGTTCATCCTTAAGGAATCAAGGTGTTGGGACCGAGCTCACCACACTGTTTATTTATGATCAGCATAGTTTTGCTGCCACATTAAACTACATGAATCACGAATATAAAGGCCAAAACACTATCTTCGAGCAATCAAGGCGAATCGATGAAAAGTACAGCGGGTTTTTCGCATACGAGTATTTATCATTGTGGAATATCGATACCCTTTCGCTCATTTCATTGTCTGGCTACAATGCGACAGACTCCTCGATCGCCTTTTATGATTCATCAGATTGGATCACCTCAGTAGGTATGAACTTCTCTTTTTAACGTGTTAATTTTTAAATTAATAAACAAAAAAGACGATGTCTATTTTATACCGCTTGTGCCGTCAGTTGTTTTAATAGTCGGTCCATCGCTCGATACCCCAACGCTTCGGCTAAATGAGCCCGTTGAATATCCGGTTCATTCGATAGGTCAGCGATGGTTCGAGCGACTTTAATGATTCGATGATAGGCGCGAATAGACAATCCTAAACGGTGTAATGCATTTTCCAAAAACTCAGCGTCTGACTTGGCAAGATGACAGTAGCGTTCAATCTCTCGGCTTTGTAATAAGGCATTGGCTTTGCCAGAGCGAGTCACCATTTTAGTTCTGGCTTCCATCACTCGTGCTTTTACTTGTGTGGTTGATTCTCCCCGATCGCCCCCCTCCGCCAACACACCCTTGGGCAATAAGGGAATCTCAATCGACATATCAAAACGATCCAATAAAGGGCCGGATAACCGCCCTAAATAACGAAGTATTGCTTGCGGTGCTACCCTAGCTTGATTCTCATCGTAATAGCCAGTTGGGCTGGGGTTTAATGCCCCCACTAACTGAAAGCGAGCGGGAAAGCGAGTCTTCCCCTGCGCTCGGGAAATAACAATTTCACCCGATTCCAAAGGCTCTCGCAAGGAATCCAGTACCTTACGCTCAAACTCTGGCATTTCATCAAGAAACAACAACCCATTGTGTGCTAAAGATATTTCTCCTGGTCTTGGTATGGTTCCCCCGCCCACCAGCGCGGCCATTGAACTAGAGTGGTGTGGCGATCGGAAAGGCCTTTGCTTCCAATTATCCTCATTGATTTCTTGCTGAGTAAGAGAGCCAACAGAGGCCGTCTCGATCGCTTCTTCATCACTCATCATCGGCAATAAATCACGCAGTCGAGAAGCAAGCATCGTTTTACCTGTCCCTGGCGGTCCAAGAAACAATAGGTTGTGATTTCCTGCCGCCGCAATCTCCAGCGCCCGTTTACCTTGCTGCTGCCCAATAATATCTTGTAGATCCCGTGCATCCTCCGTCTGCGTCTTGAGTGGCGGCGAAGTGGCCAGCGTCAAGGCTCGTTGTCCCATTAAATGAGCGCACACATCTAGTAACCCGGACGCCGATTTATGCTTGTCTTTACCAACCAAAGCCGCTTGATTGGCATTCCCTTCCGGTACAATAAGCTGGCGAGCTGATTTATCCGAGGCCAATGCTGCAGGTAACACGCCTTTAACGGACCGCAACGAGCCCGACAATGCCAACTCACCAATAAACTCATGCTGTTGCAACAAGGTCTTGGGCAATTGATCCGAAGCAGCCAAAATACCCAATGCAATCGGCAGATCAAAACGCCCCCCTTCTTTGGGCAGATCAGCAGGCGCTAAATTAACGGTGATCCGTTTTGCAGGGAATTCAAAACGAGAATTAATAATGGCGCTACGAACCCTGTCTTTAGATTCTTTTACTGTTGTCTCAGGCAACCCAACCAAGGTAAAACCAGGCATACCATTACTGATATGCACCTCTACCGTTACTAACGGTGCTTCCACCCCAACACTGGCACGGCTGTAAATAATCGATAATCCCATGAATTTCCTTTTTTCACCTAAATTAGTCAGTTAAACCCATCAAAAAGCAGAGTTTTATAAATAGAACATGTTATATAGCCTGATTTGATGCTGATTAAATGTGAAAAAAGAATGAGGTTTTGCTTGTCAGGTAACAGAAATATGTGATACCACTAAGGACGCAGACATTTTCGTTCAACATAAAGCAAACGATTAGATATTAGAAATGACTTTTAGTGCTTACGCTCACACTCTGATTACCCTGATTATTGTGGTCCTGATTAGGAACACACGGGGGAATATGGGCGGAAAATAGCCGCAAGATTCTAAAAACCCCCGCACTGAAAAGTCCGGGGGTTTTTTTACAAGTTGTAAAACAAAAATTTGATGACGATCACGAAAGCGAGTCCAGTCTCGTAAAGATGATAAAAACGGAAGAATATGGGGGCACACTATGTGCAGTCGAACGATAAAAAACCGCTACTCATTATGCGGTCTACAAGGAGGAAGCAATGACAGGAGCTGAATTAGTTGTTGCAGCGCTAGCGCAACAAGGTATTAAGACTGTGTTTGGTTATCCCGGTGGGGCAATAATGCCCATCTACGATGCGCTTTATGATGGCGGTGTAGAACACATTCTTTGCCGACACGAGCAAGGCGCAGCCATGGCAGCCATCGGAATGGCTAGAGCGACCAAGGATGTCGCGGTATGCATGGCCACTTCAGGCCCAGGCGCCACCAACCTCGTTACCGGCCTTGCCGATGCTTTCCTTGACTCCGTCCCTCTCGTCGCCATAACTGGCCAAGTTGCCAGCTCTCATATTGGTACCGATGCTTTCCAAGAAATGGATGTGATTGGTATGTCACTTTCTTGTACCAAGCATAGCTATCTCGTGACCGACATCCATGACCTTGCTCCTACACTTGCTGAAGCATTTGAGGTGGCAAAAACAGGACGACCTGGCCCGGTTATTGTTGATATAGCGAAAGATGTTCAACTTGCTCAAACGCCTGTTGATGTGCTGCCCGCCTTCACGCCTCCAGCTATTCCCGTCGCAAATCCGGAACAAATGCAACTAGCGCAACAAATCCTCAACCAAAGTTCTCGTCCAGTATTGTACGTAGGCGGTGGAGTACAGTTAGCGGATGCCACAGAGTCGGTTCGTGAGTTTTTGCGCCTAAACCCGATGCCATGTGTGAGCACACTTAAAGGGTTGGGTACGGTTGAGCGACACGATCCACATTATCTAGGCATGCTCGGTATGCACGGCACCAAGGCGGCAAACCTAGTCGTACAAGAAAGCGACTTGCTTATCGTCGTCGGCGCGCGGTTTGATGATCGAGTGACAGGCAAGCTCGATACATTTGCACCAAACGCTAAGGTCATTCACATCGATATCGATGCTGCTGAGTTTAATAAACTGAGAGCAGCCCATGCCGCATTGCGTGGCGATATCAATGTTATTTTACCTCAGCTTGAGCTGTCGAAAGACCTGGCACCATGGGTACACCATAGTGAAAGCCTACGCAGCGGATTTAAATGGCGCTATGACCACCCAGGCGACCTGATTTTTGCTCCACTACTCCTTAAGCAATTGTCTGACATGATGCCAGAGTCTTCAATGGTCTCAACGGATGTAGGCCAACACCAGATGTGGGCCGCACAACACATTCAGCCAAGAATGCCTGAGAACTTCATTACGTCAGCCGGGCTTGGTACCATGGGCTTTGGACTACCTGCGGCAATGGGCGCAGCCGTGGGTCGACCTGACGATCAGTCTATCCTGATCTCGGGCGACGGCTCATTCATGATGAACGTCCAAGAATTAGGCACACTTAAACGTCGCCAAATTCCTGTAAAAATGGTGCTCCTCAATAACCACCGCTTGGGTATGGTAAGACAATGGCAGTCACTCTTTTTTGATGGTCGACACAGTGAAACCATCCTAGATGACAACCCTGATTTCGTGATGCTGGCTAAAGCGTTCGATATTCCAGGCAAAACCATTACTCGAAAAGAAGAAGTCGAGCCGGCACTGAAAGAGATGCTAGCAAGCAAGACCGCATACCTTCTTCATGTCCTCATCGATGAAGAAGAGAATGTATGGCCATTGGTACCACCAGGTGCCTCAAACAGCGAGATGTTGGAGAACACCTAATGAACCGATACCTATTAGACATAAAAGCCGATGATAAAAGCGTCCTACTTGAACGAGTGCTGCGCGTGATTCGTCACCGCGGGTTTATCATCAAGCAAGTCGCCGCAACACAAAATCATGAAAGCAAGATTGCCAGTGTAGAGATTATCGTTGATAGTGATCGTCCTATTTCTACGCTGATTAATCAGATTGAAAAACTCTGGGATATTCGTACTGTTGACGTCACTGAACTCAAAACTAACCAGCTGACCAATCACAACCTACAAGAACAAAGTGCATAAGGAAGAACGCTAAATGGCTACAAGTACAGCAGATTTTATTTGGTTTAATGGTGAAATGGTTCCATGGGCTGAGGCAAACGTTCACGTCCTAACTCATGCTATGCACTATGGTACGTCGGTTTTTGAAGGCGTTCGTTGTTACAACACGCCAAAGGGCCCGGTTATTTTCCGTCACCCTGAGCATGCAAAGCGCCTTAAGAATTCAGCCAAAATTTACCGCTTCCCAATTCCTTATACGGAAGAAGAAATCATGGAAGCAACGCGCGAGACCGTGCGTCAGAATAAACTAGAATCAGCTTACATTCGCCCACTTGGGTTTGTTGGTAATGTTGGTTTAGGTGTCTGCCCTCCTGAAGATTCTGTAATGGAACTGATTATCGCCGCATTCCCTTGGGGTTCTTACTTGGGTGAAGAAGCCCTAGCCAATGGCGTAGATGCCATGATCTCCAGCTGGAATCGCGCCGCACCAAATACCATCCCAACCGCAGCAAAAGCTGGTGGTAACTACCTGTCTTCTTTACTTGTTGGTGGTGAAGCTCGTCGCCATGGTTATGATGAAGGCATCGCTCTCAGTGTCGATGGTTACCTATCTGAAGGTGCTGGCGAGAACATCTTCGTCATCAAAGATGGCATCATCATGACACCACCAGCCACCAGTGCGATCCTACCGGGTATTACACGCGACAGTATTATGACCATGGCCAAAGACATGGGCTATGACGTTCGCGAAACGAACATCGCTCGTGAAGCGCTGTATCTTGCTGATGAGATTTTCATGACTGGAACGGCGGCTGAAATTGTGCCCGTCCGCTCTGTCGATAAGATTGAGGTTGGCGAAGGCAAACGCGGCCCAATCACAAAAGTCATGCAAGACGCTTACTTTGGCCTATTCAATGGCACAACGGAAGATAAATGGGGTTGGCTTGACTACGTTTACCCTCAAGATGCCGACACCAGCAACGCAGCTGAAAAATAAGGAACGAGTACAATGCCTATTTATAGATCCGCGACCACAACACATGGACGCAACATGGCTGGTGCCCGCGCACTTTGGCGTGCCACTGGTGTAAAAGACGAAGATTTTGGCAAACCAATCATTGCCGTCGTGAACTCATTTACTCAATTTGTTCCTGGCCACGTTCACCTAAAAGACATGGGTCAACTGGTCGCCGGCGAAATTGAGAAAGCAGGCGGAATCGCCAAAGAATTCAACACGATCGCTGTCGATGACGGCATCGCGATGGGCCATGGTGGTATGTTGTATTCACTGCCATCACGTGAGCTTATTGCAGATTCTGTGGAATACATGGTGAATGCGCACTGTGCAGATGCGATGGTCTGTATCTCTAACTGCGACAAGATCACCCCAGGAATGATGATGGCGGCTATGCGCCTTAACATCCCTGTGATCTTTGTTTCCGGTGGCCCAATGGAAGCAGGTAAAACCAAGCTTTCTGATCAGATCATTAAGCTGGATCTGGTTGATGCCATGATCCAAGGTGCCGATCCGACTATTTCTGATGAGCAAAGTGAGCAAGTAGAGCGTTCTGCGTGTCCAACATGTGGATCATGCTCTGGCATGTTTACAGCCAACTCGATGAACTGTCTAACGGAAGCATTAGGCCTTTCTCAACCGGGTAACGGCTCCATGCTCGCGACTCACGCCGATCGTGAGCAGTTGTTTATCAATGCCGGTAAACGCGTCGTCGAATTGACGAAACGCTACTATGAGCAAGATGACGCCTCAGCATTGCCACGTAATATTGCGAATCGTGCTGCATTTGAAAACGCGATGGCTTTGGATATTGCCATGGGCGGTTCAAGTAATACGGTATTGCACCTGCTTGCTTCTGCTCAAGAAGGTGAGATTGCGTTCGATATGGATGATATCGATGAGATGTCTCGTCGTGTGCCTCATCTTTGTAAGGTGGCACCGTCCACACCGAAGTACCATATGGAAGATGTGCACCGTGCGGGTGGCGTGATGGCCATTCTTGGCGAACTCGATCGTGCAGGGTTATTGAACAACGATACTCGTACCGTACTTGGTCTTTCAATGAAAGAACAACTGGCACAATACGACATCATGCAAACCGAAGATGAAGCGGTGCTTAAATTCTTCCGCGCAGGTCCTGCCGGCATTCGCACCACCAAAGCCTTTTCTCAAGATTGTCGCTGGGATCGTCTTGACGATGATCGTAAAGACGGCTGTATCCGCACCAAAGAAAATGCTTTCAGCCAAGAAGGTGGGCTGGCAGTGTTGAGCGGCAATATCGCTTTGGATGGTTGTATCGTCAAAACAGCCGGCGTCGATGAAGGAAGCTTAATATTCCGCGGTCCTGCCGTGGTATTTGAAAGCCAGGAAGATGCGGTAGACGGTATTTTAGGCGGTAAAGTCAAAGCCGGTGATGTCGTCATCATTCGCTATGAGGGACCGAAGGGTGGCCCTGGCATGCAAGAAATGTTGTATCCAACAACCTACCTAAAATCAATGGGACTAGGCAAAGAGTGTGCTTTGTTAACGGATGGACGCTTCTCAGGAGGCACATCGGGTCTTTCTATTGGTCATGCGTCACCAGAAGCCGCAAGCGGTGGCACTATTGGTCTCGTCAACGATGGCGATATCATTAATATTAATATTCCAGAACGTTCGATCACTCTGGATATTTCTGACGAAGAGCTGAGTGCTCGTCGTGCCGCTCAAGATAAGCTCGGCTGGAAGCCAGCGAATCGTGAACGTGTCGTTTCTCTCGCACTAAAAGCCTACGCAAGTATGGCTACCAGTGCAGATAAAGGCGCGGTAAGAGACAAGTCTAAGCTCGAGGGATAAGACATGAGTGAAGCCAACCATTACCCTAGCACTGGCGCAGAATACCTGCGACAAGTACTGCGGGCTCCTGTCTATGAAGTCGCGACCGTTACTCCGCTTCAAGACATGCCTCGACTCTCAGCACGTATTAACAACCACGTGCAGATCAAGCGAGAGGATCGCCAGCCGGTACACTCATTCAAGCTACGTGGCGCTTACAATATGGTTGCCAACCTGACTGAGGCTCAAAAAAATGCTGGGGTGATCGCGGCTTCTGCGGGCAATCACGCACAAGGCATGGCGTTATCTGGTACAAAGTTGGGCATCAGCACCACGATTGTGATGCCCAAGACCACACCCGATATTAAAGTCGATGCGGTAAGAAGCTTTGGCGGAAAAGTGGTCCTTCATGGTAACAACTTTGATGAAGCAAAAGCAGAAGCTGAACGCCTGTCGGCAGAGTATGGTTATACCTTTGTTCCTCCTTTTGATCACCCACTGGTGATTGCAGGGCAAGGAACGATTGGCATGGAAATGCTACAACAAAATGGCCACCTTGATTATATCTTTGTTCCTGTTGGAGGCGGCGGTTTGGCCGCTGGCGTTGCCGTACTCGTCAAGCAACTCATGCCAGAGATAAAGATTATTGCTGTCGAGCCGGAGGATTCAGCCTGCCTTAAAGCCGCGCTTGATGCTGGTGAACCCGTCGCCTTGGATCGAGTGAGCATGTTTGCTGACGGTGTCGCGGTTAAAATTATTGGTCAGGAAACCTTCCGCTTATGCCAACAGTACATTGATGGCCATATCACGGTATCCAGTGATGAGATCTGCTCTGCGGTGAAGGATATTTTCGAAGATACCCGTGCCATCGCTGAGCCTTCGGGTGCCCTTGCATTAGCAGGCCTGAAAAAATTTGCTGAGCAACATGCACTCAAAGATAAAAAGCTCGGCACGGTTTTATCCGGAGCTAACACTAACTTCCATGGTTTACGCTATGTATCAGAACGTTGTGAGCTCGGTGAGAAACGTGAAGGGTTACTTGCCGTCACCATACCTGAGCGGCAAGGTGCCTTCTTTGAGTTTTGTAACATCATCGGTGGCCGGGCGGTGACAGAATTTAACTACCGCTACAATGACGACAAACTGGCAAATATCTTTGTCGGTGTGCGTCTTGCTGGGGGTCAGGAAGAACTGGCAGGCATCATTAAAGATTTAGACACTGGAGGATATCCAGTCGTCGACTTGTCTGATGATGAGATGGCGAAGCTGCATGTGCGTTATATGATTGGTGGTAAACCTTCTAAGCCACTTAAAGAGCGATTGTATAGCTTTGAGTTCCCAGAGTATCCTGGTGCGTTGCTGAAGTTTCTGAGCACACTGGGCACCCATTGGAACATCAGCCTGTTTAACTATCGCAACCACGGTGCGGACTATGGTCGAGTACTGTGTGGTTTTGAGTTACAAGATAGCGATCTTGCGGAGTTCTCACTGCACCTCAGAGAACTGGGCTATCAATGCAAAGATGAAACTGATAACTCATCGTATCAATTTTTCCTTTCTTAAAGGAAATAAGACCCGTTATTAGCATTGGGAATACACAAAAACGCCTCGTCTATCGAGGCGTTTTTTTATGGTTTTATCGGGCTAGTATAGAATCACTGATTCTCAACCAATCCGAGCTCTGGAGACTTAAACTCATTGTACTGCTGATAATTCACCACCCTATCTCTACCTTGGTCTTTAGCTAAGTACAACGCTTTGTCGGCCATTTTAATCAATGCCTCGATATCAGAAGCGGGCTCAGGGTAGGTCGCAACACCAATAGAGACACTCAATTGTCCAAGTGATAATCCTTTATGCTCTAGGTGCATCGTTCGAATAAGGGTAACGATATTATCGGCATATTGCGTTGCATCATTCATATCGCAATGCGGCAGTATCACCGCTAACTCTTCACCACCGAGTCGACAGGCTATTTCATCATCAGCTACGGTTCTTTTCAGTAGAGAACTGATCTCTTTAAGTACATAATCACCGGCATCATGACCGAAGTTGTCGTTAAAACGCTTAAAGTGGTCGAGATCTAACATCAATAGAGACAAAGACTCACTGCTAGTAGCAGAATTGTTGGTATGTTCCGTTAGCTTTTGTTCGAAGAAACGTCGGTTATACAAGCCAGTCAGTGGATCGCTCAGGGCTTGCGAGCGCAATTTTTCTTGCAAGCTCAGGTTTGCCAAGGCCAAGCCAAGGTGCTCTGCCACACTATACGCGAGCTGTGTCGTCAGCTCATCAACGCCGATGTCGCCCTGACCAAAGTACAAATGCATGATGCCAATCGTATTACCATGTGCCGTTAATGGGATGCACAGCGTCTGATTATTATCAATCGATGACATGTGTTCGCAGGAAAGGTGGTGAAACTCTTCAATCGATAAATGACTGCGCCCTTTACGTAGTGACCAGCATTCATCTGGAGAAAAACTTTTGCTGCCGGGCCACGACTCCCCCCAATCGAGTTGATTCACAAGCTGGTTTCTTGATGAGCGCATCAACGAGATACTGCCATTAACCTTACCTAGAATACGCGGCACGATATCTTCTACCACCCGCTGAGCTTCAACTAGGTTATTACAAGCCGCCAGCATATTGGCTAATCGATGCATCAACTCTATCTCAAGCGTGCGCTGACGAATCCGTTCATCTTGTTTATTTTTCTCGGCTGTCACACTGAGTATAATTTGGCGGTGGCTTAGTAGCGACGTGCCAATAAGAATAGCAATACTGAGTAGCGCCAATCCAACTAAGATACTCATCAGTTGAAATGTCATACTTTTTAGGTGATGCATCGGCACGGATAACACCACAACATAGTCTTGCTGGTCGATGTTCACTTTTCGAGACGAATAAAGAAGGTCGACCGACAGTACAGAGCTGAATCGAACATCCTCTCCAGCCCCTGACTTCCATGCCTGAAGAAATTCAGGACGGTTGGCGTGACTATCAAGATCAACAAGCGCTCGGTCAGACAAAGCCGTATCCCCAACCACCACACCATCATGATTAATCACTTGTATGCGAGTATCCGTATCCGCTTGGGTCAGATCACCAATATAGTCATCAATTTCACCACTATTGGTAAAACTGGGATTGTCTTCATGGATCTCATAGATCACATCCGTCAGTAATGATTCCGTACTTCGGCTTACTGACTCATAAACTAAACGCTCTAAGGTTATACTGAACCCATATAAGCCCCCTACCATCACAACAGAGAGCGCGACAATCGGTAAAAGCTGCCATTTCCTATCGACCAACGTTGACATCTCACACCACCAACTTACAGAACACCATGTTAATAACAGACAAAGTAGCGGTATTTTTAATCAAGGGCAACTAGAATATTGAATCTATCAATACTTAAGCCAGTCTGAGTGCAATTGCGATGATGAGCCGAGATAATCCAACATCCATTGGATCAGTTTATTACTCTCATCTTTACGCCAAACCAAACAACATTGACTATCTATCGAATCACCCGTTATTACGCGTTCCACCAGCAAGCCTTCGTTGATCAGCGGCACCGCGATGTGGCGAGGCATGTAACCGATACCCACTCCATTTTTAAGGCATTCAATCGCCGAATACCAGTTAGGCAATAATAATCGGCGCTGGCGATCGCTATGCCGCGTATGGCGCTTGGGTAAAACTCGCGAGGTATCATCAAGGCAAATCGCTGGAAACTGACTGGCAAACTCTTCATCTAAGTGGGTTGCCATCGCACACGGATGATTGGGTGCCATCACCAATGCCCATGTCAGGTCTCCCATCGGTCGCACGCCATACTCCCCACCAACAGGAATCGCAGAAGTCGCCCCAATAACAATATCGGCTCTTTGCTCTGATATCGCCTCCCATGAGCCATTGTAAACCTCCATATTGATCTGCAGTTCAGCTGACTCAAATTCTGCGTAAAAGTCTTCGATCAACTCAGAGAGCTTGTCAACTTTCACGATGTTGTCCAAGGTCAGCTTTAACCGCTTTTGCCAGCCAGAAGCTGCACGACGGGTATGATGGGTCAACTCATCCATTTGCCGTAATAAGCGCCTTGCTTCGGCGATAAACACCTCTCCTGCTGGCGTCAATTCAACGCGACGAGGAAGCCGTCTAAACAGCGGAGTGCCAATCTCTTGCTCTATCTGGCGCACACTGTAGCTGATCGCTGAAGGGACTTTATGAAGGGCGACCGCCGCCGCACTAAAGCTTCCAAGCCGAGCGATCATATCTAACATTTCGAGTGAGGGGCGAGAGTACACAACTTACCTTTCAAAAATTTTGATTCATAACCACAAAATATAGCGTTTTATTTTTAATTATTCCAAAAATAGAATACAGCACATAAACAGTATGGGCTGTATACAGCTCATTACTGTGAAAATATTTCAAAGGAATAGTCATGAAAATCTCTAAGCTGCAACTTATCTACCTGTCGATCCTGTCTATGTTGGGCTTTATTGCCACTGATATGTATCTACCTGCGTTTAAATTAATTGAGCAGGACTTTTCAACAGGCCCAGAACAAATCGCCTTGTCTTTGACCGTATTCTTAGTCGGTATGGGATTAGGGCAATTCGTTTGGGGATTGGCCAGCGATCGCTTTGGTCACAGAAAAACCTTGTTTGCTGGTTTAGCGATTTTCTCCATCGCCTCTATCGGCCTTGCTTGGAGTCAAGAGGTGTGGCAACTATTGTCACTAAGAATGCTGCAAGCCGTAGGCGTATGCGCGCCAGCCGTGATTTGGCAATCGATGGTTATCGATAAATTTGATAAAAAAACCAGCCAACAAATATTCGCGACCATCATGCCACTCGTCGCGTTGTCTCCTGCGCTAGCACCGCAGCTAGGCGTACTGCTAACCGAGCTTTGGGGTTGGCACAGTATTTTTGTGGTACTGGCGATTACAGGCGCACTGCTTGCTGCTGTGACACTATCAATAAAAGATCACACCTCAACAAAGAAAAAATCAACCTCTGTATCAGCGGATCTTAAAAGCTTAATAGGATCAAGAGACTACGTGGGTAACGTCTTAATGTATGCGGTTGCATCTGCGGCATTCTTTGCATACCTAACAGGGATGCCTGAGATAATGAGTCAATTAGGCTACTCAGGTAAAGAGATTGGCTTAAGCTTTATCCCACAAACAATCGCCTTTATGGTGGGTGGTTATATGGGCAAAAAGCTGGTGGCGAAGCTTGGTGATGAAACAGTATTAAAGCAGTTACTTGGCCTAGAAACCGTTGCAATCTTACTTGTTTTTGTCGCTTGTCAGTGGCAACTCACCACTGTTTGGCCAATCCTAGCGCCATTTTGCTTACTTGCTGTTGCCAATGGTGCCCTGTATCCAATCGTTGTTAACCGAGCACTGTCAAGCGCCCCCCACTGCTCGGCAACAGCCGCTGGTCTACAAAACAGTATTCAGATCGGTATTAGCAGCCTAGCGAGTGCTCTTGTTGCGACTTTTGCTATCGTGGCACAAACGGCTGTTGGCTATGTCATCTTAGGTTGCCTAGCGCTAATGTGGCTAGGGTATCTCATAGCAACGCCAGCTCTAACTAATGAGCTAACAATTCCTGATAACTCACGTGTCGTGAATGACGAGTAAATAAAAAAAGGGCGATAATATCGCCCTTTTTACTCTTGTTTCCTAAAGACTTTTCAAGCCCCACTTTTCTGCAGTTTCGTCAAAAAATCCTTGTGTCTTTTTCAACTCAACCCAATGGTTAACATAATTTATCCACACCTGATCGGTTTGCGGCAATAACATCGAAATAGGCGTGGGTTTACGTGGCTCTTTTACCGGAACAATAGCCAGCTGCTTAAATTTAGTCACAAGTGTCGCCGCTTCGACATTAGAGGTTACGGACACGTCCGCTCGGCGAGAGAGAAGTTCTTGGAAATCACGGGCAGGCGCTTCAATAACAATGTGCTCAGCGTTAGGGAAGAAATCCTTTACCATTTTTTCTTGTACCGTACCGAGCGTTGCTGCGACTTTGACATCAGGTTTATTAAAATCAGCCCAGTCTGAATATTTCTCAACATCTTTTTTCTGAACAACCGGTACGAATGCCAAATAAAAATACGGCTGGCTATAACCCGCGACTTTAGCTCGCGACATGTTTAGTGACGCACTACCGGTAATATCATATTTATTCGCGGTGATCCCGTTCACCAATGTTTTCCAATCTGTCGCAACGTACTCCACCTTCACGCCGAGATCCTTGGCAAGTTCAGTAGTCACATCAATATCAAACCCTTTGTATGAGTTAGTTGCTGGATCCTTCATTGTCATGGGGTTCCAATCACCCGTGGTACCCACGCGCAATACACCCGTGTCCAAAATAGCTTGTAACCGGCTGGTTTGCGCTGAAACCTGACCGATAGATAAAACGGCAATAACAACACCCAGTATCCACTTCTTCATTAAATCATCCCTAAATTTATTAAACACAAATGCTTCATCCTTGATAACATAGCAGTAACAGATGGATTTTTCAGGATATTTTAAGGACGATTGTGAGCTATCGAATACTTGTTATGGTGCTGTGCTTACCGTTGCTGTCAGGCTGTTCCGATTACGAATGGGGTTGGTATGTATTGAACCCGACCACCGAACAGGGTCAGATAAACATAAAATTCTTACTGGCCGGTTTTAAGGATACGATTTATGTTTCCTTACTCAGTATGCTCTTCGCGATGACGATTGGTCTACTGGTGGCCTTTCCCGCCTTGTCCAATAACACTTGGTTAAAATCCATTAATCGAGTGTATGTAGAAGTGGTACGTTCCATTCCAGTACTGGTGTTACTACTATGGGTTTATTATGGTTTGCCGACACTGATGGATATCTCACTCAATCATTTCTGGGCTGGCGTCATCGCCCTTACGATTGCAGAGAGTGCCTTTATGGCAGAGGTTTTTCGTGGCGGGATTCAAGCGATTAGTCGAGGTCAACATGAGGCTTCAGAGTCTCTTGGTCTTAATTATTGGCAGAAAATGCGCTTGGTGATATTGCCACAAGCTCTTCGGCAAATACTGCCTCCGCTAGGTAATCAGTTTGTCTATATATTGAAGATGTCGTCACTCGTCAGTGTTATCGGACTCAGTGACCTCACCCGCCGTGCCAATGAGCTGGTGGTAAATGAGTACTTACCTTTGGAGATTTATACCTTCCTTGTACTCGAATACCTAGTGTTGATCTTACTGGTATCTCAATCCGTGCGCTGGTTAGAAAAACGCATTGCGATCCCTAGTCACTAACGCTCATCAAACCTTGTTCGTAAGGGATAAGTAAAAAAATGGCCTCAGAATGAGGCCATTTTTTACGATTAAGAAACGCTATTTCTTCTTAACTGGACGCAGCCAATTAGCAATTCTACGCTCTTTTGCGCGAGTGATGACTAACTCACCTTTTTCTACGTCTTTCGTTACCGTTGCTCCAGCACCGACCGTCGCACCCTCGGCAATCGTAACAGGTGCAATCAACTGAGCGTCAGAGCCCACAAATACGTCATCACCAATGATGGTCTTGAACTTATTTGCCCCATCATAGTTGCAGGTAATCACGCCAGCACCAACGTTTACGCGTTGGCCAATTTCAGCATCACCAAGGTACGTCAGATGATTGGCTTTAGAGCCCTCACCTAGACAGGTATTCTTCACCTCAACAAAGTTACCAACGTGAGCATCATTACGTAAATCAGCACCCGGACGAAGGCGACTAAACGGACCGACGGTACATGCTTCACCAACGGTCGCTCCTTCAATCACACTGTATGGGCGGACAATAGTATTATCGTCAATTTCACAGTCTTTTAAGACACAACCCGCACCGATTACAACGTTATCACCGAGGGAAACCGAGCCCTCGATAATCACATTCACGTCAATCTCCACATCCATACCACATTGAAGCTGACCGCGCAGGTCAAACCGACTCGGGTCACGCAGCATCACGCCTTGTTCTAGTAAGGTTTGCGCTTGCATGGATTGGAATGCACGCTCTAGTCGAGCCAATTGTGCTCTGTCATTCACGCCTTCGACTTCAATCGGGTTAGCAGGGTGTACCGCTTCAACTGCACGCCCTTCTTCGTGCGCAGCGGCAATGACATCAGTTAAGTAATACTCACCCTGAGCGTTTTCATTGCTTAAGCCCGATAACCAGCGCTTCAGATCCCCACCCGTTGCGACCATGACACCGGTGTTGATCTCTTTAATTAACTTCTGTTCTTCCGTTGCATCTTTTTGCTCAACAATGGCGACGACAGGGCCATTTTTACGCACAATACGGCCATAACCCATCGGATTCTCAAGTACGACCGTGAGCAAGGCAATACCGCCTGTAGGCTGTGCATCAAGCAGGTTTTCAATCGTTTGCTCTGAGATCAACGGCACATCACCATACAAGACAAGGACTTTTTCATCGTCTTCAAAGTGCGGAGAAGCCTGATCAACCGCATGACCGGTACCGAGTTGTTCGGCTTGTAGTACCCAGTTTACCGACTCTTCACGAAGCGTACTTTGCATAAGTTCGCCGCCATGCCCGTAAACTAAATGGACATTTTGTGATCCCAGATTCTGACAGGTATCGATGACATGTTTCACCATCGGTTTTCCAGCAAGGGTATGTAATACTTTTGGTTTGTTTGAATACATGCGGGTACCTTTACCCGCCGCAAGCACAACTGCACTAAATTTCATTATTATTGACCATCTGACGTTAATTTAAGCTGAATCCATTTTAACGATGATTGAGCTGAATGTTAATTTTGTTGCGATACATTTTTGCTTTATGTATTAAAAATAAACATATAACGTAGTTGAATACGCAAAGCAACAATGTATATAAAGCAAAAAGGCGACCAATCGGTCGCCTTTCTCATCGTGGCTAATCGAAATTAGCGACGTCTTTTTGTCAGTTCGATCACTCGAAGCTGAGCAATGGCCTTAGCCAATTCACTGGCCGCTTGTGCGAAGTCCATGTCGCCATGCTGATTAGAAATACTCTCTTCAGCTTTGCGTTTAGCTTCTTCTGCCTTTGCTGCGTCTAGCTCTTCAGCACGAATTGCAGTATCAGCCAGTACAGTCGCTGTACCAGGCTGAACTTCAACAATACCACCCGAGACATAAATGAACTCTTCGTGGCCGTGCTGTTTAACGATACGCACCATACCAGGCTGAATAGCGGTCAGCAGCGGCGTATGACCATGGAAAATACCAAGCTCACCTTCGCTACCGGACACCTGAAATGTCTCAACACGACCTGAGAAAAGCTTTTTCTCAGCGCTGACTACATCTAGGTGAAAGGTTATTGCTGCCATATCGCCTCCTATTTAGCCTTATAGCTTCTTAGCATTCTCGATAGCATCGTCGATAGTACCGCAGTACATAAACGCTTGCTCTGGAATGTCATCGTAGTCACCAGCTAGTAAGCCCTTGAATCCACGCAACGTCTCTGTAAGAGGTACATAGATGCCAGGGTCGCCAGTAAATACTTCAGCTACGTGATAAGGCTGAGTTAGGAAACGTTCAATCTTACGAGCACGAGATACAAGTTGCTTATCTTCTTCAGAAAGCTCGTCCATACCAAGAATCGCAATGATATCTTTCAGCTCTTTATAACGCTGAAGCGTTTGCTGAACACCACGAGCCACATCATAGTGCTCTTGACCAACAACAAGTGGGTCAAGTTGACGAGATGAAGAATCAAGTGGGTCGATTGCAGGGTACAAACCCATTGCAGCAATACTACGGTTTAGCGTAACTGTCGCATCCAAGTGAGCAAACGTTGTTGCTGGTGATGGATCCGTCAAGTCATCCGCTGGTACGTATACCGCTTGAATCGAAGTGATCGAGCCTGATTTCGTTGATGCAATACGCTCTTGTAGTACACCCATCTCTTCTGCAAGAGTTGGCTGATAACCTACCGCTGATGGCATACGACCTAGAAGTGCCGATACTTCTGTTCCCGCAAGGGTATAACGATAAATGTTATCGATAAACAGTAGTACATCACGACCTTCATCACGGAATCGCTCAGCCATTGTCAAACCAGTCAGGGCAACACGTAAACGGTTTCCTGGTGGCTCGTTCATTTGGCCGTAAACCATTGCTACTTTAGATTCTTCAGGGTTTTTAACGTTTACAACGCCTGCTTCCTGCATCTCAAAGTAGAAATCGTTACCTTCACGAGTACGCTCACCTACACCAGCAAATACTGATAAGCCTGAGTGTTGTAGTGCGATGTTGTTGATAAGTTCCATCATGTTGACGGTCTTACCTACACCAGCACCACCAAACAAACCAACTTTACCACCCTTCGCGAATGGGCAGATCAAGTCGATGACTTTTACACCCGTTTCGAGAAGCGAAGTTTCGCTAGATTGCTCTTCATAGCTTGGTGCACTACGGTGAATTGCATAACTTTCTTCTGCACCGATCTCGCCACACTCATCAATCGCGTCACCAAGGACGTTCATGATACGACCTAGGGTCTTAGTACCGACTGGAACTGAGATTGGAGCGCCAGAATTCTCAACTGTCAAACCACGACGTAAACCATCAGAGCTACCCATTACGATACAACGAACTACGCCACCGCCTAGCTGTTGCTGAACTTCAAGAACAAGACGTTCTTTTGATTCATTTACGTTCAGAGCGTCATATATATTAGGAACATCGCTCTGTGGGAACTCTACGTCGACTACCGCACCGATGATCTGTACGATCTTACCTGTAGCCATCGTTAATCCTCTATCTATTTCGTTTTACCTAAGCTAAACCGCAGATGCACCTGAAACGATTTCTGATAGCTCTTGTGTAATCGCCGCTTGACGCGCCTTGTTGTACACAAGCTCTAAGTCATCTATCAGGTTGCTCGCATTGTCTGTTGCAGCTTTCATTGCAATCATTCGAGCCGCTTGCTCACTGGCAAGGTTCTCTACCACACCTTGATACACTTGAGATTCGATATAACGAAGCAATAGTGCATCTAGTAATGGTTTAGGCTCTGGCTCATAAATGTAGCCCCAAGAATGTTCACGCTGCATTTCTTCGCTGTCTGATTTAGGCAAAGGTAGCAATTGATCGATCGTTGGTTCCTGTACCATAGTGTTAACAAAGTGGTTATACACTACATACAGGCGATCTAATTCGCCGTCGTCATATTTCTTCAGCATAACGCCAACCGTACCGATTAGCTCTTCTAAGCTTGGGCTATCGCCCAGACCAGAGACCTGTGCCGCTACTTTTGCGCCGCTGTTATTGAAAAATGCTGTTGCTTTTGAGCCTATTACTGCCAGCTCAATCTCAGCACCTTTCTCTTTCCAATCCTTAAGTTCAAGGACGGTTTTTTTGAACAAGTTAATGTTCAAACCGCCACATAAACCACGGTCGGTAGAAATAATGACGTAACCAACACGCTTGGCTTCACGCTCTTCTAGGTACGGATGTTGGTACTCTAGATTTGCGTTTGCCAAATGACCGATCACTTTACGCATAGTTTCAGCGTATGGACGAGAAGCTTCGCGCAGTTCTTGCGAACGACGCATTTTTGAAGCTGCTACCATTTCCATCGCTTTCGTAATTTTCTGAGTGCTCTTCACACTACCGATTTTATTACGTATCTCTTTTGCGCCGGCCATCGTTACTCTCCATAAGCGGTGACCAAAAGGTCACCCACTAATTACCAAGTCTGGGTTGCTTTGAAATCGTCCGTCAGCGTTTTCAGCTGCGCTTCGATTTCTTTGTTGTAAGCACCCGTTGTGTTGATCTCTGTAATAAGATCAGCATACTGGATTTGAGCGTACGATAGTAACGCAGCTTCGAAGTCTAGAATCTTATTGATTTCTACATCTTCCAAGTAACCACGTTCCGCCGCAAAGATCACTAGCGCTTGGTCAAATACTGACATAGGAGCGTATTGCTTCTGCTTCATTAGCTCAGTAACTTTTTGACCGTGGTTTAGCTGACGCTTAGTTGCTTCATCTAGATCAGATGAGAACTGAGCAAACGCCGCTAGCTCACGATAAGCCGCTAGTGCAGTACGAATACCACCCGATAGCTTCTTGATAATCTTAGTCTGAGCTGCACCACCTACACGAGAAACTG
This sequence comes from Vibrio sp. 10N.286.49.B1, assembly GCF_002873335.1. Lineage (GTDB taxonomy): Bacteria > Pseudomonadota > Gammaproteobacteria > Enterobacterales > Vibrionaceae > Vibrio. The sequence goes on along the minus strand of NZ_MCUW01000017.1, from coordinate 31,592 downwards.
AAATACCAGGGTCAACGGCAGGGCGTACGCCCGAGTTGAATGCTTCAGTTTGTAGGAAGATCTGACCATCAGTAATCGAGATTACGTTTGTCGGTACGAATGCAGATACATCACCAGCTTGGGTTTCGATAATAGGAAGAGCGGTCAAAGAACCAGTCTTACCTTTTACTTCACCGTTTGTGAAACGCTCTACGTACTCTTCGCTTACACGAGCTGCACGCTCTAGAAGACGAGAGTGAAGGTAGAATACATCACCAGGGAAAGCCTCACGGCCAGGTGGACGTTTCAATAGTAGAGAGATCTGACGGTAAGCGACGGCTTGCTTAGATAAGTCATCATAAACAATCAGTGCATCTTCACCACGGTCACGGAAGTACTCACCCATTGCACAACCTGAGTATGGAGCCAGGTATTGAAGTGCAGCAGATTCAGATGCCGACGCAACAACCACAACTGTGTTTGCTAGCGCGCCATGCTCTTCCAGTTTGCGTACTACGTTTGCAATTGTTGATGCCTTTTGGCCAATCGCTACATAGATAGAGAAGATACCAGAATCTTTCTGGTTAATGATTGAGTCGATCGCCAGTGCTGTTTTACCAATCTGACGGTCACCGATAATAAGTTCACGTTGACCACGACCGATTGGGATCATTGAGTCAACAGACTTATAGCCGGTTTGTACTGGTTGATCGACCGATTTACGGTCGATTACGCCAGGTGCAATCACTTCTACTGGTGACGTAAGCTTCGCTTCAATTGGACCTTTACCGTCAATCGGCTCACCTAGTGTGTTAACAACACGACCAAGCATTTCAGGACCAACTGGTACTTCAAGAATACGACCAGTTCCGGTTACTTTCATGCCTTCTCTAAGGTTGGCATATGGTCCCATTACTACCGCACCAACCGAGTCACGCTCGAGGTTAAGTGCAAGTGCGTAACAGCCACCCGGTAGTTCAATCATTTCGCCTTGCATCACGTCCGCTAGGCCGTGGATGCGAATGATACCATCGCTTACCGAAACGATAGTACCTTCATTACGAGCTTCACTTACAACGTCGAACGATTCGATACGTTGCTTGATTAGGTCGCTAATTTCTGTGGAATTAAGTTGCATGCTCCATCCCCATCAAGACTGCATTGCATCACTCAGGCGGTTCAAACGACCGCGTGCTGAGTTATCAATTACAAGATCTCCGGCTCGAATAATAACCCCACCAAGTAGGGTCTCATCTACACTGCAATTCAGCTTAACTTTACGCTCAAAGCGTGTTTCAAGTTTGCTGCTGATCTCTGCGGTTTGCTCGTTGGTTAGCTCGCTTGCAGACACAACATCTACATCGATGAGTTTTTCGTGCTGTTTTTTCAGCACAACAAACTCAACTAACACAGCAGGCAATACTGCTAATCGACCATTTTCAGCCATCACTTTTACTAAGTTTTGGCCAAATTCATCAAACTGTTCACCGCCAACAGTGATAAAAATATCTGCAATTTTATTCGCAGTCACAGAACCTGACAGCAGGTCTGCAATATTTTCATTACTCGCGATTTCAGCGGCGAAAGTTAGCATATCGACCCATTGGTCTAGTGCATTCTTTTCCACCGCAAAGTCAAAGGCTGCTTTAGCATAGGGGCGTGCAATTGTTGTCAGTTCAGACATGTTCGCCCCTCGCTCTAAAGTTTTGCAGTAATGTTATCAAGAATATCTTTTTGCGCATCTTTATCGATACTGCGCTCAAGGATTTTCTCAGCACCAGCTACAGCCAGAGTTGCAACTTGTTTGCGCAGCTCATCGCGGGCACGGTTACGTTCAGCTTCAATTTCTGCATCCGCTTGCGTCAAGATGTTCTGACGTTCAGTCAGAGCTTCTTCACGAGCTTCATCAACAATTTGTGCTTTACGCTTATTTGCCTGCTCAATGATCTCAGTTGCAGTGCGCTTCGCTTCTTTCATTTGGTCAGAAGCGTTGGCTTGAGCTAGATCCAAGTCCTTTGCAGCTCTTTCAGCTGCCATAAGACCGTCAGCAATTTTTTTCTGACGCTCTTCAATCGCATTCATAATTGGTGGCCATACATATTTCATGCAGAACCAAACAAACATGGCGAATGAGATTGCTTGACCTAGCAGAGTTGCGTTCATATTCACAACAGCTACCCCTCTAAAGTTTCATTGACGAGCTAAAATTAATCAGGTGACAAGTCCAAAACCTGTCTGAGAAAGGCTGATTAACCTAGCTGACCAACGAATGGGTTCGCGAATGTGAATAGCAGTGCGATAACCACACCGATCATAGGAACCGCATCAAGTAGACCAGCGATGATAAACATCTTAACTTGAAGCATCGGAGCCATTTCAGGTTGACGAGCTGCGCCCTCAAGGAATTTACCACCCAAAAGACCGAAGCCGATCGCCGTACCAAATGCTGCCATACCGATCATGATACCTACGGCGATTGCAGAAAAGCTCAGTAAAGTTTCCATTACTATCTCCAATTTATAGTTGTTGGCTTAAAGTTGGCCAAATAAAAAGCGTTAATTAAATAATTAGTGATCACTGTCTTCGTGAGCCATTGATAGATAAACAATTGTTAACATCATGAACACGAAAGCTTGGATCAGAATAACTAGAATATGGAATATTGCCCATGGTAATGAGCCCATCCATTGTAAATACCACGGTAGCATTGCAGCACAAAGAATGAAGACAACCTCACCCGCAAACATGTTACCAAACAAACGCATACCTAGTGATAGTGGCTTCGAAAGCAAAGACACAACCTCGATAAGCATGTTAAATGGAATCATGATTGGATTGTTAAATGGGTGTAGCGTCAATTCCTTGATGAACGTTACTGGTCCTTTTACTTTGATGCTGTAATAAATCATCAGAGCAAAAACACCTAACGCCATAGCCATGGTGATATTGACATCTGCAGAAGGAACCACTTTCATATAAGGGATGCCCATCTGCTCTGCTGTGTATGGTAAGAAGTCAATTGGAACTAAATCCATGACGTTCATTAAAAATACCCAACAGAAGATAGTTAGTGCTAAAGGTGCTATAAGCGCATTGCGTCCATGAAACGTTTCTTTGACGTTTTCGTCAACGAATTCAACGACCATTTCAACAAAACACTGCAGCTTGCCCGGCACACCAGCTGTTGCTTTCTTAGCAACTGAGCGAAATACTCCTAAGAATATAAGTCCAGTCAACACAGAAAAAAACAGGCTATCGATATGTACGTTCCAGAAACTCGTCTCCTCCACTAAGCCTAAACTTCCTAACGAAAGGTTAGTTAAGTGGTGAGATATGTATCCGGCCGATGTTAGCGCTTCACCTGGCGCAGCCATAACTCATCCTATTTTTTGTTGTTAACGACAATTACTGGTGCCATAAGGTTAATTAAGAGAGCCAGTAAAAATGTGAAATTCAAGGGAAGTACTTCCACCTGAATATACATGTAAGCGATTGAAAATAGAGCCGCCGTAATGAGGATTTTCAATGCAGCTCCTGCATAGAACGACGCGGCTACCTTTTGAGCAGCACGAGCCCCACTAAACAGAAATGCACAAAACGCAAATGTTGCATTGGCGATAACAAAAATGCCACCTCCAATCAGCGCTGAAATTCCCCACTCAGCATTTACGGCAACTGTCATTCCAACAGCTACAAACGTAACCGCGCACACTTGAATCAGCAACAATCGCTTTGCGAGCTCTCGTCCTGGTTTAGCTAGCACTGCTACCATGTATTCTTTACCTTTATTATATTCGCAACACGCAATAGATATTGCGCCGCGAGATTCGCAAAAATTATACGTTCCAACAAAGTATTTGCAATCAAAGCGCATCAAAAAAACGCACTTTATTCACAAAAGCATAACTTTCGCACAAAAAACCAATTGTAATACAAATAACTTTCGCATAAAATCAATTGTCATACAATTGATCGATATCAAATATCTTTCATAAAAAATAACAGTAAGATATTTGATGTATATCAATTATCTCATTTAGCTTTCAAGCTTGGCAATAAGTTGCTCTAATTTGTGAGGCTCATCAAGACTTATCGTTACTTTCGCTTTTCCACTTGCATTTCTAGTCAAAAGTACCTTTGCTCCAAGCTTTTCACTCAAACGCAGCGATATTTCTTGTGCTGCGCTATCTTCTGACTGTTTATCATCTGAAACGTTCGGTTTTAAGCATTTTTTAACTAAAGCTTCTGTCTGACGCACTGTCAGATTCTTCTTTGCGACCGTATCCGCAGCTTCACATTGCACTTCACCTTCAAGAGCCAATAGCGCCCTCGCGTGTCCCATATCAATGTGTTTATTCTCTACTAGCGCTTTAACCGGCTGTTCGAGTTGATTAAGTCGCAATAAATTCGTTACGGCAGTACGAGATTTACCGATAACCTCTGCGACTTGTTGATGCGTCAGTTCAAACTCATCTTGAAGGCGCTCTAGTGCTTGAGCTTCTTCAATGGCATTTAAGTCTTCACGTTGAATATTCTCAATCAACGCCATGGCTATCGCGGCTTTGTCTTGCACATTTTTAATAATGCAAGGCACGCGCTTTAGTCCCGCTTGTCTGGCTGCCCGCCAGCGCCGTTCACCGGCAATAATCTCATACTGTTCGTGATCGACCTGACGCACCACGATAGGCTGAATAATACCTTGAGATTGAATCGATGCTGCAAGCTCTTCGAGTGCTTCAGGCGCCATGTCTTTGCGAGGCTGATAAACACCTGGCTTCAGACTATTAATGGGTAAATCCGTTAGATCACCATCAGAAGAAAGTGATTGGCTTTGACTGGCGACTTGCTGTTTTTCTCTTGCCATAGAGCTCGTTGACAGCAGCGCATCGAGTCCTTTTCCTAAACCACGTTTAGACATTCAATCAAATTCCCTTAAGAGTGTTATACCAGTGTTTCTTCACGTCTCAGCATCTCGCCCGCCAGGGCGAGGTAAGCCTTAGCTCCAGCCGAATACTTATCGTAATACATTGCTGGCTTACCATGACTAGGGGCTTCTGCGAGTCGAACATTCCTAGGGATGACAGTCCGGTACACTTTATCACCGAAGTGTTTTTTTAATTGATCGGACACCTCATTCGATAATCGATTGCGTGGGTCATACATGGTTCTCAGTAAACCTTCAATTTTGAGGTTTTCATTCACCACGGCTGCTAACTTACTAATGGTATCCATTAGTGCGGTTAGGCCCTCTAACGCAAAATACTCACATTGCATCGGTACCAGAACTGAATCTGCCGCTGCCATCGCGTTAATTGTAAGTAGGTTGAGAGAGGGAGGACAATCGATAAAGATGAAATCATAGTTATCGCGGATTGGTGCAAGTGCATGTTTTAGACGCACTTCTCTAGCAAATACTTCCATCAATTTGATTTCAGCCGCGGTAACGTCACCATTAGCCGCAATCAAGTCGTACTGGCCGGATGTGTGCTTACAGACTACTTGTTCAAAAGGAAGCTCATCAACTAACAAATCGTAAGCAGTTGTTTCGATTTGGTACTTGTCTACGCCACTCGCCATTGTAGCATTGCCTTGAGGATCTAAGTCGATCACCAACACTTTGCGCTTAGTGGCAGCCATTGATGCCGCCAGATTAATACATGTAGTTGTTTTTCCTACGCCACCTTTTTGGTTAGCGATAGCGACAATTTTTCCCACGACAACTTCTCCATCATCCCTGTTTGGACAAGATTACAAGATGACGGTCACCTTCTAACTCAGGAACTTGCAAAGGTTTGATATCGGTCACAGAACACCACTCAGGTAGGTCAGAAACTTCTTGTTCATGTACCTGACCTTTAAGCGCATAGAAGCGTCCTGACGTCTCTTTAGGCAAATGTTCACACCAATTAACCATATCGGTCATTGAAGCAAACGCTCGACTTAACACGCCGTCGAACCCACCTTCAGGGTCAAACTCTTCTACGCGAGACTGTACAGCGGTGACGTTTTTGATACCTAACTCATGAACGACCTGTTTGATGAAACGAATCCGTTTCCCCAAACTATCAAGTAAAACAAACGTTTTGTTAGGATGCATGATGGCAAGAGGGACACCTGGCAGTCCAGGTCCCGTACCTACATCAATAAAGCGCTCACCGACAATATGCTCACCAACCACGATACTATCTAAGATATGTTTCACTAACATATCTTCAGGTTGACGAACCGAGGTTAGGTTATATGCCTTATTCCATTTATGCAGTAGTTCAACATAAGCGACAAGTTGTTTTTTTTGAATATCAGAAACTTGCAAAGATGTTTCTGATATTAATTGTTCTAATTTAGTTAGTAATGCGCTCACGCCGCTTCGCCTTTTTTAAGTAAGCCTTGCTTCTTGAGGTAAACAAGAATAATTGAGATTGCCGCCGGAGTAATACCTGAAATGCGTGAAGCAATGCCAACCGTTTCAGGTTTAGCTTCTGTCAGTTTCGCCACCACTTCGTTAGATAAACCACTCACATCGCTGTAATCAATGTTATCTGGAATCACGGTATTTTCATGGCGCATAGCTTTGGTGATCTCGTCTTGCTGCCTTTGAATATACCCCTCGTACTTCACTTGGATCTCAACTTGCTCTGCGGCTTGTTGATCCTCAATTGCTGGTGAGAACGCATCAAGCGATGTCAGCAACGAATAGGTGATCTCAGGTCTTCTCAACAGATCTTCACCGCTTGCTTCTCGAGATATTGGCGACTTCACCAAGTTATTTAACGCATCAATACCTTCAGATTTTGGGTTAACCCAAGTTTCTTTCAAGCGCTGACGTTCTGTGGTGAGGTTTTCCATTTTTTCATTAAAACGCTGCCAACGATTGTCGTCGACAAGGCCTAGATTTCTTGCTTGCTCCGTGAGGCGCATATCGGCATTGTCTTCACGCAACAACAAACGATATTCCGCACGAGACGTAAACATACGGTAGGGTTCTTTCGTGCCCATTGTTGATAAATCATCAATCAATACGCCCATATAGGCTTGGTCACGACGAGGGCTCCAACCTTCTTTGCCTTGGCTAAATAAACTGGCATTGAGGCCGGCCATTAAACCTTGTGCGGCCGCTTCTTCATAACCGGTTGTGCCATTAATTTGTCCTGCAAAGAACAAACCTTGGATAAATTTGGTTTCGTAGGTTTGCTTTAAATCTCTAGGATCAAAGAAATCATACTCAATGGCATAGCCAGGGCGCACAATATGAGCATTTTCAAAACCTTTCATTGAACGCACAATCTGGATTTGTACATCAAACGGCAAACTTGTAGAAATGCCATTTGGGTATAATTCATGCGTCGTTAGTCCTTCAGGCTCGATGAAGATTTGATGACTATTTTTATCAGCAAAACGCATGACTTTATCTTCAATCGAAGGACAGTAACGCGGTCCGATACCTTCAATCACACCAGCATACATAGGGCTGCGGTCAAGGTTAGCTCGAATAACATCATGTGTTTTTTCATTGGTATGCGTAATAAAACATGGTATTTGAGTCGGATGCTGTTCACGCTTACCAACAAATGAAAATACAGGTGTTGGGTTATCACCGTGTTGAGTTTCTAGCGCAGATAAGTCAACGCTACGAGCATCAATTCGAGGTGGAGTGCCGGTTTTAAGGCGATCGACTCTGAATGGCAAATCACGCAATCGATCCGCGAGCGCGATGGAAGGTTGATCCCCCATACGGCCACCAGATGAGCTTTCCATTCCAATGTGGATCTTACCGCCGAGGAATGTACCAACGGTTAATACGACCGCTTGAGAATGAAACTTCAAACCCATTTCAGTCACAACGCCGCGTATTTGATCATTTTCGACAATTAAGTCATCCACCGACTGTTGAAACAACGTCAAATTCGGTGTGTTTTCGAGAGCGCTACGAACATAAGCTTTGTAAAGAGCGCGATCCGCTTGAGCCCTTGTAGCTCTAACCGCGGGGCCCTTTGAAGCGTTTAAGGTTCGAAATTGAATACCTGAATGATCGATAGCATTTGCCATCAAACCACCCATAGCATCGACCTCTTTGACTAAGTGTCCCTTACCAATACCGCCAATTGCGGGGTTACATGACATCTGCCCCAAGGTATCGATATTGTGAGTCAGTAAAAGAGTTTTTTGCCCTGTGCGGGCAGATGCGAGTGCGGCTTCCGTTCCTGCATGTCCGCCACCGACAATGATGACATCAAATGTTTCGTGATAAAGCATGAACCGACCTCAGTATTCAATCGACAAAGTAGACTTTCCAAAAGGAGACGTATTCTACCGCTTTTCTTGTGGCGAGAACATCGCTTTTCACAATTTTCGGATCAAAGGAATAAGTACTATTAAATAAGGATCTATATATATGATCTTTTATTAGATCTATTATTAGGATCGACCATTTCTGTGGATAAGTGGAAAATGATCAACAAAACCATGGATCTTTTTAAGATCGATTCTTGTGATCTTTCGTTGATCTGGTTCTGTATTAGCTGGGATCAAAATGGCTACTTATGCACAGGTCGATCCTGACGATAAAGTTACTATTTGGATAAATATAGGTTTTACACTGGAAAGATCATGTTTTATCCACAGAAGTTTTTTGTTATTTGCTGAGAAAATGGATAAATAAAGAAGGGAAGTTATACACAATTAGAGAAAAAGCGGCCAAGGCCGCTTCTTTTTATTGGAATTTATTGAGGTTTTGGTTGAGCCAGGCTTCGGCAGTGTCTTCAGGAACTTGATCGCTTAGGATATCGATTTCTAAGCAATCGGTGATCGGTGTTGCGCCAATGTCTTCGAGTAGCTCAAACGCATGTTTACCAGCGGCGCAGAAAGTATCGTAACTGGAGTCTCCAATAGCAATGACCGCGTATTTTACTGATGACATGCGTGGTGGCATATTTTGTAATCCGGCAATAAAGGGCTGAATATTATCCGGGTAATCTCCTGCTCCATGCGTCGAAGTGATGATGAGCCAAATATCATTGGCTTCTATTTCTGCTATTTGTGGCTGATTATGGATCGTGGTTTGTAGCCCTTTTTCTTGGAGTAGGTCGCTTAGGTGATCGCCGACATACTCTGCGCCGCCAAGTGTACTGCCTGTGATGATGTGGATCATTTGATGTCCTTATTTACCAATACAAAATGATGAGAAAATACGACCGAGCAGGTCATCTGAATTGAACTCACCAGTAATCTCATTAAGGTGTTGTTGGGTGATTCTGAGCTCTTCCGCTAAAATTTCGCCAGCCATATAGCCTTCAAGTTGCTGTTGACCAATATCCAAATGTTCTGCGGCGCGTTCCAATGCATCAAGATGGCGACGGCGAGCCATAAAGCCACCCTCGTTTGCGCCAGAAAAGCCCATGATAGACTTTAAGTGGTCTCGTAAAGCGTTAACCCCTTCACCCGTTCGTGCAGAAAGACGAATAAGGGTAGGGGCATTGACGTGGCAAATGCCGAGCGCTTCATTGGTTTCATCGACTTTATTGCGAATGACGGTAATACCAATAGACGCAGGGAGTCGGTCGATAAAGTCAGGCCAAATTTCTTTTGGGTCGGTAGCATCCGTCGTCGTGCCATCAACCATAAAGAGCACGCGATCGGCCTGGGTTATCTCTTCCCATGCTCGTTCAATACCAATCTTTTCTACCTCATCTGAGGCTTCACGTAAGCCTGCAGTATCGATGATATGCAGGGGCATTCCATCGATATGAATATGCTCTCTAAGCACATCTCTTGTTGTGCCGGCGATGTCGGTGACAATCGCAGATTGCTTACCTGACAAGGCATTGAGTAGGCTTGATTTGCCGGCATTTGGACGACCGGCGATCACCACTTTCATGCCTTCTCGCATGATGGCACCTTGGTTTGCTTCTTTGCGTACCGCTTCTAGGTTGTCGATAATAGCTTGTAGCGCTTTCGATACTTTACCATCGGCGAGAAAGTCGATTTCTTCTTCTGGAAAATCAATCGCAGCCTCAACATAAATACGGAGGTGGATGAGTGAATCCACCAGCACATTAATACGTTTAGAAAACTCGCCCTGAAGCGATTGCAAGGCTGATTTCGCGGCTTCTTCAGAGCTGGCATCAATGAGATCAGCAATGGCCTCTGCTTGTGTCAGATCCATCTTGTCGTTCATAAAGGCGCGTTCAGAAAACTCACCGGGTCTTGCTGGTCGAACGCCGGGTATTAACAAGATTCGCTTAATCAACATATCCATGACGACTGGGCCACCGTGGCCTTGTAGCTCAAGTACGTCTTCGCCAGTAAACGAGTGCGGATTGGGGAAATAAAGCGCGATACCTTGATCGAGCTCGGTGCCATCGTCAGACTTGAATGCCAGGTATTCAGCGTAACGTGGCTTTAATGCTCGGCCCGTAACCTCAAGAGCGACTTGAGAGGCATTGGGGCCTGATACGCGGATTATACCGACGCCACCACGGCCGGGTGCAGTGGCTTGTGCCACGATAGTGTCTGTTGTCATTGGTTTTGCCTTAATCGCAATACGTTAGCCAAATTGTAATCATGGAGACGAAAAAAGGCGACCCTTAAGGTCGCCTTTTATTTGAATTGCTTCGTTCAGATTACTTAGTGTGTAATCCTTTCTTTTCCAGAGCACGATAAATCAGTGTTTGCTGGATAAGCGTAACAACGTTTGATACCAACCAGTAAAGAACAAGACCGGATGGGAACCAAAGGAAGAAGAAGGTAAACATAACCGGCATAAAGGTCATGATCTTCTGCTGCATTGGGTCAGTAACTGTTGTTGGGCTCATTTTTTGAATCATGAACATACTTGCACCCATCAATAGAGGAAGGATGTAGTACGGGTCTTGAGCTGAAAGGTCAGTAATCCAGCCAAAAAATGGCGAGTGACGTAGCTCAACAGATTCCATTAGTGCCCAATACAATGAAATGAAGATCGGCATCTGTAAGATAATCGGAAGACAACCACCAAGTGGGTTAACTTTCTCTTTCTTATAGAGCTCCATCATTTCTTGGCTCATACGTTGACGATCGTCGCCAATACGCTCACGCATTGCTTGCAGCTTAGGCTGTAGCATGCGCATTTTTGCCATTGATGTGTATTGTGCTTTTGTTAGTGGATACATTGCACCACGAACAATGAAGGTTAAGCAGATGATCGCTAGACCCCAGTTCACGACAATACCTTGAATAAACGAAAGTAATGTATGAAGCGGTTTTGCGATAAACCATAACCAACCGTAATCCACTACAAGGTCAAGGTTTGGCGCGGTTGCTGCCATTTGGTCTTGAAGTTTTGGACCTGCCCAAAGCGTTGCTTTAAGCGTTGCGGTTTGGCCGTTTCCGATGGTTTGATTTGGCATACGAACGCCAATATCACCTAGGTTGCCAATCACGCGAGTATAGAGATTAGTCCCCGGTGCTTCACGTGGGATCCACGCCGCTGCGAAGTAATGCTGGATCATTGCCGCCCAACCTTGACCGTCGGTCAGGTTTAGAGACAAGTTGCGATCTTGCATGTCATCGAAGCTGTATTTTTTGTAGCGAGTATCTTGAGTTGAGTACGCGCCGCCATTATAAGTTGGCATTGTGATGCTGCCGCCTTTGTCCTGAACATTTTGTCTCAGGTGAGCGTACATACCAAATGTGGCGTTTTGACCAGATTGGTTATCAACGTCGTATTCAACATCAACGGCGTAGCTACCGCGCTTAAGGACGAAGGTCTTAACATAGTTAATACCATTGGCAGTAAACGTCATAGGGATACGAAGTTCGTCTTGGCCATCTTGTAGCGTAAAGTTTTCTGTTGAAACATTATACGCCGGACGATCGGTACTACTTAAATCGATACCTTGAGGCCCAACAAGACCGCTTTGTGCGATAAATTGATGACCTTGGTCATCTTTTAGTAGTTCAAACGAATCGGCAGAATCTTGCTCAATCGCATATTCATTAAGATTTGCGGTTACTACATCGCCACCGATCGTATTGATGCCAAGTGTTAGCACATCAGTTTTCACTGTGATGATTTTCTCTGCAGCTGCAGTATGACCAGGTGCTGGATCATGCTCGTCAGCGAAAGACGGTGCAGGTAGGTTAGTACCTTGAGTCTGCTGTGTCGGAACTGGTGCTGGGTTCTTGTATGATTGCCATTGGTTAAATAGCAAAAAAGAAACTAACGCCAAGCCGATTAACAGAATATTACGTTGAGAATCCATCGTTATTTATCTCTGTCTTGTTTTTGGGCTGGTGGAATGGGGTCGTATCCCCCTTCATTCAAAGGATGACATCTTAATAGACGTTTGCCAGATAACCAACACCCTTTTACAAAACCGTGAGCTTGTAGAGCTTCTATGGCGTAACGGGAACACGTTGGAGTAAACCGACAGCGAGGTCCGATTAGGGGACTAATGGTCCATCTATAAAGATAGACAAGTCCGATAGCTAACCACGTGAAGGGCGAGACAGGCGATGCCATAGTTTATCGAGAAGTTGGAACATTTCATCATTGCTTAGAGTTTGAGCACTCTTCTTAGCAATTACAACAAAATCTTTATTTGGAAGCTCATGTTGTTTGTTACGAAAGCTTTCACGAGCAAGTCGTTTAAAGTGGTTTCTAGCGACAGCTGTTTTTATCTGCTTTTTAGGAACCGCAAGACCGAGACGAGGGTGTGAAAGAGAGTTTTTACGAGCAATGATGGTGAAATGAGGGGAGCCGGCTCGATGAGCTTGCTTAAATACGTTTTGATAATGCTCGGGAGTTAACAAACGTAACTCCCGAATAAAGGCGTGCTTCTTAGTCAAAATAGTCAATTATTTTGATAGACGCGCACGGCCTTTTGCACGACGTGCATTAATTGTTTTACGACCGTTCTTAGTCGCCATGCGTGCACGGAAACCGTGGGTACGCTTGCGCTTTAGAACTGAAGGTTGAAAAGTGCGTTTAGACATGGTTATTACCTTTACTGATCAGTAGTTTTAGGTTCTCGTTGAACCCGGCGTGGGAGAAATACCCTTCTCTATAAATAAAGAGGAAATCCGACGCCTCTCAACAAAGAGGCGGAATTGTAATCACTGTGACTCAAAGAGTCAATAATCAGTTCAATTTCAATTCCGGTCGGCGGATTATACGTTTTGTGAGCCAGAGCGCAAGGATCCTTATTCGATCCCGACCTGATTTAAGAATTTTTTTAACTGTATATCCTGTGGATCGTTAAAAATTTGCTCTGGTGAGCCTTGTTCTATGATGTGACCATCGGCCATAAAGATCACCTTATCAGCGACTTCGCGGGCAAATTGCATCTCGTGAGTGACTACTAACATGGTTTGATGTTGAGTGGCGAGTTTTTTCATTAAACTTAATACTTCGTTAACCCATTCTGGATCCAATGCCGAGGTAGGCTCATCGAACAGCAATAATTCTGGCTGCAGTGCCATCGCTCGACCAATACCGACTCGCTGTTGTTGACCACCAGAGAGGGAGGCGGGGTATTGCTCGCCCTTATCACCAAGACCAATATCATCCAAGATTTGTTGGGCGCGTTGCAGTGCCTTGTCTTTTTTCCAACCTTTGACTGTAATTAGACCTTCAGCAATGTTTTGTTTCGCTGTCATGTGTGCAAACAAAGCGTAGTTTTGGAAAACAAAGCCTGTTTTGCGTCTAAGTGCGAGCACTTCGGCTTTGGTATGATTCTGACAATTAACCGTTACGTCATCGATGGTAATAATGCCTTGGTCAGCTTCTTCAAGAAAGTTAACGCAGCGTAATAGCGTTGACTTGCCTGTGCCACTGGAACCAATGACCACAATAATCTCACCTTGTTTGATGTCGATATCGATGCCTTTCAACACCTCTGTATCACCAAAGCTTTTATGTATATTGTTAAGTTTAATCATCGTTGATATGCCTTATTGAGTCTTTTCTCCGCCCATACTTGAACACGAGTGAGTACTAACACTACGCCCCAATAGATGAGTGCGACCGCTAAGAAGGCTTCGAAAAATCGAAAACTTGATGAGGCCTCCATTTGTGCTTTTGCCATGATCTCCGCTACCCCTAACGTGAACGCGAGCGATGTGGATTTGATCATATCGATGAAGTAGTTCATCAACGACGGCAGCGCGACTCGAGTCGCTTGTGGCAAGATGATACGACGCATCGCTTGGCTTTTCGTCATACCGACCGACAAGCTTGCTTCCATCTGACTGCGATCAATACCAATAATGGCAGCGCGAATACTTTCGGCCATATAAGCGGCAAAATGTAATGTGAGGCCAATAACGGCGGCGCTAAACGCATTGAGGCCCACCATCCATGGGAACACCTGAGGGAGCCCATAGTAAAGTAGGAATAGTTGTACTAAGAGTGGTGTGCCGCGAAAAAAGCTGATGTATAACTGACTAAGTTGATCGAGCACCGGGATTTTAAATACACGGATATTGGCCAGTATGACTGACAGAATCAGTGAAAAAAACAAGCCCCATATTGCCATTTCCATCGTGGTACCGAGGTACTTAAATAGTATCGGCAATAGGTCTAGCATGTATTGAAAATCAAATCCCATAACGTATCCAAAACTTAAAAAAATAAACGCCCACTACTGATAAGAGTAGTGGGCGCATTAATAGTGATCACTTACTTTTTAGTGATATCGGCACCAAACCACTTTTCAGAGATTGAAGCTAATGTGCCATCAGCGCGCATTGCCGCCAATGCTGTGTTCACATCTTGTTGAAGCGCTAATCCTTTTTCGTTATTGACGAAAGGCCAAGCGTTTTCGATGGTTTCAAACGGTTCGCCTGCTAATTGTAGAGGGAGACCTGTTTTTTTAATTAACTCGAGTGCAGATAGGCGGTCCATGACAAATGCGTCAGCGCGACCGAGAGCAACATCATGTTCGATTCCAGTGTCGTAGGTTTTGATGTTGATTTTTTCATCTTTATCGTAGCTACGAAGCAACTGTTCAAAGTTTGAGCCTAGGTTAACGGCAACCGTTTTGCCTGCTAAATCGTCAATACCTTGAATGCTATCATTACCTTTACGAACCGTAATCTGAGCACCATCAACGACATACGGGTCTGCAAATAGGAATTTGGCTTTTCGCTCATCGGTAATGGTTATTTGGTTTGAAATGGTATCGATGCGGCCGGTATCTAATAACCCAAAGAGGCCGGAAAAACTGGCGGTTACGTATTCGACATTATAATCGTTACGTCGCGCAATCTCGTCCCATAAATCGACTTCAAAACCTTGCAGTTTATCTTGTTTAACAAAAGTAAAAGGGAAGTAGCGACCAGACATACCGACTTTAACTTCTTGGGTTGCAGCATAAGCTGCTTGAGATACTGTTGCAGAAAGCGCTAAGGCGGTCAATGCGCCTTTAATCCAGTTTTTCA
Source organism: Vibrio sp. 10N.286.49.B1 (assembly GCF_002873335.1). Taxonomy (GTDB): domain Bacteria; phylum Pseudomonadota; class Gammaproteobacteria; order Enterobacterales; family Vibrionaceae; genus Vibrio. Next base: position 16,196 of record NZ_MCUW01000017.1, on the reverse strand, counting down.
TTTTACTACTCCTTATATTTATAGAGTGAGATGTTACTGGTAAAGCTGTCGATAAGTTAAATAACTAGTTGTTATTAACCATAACAAACTCGTGGTTGAACGGTGAAGCCTTCGCCATTGTCTGGTTTTTGATTATTAAGCTGATGACAGATTGATCACTGATCTATACACAACTTAGATCATAGTGAGAAATTGTGGGTAGATCCTCACTTTGTGCATGACTGTGTGAGTAAAATAAGGGCAAATTGTGTGGATCCGCGGAAAAGAAGCCGAAAAAGTGTGAATAACTTCGATCTTATTCACTGGAAGCTCGATCAATTACTGGCGATCTTGGTTATCAACAGGTAAAATTAGCAGTCTTTTCCAATTCAAATAAATAGAGTGAGCGCAACGTGTCATCTTCGCTTTGGTTGCAATGCATGCAACAACTACAAGAAGAGCTACCAGCTACCGAATTCAGCATGTGGGTTAGACCACTGCAAGCTGAGCTTAATGACAACACTTTAACTCTATTTGCCCCAAATCGTTTTGTACTCGATTGGGTCAAAGACCGATATCTCAATAGCATTAATCGCTTACTGCAGGAATATTGTGGTAATGACGTGCCGACATTGCGTTTGGAGGTTGGAAGTCGCCGAGTATCTGCGCCACCACCACCCAAGCCAGTCAAAACCGCCGCCGATGTGGCTGCTGAGTCTTCTGCTCCAGCGCGAATGCAGGCAAGAAGACCGGTTCACAAAGTATGGGACAACGAGGTTGAAGTTGCTGATATCAACCATCGCTCGAATGTGAACATCAAACATAAATTCAATAACTTTGTTGAGGGTAAGTCGAACCAACTTGGTTTGGCTGCCGCTCGTCAAGTCGCGGATAATCCAGGTGCTGCGTATAATCCACTGTTCCTTTATGGTGGCACGGGCCTTGGTAAAACGCACTTACTGCACGCCGTTGGTAACGCAATCATAGACAACAAGCCGGATGCAAAAGTGATTTATATGCATTCGGAACGTTTTGTTCAAGATATGGTGAAAGCGTTACAAAATAACGCCATTGAAGAGTTTAAGCGCTATTACCGCAGCGTTGATGCCTTGCTCATTGATGATATTCAATTTTTTGCCAACAAAGAGCGCTCGCAAGAAGAGTTCTTCCATACCTTTAATGCACTGCTCGAAGGTAACCAGCAGATCATCCTGACATCAGATCGTTATCCTAAAGAGATTAATGGGGTAGAAGATCGACTTAAGTCTCGGTTTGGTTGGGGTTTGACGGTAGCAATTGAGCCACCGGAACTTGAGACTCGTGTTGCGATCTTAATGAAGAAGGCAGAAGACCATCAAATTCACCTTGCGGATGAAGTGGCGTTCTTTATTGCTAAGCGTCTTCGCTCCAATGTTCGTGAGCTTGAAGGGGCACTGAATCGAGTTATCGCCAATGCCAACTTTACTGGTCGTCCAATCACCATCGATTTTGTTCGTGAAGCCTTGCGTGATCTACTGGCACTTCAAGAGAAGTTGGTCACGATCGATAACATTCAAAAAACAGTGGCTGAGTATTACAAAATTAAGGTAGCGGACTTACTGTCTAAGCGTCGCTCTCGTTCGGTTGCACGCCCGCGTCAACTTGCGATGGCTTTGGCTAAAGAGCTCACGAACCATAGCTTGCCAGAAATCGGTGATGCATTCGGTGGCCGTGACCACACGACTGTGCTTCATGCCTGTCGTAAAATTGCCCAGCTTCGAGAAGAAAGCCACGATATTAAGGAAGATTACTCTAACTTAATTCGTACACTTTCTTCCTAATAGTGTCAGAATCACTATAATTAGCATCAAACTATTGTATTTCGAATATAAGTGGCATGGATTGCCATCTTTACGAAGAGTTATCTATGAAATTTACTATCGAGCGTAACCACCTCCTCAAGCCCTTGCAGCAAGTCTCCGGTGCATTGGGTGGTAGACCCACTTTGCCTATTTTAGGTAACTTACTGCTTAAAGTCGCAGATGGCGTGCTTTCTATTACCGCCACCGACCTCGAAGTCGAGCTGATAAGCAAAGTAACGTTAGAAAGTGATTTTGAAGCAGGTAGCGTCACGGTTCCTTCTCGAAAGTTCCTTGATATCTGTCGTGGTCTTCCTGATGATGCAATGATTACGATTGTATTAGAAGGTGATCGCGTTCAATTACGTTCAGGACGCAGCCGTTTTTCATTGACGACATTGCCTGCGAGCGATTTTCCTAATATCGAAGACTGGCAGCAAGAAGTGGCGGTAACCGTTACTCAGGCTGAGCTTAAATCTTTGATTGAGAAAACACAGTTCTCAATGGCAAACCAAGATGTGCGCTATTACCTTAACGGTATGCTGTTTGAACTCGATGATACGACATTGCGTTCTGTCGCGACTGACGGTCACCGTATGGCCGTAGCGACCGTGGGTTTAGAGGGCAGTTTTGAAAATCAACAGATTATTGTTCCTCGTAAAGGCGTTCAAGAATTATCTAAGCTACTTGATGCTCCTGAACAACCCGTGACATTGCAAATTGGCAGTTCAAATATTAGAGCTGAAGTGAACAACTTTGTGTTCACATCGAAACTTGTCGATGGTCGATTCCCTGATTATCGTCGTGTTTTACCACAAAATACCGATAAGACACTCGAGGCCGATTGTAGCGAGTTGCGCCAGGCTTTCTCGCGTGCGGCTATTTTATCGAACGAAAAGTTTAGAGGGGTTCGTGTCAATCTTGAAGGCGGTGAAATGCGAATTACCGCCAATAACCCTGAACAAGAAGAAGCGGAAGAGGTGTTGGATGTTGAATTTCAAGGCGATGCGCTTGAGATTGGTTTCAATGTCTCTTATGTATTAGATGTCCTAAATAGTCTTCGTTGTAATCAGATTCGTATTTCGATGTCGAACGCGAATGCGAGTGCTTTGATTGAGAACAGTGAAGATGAAAGCGCCATGTATGTGGTGATGCCAATCCGTCTCTAATATGAGCATCGCTTTATGTCGCTTTCGCGTCTAATCGTACAGCAGTTTCGCAATATTAAAGCCTGTGATATTGAACTATCAACAGGCTTTAACTTTATTATCGGCCCGAATGGTAGTGGCAAAACTAGCCTGCTAGAAGCGATATATCTGCTCGGTCATGGACGCTCTTTTAAAAGTACTTTAACGGGACGAGTGATTCAAAATGACTGCCAAGAGCTGTTTGTTCATGGTCGTTTTTTGAACTCGGATCAATTTGAGGTACCGATTGGTATTAATAAGCAGCGCGATGGGTCAACAGAGGTTAAAATAGGCGGTCAATCTGGGCAAAAGCTCGCGCAGCTCGCCAAGGTTTTGCCGTTGCAGTTGATTCACCCTGAAGGCTTTGAACTTTTGACTGATGGTCCTAAGTTTAGGCGAGCATTTATCGATTGGGGTGTGTTTCATTCTCAGCCTGGCTTTCACGAAGTATGGGGGCGGTTTAAACGCCTGAATAAACAACGTAACGCATTGTTAAAGTCGGCCTCTAGCTACCGTGAGATGCATTATTGGGATAAAGATCTAGCCCAATTGGCCACACAAATTGATGACTGGCGACGAGTGTACGTTGATCAGATGCAACCACTCGCAGAAGCAATGTGTCAGTCGTTTTTACCAGAGCTAGAAATTAAGCTCGGTTATTACCGAGGCTGGGAAAAAGAGACGCCTTACAGTGAACTCTTAGAGCGAAGCTTCGAGCGTGATCAAGCCTTGGGTTATACCTTCAGTGGACCTAATAAAGCGGATCTTCGGATAAAGGTCAACAATACGCCGGTTGAAGATGTGTTATCACGCGGTCAGTTGAAATTAATGATGTGCGCCTTGCGCTTAGCTCAAGGTCAGCATTTAGCAGAATTAACGGGAAAGCAATGCATCTACTTGATAGATGACTTTGCTTCAGAATTAGATAGTCTTCGTCGTAAACGCTTAGCGGATTACTTAAAACAGACAAAGGCTCAAGTTTTTGTAAGTTCTATTACAGAAAGCCAAGTTACCGACATGGTTGACGAAAATGGCAAGATGTTTCATGTGGAACATGGCACAATAGAACCAGGTAAATAGTGAGAGAAACTCATGTCAGAAAATTACGATTCATCGAGTATTAAAGTACTAAAGGGTCTGGATGCAGTACGTAAGCGTCCAGGAATGTACATCGGCGACACGGACGATGGAACCGGTCTGCACCACATGGTTTTTGAGGTGGTTGACAACTCAATTGATGAAGCGTTAGCTGGTCACTGTAAAGACATCATTGTGACCATTCATGAGGACAGCTCGGTTTCTGTTCGTGATGATGGCCGTGGTATTCCAACTGAGTTGCACCCAGAAGAACAAGTGTCTGCTGCTGAAGTTATTATGACGGTACTTCACGCGGGTGGTAAGTTTGATGACAACTCATACAAGGTATCGGGTGGTCTGCACGGTGTTGGTGTTTCTGTAGTAAACGCACTGTCGAAAAAAGTGACGCTGACCATTTTACGTGGTGGCAAAGTTCATTCTCAAACCTATCACCATGGTGAGCCTCAAGCGCCTTTAGCAGTAGTGGGTGATACGGATAAAACGGGTACAGAGATTCGTTTCTGGCCAAGTGAAGAGACGTTTACCAATATTCAATTCCATTATGACATTCTAGCGAAGCGTCTTCGTGAGCTGTCATTCTTGAATTCGGGTGTGTCTATCAAGCTCGTTGATGAGCGCGAAGAAGATAAAATGGACCACTTCGAGTTTGAAGGTGGTATCCAAGCGTTTGTTGAGCACCTCAACACCAATAAAACACCTATCATTCAAAAAATCTTCCACTTCGATTTTGAACGTGAAGATGGCATTACTGTTGAAGTTGCAATGCAATGGAATGATGGCTATCAAGAGAACATCTACTGTTTCACTAACAACATTCCTCAACGTGATGGTGGTACTCACTTAGCGGGTTTCCGTTCAGCGCTAACACGCACGCTTAATACCTTTATGGATAAAGAGGGCTTTTCTAAGAAAGCCAAAACATCGACATCTGGCGATGATGCTCGTGAAGGTTTGACCGCGATTGTTTCTGTGAAAGTACCTGATCCTAAGTTCTCAAGCCAAACCAAAGATAAACTGGTGTCTTCCGAAGTGAAGTCTGCGGTTGAGTCTGCGATGAACGAAAAACTGTCTGAGTTCTTAGCTGAGAACCCAGGTGAAGCAAAAATTGTTTGCTCAAAAATTATTGATGCAGCACGTGCTCGTGATGCCGCTCGTAAAGCTCGTGAAATGACTCGTCGTAAAGGCGCGTTAGATTTAGCAGGTTTGCCAGGTAAACTTGCCGATTGCCAAGAAAAAGACCCTGCATTGTCTGAACTATACATTGTGGAAGGGGACTCTGCTGGCGGATCTGCCAAGCAGGGGCGTAACCGTAAAAACCAAGCAATTTTACCGCTGAAAGGTAAAATCCTAAACGTTGAGAAAGCACGCTTTGACAAGATGTTGTCTTCTCAAGAGGTCGCAACGCTGATTACCGCGTTGGGCTGTGGCATTGGCCGTGATGAATATAACCCAGACAAACTGCGTTATCACAACATCATCATCATGACCGATGCCGACGTGGATGGATCGCACATCCGTACGCTACTTTTGACGTTCTTTTATCGTCAAATGCCAGAGCTGATCGAGCGTGGTTATATTTATATTGCCCAGCCACCACTTTATAAAGTGAAGAAAGGCAAGCAAGAGCAATATATTAAAGACGAAGACGCAATGAACCAATACCAGGTGTCATTGGCTCTGGATAATGCGGCATTGCATGTTAACCCAGAAGCCCCTGCGTTTGCAGGCGAAGCGTTAGAGAAGCTAGTTCAACAGTACAACGCGGCAATTAAGCTGGTTGAACGTATGAGCCGTCGCTACCCGCACGCGCTTGTGCATGAGTTGATTTACGTACCTCGTCTCACTGCTGAGCAGTGTCATGATGAAGCGGCCGTTGAAGCATGGGGTAAGCAGCTTGTTGAGCAGTTAAATGCCAAAGAAGCGGGTGCGAGCCAATACCACCTAGAAGTTGAAAAGCATGAAGAGCTTGGTCTAAGTGTACCGAAGGTTGTGGTTCGTACTCACGGTGTGACGTATGAACACGTATTGAGTATTGACCTCATCAACTCGAAAGAATTTGGTAAACTAGCGGATCTATCGGAAGCGCTAGAAGGCTTAATTGAAGAGGGCGCTTATATTAAGCGTGGTGAGCGTACTCAAGCTGTTTCCAACTTTGTTGATGCATTGAACTGGTTAGTGAAAGAGTCTCGTCGCGGTCTAAGCTTACAGCGATACAAAGGTCTGGGTGAGATGAACCCTGAGCAACTTTGGGAAACCACAATGGATCCTGAAACTCGCCGTATGATGCAAGTGACCATTGAAGATGCGGTAGGTGCCGATCAGTTGTTTACGACACTGATGGGTGACCAAGTTGAACCTCGTCGTAACTTTATTGAAGAAAATGCACTTAAAGTGGCGAACCTAGACGTATAGCCTTTGTTAAAGGTGATCGTTGCCGTTCGATCTTGATAAAGTAATAAGAAACGCTACCTTTGGGTGGCGTTTTTTACTTTCTAGTATTGAGCGATTTTATGATCTCCCCTTGAATTCTTCTGTTCCGACCCTCATATCTTTTAATGAAGAGGATGCCAACCGATTGGGCCTCTGATATTGCTGATAACTTTGCTCAATAGAGAAAGTCCCTATTAGCACCACATGAAAATTGGATTTTTAGCCATGTCCCCGATCGTTTCTTGTATAAGAAAGACAGAGGAATGACCTATTGAATCCCTTAGAGTTTGTATCAATACAAGGCTAAGACTATTGCTTAATGCAAGGATAGTAGTATGAGAAATGTTGATTTTGCACCCCTATACCGTAACGCAATTGGCTTTGACCGTTTGTTTAATCTAATGGAAGCCAACACCTCGAAAAATACCTCAGGCGGTTACCCTCCTTATAACATTGAACAGCAAGATGAGAATAACTACCGCATTACAATGGCCGTTGCAGGTTTTGCTGATGAGCATTTAGATATTACTCAAAAAGAGAATATGTTGATTGTTCGTGGAGAGCGTCAAGCCGAAGAAAACAAAAATTATGTTTATCAAGGTATTGCTGAACGCAACTTTGAGCGTAAATTCCAATTGGCGGATTACGTGAAAGTGATCGGTGCAACCATGGAAAATGGCTTATTGCATGTTGATCTTGAAAGAGAGATCCCAGAGGCGATGCAACCGCGTAAGATTACGATTAACACGAGCGGTGCTATCGACAAGCGTTAAACATTCGCTATTGTTATCGTAATAAAAAAGAGCGCTGGATAGCGCTCTTTTAGATCGGGGCTTAGTTCGCTTTAACCTTGCGTATACGCTTTTGAGATCTCTTCAGCGATAATATCAATGCCTTTTTTCATTGCATCATCAGGCTGGACATAGTTCATTCGTAGGCACTGGTGTGCATGTTCCCAGTCATCTTCTTGGCCAATAAAGAAATACTCTCCTGGAACAATCAGTACGCCTCGCGCTTTTAGTCTTTTATATAGTTCCATGGTTGTAATGGGTAATTCATCGAACCACAGCCATAAAAATATGGCCCCTTCAGGCTTATGAACTCGGAAGCGCTCATCAGGAATCGCTTGCTGCAGTAACTCAACCGCTCGCTGTGATTTTTGCTGATAGAACGGTTTAATTACGTTCTCGCTTAGTGGCAGTAAATCACCCTTTTCAATCATATGATGCGCTATCGCAGGTCCCATACCACTAGGGGCAAGGCTGATGATGCCATTCATATTGGTCAGTGCTTGAGTAATGGCTTCACTTGCAATGACGATACCGCAACGTAAACCAGGCAGGCCGAGCTTAGACAGGCTCATGCACAGGATAGTATTGTCATTCCAAAATGGTGTTACATCCTCAAAAATGATATTCGGGAATGGGGTGCCGTAAGCGTTGTCGATGATAAGTGGAATGCCTTTGGCTTTGGCGAGTTTATCGAGCTTACGGATTTCGTCATCGGTGAGAACATTACCCGTTGGGTTGGTGGGTCTGGAGGCGCAAATAGCGGCGATCGAATCATCTACCTCTAAACGCTCAAAATCGACGTGGTATTTGAACTGACGATTGTCGAGCATCTCTATTTCCGGGCGATAAGAGACAAAAATGTCGTCTTCAAGGCCGGCATCACCATAACCTATGTATTCTGGCGCGAGTGGTAATAGTATTTTCTTTTTACTGCCATCCTTATATTGCCCTGCAAAAAGGTTGAACAGATAAAAGAAACCGCTTTGACTGCCATTGGTCAGGCTAATGTTTTTTTCAGAGATGTCCCAGCCATAGGTTTCTTTTAATAGATTGGCCAGCGACTTAACAAAGGCATCTTTGCCTTGTGGACCATCGTAGTTTGCCATAGCAGAAACAAGCTCGCCACTGGCGAGCATAGAGGCACTGGCTTGGTGAAAATACTCGAGCATGGCTGGAATGGCGGCTGGGTTGCCACCTCCGAGCATGATGGCGCCAGGTGTGCGCAGTCCATCATTCAGATCATCCATTAACTGGGTGATCCCTGAGTAACGATTAAATTTTTCACCAAACTTAGAAAATTGCATTGTTGTCCCTAGTTCATTATGTTCACTTGTCTGTGCTTCAGTTATCAGCCTTCCTCTAACAAGGCTGTCTTTTGAACATACCGTAATGATTATGTGAGGCAAAGCACTATTTATGGAAATGATAGGATTTAAGGAAATGAGTAAAATGGCAGACATAAAAAAGCCCAGTCTCAGACTGGGCTTGATTTAAAAGAGGTGATTACTTCTGTAGCAATGAAATATCAGCAATTTTTAAGAATAGATTACGCAGGTTATTCAGTAGGGTTAGACGATTCTTTTTCAGTGCTTCATCGTCTGCCATAACCATCACATTATCAAAGAAGGCATCAACCGGCTCACGCAGGTTAGCCAACTTGCTTAGTGCTTCTTGGTAGTTACCTGTTGCAAATGCAGGTTCTAAAGCTTCTGTCATCACTTCCACTTCTTCCGCCAGTGCTTTTTCAGCGTCTTCTTGAAGTAGTGTTAGATCAATATCTTGAGCTAACTCACCATCGAACTTCGCTAGGATATTGCCCACACGCTTATTCGCTGCTGCCAGTGCTTCTGCTGCTTCCAGTTCACGGAAATGAGAAACCGCTTTAACACGTTGGTCAAAATCAGCAGGTTTAGTTGGACGACGTGCTAGTACCGCTTGGATGATATCAACGCTGAAACCTGCATCTTGGTACCATGCGCGGAAACGACCTAGCATGAAGTCGATAACGTCAGCTTCAACGTTGTCGTTAGTTAGCTTGTCGCCTAGTAGCGCTTTCGCTTTACCGATTAGATCGGTTAGGTCTAGGTTGTAGCCGTTTTCAACGATGATACGTAGCACACCTAGTGATGCACGACGTAGCGCAAATGGGTCAGAACCTTTTGGTGCTTGGCCAATACCGAAGATACCGACGATAGTGTCTAGCTTGTCTGCCATTGCTACTGCAGATGAAATACCGGTGCTTGGTAGGGTGTCACCCGCGAAACGAGGCATGTACTGCTCGTAAAGTGCGAGTGCTACTTGCTCGTCTTCACCATCGTGCGTTGCGTAGTGCATGCCCATCACACCTTGAGTATCCGTAAATTCGAATACCATAGATGTCATTAGGTCACACTTAGCCAGTAGACCTGCACGCTTAGACTTTTCAACGTCAGCTTCGATTTGCTCGGCAATGTAGCCAGCAAGTTCTGTGATGCGGTCTGTCTTGTCTTTGATAGTCCCCAGTTGCTTCTGGAAGATAGCTTGGTCTAGTTCAGCAAGACGGTCGATAAGCGGACGCTTACGGTCTGTGTTGAAGAAGAACTCAGCATCAGCAAGACGTGGACGTACCACCTTCTCGTTACCTTCGATGACGTGACGAGGCTCTTTAGACTCGATGTTCGAAACGAAGATGAAGTTTGGTAGTAGGTTTTTCTCTGAATCGTACACAGGGAAGTACTTCTGGTCACCTTTCATGGTGTAAACCAACGCTTCAGAAGGCACTTTTAGGAACTCTTGCTCAAACTTAGCAGTAAGCACCACTGGCCATTCAACCAAAGAGGTAACTTCTTCAACAAGGTCATCTTCTAGGTCAGCAATACCGCCAACCGCATCTGCTGCTTTTTTAGCATCAGCAAGGATGATCGCTTTACGCGCATCGTAATCTGCCATGACTTTACCGCGCTCTTCTAAGATCGCAGGGTATTGGTCAGCAGAGTCGATTGTGAACTCTTGTTCGCCCATGAAACGGTGGCCACGGATAGTACGAGCAGAAGCTACGCCCAGGATCTCGCCTTCAACAAGCTCATCACCTAGCAGTACTGTCAGTGTTTTCACTGGACGGATAAATTGAATGTCTGAATTACCCCAGCGCATAGCTTTAGGAATTGGTAGGCCAGCCAGTGCTTTCGCAGCGATGTCCATTACCAATTCTTGTACTGGTTTGCCAGCCACTTCTTGTTTGAAAAGAAGCCACTCGCCTTTGTCTGTTTTCAGACGGTCAGCTTGCTCAACAGTAATGCCGTTACCACGCGCCCAACCTTGTGCGGCTTTGGTTGCGTTGCCTTCAGCATCGAAGGCCACAGAAATTGCAGGACCGCGCTTCTCAACCACTTTGTCTGCTTGGCCTTCAGCCAGTGCTGTCACTTTAAGTGCTAGACGACGAGGTGCGGCGTACCACTTGACGCCTTCGTGAGAAAGCTCAGCCGTTTTAAGACCTGCTTCAAAGTTAGAAGCAAAGGCTTCAGCTAGAGAACGAAGTGCCGTTGGTGGAAGCTCTTCCGTACCCAGTTCAATTAGAAAATTCTTCGCCATGATTATTTACCTTCCTTTTCTTCTACAGATCGGCACATTGGGAAGCCAAGTGCTTCACGTGACGCGTAGTACGCTTCTGCAACCGCTTTAGTCAGGTTGCGGATACGAAGGATGTAACGTTGACGCTCTGTTACAGAGATAGCTTTGCGCGCATCAAGAATGTTGAAGGCGTGACCTGCTTTTAGAATGCGCTCGTAAGCTGGAAGCGGCAATGGCTTCTCAAGCTCAAGTAGCTCTTTACACTCTTTTTCGCACTGGTCGAAGAAAGTGAATAGGAAATCTACGTCTGCGTGCTCGAAGTTGTAGGTTGACTGCTCAACTTCGTTTTGGTGGAAGATGTCACCATAAGTTACGTTAGAACCGTCTGGTGCGACGTTCCATACTAGGTCGTAAACAGAATCTACTTCCTGAATGTACATGGCTAGACGCTCGATACCGTAGGTGATCTCGCCGGTTACTGGCTTACACTCAAGGCCGCCAACCTGTTGGAAGTAAGTAAACTGAGTTACTTCCATGCCGTTTAGCCATACTTCCCAACCAAGACCCCATGCACCTAGCGTTGGGTTTTCCCAGTTGTCTTCTACGAAACGAATATCGTGAACAAGTGGATCGACACCAAGTACTTCAAGTGAACCTAAATACAGCTCCTGGATGTTATCTGGAGAAGGCTTTAGCGCTACTTGGAATTGATAGTAGTGCTGCAGGCGGTTCGGGTTTTCACCGTAGCGACCATCGGTCGGGCGACGTGAAGGTTGAACGTATGCCGTAGACATTGGCTCTGGGCCAAGTGCACGTAGACATGTCATTGGGTGAGAGGTGCCGGCACCTACTTCCATATCTAGCGGTTGAACAATCGTACAACCATTTTGAGCCCAATAATCCTGCAGCGCGAGGATCATTCCCTGGAAGGTTTTGATATCGTATTTTTGCATAGTTTGTTCGCGCAATTCTCTAAATGAAAGTTCTGTCTAAAAACGGATAAAAATAACGATCAAGTATAACGAGTTATTCCCAATGGGAGTAGGGGCAAAGGTGGTTAATTATTCATCAGGCGGGTAAAATATTGGACTTTTTGCCATTTAATCCAGTATCGATGTATTAGGGACGCAAACATTATTGAATTTTATAGGTTGAATGTTTAGAATGCAGCCCATCTTTGGGGAGTAGCTTATCGATGCCTACCACTTGGCTTCGATTCATACGTCAACATAATTGGTGCACAATCACCATGGTGTATGAGACGAACAACATGTTCGTTTAGCAAGACCTTAGATAAGCATCGTGAACCGGGGTGGGGCACGACGTTTGTCTATGGTTTTATAATTATTATCCCTACCCCTTAGAGCATGTCGTGAGCGTTTTAGCCCTATCAATTACTACTGTCGCCCTCGCTGAGATTGGCGATAAGACCCAACTTTTATCTTTATTACTAGCCAGTCGATACCGAAAGCCGGTTCCTATTATTGCCGCCATTTTTTTAGCGACAATTGCGAATCACGCATTAGCGGCTTGGCTTGGCGTCGTTGTTGCTGATTACCTGTCCCCTGATGTACTTAAGTGGGTATTAGTGGTGAGTTTTTTAGCGATGGCGGGTTGGGTGTTAATCCCAGATAAGCTTGATGAAAATGAAAGTGTGTCGAATAAAGGCCCCTTTGTTGCTAGCTTTATTGCCTTTTTTATTGCAGAAATTGGTGATAAAACACAAATTGCCACTTCTATTCTAGGCGCCCAATATGCCGATGCGTTGCTTTGGGTTATTTTGGGTACGACAATTGGTATGCTGCTTGCCAATGTTCCTGTTGTCCTATTAGGGCAGTTTTCTGCCGATAAACTGCCGTTAAATTGGATTAGAAAAATAACCGCACTCTTATTCATGGTGTTAGCGATAGGCGCAGCTTGGGTATAATACGGTGCGCTCTTATCGCCGTTTTATTTTCGTTTGAGGGATTGATGTACTGCTGAAATACGTGATGGCTGACATATTAGTGTCATCCTTGTCATGGTAATTTAACACTGTGGATCCTAGCGAGAGGGCAACATTATGCTGACACGTTACACAGGAATGACCGCTAAAAATCAAAGCGCTCTATTCACGGTTGGGTTGGTTCTGACATTATTAGGAATGGTACTGACAGATATGTGGCTGCCCATGGTGGTTGGTGCGATTATCATGACGGCGCTGGCCGTTGAATCTTGGATTCGTGTGCAACACCTCATACCTATGCACGATGACATACGCGCTATGCAGAAACAGATAAAATCACTGCAAGCAGAAGTTCGAACACTAGAATATGATGAATAAAAAAGGCTGCCGATGGGCAGCCTTTTTACGATTTGTGTACATGAATGCTACGCAGCGCCTTTCTTTATAAGATAGAGGTAAGGCGCGGATTCGGTTTGTTGACCGATTAATTGGTGATCCATGAAGCGGCAAAAACTCGGGATATCACGAGTTGTCGATGGGTCATCGGCTCTCACGAGTAATATATCCCCATCTTCCATTTTTCTAATTGTCTTCCTGACCATCATCACCGGCTCCGGACAACGCAGCCCTTCGGCTTCTAATGTGTGCGTGGCTAGCTTGCTATTGATTGTCATGATGGAACTCGTTCTTTTTTAAAATCAGGTTGAATTCTACTTATGAAGAAAAAATATGCAATAACTCTTGGCAAATGTCTTTTTTTGCTTTAGTTTTATTTAACAAGTTGGTAACAAGCGCTAAGGAGTGGCCATGTTAACCACATTAGATAGACTGACCATTTATGCTTTACTGTGTTTTATTTCATTTTGTGCTTTGGTATTAAAGACATCTGCTGAACCTAGCCTTTTCCCATTACTCGGTTTGAGTGCCTCGATTGTGGCAATGTGGGTTGAAATGAGGCATTGGCAAGAGACGCTTGAAGAAAACGAAAGTTAACAATTTAGCTACAAATATCATCGGGTACTCAGGGCATATCAAAAAATTCCGACACTATCCCCAATTTCTTGGGCTTCCCCGCTGAAAAGCGGGATTTTTTTGCCTAAATTTTAATATTAAGATGATGAGCGAGTGTAAACTATGGGCAGACATAGATAGGAGCTCATTGATGGAACTGGAAGACATTTATCGCCGTGATCTAAACCTACTGGTCGCGCTAAAAGTGCTGGTGGAAGAAGGCAGTGTCAGCCAAGCTGCCGTTCGTTTAAATCTGAGCCAGTCGGCAACCAGCCGTGTACTAGGGCGCTTGCGTGAATTGTTGGGCGACCCTTTGTTTACACGACAAGGGCAGCGCATTATCCCTACCAGCAAGGCGTTGGAGATCTGTAAGCAGATTGATCAACCTCTAGAATCATTCAGACAGCTACTCACTCCTAGTGAATTTGACCCGTATTACTGCAATGAGCGATTCTTGATTGCGACAACGGATTACGCGATGCAAACCATCTTGCCGTATGCCTTACCTAAGATTTATGAGTTAGCCCCCAATATTTCGTTAGAGTTTGCTCCGCTGCAACATGAGAGTTTATTTAAACAGTTAAGCACTGATAAAGTGGATATGGCTATTTGTCGCCCGGCTGGATTAGTGTCTCCGCTATTGCAAGATGTGCTGGGCCCCGTTGGCGTCTCTTGTTTGGTGTCTAAACAGCATCCGTTGGCGGATAAGCTCTTAACGCTGGAAGACTATATTCATGCACCGCATGCCATGATTGCCATTAGTGATGGGGTTAAAGCTCTGTTAGACGCCGCGTTAATCCATCAGCACCCAAGAAAAATGGTATTGCGTGCCTATCATTTAGAAGCCGCGTTAGCGATCGTTGATCGCATGCCGTTAATTATTACGGTACCCGCGGATCTTGCTTACTTGGTGGCCGATCGCTATGACTTGGTGATTAAACCACTGCCGTTCGCGTTTACCCCTTTTGATTATTCGCTTATTTGGCACTCTCGTTGCGATACCTCTGAATCTCAGCAATGGTTAAGAGCGACGGTGAAAGAAGAGTGCGGGAAGTTGATTACTAAGCGTATCGAAGATGTAGGTTTGGGCTGATGCATTGCATATCCAGAGATAAATTATCGTGCGGTTAACACTAATATTTCTCTAATATCTTGAGGGGGATATGGGACAGGTCCGCTAAAATACAAAAAACCCTCAATGGAGGGCTTTTTGATGGCTATCTGGAGTCGTTATAGTTTGATAATGACTCGTCCAGTAATAGCACCGTTTGTAATGTCTTCCGCTGCCTGGATTGCTTGCTCTAACTCAACGGTTTGACTGGCTTGAGTGTAGTATGTGGCTGGCAATAAAGTAGAAAGTTGCTCCCATGCTTTAATGCGTTTTTCACGTGGGCAACTAACCGAATCAATACCTTGAAGGCGAACATTGCGCAAGATGAATGGCATAACGGTTGTTGGAAGGTCAAAACCACCCGCGAGACCACACGCAGCCACGACACCGTTATAATTCATTTGAGCGAGGACTTTTGCCAACATATTGCTACCGACGGTGTCAACAGCCGCGGCCCATACTTGGCGCTCTAGTGGTTTAGCTGGCTCTTCAAGTTCGCTACGCTCAACAATGCGCGATGCCCCTAACGATGTGAGTAACTCACCATTTTGGCTTGCTCGACCTGTTACTGCCGCCACTTTATAGCCTAGTTGGTTGAGTAGTGTGATAGCCACGCTGCCGACACCGCCGCTTGCGCCTGTAACGAGTACTTCACCATCTTCTGGCTTAACGCCTGCGTCTACAATTGCTTGTACACAAAGCATGGCGGTAAAGCCGGCCGTGCCAATCGCCATCACTTTGTGGGCGTCTAGGCCTTGTGGCATCGGAACAAGCCAATCACCATTAAGGCTCGCTTTTTCTGCCATACCACCCCAGTGACCTTCACCAACGCCCCATCCAGTAAGAACAACCTCGTCACCTTCTTTATAGCGAGGGTCATCAGATTGCGAGACGACGCCAGATAAATCAATACCAGGAACCATAGGGAAGTTACGTACAATGCGCCCCTTACCTGTGATTGCCAATCCATCTTTGTAGTTCAGAGATGAATATTTTACATCTATTTTAACGTTGCCTTCAGGAAGTAGAGATTCATCAATCTGTGATACAGCTGCGATGGTTTTTTTGTCTTCTTGATTTAATACGAGTGCTTTGAACATACGGTGCTCCAAATGGATTGGTCTTTTAAACTGATATTGATTCTAGGCGAGAATAATCAGAAAAAACAATGAAACTTGAACATTCAATCTATGCATCTTATGCATATATGCGCTAACGATAAAAAAGACCCCATGAAGGGTAATGCCGTTCACTTAA
>NZ_MCUW01000016.1 GCF_002873335.1 Vibrio sp. 10N.286.49.B1 | reverse complement strand
CGAGTCCCGTCCACTCCGCCACTTATACTAAGCCCTAGTCGAAAGACTAGGGCTTTTTTACATTTGTACATACACTCTAATCTTCCTCATCGCTGCTTAAATAGACTCTCCAATAAAATTGTTCAGCTATCGCCTATCTTCTTTAACGTCTAGGTTTTGCCATCGTTTATGCTAATGGCTTTATAGAAAATGATTATTCTCTTTGTAAAGTGACGCCTGTAACGTTTGAAATATTGTCGTCTTGGTTGTAGATATATGCTAAAGGTGGAAATATAAATTTCGCACTCTTGTGTCGAAATTATCATCTCGTCGTATACTATTAGCTAAATATCTTTTTATAATTTGGATTCAGTTTATGGGGCAATTTTCAATTTTAGGTTTTATCGCTATTGGGGGAGCATTTGGTGCTTGTTCTCGATATTTGATCTCTGAGCTATGTGTGTCACTTTTTGGTCGAGGCTTTCCCTACGGTACACTTACCGTGAATGTAATCGGTTCTTTCATTATGGGTTTACTTATCGCAGCGTTTGAAACCGAACTGATGGTAGCAGAGCCATGGAGGCAGATAATAGGGTTAGGTTTCTTGGGAGCCCTAACAACATTTTCTACTTTTTCTATGGATAACGTGCTTCTTATGCAGCAAGGCGCATTTCTTAAAATGGGGCTAAACGTTTTGCTTAATGTTGTTCTGAGTATTTCCGCTGCGTGGATTGGTTTTCAATTATTGATGAAAACTTGAACAATGTAACATTTAGCGAATAGCGTTATTATTTAATTTCGTTTATGATTGCCTCAATACTTGTCGGAGTGCTCTTTAGAGCTGAGACCGTTAATTCGGGATCCGTTGAACCTGATCAGGCTAATACCTGCGAAGGGAACAGGAGAAAAGAATGGAATTCCTCTCTTTTATCATATAGTTCGTGCAATTTTTTGTCGTGCTATAGTTGTTGATACCTCTTGTGTTCACATATCCGTCAAGCATTTATCTTTTTTATACGATAATAAAGGAAATGCTATGTCGACTCGTAAACAAACCAGACTGGAAGCTAAGCAATTTATCGACACCCTGTCGGTAAAGCCCTATCCAAACTCTGAAAAAACGTATATTCAGGGTTCTAGAAGTGATTTACAGGTTCCAATGCGGACCATTCATCTTGCCGATAGTCTTGTTGGTGGTTCAAAGACAAACCCGGTCTTTGAACCTAATGAACCTATCCATGTCTATGACACCTCCGGTGTCTATACTGACCCCAATCATACTATTGACCTATATTCAGGTTTACCTAAGTTGAGAGAAGAGTGGATAGCAGAGCGCTCAGATACAGAAGTGTTGTCTGGAGTCTCTTCTATTTTTGCCAAAGAACGCCTTGATGATGAGACATTAGATGACCTTCGTTATGGTTCACTACCACGTATTCGCAGAGCCAAAGGTGATGCATGTGTCACTCAACTTCATTATGCGCGACAAGGTATTGTTACTCCTGAAATGGAGTACATAGCAATACGTGAAAACATGGGACGTCAAAAGATTGAGGATGCAATGCTGACACAGCAACATCCAGGTCAGAGTTTTGGCGCTAATTTACCGAAAGAAATTACCCCTGAATTTGTGAGAAGAGAAGTTGCTGAAGGCCGCGCAATTATCCCATCCAATATCAATCACCCTGAATCTGAACCGATGATCATTGGTCGTAATTTCTTGGTGAAGGTGAATGCAAATATTGGCAACTCATCTGTTTCTTCGTCTATTGAAGAAGAGGTCGAAAAACTTGTTTGGAGTACTCGTTGGGGTGGCGATACGGTAATGGATTTATCAACGGGGAGAAATATTCATGAGACTCGAGAGTGGATATTACGAAACAGCCCTGTTCCTATTGGCACGGTTCCCATGTACCAAGCGCTAGAGAAAGTGAATGGTATTGCTGAAGATCTAACATGGGAGGTCATGAGAGACACGCTAATTGAGCAGGCAGAACAAGGGGTAGATTACTTTACGATTCATGCGGGTTTGCTTCTTCGATATGTACCCATGACGGCTAAGCGAGTGACGGGTATCGTTTCACGAGGCGGCTCTATCATCGCAAAATGGTGCTTAGCCCATCATACAGAAAGCTTTCTATATACAAACTTCAAAGAAATTTGCGAGATCTGTGCCAAGTATGATGTGGCATTGTCTTTAGGTGATGGGTTAAGACCCGGTTCTATTGCCGACGCCAATGACGAGGCGCAGTTCTCGGAGCTGCGCACGCTTGGTGAACTAACTAAAATAGCGTGGGATTATGATGTCCAGGTGATCATTGAAGGCCCAGGTCATGTGCCTATGCACCTTATTAAAGAAAATATGGAAGAGCAATTAGAGCACTGTCATGAGGCACCGTTCTATACGCTAGGTCCCCTGACGACCGATATTGCACCAGGATACGATCATATTACGTCTGGTATCGGAGCCGCGATGATTGGTTGGTATGGCTGCGCCATGCTTTGTTATGTTACTCCCAAAGAGCATCTAGGCCTACCAAACAAAGAAGACGTAAAAACAGGTCTAATTACCTATAAGCTTGCCGCTCACGCCGCTGACCTTGCCAAAGGGCATCCTGGTGCTCAGATTAGAGATAATGCGCTTTCTAAAGCTCGCTTTGAGTTTCGTTGGGAAGACCAATTCAATCTAGCTCTCGATCCGGATACTGCCCGCCAATATCATGATGAAACCTTGCCACAGGAATCGGGTAAGGTTGCCCACTTCTGTTCTATGTGTGGCCCGAAGTTTTGTTCAATGAAAATATCACAAGAGGTACGTGAATACGCAAAAGGCTTAGAAGCTCAAGGTGATATCAGTATCAAACTGGTCGATGACCCGTTAGAGGGGATGCGTCAAAAATCAGCAGAGTTCCGGGCTACTGGCGCTGAACTTTACCACCCAGTCATTACAGAACAAGAATCGTAGGAGTTACCATTGAAAATACTGTTGCCAGTCAGCAATCCGTTTATTAAAGGCCATATTGAAACCGTTCTTTGTTTAGCGAAGGTAGCGGGTTTTGATAGCGACGCAGTGGAATTAGGGACAAGCTTAACGTCGGATATTCAATTGGTAAGTGGTGGTTATCGAACTACTGTGAGCAGTGATGTTTTGGCATCGAGCCCATCTAGCCGTGTTGATTACACGCTGCTTTATGAGCATAAGATGGGAAAGGCGACCGTTTATGAGATGTTGAATCGCGCTCGGCCTGGATGTGTGTACCTTAATGTCAAACATCCCGTTGGTATATTGGATGCTTGGTCTTGCAACAGTGAAAGTATTAGAGCGTTATCAGGGGATAACGTTATTGAAGATACTGCGTGTCATTTAGCGTGGTTCGCAGTGTCTCTCCTCTTGGACTTTCCTCTCGAAGATGCACTGGTTTTGGCGAGGGCGGGAAGTGTTTCACGTGAAACATGGCCGCATCAACATCAACACTTTCCAGTACCAGTTATTGAAGACAAAGAACTAGGCATACAAGTGGGGTGGGCAGTAAAGGCATGCGAAACAGAATTTCCCCACCTAAATAAAATGGACCTTGGTCTATATCCGGTGGTTGATAGTGTTGAATGGATAGCGAAATTACTCCCGCTAGGTATTAAAACGATTCAGTTGAGAATTAAAGATCCGGCCTGTTCAACATTAGAGTCTCAGATAAAAAAGGCGATTGAACTTGGTCAACAATATGACGCTCAAGTGTTCATCAATGATTATTGGCAGCTGGCGCTTAAGCATAACGCCTTTGGAGTGCACCTCGGGCAAGAAGATATTGAGGTTGCCGATCTCAATCGAATTGCTAAATCCGGTACCAGACTCGGACTATCAACGCATGGCTATTATGAACTACTTCGAATTGTCCAGATTAGCCCAAGCTACATTGCGCTTGGTCATATATTTCCGACGACCACTAAGGATATGCCTTCACGTCCACAAGGGTTGATTAGGTTGGGATTGTACCAACAACTGATTGATACGATTTGCTACGCGGACACGGTTGGCTATCCCACTGTTGCAATCGGTGGTATCGACCTTGAAACAGCGGCACCGGTCTGGAATTGTGGGGTATCAAGTCTAGCGGTCGTTAGAGCTATTACCTTGGCGCAGGACATACCAGGTGCGATTGACAAGTTTTCCATGATCATGAGGAAACGTTCTCATGTTGGCTGACTTGCAATTTAAGCGTTATGTTCGACAGATAAGTGTTCCAGACATTGCCGAATCAGGACAGCAAGGCCTTTTAAGTAGTCATGTGTTGATCATTGGTTGTGGCGGTTTGGGAACGGCAGCGTCATTGTACTTAGCTGGTGCAGGTATTGGACGTTTGGTCATTGCAGACCAGGACGTCATTGAATTGTCTAATTTGCCTCGTCAAATTGCTTATCGACAACAAGACGTTGGAAGTAAAAAGACAGAGGCACTAAAGCAACAACTTATGGACCGAAATCCAGAGATAAACGTTCGTACGGTGAGCAAGTATTTAGATGGAAAACAATTGTCATTAGAGGTATCACTTGCTGACATTGTGCTTGATTGTAGTGACAACATGCGAACTCGCCAGGCGATAAACAAAGCGTGTTACATGACCAAAACAGATCTCGTGTCCGGGGCTGCGATTGGGTGGGGCGGTCAGATAAGTGTTTTTCGCTTTAATACAGAAACGTCTATACCGTGCTATCGCTGCCTTTATCCTTTTGATGAACTTGCATCGGCACAGCGTTGTTCTGAGTCCGGCGTTATTGGTCCGGTAGTGGGCATGATAGGAGTATATCAAGCACTTGAAACGATAAAACTTGCCGGCAACGTTTCATTAAGTGCCAGCCCAAAATTAAAGATTTTTGATGGCTTAAATGGGAATTGGCGGTCGCTCAACATACAGAAAGACCCGACATGCACCGTTTGCTGCAACGAATATCAGGAAGGAAAGTTAAATGATTACGATAAGGCTTAATGATGCCGATATGGATGTTGAGCAATCAACGACATTGAAGGGGTTATTAGAAATGATTTCGATTGATACCCATGGTTGTGCAGTCGCGGTTAACGATGACATTGTTGCGCGTACGTCCTGGGACGAATACCTATTGAAGCAAGACATGAATATCAACGTATTCCAAGCCATTGCCGGGGGTTAAAATGTTAACAATAGCTGGAAAGACATTTACGTCTCGCTTGTTTACTGGAACAGGTAAATTTGCTGATAAATCACTGATGGTCGACGCTATTATCGAGAGCGGTTCTGAGTTGGCGACAATGGCGTTAAAACGAGTCAACCTAGATTCACAAGATGATGACATTCTTCGACCTCTAATCGAACGTCGCATAAATTTACTACCGAACACATCAGGGGCTAAAAATGCCAAAGATGCAATATTTGCGGCCCATTTGGCTCGTGAAGCATTAGGTACCAATTGGTTAAAACTTGAGATTCACCCTGATCCTAAGTACTTGCTCCCTGACCCGATTGAAACGCTCCTAGCGGCAGAACAATTGGTTAAGGATGGTTTCATTGTTCTGCCTTACTGCCATTCTGACCCAACCTTGTGTAAGCGGTTAGAGGAAGTTGGCTGTGCGGCGGTTATGCCGCTAGGTGCGCCGATTGGCAGTAATAAAGGGTTAGTCACGCGTGACTTTCTTGAAATTATCATCGAGCAAGCTAACGTACCAGTTGTCGTTGATGCGGGCATTGGGGCGCCTTCTCATGCCGCTCTCGCGATGGAATTAGGCGCAGATGCTGTGTTGGTCAACACTGCCATTGCTGCTGCTGCGAATCCACCGGCAATGGCGAAAGCTTTTAGGCTGGCAGTTGAATCTGGTCGTCTCGCTTACGAAAGTGGCCTAGCCGGTACCGTTAATCATGCGGTAGCATCGAGTCCTTTGACTTCTTTCTTAGACAGCAATTAGGAGAGGTCGATGAGCTTCTTAATCGAGCATGCAAAATACGATTGGGACAATGTCAGGTTGTCGATTTATGCTAAGACTGCTCAAGACGTCGAACGGGCACTGAGTAAAGATAAGTTGGATTTGGATGATTTCACAGCGTTGATTTCACCTGCAGCCGAACCTTATTTAGAGCAAATGGCGCAACGTTCTTACGCATTAACGCGTAAACGTTTTGGGCATACAATGGCTATGTACATTCCACTCTATCTATCCAACCTTTGCGCGAACGCTTGCACCTATTGCGGCTTTTCGATGGAAAACAGAATCAAGCGCAAGACCCTGTCGAGCGATGAAATATCGGCAGAGTCTGATGTGATAAAAGATATGGGCTTCGATAGTGTTTTGCTGGTGACGGGCGAACACGAGACCAAGGTTGGAATGCGATATTTTAAAGAGGTACTGCCATCGATTAAACGTCGCTTTAGTTACCTTGCTATGGAAGTACAGCCTCTTGATACTAAAGACTACAAAGATCTTAAATCGTTAGGACTCGATGCGGTGATGGTATATCAAGAGACTTATAACCGGAGAACATATGCAGAGCATCATCTCCGGGGCAACAAAATGGACTTTGATTATCGATTGGACACTCCGGATAGGCTTGCTCAAGCCGGTATTGATAAGATTGGAATAGGGTCTTTGATTGGACTGGAAGAGTGGCGAACAGATTGTTTTTTTGTGGCAGCACATCTCCAATACTTAGAAAATAAGTATTGGAAAACGCGTTACTCAATTTCGTTTCCGAGGCTCCGCCCATGTGAAGGCGCGGTGCAGCCTAAATCGGTAATGACGGACAAACAGTTAGTACAACTTATTTGTGCTTATCGATTATTCAATCATGAAGTAGAGCTTTCATTGTCAACACGAGAGGCTCCTGAGTTTAGAGATAACGTCTACCCTCTAGGTATAACGAGTATTAGTGCGGCTTCCAAAACACAACCTGGTGGCTACGCGAGTGATGAACAAGAACTGGAACAGTTTGAGATTAGTGATGAACGCAGTGCTAACGACGTGTCGCTATCTGTGAAGCAGTGTGGGATGGAACCGGTTTGGCAAGATTGGCATCAATCTTATTCAGGATAACAGTATTAGAAGTGGTCTCTAATTGTCATGATAGGGATGTTTCACGTGAAACAAGAGCTGCGTTTGCAGCTCTTGTTTTATTCTCATCAGAGATAATAATCTAGATCGGCTGACAAGATGCCGTTAGCCATGTTAACGCTTCTCCTGAAACTAATGGAGAGATCGCTTCAAATACGACTTGATGATATTGATTAAGCCAATCGATTTCTGTCTGGCTAAGCATAGTGACGACAATGTTTCGCTTATCAATCGGGCAGCGAGTTAGAGATTCAAAACCCAACATTGTAAGGTCACCTTGGGTTGGCTTCTCGACAACCAACTCTAGGTTCTCGATTCTAATACCAAACGCATCCGCGCGATAATAACCAGGCTCATTGGATAGTACCATTCCCGGCACTAACGCTGTGTTATTTACGGCCTTTGCGATACGTTGAGGGCCTTCATGTACACTTAGAAAATGCCCAACACCATGCCCAGTACCATGGTCGTAATCGAAGCCATTAGCCCATAAGTGTTGGCGGGCTAATATATCGAGCTGATGACCACACGTCCCTTTCGGAAATAACGCAGACGCTAAAGCAATATGCCCTTTTAGCACTAAGGTAAACTGGTGCTTCATTTCATCGCTTGGTTGGCCGATAGCGATGGTACGCGTAATGTCAGTAGTACCATCTGGGTATTGACCGCCTGAGTCAACAAGGTACAAGGTATCAGGAACAAGAGATCCAGGTACTTCTTGGTTCATGTGGTTGTAGTGACACATCGCTGCGTTGCCAGCTGACGCTGAGATTGTATCAAAGCTCAAGTCCACCAGAGATGCATCTTCTCGTCGGAACAACTCCAGTTGATCAGAAAGAGAAGCCTCGTCTTGTTGAGCACCACTCGAGACCTCGCGGTCTAGCCAAGATAAAAATTTCACCATCGCCACACCATCACGAACATGGCTTGCTTTCATGCCTGAAATCTCGACTGAGTTTTTGGCCGCTTTTGGCATCAAGCAAGGGTCTGCTAATGGAAGGATTGTTGCGCCTGCTTGTTCAAGAGTAATTTGGAACCAAGCGTTACTGGTGGCAAGGTCAAGTGATACCGCTTTATTGGAAAGCGCTTGTAGTTCACCTTCAAGTGACTCAGGTGAGTGAACCGAGACCTTGTCACCCACGTGTTGATCAAATAAAGAGCGGTCACTAATTCGATGCTTATCAATGAAAAACTTAACACTGCCATCAGAGAAAAGGATGGCATGAGATAATAAAACGGGTAGGCGAGAGACATCAAGGCCCCGAATATTCAATAGCCAACAAATCGAATCGAGTTCAGTAATGATTGCCGCACTAGCGCCAGAAGCCTTGAGTTGTTCGGCTAGTGCAAGACGTTTATCAATGCTTGATTGCCCAACATAATCGAGAGACATTAATGTCACGGGGCTTAACTGGGGTTCTGGACGATCCGTCCAGTTTGCATCAATAGGGTTAACCGGACATGGCACTAGCGCCAATTGTCCAGCAACTTGATGTTGTGCATTATGATACCAATGACCGCGGTGCATGCGTGGATCGAGACCAACTTTTGAGCCTGCTGGTAGGGTTTTTAACAACCATTCAATCGGAGGTGTTTCAATTAAATGGCAATATTCGAATACGTTGCCTGGCACCTGTTTCGTGACTTGCACTGTGTAGCGCCCATCAACAAAAATAGCCGCTGAATCTTTGGTGATAACGGCGGCGCCAGCTGAACCAGTAAAGCCCGTTAACCAATGTAAGCGTTCATTATGTTCAGGAACGTACTCACCCAAATACTCATCTTCGTGAGCAACAATAAATGCGTCGAGTTGATTGGCCTCAAGCCAGTCTTGGAGTGTGGAGACACGTTCGGATATGAGAGTTGGCATCTGTAATTCCTTCTATTGGGCGAGTGAGCTCGGCCTACTGTTATTTGCACTATAAGCTAGCGCTTTTGATGGTCAGTTACAATCCATTATCATGGAGATAATGTTTGCAGCTTTATTTACTTCCAAGTAGTGGTCAGGCTTAGCAATGATGAATCTCTTGCTAACGCAAGTGCAGCGTCTTTTGTTTGATGATCTCAATCAACCAGTTTAGAGCAGGGTCATTATCGCGTTCCTTATGCCAAAATAGCGTATAAGCCATAGGGGGAAACTCTAATGGAAGTGGCAATACGACCAAACCCAATTGATCGGCAACGAGATGAACGAAATGACGAGGCGCTGTAAAAATGAAATCAGTGTATGAACACAACGCTGCGGCGTTATTAAAGTCGGGCACTGTAATGGCGATGTCTCTTTCTCTTCCCATGTCGGACAGGCGGTAATCCAAAAGCCAGCGATCACTGCCATCGCATCGAACTTGTACGTGACGAAGCGATAAATAGGTTTCCAAATTCCATGGTTTAGACAGGATAGGGTGATTGGCGCGAACTAAGCACATTTGTGTGTCCCGATAGACCTCGAGCTCTCGTATGTTCTCTGGGGGGTACATGGTTCGAATAGCATCACGAATATCAATGTCCTTACCCGTAATGCCAAGATCAAGCTCACCTTTTTGCATTTGCTCAAACGTGCGTTCATTCCATGCATGAGTACTAATACTTAGGTTTGGGCCTTGGCTGAATATTGCCGGTAAGAAGTGCGGCATGATAAGCGGGTAAACACTTTCTACCGCGGCAATGTGGAAACGATATTCACTAATGGTAGGTGAGAACTCAGGGGGGTGAGTGATGGCTTGTAAGTGAGTAATCAGCGCATCAAGCTTAGGTTTTAGATACATCGCTTTTGGTGTTGGTGTTAAACCGTGGGCGTTACGCGTGAAAAGGGGGTCATCAAACAGAGATCGTAATTTTGCAAGTGACTTGCTGACGGCGGATTGACTGACACAGAGGCGATTTGCCGCGCGAGTCACGTTACGTTCCTCAAGCAATACGCTTAGTGATAACAGAAGGTTAAGGTCAATTTTATTTAATGTTTCGAGATTCATCTAGTGAAATTCCTTTGAGGAATAATACTAATGAGTATAAACCATTTCTATTCATATCATATTATCGTTATCATCCTGCTATTAAAATTGTAGAGAGAAAGCTTAAGTGGAACAACGTACGTCGAAGATACAAATTGCAGCCTTAGTAATGTTGGTGTTTTTTAGCCCGTTGGCGATTGATATCTACCTACCTGCTTTGCCTCAGATATCGACTACGTTTCAGGTTGAGCATACTCTCGTTCAAGATACGATTACTTGGTTTTTGTTTGCGATGGGTGTTGGGCAGTTATTTGCAGGGCCACTCGCGGATAAACTTGGACGTCGAACGGTTGCGTTATCTGGTATTACTATCTATGGATTGAGCGCTTGCTTGGCGTGGGCAGCACAATCTATTGACTGGATGTTGGCGGCAAGGTTGCTACAAGGCTTAGGCGCTTGTGCCACATCCGTTGCTGCTTTCGCAACCGTTCGCGACCTTTACGGCCCAGAGAAAAGCGGGAAAATGATCAGTTACTTGAATGGAGCAATTTGCTTCATCCCCGCCCTTGCTCCGATATTAGGGAGCTACCTGACTCATCAGTTTGGCTGGCGAGCAAACTTTAGTTTTATGGCTGGTTTTGCGTTAGTGGTTGGCGCGGTCGTTCTGTTATACATGAAAGAAACCAATCCCAAACAACAAGGTGAGCGTTATTTTGCTTTATCTCGTTATATCGATGTATTAAAAACACCGACATTTCTCTTTCACGCAACGCTTTGTCTGTTAGCGATGGGAGTGATTCTAGCCTATGTAACCTCTGCTCCGGTATTATTAATGGAACACATGGGGCTTAGTATGTCTGAATTTACATTCTGGTTTGGACTCAATGCTGTGTTTAACATCGCTGCCTGTATGTTTGCGCCAAAACTAATGGACAGGATAGGCACACACAAAACATTGCAACTGGGTATTACTGTGTTGTTGGTTGCAGGGACTCTCATGGCTTTGGGTGCGTCGTTGGATACTCCGCTGTCTTTCATGCTACCCGTTATTATTGGCTCGGTAGGTTTTGCCTTGATTCTAGGTGCAGCGGCGGGTAAAGCATTGGCGCCATTTGGAGACAAAGCTGGAACCGCGGCAGCGCTGCTTGGTTTATTCCAAATGAGTGGAGCGGGACTGCTGGTTGGCACGATGCAGCGAGTTGGCTTAGAGCCACAATATATGGTTGCCTTGCTAATGTGGTTGGCGTTCCCTGCACTCATTATATTGCGTAGCCAACACGGAAAGGCTTGGCATCAAGTGGTTATTATAAAGAAATAGTAAAAATAGGTTAATTTGAAAACGATTTGGTTTTCCTATTAGTGAAACAGGTGTATATTTAAAAGTATATTCCTTCCTATTATTAACTGGATCTATAAAGCAATGTCTTTGACTACTTACGAAATGGCTCGCATTCTTGAGCAGATGGAAGAGTCTCCAGAAAAAATTATGTTTGGTAAGTTACTTGCTGAGCTTGGTAATCAAAGTGAAGAGCGGATACGAAGCGCAGCGAAACAAGTGCCAATCCATGTTCTGAAAGACATCGTTTACCAATTTCAACGTGTGATTGAATCTCGCAAAGGCGAGCAGGTTCAATCTTTAGCGAAAGAACTTGCAGAGCAAGGTATTTCAGCTGAAGAACTTCAGGCATTTTTAGCAAATAAATAAGCCTGCGACTCAATTAAAAAACCCCGTTATTAATGACGGGGTTTTTTAATATGTAATAGGGTACAGGATTATGAATTCATCTTGTTGCGTATTAATTTATCTATAGATAATGGCCCCGCTCCCCATACCACGACGATCAGTATCATTAGCCCCCATAGCTGATGGTCGTAAAATCCTTTTTCCCATAAAACAGGGTACGACACCACTGCAGTAATATTAAAGACAAATAAGATGGCAGCCATTGGTCGACAGAGAAGCCCGAGTGCTAAAAATACCGGTAATACGAGTTCGGCAACGGTGCCCATGTAAGCAGCAAGTTGCCATGGAATAACCGGAACCTGATATTCGTATTCAAATAGATATAGTGTACTGTCCCAAGACGCTATCTTGGTGAGGCCTGAATTAAAAAATACCCATGCGACCCAGAGTCGGCAAAACAGAAGAAGCAAAGGAACAAAGCCTTTTTGTATATTGTTGACGGCTGAGTCGTAAGCGTTCATGAAATTAGATAGTCCATTGTTCATCGTTTCACTCCTTTAGGTCATGGTCTTTACTATCAATGAGGCTAAACCCAGAAACGACATTCATGGATAGCAGAGTAGGAAGCAGAGTAAGTAGCTCTGGCTGTATTGATTTGAGGGGAAGAAGCGCTTGCAGTTGAGCAATTAATGCCCCAAGTGATGGTTCAATTTTGCTTAAAAGGGTCGGCTTAGAGGTATTGCCTTGTAGCAAGATAGTTTGTGGAAGTTCAATGGTTAATGATTCATATTGCTCATGTTCGATGGCATGTTTCAAATCGAGTAATGCGTAGTCGGACGTTATAACCTGTATATCTTGGCTGATGTGAAGACGGATATTGCCATGCTGCATTTCTGGGATGTTTGCCAATCGGACGATAGGCTCTACGTCGTCAATATCCGAGGTCGGCTCTAGGCTATTGGCTTGGTCTATTGCCCACTCAAGTTCGATGACGTCTAGTAGGTAAGGAACGGCGCTTGTGATGTTGTCCAGTAACGATACGGATTCATTAAACCCTTCACCATAATCGAGAGTACTGCCAGATGTTGGAGGATGACGAGTGATATGAAACTTTGCCATCGAGGCAAAGCATTCCTCACCAACCAACGCGAGAGAAAGTGGATAGCAAGCCTGCAGTACCTCTGTCAGGCTAATGATAAAGTTGTTGCGATAGATCTGGAGTCGTTCATCTGCTGAAAAGTAGTCGGCAGCAATACCACACTCGTTTCCTGAGGCTTGGTAGCGAAGAGCACGGGAAAATGCTTGTTGCGTGTCATAGAGAGTCGTCATAACTAGGCACTCTCTTTTGCATTATGGGTTGTTTCGAGGAGCAATGATACGGCCTTATCTGCTTCTTCAAGCAATATTTCTGGCTCTGGTATGTCTAAGTCCCATTCGATTAATGTTGCCATAGAACCATGTTGTTCGAGCCAGCTTTTGTAAAGGTGCCAAACCTCATCACTGACGCGGTCACTGTGAGTGTCGATCCAAATTTCGCCCTGTTCAAATTGTTTTTTGGTAAAGCCAGCCAAGTGAATCTCATCAACCGTATTGGCGTTGATGGCGGATAGATAAGTCATCGCATCGTATTGATGGTTGAAGCATGAAACATGGACATTATTTAGGTCGAGCAGCAGTCGGCACTCGGTACGCTTTTGAACTTCAGATAGAAATTCCCACTCAGGTATTACTGAGTGTTCAAATCGTAAATAACTGGACGGGTTTTCAATAAGCAATGGGCGTTGCAGGGCATCTTGTACTTGCAACACGTTGCGACAAAATACCTCAAGCGCTTCTTCCGTATATGGGAGGGGCAATAGGTCATTAAAATGGTGACCACCATGTTCACTCCAGCTGAGGTGATCGGACACCATTGTAGGCTGTATCTCATTAACTAAATGTACAAGAGACGTTAAGTGAGACGGATCAACGTGACTGACTGAACCTAATGACAACCCTACACCATGGCAACTAATGTCAGTGTGTTCACGAATCGATCTTAATTGCTGCCTAGCCGGTGATGACGCAATGAAATAGTTTTCACTATGGATCTCAAGCCAGCCCGCTGCATTGATGTGTTGTTGGAAATAATCCAAATGAGGGTGTCGCAACCCAATGCCAACGAGGTTAAAGGCGGAACGTCGATCCATGTCGATCTCCTAGATCTTTGTGCAATGTGAATAACTTGTAGAAAACGAAAAGGGCGCATCATTACGCCCTTTGTGTCATGGCTTATGTTGTCAGTCGAATCCCTTTAACACTGCGATGCTGTTGGGTTCGATACAAATCAACTAAGCAAAAACGCTAAATCTGATAGCAAAGGCGTGATTACGCAGATTCAGTACTGCCCCCTGCGAGTTTTCCACACAGACCTTTTGGTAAGACGACGAAGGCATCGGTTTGATTATCTTCTTTGGCTGTCCCTGCACATGAGCTCGTTTTGGTTGCACAGTCATTTTTTCCAGCTTTTGAAACGCCGTAACATTTTTCTTTTTCAGCGGCTACAGCAGGGGCTGCAGTGAGCATGGTGCCACCCAGAGCGATTAAACCAGTTACAGCGGCAGTGATAGCTAGATTTGATGATTTCATAGTAAATTCCTCGAGACTTGATCCTTGTAATTATGACCACAAATCGTTGTTTTCCGACTTGCTTAATCAATAGGATAGGAGAGCGACCTGAAATCTTTCAAGAAAATGATAAATTATTTGATTAAATGTTAAATAAAATGTTATATGGTTGATTTTTAAGGATTTCATGTTTGAGCCAAAATTAGTTTTTTTTCTCAAACTCAGAGTTGTTTGAGTTATAATCAACCAATATGTATAAATAAACAGTAGCGACGCTCATGGATCCTTCTCTTCTACTCGACGGCCTCAACGACAAACAGCGTGAAGCTGTTGCCGCACCTCTTGAACATCTTCTTATTCTTGCTGGAGCTGGCAGTGGTAAGACCCGTGTTTTGGTTCACCGTATTGCTTGGTTAATGTCGGTTGAGGCGGCTTCCCCGTTTTCTATCATGTCGGTGACATTTACCAATAAAGCGGCGGCAGAGATGCGAGGTCGGATTGACGAGTTGATGATGGGGAGCTCATCAGGAATGTGGAATGGTACGTTCCATGGTATTTGTCATCGCATCCTAAGAGCACATTACCTAGATGCCAAATTACTGGAAGATTTTCAGATTATTGATTCTGATGATCAGCAGCGTCTACTCCGACGTCTTATCAAAGCTCAAAACCTAGATGAAAAGCAATGGCCAGCACGGCAGGCAGCGTGGTGGATTAATGGTAAAAAAGATGAGGGGTTACGTCCTTCTCATATCGACAGTTATCAAGATCCTATCACCAAAACTTACCTACAGATCTATACCGCTTATCAAGAGGCATGCGATCGTGCAGGGTTGGTGGACTTTGCTGAGATATTACTGCGTGCGCATGAGCTTCTACGCGATAACAAATTTATCCGTGAACACTATCAAGCTCGCTTTAAACATATCTTGGTTGATGAATTTCAAGACACGAATAATATTCAATATGCTTGGCTCAGAATGATGGCTGGCCCAGACTGTAAGGTCATGATTGTCGGTGATGATGATCAATCTATTTACGGTTGGCGCGGAGCGAAAATTGAGAATATCCAAAAGTTTCTTGATGAATATCCTGGTTCGAAAACGGTTCGCCTTGAGCAAAACTACCGCTCTACAAAAACCATTCTTGAAGCTGCGAATGAACTTATTGCCAATAATACTGAACGTATGGGCAAAGAGTTATGGACTGACGGTAAAGAAGGCGAAAAGATCTCGGTTTACTCTGCTTACAATGAGTTGGATGAAGCTCGGTTTACGGTGAGTAAAATAAAAGAGTGGCAAGATAAGGGGGGTAGCCTTACCGATTGCGCCATGTTGTACCGTAACAATGCTCAATCTCGCGTACTTGAAGAAGCATTAATCCAGGCGCAATTGCCTTATCGTATTTATGGCGGGATGCGATTCTTCGAGCGTCAAGAAATTAGAGATGCGTTGAGCTATTTGCGTCTGATGGGTAATCGCAATGATGATGCGGCTTTTGAGCGAATAGTTAACACACCGACACGAGGTATGGGTGACAAGACACTTGAGACTATTCGTTATGCGGCGAGAGATCGTGGTGAGACGATGTGGAAGACCAGCATCGCATTGTTGGAAGAAAAAGTATTGGCAGGTCGTGCTGCAGGTGCTTTATCGCGTTTCATTGAGCTGATTAACGCACTAGAAGACGATACGGTTGAGCTTCCGCTTCATGAACAGACCGATCACGTCATCAAAACGTCGGGTTTGTTTGCCATGTACGAGCAAGAAAAGGGAGAGAAATCTAAGGCTCGTATTGAGAACTTGGAAGAGCTTGTAACCGCGACAAGGCAGTATGAAAAGCCAGAAGAAGCCGATGACATGACATTATTGACGTCGTTCCTGACACATGCTGCTCTTGAAGCGGGGGAAGGACAAGCTGACGAGTTTGATGACGCCGTACAGTTAATGACCCTGCACAGTGCTAAAGGGTTAGAGTTCCCAATGGTCTTTATGGTCGGCGTCGAAGAAGGTATGTTTCCAAGCCAAATGTCGGCAGAAGAAGCGGGTCGCCTAGAAGAGGAGCGTCGTCTATGTTATGTCGGTATGACTCGGGCGATGGTGAAACTGCATATTACCTATGCAGAAATGCGTCGTTTGTACGGGCAAGATAAGTATCATAAGCCGTCTCGCTTTATTCGTGAACTGCCACAAACGTGTTTAGAAGAAGTGAGAATGAAGGCACAGGTCAGCCGACCAACAAGCACAGGTCGATTTAGCCAATCTGAAGTGAAGCAAAACTTTAACGAAACGGGGTTTAATCTAGGTGCCAGGGTTAAGCATCCTAAGTTTGGTGAAGGGACGATCATTAACTTCGAGGGCAGTGGTCCACAAAGCCGAGTGCAGGTCGCCTTCAATGGTGAAGGTATTAAGTGGTTGGTGACCCAGTATGCGAAATTAGAACAGCTTTAAGACAAATATGATGAGAAAAAGCAGCCGTTGCTGCTTTTTTTATGTCTGAAGTATCGCGAGACAGTGACATTAGCCCCGGTGAAAGGCATCGAGACACCATTTAAATAAAAGCGAACTTATTGGTAGGCACCACACATAGGTACGTACAACGCATAAGTACGTAGAGCCTAAGTACTTAGAATAGATAAAGAAAAACCCCAAGAGCTTTCGCCCTTGGGGTTATGGTCTTACTCGCAGCAATCCGGCTACTATAGGTGCTCCATGCATCTAATCCTTGATAGTATGCTGTGTTCCTTCAGCGTATTCCTTTCATCGCCTTCCTAGCGGTGTCCTTGGTCTTATCCTGACCTGCCAACAATCCTCGTTAGCTCGCTTCACTTGTTCCTTGAGCGGTGTCCCTGACATCATCCTGATGTTAAGTCCTTGCCTCTTCCTGAGGTGTCCATTGTCTTTCCTTAGTAGCAACCATCCTAGTTACTATTGCGTCCATTCAATGTCCAATTCGCTTTCCATGCCGACTATTCATCCTGAATAATCGTATCTTCTTCCTGAAGATGCCCAAATCCCTGAGCGTTTCCTGTTCCGTGTCAGCATCCTTCCGACACAGATAATATTAAACTAAATGGCGCATCGAACAATCCGATTTAGAGAGAAAACCACCACTCAAATGATAGGGCTTAAATTGAAAGTTTTTAATTATCATGCACTTAAGTTTTTCTCTGGGCTTATTTGTGCGAGCGAAAGTGCTAATGGCCTACTTCTTTGTGAGAGATCTCTTACACAGAGGATGTCGAATGGCCTAATTGTATGCAGATAGTGTCATTGTCACTTGGTACAAGATCACCAAACCAATCCCCGAAAACAAGATGCCACACAGCGCATCGATATAAATAGAGACGGATAAAAGACGTTGTTGAAGTCTTTTTGTTGATAGGGCCCAAGCAAGAAAGGAGAACCAAGCGAGTGATAGTGACCATAATATAAAGAGGGCACTGATCTTGCCCGGAACCGACATAGAGGCAGGGACTAAGCTCGACATTAGGCTAATAAAGAACACTAACGCTTTTGGATTCAAAATGTTGGTTGTGAAACCACGTGACAGCGCTTGTCTTCGATTATTTAGCAGTAAGCGGCTATCGGAGCGCAACGTTTCCTGGGTATTTCTATCTGACCAGCGAGAAGCAACTGATCGCAGCGCACCAATACCAAGGTACAAAAGATAGAGCCCGCCAGCGCACTGAAGCAAAGCAAATAATGCGGGATGTTCATGGATGATGTAGCTCACCCCAGTTAGGCTAAAGATGGCATGCATTAAGATACCAAGCGATAGCCCAAACGCGATATAAAAGCCAGTTTGCCTTCCGTATTTAGTGGCATTTTGTACCACAAGAGCAAAATCTGGGCCTGGGCTCATTAAGGCAACAAAATGAACGGTCGCGAGTGTCATTAATATTGTGATTTCATTCATTATTGAGACTTCTTTTGTGTTCTATTTTTAAGACCATCGAAACTGAAGACTAATAGAGCACCCCAGATAAATGCAAAGGTCAGTGCTTTATCCATCGCAAACGCTTCGCCGTAAACTAAGACCGCGAGCAAAAACATTAAACTTGGACCAATATATTGAAAAAATCCCAGTGTGGATAATTTTAAGCGAGTCGCCGCACCGGTAAAGCACAGTAATGGTAATGTGGTAATAACCCCTGCCGAAATCAGTAACAGGTTGAGCTTCATGTCATTATTGAACAGGTTTGATGTTGCAGTATCCGCAAACAGCGTGAGAAAGATTAGGGCAACAGGAAGGAGTACCAGGGTTTCAACAAAGAGTCCCGTCTGAGCGTCTAAGTTCACTTTTTTACGCAGTAGACCATAGAAGCCAAAGCTGGTGGCCAGCGCTAGGGCAACGATAGGAATAGAACCAAAGACGAATAACTGAATGAGAACCCCCACGGCCGCGAGAGCAACTGCAAACCATTGCATTTTGCGCAGTCTCTCACCGAGAAAAAGCATACCCAATATGACATTAAGCAATGGGTTGATGTAGTAACCCAGGCTTGCATCAAGCATGTGATTGGAGTTGACTGCCCAAATGAAGATCAACCAATTTGTGCCTACAAGCAAAGAGGTTGTGATTAAGAAAACCATTTTTTGTTTAGATTTAAGAACATCGCGCACACCGCGCCATCGGCGACTTAGGTGCAACAGTCCCGCCAGTAAAAAGAACGACCAAATGATGCGATGACTCAAGATTTCCAAAGGGGAGACATCACCCAGTGCTTTGAAGTAAATAGGGGCGATTCCCCACATGGTATAAGCACCGACGGCAAGTAATATACCTTCTTTGGCTCGTTGTTGTTCTAAGGGCATGCTGTGGTTCTCAAAAGCGAAAGCCAGTTTGGCTTAAAAAAGGGGAAGCTGAGCAGTATAGCTCCTCACTGGCTGTGGCACTAATTATTGTATGAATGATAGCCGACGTTTAATCCACACGGTCAACGAATTCCAGTTTCATTCCCCCTAGAACATCTCTACAATGTAGCGTCTTTCGCCCTTCATTTATTGTCAGGATATTGCATGACCGCTGTGTTACTTGCTGAACAGCCCGAATCATTACCAAGTTCACAGTCGATCCTAGAGTCGGTCTTCGGTTACCAAGACTTTAGACCCGGTCAACAAGAAGTGATTGATAACGCGATCGCTGGCTTGGATGGCTTAATCATTATGCCGACTGGCGCGGGGAAATCGTTGTGTTACCAAATCCCAGCGTTAGTGCGCAGTGGCATTACTATCGTTGTGTCTCCGCTTATCTCACTAATGAAGGACCAGGTTGATCAGCTAAAAGCGAACGGCGTAGCGGCGGAATGCATTAACTCAACGATGAGCCGAGAGGCGTTGGTGGACACCTACCGTCGTATGAACAGCGGTCAAATTAAGCTGGTATACGTCTCACCAGAGCGTGTCTTAATGCGTGATTTTATTGAACGTCTTGAACACATCGAGCTTTCAATGATAGCGGTGGATGAGGCGCACTGCATTTCACAGTGGGGGCACGACTTTAGACCTGAATATGCGGCGCTGGGGCGACTAAAAGAATTGTTTCCGTTTGTGCCGGTGATCGCGCTAACCGCGACGGCCGATGACGCAACACGAAAAGATATCATCCAGCGTCTGAGCTTACAAAATCCCCATGAATACCTCGGCAGTTTTGACCGACCCAATATTCGTTACACCTTAGTTGAAAAACATAAGCCGGTATCTCAGGTGGTTCGTTTTCTTGCTGAAAATAAAGGTGGCAGTGGCATTATATATTGTGGCAGCCGCAAGAAAGTAGAAATGGTCACGGAGAAGCTCTGCAATAACCATATTCGAGCAGCCAGCTATCACGCTGGACTGGATACCGATGAGCGTGCGTATGTGCAGGATGCTTTCCAGCGTGATGATATTCAAATAGTGGTTGCCACGGTGGCATTTGGTATGGGGATCAACAAACCGAATGTCCGTTTTGTCGTGCATTTCGACATTCCGCGTAACATTGAGTCCTACTATCAAGAAACTGGCCGCGCAGGTCGAGATGGTCTCCCTGCTGAGGCGATGATGCTTTATGATCCAGCCGATATTGGTTGGCTGCGTCGTATGCTAGATGAAAAGGATGAGGGCCCTCAGAAGCAAGTCGAGAGCCACAAACTTAACGCGATGAGTGCGTTTGCTGAAGCGCAGACCTGCCGACGTCAGGTTCTGCTGAACTATTTCGGTGAGTATCGTGAAGAGCCTTGTGGTAACTGTGATATCTGCCTCGATCCTCCTAAACGTTTCGATGCGACAGAACAAGCACAAAAAGCCTTGTCATGTGTGTATCGAGTGAACCAGAGCTTTGGTATTGGTTATGTGGTCGAGGTATTACGCGGTATGGCTAATATTCGAGTCAGAGAGCATGGCCACGATAAGCTGACAACCTATGGTATTGGCCGAGATCATAGCCATGATTATTGGGTGAGTATTTTTAGGCAGCTGATCCATAAGGGGCTGCTTAACCAAAATATCACGCGTAATTCAACCTTACAATTGACAGAAGAAGCTCGTCCGGTGTTGCGTGGGGATATGCCTCTTGAGCTTGCGGTGCCTCGTTTAGATACTGCAGCTCGGACGGCAAAGTCAGAGAAAATGGTATCCAAGCACTATGACAAAAAGCTGTTTACTAAATTGCGTAAACTAAGAAAATCGATTGCTGATGAAGACAGTTTGCCACCTTATGTGGTGTTTAGTGACGCTACCCTTATTGATATGGCGGAGATATTACCAACATCGTATGGCGAAATGTTGGCGGTGAATGGGGTCGGAGAGCGTAAGTTAGAAAAATATGCGAATCCATTCTTAGATTTAATCCAGGAGCATTTAACCAACCATGGCTGATTTCGGACTGCATGAATACATCCAAGACCAGGGTAAGTTGCTCATTGCAGCCCCTTCATTTGATTTCGATAGCTTCGAGGTGTTAGCTGACCGAATGGTTACAGCGTTGTCGGCACAAGTGATTGAAAAACAGTGGGATGCTGATTTACATACCTGGCTGGTGGACTTTGAAGGCTGTCGATTATTATTAAAAGGCGAACATTACAGTGAGTTGATGTGGTTTGAAGCTCTTGATAAAACGAATTCTATCGAAGACCTTGATTTTCTTGCGACACTTTTTCAGCGAGGCTTTTAACGGATAACGGATGTCGTTATCGCTATTTTGATGAGTAAAACGTTTGCGTTTCTGGCCTCTATTGCGCCTAGAATTGATTAATGTATAATCGCCCGCCGCGAATCGATGGAAACATCGATATTTTATTACTGTCATTAGAGACGTTGTCTCACTTGGGTTCCCTCCACCCCAAGCAAAACGAAAAAGGTACAATATGAATCATTTTTCTCCTGCGCAACAGCGCAACGCGTTAGCACTTCTCGTTTTATTTCACTTGGTCATCATTGCCTCAAGTAACTATTTGGTACAACTGCCTTTTACCGTATTTGGTTTTCATACCACATGGGGTGCATTTACCTTTCCGTTTATTTTCTTGGCAACGGATCTCACGGTTCGCATTTTTGGTGCAAAAATGGCAAGAAAAATCATCTTCTTGGTCATGCTCCCAGCTCTACTGGTCTCTTACGGGCTATCAGTACTGTTTTTTGAAGGACAGTTTCAAGGCTTCCTACATTTAGGTGAGTTCAATCTGTTTGTGGCTCGTATTGCAGCTGCTAGCTTTATGGCTTACTTGCTGGGACAGATTTTGGATGTACATGTCTTCAACCGATTGCGTCAAATGAAAAAATGGTGGGTAGCACCGACGTGTTCGACGTTGTTTGGTAATGCGCTAGACACACTTGCGTTCTTTGCTATCGCGTTTTACCAAAGCCCTGATCCATTTATGGCAGAGCATTGGACTGAGATTGCATTAGTTGATTATGGCTTCAAGCTTGTGATCAGTTTAGGGCTATTTGTTCCGATGTATGGGGTATTGCTGAATTACTTAGTGAAGAAACTTACCGCAAGTAATGGTGAGTTTAAAATAACGGGTGTGAAAGCATAGGACGTTTAAAAGAGATAAAAAAACCGAACGCATGTTCGGTTTTTTTGGGTTCAAATAAAGCGCTTAAACGGCATTGATGGTTAACGGCCAGCCCAAGTCAGATTGACGATTCGATTCGATCTCCAACTCTGCAGCGGTAAGAGGGTTGTTATCAAGCCACTGCTTATCTAACGTCAAAATCAAATTATCATCTTGGCTGGTCAGAGAGACATTTGGTTGTAGGCTGCTTTGTCTTCTGTGCGTAATGATCACCGCAAGGCGCAGTAAGCGCAGTGTACGTGTCGCACTTTGTGCTGAGACCGCATGTTGCGGTGGCAGTGGACTCAATTGATCTTTGTAGCGTCGTACAACCTCGGCCAAAAAGTGCTTTTGAGCACGGGTAAAACCCGGGAGATCGATATTTTGAAGTAGATAAGCACCATGCTCACCTGCTTTCTTAAAATCAAAGGTGAGTCCTACTTCATGCAGTTTCGCTGCGGTTGTTAACAGTGTTTCACCATGGGGTTCATGGATGCAAGTCGTTCCGCCACAGGCGCTCAGCAATTGGCTTGCCGTTGTTGCGACTTGCTCACCATAGCTGACATCGAGTTGACAACGTGATTGTAGGCTACCGATCGTTCGCGCTCGGATGTCATCTTGCTGAAGCTCAGAGACCATGTCGTAAACCATCCCTTCGCGTAATGCGCCGCCCGCAAGCGTCATGTAATCGAGATTTAATAGCTCGAATACGGCGATGAGAATCGATAAACCACTCGGGAAGACAAGTGCTCGTTCAAGCGTCAATCCCTCGATATCAAGCTCTTCTAAGTGATCGGCTTGCATAGCCTGTTTTTGGAGGCGTTTGAGTTTCGCATGCGTGATAACTTCGTCCATACCCTGTGCGAGCATGATCTCTTGCAGTGCTTGTACTGTCCCACTAGCACCAACACAAGTATCCCAACCAAGTTCTTGGTATTGCTTGAGTATTGGTGTCAAGGTGTCCTTGGCTGCGTTGATGGCGCAGTCAAAGTTTTTCTTGTTTAATTGGCGGTCTTTGAAGTGACGCTCAAGCCATGTCACACAACCCATTTTTAAGCTGGTTAATGCCTTAGGCTCAAACCCTTCACCGATAATTAACTCAGTACTTGCACCGCCAATGTCCACGACTAATCTACGGCCAGTGCCACCAGAGGTATGGGCAACCCCCTTATAAATTGTCGCCGCTTCTTCTTCACCTGAAATCACCTGGATTGGATAGCCAAGAATTTCGTTTGCTTTATCGAGAAAGATATCCACATTTGTGGCGGTTCTCAACGTAGCGGTTCCCACAATACGGATATTGTCTTGAGGAATGTCTTGTAGTCTCTCAGCAAAGAGACTTAAACAATCCCATCCGCGCTGCATGGCTTCAGGGCTTAATGCCATCGTGCTATTCAAACCAGCGGCAAGGCGAACCTTACGCTTTATCTTGGCCATGGTTTGAATGCTACCGTCAACATGTCGAACCACCAACATGTGAAAGCTGTTCGAACCTAAATCGATCGCGGCATACAAGGGTGAAGAGTTAACTGCTTGACTCATAAAATGTGGCTACTTCCTTTTAAGAGCGTGGTGCTCTTGGTCTTCTTTGTGGTTTACGATTTGACTGTCTAGGGCCGCCCGTATTGGTACGACGTTGGCCTGAGTTACGAGGTCTCATCGTTGTCAAGGGAGCCGGTAGGTCGGTCAATAATGCCGTTGAGTCATAATCCGATACTGGGATTGAGTGCTCAATGTATTCTTCAATACCTGGCAAGTTGATCGCATAGTCTTCACAAGCAAAGCTGATTGAGTGTCCACTCGCACCAGCACGACCAGTACGACCAATGCGGTGTACGTAATCTTCGCAATCGTCAGGGAGGTCAAAGTTAAACACGTGTGTGACTTGAGGAATGTGTAATCCACGCGCAGCAACATCGGTTGCCACAAGGATGTCAACGTCACCTTGGGTAAATTGTTCCAAGATTTTTTCACGTTTCTTTTGTGGTACATCGCCAGTCAATAGGCCAACACGGTGACCGTCGGCTGCGAGATGTCCCCAAACTTTGTCACATTTGTGCTTAGTGTTGGCGAAAATAATGGCACGATCTGGCCAATCGTTTTCAATCAGCGTCTGTAATAGAGTCATTTTCTCTGAGTTAGACGGATAGAAAAGCTCTTCTTGAATGCGGTGTCCGGTCTTTTGTTCAGGTTCAACAACGACATGCTCAGGGTTGTGCATATGTTCAAAAGCAAGCTCTTGTACTCGGTAAGACAAGGTTGCAGAAAACAACATGTTCAAACGATCTTTTGGCTCAGGCATACGACGGAACAAGAAGCGAATATCTTTAATAAAGCCTAAATCAAACATGCGGTCAGCTTCATCAAGAACGACGGCTTGGATATTGTTTAGGTTGAAAACACGCTGCTTGTAGAAATCGATGATACGACCACAGGTACCGATTAGGATATCGACACCTTGTTCAAACTGAGCTAGTTGCTTGTCGTAGCTATCGCCACCGTAAGCGAGTGCTGTCTTTAGTCCTGTGCTCTCGATAAGTGGTTTAGCATCGTTATGGATCTGGATGGCTAATTCACGAGTCGGGGCCATGATAATTGCACGCGGTTGGTTAGGCGTACGACCATCATTTTCAGGAGTGATGAGTAAGTGGTTAAAGGTAGCAGCAAGAAACGCGAGCGTTTTCCCAGTCCCTGTTTGGGCCTGGCCTGCAATATCTTGGCCGGTGAGCAGTACCGGCAACGCCAAGGCTTGGATAGGGGTACAGAATTCGAACCCTTTTTTTTCCAGTCCTTCAATGATTTGCGGTTGTAAATCCAAATCGGCGAATTTTTGCTCTGTGATATGCGTCTTTTTCATCGGCACAGAATATCAGCTTAAGCTTGCAATACGAAGTTAAATACTTTCCAATAGGAGAACTAATTGTTGGTGATTATCTCATCAACACGAAAAATATCGGAGTGAAAGATGAGTGAAAAGATTTTGCAGCTGACTGATGACGGTTTTGAAACTGACGTGATTAATGCTGCAGGCCCGGTTCTTGTTGACTTCTGGGCAGAATGGTGTGGTCCTTGTAAAATGATTGCTCCTATCCTGGATGAGATCTCAACAGAATACGAAGGCAAGCTCACTATCGGTAAACTTAATATTGATCAGAATGCGGGTACGCCACCAAAATTCGGTATTCGTGGTATTCCGACACTGCTTTTATTTAAAGATGGTGCGGTTGCTGCAACGAAAGTTGGTGCACTTTCAAAAACACAATTAAAAGAGTTTTTGGACGCAAATCTATAATGATAAGTAACGAAAACCGTGTATCTTAACAAATACACGGTTTTGTTTTTCCCAAAGCTAGACTAGAATAAGTTTTAGTGCTAATTTATCGCACGTTAATTAAACAAACGTTCACTTCTTGGTCGTTCCTGAGACCAAATCCATCTTACATAAGAAAATAGATCCTATTTTGACTAAACAAACATCCACCACAATGAATTTAACAGAATTAAAGAACAGACCTGTTTCTGAGCTCGTCAAGCTTGGCGAATCATTAGGCCTAGAGAACTTGGCTCGTCTGCGTAAGCAAGACATTATTTTCGCCACCTTAAAAGCGCATGCGAAAAGTGGTGAAGATATCTTTGGCGACGGGGTTCTAGAAATTCTTCAAGACGGGTTTGGCTTCCTGCGTAGCGCAGACAGCTCGTATCTAGCTGGTCCCGATGACATTTATGTCTCTCCGAGTCAGATTCGCCGTTTTAACCTGCGTACTGGTGATTCTATCGCCGGGAAAATTCGTCCACCAAAAGACGGTGAGCGTTATTTCGCATTGTTGAAAGTTAACACGGTTAACCACGACAAGCCGGATAATGCACGTAATAAAATCTTGTTCGAGAACCTCACTCCTCTGCACGCTAACGAGCGCATGGTTATGGAGCGTGGTAACGGTGCAACAGAAGATATTACGGCACGAATTCTCGATCTAGCTTCTCCAATCGGTAAAGGCCAGCGTGGTCTTATTGTTGCTCCGCCAAAAGCGGGTAAAACAATGTTGCTGCAAAATATTGCACAAAGCATCGCGCACAACCATCCAGATTGTGAGTTGATGGTTTTACTTATCGATGAGCGTCCAGAAGAAGTGACCGAGATGCAACGCCTTGTAAAAGGTGAAGTGGTCGCGTCAACCTTTGACGAACCAGCATCACGCCACGTGCAAGTGGCTGAGATGGTAATCGAAAAAGCAAAACGCTTGGTTGAACATAAGAAAGATGTCGTTATCTTACTGGATTCAATTACTCGTTTGGCTCGTGCTTATAACACCGTTGTACCGTCATCAGGCAAAGTACTGACCGGTGGTGTAGACGCGAACGCTCTGCATCGTCCAAAACGTTTCTTTGGTGCCGCTCGTAACGTTGAAGAAGGTGGTAGCTTGACTATCATCGCGACAGCGTTGGTTGATACAGGCTCTAAGATGGACGAAGTTATCTACGAAGAGTTTAAGGGTACAGGTAATATGGAACTGCACCTTAACCGTAAGATTGCAGAAAAGCGCATCTTCCCTGCGATTGATTTCAATCGTTCAGGTACTCGTCGTGAAGAGTTGTTAACGAAGCCTGATGAGCTACAGAAGATGTGGATTTTGCGTAAAATCGTCCACCCAATGGGTGAAGCGGATGCAATGGAATTCCTCATTGATAAGCTTGCGATGACCAAAACGAACAACGAATTCTTTGATGCAATGCGCCGTCAATAACGGATAGCATTTCTCAAATTTAAAACGCCACCCAACAAGGGTGGCGTTTTTGTTTGCACTTCCTCCTTTTCAGGCGCACACTTAACAAAGTGTTAACAGGAGGTTGAAATGCTACAAGGATGGTTAGCGTCGTTTCTCCTGAGTCTTGCAGTCTTGGTTGTGCCATCTGCAATGGCGTCTAAGGAAATGACAAGAGAAGAGGTCAATTACTGGCTTAACAGTGCTCAAATCCAACTGAAAGTATCTGAGTACATTGATTTGGTCGAAAGGGATGAGGTGGATAGCCTTAGGTTTTCCTTGAATCGTCTCGCGTTGCCACAGCAAGAGGTGGCCCGTTTCTTACTGCTTCAAGATATTGAACACCGTAACACGATACTCACTTCAAAAATGGCGATCTTCGTTAAAAGCCAAAAGTCACTACCGTCTATCTATACTGTTTTGGAAAGAGGAGAAGGGTATGAATTTTCGGTGCCAGCTTTTAATTATCCGGCAATTTCAGCACGACTCATCAAACAATGGAACAGTGACCAAAAGACGCTAGATTTCATCTTGCTTGCAGAGAGTGGTCAACTGACTTTAAGAGAGTGGTTATCTGAGGGGAGTGATTATGATCGCCAAAGCCGAGAAAACATACTTGTTAGTGAGTTTGATAGTTTGTCACCGCAAGGCAGTCATTTTCTCATTGGTCAGCTGACGAATACTAAAGTCACGGAATGGCTTCCTTCGACTCAAGTTTTGGTAAGGATGGCTCAGGTGAGTGAAGATGAGCAACTCTATCAATTATTGTGGAAAATGAGAGCCGATCACAACAGTCAAGCTGAATTAGAGCGCTTAGCGGATGTACAGAGTGTCTTTGCACAGCAACAAATGATGCAGGCGGCGATGAACCCAAGCTTAAAACAGCAGGCGTTATCTGAGTTGGCACAAATTAACCCACTGCCAGATGAAGTGAAACAATTCCTCGTCTCTCGAATGACCTTGTCCGATGATGCTTCTTTTGTCGCGAAGCAATTGGCACAAAATGGCCATAGCGGTTGGGTTAGAGATGTCGTTTCTACCAACAATGATGTAAAAGCGAGTTTGATACTTCGAGCCTTGTCTAATTAGGTAAACTGAGTGGATGGATATCATCCTTTTTGCCGCAAACTTCGCCTACTGGCGAAGTTTGCGTATATAATGCCTGCATCTTTCAAGGCGATGTATACCCTATGAATTTT
Organism: Vibrio sp. 10N.286.49.B1; assembly: GCF_002873335.1. Lineage (GTDB taxonomy): Bacteria > Pseudomonadota > Gammaproteobacteria > Enterobacterales > Vibrionaceae > Vibrio. Next base: position 3,245 of record NZ_MCUW01000016.1, on the reverse strand, counting down.
AAGGATTTGCGAGATTTTATCGATCACTTAGAGAGTAAGCAGCTATTAAAGCGTATTACTCATGCTGTCGATCCACATTATGAAATGACCGAAATCAGTGATCGTACTCTACGTGCTGGTGGGCCCGCATTACTGTTTGAAAACCCTATTGGCTACGACATGCCTGTCTTGACGAACCTATTCGGCACATCGGAGCGTGTCGCTATTGGGATGGGTCGACAAGATGTCTCTGAGCTGCGTGAAGTTGGTAAATTATTAGCCTATTTAAAAGAGCCAGAGCCGCCGAAGGGATTTAAAGATGCCCTTGATAAGCTGCCAGTATTCCGACAAGTCTTGAATATGCCAGTCAAGCGACTAAAAAAAGCGGCTTGTCAGCAGGTAGTATGGGAAGGTGATCAGGTTGACCTTGATAAGGTCCCAGTGATGAGTTGTTGGGCTGACGATGTTGCGCCGCTATTAACATGGGGCCTGACCGTGACCAAAGGGCCGAATAAAAATAGACAAAATCTCGGTATCTATCGTCAACAAAAGCTAAGTAAGAATAAAGTGATCATGCGTTGGCTCGCTCATCGTGGAGGCGCACTTGATCTCAGAGATTGGATGGAAACACACCCAGGTAAGCCATTTCCTGTTTCTGTCGCATTTGGTGCCGACCCCGCTACGATTTTAGGTGCCGTAACACCAGTACCAGATACATTATCTGAGTATGCTTTTGCAGGGTTATTAAGAGGCGAAAAGACGGAAGTTGTAAAATCCATCAGTAATGACCTTGAGGTGCCAGCCAGTGCTGAGATCGTCTTAGAAGGGTACATAGACCCGGCAGAATTTGCTGATGAAGGCCCTTACGGTGATCATACAGGGTATTACAATGAAGTCGAAAAGCATCATGTCTTTACGATCACTCATGTGACAATGAGAAACGACCCGATTTATCACAGTACCTATACAGGGCGTCCACCCGATGAGCCTGCGGTATTAGGTGTTGCGCTCAATGAGGTGTTTGTTCCGATCCTACAAAAGCAGTTTCCTGAAATTGTCGATTTTTATCTACCACCGGAAGGATGCTCTTATCGGATGGCGGTAGTGACGATGAAGAAGCAGTATCCAGGGCATGCCAAGCGCGTCATGATGGGAGTGTGGTCTTTTTTACGCCAGTTTATGTACACCAAGTTTGTGATTGTGTGTGATGAAAGCGTGAATGCAAGAGACTGGGATGACGTCGCTCAGGCGATGAATAGCAACATGGAACCGTCCAACGACACATTGTTGATCGATACAACACCGATAGACTCTTTAGACTTTGCTTCTCCAGTGGTAGGGCTGGGTTCAAAAATGGGGCTCGATGCTACCGTTAAATGGGAAGCTGAGTTGGCTATGAGAACGGTTAAAGTTAATGACACCAGCACCTATGTACAAATGTCCCAAAGTAATCTGGCAGATGTTATCGAGGAAGTGAAATTACAACTTCCAGAAATACGCGACTTTTATATAGCACCAGGCCAGGGGGAAAGCCGTATGGCGATGGTGGCAATTGAGAAGCAGTCATCGGGGCAAGCTGTCATTGTCATGAACCGGATATGGGACATTGTGCAGCCTCATCTGAATATAAAGTTTCTTATTGCATGCGATGAGGATGTCAACGTACGTGATTGGAATGATGTCATTTGGGCGATCACCACCAGAATGGACCCTTCTAGAGATACGATGATGTTGGATAGTCATGGTTCAAGAGCTGGCTTAGATGCCACCAACAAAATAGGGAAAGAAACGCTGCGAGAGTGGGGTGTGCCAATTAAGAAAGATCCATTAGTCGTAGAGAAAATTGACCAGATATGGGATGAATTAGACATCCTATGAGTCATAAAGTAACACTGCTACCGCAGAAGCTAGAGTTTATCGTTCCTAATGGACAAACGGTGTTAGACGCAGCGCTCAACCAAAATATAGCGTTCCCACATCGTTGCAAAGTAGGGGCTTGTGCTTCATGCCTATGCCGTATTCGAACTGGGCTGGTTCATTATGAACTTGAGCCTATGCTAACTGAAAAAGAAAAACAGCAAGGCTGGATGTTTTCATGCCTTGCTCACGCTGAAAGCGATCTTGTGATTACTTTTAGTGAAGAATAAAAGAGAAAAAAAATGACAATTAAATTTAAAGTAAAGTCCATAGAACCATTAGCCTCAAATACTTATCAAATCCTATTGCACCCGGAGCACCCTGTTAGCTTTAAAGCTGGACAGTACTTAATGGTTGAGATGGGCGAGTCAGATAAACGTCCATTTTCCATCGCAAGCAGCCCTTGTCGTCATGAAGGCGAGGTCGAACTACACATCGGTGCTGCTGAACATAATGCATATGCGCTTGAAGTCGTTGACGCGATGAAAGCGGCATTAGAAAGCGGCGCTGATATTAACATCGATGCACCACATGGTGATGCTTGGATTCGAGAAGACAGTCAGCGTCCAATATTATTAATTGCTGGTGGCACGGGTTTTAGCTATGTTCGTTCTATTTTGGATCATTGTATAAGCCAAAATATAGTGCAGCCTATTTATCTGTACTGGGGAGGCCGTGATGAGAACCAGCTATATGCAAAAGACGAATTACTAGCAATAGAAGAACAGCATAAGCATATCCAATTTATTCCAGTTATTGAAATTGCGGATCCAGAGTGGGATGGTAAACGTGGAAATGTTTTACAAGCGGTTGGTGATGACTTTGAGTCATTAGCCGATTTTGATATTTATATTGCAGGTCGCTTTGAAATGGCAGGGGCTGCACGTGAACAGTTTACTCAAAATAAACAGGTGACCCCTGAGCATATGTACTCAGACGCGTACGCATTTATATAAATCTTAGTAAAACAGGCCGAAAAGGAGAGTTTTTATACTCTCCTTTTGTTTTTCTGCTGTTCTTTTCACCAAACAAACGTTTTTTCGAAAAAAAATCAATTTAGGGGTTGCGTACCAGTTCAATCTGCCTATAATGCGCCACTCCAGACGGGAAGGCAGCAAAGCAAGAGCCAGACTGGCCTGGAAGGGAATGAGCCAAATCGAAATAGTTTGAAAAAGTGTTTGACACGACAAGTTATTTAGATAAAATGGCCGCCCACTTCGACAGAGAGCTGAAAGGCTTAAAAACGAAAGTTTACTCATCGAAGTTATGTTCTTTAACAATTTAGCCTATATCAATCTGTGTGGACACTTGTTGATGATAATCATTATGTTTGCTTCTGCTGCAAAGTA
>NZ_MCUW01000015.1:135017-250920 GCF_002873335.1 Vibrio sp. 10N.286.49.B1 | reverse complement strand
CAACTTTACGGGGTCACTTCACAATTACGCTGGGGCTTTTTATGACCTATCATCTCGCTATGTCAGCAGAGACTTGTCGGGCTAAGTCAACGGCATAATCTTTATCTCAACACGTCGATTACATTGTCGACCTTCCGGTGTTGAGTTAGCGCAAATTGGGAATCGCTCACCATTCCCGCGAGCAACAGCCCGGCCTGCAGCAACATCTTGACTAACTAAAAACGAACGCACTTGTTCTGCTCGTTTCTCTGACAATTCTTGATTATATTGAGCATCACCAGAGCTATCCGTAAAGCCATCAATGACTAAGCTTGTATCAGGGTATTCCACCAATATGCGGGCAACGCCTTTTAGTGAGCGGTTAATGCTGCTGTTGAGTGTGTAAGAGTTACTATTAAAACCAATCCCATTTTCCAATCGAAGCACAAGCTGGTTGTCACCCACTCTTTCTACTTGCACCCCAGAATTGAGAAGTTCTTGGCGCAACGCTTTTTCTTGTTGATCCAAATAGTACCCAGCCCCACCACCAAGGGCAGCGCCACTTGCCGCTCCCAATAAAATGCCGCGACCATCGCCACCAGAAGCAATACCCACAGCCGTTCCTGCTATTGCCCCAATCACCGCCCCTTTGGTCGCTGAGTTCGTTTCATACTCACCCGTTGTTGCATTTTGGCGCTGCGTGGCTTGGCAGCCTGCTAATGTAACTAGACCCACTACTACGGCTATTTTTTTTATTTTCATTTCCATGATCTCTTTGTTCGAACAACTCACCATTTTACAGGATGGTACTCCATATAGTGACATTATTGTTATAAATCTTTCCCGATTCTTGACAAGAATAATATTGCTCGAGAATTAAATGACATGGCTACGGAAGCTTTACGTTAGAATTGAGTTTGTTATCTAAGGTAATTGGAATCTATTGCTATGAAGAAAGTGATTATCGCCTCGCTAAATCCAGCTAAGATCAACGCGGTTAAGAGCGCGTTTGAGTCTACTTTCCCCACCCAGAGTTTTGAGTTTCAGGGGGTTAATGTTGCGAGCAACGTACCCGATCAACCGATGAACAATGACGAAACCTTACTAGGCGCTAGAAACCGTGTCGGTAATGCTCAGCATGCACTAAAAGACGCAGATTATTATGTAGGTATTGAAGCGGGATTAGATGGTGACTCAACGTTCGCTTGGATGGTCATTGAATCGAATGGTATTGTCGGACAGTCAAGAAGTGCCAGTTTAATGTTGCCGCCTGCTGTTATCACTCAACTCGCTCCAGACGTTGAACTAGGTGACGTAATGGATTCAACCTTTGGTACCGACAACATCAAGCAAAAAGGCGGAGCAATTGCATTGCTAACCGCCCATCAATTGACTCGTAGTTCGGTGTACCATCAGGCATTAATACTCGCACTAATACCGTTCATTAACCCTCAGCACTTCCCTGGATAATTCTACCAGCCCGTGTGTGAACCCTTTGCACAGTCGACCAAATCAATGGCTGTTATCCGCTACGTAATAGCAGCTTAGTAAAAACGTACTTGAGTAATACGTTATTTGAGTAATAAGTCACTGAGCGATAATTTATTCTCGTCGCTCAGGCGCTTCACTTCAGCAGAACCCCGAGTAATTGTTGCAACTCCCACGCCAAGCATCTGACTGATCTGCCGCTGTGATAACTCACCCTTGAGTAATTCACATAAAATATTTACTCGCGCCGTTACTGCTTCCCGTTCATCTGGAGTAAGCAACATCGTCATCAATGCCGCTTGTTGATCTGCTCCATCGGTTCTTTGAATGAGGTCGAGCACTTGTTGCCAGTCTTGATATTGAGGTTCCATTCACTTTTCCATCAGAAACATTCCTTTCGTATTTTAACCTCAAGAAGAAGGTAAATGGTAGCCCAGTCATTTAGTATCGACGATTCGCTTCCTCTGTCGTCAAAAAGCTGCCCTCTATTCCCAGTCGATCTCGATAGTAAGTCTGAAACATCAAAATATTTTGCACGTAGCCACGAGTCTCCTTAAACGGAATAGTCTCAATAAAAGCAAAAACATCGAGTTGCTCGTCAGAACGTTGACGCCAGCGTTTGACTCTATTTGGCCCTGCATTGTACGCAGCAAAGGCAAAGATACGATTATTATCATAGTCGCCTAACAAACCATTCAAGTAATGTGAGCCTATTTCTATGTTTTTGCCCACGTTATAAAGCTCTTTAGAGCTGCTGTATGAAATCTTATACTTCTTAGCCGTATATTTTGCTGTAGCTGGCATAATCTGCATAACACCTCGCGCCCCTACTGGTGAGCGAGCCTCTACATCCATGGCACTTTCTTGTCTCGCCAAAGCCATCATCATCACGCTATCGAGGCCTAGCTCCTTAGCATAAAAATCAAACCACCAGCGATGGGCTATCGGGAATCGCAGGCTCATGTTGTCCCACATTTTTGCTGAGATAGTCGCAACAACGGTAAAATGATGCCAACCTTGCTGACCGGCATAAGCCGCAAGCATCGTTTTTTCATCTTTTGATACTCGAGATAATAAATAACGCCATTCCGATTTCGCAGCCGCTATTTTATCTCGAACCACCAATTCTTTAATACGAACCAAGCTATCTTCGTATGGTTCAAGCACTGCCGTATCAATAGTAACTCGAGATATTGGGTAGACAATTGAGTGCTCTAAATAAGTTGCAGCAGCGGCGCTATAGAAATTACGCTCACCAACCAGTCTTTGAAGGCGTTCTTCTCCCTGCTGCTGATTACCTGATTTAATCTCGACGCGAGCTATCCAGTACTGCCATCGACTACTGTCGCGCTTAGCCTGTGATAGCTTTCCAATCCAATCTAGCAATCCAGTCCAATCACTTTGTTGAATAGCAAGACGAGCACGCCGTTCAATATTAATATCATTGCTACTATTAGCCAGTACGCCATCTCGCCATTTGGCCTCGGATGAAGATTCGGTATTAATCAACCGCATCGCTAAGTAATCGGCCATAGACTGCTTGATTTCATTAGATATTTTTTCATTGGCACTGAGGGTTGGCCATATTGAATACGCTTGATCGCTATCAGAGCGCGCAAGCTTCTTGAAAGCCGACTCGATTAACTCACTTTTATAAGGTTCAGGAAAAGTGCTACCAATGAATGAGGTGACTTGTTGAGGCGAGGAAAAAAGTGTGCCGACCTGTTTTCCTTGCGCTTGACCTTGATTCGTTTTTAACTGTTTATTGAGGTATTTAATGAGCGAACCATTACGCGATTGATAAGCGTAAGTCATGCGCTCAATGAGTCGTTCATCGGTGCGAAATCCAGCCTTTGCCCACTCTGAAAATAATGGATCACAAGCGTCTGACACGCTTTTACCACTTTTCCATAGCTCACCAGCCCCTTTAAACGCTTCCTCGCGGTTTCCGGTCTTTAATTGTGCGTAATGGTACAAACATTGATAGCGTTCTCCTTTTGGGTAGGTAGTTTGAAACGCTAAAAGTTCATCCCATTGCTTACGCTGAGCCAAACGGTCCAAATAAGGTGCTCTTACACGAGAAGAGAAAGGCAACGCTTGGTTGTCTGCCATAAACTGATTGACTTGAGCAACCGACTTATCACTTAGCTCAAGAGAAAACACTCGATTATCAATATAGGGTGTTAAGGGATAATCGGCAATTTGAGGGCGTAAACTCTGATACCCAGAAATATCCTTACGATCGATTAATGACTGCGCTTTGTCATAAATTGCTCTTTGTTTTTTAAGCTTTGCATCTTCTTGCGCTTGAACGCTCCCTACACTGACTAAGCATGACAGTATCGCCGTCCATGCTAACTTACCCTTTCCTTGTCTGTTCATTTAACCCTACCCCTTAAAATTGTATAATGATGCGACCACTTGATCATTGTTGTTATTTTTATGTCGCTTTCTCAACGCACATTAAAGGCATGGTCAACTTTCAATTTAAGACGATATCACGGCTTATGCCAATCCATTTCTCATTAAGAATTTGTTTCCTTTTGCTTCAGTGCGGTAATTTTGCACCTAACCGTGCATAACCGAGCGAATGAGTGCACTTTGCCAGAGAAGGAAAATTGAAACGTAGTGACTGCGTAGTGTAAAATAACCGTTCTATTGACTTGAATATTAGGATCGAACGGTAATGGCTGAGTACGTCTATACCATGTCGCGAGTGAGCAAAATTGTGCCACCGAAGCGACAAATACTTAAGGATATCTCTTTAAGCTTCTTCCCTGGCGCTAAGATTGGCGTTTTAGGCCTTAACGGTTCAGGTAAATCTACCCTGCTTCGTATTATGGCGGGTCTTGATACAGACATCGACGGAGAAGCGCGTCCACAGCCAGGACTGAACGTTGGTTATCTTCCTCAAGAACCTCAACTCGACGAATCTAAAACGGTACGTGAGATCGTTGAAGAAGCCGTTGCAGATGTGGCAGGTGCGATGAAGCGCCTTGATGAAGTCTACGCAGCCTACGCAGAACCTGATGCGGATTTTGACGCCCTAGCGAAAGAACAAGGCGAGCTTGAAGGACTGATTCAAGCTAAAGATGGTCATAATCTAGAGAACACCCTTGAGCGAGCTGCAGATGCGCTTCGTTTACCAGAATGGGATGCAAAAGTTGAATTCCTCTCTGGTGGTGAGCGTCGTCGTGTGGCGATTTGTCGCCTGTTGCTTGAGCAACCAGACATGTTACTACTCGACGAGCCTACCAACCACTTGGATGCAGAATCGGTTGCGTGGCTAGAACGCTTCCTTGTTGATTATACCGGCACTGTTGTGGCCATTACCCATGACCGTTACTTCTTAGATAACGCGGCGGGTTGGATTCTCGAGCTTGACCGAGGCGAAGGTATCCCTTGGGAAGGCAACTACACCTCATGGCTTGAACAAAAAGACGCCCGTCTTCAGCAAGAAGCCTCTCAAGAAAAAGCTCGTCAAAAAACCATTGAGAAAGAGCTGGAATGGGTTCGTCAAAATCCTAAAGGCCGCCAAGCTAAATCAAAAGCTCGTATGGCTCGCTTTGAAGAACTACAAAGTGGCGACCATCAGAAACGTAATGAAACTAACGAACTATTCATCCCGCCAGGTGAGCGTTTAGGTGATAAAGTTCTGGATGTGACCAATCTAACAAAATCATTTGATGGTCGTGTTCTTATCGACGATCTATCGTTCAGCATCCCTAAGGGAGCGATTGTTGGCATCATCGGTGCCAACGGTGCGGGTAAATCTACCCTGTTCAAAATGCTCAGCGGTACCGAGCAACCTGATTCAGGCACCATTGAACTTGGCGATACCGTTAAGCTAGCATCTGTTGAGCAATTCCGTGATTCAATGAACGATAAAAACTCTGTCTTCCAAGAAATCTCGGAAGGATCAGATATCATCAAGATAAATAACTTTGAGATCCAAGCCCGAGCATACTGCTCTCGCTTCAACTTCAAAGGCGCAGATCAACAAAAGATCATTGGCGACCTTTCGGGTGGTGAGCGTAACCGTGTTCATTTGGCGAAACTGCTCAAAGCGGGTGGCAACATGTTGCTACTCGATGAGCCTACCAATGACCTTGATGTAGAAACCTTACGTGCGCTTGAAGAAGCCCTGCTTGAGTTCCCTGGTTGCGCCATGGTTATCTCGCATGACCGTTGGTTCTTAGACCGTATCGCAACCCACATCATCGACTATCGCGATGAAGGCCAAGTAAACTTCTATGAAGGTAACTACACCGAATACATGGAATGGTTGAAGAAAACCTTAGGCCCACAAGCCGCTGAACCACACCGTATTAAATATAAGCGCATCTCAAAATAATCATATGAATTTGAGATAAACTTGTTTTTTTACATCAGGCCGCTAATAATAGCGGCCTATTTTTTTGTGATTTACGTTCATATTCAGCGAAAATTAACAGAAAATTCACTCTATTTATAGAAACTAAGTAAACTGAACTGACTCATGCCAAATCAAATTAAGGTTGTGATACCAACCACGCAAGGAAAGGCGAAGAAGACGCTGCGCTTAGGAAAAAAGCGTACCTACAGCACCCTTATGCTTGCCGCTGCACTCCCTGTTGCTCTTGGTTTAGTTGGGTATTCATTTACACAATCGCAGACACAGCTCAATTCAACGCAGCACCAATTATCATCAACTGAGTTGTCACTATCAGATTTGCAACTTGAAAAAAGCGAACTTGAATCTCAACTTCAAGCCCAAGTCGACATTACTCATAACCTATCTCAAGAACTAGAAGACAAACGAGACGAGCTGCAATTACTTGGAAAACGAGTTAACGACGTTGAGGCTGTCCTTGGCCTTGTTGATGAAGAACTCTACGATGCAGAGATGCCACTTGATGAGCGTATTGATGCCGCTGCCATAGATTCTGCGGTTCGAGCAACGATGTTTCGACTCATTCCTAACGACAGCCCAATGACGTATCAACGAATCTCGTCATCCTATGGCCGCCGTACCAACCCTATTTCTGGCAACCGCCAACTGCATGCGGGGATCGACCTCACATGCAAAACAGGTGAACAGATCTTAGCGCCAGCAGATGGTGTGATTGAAACCGTTCGCCCTAGCCGTCAAGGTTATGGCAATTACATGACAATACGTCACGCATTTGGTTTTATGAGCTCCTATGCTCATCTCAATAAATTCAAAGCAAAAAGTGGGCAATTTGTTAGAAAAGGCGACGTGATTGCACAGTGTGGTAACAGCGGTAACTCTACCGGCCCACATCTACACTATGAGGTCCGTTTTTTAGGTCGTACGCTTAATCCACAGTACTTAATGGATTGGAGCCCAGAAAATTTCGATTACGTCTTTGAAAAAGAGAAAAAAGTCCAATGGGCCCCACTTGTCGACCTCATCACAAGTGTCGTGAAGTTGCAGATTAATCTGACGAATGCACCTTATGTAGATTCGTCGATAAAGACGGCGGGGAACGAAGAACTGCCCTCAACAGAAGATGCACATACGCATTAAAGCAATACCAAAAGCAATAAACGAATACCGAAGCAATAAAAAAACGCAGCCATTGGCTGCGTTTTTTTGATTATTAGTCGTTCAACGCTCAGCTACGATGAATGGCATCGTTGGCCTGTTTCAGCAAATTTTGGCTTTCAGACATAAACTGCTGCGAATAATCACCAAACCACTCACTTACCTGGTTAAACTGAGTCACAAACTCTGTCTTATCTTTGTTATCAAGCAATGTCAGTGCTTCACCAAACTGTTGATGGAAGCGTTTAATCATCTCAATATTTTCATCTGATGATAAAATAATATCACCGTATAGGTTTGGGTCTTGAGCGAACAGTCTACCGACCATCGCCAACTCTAATCGATAAATAGGTGAACTCAGCTTCACCAAAGTATCAAGGTCTGGATTCTCTTTACTCAAATGAAGGCCATAAGCAAATGAGGTAAAGTGGCGCAGCGCTTGAATAAGTGTCATGCCATTATCATGCTTCTCTGCTTCGATTTGGCACAGGCTTGCCCCCCAGATCGTAAACTGCTCTAACAACCATTGGTACTGAGACTCACCACGTCCATCGCTATAAACAATCACTTGTTTAGCCATACTCGGGACATCAGGACCAAACATTGGGTGTAACCCGACTACTGGCCCTTTATGAACGCGCATCATTGCCGTCAATGGACGCTTTTTCACTGACGTTAGATCACACAAGATACAGTCTTCAGGCAGGTTGCCTAATTTTTCGATCACGCCCTCGGTTAGGTTAATAGGTACCGTCACCACAACCAAGCCCGCGTTATCAAGAATCTCATCCGCGTTAGACCAATCTTGGCTACCCAAGATCTTTACCTCATAACCCGATAGCGCGAACATTTTTCCAAATAGGCTGCCAAGTTGACCACGACCACCAACGATCACAACCGAGCGTAAATCAGGATTCAGACATTTGAATCCTGAGTCCTTTTCACTGGCATACGATTCACGCATGGTACGACGTAGAATATCTTCAATCAGTTGCGGCGGTACACCAACCTTCTCTGCTTCCGCTCGACGAGATGCCAGCATAGCGGCTTCTCGGTCGGGTGCATAAATTGGTAAACCATGCAGGCTTTTTACTTCACCAACTTGCTCTACAAGAGAGAGGCGCTGAGCCAGAAGCTCAAGCATCTTCTTATCAACTTCGTCTATTTTGTTACGAAGTGGGGTCAATTCAGCAGACATGGATGCGATTATTCCTTAATACGATTTTCCAAGAATGGGACAAGCTCTTTATGAGCATGGCGTAATAGTGCCTCAGTTGCATCCCAATTGATACATGCGTCGGTGATAGAAACCCCGTACTCCATCTCACTTAAAGGAATATCTGAGCTCTGGTTTCCTTCATTAAGGTGACTCTCGATCATTAAACCAATAATTGACTTGTTGCCTTCTCGGATTTGATGCAACACATCTTCTGCTACCAATGGCTGGCGACGGTAATCTTTACGTGAATTAGCATGGCTACAGTCAACCATCAACGACGCATCCAGATGGTGTTTCGCTAATTCTTGCTCACACTCGTTGACAGAGACTGAATCATAATTCGTTTGTTTGCCGCCGCGCAGGATCACATGACCATTAGCATTACCTTGTGTCGTCAATAGTGCAACCTGACCGTCTCGGTTAATCCCCATGAAACGGTGACTAGAAGAGGCCGCTTGCATGGCGTTAATCGCCGTTGATAAACTGCCATCGGTCCCGTTTTTAAAACCAATCGGCATCGATAAACCACTGGCCATTTCACGGTGAGTTTGAGACTCAGTGGTACGCGCCCCAATCGCTGCCCATGAGAATGTGTCCGCGAGATATTGCGGGCTAATTGGATCCAGCGCTTCCGTCGCTAATGGGATATCCATTTCAGCAAGATCGGTCAGAAGTTCACGTCCAACATGCAAACCGTGTTCAATATCGAACGTTCCATCTAATTGAGGATCATTGATTAGACCTTTCCAACCTACCGTTGTACGTGGCTTTTCAAAATAAACACGCATAACGATATACAGTTGGTCGCCCAACTCCGCAGACAAGGCTTTCAAACGTTTGGCATATTCTTTTGCGGCATCGATATCATGAATAGAGCATGGTCCACAAACAACCAATAAACGATGGTCGCGCTTATGGATAATGTCAGCAATAGCATCACGTGAATCTTGAATCGACTTTCTCGCTTTTTCACTTAAAGGTAACTTCGCTTTCAGTGCTTCTGGCGTAATCAATACTTGTTCATCGCTAATATTGATATTACTTAATTCACTTTTCTTCATAATCTTATTCCGTAAAAAAATATTTACACCGAGTCTATTAAAAAACCTGCCCGGACACTCTATGAACTCTAATATACTCAGATATAAATCACTTGCAAGTGTAAATTATTAAAAACAGGTAATGTAAATTAAAATTTACACCTATCACTGATAATAATACTGTGATGCATCACCTTGTCTCGACAACAACCGCGCTTCATATGATGTTTGTGTATACAATAAAGCCAATTGAAATTTAGGCGATCACTGATGGACTTAATCCTTTCTCTACTGCAACAGATGTGTGTTTATCTCATGCTGGCTTACATGCTCAGTAAAACACCTATCTTTATTCCTCTGTTCAGCCTGTCCAATCGAGTGAGTCATAAATTCAGTATCTACGTCTTGTTCTCCTTATTTTGTATCCTCGGCACCTACTTTGGGTTACAAATCAACGATGCCATTGCCAATACCAGAGCCATCGGTGCGGTCATGGGAGGTCTGTTTGGGGGACCTCTCGTTGGCTTTGCTGTTGGGCTGACCGGCGGCATACACCGCTATACACTCGGAGGGTTTACCGACCTTGCCTGTACCATATCAACAACCGCAGAAGGCTTAATCGGTGGCGTGGTACACCTATATTTCATTAAGAAGAAAAAGAAAGAGGCGCTCTTTAATCCCCTGGTGGTGCTGTATGTCACATTTACCGCTGAGATCATTCAGATGTTACTTATTCTTGCTATCGCTAAACCCTTTGATCAAGCGGCTGCTCTTGTTGCTGATATTGCTGCGCCAATGATCATCGCCAACTCGATTGGTGCGGCATTCTTTATGAGCATCCTTCAAGATAGAAAGACGATTTTTGAAGAATATTCTGCGACCTTTTCCCGACGTGCATTGAATATTGCAGAGCGTTCTGTTGGTATTCTGGTGCATGGATTTAATACCGATAATGCCAGCAAAATCGCACGCATCATCTACGAAGAAACCAATGTGGGTGCAGTGGCGATTACAGATAATGACAAAATCCTTGCCTTCGTTGGGATTGGTGATGATCACCATAAGCTCAATCGTCCTATTTCTTCGCAAAGCACGCTCGACTCCATCACCGAAAATCGCATCATCTATTTAGACGGTAAGGACAATGCCTATCAATGTTCAATCTCTCAAGATTGTAAGCTAGGTTCAGCGTTGATTATCCCACTGCGCACGGGTGATAAGGTCATAGGAACCATTAAGCTGTACGAACCAAAAAGAAAACTGTTTTCTACTATAAACATGTCAATGGCGGAAGGCATAGCTCAACTGCTCTCTAGCCAAATTTTACATGGCGAATATATCCATAAACAAACCCTACTCAATCAATCTGAGATTAAGCTTTTGCAAGCACAGGTGAACCCTCACTTTTTGTTTAATGCACTCAATACCATCAGCGCAATTACCCGTAGAGATCCCGATAAGGCTCGCAGCTTAATTCAGCATCTTTCGCAATTTTTTAGAAGTAACCTTAAACAAAATATTGAGACGGTCTCACTCAAAGAAGAACTCGCTCATGTCAACGCTTACCTGACGATTGAAAAAGCTCGCTTCACTGATAGGCTCAGTGTCGAGATGGATATTGAGCTATCACTCTTAGAAAGAGCCGTGCCCAGTTTTACCTTACAGCCGTTAGTAGAGAATGCGATCAAACATGGTATATCAACCAAAATCGAGGGTGGCAAAATTAGAATTTACAGTGAGGAAACGGCGGACGGACACCGAGTAATTGTCGAAGACAATGCTGGCACGTTTATCGCGCCCGAGCATGATCATGAAGGACTCGGCATGCAAATTGTTGATAAGCGGCTAAGCAACAAATTTGGCCGTGACGCAGCGCTAAAAATTGAGGTAGAAAATGACACCTATACTCGAATGAGCTTTATTATTCCTGCGCGAGAAAAAACGACAGAAACAAGGACGACGATCACCTCATGACACTGATGACTGCTCTCATTATTGATGATGAATGCTTTGCGCGTGAAGAGCTCATTGAGTTGCTTGGCGACATCGAAGATATCACCGTCCTTGATCAAGCAAGTAACGCTATTGAAGGGTTAAAAAAGATCAATAATCTAAAACCTGATGTGGTCTTTCTCGATATACAAATGCCACAGATTACAGGGATAGAATTACTCGGCATGCTTGACCCAGATTCAATGCCTCATGTTGTGTTTGTCACCGCTTATGATCAGTACGCTGTGCAGGCATTTGAAGATAATGCATTCGACTACTTACTCAAACCTATCGATCCGTGTAGGCTCAGAAAAACGGTGAAGAGACTGCTTAAACAAGAGCAGCAGCAACAGAATGCCATTCAGTCGATTGCTCCCCCTACTCTCGATCAAATCCCCTGTGTAGGGCATCACCGAATAGTCATTGTTCCCACCACTGAGGTGGAATGTGCCTTTAGCGATATTACCGGGGTTCAGGTTAGAACGGCCTCACAGCAAGCCAACAGTCAGTTATCGCTGAAAATTCTTGAAGAAAAAACCCCACTGCTGCGTTGCCATCGCCAGTACCTCATTAACATCAAAAGCATCAAAGAGATCAAGCTCCTTGAACATGGCCTGGCTGAAATTATTACTCACAGCGACTTTTCTGTACCAGTCAGTCGACGCTACCTAAAAACACTCAAAGAGACCCTAGGATTTCAATAAAAAAGCGAGCTATTTATGCTCGCTTCTCGTCTTGCATCACTTACTGCATTGTTCGTTTTTTACTCACCGAATCTAAGCATGCCACGCTAGATATCTAAAACTTGGCATACCTTTTTGTTGGCCAATTTCCATTGCTCTGATTTAACAAGCTCAGCTAAAGTGAAGTGCTGTTTACGCAGCATCGTCGGTGCCTTGGCAACGCTTGAGATGGGTAGATTATCTAAGACGTCGACCGCTGACCGGCGACTATTACACATTAGCACCATATCGCAACCGGCTTGCATGGCTTGTAATGAACGTTCTGCGGGTCCGCCCATTATCGCCGCCCCTTCCATTGAAAGATCATCAGAAAAAACAATTCCTTCAAAGTTAAGCTTTTCTTTTAAAACAGTTTTTAACCAGTACAGCGAACCACTTGCCGGATGCTCATCGTAATGAGGATACACAACATGAGCAGGCATCATGGCATCCAATAGCCCTGCTTCAATCTGTTGTTTGAACACCTGGATATCTTTTTCAAAAAGATCGCTTCTTTCATCATACGGCGTCTCTAAATGCGAGTCAGCAATCACACCACCATGCCCAGGAAAGTGCTTTCCAGTCGTCGCCATGCCCGCCGCTTTCATACCTGAAATGAACGCACTACTGAAACGAACGATACTGGCGATATCTTCACCAAAAGCTCGGTTACCAATGGCTTTGCATTCATGGCCTTGATCAAGCACAGGAGCAAAGCTCAGATCAATGTCATGTGCCACGAGTTCAGCCGCCATCAACCAACCTGCTTGCGTTGCAAATTCTTCATCGCCAATTTCTGCATAACGCTGTGCGGCAGGCAATAGCGTGAATCCTTCACGAAAACGCTGTACTCGCCCACCTTCTTGGTCAACACCAATAATGATTGGTTTCTTTGCTGCAGCTCTGATTTGTCTATTCAATTCAATAAGCTGCGCTGAATCATGATAATTGCGAGTAAATAGGATTAAACCTCCAACGGTCGGATGTTCTAGAACCTCGCGATCTTCAGCACTGAGTTCAAAACCTTCCACATCTAGCCATAACGGTCCCATTATTCGTCCTCTGCAATTTTATTATCAAATAGGGGTGCGAAAAGATTATTCCGTTTATTTTTGATTTACAATGACTATCGCTAAGTATTGGCTTAGCATCTTGATAAGAGCACATGGAGTATACGTGATGAAATCTGCCAACTATTATATTGGCCTCATGTCTGGTACCAGCTTAGATGGAATCGATGTTGCGTTGGTCTCTATTGATGACAAGGGGATTTCGCTTCTTGAAAGTGACGCTCTCGACTACCCCGCTCAATTAAAGACTCGCGTTCTCGAGATATGCCACGGTCAAGCAACCGATTTAAAGGCGATTGGTGAACTCGACCACCAGCTTGGTCATGTGTATGCTCAGGCTGTGTTACAGCTTCTTGATAAAGCCAATATCACAGCAAGCCAAATTACAGCCATCGGTAATCATGGACAAACTGTTTTCCATCAACCCGACGGCAGTACCCCATTCACCATTCAACTTGGTGACAACCATATCGTTGCGGCGAAAACCGGTATCAACACCGTGGGTGATTTTCGACGTCGAGATATGGCATTAGGTGGGCAAGGTGCGCCACTCGTGCCTGCTTTTCATCGTTACCTTTTTGGCGCCAGCCAATCCTCTCAGGTCATTTTGAACATCGGTGGTATTGCCAATATATCGATCCTTCAACCAGATGGCACCGTGATCGGTTTTGATACCGGACCGGGCAATACCTTGCTCGACACCCTATGCTCCCAACACTTAAATAAAGCCTTTGATGAGGGTGCACAAGAAGCACAACAAGGCCACGTTGACCCGCTGTGGTTAAACCAGCTACTTGAAGATGAATACCTATCGCGCCCGGCCCCAAAAAGCACAGGGCGGGAGTATTTCCATCAACATTGGCTCGATGACAAACAAGCCTTACAATGCCAGCCGCTCTCCGTCCATGATACCCTGCGCACCCTGACAGAATTTACGGTGCGTAGTATCGTTGATGCTCTGCTACCCTACAAAATTGGGGCACAACCGAAGCTTCTCGTCTGTGGCGGAGGAGCCAACAACCCTATCATCATGCAGCGCTTGACTGAGTTGCTCACCGGATGGCATGTCGCGAGCACCGATAGCGAGGCCATCAGTGGTGATTACATGGAATCGATGGCGTTTGCTTGGCTGGCACACTGTTACGTTCACCACATCCCAAGTAATCTTCCCTCTGTTACAGGGGCAAGCCGAGCCGTGCCACTAGGCGTGCTCTATTCAGCAGATTAGGAAACATATTATGACTAACGATGCATTGTTGCATGCCCTTACTCAACTCGTTTCTGAGGGACGTAATACAGAAACGATGGACATCGATTTACTCACTAGCCAGGAAATTGTCCTGCGCTTGAATCAACAAGATCACTTAGTACCGATTGCCGTCGAAAAAGTCATCCCTGAGATCGCGCAAGCCGTCGATGCGATTACTGACGCATTTCAAAATAATGGGCGACTCATTTATATTGGTGCTGGCACCAGTGGCCGACTTGGCGTACTGGATGCGTCTGAATGCCCGCCCACATTTGGGACCTCACCTGAGATGGTCGTAGGCGTCATTGCTGGTGGGCAAGATGCCATGTTTAAGGCAAAAGAAGGCGCGGAGGATGACCCTGAATTAGGGCAAACTGATCTTGTTGATATCAATATCACTGCCAATGATGTGATTGTCGGCATTGCGGCCAGCGGACGCACTCCCTACGTCATTGGCGCATTGGAATACGCCAATGATATTGGCGCAACAACCGTATCGCTTTGCTGTAACCCTGCATCACAGCTAGCGAACATTGCTTCTATTGCCATTAGCCCAGTCGTGGGCCCAGAAGCATTAACGGGCTCCACACGGCTGAAATCAGGCACCGCACAAAAACTGGTGCTTAACATGCTAACCACAGCGAGTATGATTCGGTTGGGTAAAAGCTACGAGAACCTAATGGTCGATGTAAAAGCCACAAATGCGAAATTAGTCGCCCGGGCAACTCGGATTGTCATGCAAGCCACAGAGTGTACCGAACGTGAAGCCAAGCAGGCTTTAACAATCACCGACCATGACGTCAAGCTCGCCATCTTAATCATCCTCACTGGATTAGATAAAGAAGAGGCAAAGCAACAACTAGCCGACAAAGAGGGTTTCTTGCGAAAAGCTGTCGATAGCCACAAAGTGGATAAATAACCACAAGGTGAATAAATAGCCAAACGCTATCCTCTCCCTCTTATTAAAAACGGGACCTTAAAGGTCCCGTTAACTAATTTGAATAGTCGTTCCAGCCACGCTGCCATTCCATGCGAAAGCGCTGAGCGTCAGGCAACCCTTCGCAGGCCCCCGTATAATATTGCCCAGACAGGCCAATTTGGTAAGCAAAACTCGCATCGCAAAATTCTATGACACCAATCTGATACCCACGCTCATATTCAGCATGATCGGCGGCGCCTAATTTCTGCAATGCTGAGTATGTCCTAGGCAACTGCCCTCTGACGCCGTCTTGATAGCCCATTTGATTCCAATTTCCTTGTTTGGCTAGCGCTTCAACACCGTTAGCACATCCAAATAATAGTAGCCCTGCGAGCACGGCAATAATGGCTTTCATAGTCATCCTTTTGCGTCCTATTTTATTGCAGCCACAATGCCAGTATTTCGCAAAGAATGCCACTTATTGAATGCTTAAGTGATGTGCTTCACGCTTCTCTCCTACCACTTACCCCGCATTTCTGACCACTTAAGCCATGAAAAAACCACTTAACCTAGCTATTGACCACTTAATCAGCTATTCAACCACTCGGCGAATAACCCCGGCATCTATAAATCAAGTCACGTTATGATCGACGACAGGTTTTAATGTTATTACAAATTAGGGATAACACATTATGTTGTGGTTCATGACTTGCGTTGCCGCATTGATTGGCGGTTACTTTATTTATGGTGCTTTCATCGAGAAAGTATTTGGAATCAATGAAAAGCGTCAAACCCCTGCGCATACCAAAGCGGATGGCGTGGATTATGTACCGATGTCGACTAAAAAAGTCTACTTGGTTCAGTTGCTGAACATTGCAGGGGTCGGCCCAATCTTTGGCCCTATCATGGGGGCTCTATACGGTCCTGCAGCGATGCTTTGGATTGTACTTGGCTGTATCTTTGCTGGTGCGGTGCACGATTACTTCTCTGGCATGCTTTCTATCCGTAATGGTGGCGCATCCGTCCCTACTATTACAGGTCGATACCTAGGCAATGGCGCCAAACATTTTATGAACATTTTTGCCATTGTATTGCTGCTGCTTGTCGGTGTCGTGTTTGTTTCTGCACCGGCTGGCATGATCACTAATCTAGTCAACGATCAATTTGATATGTCGGTCAGCATGACCACTATGGTTATCGCAATCTTCGCTTATTACATTGTTGCGACTATTGTACCGGTTGATAAAATCATTGGTCGTTTCTATCCGTTATTTGGCGCACTGCTTATCTTTATGTCAGTCGGCCTCATTACCGCTGTCGCAATGTCAAGCGAGCACACTGTCATGGGTGGCTTCGAAATCAGCGACATGTTCAATAACATGAACCCTAACGACCTTCCATTATGGCCTGCACTGTTTATCACGATTGCTTGTGGCGCTATCTCAGGTTTCCACGCGACACAATCGCCATTGATGGCACGCTGCATGGAAAATGAAAAAAATGGTCGCTTCGTATTTTACGGCGCAATGATCGGTGAGGGTGTCATTGCTCTTATCTGGTGTGCACTAGCACTTTCATTCTTTGGCTCAGTCGAGTCTCTCTCAGAGGCCGTTGCTAATGGCGGTCCTGGTAACGTCGTCTACAGCGCATCATTTGGTTTACTTGGTGTATTCGGCGGTATCCTCGCTTTCTTAGGTGTGGTTATCTTGCCTATTACATCGGGTGATACTGCATTCCGTTCAAGCCGCCTTATCCTTGCTGAATATTTCAACATGGAACAAAAGACACTACGTAACCGTCTGCTAATGGCGCTGCCATTGTTTGTTATCGGTGGCATCTTGACTCAAGTAGACTTCGGTATCATCTGGCGCTATTTCGGGTTTGCCAACCAAACGACAGCTGTAATGATGCTTTGGACGGCATCAGCCTACCTACTTCGTCATAACAAGTTGCACTGGGTAACGACGGTCCCTGCCATGTTCATGACCACGGTAGTCATTACCTTTATCCTAAACAACAGCACGTTAGGGTTTGGTTTACCAATGCAAATCTCCACTATCGTCGGTATTATTAGCACACTCTCCATTACGGCTTATGTGATTAAAATATCGAAAGGTAAAGGAGACATCGAGCTTGAAGATGAAGACAAGCCTCAAGGTGAAACGAAGACAGCCTAATCGCGTTACAACTTAATGATGGTAAGTTCTAAAAAAACGCTTCGTTTTCGATAAACAACTGACTACCACATAGAAATCCGAGTACTCATGTACTCGGATTTTTTATTAAATAAACGTACAAGTCGTCCGTTCAATAGACGGACGAAAAAAAGACCCAGTCGCATAGCGGCTAGGTCTTTAGTAAGAAGAACAATTTAATTTAGTAGGACGATGCAATTAGTCGATTTGCTTGACCTGTAACTCTCGCGGTACTTCAAAGAACATATTTTCTTCTCTTCCCAGCACTTCTTCAACGTCACTCGCACCTAAATCTTTAATGCGATCAATAATTTGATTAACCAGCTCTTCTGGTGCGGATGCGCCTGCGGTTACGCCAACTAAACCCTTGCCTTCAAACCACTCTGGTTCAATCTGATCAGGGGTGTCAGTCAAATAGGCCGGTGTGCCTAATTTTTCTGCCAGCTCTTTTAAGCGTGTTGAGTTTGAGGAATTTGTTGAACCGACGACGACCATCACGTCAACCGCTTCTGCAAGTTCACGCACGGCATCTTGACGGTTTTGGGTGGCGTAGCAAATATCATCTTTACGAGGCCCCTGAATCTGAGGGAATACCTCACGCAAGCGTTCAATCACATCTGCCGTCTCGTCCACTGACAGCGTCGTTTGACTCACGTAATGCAGATTACTTGGGTCATTCACTTTCAATGAATCCACGTCTGCTGGGCGCTCGACTAAATACATTCCACCAGTATTACTCGCATACTGTCCCATTGTCCCTTCAACCTCAGGGTGGCCAGCGTGTCCAATCAATACAACTTCCATGTTCTTGCGGCTTGCTCTTGCCACTTCCATATGAACTTTCGTCACCAAGGGACACGTTGCATCAAATACGGTTAATGCACGCTCTTTCGCTTCTTTTCGAACGGCCTGAGACACACCATGCGCAGAAAAAATGACAATATTGTCGTCAGGCACTTCTGCCAACTCTTCAACAAAAACGGCGCCGCGCTGTTTAAGGCCTTCGACTACAAAACGGTTGTGCACCACTTCATGACGTACGTAGATCGGCGGCTGGTACAACTCCAGAGCGCGCTCTACAATACTAATAGCCCTATCAACACCAGCACAAAAGCCACGTGGATTTGCTAATTTAATTTTCATTTCATTACTCATCAGTACACACCGATTTTGTTTATTCTATAGGACAGTTATTCTACTGAAAGTATTTCCACGTCAAACGTGACGTCTTGGCCTGCAAGTGGATGATTAAAATCCACCGTGACTGAATCACCTGCAATCTCGGTAATAATCCCTGGAATTTCCATTCCATCAGGGCCAGAGAAGGCCATTATTGTACCGACTTCCACCTCAGAGTCACCCACAAACTTAGCGCGATCCATATAGTGAATATTGTCCGGATTAGGCATACCAAAGGCGTCTTCGGCTTTCAGTTCAATCGATTGCTTGTCGGATGCAGACATCCCTAACAAGCATTGTTCAAAATTCTCACTCAAGCTACCATCACCAATCACAAGCTTTGCGGGTTTACCCATATTATGAGTACTATCCGCCACTGAGCCGTCTTTCAGTTTGATGGTGAAATGCAGCGTTACTGCGCTATCTTGTTTTATGGTCATCACGTTACCGCTTCCTTGTAATCAAACGATTATTCTCAAACTAGCCGTTGCAAACTCGCTGTATCAAATAAGTCGTATCAAATGCTTGTTATATAAAAAAGCGCCGTACGAATCAACGTACAGCGCTTAGGGTTATTCAAGTTATAACACTAATTGGTTTCTTTTTTTCGAAAACTGTCGAGGATGATCAATCCAGCACCGATACAAATCGTCATATCGGCGAGGTTGAAAGCTGGCCAGTGATAGGTTCCCCAGTAAAAATCTAGGTAATCCACAACAAAACCATGCACCACACGATCAAACACATTACCCACCGCACCACCAATAATCATGGCATAGGCAATGTTGTTCCACTTTTCAGTTGCCGGTAGTTTGCTCATCCAGTATGTCAGCATACCGGTCACAACAAAGGCAATTCCAGTAAAGAACCAGCGCTGCCAACCTGCTTGGTCACTCAAAAAGCTAAATGCAGCCCCGTAGTTATGGACATAAAGGAGATTGAAAAACGGCAAAACCTCAATACGATTTGCCCATCCATATCCCATACTGTCCATGACGACGAGCTTAATAGCAATATCGGCAACGAAGATAAGTACCGCCAGCCACAGCCAGCGGACTCCAGATTGTTTTAATGAAAACGTCTGTTCAGTCATTGTGTTGTTTAAGCGAATTTACGAACTTCGCCTTCACCTTCTACGTTAGTGACACAGCGACCACAGATTTTTTCATGGCCAGCGATAGTGCCGACATCCGGAGTATGGTGCCAACAACGCTCACACTTCTCGGCTTCCGTTGCTACGACTTCAACAAACAAACCAGCAAGATCCGTTGCATGAGCCGCTGCAGACTTCTCACTTAACGCTTTTACTTCTGCTTTAGACGTCAGTAATACAAAGCGCAGCTCGTCATCGAGTTGGTTCAGTTTTTCAGCAAGTGCTTCATCAGCGTAAAGCGTCACTTCAGCTTGTAACGAACCGCCGATAACTTTCTCTTTACGAGCATCTTCAAGCAGTTTATTCACAGAACCACGAACCGCTTGGATCTCAGCCCAAAATTCATTGCTCAAGGCTTCATCGTCCGCTAAATCAAACAGACCTTCATACCATTCGCCCGTGAAAACAAACTTATCGCGCTGCTCTCCAGTCGGCAAAGAAGCTGGCATTTCGTTCCAGATTTCATCCGCAGTAAATGACATGATTGGCGCCATCCAACGAACAAGCGCTTCTACGATGTAGTACAGAGCACTTTGACAGCTGCGTTGAGCGTGACCGCCCTGCTTCGCTGTGTATTGGCGATCTTTAATCACATCTAGGTAGAAAGAGCCCATTTCGATTGAGCAGAACTGCATTAGGCGTTGAGTCACACCATGAGTATTGTACTCGCCGTATGCTTTAACAATCTCTTCTTGCGCCGCAAATGCACGACCTACCGCCCAGCGATCCAATGCCACCATTTCTTCTGCTGGCACTAAATCTGTCTCAGGGTTGAAACCATTTAGGTTCGCTAGGAAGAAACGAGCCGTGTTACGAATACGACGGTACGCATCGGCTGAGCGCTTAAGGATTTCATCAGAAACCGCTACTTCACCAGTGTAATCCGTTGAAGCGACCCACAGACGAAGGATATCAGCACCAAGCTTGTTAGTGACATCTTTAGGTGCCACAACATTACCGATAGATTTAGACATCTTACGGCCGTTGCCATCTACAACAAAACCATGCGTTAGCACTTGCTTGTAAGGGGCTTCGTCTTTCATCGCAATCGAAGAGATCAATGAAGACTGGAACCAACCACGGTGTTGATCTGAGCCTTCAAGGTAAAGATCCGCTTTGTTGCCGTTGTACTCTTCACGAGTATCAACCACAGAGAAGTGCGTCACACCAGAGTCAAACCAAACATCGAGTGTATCAAGAACTTTTTCGTACTTGTCAGCATCGTCAGCGCCCATGAGTTCAGCAGCGTCTACGTCCCACCAAGCTTGAATGCCTTTTTCTTCCACTAGTTTTGCTACTTTTTCGATAAGAGCTGGGCTATCTGGATGAAGTTCTGATGTTTCTTTATGTACAAACAGCGCAATTGGCACGCCCCACGTACGTTGACGAGAGATACACCATTCAGGGCGACCTTCAATCATACCCTCGATACGGCTTTGGCCCCATTCAGGCATCCACTCAACATTCTTTGTTGATTCGAGTGCTTTTGCACGCAAACCCGCTTGATCCATTGAGATGAACCATTGTGGTGTTGCACGGAAAATAATTGGCGTTTTGTGTCTCCAACAATGTGGATAGCTATGCTCATACGCATGATGATGAAGCAGCGCGCCTTTTTCTTTCAATACTTCTAATACTGAATCATTCGCTTTAAAGACGTGTTGACCAGCAAATAGCTCAGTATCCGGCAGATAAACACCGTTTGAACCCACAGGGTTGGCGATTTCTAGGTTGTATTGCTTACCTACAATGAAATCTTCTTGGCCGTGGCCTGGCGCAGTATGAACAACACCCGTACCCGACTCTGTCGTTACGTGATCACCTAACACAGCAGGTACTGTGAAGTTGTAGAACGGGTGATTGAATTGAGAAAGCTCAAGCTCAGCTCCCGTTGTAAAACCAAGATTGTGGAAGTGTTCAATACCCGCACGATCCATCACGCTTTTCGCAAGTTCAGAAGCAACAATAATACGTTGAGCCTTTTGCTCACCGTGCGCTTCAACTTGAATCAATACGTATTCTAGATCATCACGAAGACATACGGCGCGGTTTGCCGGTAGTGTCCACGGTGTGGTTGTCCAGATAACAATCGAGATTTCACCTTGGCCGGCATGTCCTTCCGCTAGAGTAAATTTCTCTAGAAGAGACGCTTCGTCTGCCGCAGTAAATTTCACATCAATAGATGGGGACACTTTATCTTTATATTCAACTTCTGCTTCAGCCAGCGCTGAACCACAATCCGTACACCAGTGAACAGGCTTAAACCCTTTCAGCAAGTGACCTTTGTCGGCAATTTTACCAAGTGCACGAATGATGTTTGCTTCAGTGCCAAAGTCCATAGTGCGGTAAGGTTTATCCCATTCGCCCATGATGCCAAGACGCTTAAAGCTTTCTTTTTGGCCTTCAACTTGACCCGCGGCATACTTACGGCACTCTTCACGGAATTCAGATGCAGAAATCTTTTGACCCGGCTTGCCTTTCTTCTTCTCTACCATCAATTCGATAGGAAGACCGTGACAATCCCAGCCCGGAATGTAAGGGGCATCAAAACCAGAAAGGGTTTTAGATTTAATAATAATGTCTTTAAGAATCTTGTTCAGTGCGTGGCCGATATGAATATCACCATTCGCGTATGGAGGGCCATCGTGTAATACAAATGACTTTTTGCCTTGCTTCGCTTTACGGATTTCCCCGTAAAGATCTTCTTTATACCAACGCTTCAGCATCTCTGGCTCTCTGTTAGCCAGGTTACCGCGCATAGGAAACCCTGTTTCAGGAAGGTTCAGGGTATCTTTATACTCACTCATCGATTCTTAATTCCGTTGTATTGGGCGACAGTTAGACATTATGTTAGCGGTGGAATCTCCCACTAACCCATACACTCAAGTAGCCACACCCTTGCTACTTCAGCGTCCAATTCTATTTGCTGCTTAAGCAGCTGCAAAGAGCTAAATTTCTTCTCATTGCGTATTTTGTGGAACAGTGCGACTTCAATTTGCTTTCCATACAGATCGCCATCAAAGCCAAAAATATGCACTTCTAAATCTAAGTTGGAACCATTGACTGTCGGTTTATTACCGACATTTGCGATACCAGGTAACGGCTGTTTATCAATGCCCATTACTTGCACCGCATACACACCACTGACCGGTGACACATATCGCTTTAAAGAGATATTTGCGGTTGGAAAACCGAAGTCTCGCGCCAGTTTTTTACCATGAGCAACCCGACCAGACAATGTGTAATGGCGCCCAAGCATTTCTGCGCTCACATCAAGCTCATCGTTGGCTAAAGCCTGACGAATTGCCGTGCTACTGACTCGCCTATCATCGACACAAAAGCTGCGTGTGCTGACGACTTCAAAACCAAACGTTTTACCCGCTTGTTTGAGCATGTCAAAGTTGCCGACTCGACCTTTGCCAAAGCGGAAATCATCACCAATCACTAAAAACTTAACGCCTAACTTATCGACGAGCAAATCACGAATAAATGATTCAGCCGACAGGCTAGCAAAGTGGTGGTTGAAGTTCACACAAAGCAAGCGGTCTATATTCATCTGCTGTAATAGCTCGAACTTATCTCGCAATCGCGTCAAACGTGCCGGTGCTTTGTCTTTGGCAAATAACTCCATTGGCTGAGGTTCAAACGTCATCACCACAGAAGGTAAATTCAAAAGCGCTGCCTTTTCTTTTACCTGTTCGAGTACACGTTGGTGCCCTAAATGTACACCATCAAAATTACCAATCGTCAACACACAGCCATGATGTTGATTTCTTAGATTATGGATGCCTCGAATAAGTTCCATGAAACGACTAAACCACCTGTTGAAGTTAATAATAGCAGTGTGAAACCGACGGATTATAACGAATCATTGCTAATCTGTCGCTGCTTTTAAATCCTTCACTCTAATGCCAAGTAGCAAGAGTGTAAATAGGTAGCTCGCACCACCAACGCCGATCAACATAGTCAATGTCGTCACACGCTGTGTTAGCCCCCATGACAACCACTGCTGCATGTCTGCCAATAACCAAATCACCACCGCGACCATGATTAACGATGCAATAATTAACTTACCAATGAACAGGGCCGTCTGTTTTGTTAAACGGTAAACATTCTGAATATGAAGCCCACGGTAAAGTAGTGCCATATTAATAAGTGCAGACAAAGCCGTCGCCATAGCCAAGCCAACATAGCCATAAAAGTATGCAAAAATAGTATTGAATACCATATTAGAGACCATGGCAATAATGCCGTATTTCACCGGTGTTTTTGTATCTTGTCGCGAGAAATACCCAGGTGCTAAAACTTTTATCAGCATGAAGTTAAGTAAGCCTGACGCGTATGCGAGCAATGACATCGAGGCTTGGTTCACATCATGTGGTGTAAACTCACCGCGCATAAATAAGACCATTAGCATGGGCTTCGCTAGCACCATCAGTCCCAACATTGCCGGTAGACCCAATAACACCACCATACGCACCCCCCAATCCATCGTTGAGGCAAAGCCTCTACTCTCGGCATCAACATGCTTACGAGATAACGCAGGGAGAATGACAGTCGCAATCGCAATACCAAAAAGGCCAAGCGGGAACTCTAATAAGCGATCCGAATAATACAACCAACTAATGGAACCCGTCGCCAGAAAACTGGCGATAAAGGTATCAAACAATAAATTAATCTGACTGACTGACACACCAAATAACGCCGGGATCATCAAGGTTCTGATCTTCACGACGCCAGGATCTCGCCAACCCCATTTCGGTTTAACAAGAACCCCCGCTCTTATAAGAAAGGGAAGCTGAAATACAAACTGAACAAAACCGCCAAGAAAGACACCAATAGCGAGACCGATCTCAGGTTGAGCAAGGTTGGGTGAGATAAACCAAGCGCAGCCAATGATCATCACATTTAGAAAGACGGGCGTAAACGATGAAACGGCAAACTTACCTAAGGTGTTAAGAATAGCGCCAGATAAGGCCACAAAGGTAATAAACCAAAGATAGGGAAAGGTAATTTTGAGCATCAAGCTAGCCAGCTCAAATTTAGCTGCGGCTGGACCATCATTTAACCAATCAAGGAACCACCCAAAACCAAAGACGGCGGTAACAACACCAGACCCTAGCACACCAAACAATGTCACGATCGACACTAATACACCTAACGTTCCCGATACCTTAGCAATGAGATCACGTGTTTTTTCTTTATCCCCAGCGGCATGATACTCAGTAAGTACTGGAACAAAGGCTTGCGAAAAGGCGCCTTCAGCGAACAAGCGGCGCAAGAAGTTGGGTATTTTATTGGCAAAAAAGAACACATCGGCGCTCGCGCCTGCTCCCATTAAATTGGCCACGACCACGTCGCGCACCAGTCCCAATACTCGGGACACTAACGTCATAGCACTTACGATCATGCCAGACTTAAGAAGCTTTTTACTCACTTTCACCCCTAATTACCTAGCTAATACCTTGTCCTAGATGGGTTTCCGTCTTCTTTATTGTTCAAGAGCGGATAGTATTAGCATTGGTTGAAAAATACTGTTAGAATCCCCGCCATCTTAACCGCGAAGACCTCCAGATATCAAAACTTGTTTTATATCGTTGGGTTTTTGCACAAATCTGTTGACTTTTAAGTGCAAATAGAGGATATTCCTCGCCCTTAAATTGTCACCGAACTAAGTTTTTGGGAGTTAGACCCTTGGCAAACAGTAAATCTGCTAAGAAGCGCGCTATCCAAGCTGAGAAACGTCGCCAGCACAATGCTAGCCGTCGTTCTATGATGCGCACTTACATGAAAAAAACTATCGCTGCTATTGAAGCTGGCGATAAAGAAGCAGCAACAGCGGCACTAGTTGAAGTTACACCTCTTCTAGACCGTATGGCGACTAAAGGCCTTATTCATAAGAATAAAGCAGCTCGTCATAAGTCTCGCTTCACTGCAGCAATCAAAGCTCTTTAATTAGAACTCGATTAGCGATAAAAACCGGCCTTGGCCGGTTTTTTTGTATCTATCGTTTTATTTATAATTTTGCTTAAAAGCACCAATGCTGACTTAAAATGACATCGTCACTGCCCTAATAGCAATAGCATGTGAGCCAGCTCAGACATGAACTGGCCCTGATACAAACCGCACGCCCCTCAGGTATCACTCTTCTTCGCAATATAGGCCATGCAGTAGTTCGATCATTTGACGAACCTCTGTGCTACTTAAGGTGTAATACACCGTCTGTGCTTCTTTTCTCGTAGAAACCAGTCCATCTCTGCGCAACCAAGCTAAATGTTGAGACAGCGCTGATTGGCTTAGGTTTAAATTTGCACACAACTCCCCGACTGAAAGCTCAGTATTATGAAGCATACAAAGTATTTGCAGGCGTCTTTCGTTTGCCATTGCTTTAAGGAGCATCACCGCTTGCGGTGCATTCTTTTCCATCTCCTGCAAATTCATACCTTACCTCTACCCTAGTAAAACGATCTGACTCGAACGAAGTAACCATTTTAAAATACGGCCTCTTCGTTACTAAAAAAACTCACTAAACATTCAACAAATCACTAAAGTCGGCCTCACAGACCCCTTTTACCGCAGGATGCTGGATCATTCGCTCAGCAAAAATAACGTAATACTCTTCCTTAAGGTCGTCGATATCACCAATATGTTGAAGCGGGCGTTTATCTGAGATCTCTGACATATATAAGCTTGGTGCTAAAAATATTACGTCTTCTTTGTACATAGAGAAGGCTTTCATCAATGCCACATCATCAAATTCGCCCAATATATTAGGTTGGATACCTTGCCGATCAAACCATTGATGGATCTTACGCCCCATTGAGGTGCGACTTCCTGGGAGTAATAATTTTCGTTGCTCCAGTATTTCAGGAAAATGATGATGTTCGACCTTTCCTGATGTAAAAAAACTCATCCGGCTTTCGCCAAGTTTCTTACTGAACAATCCTGGACTCTGACTAGAATCAACAGGACAATCGGACAAAATCATATCCAACTTATGCTGAGATAGCTGCTCTAACAGCATCTCATGGGTAGATTCAAAGCACCGCAGGTGAATACTGTTATCATCAGGGATGGTCGTCATCAAAATCTTACTCACGAGACGCTTTGAGAGTGCATCGGCGACACCGACATCAAATAAGATATTAGAGCGCTGGCTGTAATTAACGATATCAAGCATCTCATAGCTCAAACCAAACATACGATCAGCGTACTTGTAAACAAGCTGCCCTAGCTCGGTAGGCTCAACACTTCTCCCATTGCGCTTGGTAAGCTTGCCGTCCATTCTTTCTTCAAGTGCTTTTATCTGTCCCGTCACCGTTTGTGGTGTTAAAAACAACGCGTCGGCTGCCTTTGTCACTGAGCCTTGCTTGCAAACCATCCAGAAATAGTAAACGTGATTATAATTAAGATGTGACATGAATTACCGCCTTAAAATTCTCAATGCCTTTTATATCAAACTCTTCCCAGATCAACAATATTCGGTTAAACCGATACAAACTAAGTCACGCATCGTAAATAACGAAACACAGCCTGTCATAGTTGTCACATTCGCACACCAAAACCGCTCTACAATCGAATTTATTCATTAAAATAGCGCTATTTATCTATTTTTATCACATCAAATAAAATCATTTTAAATCAAAATCTTAGATTGAAAATATGTCATATCAATAAAATAAAAAACACAAATATCGCAGTTATTGATGAGCGACATAATATCGTCATATTACTGTAATAATTCAGATCTACTATCGCAGCAGATTCCACAACAGACCGACAAAATTTTACAGGTCAAACGGAGAAAACTATGATGAACCAAGCAACAACAGCTGCGACACCAATGTCGAATTCGACACGCTGGCTACGCTGGGCTAACTTGGCGTTCATGCTATATCTACTGCTACTTGCGGTATCTATGGTGGGTAGTGGGTTTAAGATGGCGACAGGAGAGCAAGCCAAGGTCTTGTTCGAATTTGCTTCTCATCCTGTTGCTGGTTTAATGATTGGTTTGGTCGCGACGGCCCTTATTCAATCCTCAAGTACCGTCACATCTATCATTGTCGGCCTGGTTGCAGGTGGACTTCCTGTTACGGTTGCGATTCCAATGATCATGGGTGCCAACATCGGCACTACGGTAACCAACACACTAGTGAGCTTGGGCCACGTTCGTTGTAATACTGAATTTAAACGTGCGTTTGCTAGCGCAACGATCCATGATTTCTTCAATTTATTAGCGGTTGTCATTTTCTTACCACTAGAGATGATGTTTGGTATTTTAGAGAAAATTTCACACTGGCTGGTGTCACCAATGCTAGCGAGTGGTGACATGAGCATGGGCGGTTTGAACTTTATCAAACCAATGACTAAACCAGTTGTCTCTGCAATTCAAGATCCATTGGCAACGTTTGGTAATGTCACCGGTGGTGTGCTTCTCATTGTCTTAGGTATCGCGACTATCTTTGTTGCTATCACGGTAATGGGCAAACTTATGAAGAGCCTAATGGTAGGCCGAGCGCGTGACATCCTTAAAAATGCCATCGGTCGTGGTCCAATTCACGGTATCGTATCGGGTTCTATCGTCACTATCTTAGTTCAGTCTTCTTCTACAACAACGAGTTTGATGGTTCCTCTAGTCGGCACCGGAACGTTGAAAGTTCGTGATGTTTACCCATTTACGCTTGGAGCGAATATTGGTACTTGTATTACCGGCCTGCTTGCCGCAACGGCAGTCTCTGGTGAGTATGCAGTTTTTGCTCTTCAAATAGCGTTGGTTCACCTAGTGTTTAATGTCTTATCAACCGTATTCATCTTTGGTATTCCTTTCTTAAGAGAACTACCCGTTAAAGGCGCTGACTACATTTCAGATATGGCAATTAAGAATAAAGCGGTGGTAGCTGGGTACCTTGCTTCTATCTTTGTCATCATTCCAGGGACGATTCTCGCTCTGACAACGTAATCGCCTCCGAGTAGCAACTCGCTTAAATGACAATGTAATACGAAATGAAAGCCCGACGTCAATGCGTTGGGCTTTTACTTTTTCAATCAACATTGAATACGTATTAATAATCGCCGTAGTCATACGCATCGTAATCGTCATAATGCTCTATCAGATCAATATCATCGACATCGTCCCAGTAGTAATCACGATCGTAATAGTAATCATAGAATGGGTCACCGACATAGTAGGTTTTGATTCGCTTGTCTTCGGTCCATAAATAGTAGTTAGACGCCTTAACAACGGGTAAGACTAGCGTTTGCTCTCCGACTTTAATCGTTTCATTGCCTGCGACTATGCCTACAAACGTCATGGCTTTACCCTGAACAAAAATACTCGGGTCTAAGAATCGGTCAACTTTGACGACAAAGCGGCTTGTTCCTTGCTGAGTTTCATCAGGCCTACCTTTGCTATCCAGCTCAAATTGACTGATTTGCAACACGCTACTATTGGGCGAAGGATTACTCAATTGAGCCACGACCCCACCCCACCTCGCTGGTTTACCGACAAATTCCGCCGTATTGTCAACGACCGCTTGATAAGCCACTAATTGTTTCTCATCCGCCACTTTTATTTCTGTCGGAGCACTGCTACAACCCACTAACATTCCAGCTAAAACATACCCAAACCATCGCATGATCAATTCCTATTCCAACGCTTATCTATCCATTATGAGTGACACTTGATGGTTATCGCAAGATAGGTCATTGCATTCACACTACAAATACCCCGCTCCAAACAAGCCTTAGTGATGGTCTTGGCGAGTGTAAAAGTAGCAATCATAAACCGCAGCAATAAACACACACTATGCTGACCAAACCTTTACGCGAGGTATCTTATTTAGTTTGTCGATGTTCATTACCCTACTGTCACTTCCAATAACAATGTGAACGCGTTATGAAAATTAAAACACTTCTCCTTCTGGCTATGCTTAGCTCCCCTTCATTTGCTTACTACTGCGATCAAACCTCTGATGGTGCCATTGATGGCGCTGTTGATGGGGCTATCACGGGGGCCGTCGTCGGTGGTATCGTCGATGGAAGTTCAGGGGCAGCGGCTGGTGCTGCTATTGGTGGTGGCGCCGGCGCAGTTGGCGGCGCTATTGATGGCGCATACGACGAAGAGACATGTGAGGTCGCGACCGATATCGTAGAAGAGGAAGTTATAGAAGACGACATCATCGAAGAAGAAATTATCGAGGATGAGTACTACGACTAATTCGCTCGTCTATCTTGCTAGAGAAATATAGATAGAGAAGCGCTCACTTTTTC
Source organism: Vibrio sp. 10N.286.49.B1 (assembly GCF_002873335.1). Lineage (GTDB taxonomy): Bacteria > Pseudomonadota > Gammaproteobacteria > Enterobacterales > Vibrionaceae > Vibrio. The sequence continues at coordinate 220,898 of NZ_MCUW01000015.1, read as the reverse complement.
CCTTCTCTCTAGACAATAAAAAGCCGAGCATCGCTCGGCATTTTATTACACTGAAAATGGATATTTTATTGGTTCGTGACATTGATAGTCACGCACCTCAAAGTCATCCATCGTCACCCAAGTTTCTAAATCTTCGAGTGACTGAATCTTCGGATTTATATGGAAAGTCGCCGCTGAAAGAGGCTCACGCTTTAGTTGAACATCACGCATCAACTCAAGCTGGTCTTCATAGATATGCCCATTAACAATCTTATGATAGGCATGCCCCGGTTTCTTACCCGTAATTTGCGCCATAATCGCTAAGAAAACATACACTTGAACCATATTAAAGTTAAGCCCAAGCGGCACATCACACGAGCGCTGTGTACTGTTTAAATACAACGTATCACCAAGCAGTGAAAAGTGATGGCTGTACATACACGGACGCAGACACCCCATATGGAACTCACCAGGGTTATAAAAATTCAGTATCTCACCGCGATCGTCGATACCACGAGATAGATCATCGACTATCTTACGAAGTTGATCGACATGCCCGCCATCTGGCTTTGCCCACGAGCGTCCCTGAACGCCATAAACGCGCCCCATATCATCCTCACCTTTTCTGAACGGGCTGTTGAGCCACACTTCATTGAGGTTGGAATTAGCATCCCAAGTTTTAGTTCCTAGCTTACGAAAGTCTTCAGCATTATCGTATCCGCGGATATAACCCAACAATTCCGCGACTGCTGATTTCCAAAAGCTCTTACGCGTAGTCACCAATGGGAAGGCATTATTCGCTACATCATACGTAAGGTCGGCATTGATCACCGTCAAGCAACGCTTTCCTGTACGCTCATTTTCAATCCAGACACCGTCATCGACGATACGTTGGCATAAATCTAAATACTGCTTCACAACAATTCCTATTGCTTAGATACGTTATGCGTCGTGTTTCCGTTGACTTTGTAAGCCCACGTAATCATCAAGGCACCAAGGATGACCATAGGTAATGACAGAATCTGTCCCATCGAAATAAACCCGCCAAACAAGCCTAAGTGTGCGTCTGGTTCACGAACGTATTCAATCAAGAACCTAAAGCAACCGTAGCCAAGTAAGAATAGACCTGACACCGCACCCTCTGGGCGACTTCTCTTAATAAACCAATTGAGGATAAGGAATAATACGACACCTTCTAAGGCAAATTCATAAAGCTGGGAAGGGTGTCTTGGTAATGGCCCGCCATTTGGGAATACAATCGCCCAAGGCACGTCGGTAACTCGGCCCCAAAGTTCGCTGTTCATAAAGTTGCCGATACGCCCCATTCCTAAGCCAAATGGCACAAGCGGCGCGATAAAGTCAGCAACATTGAAAAAGGTACGACCGTTCTTACGGGCATACCACAACATAGCGGTAATCACCCCAAGCAACCCACCATGGAAAGACATCCCGCCAGTCCATACTTTGAACAAGTAGAGTGGATCCTGCATGAGAGTATCGAAACCGTAGAACAACACATACCCAACTCGACCACCAATCACCACACCCAAGAAGCCGGCAAATAGCAGATCCGATACCTGTTCACGAGTCCAGCCAGATCCGGCTTTATCTGCACGTCGATTGGCAAGCCACATCGCAAATGCAAAACCGATTAGGTACATTAAGCCATACCAGCGAACGGATATAGGGCCAATTTCAAATAAAACGGGGTCAATACTAGGAAATTCAATAAATCCCTGAGACATAAACTGCTCTCTTAACGTGTGGGTAATAAAGACTAAAACATCATTGAAAATGATACGAATACTAAGAAGACCGCAAAAATCTTTTTAAGTTTCGGTGTTGGCATCGTTGTGGCCAATTTAGCACCAAACCGAGTCGTTAACATCGAGGTCACGGCGATAGCCAACAGTGCGGGAACATACACATAGCCGAGGCTATATTCAGGTAAACCTTGTGCCTTAGCGCCATGGAGAATGAAGCCTATCATACCTGCAATCGCAATCACACAACCGCACACCGACGAAGATCCAACTGCCCTACGCATTTCTACACCATGCTTGCTTAAGAATGGGACAGACATAGAGCCGCCTCCGATACCGGCAAGGCTTGATACCATGCCAATAACACCACCACAGCAGCTCATAATAGCTGGGGATGGCAGTGGAAGAGTGGAGGTAGAGGAGATCGATAAAATCATTTGTACAGCCAGCGCAAAGACGATCAGTGCAAACACCTTAGGCAGATATTGGAAAGGGATCCATTCCGCTACAAATGACCCAACTAACCCACCCACTATGACACCAGGCAGTAGCCATTTGATCACAAAAAGGTCGACATTGCCGAGCTTGACATGATTAATAGCAGAAGACCCAGAGGTAATAATAATCGAGGCTAGTGACGTTGCTAACGCTATTTGCATCACTAATTCTGCGGGGATCCCAAATAGGGGTAACAAATAAGCAAGGGCTGGCACAACAATTAACCCGCCGCCAATACCGAGTAAGCCCGACATCGTGCCGACGATCGCCCCTAAAAGAAGCAATACAAAAAGAAGTTCAAAATTCATGTTATTTCCACTGTGTGAGCACTAAGATTTCCCAGCACGAATAAACCCTGCTAAACCTTTTTGCTCAAAATAGTCACGCATCAGATTATAAATCGAATCACCATATGGATGCATTAGTGCATTATTCGCAAGATGTTTCAGCTCATCCATCGTCGTTTGACGCAGCAAGTATTTCACTTTAGCGACATTCGAGGTATTCATACTTAATGTATCGTAGCCCAAGCCAACCAGTAATAATGCACCGATAGGATCACCCGCAAGCTCACCACAAATACATACCGGCAATTGATAAGACTGGCACGTTTCAAAGATATGTTTCATCGCTGCTAATACAGACGGATGAAGGGTCTCATAGATATCCGCAACTTGGGCATTATTGCGATCAACCGCTAACAAATATTGCGTAAGATCATTCGTACCCACAGAAACAAAGTCGACCTTTTCTGCCATAAAAGGCAGAAGGTATAACATGGATGGCACTTCAATCATCACACCAACCTGAGGAGGCACAATATCTTGATGTACTTGAGCTACCTCATCATAAGCTTGATTAATGAGTGTGATTGCTCCATCCAACTCCTGCATTGAGGAGACCATTGGTAACAATATGCTCAAATTATCGAGCCCTTCACTTGCTCTGAGCATTGCTCTTAATTGGATCAGAAAAATATCAGGGTGATCAAGCGTAAAGCGAATTCCACGCCAACCTAAAAACGGGTTATCTTCCTCAATAGGAAGATAAGGCAACGCCTTGTCACCACCAATATCCAACGTACGCATGACAACTCGCTTAGTAGGATAAGCTTGTAACACCGCTCGATATTGCTGGACTTGCTCTTCTTCAGACGGAAACTGTTGCCTCAATAAAAACGAAATTTCAGTTCGGTATAACCCAACACCATCCACACCTTTATTTAAGGAAATACTGGTGTCAGCGCTCAAGCCCGCGTTTAATAAAACCTGAATTCGTTGACCATCTTTGGTTGCAGCATCAAGATCTAAGGTCTGCTCGACCATGTGCGACAATTCAGTCTCTTCGGTCACCAATTCGCGGTATTCAGAGAGTAACTCAACGGTTGGCTCTAAGAAAATCTCACCACTGTAGCCATCCACAATGGCCAGCTTAGCGCTTAATAATTCAGGATTAATCCCTAGCCCCATGACAGCAGGCACGCCCATCGCTCGAGATAGGATCGCCGCATGAGAGTTTGCAGCGCCTTCCAATGACACAACCGCCAGCAACTTTTCTTTGGGAATAGACGCCAAGATAGAAGCCGTCAGCTCCCTCACCACCATAATGACAGGCTCAGAAATCACATGTACTGGCTGCTCTGAGTTATGAAGAAAAAACAATAACCGCTGTCCGAGTTCACGGACATCTTGCGCCCGCTCTCTAAGATAGATGTCCGACATTTTAGCAAAGCGATTCGCGTAGCTTTCAACCACTTGTCTTAGCGCCCAGTCCGCTCGATCTCCCTGAGCGATTTGAGCCTTGAGATCTTTTCGCAACATAGGATCATTGAGTAAGTGCGTAAAGAGGTCAAAAATAGCCAGAGCATCTTTATTCAACTCCAAATCTAGCTTTTTACGCATTCGCTTAAAGTCAGCAAGCGCTTTTTCGATCGCAAGCGATAACAGCTCTTGTTCACGACTAACATCCAGCGTAGACGCTGGAAACACGTCACTTAGCTCTGGCTGGGTGTTATCCCACCACATTGGACCAATCGCAACCCCAGAAGACGCTGCAATGCCTTTTACAACCGTTAATTGATTGCCCTCAAAAAAGCTATCCCCTTGGGCAGTAGCATGGGCAATGAGCACCGCGATCTGAGCGGCTAACGTAACAAGAAAAGATTCTTCTGTTTCACTAAACTGACGAGATTTTTTTTGCTGAATAACGAGGACGCCGAGCACTTTTTTACGGTGAATAATAGGTGTGCCGAGAAAGGCATGGTAGATATCCTCCCCAAGTTCAGGGAAAAATTTAAATGCAGGGTGCTGAGCCGCAGCCGCTATATTCAGTGGTTCAGCGGTGCGCTTGACTAACCCTACTAACCCTTCATCAAAGTTAATGTGAATGGTATCGCCCTGAAAAATAAGGCCTTGGGTTGCCATCAGCTCTAACCGTTGTTGCGGTTCATTGGCAAGATAAATTGTGCAGCATTCGGTATGCATAGCTGCACAAGTTTGTTTAACCAACATTTCAAGGGCTAAGTGCACGCTCTCCTCTTTAGAAACGTGCTCAACTATTTCCCTTAGTTGCGAAAGCATACTTACCCTCTTCGGTGTTTTCTTTTGCCTTTAAACTTACGTTCCTTAAAAGGCATTGCGAGAGAAGCAAATTCTTTCATGGCACGACGATAAACGTCACGCTTAAAAGAGACAACTTGCCTGACCGGATACCAATAACTTACCCAGCGCCAACCATCAAACTCAGGGGTACTACCACGTTGCATATTGATCCGCGACTCATCGCAATCCAAACGTAGCAAAAACCATTTCTGTTTTTGTCCAATACAAACAGGCTTCGAGTCCCAACGAACGAGCCGTTTGGGTAACTTGTATCTCAGCCAATGACGACTAACAGCGACAATTTTTACATCATCTTTTGTTAACCCGACTTCTTCATACAGTTCTCGGTACATAGCTTGCTCAGGGGATTCACCTTCGTCAATACCACCTTGAGGAAACTGCCATGAATGTTGTCCGTATCGTTTAGCCCAGAAGACCTGACCATGGTTGTTACAGATTACAATACCCACATTAAGTCGGTAACCATCGCCATCTATCACTGGCCAACCTCAATTAAATTTTCATTACCTTGATTTTTCCACATATCCCCAAGTTGAGCAAACGTAGACACCCGTAAATTTGAACATTTACCACTTAATCGACAAACTATGGATAAGTTTTACTCGCACCAACACTTATCAACACCACAATGAGACCTAGACCACATTTATTCACCTTTTCTGTGAATAACCATGTGCAGAATCTTTGATCTTCTCTAACAATGACAAATAAATCACGTATACCAATTTATAGCACACATATAATCTAGAATATTAATCACTTTAAAACAACAAGTTAAATCTAACGATTGAAAAATCAGCCTTAAATGAAATTGCTAATTATCCATTGATCTTAGATCGGTCAAAGATCGAACAAAGCTTGTTTTATCCACACAAGAGCTGCTATCAATTCTATCACTTACAATTAATCAAGCATTAGTTTCCAAAAAACACCTGTTTATTCATACAGATGATATAATAATAAAGAAATTAAAAAACGAACTGTGGATAACTCAGTAATAGATCGAAACCCGCGCTTTGTGATCTTTTTTTGTACAGGCAGAAGTCGAACTCCGTGATAAACTGACATCGTCATTTTTATCTACAACGTCTCTTAATATATGAAGTCTACTCCTAGATCAGAAAGCGAGCTCATGAGTAGAGCGCGACAAATAGCGGGCATGAGCTTTGGTGAGTTAGCGCAAGAAGCTGATATGAAGGTACCTGAAACCTTAAAGCGTGATAAGGGCTGGGTGGGTCAATTGCTAGAGTGGCACCTAGGTGCAAAGGCCGGTAGCAAACCGACACAAGATTTTCCAGATATCGGTATCGAACTCAAAAGCATCCCTATCAGTTATTCAGGTACACCGCTTGAGTCCACATTCGTTTGTGTCGCCCCTCTTACCGGTGTACAAGGCTTGACATGGGAGCGTAGCCATATTCGCAATAAACTCTCACGTGTACTTTGGCTGCCAGTAGAAGGTGAACGAGAAATCCCAGTAGCACAACGTCGCGTCGGATCCCCTTTGATCTGGAGCCCTTCCGAAGAAGAAGAACTCATGCTCAAAAATGATTGGGAAGAGTTAATGGACCATATTACTTTGGGACATATCAATCAACTGACCGCACACAGTGGCGAAATCCTACAAATAAGGCCAAAAGCAGCGAATAGCCGCGTGACAACAGGCGCTTATGGATCCAACGGCCAGCCGATAAAAACCCTGCCCCGAGGGTTCTATCTCAGAGCGAAGTTTACATCCTATATTCTTGAAAACTACTTTGTCTAACACCTTTATCATAAAGGCGTTACCTAGTGCAGTTTTAACTCAATATCACAGTACCGGTTCATTTCCCCCGTACTGCCACACTCATCATAGGCGTTATGTAAACGAAGATAGGCTTTTTCAACGCCTAATTTGTGTAGTACCTCTTTCACCGAATCTAACGACTCAAAATGAATGGGTTCATCATTTTCTTTTATTGGTTCAAGCTTATGCTTGTATTCCACTGCTAACAAATAGTGTGAAATATCAGCACAACCAATTACAAAGACTTTAGGTGGTGTATAGGTGTCTTTGTGGTATCCATGTAACCACCGATCGAGCTGATGTTTTTGCATATTCCACCTCCTTTAAAAAATACTTGTGGATAATGCCTTACTGACAATCAACAGTTTAGTAAAATAAATTCAGAAGTGTGCTCTTTAAACTGAAGTTTTAACAAAACGCGGTATAGTGAAAGAAAACAAAAGCAGCAAGGAAGGCTCAATGAAATATCATACTCTCCCTCATTCCTCTCTTGAAGTCAGCAAAATTTGCTTAGGCACGATGACGTTTGGTGAGCAAAATACGAAAAAGGAAGCATTCGATCAGCTCGACTTTTCTGTCGAACATGGCGTGAACTTCATCGATACCGCCGAGATGTACCCTGTCCCACCAAAAGCCACAACGCAAGGTCTTACCGAAAGCTATATTGGTGACTGGTTATCTCGGTCTGATAAAAGACAAAAAGTCATATTGGCAACCAAAGTCGCGGGACCAAGAAGTGTTCCACATATTCGGGATAATATGCGCCTAGATCGCCGCAATATTCATCAAGCCGTCGACGATAGCCTCACTCGACTCAAGACGGACTATATCGATCTCTACCAATTGCATTGGCCTCAAAGGCAAACGAACTGTTTTGGTCAACTCAACTATCCCTACCATGAAGGCAGTGATGATGTCTCTTTGATCGAGACATTAGAAGCACTGAATGAAATGATCAAGGCAGGGAAGATTCGTTATATTGGTGTATCAAATGAAACGCCTTGGGGCGTAATGACGTTATTAAAATTGGCTGAAAAGCATAATTTACCTAGAATTGTCTCTATACAAAACCCGTATAATCTACTTAACCGAAGTTTTGAAGTCGGATTATCAGAAATAAGCCATCATGAAGGCGTGGAGCTGTTAGCTTATTCACCACTAGCGTTTGGGTGTTTAAGTGGAAAATATCTGAATGGACAAAAGCCGCCAGGTGCTCGCTGCAGTGTTTTTGAACGCTTTGTTCGTTATTTCACACCCCAAGGTGTTGCCGCCACACAAGCGTATATCGATGTTGCTCATAAACACCAGATTGACCCAGCAGTAATGGCTTTAGCCTTTGTGAATCAACGCCCTTTCGTTGCGTCAAATATTATTGGTGCAACAAGTTTATCTCAACTTGAAGCGAATATTAATAGCATTAACGTCACCTTATCCGATGAACTATTAAATGATATTCAAGAAATAGGGACTCAGTATTCTAACCCTTGTCCCTAGTGTTATTAACTCATCGTCATAAGTTGTTATTTCATTACAATTAACGATTTTATTGTCGCCTCATATACAACATAAAGAATCTAAGCGGGCAGTGAGACGCTCTGCCCGCTTTCAATTACGTTGCTATTGTCGATTTCAGAACCCTTCGAAGATGACGAGCTTTGCGTGTCGCCACTACTGAAGGCACGTGAGTCACGAGTCCAAATGGACGACCTTGCGAATCAAGGCCAATATCACGAAGTAAGTGTTCGTTATACAAGGGTAATTGGTAAGCATTTCGACGGTAGCGACGCTTCCATTCTCTTTCTTCATGATGAAGATCAGCTTTAATTAACCAGGTAGCAAGTGTTAGGTATATAGATGTACGCATGTTGTTCTCCTAATTGGACAATATTGAGGAGAGAAATAGCGATCTAAAGAAGATTTATTTGACTTTGAGACTGCTATTTCCGCAGCCTCTAGGGGTACGGATATTAAAGTAGTGGTGTACCAAACGTAACTGGGCACGAGGCTTTAGTGGCCTTAACATGCATCCATTGTTTATTTACACATAAACGTGGAACAGCAATAATATTGATAGAAAATTTACGATTCATCATTTTATGCCTCCACTTAACTTTAAAATCCAAAATAATTTGATAGGTGAGCTTGTAGCTCAGGTTGATTTTCACTCATATCGACTATATTTTCAACATTCATTTACAAAATATATCAATACAATTTTATACTCTATTTATTTACCATTTAGCGGTTTCATTTCCAAGGAATCAACTGTTCATTAAATAAATAGCAGTGATTAATTTTACAAAATAATAATCAAATAATAGAAAATATTTATAATTAACAATACTGCCAATTAATAGACCGTCGCATAGATCACAAAAATAATGTAACAGATAAGAGAATTAAAACCACTGAGGATACAGTGGCTTTAAAAATGAATAACCCGCTCTATAAGGTTTCTTCCGTAATTAGGTTATGCTTATTCAGCAAGCGATACATCGTTGCTCTTGAGATTCCCAGCTCTTTTGCCGCTAAGGTCACCTGACCATTATGGCTATCAAGTACTAAGATTAATGCATCTCGCTCTGAACGTTCTCGAATGCTCTTTAAACTCCGCTTACCCGAGTATGTACCCGGCAGTTCAAAGTGCTTCTTAGAAAGTACCTCTTCTTCTGTCATTAACACTGCTCGCTTGACTTGATTGAGTAGCTCTTTGACATTGCCAGGCCAATGATAATAAGTCAGCGTTTTTAGGGCATCATCATCAATGGATTTTACCGGGGAATTAAATTCTTTTGAAAACTGACCAATATAGTGATTAACCAGCAATCCTATGTCGGTAGCACGCTCTTTAAGACTTGGGACATTAATTCGTAATACGTTGATACAGTGAAACAGTTCGTCATTAAACAAACCATCCCCTAACGCTTTTTCAATATCGGATGAATCAGAAGCCAGCACACGAATATCATACTCCTTCCAACCATCAACGGTTTCAACCTTACCCTCTTGATAGAACTTTAATAAATTCATTTGTTGTTTGGGTTGCAAGGTAAAAATATCGTTCAATAAAATCGTACCGCCAGCGGCTTGGTCGAGCAGTGATATCTGATCTGGGTTGTGTAACCCCAAGAACTCATTCTCAAACCTCGCATCAGAAAAGGCACGACAGTTGATCGATATAAAAGGTTTTTGCGACCGCGCCGAACAACGGTGAATGGCCTTTGCTACGGTTTCTTTACCGCAACCTACCTCACCGTGAATCATTATACTGACATCCGTCGGACCAATGCGTTTAATTTGATCTCTTAGGCGCCGTAACGGTAATGATTGTCCTACTAGGCCTAGATCATTGTTATTACCATTATGCGGCCACACTTTTTGTTCAAGTTTAAGCATGCCTAGCTGATGACCAATCGTTCCCATCAAGCGCGAGTCTGGAATGGGCGTCGTAAAAAAGTCGATACAAAAATTCACGATAAATTGGCATATAGTGTCAGAGCTTAATTGTGACTCTCGGATAAAGGCTATCCATCTCACTTGCTTATGTGTGCTCACAAGCTTTGCAATACCGTTCAAACTAAAGTCATCGCGTGTCAGATCCACGATGCCAATACAAGGCCCAGTCTCTGAGAAAATAGCATCTGCCTTTCTTAAATCAGAACACTGCGTGCAACGCCAACCGGCCTGCTCTAAAACTGATAACCATGGCTCATACGTCCCCCCCACCACCACTAAGGCGCCTGGGATGGAATCCATCCTAAAGTCGGTTCCCATTACATCATTCCTTATTATTATTTTTAGTTTTTAATTCGTTAATTCTATTGAATAGGACTATTCTCACAAGGTTACTCACGCCATATTGATGACTTTAGTTGTCTCAATTTTAAGACTAGTGCACTGTTTTCCATTTTTCTACAAAAGTTATTGTTTTTTTGGCATAAAAAAAGCCTCTCAAAGAGAGGCTTAAAATACATAGCAATCAACAGATTATTGTTGAGGGCGCATCGCTGGAAACAAAATTACATCACGAATCGTATGCGTATTAGTAAACAACATGGCTAAACGATCAATACCAATACCTTGGCCTGCCGTTGGCGGTAAGCCATGCTCTAATGCAGTAATATAATCTGCATCGTAGTACATCGCTTCATCATCACCCGCATCTTTAGCGTTCACTTGCGCTTTAAAACGCTCGTCTTGATCTTGAGCATCATTAAGCTCTGAGAAACCATTTGCCACTTCACGGCCGCCAATGAAAAACTCAAAACGATCAGTAAAGAATGGATTGCTGTCGCTACGACGAGCCAATGGCGAAATATCTGCAGGGTAACCGGTAATGAACGTTGGTTGAATAAGTTGAGGTTCAGCCGTTTCACCAAAGATTTCTTCAAGTAACTGACCACATGTCCAGAATGACTCGACATCAACGTGCACTGATTTTGCGATAGCAACCATTAGGTCACGATCTTGAATATCAGCTTCCGTCATTTTTTGAATCTCAGCGTGGTCTGGGTTGTACTGTTTAATAGCTTCAAACATGCTGATACGTGTATAGGTACCACCAAACTCAACCGTTTCGTCACCGTATGGCATAGACGTTGAACCCAGTACGTCCATCGCAGCTGTACTTAGCATCTCTTCGGTCAGATCCATAAGATCTTTATAATCCGCGTACGCTTGGTAGAACTCCATCATGGTGAATTCTGGATTGTGACGAGGAGAAAGGCCTTCGTTACGGAAGTTACGGTTGATTTCGAATACTCGGTCAAACCCACCCACAACTAAACGCTTCAGGTATAGCTCAGGTGCTACACGTAGGTACATATCAATATCAAGTGCATTGTGATGAGTCACGAATGGACGAGCCGTCGCACCACCAGGGATCACATGCATCATTGGTGTTTCTACTTCTAGATAACCTTTTGAGCTCATGAAGTTACGGATAGAAGACACCAACTTAGAACGAATGATGAACGCTTGACGTGAATCTTCGTTAACAATCAAGTCAACATAACGTTGACGGTAACGCATTTCCTGATCCGTCAAGCCGTGGAATTTTTCAGGTAGAGGACGAAGTGCTTTTGTTAGCAATTCGAATTCTTCCATGTTCACGTAAAGATCGCCTTTACCTGACTTATGAAGTGCACCTTTAACGCCAATGATGTCACCGATATCAAGGCCTTGGTACTTCTCTTTCAATACTTTTTGTACGTCTTTTGCCGCGTAAGCTTGGATACGACCCGATGTTTCTTGGATCGCTAGGAACGGACCACGCTTTGCCATGACACGACCAGCAATCGCTACAATATGGTTCAGTTCTTCTAATTCTTCTTTCGTCTTTTCACCGAATTCAGCTTGAAGGTCGCCGGCAAGATTTTCACGACGAAAATCGTTAGGGTGGCCATTTGCTTTGCAGCTTTTGCGGATATGATCCAGCTTGCTACGACGCTCAGCAATTAACTTGTTTTCTTCTTGTACGTTTTCATTTTGAACAGCATCAGTCATTTGGATGTACCCTGTTAAGTTGCTTTTAGCTTACAGGCCTGATTTCAGGCTAGCTTCGATAAATTTGTCTAAATCGCCGTCGAGAACCGCTTGTGTATTACGGTTTTCAACGCCTGTACGTAAATCTTTAATTCGTGAGTCATCCAATACGTATGAACGTATTTGGCTTCCCCAGCCTATATCCGACTTCGCATCTTCGTTCGCTTGTTTTTCGGCATTCTGCTTGTGTACTTCTAACTCAAACAGTTTAGCTCGAAGTTGCTTCATCGCTTGATCTTTGTTCTTATGCTGAGAACGATCATTCTGGCACTGAACCACGGTATTCGTTGGGACGTGTGTAATACGGACCGCTGATTCTGTGGTGTTAACGTGCTGACCACCCGCGCCAGATGCACGGTAAACATCAATACGTAGATCGGATGGGTTAATATCGATCTGGATGTTGTCATCAATCTCTGGATAAATAAACGCAGAAGCAAAAGAGGTATGGCGACGACCACTTGAATCAAATGGTGATTTACGTACTAATCGATGGACACCGGTTTCAGTACGTAGCCAACCATAAGCGTATTCGCCGCTAATACGGACCGTCGCGCCTTTCAAACCAGCAACATCACCGTCAGAGACCTCTATGACCTCAGTCTTAAAGCCTTTCGCTTCAGCCCAGCGTAAATACATACGAAGTAGCATGGAAGTCCAGTCTTGCGCCTCGGTACCGCCAGATCCTGACTGTAGATCGATGTAGCAGTCTGATGCATCGTGATCACCCGCAAACATACGACGAAACTCAAGCTTTTCTAACTTAACTTCGAGTTCAGCAAGCTCAGGTTCGATTTCATCAAAGGTTTCTTCGTCTTGCTCTTCAACAGCAAGTTCCAATAAGCCAGCAACATCCTCAACCCCTTGGTCAAGAATATCGATAGTTTCGACAATGGCTTCAAGTGATGAACGCTCTTTACCCAGCGCTTGCGCACGCTCAGGTTCGTTCCATACATCCGGTTGTTCTAATTCTGCATTAACTTCTTCTAGACGCTCTTTTCTGGCATCGTAGTCAAAGATACCCCCTCAGGATATTCGTGCGCTCAGTCACGTCCTGCAGGCGGTTATTAATTGGATTGATTTCAAACATATTTGCTCAGCATTTATGAGTAGAATTTAACCGGAGAATTCTACTCAAAAATGTGATGAAGATACAGAAAAATATCGATATTACTTGCTGTTTTGAAAAAGCCGCTATCGCGGCTCTAAGTAATCGACCATGAGCTGTAGAGATTGGTTTCCACGGAATTCATTGATGTCCAATTTGTACGCCAAAGTCACGGTTTTCACTGAAGCATCTGGCCAACGACGCAGATCAACATTGAACGCAATAGCATCCAGCATAATATTGGTTCCAAACCCCTTATGCATGGGTTCAACCATCAGTTTTAAGTGCTTTTCTCCTACCAATTTTTGGTGCAAGACTTTAAATTCCCCGTCAAAAATTGGCTCAGGGAACGCTTGCCCCCAAGGCCCACCAGCGCGTAGCGTCTCAGCGGTATGCATTGTAAACTCTTCTGGCGCTAACTCACCGTCTGATAAGATGATTCCTTTCAATGCTGTTTCACCTAACTCGTCACGGACAATTTGATCAAACAGTTGACTAAAACGTTCGAAGTCTTTTTCTTGAATGGTCAAGCCCGCAGCCATGGCATGCCCACCAAATTTGGCGATCAATCCTGGGTTTTGAGTATCGATTCGATCGAGTGCATCGCGCATATGTAATCCAGGGATAGAACGGCACGAGCCTTTAATCGTTCCTTCACCACCATCCGCAAATGCAATAACAGGTCGGTGGAACTTGTCTTTAATGCGAGACGCTAAAATACCAATGACACCTTGATGCCAATCGCGCTGAAACAATGCTAAACCATACGGCATAGCTGCCTTGTCACTGATCTGTAGACGCTCACAAAAGGCTAACGCCTCTTGTTTCATTCCTTCTTCAATCTCTTTTCGAGTTTGGTTCAATCCATCCAACTCACTGGCCATTCGGCGAGCAGCGTGAATGTTATCACTCATCAGAAGCTCGACTCCAAAAGACATATCATCAAGCCGACCGGCCGCATTGATCCTTGGCCCAAGCGCAAAGCCAAAATCCGTCGCGACCAATTTTCTTGGATCGCGTTTGGCGATCTCGATCAACGCTTGGATACCTGGTCTCGCTTTACCTGCTCTTATTCGCTGAAGGCCTTGATGAACCAGGATACGATTATTCCTATCGAGCGGGACGACATCAGCAACCGTGCCCAATGCAACCAAGTCAATCAGCTCCATCAGCTTAGGTTCTGGCATGCCTTGCGAAGCAAACCAGTTTTGCTTTCGCATCGCTACACACAAAGCCATCATTAGATAAAACGCGACACCAACACCAGCCAACGCTTTGGAAGGAAAGCCGCAATCGGTAAGATTAGGGTTCACCATGGCATCGACATCAGGCAGCTCAGAGCCAGGCAAATGGTGGTCGGTAACAATAACCTGCAGCCCTTTTTCTTTGGCGTATTTCACCCCAGAAATAGACGACACGCCATTATCAACGGTCATGATAACTTCCGCACCAATATCCAGCACCTGATCAACCACTTCAGGGCTCAAGCCATAACCGTCTTCAAATCGGTTTGGCACCAAATAATCAACGTTACGACTGCCAAGCATACGCAATGCTAGTACAGACAACGCCGAGCTCGTGGCACCATCCGCATCAAAGTCACCGACAACAATGATGCGCTTTTGATCACGCACAGCCTGAAACAGCAGTTCAACGGCCTTGTCAATTCCGGCCAATTCAGTATAAGAGTGTAAGCCCTTTGATGCCTTCTCAAGCTGAGCAACACTGCTGATACCACGAGAAAGATATAAGCGTCTTAAAATCTCTGGAATGCTCTCTGGTAATACAGAGATATCGACCGCATCACGGCGTTGAATTTCTATCATAGATTAAAAGGGCTCAATTAAGCGCCCTACCCTAATTATTGTTGAGTGCTTTCTAAGCGCTTTAGAAGATCAGCCGGCGGTAGGTAACCTCCAACCATTTCACCATTAGGAAGGAAGATCGCAGGTGTGCCACTAATCCCTAATTCACGACCTAAATTATAATGCTTCGCGATCGTTGCTTTACATTGAGCCAAATCACCATCAAAAGTAGGCTGTTTACGATTCACTTTTGCATCATGCATTGCGGTTTTCGGATCCTCAGCACACCAGATTTTGGCCATATTTTCGGCCACTTGCCCATTCACACCTTCACGAGGGTAAGCTAAGTAGCGCACCGTAATGCCTAGGTCATTATACCCTTCTATTTGACTGTGCAGACGGACACAATAACCACATGTAATATCGGTAAATACGGTCACCGCGTATTTTTCATTATCCGCTTTGTATTCAATCATGCTATCGCGATATTGCGCTATTTTTTTAGCATTTAACGGCGCTTGGCGCTCAGCGACGATATCTTTGTAATTACCATCTTTATCTAACGCATACAGAGTACCTGCGATAAAATGATCGCCAGATGGTGTGGTAAACAACACCCCGCCTTCTGTGCGAACTTCCATCAGTCCTGCCACGTCGGAAGGAACAATCTCAAGCACATCAATGCCAATTTTAGCGAAACGTGACGTAATCGCCGCCTCATCCGCTTGGACCGTCGCCACTTCAACTGGAGTAGGGGCAGGCTTCGCTTCTTCAGCGCCACAAGCCGTCACAAAGAAAGGAAGAGATAAAAGAGTCAAACAGCGCATTACGCTCATTAAAGTCACCATGATTTCTAAATGTGATGTTTCGATGAGATAACCATTCGAAACGGTAAATTAAGCCCTTGGATGATGCTGGCTATGAATATTTTTCAACCTTTCAGTTGCTACATGAGTATAAATTTGTGTCGTTGATAAGTCACTATGCCCTAACAACATCTGTACGACACGCAAATCTGCCCCGTAGTTCAACAAATGCGTAGCAAAAGCATGTCTCAATACGTGCGGAGAAAGCATTTCAGTATCGATACCTGCCAGTACAGCATAGTATTTGATCCGATGCCAAAACGTTTGCCGCGTCATTTGTCTCGCTCGTTTACTGGGAAACACCACATCTGAGGTTTTCTCGCCCAGTAAATCGGGCCGCCCTTTTTCGATAAACTCACTGATCCAATCGATCGCGTTTTCACCCATAGGGACGAGCCGTTCTTTGTTGCCTTTACCAATGACACGAACAACCCCTTGTCTCAGGCTGATATTTTCCATCGTGAGACTCACCAATTCAGTCACACGAAGTCCAGTGGCGTAGAGCAACTCTAGCATCGCCTTGTCACGCAATTCTAACGGATTATTCAAATCCGGTGCTTCGAGAAGCGCCATGACCTGGTCTTCAGTCAGATCCTTTGGCAGACGCTTGGGTAATTTAGGACTGATGAGCAAAGCGGTCGGGTCATCACCTCGCTCTTTTTCTCGATGAAGGTATTGAAACAAACGGCGAATCGCTGAGAGCATGCGAGCCCGAGAGCTCTGATGGAAGTCTTGGTCAACCAACCACACTTGATATTCTTGTAGGCCAGCAAAACTTATAAACTGCAGCCTGTAGTTATGCTTGTTCATCCAGGTGAGCAGTTTCATTAAGTCATTTCGATACGATGACAGCGTATTTTCCGCTAAACCTCGCTCCATCCACATCGAATCCAAAAAATGCTCGACGAAACCTTGGTCTTGGATATTGACGTCACTCACAGAAGCCTCTTGTATGTTTATACAGTACTTAAAACAGAATATTAGACTTAAAGAAATATTGCCATAAAAACTCAAGAAATCCTCGATAACCGCTGCAATGCTAAGCGTTTTAAAGGTAGAATCTTGGGTAACAGATTGACCAACCATGCGAACAGATTATGAAAATAGGATTATTTTACGGCTCATCGACCTGCTACACCGAGATGGCTTCCGAAAAAATACGCGACATTATTGGCCCAGAGCTTGTCGATATATTCAACGTAAAAGAGACCCCTATTTCGAAAATGAGCGACTATGATTTACTTATCTTAGGGATCTCAACGTGGGATTTCGGTGAACTCCAAGAAGACTGGGGCGGGATATGGGATCACATCGCTGGCGTGTCACTAAAAGGCAAACACGTCGCACTATTCGGACTCGGCGATCAAGAAGGTTATGGCGAGTGGTATCTGGATGCTATGGGAATGCTGCATGACGAACTAAAGCCGACTGGCGCTCAGTTTATCGGCTACTGGCCTAATGTTGGCTATGAGTTTGATGCCTCAAAAGCACTGATAGACAACGATACGAAATTTGTTGGACTGGCGTTGGATGAAGACTCTCAGTATGAGTTAAGTGATGAACGAATCGCGACGTGGTGTGAACAGATTCTTGTCGAATTTCAAGATTCTTTATAGAGCGCCTGGTCATACCCACTAACGTTTAGGGTGTGTCATTTACGCTAACCCCAATAAAAACGGCACTCTAAGGTGCCGTTTTTTAATTTCAAAGCGCTATTTTAAATCTAAGCCATCACTACGATGCTGTTTCTTCGGTAAGCTCACTCGACGAACGACCAATAAAGCACATACAAATGATGGCCGCTGTCGTTGGTAGTACCCAACCCATCCCGACACTAAATAGTGGCAGCATGTTGAATGCTGACACATCAATGCCACTCACTTTTGCCGCATCAATCAATGCAAATGCTAACGAAACTGAGATCACAACTCGGTAAGCCAATTGAGGGTTTGGTAGAAATTTACGTACAAACGTCAATGCTACAAGAGCAATGGCTACAGGATAAAGAGCAAACAAGACCGGAACCGACAAAGAAATAAGCTGAGCGAGACCAATATTTGCAACCGTTGCACACACCGGACCTAATATCAGAACCCATTTTTTGTAACTCACAGAGGTAATGCTGCTGAAATAATCAGAACACGCTGAGATCAAACCAATCGCAGTGGTTAAGCACGCAAGCAATACAATGATAGATAAAACAATCTGACCATACGGCCCAAACAGCGCTTGCACGTATTGGCTCAATACCGCACCGCCATTGTCAGCACCTGCAGCAACCGTTGCACTGGTCGCGCCTAAATAAAACAAAGAGATGTAAACAAATGCTAGACCAGTTGCGGCAATAAGTGCTGCATTAATCAGATATTTAGTCGTTGCACTTTGTTCAGTAATCCCTTTCTTACGCAGCGCATCAACAATCAACATGCCAAACATCAAAGACCCAAAAGTGTCCATGGTGTTGTAGCCTTCAAGAAAGCCCGTCGTTAATGGTTGCGTTGCATAATCACCCACAGGTGCAATCATTGCGCCCTGTGGATCCACAAAGACCGCTACCGCTAGGACAATGAGGCCAACGAACAATGCCGGGGTTAAAACCTTACCAATCACGTCGATCAATTTGCCTTGTGACCAAGCAAAAAACATCGCTACCGCAAAAAATAGAATAGAGAAAATAGTCAAATGAGCCTGCGCCGCTTCAGCAAAGAACGGACGAATCGCCATTTCATAGGCCACCAGCCCAGTACGCGGTGCAGCAAACGCAGGGCCAATGATGATAAAAATCAATACAGCGATAAGCATCGCAGCACGCTTGGGAAGATCTTTCGTTAGGTGATCCCAAGAGCCTCCTGCAACCGCGACGGCAATAATGGTAATAAGAGGGAGACCGACAGCAGTGATAAGAAAACCCGTCATGGCTGGCAATAAGTTCTCACCCGCAAGTTGACCAGCAAGAGGTGGGAAAATGATATTGCCCGCACCTAGAAAAAATGCAAACAGCATGAAGCCGACTGCTATAATATCTGTTGTTTTTAAACGTTGGTTCACAGATATACCTCTATTCGTTAATGTTGTGTGTTTTTCGAGAAAATCATCGCTTTCCCGTATAATTTAGGGCGGCATGATGACGAATCACCATTCGATTGGCAATAGAACCAGAAAAAACACTACATTAAATTACAAAGTAGAGACAAAACCAGTTCAATACACTAGGTTTTATTTTATAACCAAAATATAATCCCGATCATTTACCTACACAACTTAAAAACAATCAGAACATAAAACCGCACAAACAATTAACATTAGATGAATAATCTCAATAGCAAACGATTGACAAAACAAAATGACATACAGTTCCCCAAAAACAAAAAGCTTTGCATTCAAACAGTTCAAGATTCATTCCGGTAACGCAGGCATGCCTGTCAGCACCGATGGCGTACTGCTTGGCGCTTGGGCTGAATTTAATGACTCAAGCCAACTGCTTGATATCGGTGTCGGTACCGGGTTGCTATCGTTAATGTTGGCGCAGCGATATACCACGGCATCAATCCATGGCATAGACATCGAAATTAGTGCGATCATCGATGCTCGTCATAATATTGCTCAATCTCCATGGCATGATCGAATTCAAGTAACCCATGGTGACATTGTCCGTCTCCCTCTTGAGCACCGTTATTCAGGCATTATTTGCAATCCACCCTATTTTAACTCTGGTGAACATGCTCTGAATCAACAGCGTGCCACCGCTCGGCATACGGCCTCACTCGCCCACTCAGAGCTGTTACTGCGGTGCGACCAATTACTTGATGACAACGGACACGCTAGCTTTGTATTACCGCTTATCGAGGGAGAACAATTTATTGATATGGCGTGCAAACAAGGTTGGAATCTAGCTCGCTGTTGTCTCGTTCGAGCGACAGAAAAGAAAGCGGTTAATCGAGTTCTTTTCACTATTTGCAAACAACAGACCGTACTAAAACAAGAGACTTTAGTCATTCATAGTGCTAATGGTGGCTATTCCGAGGCCTTTATTCACCTAACTCGCGATTTTTACCTTAAAATGTAAGTGCGCTCAGCGAGCGTTTGAGTATAATAGCCGCCCTACTTTTCCTGTGTCGTTTTTTTGTGCAGGTACAACTTCCGTCTTGTGGAGACACGATAGTGATCAGAACATTCGCCGAATTAGATTTAGACCCAGTCCTTTTAGAAGCGATTGAAGAAATGGGCTACGAACGCCCTACTCAGGTTCAGGCAGAAGCCATCCCACAAGCGCTAGATGCAAAAGATATCTTGGCATCTGCACCAACAGGCACGGGTAAGACCGCATCATTTGCGATCCCAGCGATCCAGTATTTGCTCGACTTACCACGCAGAAAAGCAGGTCCTGCTCGTATACTGATTTTGACCCCAACACGTGAGCTTGCCATGCAAGTGGCTGAACATACTAAAGCATTAGCAAAAAACACTCACCTGAAGGTAGCGACGATTACTGGTGGTGTGACGTATGACACCCACGCAGACACACTGGCACGCACGCAAGATATTGTTGTTGCAACCCCTGGTCGTCTGATGGAATACATCGAGGCAGAACGCTTTGATTGTCGTGCTATCGAATGGTTAATTCTTGATGAAGCAGACCGTATGCTTGATATGGGTTTTGCCCCTACCGTTGACCGTTTGTCTTCAGAGTGTCGCTGGCGTAAACAGACGCTATTGTTTTCCGCCACACTGGAAGGCCAAGGCGTGGAAGGATATACCGCAGATCTTCTTAAGAACCCTGCAGAAATCAAAGCAGAACCGTCTCTACGTGAGCGCAAAAAGATCACACAATGGTATCACCGAGCCGATACCGCAGAGCACAAACTCACACTACTTAAACACATTCTGACAGAGCAAGCAGAACGTACCATTGTCTTTTTGAAAACACGTGAGCGTCTTGCCGAGCTTCGTCAACAGCTTGACAGTGCACAGATTCCTTGTGCGTGGATCCAAGGTGAAATGCCACAAGATCGTCGTAACAATGCGATTAGCCGCTTCAGAGATGGATCGGTAAATGTATTACTTGCTACCGATGTTGCAGCTCGCGGTATTGACCTTCCCGATGTTTCGCACGTGATTAACTACGATTTGCCTCGTACTGCTGACGTGTATTTACACCGCATTGGCCGTACTGCCCGAGCGGGTAAAAAAGGTATCGCGATCTCGCTCGTTGAGGCACACGACCAAGCAATGATGGAACGTGTTGGCCGTTACACCAGCGAGCTAATCAAAGAGCGCTTCATCGATGGTCTTCGACCAACGCACAAAAAGCCGACAGTAAAGAAAAAGAAGAAAGTTAAAAAAGACGACAAGAAAAAAGCGAGTAAAAAGAAGTAACCCTGTCGTGACGGTATGCTGTATCACCAATATATACTCGATCAGTGATACCTTGTTTAATGACGGGCATCCGCTTAGGCGCTAAAAGTACTCGGTCATCATGACTAAAAATCCCCACTCATTGAGTGGGGATTTTTGATCCTAAACATCACGGTTTCATTCGTCATCTTATTTTACATTGAGACATTTTACGCTGATACATTTACCGCTTACACGTTTTGCTCTTCACGCTTAAAGACCAACTGCGATGCTGTTGATTCAGCCTCTACAAAGTAATAGCCAGCTGTATCGAAACCTTTCAATGATTCAACTGAATCGATTTGATTATCAATAATATAACGAGCCATCATGCCGCGCGCTTTCTTAGCGTAGAAGCTGATAATTTTGTATTGGCCATTTTTGCAATCTTTAAACACCGGTGTCACGACCTGACCTTTTACTTGTTTCTCTTTCACCGCTTTGAAGTACTCATTAGAAGCTAAATTCACCAACACATCGCTCCCTTGAGAAGCGAGAGCGTCGTTAAGCTTGTTGGTGATAATATCCCCCCAAAACTGGTAAAGATTACTGCCACGTTCGTTAGCGAGCTTTGTGCCCATTTCTAAACGATAAGGCTGCATCAAATCTAACGGCTTTAGCAATCCATAAAGGCCAGACAACATGCGGAGGTGTGACTGAGCATAATCAAAATCTTGCTCAGACATCGTTTCAGCAGCCAACCCTGTGTACACGTCACCTTTAAATGCCAAGATAGCCTGACGTGCATTCGAGGGTGTAAACGTCGTATCCCACTGCGCAAAGCGTGCCACATTCAACCCTGCGATTTTGTCACTCACCTTCATCAACGCAGACACGTCGGCTGGGGTAAGCTTACGGCATACTTCAATCAGCTCAGCCGACTGCTCAATAAATTCAGGCTGGGTAAAACGTTCAGTTGCCAAAGGGGATTCATAATCCAGCGTCTTGGCAGGTGAGACAACAATTAGCATAACTTTACTCTTATCATGATTATTTGTGACCAGTATAAAAAAAGCCACGCATGAACTTCAATGAAATCCTGCATGGCTTCGTCTATTTCTGAGATAGAAGGTAGCTATTAAGACTATTTCGTCTTATCAGCGCTCTCTCTGCTATCCCAGATCCCTGGTTCTAACTGAGATTTCAACTCAGGGTATTCATCAGCATTGAAGGTCGGTACCTTGCCTGCTTTAAGCTGTTGGTTGTAGTCTTTCGCAAGCTTAACCACAATGCCCGACAACAAAATGATGGCGACCAAGTTAACTAACGCCATCAATCCCATCGAGACATCGGCGAGCGCCCAAATCATAGGAAGCGTAGCCACCGAACCAAACAGTACCATACCTAGCACAACAAGACGGAATAGACCGAGTCCTGCTTTATGATTGTGCTCTAAGAAGATCAAGTTCGTCTCTGCATAAGAATAGTTAGCAATGATTGAAGTAAAGGCGAAGAAGAAAATCGCGACCGCAATAAAAATGCCGCCCCAATCGCCCACTTGTGAGCTCAATGCACGCTGTGTCAGTTCAATACCAGTGACCTCACCGTGAGGAACATATTCACCAGACATCAAGATGATAGCAACCGTTGCAGAACAAATGACAATGGTATCCACAAAGACACCCAACATTTGCACGTAACCTTGTGACGCAGGGTGTGGTGGATATGGTGTTGCCGACGCTGCCGCATTAGGCGCAGAACCCATACCGGCTTCATTTGAGAACAAGCCACGCTTAATGCCTTGAATCATCGCCTGTGCAATGGCATAACCCACGCCACCAGCAGCGGCTTCTTGCAGACCAAACGCACTCTTAAAAATGTACGCCAGAATCTCTGGCACTTTCTCGATGTTCATGAAAACAACGTAAAAAGCCAGCACAAGGTAGGCAAGCGCCATCACTGGAACAATCAGTTCAGCCGTACGGGCAATCTTGCGAATGCCACCAAAGATGACGAACGCAGAAATCAGAGCAATAACAATGCCCACGTACAGAGGCTCAAAACCAAATGCCGTTTGCATGGCATTCGCAATGGCGTTGGCTTGAACCGCATTGAACACAAGACCAAAAGCGACAATCAAGAACACTGAGAACAATACGCCCATCCAGCGCATCCCCAGGCCTTTCTCCATATAGTACGCCGGACCACCACGGTAGTTACCGTCATCATCACGAGTCTTGTACAGCTGTGCCAATGTGCTTTCTGCAAATGACGTTGCCATACCAAGCATCGCGATTAACCACATCCAGAAAATTGCACCAGGGCCACCAAATGTCAAGGCAACGGCGACACCAGCCATGTTACCGGTGCCCACACGTGCTGCTAAACTAGTACAAAGTGCTTGGAAAGATGAGATACCAGCAGCATCGGATTTTCGGCTATTTTTTAGCACACTAAACATGTGACCAAAATGGCGGAACTGAATGAACCCAAGGCGAACTGTAAAATATATCCCTACGCCTACGAGTAGATAAACCAGAATCGATCCCCAAAGAAGATCGTTCATTAAACTAATTACGTCTGTCACTTTAAAACCTCTTTAAAATTAGAGCGTCGGCAGTACTTCCTGTACTGACTAAGTTGCTGAGGTTATACCCATCCGTGTGGTTTTGATTAATTCACTGTTTTTCACGGCAACTTAGCTTGTATTTCTCACCCATTAGGAACGAAATACAATTCGACATCGTATTTGACGGAGCGGATTTTGCAGGGATGCTCAGCAAAAATCAATACGCAACTGCACTTATATCTGCCTTTATTTCACCTTAACATCACGTTCCCTTAACAGTTGCCGCAACAATTGCACTACCAACTATCATCAAAAACGCTGCTTACCAGTAACAATTAGTAAGCATAGCAATCAAACCTGATTTTATACTGACATTTCCTAGTAAACCTTTGTCCATCGGAGGTCGAGTGAATTTTACGGCATCACATGTTTTTTAATCATTCTTGGCGAATGAGAATGTTTCGCTCAGCGTATTCGGCACACCCATCCATCATCCCGCCATCCACGTTAACAATCTTGCTAAGACAATTCTTTTTCATTATGTGAGTTAAACGATTATTTTTTAAACAACTCAATAAATTAAAACTGTGAGATTGAGTTCAATTTGGCATAAAACATTCATGCTAACGAAACAAATGAGAAACAAATCATAGTTATGCTGCCTTGGAATATGGTACTTAAAAGGCTCCGCAAGGAGATTAATACTAAGAGGTAGCTTATGGATGGCTTTGAACTAAACGACATAATGGAAATGGATGCTCCCCGGACAAGAGCAGCTCGATCAAAACCGCTAAAGCGTAAATGGCGCGAAATAGAAGCAATAAAAGACAAACGACGTTTACAAAAAGAACTCAACGATATGGACATTGGTCTTGATTTCGCGATTGAAGATATCAAGCTTTAATTCACTAGTTTTTGGTGATGAGGGTGCCTGAACCTTCTTTGCTAAAATTAATATAACGCCCTCATATGAGGGTGTTATTTTATCGGGTATTGACCCAGAGCTCCTCTCACCTTTCTCAATAGACGACCATCCAACCGTTTATTAATTCGACGCCTGTTATGAAAAATGCCAAAATGTTGCCACCGAACCATCAATAAAGTCTCTTGATATATGGTCTCCAAAAGAAAACCAACTCACCTCAACCGAGTGGAAAGAGTGGTCGACTACATCAATCAAAATTTGGATAAACCCCTGACGGTGTCGGAACTTGCAGAAATAAGTTGCTGGTCACGCTGGCAGCTTCAGAGAGTCTTTCAAGAACAAACGAATCAAAATTTAGCGCAATATGTTCGCCAACAAAAACTCAGCCGTGCCGCTGAACACTTATTAGCTAGCACCTCTAAAATTACGGATATCGCTTTAGAGTTTGGTTTCAATTCCGAGGTAAGCTTTAGCCGCGCCTTCAAGCAACTCTTTGGCGTTTCACCCCGCCAGTATAAACAACAAGGTATTCTTAAAGGTATCCGTTTACCACTGACCATGAGTCCCGAGCTGCCACTTGAACAAAGCGCGAGCCAGATGGTGCGTATCGAAACGCGTACACCTAGCCAGTTTTGGGGCATCCATACTCCCATCGATAGTCTTCACTCAAGTGATCCCCAGTTTAGTACTCAAGTGCGCAATATTTGGCACCAGTTCGCTCAATGCTTAGACGCTCACCCTATCTCCAATGGCGAACACTACTTCGGGGTCATTGATACGAACCATGTACTTCCGAACGCACAAGTTATCTATTGGGCAGCCGGTACTCAAGATTGTCTGAGTCAACTGGACTCATTACAAAGCTTGAATATTCCAAAACAAACCTATGCCGTCATCACGCATATTGGTCCTGTAGCAAACTTCCCTCAAACCTTAGAATGGGTACTCTACCATTGGCTACCGCAATCCGGTTTTCACGGCGAAGAAGGCTATGAGCTAGAATGCTACCCTAGCTACTACGATCCACTCAAACCTGACGCTAAAATGGAGTTTTGGCTCCCTATTAGCGCCATCGGCACCCCATAAAGGCTCTTTCCCTCGACCTTTTCAAAAAACTTGCACCAAATTGTTAAGTATCTCGATAATATAATCGCTAGAATGCAAATGAAATTAATTATCAATAACATTTGCATACTCGTTAAGACTACTTATAAATTATGTTAACTATAAAAATCAGCCCAATAGCAGTAATCGTATCAATCACGCTATCTTCTCAATCCGTCCTTGCCGAACAAACTGAGGCCAAGCATTCATCACCACAAACCGATGAACAAATGACGGTGTTAGGCAAAACCTATCGAAACACAGCCACCAAGACCTCGCTATCTCCTGAAGAGACACCACAAACGCTCAATGTCATTGAAAGCAAACAAATGGAACAGCGCGGTGTTCAATCTGTCATGCAGGCTCTACGCTATGCACCCGGTGTATCAACCGAAAATAAAGGCGGCGCAGTCGTCTTAACGGATTGGGTAAATATCCGCGGTTTTAGTTCATCGAATAATTATTATGATGGCTTGATGCTACCAGGGTTGCCAGGATGGAACGCGAAGCCACAAATTGACGCGATAGCCATGGAGCGCCTAGAAATATTCAAAGGCCCTACGTCGGTGCTTTACGGCACTATGCCTCCAGGAGGCATGGTTAACATTATCGCTAAGGCTCCGAGCTTTGAAGAAAAAACCTCGGTTAAGGTCGCGACAGGTCTCGACAACCTAATGGAAGCCTCGATTGATAAAACGGGTGCACTCAGCGACAACGTTTCTTATCGACTTATTGCTCTTGGCCGAAAAAAAGACACACAAGTTGATCACGTGAAAGAAGAACGCTATCTCATCGCGCCCTCTATTGATTGGAACGTATCTGATAACACTTTCGTTAACTTCAACCTTTACTATCAGAACGACCCAGCACTAGGACAAAATGCCACGGTGCCATTAGCGGCCATCGAGTCAGGAAAAATTTCGCCCTCAACTTTTGCAGGCGATGTGAATTACAACGATATCAATCGTGAGTTTTTACTCACGGGCTATAAGGTCAAACATGACTTTAATAACGATTGGTCTTTCTTCCAAAACTTTCGCTATATGACCACTAAATTTGGCCAAAAGAGCACCAATAGCGGCGCGTTCAACGCTCAAACGGGTGAGCTGCAACGTACCGCTTACAGCACGGATGAAAACTCCAATGGCGTCAGTGTCGACAACCAATTGTCGGGCTTCGTCAATACCGGAAGCCTTGACCACTATCTATTGTTCGGTGTCGACTATCGCACAATAGAAGGCTCTGCCGCTTACGATTCGTTTGATAATGTGGGCAGCATTAACTTATATAACCCAGACAACAATCAGCTCAATCCTAATGATTTTAATAAAAATTATTGGTCCAACACCGATGTGTCAATGAAACAGCTTGGTGGATATTTCCAAGATCAAATGTTGATTGATAATTGGGTCTTTATCGCCGGCGGTCGCTATGACATCGTGGAGTCGACGACTAAGGCTTCGGTTGGCGGCGGAGCACCCAACAACACAACAACCCGTGATAATAATTTCTCGTATCGCTTCGGCTCAATGTATCAGTTCGACAACGGCCTATCGCCATTTGCCAACTTTGCGACCAGCTTTGAACCCAATGCGAAACTTGATGCCAATGGCAATAACCTAGAACCTGAAAAGGGTGAACAAGTTGAAGCTGGGGTCAAATACACCTCTTACGACAAAACCACGTCAGGGTCGGCATCGCTGTTCCATATCAAAAAACGTAATGTTGGAGTGCGTAAAGACGGTGCATCGCCTTATGAAGCCATTGGTGAAGTTCGCTCGCAGGGCCTTGAGGTTGAAGGTAAGACGTTAATCAATGACAACCTCGATATCATCGCTAACTATACCTATACCAACATGGAAATCACAGAAGATGAAGACCAGTCTAATGTGGGCCAACAATTCATTTACGTGCCTGATCATGCCGCCAACCTATGGGCTAACTACACGGTTCATGAAGGCACAATGCGTGGTTTAAGAGTCGGTGGTGGGGTTCGTTATGTGGGTAACACTGTCCGCAATGATGCGTCCAACAAAAATGCAGGCACTTTACCGTCTTACACCTTGGTCGACCTTTCTATTGGCTACGACTTAGGTCAAGTCAGCTCTTCGCTAAAAGGCGCATCAGCAAACTTAATTGCGAATAACCTGTTTAACAAAGAATACTACACCTGTTGGAACGAGAGTTATTGCTGGTATGGACAACAGCAGACGGTTCAGCTGAACGTAAAGTTTGACCTGTAATCAATCATAGAAAAGTACGTCAACAGCGGTTGGAGTACTTTAGTTTAGGGGAAGAATGCATAGCTCACTCACCATTGAAAATGTGTCACACCTACAAGGCCTGACACATATCTCACAACAAGTCTCCCCTTTGCTCATACCATTGAGCGAGGGTGTTAATGCGATAAGACCCGACTCTGAATCAAGTACTGAGATTCTTACGCTCTACTCTTATTGGCAGCAGGCCCACCCTGAAGCCGGTGCCATTTATTGGCAAACTCGAACGTGGGCTATGCTCACCTGGCAGCCTGTCACGATTGCCCTTATCGCAACCTATTATTCAGATGTCGTTCCTAAACTAAGCAGCATGAAGCAGGGGTTAAACACCGAATCTGGTGTCGTCGGCACCTTTGACTTCGTAGAGGATGAGTGGACAGCCGGCGACCAACACCAACGTCAACAACTCGCGGCCCAGGAGTTGACCAAGTTGTTAAGCAATCTAGCCGATCAATTGGGCGAGGTCTGTCGAATGAGCCCTGCAACCAGAGAGAAACTGCTCGCTGACACCGTAATGGAGATGCTGCTTCGTGGTCTCAAACATAGGGTAGGGTCAAACCGGCTCGCCTCAAATAAACTGCATGCCACCTTTGCTCACGAACTTGCGCATTGGCAGCAATTACTCGCCCTTCCTCTATCTCGGTTTGGCCGCCTTGATGTATCCCATGATGGCGAGTTATTCATTCAGCGTCGTTCATGCTGCATGCACTATCGACGACGTGATGGTTCCTATTGTCAGGGCTGCCCTCAGAATAAAAGTCGTACTTAGCGGCATACCGAACAAACCTTTGTACCGTGCACGCATACCCATTTAAAATAAGAATGAGCGCCACATACACATTATGATTGAGTATCACTCTCATTTGCATTGTATTTATCACCCAATTTGCCATACAATGTGAGCTCTCAATTTTAACCACAAGTGCACTCATGTTATTGTCCTAGGCTGACAGTAACCATGAAGAATGTAATTGTATAAAATCATACATAAATTACTGTATGCACTGTAATTGAGAGGCCGTATTTCATTTTTTGATTACGTTACTGACGACAATCCATTCATCTCGATTAGACATAAAGGTCTAAATGCATGTTGTCGGTACGGCCATTATTTTAGTTTTATGTGTTAGACGACATAAAATCCGTAACTTTATTTTTCATTTTCCCTTTCTATTCGAAAGCAACAGGTTATTGAAATGAACAAAACGCTCGTTCACGCCGCATTGTGCTCCTTATCATTGGTCGCTATCAATGGGCAAGCTTTGGCCAATGATCTCAACACCGCAAGAAATGTTGAGGCTCAAACTATTACTCAAGGCACACAAAGCCAAAAACGCATCAATACCAGTAGCGACAAGGCGTTTGAGCTGAGCTCTGAAATTGCCGCTCTTGAGCAAGAGATCGCCAACCTTGAAGTATACGAGCGTCACTTGCAATCCGTCGTCGATAACCAACAACAAGAACTGACAAGTATCAACACACAACTCGTGCAAATCAGTGATACCCGCCAAGGTGTTGTACCACTAATGTACAAAATGCTTAGTGGGTTAGAGACTCACATCCAACAAGATAAACCCATTCGTATTGACGCCCGCTTAGCGCGCTTAGAAGAATTAAAGTCTCTTATGCCCCAAGCGGATGTCAGCGATGCAGAAAAGTATCGTCGCATCTTAGAGGCTTATCAGATCGAGATGGATTATGGCATTAAACTGGGCAGCTATCGTTCACGCATCAATGTCGGCGATGGCATCGAAGCCGAGCAGCTTTATCTAGGTCGCTTATCATTAGTCGCCCGTAGCCTGGATAGGAATCAATATTGGTCATGGGACAATCGTCAACGCACTTGGGTCAGCACTGATGCCTCACTTGCTTCACATATCGACCAAGCGTTTGCAATCGCGAACAAACAAGCCTCACCAAGCCTGATGACACTTCCGGTTTCTCTTGCCAAGGATCCTAGCTAATGCGTTACCTGACCTTATTGATTGCGCTGTTTTCATTCAGCGTCTCACACCTTACTTTCGCTGCTAATACGCTAACAAGTGATGCTAAGACAGCCCAAAAGCAAGAGCAACAACACAATGCCGCACGTGAAGCTCAGTTTAAGAAAGACGAGCAAACGCTTACAGCCAAACGCAAACAGCTTACTGAACGTAAGCGCCAGCTCGATGCATCTATTGAGTCTCTCAGTACGCAGTTTTCAAATAATGAAAAGACACTGGCGGAAAAACAAAAACAGCTACACCTTGAAACGGGCAGCTTAGGTGAACTGTTTGGTGTCGTTCGTCAATCAGCAAAAGAGCTGCAACTTGAGTTGGAAACGTCCGTCGCCAACAGTGAACAAGCACCACAACGTGCCGATATTGAGAACATTGTTGCGGCGAAAACACTACCGTCAATCCAAGAACTCACCGCATTATGGCAAGCATTTAATGCTCAGATAGCCAGCAGTGGCACCTATGCCAATATTGATGTTCCATTTGTCACTGGTAACGGTGAAATTACCACGATAAAAGCGCTCCGCCTTGGTAACTTCGCATTGCTAGCTAAACAGGGCCCTATTGATTGGGACGGTCAACTTGCAAGCGACTTCCCTCGACTCCCTAGCTCGGTTTCAACCATTGATAACGCCGAGAGTATCGTCAATGGCCAAATCCCTGTCGTGATCGATCCAAGCCGCGGGGATATCTACAAGCAATTAGCCGAAAATCCAACCCTAGCTCAACGATTTGAGCACGGTGGCATTGTCGGTAAGATTATTGCGGGATTATTCCTTGTTGGTTTGATCATCGCGTTATATCGCGCGGTCGTATTAGTTCGAATTGAGCAACAAATTAGCAAACAACTAAAAAGTCCCGAGACACCGACCGACAACCCGCTGGGCCGCGTGTTAAGTGTTTACAATCGCGATAAAAAGATGAACGTCGAGGCACTAGAGCTCCGCCTTCTGGAATCCATTATGGATGAACAGCAGCACCTAGAGCGTGGCTTAAGTATGCTAAAACTGATTGCGGCACTTGCACCAATGCTTGGTTTACTGGGTACCGTAACCGGTATGATTGAAACCTTCCAAGTGATCACTCAGTTTGGTAATGCCGAACCGCGTGTCATGGCTGGCGGTATCTCAATGGCGCTTGTAACGACCGTTCTCGGCTTGATCACAGCGATGCCACTGTTACTGGCTCATAACCTTCTGAGCTCAAAATCAGAGTCTATTCGGAATATATTGGAACGCCAAAGTGTCGGTTTAGTCGCTGAGCAAGCAGAAGTCCACTCTACCGAACAGAGAGCGAGCTATGCTGCATAATCTGACCAATTGGCTTCCTGGCTCAGAACACCTGAGCCAGTTTATGAACCAAGGTGGCCCCATTCTTTGGTGGCTAGCGGCTGTTGTCGTGGTCTTTTGGGTCGTCGCCTTTGAGCGAATTATCTATTTTTCGCGAGCGTTCCCAGTACAAAAACGCGATTGGACAAAAAAGTGGTCGCAACGTACTGACCATTTTTCTTGGTACGCTCGCATGCAGCGAGATGCGATCCTAAGTGATGCAGAAAACCAACTGAAGCAGAACCTTAACCTTCTAAAATGCTTACTAGCGCTGTGCCCAATGCTAGGTCTTTTAGGCACAGTCACCGGTATGATCACTGTTTTTGACACACTGGCTGCACAAGGTAGCGCTCAACCACGCCTCATGGCGGCGGGCATCTCCATGGCGACGATTCCAACTATGGCCGGTATGGTTGCCGCCCTATCGGGCATGCTCGCGTTTTCTCGCATCCAGAAATGGAGCAACAAGAATTTGTTTCAGTTAGAGCAACTATTAAGAAGTGACCAACACATGGGAAGCCATCATCCCATAAGGAATAATACATGAGACTTGGCCACCGAAAAAAACAACAAGAAGAAGCCAACATTGATATGACCTCAATGCTCGACATTGTGTTCATCATGCTGATCTTTTTCATTGTCACTAGCTCTTTTGTCCGTGAATCAGGCGTGGACGTGAATCGTCCACAAGCCAGCCATGCGGTTAGTCAAAAGGATGCAGGGATATTTGTCGCCATTACCGCGAATAACGATGTATTCATTGATAAACGTCGCGTGGATGTAGAACGCGTGCAAGCGACTATCGAAAAACTATTGCTTGAACAACCTAATGCGTCAATGGTCATTCAAGCCGATAAACATGCCTTCAATGGTACCGTTGTACAGGTCATGGACAGCGCAAAAGGTGCCGGGGTAACCAAGATAGCCCTCGCAACGGAGAGCCCGTAATGCTTCGCATTTTGTTGAGTATCCCCTTAGCAATGTCGCTGGCCTTCACTCTGTTCTCTTTTATGAGCTGGATGATCGACATCGGTCCAAAGTCTAAACCTGAAGAATCAGCAAGGCTAAGTTACGATCTAGTCATGACTGAACCGGATAGCGAAACGGCACGACGCACTCGTCTTTTGCCTGAACCGCCAAAGATGCCGGCGACACCACCTTCAGCGGCAGTGGTAGAGCAAAGCTCACAAAGCTCGAGTGTGCAAACCCCGACGTCACCTCAACTGCCTAATATTGCCATATCAACTCAGGTTGCGGGTGTGGCAATGAACGCCCCTAGCGTACCGGATATTGGTCGTAACCAGCAGGTCATGCCGTTGCATCGGAAAGAGCCACGCTACCCACGTCGTGCGATACAGCGCAATGTTGAAGGTTATGTTGTGATGTCATTCACCATTGACGTCAATGGTCGTCCAAGTGATATCGAAGTCGTTGAGGCCAATCCAAAGCGGATGTTCGAACGAGAAGCGATGGTAGCGCTGAAACAATGGAAATATCAGCCAATGATGGTCAATGGCAATGCACAACCAAGAGTTGGGCAAACGGTCAAATTGGAGTTTAAGTTAAACCAATGAAAAAACGACTGACTCATTTAAGCCTCCTCCTTACATGCTGCTTATCATTTTCGTTTAGCCAAGTGGCAGTGGCAAAACAAGAGCTTGGTATGCGAACGGCAACCCAAGTCTCCAAGGCTTATGAACTTGAGCAACAAGAAAAGCTTACAGAGGCTATCGCGTTACTCGAAAAACTCAAACCATCAGCAAGTTACGATAAGGCTTACGTCGCAAGGATGCTCGGTATCTATTATTGGCAAGCTGATAAAACCGACCTTGCGATCAAGCAATTGCAAATCGCCGTGAACACGCAAGCTTTTAAGGACGATCAAGGCTGGCAAACCGAGCGTATGTTAGCCGAATTGTTATTGTCGGAAACCAAGGCAGAGCAATCGTTAGTTCATTTTGAGCGCTTGGTCAGATCGGCAGATACATTTGATATCCCAAAGGCACAGGTAACAACGGCTTGGCTTAACAAGGCTCGAGCCCATTACTTGCTGCAACAGTGGACGCCACTACTGGCCGCGATTAATCAATATCATCGCCTAGATAGCACGCCAAAGCTGCAACCTCTTAGCTTACAACTCAGTGCCGAGCTGCAACTATCTCGCCTAAAAAGCGCAATCATTACGAGTCAAAAGCTGCTTGCCTTGCAACCCGAAAAAATGATGTGGTGGCAACAACTGAGTGCGCTTTACATGCAAACCAAGCAATATAAGCTGGCTCTCGCCACGCTCGTTTCCGCCAAGCGAGCAGGCATTGACATTCCGGATACGATGCAACTTAGTATGGCGCAGCTTTATGCTCAGCAAGGGATCCCTGAGAAATCAGCACACCTCTATCGCGATCTACAACTCAGTGACACTGACGTCGATACCATCGTCAAACAAGCGACACATTGGCAAATGGCGAGAGAATGGACGCACGCACAGACCTCATGGTTAGCAGCCGCTCGTCTCAATGCTAAATACTATGAACAAGTATCACGACTAGAAATGCAACAGGGTGATTTTAAGCAAGCCTTACAATCGTTAGATAAAGTCAAAGGGCTTACGTTGCAAGAAAAGCAATTGCTGCAAATCCGTGCCTATGTGGGATTGAAACAATACGCTACTGCGAAGACACTTGCCGAAAGCGCCCATAAAGCAAAACCAACGACGCAAACAGCAGATTGGCTCAACTATCTGGATCAAATGACTCAATAGATTCAATCATTATAAAAACCTACCGAAACGACAAAGGCATCGCTAGCGATGCCTTTGTCGTTTACGATGATCTTATTATTATCAATACCGCTACTTTCAGATCTCGATACCTAAGCTACACGCTTTCAAACTCATTCTGTCGCACCCGTTCAGCCAATTGCTTGTATCGGTCAGCAATAGTGTCACCAAACACGGGGTCATCATCAGCGTCGGTCCACAACGCTTCAACCACTTGCCAATCCTCTGTTGAAAACATCTTATCGATGAGTGGCAATACTGATTGTTCTTCAAGGTCTAAATGCTGCTTTTGGTTACGAATAAATTCAGACAAGCGATTGGCAAAAATCTCATGTGGCACGACCGCATCTTGCAAGATCATTTCAACGATATCGAGGAAATCATGCGTTTTCTCCGACAGATCATGATGCTCTGCCTCAAGATTCGATATGGTGCCCTGATGTCCGTAATGCTCAATGAAATAGCGGTAAAGAATATCTTCTTTAGGATGATGCACTTTCTCTGAATGCACGGTTAGGTAGGTCACTATCTCTTTGATCAGAGAGTAATTGATGGGCTCTTCGCGCTCTAACAAATGTAATTTACGATTCAATATGGCGAGCAAACGGACCATATAGCCGTGCTCGCGTCTTATCCTTTCGATCATCATCGCCTTCTCTCCCTTAATTCCACATTCTTAATAAGTGTATAAGAGTTTCCAAGTTCATGCTTTGACTATGCTCGAAAAACCAGCGATTACCCCTCACTACCAACCAGGTTAGGCTGCCAATTAATTGGATCTTTACCCATCGAACTCAGTAGTTGATTCGTTTGAGAAAAATGTTGGCAACCAAAAAAACCACGACGTGCCGACAACGGAGACGGATGTGGCGCAGTCAGCACATGGTGCCGCTGTCGATCGATTATCATGCCTTTTTTCTGTGCATGTGCTCCCCACAGCAAGAAAATAATATTCTCTCCATCGGTGTTGAGCGATTCAATCACATGATCAGTGAAGGTTTCCCAGCCCGCTTTCGAATGAGAATGAGCCTGGCCTTGCTCCACGGTAAGCACTGTATTCAGTAATAATACGCCTTGATCGGCCCAGCTTTTCAAAAAGCCATGAGAAGGAATCTCAAAACCATCGATATCTTGCGCCAATTCTTTATAGATATTCACAAGAGACGGCGGCTTTTTTACACTAGGTAGCACCGAAAAGCACAAGCCATGGGCTTGATGAGGGCCATGATAAGGGTCTTGCCCAAGTATCACTACCTTTGTATGACTAAACTCAGTAAATTTGAATGCGTTAAATACATCGCTGGCGGGAGGGTAAACGGTCTTGCCAGATTCTCTTTCATTTTCTACAAACGAAAGCGTCTGCTGAAAGTACGCCTGTTGTTTCTCTTTTTCAATGACGTCATGCCATGTCAGTGTTGTCATTATGATTCCCCAGAGTTTGAAACTCTGGGGAGTTTAGCATCTCAAAAGTCACCACCACTACCGATTTAATACCAGTTTTATAGGGTTCAATTAATGATTACTTTTATGTTGTGGCGCTCGATGGTGCCCTTGTCCCGTCACATGACGATTTGGAACAGGGAAACGACTAGAACGCATGGTATTTGGTCGTGGAGCGACAGTTCGAGACATAATGACACCTACCTAATTCTTACACTACGATGGTTCGTGATATTTTCAAAATCACACTTTTATGCAACGTGCATGTAATCAATTATGAAAGAAAGATGCCAAAGATCCATGTTGTCACAAAAAAAATTAACTTTTTATTGCTAAGTGTCTCAGTTGTTGGATTTCATCAATCCAAATACCTGGCTCAATAGTTTCTAAAATCAATGGGATAGAATCAAATCTACGATCTTTCATGATGAACTCAAAACAGTCCCAGCCAATCTCTCCTTTCCCCAAAGATTGGTGGCGGTCAACCCTGTCACCTAATGCTATCTTTGAATCGTTGAGGTGCATTGCTCGCAAATAGTGCATCCCAACAATGTTATCAAACTCTGAAAATGTCGCCTCACAGGCTTCCCTAGTTCGCAGGTCATAGCCAGCCGTGAATGTGTGGCAAGTATCAAGACACACTCCGACACGACTTTTATCTTCAACTTTGGCAATAATATGAGCAAGGTGCTCAAATCGCCAGCCAAGGTTCGTGCCCTGCCCGGCAGTATTTTCGATCACTGCCACGACGTTAGGCACCGCTTGATGAGCGATATTGATGGACTCCGCAATGCGATCCAAACACTCATCTTCTGTGATTTTTTTGAGGTGGCTACCCGGATGAAAATTCAATAACGTTAAACCCAGCTGCTCGCAGCGCTCCATTTCATCAATAAATGCCGCTCTCGATTTTTCAAGCTTCTCTAATTCAGGTGCACCTAAGTTAATCAGGTAGGAATCGTGCGGAAGTATTTGTTCCGGAAGAAACTGGTATTTTTCACATTCTTCCTTAAAACGAATAATGGTTTCTTGTGTTAGCGGCTTCGCCACCCATTGCCTTTGATTCTTTGTGAACAGCGCAAATGCGTTTGCTCCAATTTCTGACGCTCGTTGTGGCACATTATCCACCCCACCGGCTGCTGATAAATGTGCACCTATAAACTTATTCATACCTTAACAACCCGATCTATATCACATTTTAAAAACTGTTATTTAGCGATCTTATACTTTCAGCTTTAACTATTGAAGCCCTTGTTTCTTGGTACACCGTTCTCTCAAAAACACCAAAATGTAGTTTTATTACTACATTTATCTCTTTCAAATAATTTTTAATGTATAAAATATTATTTAAGGCGCCATTTTAAGAGGCTTAGTTGATATAGGTCAAGAAATCAGCCTTACATTAATTAATGTTATTTGTTGTAATTTGATCTAAATCAATACTAGAATACCCATTATTAGGTATATATAGCTCAGCTCAATAAAATTTGAAATTTAACACCACAACAATACCGCTATGAAAGTGGTTCAGGAGATAGTGATGATTCAAGGTATCCAAATTACTCAAGCAGCAAACGACGACCTACTCAATTCAATCTGGTTGCTAGATGGCGAGAAAAACGAAGCGCGCTGCGTTGCTGCCGCGACAGGTTTTGAAGCAGACCAAGTAGTTGCAATCAGCGATCTAGGTGAATACGAAAGCCGTGAAGTTGCCATTGAAACGGCACCTCGCATCGAAGGTGGCCAACACCTAAACGTTAACGTTCTTAAGCGTGAAACGCTAGAAGATGCTGTTGCTCACCCAGAGAACTACCCACAGCTTACTATCCGTGTTTCTGGCTACGCTGTGCGTTTTAACTCTCTAACAGTAGAGCAACAACGTGACGTAATCGCACGTACGTTTACTGAATCTCTATAATTTAGAATATAAGTAATCAAAATATAAAAACAGACGCGATCGCGTCTGTTTTTTTTTGCTTAAGGCTCCCCTCAAACGTATCAGATACAAAAAAACCTCCCGAAAGAGGTTTTCATTCTGTCATGACTCAACATACGCCATAAGGCGGTAAAGAAACGAGTCTACTTAAGTGTCACACGAGCAAACTTACGCTTACCAACCTGGTACACGGCTTGTCCTACAGCAGGAACGAGTTTTGTATCTTCGACTTTATCGCCATCGATTTTCACCGCACCTTGACGAATCATTCGCATCGCATCGGAGGTTGAACCGACAAGACCCGCTTCTTTCAGCAAGTTGTTGATGGCAATACCCGCTTCAAACTCAAATTCAGGCATCTCGTCAGGCATTGCGCCTTTTTGGAAGCGATTGATAAACTCTTGCTCTGCCGCGTCCGCATCTGCTTGTGAGTGGAAGCGCGCAATGATTTCTTTCGCCAGCAGAATCTTAACGTCTCGAGGGTTTTTACCCGCTTCTACATCGGCTTTAAATTGTGCGATTTCTTCTAGCGGACGGAAAGACAGTAACTCGTAGTAACTCCACATCAGCACGTCTGAGATCGACATGATTTTACCAAACATCTCTGTTGGTACTTCACTCACACCAATATAGTTATGCGCGGATTTGGACATTTTCTTCTCACCGTCAAGTCCAACGAGAAGTGGCATTGTTAATATGACTTGTGGCTTCTGACCATGCGACTTTTGTAGTTCTCGGCCCATTAAGAGGTTGAATTTTTGGTCAGTACCACCCAACTCAACGTCGGTTTCCATCGCAACAGAATCATAGCCTTGCAGTAACGGGTACATGAATTCATGGATCGCAATAGGTTGACCGTTGCTATAACGCTTCTTGAAGTCATCACGCTCTAACATGCGTGCAACCGTTTGGTTAGCAGCAAGGCGGATCATACCTTCTGCTCCAAGGTCTGACAGCCATTCAGAGTTAAACTGAATTTTGGTCTTTGCAGGATCTAAGATTTTAAACACCTGCTCCTTGTAAGTGTCGGCGTTACGAAGTACGTCTTCACGAGTCAGTGGCGGTCGAGTGGTGTTTTTACCCGTTGGGTCACCCACCATACCTGTGAAATCACCAATCAAAAACGTCACGTCATGACCTAAATCTTGGAACGTACGTAGCTTGTTTAAAATGACCGTGTGGCCTAAGTGAATATCCGGCGCAGTCGGATCGGCACCTAGCTTAATACGTAGAGGACGGTTTTCTTTAAGTTTCGCAATGAGTTCTTCTTCTGGAATCAACTCATCGACACCACGTTTAATCTCAGCTAATGCAGCTTCTAGGCTCGC
Source organism: Vibrio sp. 10N.286.49.B1 (assembly GCF_002873335.1). Lineage (GTDB taxonomy): Bacteria > Pseudomonadota > Gammaproteobacteria > Enterobacterales > Vibrionaceae > Vibrio. The sequence continues at coordinate 181,912 of NZ_MCUW01000015.1, read as the reverse complement.
CATTCTTGTTCACTCCCACAGATTTGGCAAAAATATAATAGTTAGACATCTTACTTGAATAGCGATGTTTTTTGAAACCAGTTAGACTAATTGGTTCAGGAAATTTAAAAAATAATGTTGAATTAATCACTCATGGTATCTGTTTTTAAGCGCCTCCCTTGGCTTCATCGAGCTCTGATCGCATTTTTCACCGCGCTGATTGTCGTCGCTCTGTTCTTACCCGACGCCGCAGAGCTTCACGATGACCCGAATAAACTCGAGATAGGTAAATATTATCCACTGACAATTAATGCGTCTTCATTGAACATTGCCAACGAACCACCGCCAACGGTTGTCCTTAATTGGGAAGAACATTCTGTGCGTTCTGGCGAAAGCGCTGCAATATTATTTCAACGTGTGGGATTGTCTGCTCGCTTGCTCTATGACCTAGTGAATACCAATAAAGACATCGAACAACAACTGTCACGCCTTCGACCTGGTGATACACTGATATTTGGCTTTGATGAGCATAATGACTTATTGCAACTGAAGCGGAGAATGAATGACTACGAGACCTTCCTGATTACTCGTACCGATGACGGCTTTACCTCTCAGTTCGACAAGAAAGACATCGACTACCAATACAACTATGCCGAGGCCGATATTACCTCTAACTTCTGGAATGCAGGAATAGGCGCCGGCCTAACGGCGAATCAGATCATGGAGCTCGCCGGTATTTTTGGTTGGGATATCGATTTCGCATTAGACATCCGTTCAGGTGATCACTTTGAGTTGCTCTATCAAGAAAAAGTGGTCGAGGGTGAAGTCATTGGCAGAGGTAAAATCATCGCGGCGGTGTTTAAAAACCAAGGTGATACATTTAAAGCCATTCTAGATGATAATACCAACAGCTATTATGACGAAAATGGCCGAGCCATGAAAAAAGCATTTCTACGCTCACCACTTGATTTCCGACGAGTTACCTCCAATTTCAACCCTAATCGACGCCACCCCGTGACCGGGAAAGTTCGTGCTCACCGTGGCACTGATTATGCGGCACCAGTAGGCACTCCTATTTGGGCCGCAGGTGATGGCACGGTTCAAAAGTCAGGGTATAACCAATTTAACGGTAACTACGTTTTCATCAAACACAGCAACACCTATATCACCAAATACTTGCACCTAACTAAACGCACCGTCAAAACGGGGCAACGTGTTAAGCAAGGACAAACCATTGGTACACTTGGTGGGACAGGACGCGTGACCGGTCCACATTTGCATTATGAATTTTTGGTTAATGGCGTTCATAAGAATGCGAGGACGGTTAAGCTGCCGCAGTCTAAGTCTCTTACAGGCAAAGCAAAGCAAACCTTCCTTGCTAATGCGGAGATCCGCCTCACCAAGATGAATCGCTACAGCCAATTGTTATTTGCTAAGCCCTAGCGTCAAAGCCGCTTAGCGTGCTCAGTGTTTGCTCATGATTGGCCGCCATTAAAAAAGCCCCCTTGAATAAATCTCAAGGGGGCTTTTTATCATCAATGACTTATTTAGTACCATCACATGTGATGACACACTGAAAGCCAATTATTTATCGTTGTTCTCTTTGATATCTTTCTTTTTCGAGTCTTTTTTATGGTGCTTGTCGCTATACATCTCTTCAATTTCATCTTGGTAACGATCATTGATCACCTTACGACGTAATTTTTGAGTGGGTGTAAGCTCACCTTTGTCCATAGAAAAGCCACGAGGCAGTAATTTGAACTTCTTAACTTGTTCAAATTTTGCTAAGCCTTTTTGCAATTCAAACACTCGCTTCTCAAACATTTCGACAACTTCGTTATGTTTAATCAACTCTAAGCGATCATGGTATTTGATATTGAGTTCTTTGGCATACTCTTCGAGTGTGTCAAAGCATGGCACAATAAGCGCTGAGACAAATTTGCGAGTGTCCGCGATAACCGCGATTTGTTCGATGTAATGGTCTTTACCAATGGTGCCCTCAATCGCTTGAGGAGCAATGTATTTACCATTTGACGTTTTCATTAGCTCTTTAATGCGGTCAGTAATGAATAAATTTCCATTGGCATCAAATTCACCGGCGTCACCAGTCTTTAAGAAGCCGTCAGCATCAAACGTTTTGGCCGTCTCTTCTGGCATTTTATAGTAGCCACGCATCACCATTGGACCGCGCACCAGTATCTCGCTATTCTCACCAATTTTCACTTCGGCGCCAGGCATCGGCATGCCAATAGAATCAGGGTTGTAACAGGTGTCATCCCAGCACGATACGGTCGCCGTCGTTTCTGTCATGCCGTAGCCTAGCTTGACATTAATGCCAATCGCTTGGAAAAAGCGGCCAATCGTCTCATCAAGCTTCGCGCCACCACATGGCATAAAGTTGATGTTGCCACCGAGCAATTCACGTAGCTTACTCAAGACAATTTTATCGGCTAATGCATGACTCTTTTTGAGCATGAAAGAGGGCTGAACATTGTCTTGACGACATTGGGCCGTTTTCGCTCCCATGTTTACCGCCCAAGTAAAGAGCACCTTGCGGTGTACTGGCGCCTTAGAAACACGCTCATGGATAGCAGAAAATATTTTCTCATAGAAGCGCGGCACCGCACTCATGACCGTTGGGCGAATCTCGCCCAAGGCATCACGCACTTGCATCGTGTCTTGCAAGTAACAGTTGGTTGCCCCTTTATAGAGGACGTAAAACGTCCAAGCACGCTCAAATACGTGAGACAGAGGCAAGAAGCACAGTGATACATCACTTTCAGACAAGCTCAGGCGCTCATCATGCCCTTTCAGTTGTGCACCAATGTTCTGGTAGTCCAACATCACACCTTTGGGCTGACCGGTTGTACCAGAGGTATAGATAAACGTCAGCAAGTCTTCAAAGTTGGCCTGCTCAAGTCGAGCCAAGAACTCTGGTTGCTGCTGGCTATGATCACCCGCGATGAAATCATCCCAAGTCATCACAAACGACTCGTCTGACGCAGCAATGCTGTCACACATAGTGACAATGCATTCCAGTTGTGGACATTCATCATAAATAGACAACGCCGCATCAAGTTGGTCTTGTTCACCAACGAAAAGAATGCGTACATCGGCATTTTGAAGAATGTAGCTCGTTTGAGCAGCCGTATTCGTTGGGTAAAGAGGGACAGTCACCGCACGGATTTGCAAGGATGCAAAATCAGCGATCGTCCATTTAGGCATGTTATTTGAGATAATGCCTATCTTGTCTTGAGGTTGAATACCTCGACTCAACAAGGCAAGAGACAGTGCATCAAGGTTTGCACCAAACTCTTTCCAGCTAATCCCTTGCCACACATTGTCGATCTTATGTCTTAAGGCGATCTTATCGCCACCTTTTAGGATTCGTTCACGAATCTTTTTTACAATATGGAATTCTAAATTAGCCATGTTCTATCTTACCTTTAAGCGTACACGCGTAAGCCATTTGAGCGCACAAGTGTACCTATGATGATAGAAAAGGCAACAGACCCAAATCAAACTTATGGCTAAATAATGTAACGAAAAAAGCCCCCACAACGAAGTATCAAAGACTTAGTTGTGAGGGCTTATTCTCATTGGCTGTGAATTACGCGAATGCGACGACTTCACCGCAGATCATCATTAACTGATCACGCAGCCAGATGTGACCCTTATCTTTTTCGCTTGATTCATGCCAGCTTAAAAATCCACTGATCATGGCATTGTCAAATGGCAATGAAAGCACTTGTAGCTGATCTTTATTGACCGCGTTTTCTACCATCCAGCGTGGTGCAATCGTAACCAGTTCAGACTGGCCAACAACGTAAAGCACATTGCTTAGGCTAGTGCCTTCATAAGATGCTTGGCAATCTAGGTCTTTATAAGCATGCTCAGAGAAGCTGCGTACACCGTGTACTTTTGACAATTTTGCATGTTTCTCGTGACTAAGTTGAGCAACACTTACCGCATTGTGAATACGTGGGTGGTTTTTCGACGCGACAACGACAAGCTCATCTTGGAAGATCTCAGTACTTGAGAAACCTTGTGCATCATAACGAGCGTAATCAATAACAAAATCGATTTCTTGGTAACGCATACGATCCGCAAGTTGACGGTCGGCTTCCGCATCAAGATGCAATTGTACATGGGGAGCTTGTCCTGAGATGCTTTGCATGATCTTTGGTGCAAATCGCATATCACATGGCGAGCAGATCGCCATTTTAAACAGGCGAGTTGATGTCTCAGGTGTAAAAATAGAGCTTGGCAGTTCATTACGAATCAACTGTAACGCTTGACGAACTGGGCCAAATAATTGACGAGCACGCTGTGTTGGTTGAATACCACGGCCTTGACGCATAAACAATTCATCATTGAACATCACTTTTAAACGCGCAACGGCGTTACTAACTGCTGGCTGTGACATCCCTAAGTTGTGCGCAGCACGGGTAATGTTTTGCTCCTGCATTACCGCGTCAAATACGGTTAATAGGTTTAGATCTACGCCACGTAATGTGCTTTCCATGCGGTAGCTAGCGATTGCGCTCATAGCATCTTTTTTGTCTAACATTTAGTAAGCCTCGTTTAAAATCAATCTCGAATATGTGGGCAAGGATTAATCAGAAAATCATTAACGTCATTTCTGTACCCTACAATGTTCTATTAATCCTCTGCATAGTTCGAGGACGAAGCAAACTATCCACTAATAATAACTTCGACACCAACAAGTTTGATAAAGAATCAGTATATTTTACCGGTAAATATGCAATATCGATAAACAACAGTAGCTTACATCTAATGTAAAAAAAGATAAATTATATTTTTAATAACTTTTGTTGCAAATAATCCCTAAAAAGATAGACGTAAGATATAACACTGTTAAATCCTGTCATGTTTATCCCATTACCTCGTATATGGTTCACTCGCCAACCCATTGAAAAAACCAATACATCAACCCGATATGAGCCTGCGAATCAATACATAATAAGAATACCAATTAACCCCAAAATGCAAAAAAGGCTACCAAACGTAGCCTTTTTTGCATTGCCGCTTGTCTCCAGGCTACATAGAAGCGTAACTAGGAAAGTCGACCTTTGCCCACAATCGCTTCCGTAAGGCTTGGCTGCAATGCCATTCACCCGACACTAACCAATCCGCAATCTCACTCGCCACATCTGGGTATATGACACGCTCAGCTTGTTTTTCATCAAGCCAGTCTCGAACCACGGCCGCATCAAGAGAGTCCATGCTATGAGCAAGCCCCAAGCTGTCCAACGTTGCGGCATTGCTTTGCTGCTCAAATTGCCCCTCAAGTGGCTTAACAAGCAGTTTTTTCCCTAAGCTCAGCGCTTCAGAAGGTAATTCAAATCCCCCATTAGCAATCACACCCGCACATCGATGCAGATCAACCTGAAACCCCAAATGGCTTAACGGCTTCATCGTGATGTTTTCAATCTTTTCTTCTTCAACGATTTCTGGGTGATAACAAGTGAAAGGTTGATTGACAAAACGAATCAGCAAATCGATGATGGCATTAATACTCTCAAAGGGCAGATAAACCAACACCATGGCTTCTGATGTCACGCAGTGCCCTTGAGTATGAACAATAGGAGGAAGGATCGGTTGGTCAAAATGGTACCAATGCAGTCCAAGCTGATGATCCGATGGTGCAAAGCGATGAATAATTTGGTTATCGAGCCAACTTGAGCCTTTTTGCGGAACATCAAAACGAAAAGCATTTTGATGACTAATGCTTACGGTCGGGACTTTTTGACGCTTTGCCGCCCACGCTGAGATAGGCTCAAAATCGTTGACCACGACATCGTAATGACTCACATCAAGATCTCGGGTTTCTTGCATAAAACTCAATAGGTTGTTGTCGGTTGCCGTTTGAAAATAGTCAACCTTGCCATTTTTCGTCACGAAGCTGAACCCTCGTCGCGTTTGATAGTCGCCAAACATTTCCATCGAGAAGTACTTATTTTTGTCGCGCCCCGAAAACAAAAAATCCACATCAACATCATGAGAACTCAGCGCTTGACTCATTGCTCGCGCTCTCGCGATATGGCCATTACCCGTTCCTTGAACCCCATAAAGTATTTTCACACGCTCTCCCTACACCATCGATCCTACAAAATTTATCGCATACGTCGCACACGAAATACCAAGTAGCGCACCAATCACAATATCTGTTAGAAAATGCACCCCAAGAAGCACACGAGAAAATCCGATCAGCATCGCCCATACGATTGAAAATAAATGCAGCTCAGGATAAAAATGACCGATGACGGTCGCCATCAAAAACGCTGCTGCGGTATGACCGGACGGCAGGCTATAGCGATCTGAGGGGGTAATGAAAGGCTGCACGAATTGCGAAAGCTCTTGAGGACGTCGACGCTTAAAACCATTTTTTGCCAACCAATAAATGGGCAATTCGATGACAAAAGCAAGTAAGCCAGCAGCAAGAAAAGCCCCGCCAACCCTATCGTCAAACAACCAAATGAGCACGCCTAAGCACGCATATAGAGGGCCATCTCCACTTCTCGATATCAGGCGACTCAGCTTCGCTACTTGGGCATTAAATCGATGATCCAAACAAAATAATGAAAATGCCAGATCGAAACGAGCAATCGGTTCAATAGTGCGCATGACCTACTCCTTGTCATTGATAATCTCGTATGATCAAAAAGTAGCCAGATTGCATGACAATTAGGTGACGAATTATTGGAGAAATGATGAAGCTTAGTGAGGTAGGTATCTACCTCACTAATTGTTGGCGAGCTTTAGATGGTGCAGCCCTATAGATTGTGTTGTGGCTAAAAGCCGCATTTATTGACGCGTGTGACTAAATCTCTTCGTGTTTATGCACTAACCCCCAGTCCGCTAATATGGCGTAGGCGGATGGAATCATGAACAGTACCAATAATGTGGACGCAAAGATGCCAAACACAATCGAGATAACGAGAGGCTGAATCACCTGAGCCTGTAAGCTGGTTTCCGTCAATAAAGGAAGCAATCCTGCAGCCGTTGTCATTGACGTCAAAAATACCGCTCTAAATCGCTCACGACTGGCTTTCACGACGGAGTCATGTACCGACTCTCCTTCATCCACATGATGCCGGATATATTGCACCAACAAGATAGAATCATTGACCACGATGCCCGCCAATGAAACGAATCCCATGATACTCGGCATGCTCAGCGAGTGACCAAGCAGTAAGTGCCCCCACACCACCCCAATAAACGCCAGTGGAATAGCCAGCATGACGACAAAGGGTTCTAAATAACTGCGGAACTGGTAGCTCAAAATACAGAACACACCAAACAATCCCAATAAGAAGCCTTTACCCATTGAAGCGCCTGTTTTAGCGGTGTCTTTTGCCTCACCTTCAAAATCAAAACGTAGACCTGGGTATTTCTCTTCAAGTACTGGCGCTTCATCAACTTGGAACTGACGAATAATCTCAGAAGAGCTCGCTTTACTATTATCAATATCACCAAATACACTGACGGTTCTTAGGCCATCGATACGCTGGATCCTGACATAGTTACGTTGAAAATCCATGGTAGCAACCGCGCCAAGTGGCAGCTGAGATCCATCAGCGAGCATAATAGGAAAGTTTGCCAGTTGTTGAATATCAGCAATGTCTTCTTTGTTTAACTTGACCTCAATCTTGATATTTTCGACACCCAACTGTATCTCATCTGCTGTTTGCCCAAAGAAAGCGCCTCTTAACTGATTGGCGATCAGCTGGCCATCAACACCATATGTCTCCGCGCCTGGTCGAAGCTTGACTAGGATCTCTTCTTTACCTAATCGCATATCATCGAGCACGCCCGTTACGCCATCAAACTCGTTTAGATATTGTTGGATGTCTATCGATGCGGCTTTTAGCTGTTCAAGATCGTCATGTTTAATGCGAATCTCTATCGCGCGGCCACCAGGGCCCATCGTCGGCTGCTTAAAAACCAATGAAATAGGATCAGCCATCTCACCCACATCGTCTCGCCAAGCATCAACAAAATCATCAATTAAGGTGTTACGTTCTTCTGCGCCTAGCAGATCGAGCCTCACGGTAGCAAGGTGAGGGCCAGATTCATTGGCATCCTGATTGGTGTTGAACTGGCTGGTGATCTGCTCGACTAGCGTTCGACCCCCTTCAACATCCTCACTCCACTCAACGTTAAGTTTTTTCGCCGAGGCGACAACGTGATCCACGACTCGCTCGGTTTGAGATAGGGATGAGCCAGGAGGCAATATAATCCTCACTTCAGCCGTATCGCCATCCAATTCAGGAAACGGGACAAACTTCACCGCGCCTCCAGCAATCAATGCGACCGAAACGAGCAGTAGCGACAAGACGCCCCCCATGAAGGCATAACGATGCGACACGACACGGTCAACAGCATTAACAAGGGTGGTATTTCTAAAATTTTCAAAGCGCTCAAGTAAGACTCGCTTGAACTTAATCGGTGGTTTTTCTTTTTTCTGTTTATGCAGTGAATGAGAAAGGTGGCTCGGCAAGATCAAGAACGCCTCAATTAAACTCAATGACAATACGAGAATAAGCACCTGCGGGACAGCTTTAAGCACCGCTCCCATTTCACCATCTAAAAACAACAAGCTACCAAAGATACAGACGGTCGTTAAGAAAGACGAAATGACCCCCGGCAATACCTTTTGTACTCCGTTTATCACAGCATCATCAATCTTCTGCCCTCGATCAAGGTGCGAGGCGATCGACTCGGCAATCACAATCGCGTCATCCATCATGATCCCAATCGCCATCAAAAGCCCGACCAGGGACATGATATTGATCGACAACCCTAAATTGGCCATTAAAAATAGCCCACCTAAGAAGGCAACAGGCAGGCCGGCAGCCACCCAAAACGAATAACGAAAACTAAAGAACAACCACATGGTGGCAAACACCAGAACAATCCCTTGCCAGCCATTTTTCAGCATCATGGTCAGACGATCCCACAATACAGACGAGAGGTCGTTGGTCATTTCCAATGTCACGCCATCTGGAGCGATGGCGCGCTGATCATCGACAAATCGAACCACATTTTCCTTGATCCGCAGTGCATCGTCTTCTTTATTTTTACTGATTTTTAGTACGGCTGAGGGCTTGTCATTGAACAGTACTTTTTGTTCATCCAACTCAAACCTATCGGTGATCGTTGCCACGTCATTAAGGCGGATTAATGCCCCAGATGAGCTAGCGCCAATGACCATAGACTCCAATTCTTGTGGTGTTACTCGACGTTCATCGAATCGAATCAAGAAGTTTTTATCCGGCGTTTCGACATTGCCACTGGGTAGTTTTACATTCTGTTTGCCAATTTTAGAGGCAATATCGTTCACGCTAAGCCCAAGTTGACGCATAACTTGCGTGTCGAGTTCCACTCGATATTGGTGATCAGAGAAACCACTCACCTCCACAAGTGAGACGTCATAGTCCAACTTTAAGGTACGTTTGAGCTGTTCGGCATACGCTTTCAGTTCAGGCCAACCGGTATCCGCGGTAATAGCAATGTCGACAACAGGCTCGTTCCAATCTAACTCTTGGACCACTGGTGACTCTATCTCATCAGGGAAGTCGTTAATGGAATTAATCTGAGTCTGAACATCCACCAGCATGCGGCCAATATCGGCTTTTTCAGAGAGTTTGAGGGTTAAGCGAGCTGAACCTTCAATCGCCTCACATTTCGTTTCTTCAATATTCGCTAGGCCATCGACGGCGTCTTCCATTCGAATACACAGGCTTTCTTCCACTTCCTGTGGGGAAGCCCCAGGATAAGTAATCGCCGCCATGATGTATGGTGGGCTAAATTCTGGAAAGGTTTCTCGTTTTATCGTCGAGAGCGACGAAACGCCGAGAATAACCAAGGCAAGCATCAATAAATTGGCCGCCGTGGGGTGTTTGGAGAAAAAACGAATCATGACTCGTCACCTTCTTCACTCATGCCATCTTTGGCTACGCTGATATCTCGTAACAGCATTCCTTCTATCGCAGGCAGCAAATCATTCAATACCAGTTTGTCCCCTTGTTGAAATTCCCCCCGAACCGCTACTTGATTGTCTCGGCGGTACTCAACAACGACCGGTTTAATCTGCAATGTGTTATCCACGCTCATCAAATACACTTTATCACCATGCAAGGCACGCTCTGGAATCAACCAAGCCTGCTGAGGTTGACCTTCAATCTTTGCTTTAACAAACATTCCGTTCACCAACAATGGCGTATCAGATAGACCGTTACCTGTCGTAGACTGCGCGATCTCCAAAATCACACCCGCTGTCGCTTGATTGGGATCCACGGTCTCACTCACACGCACAACCTTCGCTGGCCAAGACGATTGCAAGCTACCGCTACTCAACTCTATCGATGCACTAAGGGCTTGCAATTCGTTGTTGCTACCACTATTGCGTGCTGAACTATTCAGCGTGTCTGCAATAAGCTGTAAATCATGAATCGAAAGCTGAGCCTCCACCTCCATCATTTCGGTACCATGCGCTGTTACCATAGCCTGCTGTAGGTTCACTACTTGGTTAATTTCCGCATCAACCTCCGCGATACGCAAAGTTTCTGGCAGGTAGATAATGGTTTTAGCTAACAAGCGTTGAGCTTCTTGCTCTTTGGCCTTATTGACGTTCACCACAGCCAACGCGACATCTCTTTCATCAGGGAGCAGCGCCATTTGGTTCTCAAGTTCTTGAACCAACTTTTGCTGTGACAGCATGTTCTGCTTTTGCGTATCCACATCAGACTGTGACGACAAACCTCGTTTATTGAGATCGGCGCGGCGTTGGTACTCACTTCGCGCCAGCTTCAAGCGATTAAGTTCAATGGTAAGGGTTTGCTTTAAATTAATTTCTTCTTGATCAATGCGAGCTAGCTGTGTCTCGCTCGATTTAAGATCAGCAATCGCTTGGGAGACCTTAAGTTCATAATCGAGGGGGTCGATTCGAAGCACTTCTGTCCCCGCGCTCACAATATTCCCTTTCTCTAAATTAGGGTGCTTATACACGACCTCCCCAGAAACCTCGGAGATCGCTTTCCACTCAAGTTTTGGGGTAACACGGCCGAAACCAACAGCAAGGGGGGCGGAAAATTGTGGCTGCATGGTTAGAGTTTCGACCACTCGAGCACGATCCCCAGCAGGCTTAGTCGGAATGTCTGGTCGTAAATTAATGGCGGCGATTAGCGCAACAACACCCACAGCGAGTGCAGGAAAAAACAGCAGTTTCTTGTTTATATTTGTCATAGATTTAATCTTTATCATTCTGATTTATATTTAGTTATCGTGCAGTAAACCACGCGTCAGGAGCTGGATATTGTGCTCAAGTAATTCATCGAGAAAAGACTCGGTTAATTCAATACCATGCAATTGCAACATGGCGGGAGGTGCCATAAAAGGAAACACCATCAAAGCAATAAGTGAGAGCTTACATAACTTAGGGTCAAGACCTTCACGAAGGTACCCTGCAGCCTGTAATCTGCCGAACATCATGTCATGATTAGGGCGGCCTAGATCAGAAAATACTTTCTCAAACAACCGCCGTTGCGTCGTCGATGGCGGCATGTGCATAACCTGAGACATCAACCTAGGGAATTGAGGAACCTTGTTCATTTCTTGATAATAGATTCGCATGAACTCAAATACGTTTTTATGATCATCTCGCTCAAAAATATCGTTCATTTTTTGCTTGATCGGTCGCACGGTTTCACGAATCATGTTTTCAAACAGGCCTTCTTTATTGCCAAAATAATACCGGATCATGGCAATATTGACCCCCGCTCGTTGAGCAATGAGACGAGTCGACACCTTGTCATAGGGCATAACGACAAAAAGGTCGCGCGCATGAGTCAACAGTTTATCTCTCGTGTCTGTTTGTTGTTTCGGTCGCCCAACCTTTCTTTTGATCGACGATTCATCATCATGCATTGCTTATCTCACTTATTAATCATCGATTAATTATAGAATGAATTGGCAGCATAAGATGAGCCTTTAAATTCATCATTATTTAATCAAATGATTAATTAATGATTTTCACACAAACTCCTCCGATAACCATAAAAATATCAGGAAAGACTTGACGGGAAAGTGTGAGTGCGGTACTAATTTGTTAACCAAATTTTGTGGAATGCATAACAATGACATTACGTTTTTCTCTCCTGCTGAGCCTCCTCCTTATCGTGAACAAAACGCGCGGGTAGCCAGTGTCTGAAAAACACCACTAAGAATTTTCTTAAAGCCCGCATCGAGATGCGGGCTTTTTTATATCAATCGAACAGGACGTAAACGATTAACCTGTACAGAGAGGAAGCAAATATGAATGACCAGGTAATTATCTTTGACACTACGTTGCGTGACGGCGAACAAGCGCTTTCAGCAAGCTTGACAGTAAAAGAAAAACTGCAAATCGCTTTCGCTCTCGAACGTTTAGGTGTCGATGTTATCGAGGCAGGCTTCCCAATTTCATCGCCAGGTGATTTTGAGTCTGTACAGACCATCGCGAAACACATCAAAAACAGTCGCATTTGCGCGCTATCGCGAGCGGTAGCCAAAGACATTGATGCTGCAGCAGAGGCATTAAAAGTTGCTGACGCCTTCCGTATTCACACGTTTATCTCTACGTCTACTGTACATGTTCAAGACAAGCTGCGCCGCAGCTATGATGATGTGGTTGAAATGGCGGTACAAGCCGTAAAGCATGCACGTAACTACACCGATGACGTTGAGTTTTCTTGTGAAGATGCGGGTCGTACCCCTATCGACAACCTATGTCGCATGGTTGAAGCCGCCATCAATGCCGGCGCTAAAACGATTAATATTCCAGACACGGTTGGCTACACCGTACCGAATGAGTTTGGCGGCATTATCCAAACCCTATTTAATCGCGTGCCAAACATCGATAAAGCCATCATTTCTGTGCACTGCCACGATGATTTAGGAATGTCCGTTGCTAACTCCATTGCCGCCGTTCAGGCAGGAGCACGTCAAATTGAGGGCACCATCAATGGCATAGGCGAACGCGCTGGTAACTGCTCTCTTGAAGAAGTTGCAATGATCATCAAAACGCGCCAAGAGTTACTAGGTGTGCATACTGGACTTAATCATCAAGAGCTTCACCGTACCAGTAAGCTAGTAAGCCAATTGTGTAATATGCCTATTCAAGACAACAAAGCGATTGTCGGTGCAAACGCATTTAGCCACTCCTCAGGCATCCACCAAGATGGCATGTTGAAGAACAAAAACACCTACGAGATCATGACACCTGAGTCTATTGGTCTTAAAAACAAAGCGCTAAACCTAACCAGTCGCAGCGGTCGCGCAGCGGTTAAGAGTCACATGGATTCAATGGGCTACAACCCAGAAGAATACAACTTAGACGCTTTATATGCTGATTTCTTGAAACTTGCGGACCGTAAGGGCCAGGTCTTTGATTATGACTTAGAAGCCCTAATGCATTTTTCTAATCTGCGCGAAGAAGATGATTTCTATAAATTGAACTATCTAAGCGTGCAATCTGGTAGCGTGATGGCAACCACCAGCATCAAGATTCAGTGTGGCGAAGAAGAGCAATGTGAAGCGGCTGTGGGCAATGGTCCGGTTGACGCTCTTTACCAATGCATTTACCGTGTAACTGGATACGATATTGTTCTAGACAAATTTGATTTGACGGCAAAAGGTGAAGGCGAGGACGGCTTAGGTCAAGCTGACATCATTGCGAATTACAAGGGTCGAAAATACCACGGAACCGGTGTATCAACCGACATTGTAGAGGCATCAGGTCAAGCCTTACTGCACGTTATCAACAGTATCCACCGTGCGAACCAAGTAGAAGAAATCAAACAGAAAAAAGTAGAGACTGTGTAATTATTAGGCGCTCTCTAGAAAACACAACATATTGAAAATAAATAATTTATAGCAATTACAAACCGTAAGGAACAGGACACCATGGCAGGCACATATAAGATTGCAGTATTACCAGGCGACGGCATTGGACCAGAAGTAATGGCTCAAGCACATAAAGTATTGGATGCAATTGAAGCAAAGCACAGCATTACGTTTGAATGCGAAGAATTTGATGTTGGCGGTATCGCGATTGATAACCATGGCTGTCCGCTTCCACAAGATACCGTTAAAGGCTGTGAAAACTCGAACGCGATCTTGTTTGGTTCGGTCGGCGGCCCTAAGTGGGAGCACCTAGCACCAAACGATCAACCAGAACGTGGTGCCTTACTTCCCTTACGTAAGCACTTCCAACTTTTCTGCAACCTGCGCCCTGCAAAGATCCATGCAGGATTAGAAGACTTTTCACCGCTACGTGCTGACATTTCAGCAAATGGTTTTGATATTGTTGTCGTACGCGAGCTAACGGGTGGCATCTACTTTGGCCAACCTAAAGGTCGTGAAGGGGAAGGACCAACAGAAAAAGCGTTTGATACTGAGGTATACCACCGCTATGAAATCGAACGTATTGCCAAGATTGCGTTTGAGTCAGCTCGTCTGCGAAACAAAAATGTCTACTCCATCGATAAAGCCAACGTGCTGCAAAGCTCTATTTTATGGCGTGAGGTCGTGGAAGAAGTCGCTAAAGATTACCCTGACGTAAAACTCAACCATATGTACATCGACAATGCGACGATGCAGTTGATTAAAGACCCGTCACAATTCGATATCATGCTTTGTTCAAATATCTTTGGTGACATTATCTCAGATGAGTGTGCCATGATTACCGGTTCAATGGGCATGTTGCCATCGGCAAGCCTAAATGAAAGTCAATTTGGTCTGTATGAACCCGCTGGCGGTTCGGCGCCGGACATCGCAGGCAAAAACATTGCGAATCCTGTCGCACAAATTTTATCCGCCGCCTTGATGCTTCGTTATAGCCTAGGGGAAGAAGCGGCCGCTCAAGATATCGAAGCAGCAGTAAGCAAAGCACTTTCAGCAGGCGAGCTAACAGCGGATTTATCAGGTGATAAGCCAGCGTTGAGCACCTCTGAAATGGGTGACAAGATCGCCAGCTATATTACCAATGCATAAGTAACGACCTGACACATAATAAGAATACCCTGCTTGCGCTAAGCCATTATTAGCGCAAGACCAACAGCAAGGAATTGAGCAATGTCGAAAACACTTTACGAAAAAGTCTACGATGCGCACATCGCCGTAGAAGCCGAAGGTGAAAACCCAATCCTTTATATCGATCGCCACTTAGTACACGAAGTGACCTCACCACAAGCCTTTGATGGGTTGCGTGAAAAAGGCCGTCAAGTTCGTCAAGTCGGTAAGACTTTTGCGACCATGGATCACAACGTCTCGACCACGACAAAAGACATTAACGCCTCAGGTGAGATGGCTCGAATCCAGATGGAGACGCTATCTAAAAACTGTGAAGAGTTTGGGGTCACTCTGTATGATCTAAACCACAAATACCAAGGTATTGTGCATGTCATGGGGCCTGAGCTTGGTATTACCTTACCCGCTATGACTATTGTTTGTGGTGACTCGCACACAGCAACGCATGGTGCATTTGGTTCCCTTGCGTTCGGTATTGGTACCTCTGAGGTTGAACACGTACTGGCAACACAAACCCTAAAACAATCTCGTGCTAAGACAATGAAGATTGAAGTTAAAGGTAAGGTTGTGCCCGGCGTGACGGCAAAAGACATCGTCTTGGCCATCATTGGCAAAACGACAGCAGCAGGTGGCACTGGCTACGTTGTAGAATTCTGTGGTGAAGCGATTACCGACCTTTCAATGGAAGGCCGTATGACCGTGTGTAATATGGCAATTGAACTCGGCGCAAAAGCCGGTCTTATTGCGCCTGACGAGACGACACTAAACTACATCAAAGGCCGTAAATTTGCCCCTCAAGGCGCAGATTGGGACGCGGCAGTCGAGTACTGGAATACGTTTAAAACCGACGACGATGCGACATTCGATGCCGTGGTCACCCTAAACGGTGCCGATATCAAACCGCAAGTAACTTGGGGCACCAACCCGGGTCAAGTGATCGCCGTTGATCAACCTATCCCTGACCCTAGTAATTTTGCGGATCCAGTTGAAAAAATATCCGCAGAAAAAGCACTCGCCTATATGGGCCTAGAAGCCGGTAAGTCATTGACCGATTACAACGTCGATAAGGTCTTTGTCGGTTCATGTACTAACTCTCGTATCGAAGATATGCGTGCCGCTGCTGCGATAGCTAAGGGACGTAGTGTCGCCTCTCATGTTCAAGCACTGATTGTACCGGGTTCGGAACAGGTAAAAGCACAAGCAGAAGCAGAAGGCTTGGATGTAATCTTTAAAGAAGCTGGCTTTGAATGGCGCTTACCAGGATGTTCCATGTGTTTAGCGATGAACAACGACCGTCTAGGTCCTCAAGAGCGCTGCGCCTCAACCAGTAACCGCAACTTTGAAGGCCGTCAAGGCCGAGATGGTCGTACGCACCTAGTTAGCCCGGCAATGGCTGCTGCCGCTGCGATTGCTGGTCATTTTGTTGATATCAGAGAATTGGACTAATAAGGAATTACACATGACAGGTTTTAAACAGCACACCGGATTAGTCGTCCCTTTGGATATCGCGAATATTGATACCGATGCGATCATTCCGAAGCAATTTCTACAAAAAGTGACGCGTACTGGATTTGGCCAGCACCTCTTCAACGACTGGCGCTTCCTCGATAATGCAGGTCAGCAACCAAACCCTGAATTCATCATGAATGCCCCTCGCTACCAAGGTGCGAGTATTTTACTTGCACGCGAAAACTTTGGCTGTGGTTCATCTCGAGAGCATGCTCCATGGGCGCTAGCCGATTATGGTATTCAAGTCATGATAGCCCCAAGTTTTGCCGATATTTTTTATGGCAACTCGATCAACAATCAGATGATCCCTGTTCGCCTTACGGAACAAGAAGTGGATGAGTTATTCACTTTTGTTGCCAACAATGAAGGTGCAGAGATCACCGTTGACCTTGAATCTATGACAGTTAAGGCCGACGGCAAAGTATACCAATTTGAGATTGACGAGTTCCGTCGTCACTGCCTACTCAACGGCCTTGATAATATTGGCTTAACCCTTCAACACGCTGATAAAATAGCGGCGTACGAAGCTCAGATCCCGAGTTTTTTGAAGTAATTTATCAGCCATTAACCGCTTATTATCCCGGCCCTTATGCCGGGATTTTTTATACGAATAAAAACGCTATCATCACATTACCCTTTCAGCGTCTAAACTCCTCTCTGTACGACTAAAACTATCAACGTGACTCCATTTAATTTGAGTGTTTTTTTACTCACATTGAAAGAAAATCGCTTTAAATTGGGTCTTTTAAAATATCGCTCTCAATACGGACATACTGACTATGACTCGACTGTTATCGCTTCTTATTCTTTTCCTTGCCACTAATGTGATCGCCGCACCCAAGTCCGAACTTTGGGCATTCTGGAATGTCAGTAATGAAGCCAATAGCCAAGTGGTTTCTCATCAACAATGGCAAACGTTTTTGGACCGTTATCTCGTTAGCGAGGGCGACAATACACTGCTGCGTTACGTTCGAGTGTCTTCCAATGACAAGCAAAATCTCAAGCAATACATTGCACAATTAGCGGAAACGGATCCCAAGCAGCTAAACAAAGCCGAGCAATATGCGTACTGGGTGAATTTATATAACGCGATTACCGTTGACCTTATCCTTGATAATTATCCAACCAAATCGATTACCAAGCTCGGTGGACTGTTTAGCTTTGGACCATGGGGAGATGATGTCGTCACCATCTCAGGTAAGGCACTCACGCTAAATGATATTGAACATCGAATCCTTCGCCCAATATGGAATGACCCACGCACGCATTACGCGGTGAATTGTGCCAGTCTCGGTTGCCCAAACCTTCAACCACAAGCGTTTACTTCTATGAATACGGATGTACTTCTCGAACAAGCGGCAACGCAATTTATCAACAGCGACAAAGGCGTCAACCTACAATCAAGCAAGGCGACGCTCTCTTCTATTTATGAATGGTTTGCGAGTGACTTTGCCGCTGATGGTGGTGTGAACGCACACATCAGTCAGTATCGACCGGAGTTTGACGCTTATAGGGGAAAGGTTGATTACGACTATAATTGGGATCTCAATGCTAAATAGCCTCATCCCACACCGTACGGAGCAGGCAGCACAAAGCGGATAGACTCAATATCGCATCTTAGCGCTGCCGTTTTAGTAAGCGGATAGATTAAAAGCTTGATCCCGGTTGTGTCAAAAACGCCCGTTCTTTCGAGGTCGACTCCCGTCCCAAGATCTCATTACGGTGCGGGTAACGACCAAACTGCTCAATAATCGCTTTGTGGCGCAATTCAAAATCGAGAGTAGATTCTACGCCATTGTCGGTAAACAGTCGTACCGCATGCTCGTGAATCTTTAACGACTCACTGTGCATGAAAGGCATGTAAAGAAACGTACGTTCGTTGGCGGGAAGGTCTTTATCTACCCCTAATGCAATGCACTCCTGAGCAAGCACCAACGCGACCGTGTCAGAAGAAAAAGCCCCCGGCTTCCCTCGATACAAGTTTCGAGAGAACTGATCTAAGACGATGATCTCTGCCAGACGGCCTTGAGCGTTGGTGCGCCATGAATGCAGCCCGCCCGCCGCCGCTATGGTATGAGTATGGCTAAATCGATCCGCGATCAAACTATCAATCTCGCTCGCTCCCGAAAACCAATCACTTGCACTAAGTTCTTCAAACCAAAACGATAATACATCCTTGTATTCCATCATTATTTAAACCCTTTCGCTTTTTTAATTAAGTCATAGGCCGTTTGAATTTCTTGCGATTTTTCTTTTGCCACATTCATCATTTCTGGTGGCAAGCCTTTAGCCATAAGCTTATCGGGGTGATGTTCATTCATTAGCTTGCGGTGAGCACGTTTTAACGTTTTCGCATCCGCCGATTCATCTACGCCAAGTACATTATAGGCATCAGAGAGCTGAGAAGCACTGCTCGCTTGTTGCCAACCGCCGGATTGACCGCCTTGATATTGGCCGCCCCCTTGTTGGAAACGAAATGCCGCCTCTTGCATGCGCAGTCGTTGTTCCAGCTGCTCAGCAGAAAAACCTAATCCTTTTGCAATTCGATGCAGTACGTCTCGCTCGCTCGGATGAATACTGCCATCAGCAAACGCGGCTGATATCTGCAGCTCTAAAAAGAATTGCAATAAATCATGGCGACCGCCAGACGAGATCCTGACCTTGTCGAGAATACGGTCGAGAGGAAAGTCGGCTTCTTTACCTTCTCTAAAGGCATTCTGAGCTTGTTTTTTTTGCTCACTATTAAGGTTCATGCGATCCATCATGATGGTCGCAAGCTGAATCTCCTCGGCCGTAACCTGGCCTTTAGCTTTAGCAACATGCCCCATGACGGAGTACGCCGAATTCAGAAACTCTTGTTGGCGCTCTTCTTGGTTGACACCGCCAAAGCCCCCGCGATTAAACCCGCCACGGTTGATTCGCCTGGCTTTATCAAACTGATGCCCCAGAAACAATCCAAACAAAGCACCCAGTGCTCCGCCGAACAGCATGCCAAAGAATACACCTAAAATTTTTCCAATCATTTGTATTATGTGCTCTCTATCTATGAATTTTTGCGTTGATTCGCAGTCTACTAGTGTCTGTAAGGTCAATTTCCTTTATGATAGGAACCGTCTTATATACGATTCAATATCAATCGAATTCAATAGAATGAATCAAGTTAAACAGGATAGTACAACTCGATGTCACGTTATTCACGCTCATATCTAGCGGCCTCTATTGCTGCTGCGCTGCTCGCGTCTTACGCACACGCCGAAGATACATCGACAAATAAAGGGCAAAGTATGCCACCAACAGACCAGTGCTCTGTTGATACTGCCCAAAGTTCCGACTCCAATCAAGAGCCAATCAACATTGAAGCAAACTCATTAGAGGCGATCAATGGCAAACGTGCGACCTATAAAGGTGACGTTGTGGTGGTTCAGGGCAATAAAACCATTACTGCCGACAGCGTGACGCTGCATCAGGATGAAAATATCGTCGTGGCGGAAGGAAACGTCACCCTAGAAGACGGGCAACTAAAAACCGTCTCCGATAAAATCACCAACAATCTCAACAAAGATGAAATCACAGCTGAAAATAGCACCTATAAAATGCTATGTGGCGGCGGCCGTGGTGAAGCAGTCTATGTCTCTAAAACGGGCAAATCGATGTATCAAATCGAGGACGGCTCAATTACTACCTGTCCAGAGGATGACAATTCTTGGCGATTTCTTGCTGACGATATAAAAGTCGACCAAGAAGCTGAGGTCGCAACCCTATACGGCAGCCGTGTAGAAGTGAAGGATGTCCCTATCTTCTATATGCCTTATATGAGCATGCCAATCAGTGGTAAACGAAAGACCGGCGTCTTGTTCCCATCGTTATCTTTGGGGTCAAAAAACGGTCTTGAATTACAGGTTCCGGTCTATTGGAATCTTGCACCAAACTACGACCTACTGACCACGTTCCACTATATGCAGACACGTGGACTCCAACTCAAAGGTAATCTTCGCTATCTCACCGGAACCAGTAATGGAACACTGGATGCCGAATATTTAGCGAACGATGACAAATACCCTGAATATGGTGATCGCTGGGCTGTCCAGTATAAAAATAACAGTCGTTTTGGTGAGCATTGGAAGCTAGACCTTGACTACTCCCAAGTCAGTGACAACGACTACTTTCAGGACTTAGACTCCAGCGTAGGTAGTCGCTCTGAAGGGCAGCTATCTCAAAAGGGCAGTCTCGGTTACCGTGACAAGTATTGGGATGCGGCGCTCACCGTGCAAGATTTCCAAATTCTGGTTGACGACACCAAGCCTTACCAATTGATGCCTCAATTCGAGTTTAACTACTATCGTCCCGATATTTACAGCACCGTCAACTTTGACATGGTGAGCCATATTTCTAGGTTTGAGACAGACGACGAAGACAAACCGTCTGCAACACGTGTGCACGTGGAGCCAGGCTTCACGCTGCCTTTATCAAACACCTGGGGCACATGGACCACAGAAGCGCGCTACCTGCTGACTCATTATCAACAAGATCTAGACGGTCGTGACCCCACGATTGTCGCCGACTTAGACGAAACGGTCACGCGGTCGCTTCCTGAATTTAGAACTCATGCAGGGGTGGTGCTCGAGCGTGATACGGCCTTTGTAAAAGGCTATACACAAACCCTAGAACCGCAAATTCAGTACCTGTATGTACCTGAGGTTGATCAAAGTAACATCTACAACTACGATACCACCTTGCTTCAAACCGATTACTATGGCTTGTTCCGTAGTCGCCGATACAGTGGTGTCGATAAGATTGCAGCGGCCAATCAGATCAGCTACGGTGCAACATCGCGTTTTTATGATGATGGACAAAAAGAACGCCTTGCTATCTCATTTGGTCAGATTTATTACCTAGACGTGGCCAATAAAAATCCAAACACCTCTAATGATGATGCCAATTCGAACTACTCATCGTGGGCGGTAGAAACAGACTTTATCTACAATGACCGCATCTCCTACCATGGAGGCGTCCAATACGATATCGACTCTTCAGCCGTGTCCCTCGCCAATAGTGCGATTGAATACCGCATTCAAGATGACTTTATTCAAGCGAACTACCGTTATGTCACCAAAGAATATATCGAGAGTGTTAATAGCTATACCACGGATGAACTTGATAAACTGACAAGAAGCGGCATTAACCAAGTTGGCCTGATGGGCGGCTATCAAGTGAATAAAAACTGGATAGCAACCGGACAGTATTACTACGACATGACCGAAAAAGTGTCCGTCGAATGGCTAGCGAAACTCGAATACCACTCCGACTGTTGGTATCTCGGTGTAGACTACAGCCGACAATTAAGAAGTTGGGAGTCAGGCATTGTTGGTATCGGCGGTGCAAACTTCGAAGACAATGTTCGCTTGAGCTTTGGTATTACCGGACTTGGCGGCAGTTCAAAAGCACCTGAGCCACCTGACGGTAACGCCCTGAAGTATGGCCGACCATTTATTCTAAATGACTAAGCCTCACTCACGAGTGATCACGTAACAAAGTCATGCTAGGAACTTTATACGCTTCATCGACTCTTAGTCACATAACGACAGTTGGTGAAGTTTACATTAGGAATATCGATGAAATTAACAAGTAAGATTCTCTCTTCCCTTTTACTCGCAGCCGTGACGCTGAGCGCCTTTGCTGCACCAGTAGAACTAGATCGAGTGCGTATCGTAGTTAACGATGGCGTAATTTTACAAAGCGACATTGATTCAGCGACTAAAACGCTCTTCGCCAATGCGAAGAAAAATAATCAAGAATTGCCGTCACAAGACATCATACAAGAACAAATCCTAGATAAATTGATTCTTGAGAAACTTCAACTTCAAGAAGCAGAACGAATTGGTGTTCGGATTGACGATAATCGCCTTGAGGATACCCTCAAAGACATCGCTAAAAACAACAAACAAACCGTAGAAGAGTTACGTCAAACTGTCACTGAAGAGGGGTTAAGTTGGGGCTCTTTTCGTGAACAGATTCGTGATGAGATTGCTGCCAGTGAGGCTCGCAACGCGATGGTCAGGCAACGTATTAATATTTTACCAGCAGAGGTGGATAACCTCGCTGAAATCTTAGCGCAAGAAAGCAACGCCACAGTAACCTATAAAATTCGTCATATCCAACTACGTTTTAACGATGGCGAAGATAAAAACGAAGTCGAAGCACAAGCCAAAGATATCGTGGCCAAACTCAATAATGGTGAAGATTTTTCAACCATGGCTTATACCTACTCAAAAGGCCCAAAAGCACTTGAGGGTGGTGATTGGGGCTGGATGCGTAAAGAAGAGATGCCCACCATTTTTGCGGATCAAATCAAAATGCAGACAAAAGGTAGCATCATTGGTCCATTTCGCAGTGGTGTCGGTTTCCACATCTTAAAGATTGAAGATGTCAAAGGCTTAGAAACCGTGTCGGTTACTGAGGTTAATGCACGCCATATCCTGATCAAACCGACCGTTATTTTAAGTGACGAAGGCGTCAAGCGTGCCCTCAACAGCTATATCCAGAAGATTCAATCCGGTGAGGCCACATTTGCCGAATTAGCAGAGCAATACAGTGCTGACCCGGGCTCTGCAGCACAAGGTGGTGAGTTAGGTTACCAAACCCCAGAGTTGTATGTACCTGAGTTTAAACACCAAGTAGAAACACTGCCTATTGGTCAAATTAGCGCTCCATTTAAAACGGTACATGGCTGGCATATTGTTGAAGTCCTTGACCGACGTGACGTAGACAAAACAGGTTCAGCAATGCAAAACCGAGCGTATCGCATCTTATTCAATCGTAAATTTAATGAAGAAGCCTCCGCTTGGATGCAAGAGATCCGAGCCAGTGCATTTGTTGAGATGATTACGGACGAGGAAGATGACGATGCCAGCAACTAGCGAAGTGAGTACCACGTTGCGCGAGACAAAACGAATCCTTGTCACGGCAGGTGAACCTGCCGGGATTGGTCCCGACCTCGTGGTCGCTTTATCTCAAAGAGAATGGCCCTATCAGATCGTCATCTGTGCGGATAAAACCCTCATTGCAGAACGCGCCAAGCAGTTAGGGACACCACTCGAGCTTCTCGACTACAACCCAGCTTGTCATGATACGCATAAAGCGGGAACCCTGGTCGTTTTGCATGAACCACTTGCTACTTCCGTTCAAGCAGGAAAGCTTGATCCGTCAAACGGCCAATACGTATTAAATACGCTAGAAAAAGCAGCAAAAGGCTGTATGAACGGGGAATTTGATGCTATTGTCACCGGCCCTGTGCATAAGGGGGTGATCAACCGCGCTGGCGTGAGTTTTAGTGGTCATACTGAGTTCTTTGCAGAGGTGTCAAATACACCGCTTGTTGTTATGATGCTCGCGACTGAAGGTCTACGAACGGCATTAGTAACAACCCATCTGCCTTTGAGTGAGGTTCCAGCCGCAATAACCGAAGAGCGCGTGGCAAGTATCGTTGATATTTTACATCACGACCTTGTCAACAAATTTGGTATTGATCACCCAACCATCTACGTGTGTGGATTAAACCCTCACGCTGGTGAAGATGGCGTTCTTGGCTCAGAAGAGATCGATACGATCACACCGACCTTAGAAAGCCTTCGTACGGAAAAAGGTTACAATCTTATTGGCCCATTACCCGCCGATACGATTTTTAATGACAAATACTTACGCGATGCAGACGCTGTTTTAGGTATGTATCACGATCAAGTCCTCCCAGTACTTAAATACAAGGGCTTTGGTCGTTCAGTTAATATCACACTTGGTCTACCCTTTATAAGGACGTCGGTTGATCATGGCACTGCTTTAGATCTCGCAGGCACAGGCCTTGCAGATTTTGGCAGCTTTGAGACAGCATTAGCATACGCGATAGAATTAGTAGAGAGCAGACAATGAAAAATGATGTCCACTTAGGGCACAAAGCGAAAAAGCGTTTTGGTCAGAACTTTTTGAACGACCCGTACATCATTGACGGTATCGTATCATCGATCAATCCGCGACCAGGACAAAACTTGGTTGAGATTGGCCCTGGTCTTGGCGCAATTACAGAACCCGTTGGTAGAGAAGTCGATAAGTTCACTGTTATTGAGCTCGACCGTGACTTGGCTGCGCGACTCCGTAATCACCCAGAACTTGCTGATAAGCTCACGATACATGAAGGCGACGCAATGCGTTTCGACTTCAACCAATTAGTGAAGCCAAACAACAAGCTGCGTATATTCGGTAATCTACCATACAATATCTCAACGCCGCTGATGTTCCATCTTTTTGAATTTCATAAAGACATTCAAGACATGCACTTCATGCTGCAGAAAGAAGTCGTCAACCGTCTTGCGGCAGGCCCTGGTAGTAAAGCCTATGGTCGTTTAACCGTTATGGCACAATACTACTGCAAGATTGTTCCTGTTCTAGAGGTTCCACCAACTGCATTTGTACCGCCACCAAAGGTTGATTCCGCTGTTGTTCGCTTGATGCCTTATGAGGTTCTCCCTCACCCAGCAAAGAACATTAAATGGCTAGAGCGTGTGTGCAGAGAAGGCTTTAACCAGCGTCGTAAAACTGTGCGAAACTGTTATCGCTCGTTATTATCCATAGAGGTTCTGGAAGAGTTGGGTGTCAACCCAAGTATGCGACCAGAAAACCTGACGCTTGAGCAATTTGTTGCGATGGCAAACTGGCTTGAAGACAACCATACAAACTAATCCCCTCGCCTAGCACATTGTGCTGGGCGTTTTTTTAGGTAAAGGAAAGATATATGGACACTTCTTCCCCTTGTATAAAATGCCAAGTACACACTAAGTATATTGCCGAACAATCGGATCCTGATCATCATCGCTATGTCTTCGCTTATATCATAACCATCAAAAATCTCAGCAAAGAAACCGTCCAGCTGATCAGTCGCCGATGGCTTATCACCGATGCTAATGGGAAGCAAATGACCGTAGAGGGCGAAGGTGTCGTCGGTCAGCAACCTATGATTGCAGGTTATGACGAATACACCTACAGCAGCGGTACTGCAATAGAAACCCCCGTGGGTGTAATGCAGGGTCATTACATTATGTTAGATGAAAAAGGCCATGAATTTACGGCCGAAGTTGAGCCCTTTCGCCTAGCGCTTCCCAATATTCTTAACTAGTACTGCTCATTGTTGTTTTCTTTTTATTTTCAATATCTATAGGTAATGTGTGGCCAATTATATTGTCGGTGATATTCAGGGTTGTTTCGATGAGCTCAAACAACTTCTTTCTACCGTTTCGTTTAATAGCAGCCTTGACACCCTTTGGGTCGCAGGAGATTTAGTCGCAAGAGGGAATAAGTCCCTTGAAACTCTGCGCTTCCTAAAAAGTCTTGGCGACTCCGCAAAGATTTGCCTTGGCAATCATGATCTTCACCTACTCGCGGTTTCTTTGGGGGTTCATCGAGTTAAATCAAAAGATAAGACACGACCAATATTAGAAGCGGAGGATTGTACCGAGTTGCTCACTTGGCTACGTCAGCAACCGCTGCTTATCGAGCATGATGATTTTGTTGTTTGTCATGCGGGTATTTCTCCAGACTGGACCCTTCCCATCGCGCGTGAGTGTTCACAAGAAATTGAAGACAAACTGGCCAGTGACCACTGGGAAACTCTCATAAGAAACATGTACAGCAATGAACCTGATAAATGGCATTCTAAACTAGCGGGTATAGAGCGTGATAGGTACATCATCAACGCCTTTACACGTATGCGTTTCTGCTCATACGATGGCCGCTTAGATATGGCTTGTAAATTACCACCTGAAGACATGCCAGCGAATGAACTCATTCCTTGGTTTAAGGTTCCGGCAAGGCAACCACTTGAAAAGACAGTACTGTTTGGACATTGGGCCGCACTAGGTGGTTACATGAGTGACGATGTGATTGGCTTAGATACTGGATGCGTTTGGGGAGGGACTCTCACCATGATTCGCTGGGAAGACAAAACACTATTTTCTCAAGCTGCGCTATGAAATCTAAATCTATGTAGGAGACTCGACGACAATGTTGTCGTCGAGCGTATCAATACTACTGCTTTAGTAATACGTTACTATTGTTTTTCAAGCACCACAAAATTCATGTTGTAGCGATTCTTTTCATTGGCAGTAAACGGCTCATTATAGGTTTGTATCCAATCCTCGCCCCATTGTGGAAATTGAGTATCCCCATCAATCTCTGCGTCAATAAAGGTCAAATAAAGCTTCGTTGCTAGCGGCAGGCAATGTGAATAAAACGAACCACCACCAATGATCATAACCTCAATTTCATCACTGACTAATGCAATACCTTCCTCTAGCGAGGTGACCGTATCGACACCTTCGATGGCCAGGTTTGCATCTCGGCTCACGACAATATTACGCCTGCCAGGAAGGGCGCGACCAATTGAGTCATAGGTTTTTCTTCCCATAATCACAGGTTTACCCATGGTACATTTCTTAAACCACATAAAATCGGCGGGCAGATGCCAAGGCATTTGATTCTCTTTACCAATAATTCGGTTGTCTGCCATGGCAGCTATCATACTGATGATCATTGTTGCTTTATCCTATTGAGCTATAAACCTTGTGAGCTATAAACCTTGAGCCAATCAATACGCGGTGAAGTAAATAACAAGAAAGCCAAAGGCCCCCTGAGCCATGATTCACTCAATGACTCTCGACTGAGTTCTTTGTGCTCACACTACTGAACGGCGACGGTAGAATAGCAGCCCTGGTATCGCTAAGCCAATAGCAAGCCCGGCGATAATAAACATCGCCTTTAAAAAATTCTCCATCAAGGTCGCGAGCAATTCAGGGGTAAAGCCGAGGTGATTAATCTCGACCATGGCGATCATCGCCTTGAAAGCAAATACGCCAGGGATCATAGGGATCATAGCAGCGACCGTGAATACTTTCGGATGAGCCAAAAACTTATGCGACCAATGGACCCCGATGCACCCCACTATTGTCGCTGCAAAAAATGTGGCCCATTCAATCGGCATACCATAGTGCATCATGAGGAAACGACAACCATGCCCAATGGCTCCGCCAATCGCGCAATAAGCCAAAGCGCCTTGGGGCACATTAAACACTAAAGCAAACCCCACCGCGGGTATCGCGGCGAAAAACATGTCATTGAGCAACGCGATAAAAAGGTTGAATCCAATAAGCTCCATTATTGAACCCACCCTAAAACGTTCGTCAAACTCATTGCACCAATAATGCCAAGGCAAGTTGCGAGTGTAAGTAGGCTCGCCATAACAAAGCGGGCAATCCCCATGTTGATGTATCCCTTGAGCATATCAGCAACCGCATTGATTAAGGGAAAGCCCGGTACCAACATAAGTACAGAAGAGGCCATAACCAACTGAGGGTGATCGCCAACATCATACAACACCGCTTGCGCAGAAATTAATGTGGTGACAAAAGCCGTGGCTGAAAAATTCAATAGTGGGTTGAAGTGACGATGCCCAATCTCTTGCCTAACTATCATTCCGACAGAAGCGGCTAAGAATGTCATCATAAATGCTGGCCAATCCCCACCAGCCAATCGACTAAATGCCGCACACGAAAGGCCTATCATTACCACGACAATCCAACGATTGTAGCGCTCAGGGCTAATCGCATGAAGCTTTTTCTGGGCTAGCTCATAATCAAGAATACCTTTTTCCATCATGATACAAATCCGTTGGATTTGGGTTACCACTCGCATATTTAGCCCTTTATCAGGGCTTCTTCTCACGGTCGTCACACAATGTTCTTGATAAACCGTCGTGACCACTATTGAACTTGCCGACAATGATACTTCGACTTCATCCATACCCGCCGCAATACCAATACGGTATGTGATATGCCCCACTAGGGTGCTTTCCGCACCATGCGCTAATAACATTTGCCCTGATTGAGCAATTAAACGTGATACAGCACGTTGCTTAGAGTCCATTCCAACTTCACATTCTTGATAAAAGATAAGACGTTTATTTTAAAGTGATTTAGATACATAGTATGTGAATTTTCGCCAAAATTGATGATTATAATCATCAATTTCCTTATTCCTGGGACAAGTTAAGAGAATAAATAATTAGGCGCCTTAAGTTCACCAAGTCCTCCATCACTTTTATATTCAACCACAAATAACCATTAATACTTATCTCATCTCCCGCAATCGTCGGCATACTTCGCTTAAGCTCATTCATTAGATCCTGAAGCTCTTGGCCTGAAAAATCAGAAACCAATTCTCCCGTGATCACAAGATTGGACAAGGCTTTAATCTCTGTGTGTATGACTTTCTGGCATTGCGTTAGCTCCTTTGACCAAAGCATGTTTAAATGGCTATTCCGGTCACTCCAGTAGGAGGTATGCAATAACTCAAGGGCATACACCATATTTCGGAGATAAACCTGAATAGCTTCAAGCAACTGAGCGTTCAGTTTTGACTCTTTGACTGATGGAGAAATCAAGCTTCGTAGCGTCACCATCTCTTTCATTAGATGCTTTTGGTAGCGCTCAATATTGGGTTTTTCTACCACATTTGGCGAAGAGGAAAGCTGATAAATCGTTGAAAAGCTATTGAGTGCCCCTCCGAGTCGCATACGCCAATGTATAAATGCTCGCTGAGGGTAAATAAAACAAAAGAGCACCGCTAATGCACAACCTAGCGTGACATCTAAGCCTCGCCACAGTGCAATCTCAATATCATGGTTACTCGCCCCTATGGTGACGGCCAACGTAATACCAACCAACAAGCCAACATAGGGTCGTTTTCCTAGCGCAAAGTAAGCACTCATAAACATCACAGCACCGCACCAAAGATACATAAGCCCCAGCGACCACTGCCCTAAATATATTGCAAGCACACCGGAGACTGCACCGATTAATGTGCCTAAGGTTCTATGCCAAGCCCGAGGCAAAACATTACCAAGGTAAGATATAGGACCAATGACAACCACGAGCGTAATGAGAACCCAAGTACTTTCTGGCAAGTCTAGATATGTCGTGGCGATGAGCGTGATAACGAACGCCGTCGAAATACGAAGTCCGTGAACTGCACGATAGTATTTAAAAATAAACGCATCTGCTGTTGATATTTTACGGTTCAAATCCATTGATTCCGTATTCCTTATTAATGACGAGTGTTTAGTTATAACTTACTAATTGCTAATTGCTAATATTAATTCTCTCTTGTTGAGTTTGCCTGATAAATACGTCGTCTCCAATGCTACAGGCACAAAAAAGCCGCAACATAACATTGCGGCTTTATCACGTTCAACTGTCGGCGCATTTTAGAGCGAGACAAACAACGGCGATTATTTAGTCACGAACATAAATGACATGACCGTCATCTTCTTCGTCATCCCAATCATCATCGTCATCGCCGTCTTCAGTAACAACATCTTTGCCGGCAATCGCATCTTTATGATAATCATCCCACATAAAGTCGACTTTCTCTTCTTCAGAGATCTCTTCTTGCGCTCTAGGCAATGTATCCATAAAGTCAGCTAGCTTGTAACAAAGCTCTTTTGTGCCCTGCTTGTTCACGGCGGAGATCTTGAAATAATCGTCTTCCCAACCTAGCGCATCAATCACTTCTTGAATGATTACATCCGCTTCATCTTCCGACATTAAATCAACTTTATTGAAGACTAACCAGCGAGGCTTACCCGCTAACTTTTCACTATATTGCTCAAGTTCATCGATGATCGTCAATGCATTTTCAATCGGACTCGATTGATCAATAGGCATGATATCGATCACATGCAACAACACTCGACAACGTTCAAGGTGTTTCAAGAATCGAATACCTAGACCAGCCCCATCCGCTGCGCCTTCAATAAGACCAGGAATATCGGCAACAACAAAGCTCTTCTCAGGAACGACACTAACCATACCTAAGCTAGGGATCAGCGTAGTAAACGGATAATCGGCAACCTTGGGTTTTGCTGCAGAAACCGCACGGATAAATGTCGATTTACCTGCATTAGGTAAACCTAGCATGCCAACGTCAGCAAGCAAGAGAAGCTCAAGCCTT
Source organism: Vibrio sp. 10N.286.49.B1 (assembly GCF_002873335.1). Taxonomy (GTDB): domain Bacteria; phylum Pseudomonadota; class Gammaproteobacteria; order Enterobacterales; family Vibrionaceae; genus Vibrio. The sequence continues at coordinate 151,282 of NZ_MCUW01000015.1, read as the reverse complement.
AACTCACGAAGCTCGCCCTTAGTGCCCAGTGTTTTCTGACGTGGTGCACGGTTAACTGACGACTTGAATCGAGTATTTCCAAGACCGTGCCAGCCACCTTTTGCGACCATGACTTTTTTGCCATGTTCAGCGACTTCAGCAACAATTTCATTGGTATGGATATCAACAGCACGAGTACCAACCGGTACCTTCATGACCTTGTCTTTACCACGTTTACCCGTACAGTTACCGCCACGGCCGTTCTGACCACGTTCGGCATCATAAAAACGCTGAAAACGGTAATCAATCAATGTGTTAAGGTTCTCATCAGCTTCGATGTAGATATCACCGCCATCGCCGCCATCGCCGCCGTCTGGGCCGCCCTTAGCCACAAATTTTTCTCGCCAAAAACTCACAACGCCGCTACCGCCGTCGCCAGCTTGGACTTTTACTACCGCTTCATCTACGAACTTCATCTCTTACTCCGACTACTTCTTCGCGTGTATATCTTAGAGTCTCATCGGTTGATTTGCATAATACAACTGCGCATCAACATTCCTCTAAGCTAAAACAATTATCACTACATTTTAGCAGATGACAGAGACGATTCCCCACTGAACCTATTATGATAATAGTAAGGAGAGCTTCGTCTCTATCGACTGCCTATAAATAAAAAACCCTGCCGAATCGGCAGGGCTTTTGAATTCAGCTAAAAGCTAATTAATAATTAGGCGCTAGGCGTAATTATTAAGCTTCGATGCTTACAAACTTACGGTTTTTAGGACCTTTAACTTCAAATTTCACTTTACCTTCAGTAAGAGCGAAAAGAGTATGGTCTTTACCGATGCCAACGTTTGTGCCAGCGTGGAACTTAGTACCACGTTGACGAACGATGATGTTACCTGCAAGAACAGCTTCACCACCAAAACGCTTAACACCTAGGCGTTTGCTTTCTGAATCGCGGCCGTTACGAGTAGAACCACCAGCTTTTTTGTGTGCCATTGTTAAACTCTCCTAATCGATTAAGCGTTGATACCAGTGATCTTCACTTCTGTGAACCACTGACGGTGACCTTGTTGCTTACGTGAGTGCTTACGACGACGGAACTTAACGATTTTAACTTTATCGCCACGACCGTGTTGTACTACTTCAGCAACCACTTTACCGCCCTCAACAAGAGGTGCGCCAACTTGGATCTCTTCGCCGTTAGCAACAAGAAGAACTTTATCAAATTCTACAGTTGCGCCCGTTTCAACGTCTAATTTCTCTAAACGAAGGGTTTGACCTTCGCTTACTCGGTGTTGTTTGCCACCAGATTGGAAAACAGCGTACATATTTTACTCCGCTTTTTCCGCACAGCCTTTTGATTGTTATTTGAACAATGAGGGTGTGCGCTAAACTAATCATCAATAGGGCGCAGATTCTACGCGAACCATTATCCTATGACAAGCCATATTTTAAAAATTTTGGCGAAAAGCTAATCGCCAAAGAAAAGTGCGGCAATAATGCCTTTTAAGCATGTATTAATCAACGTTTTTTAGTGTATTATTCACAAATTATAATAATCGACTAAGCCTTATAGGCTCTATGCTCAACCGGGTACGTAATGGATTTTAAAGCTATCCAATCACTAACTGCTAGTGACATGGTAAAAGTGAACGAAACGATTCAAGCTCAATTGAATTCTGAGGTTAGCCTTATCAATCAATTGGGCTTCTACATTGTCAACAGTGGCGGAAAGCGCATTAGACCTCTGTTGGCGATATTATCAGCAAAAGCCTTAGGCTATGAAGGACAAGCTCACACGACGGCCGCAGCCTTTATCGAATTCATTCATACTGCAACCTTATTGCATGATGATGTGGTTGATGAATCAGATATGCGCCGTGGGAAAGCGACGGCAAATGCCGCCTTTGGTAACGCCGCCAGCGTCCTAGTAGGTGATTATATCTACACTCGCTCTTTCCAAATGATGACTGGGCTTGGTTCGTTGCGAATCCTAGAATTGATGAGTGACGCGGTGAATGTGATCGCTGAAGGCGAAGTGCAACAGTTAATTAACTGTAATGACCCCAATACTACCGAAGCCAGTTACATGCAGGTCATCTACTCAAAAACCGCTCGATTATTCGAAGCGGCAACTCAAGTCGGTGCCATTCTCAACGAGGCTTCACCTGAAACCGAGCTCGCCTTACAAAACTACGGCAAATACTTAGGTACCGCATTTCAGCTGATCGATGACGTAATGGATTACACGTCATCCGGTGACGATATGGGTAAAAATGTTGGCGATGACCTCGCAGAAGGGAAACCAACACTGCCTCTCATCCATGCCATGCAACATGGTGAGCCCGAAGAAACGGCGATGATTAGAGAGGCGATTGAGAAATCTAACGGTATTGATAAAATTGACGCTATTCTCGCGACAATGAAGCGTGTCGGCTCATTAGTCTACACCGAAGAGCAAGCGTACAGAGAAGCGGACAAAGCGATTGCTGAGCTCGATATACTGCCTGAAAGCATATATAAAGATGCCCTTATTGCACTTGCTTATATGGCGGTCAAAAGAACCGCGTAGAGCTTTACAGGCGTGCTGGCTTGTAATCAGCACATCAGATAAACACACAGAGCGACGCTCAAAAACTAATTAAGTGTCGCTCTATGTGTTTATTTTCGACTCTAGCGCTCGAGAGCGAGCACCGTTGCGTCATCCCAGTAATGATGTCTATCAGCCCTAATAATACTGATCGCAACCATTATGAAGTTGAAGATTTTCATTTATTTCATCAACAGATAACGCCCACTGCAGTTCAGTACCTGTCGGTGCGACCAACACAGACCCCGATACCTCGTCTACAACAAGTACTTTTCCTACACCGTGTTGAGACTCAACCCACATGCCTCGTGAAACATCTTTTATATCCATGATCATCCCTCGCTCTTGTCGTAGTCATGTATACCGAGATAGTTAGGGTATAGATCAAAAAACCGACCTTAAAAAGATCGGTTTTCATTAATATGACTCTGCAACAATATTATTATATTGCTACGGTCATTACTTTATAGATATTTATCATAGCGTTACACATATACCAACGCTAAAAGCTTATTTGGCAAATTCGATACCAAGCTCAATATCTTTATTCAGTGTTTCGAGCATGCCATCCAGCGCTGCTTTTTCGTAGTCACTTAATTCGCCATAGCCTAACACCGCCTCAGCGCCATCTTTACCCAATTTAACGGGTTGTGCGAAGAACGGAGCATGTTCGCCCTCGCCTTCTACATAAGCGCATTCAATAACGTTCTCTTCACCTTGCAGGCCTTTCACCAATGCTAAACCGAAACGGCATGCAGCTTGGCCCATCGATAACGTTGCTGAACCACCACCGGCTTTCGCTTCAACCACTTCAGTCCCTGCGTTTTGAATTCGCTTCGTTAGCGCTTCCACTTCATCAGCAGTAAACTCAACGCCTTCAACCTGAGACAACAACGGGAGAATAGTTACGCCAGAGTGACCACCAATAACAGGAACACGGATATCACCCGGATCTTTGTCTTTCAAACCAGCAACGAATGTCTCTGAACGAATCACATCTAATGTCGTAATACCGAACAGCTTACGCTTGTTATAAACACCCGCTTTTTTAAGTACTTCGGCAGCAATAGGAACCGTGGTATTAACAGGGTTGGTAATAATACCAACACATGCAGTAGGACATACTACCGCGATACGTTCGGCCAGCGATTTGACAATGCCTGCGTTCACATTAAATAAGTCTGAGCGATCCATACCAGGTTTACGAGCGACGCCAGCAGAAATAAGTACCACGTCAGCACCTTCAAGAGCCGGAGTTGGGTCTTCACCCGCATAGCCTTTAATAGAGACAGGAGTTGGGATGTGACTTAAGTCAGCAGCAACGCCTGGGGTGACCGGTGCAATGTCGTAAAGGGCTAAATCAGAACCAGCAGGGAGGCGGTTTTTCAATAGAAGGGCTAAAGCTTGGCCGATGCCACCTGCGGCACCAATGACAGCTACTTTCATGGGCGTTCTCCTTGAGACGAAATCTCTTATTAATAGTTTTGTAGGGTAATTTTTCATCAATTAGAGAAAATCTATAATATTCACCAATTGATTACAATCAATTAACCTCAGCTTTGCGAGGTCGCGCACCTCACTAAATACGTGCTACTAAATTAGCATGAATCGTTCTCGATAATAACCTTCTTTTCTTCTTGGTTTTTATGAGGTTATAACGCTTAATTCGACAATATATTATCGTGATATTGTCGACAGAAACTCTGGATTATTTGGTCAATAAACGGGTTCTGTGCAACAATAGATGGATCACTGCTTGTCGGACAAAATTAAGAGGCGTTTATGCGCAATAATGATAAACAAGATACGCTCATTCGTGCCTTTAAAGCACTCCTAAAAGAAGAGCGTTTCGGCTCACAAGGTGAGATCGTCGATGCACTAAAAATTGAAGGGTTTGAAAACATCAACCAGTCAAAGGTGTCACGCATGCTCACAAAGTTCGGCGCAGTGAGAACACGAAATGCCAAAATGGAAATGGTGTACTGCTTACCCGCAGAACTCGGTGTTCCCACCGTATCGAGCTCATTACGTGAATTGGTTCTAGATATTGATCATAACAATGCCATTGTGGTAATTCATACCGGGCCAGGGGCTGCACAACTTATCGCAAGATTGTTAGATTCTCTAGGGAAAGCCGAAGGTATCCTCGGTGTTGTAGCTGGTGATGACACCATTTTTATCACCCCGACTTTGAATATCACCACTGAACAATTATTTGATTCTGTCTGTGATTTATTTGAGTACGCTGGGTAATTTCAAACGGTAACATTCAGAATAATGTATCACGGAACCCCCTGGTCCGTGATACACATCACATCTTTAAAAATCTGATTTTCCTCCCAAAAAATAACTTAAGTCATTGTTTTAAAACATACACATATTACATCAATAATTCCCACCTCACCTTCTAGCACAGACAAATCACCTATCTTTATTAACAATATGATAATTTTCTTCCAATTTATTTGGTATGATTGCGCTACTTTTTCAACAAACGGATTGAAAAAGATGCCGTTTCCGCATAGGAAGCCTCTGAAGACGACTATAGTTATGCAGAGTTAGTAATGAATAAAGGAAGGGAAATTCATGGCATTGAAGAAACTAATTAAAGTCGGCGCAATTGCAGCCGTCGTCATGGGCGCTGGCACAGTTCAGGCTCAAGAATTCATCACAATAGGTACAGGCTCTGTAACCGGTGTTTATTACCCTACTGGTGGTGCAATTTGTAAGCTTGTAAATAAAGGTCGTAAGGATCACAACATTCGTTGTTCTGTCGAATCTACTGGCGGTTCAATTTATAACGTGAACACCATGCGTGCTGGTGAACTAGATTTTGGTGTTGTTCAATCTGATTGGCAATATCATGGTTATAACGGTACCAGTAAATTTGCAGACCAAGGTCCTTACAAAAAACTTCGTGCTATGTTCTCGCTGCATACCGAACCTTTCAACATCATTGCTCGTGCTGATTCTGGCATTGAAAACGTGACAGACCTAAAGGGCAAACGAGTCAATATTGGTAATCCAGGCTCAGGTGACCGCGCAACAATGGGCGTTGTTATGGACGCAATGGGTTGGACTAACGATGACTTTAAACTTGCCTCTGAGCTTAAAGGTTCAGAACGCTCACAAGCACTTTGTGATAACAAGATTGACGCATTCGTGTATGTGGTTGGACATCCAAACGGATCCATCAAAGAAGCAACAACATCTTGTGATGCTCGCCTGATCCCTGCTACTGGCGTTGAAGTCGATGAGATCGTAGCGGCTAATCCTTACTATGCATACACTTCAGTACCAGCTGGCATGTACCGCGGTTCGGATGAAGACGTAAAAAGCTTCGGTGTAGCGGCAACAATGGTGACAAACTCTGATGTTTCAGATGAAGTGGCTTACAACGTGGCAAAAGCGGTATTTGAAAACTTTGACACCTTCAAGCGTCTGCATCCAGCATTCGCAAACCTGAAGAAAGAAGACATGGTAAAAGCTGGAATCTCGATTCCTCTTCACCCAGGTGCTGAAAAGTACTACAAAGAAGTCGGTCTTCTTAAGTAACATACCGAGTAGGGAAGCATTGCTTCCCTACTACTTTCTAGACCATATACAAAGACTTAACAGACACCAGATTTTCTTATCTGGTGAGGCTATTTGGGCTCACCGTTCACAGCCCACGATTTTCGAGCCAAACTAAACACAACAACAACCATTCCTTCGCAGACATTGACTACACTGTTAAATGCGAATTATGGTTTTAATCCGTTGTTGGGAAACATTGGACCATTAATAATAAAGGATAAAGTACATGACGCAGACATCACAACCGTCGCAAGATGTGCAGGAAATGGTCGCACAATCCGATACCGGAGCGCGAAGCCCTCAAGGAATACCAGCAAAAATCCTCTGGTTTGTTCCACTATGTTGGTCACTTTTTCAGCTTTGGTACGCCTCTCCGCTACCATTTATTTTCAACTTTGCTGTCCTAAACGACACTGAGGCACGCTCAATACACCTGACGTTTGCTATCTTCCTCGCATTCACGGCTTACCCTGCGATGAAATCATCACCAAGAGATCGCATTCCTGCTGTAGATTGGGTGTTAGCACTACTAGGTAGCTTTTCTGCCGCCTACATCTATTTATTTTATACCCAGCTTGCTGAGCGCTCTGGTGCGCCTACAACCATGGATATTGTGGCAGCCGTCACTGGAATGATCCTATTACTTGAGGCGACACGACGTGCATTAGGGCCACCTCTTATGGTGGTTGCCGCTGTATTTCTGCTGTATACGTTTGGTGGTCCACACATGCCTGACGTTATCGCTCACAAAGGAGCAAGCCTAAATAAAGCCATGTCACACCTCTGGCTCACCACTGAAGGTGTATTTGGTGTTGCACTTGGCGTGTCTACCTCATTTGTCTTCTTGTTTGTACTCTTTGGAGCCATGCTAGAACGTGCTGGCGCAGGGGCTTATTTTATAAAAGTCGCCTTTTCTCTGCTAGGACACATGCGTGGTGGTCCAGCAAAAGCCGCCGTTGTTGCGTCGGGTCTATCAGGGCTGGTTTCTGGTTCATCCATTGCCAATGTTGTGACCACGGGTACATTCACTATCCCTCTCATGAAGCGTGTTGGCTTCCCTGGAACCAAAGCGGGTGCAGTCGAAGTGGCAGCCTCGACCAACGGTCAGCTTACTCCACCAATTATGGGAGCCGCGGCCTTCTTGATGGTCGAGTATGTGGGCATCTCCTACGTTGAAGTCATCAAAGCAGCCTTGCTTCCTGCTCTTATTTCTTACATCGCCTTAATTTACATTGTTCACCTAGAAGCTTGTAAAGCAGGCATGACCGGATTACCGCGTCGTCATAATCCTACCTTGGTACAAAGCCTCTTGTCGTTTACTGGCACAATACTCGGCTTATGTGTTATCAGCGCCGCGGTCTACTACGGTGTGGGTTGGACTAAAGGCGTCTTTGGTGAAGCCGCAACGCCTATCGTCGGTGTAGCCTTACTGATCTCTTACGTGGCCCTATTACGAATTTCCGCTCGCTATGCCAAAGAAGGCGGAATGAATATAGATGCAGAGTTAACAGAAGTACCCGATCCGGGACCAACCATTAAGTCAGGTCTTCACTTCTTATTACCGATTGTAGTTTTGGTATGGTGCTTGACGGTCGAACGCTTTTCTCCGGGCCTATCCGCCTTTTGGGCAACCGTGTTCATGATCTTTATTCTCATCACCCAACGTCCTCTCATTGCACTAATGAGTCAATCCGGTGACGTCGCACAGCAAACAAAAGTCGGCTTTAATGATCTTGCTGAGAGCTTGGTATCCGGTGCGCGTAACATGATAGGCATTGGTGTGGCGACAGCGGCAGCGGGTATCGTGGTTGGCGTCGTAACACTGACGGGCATTGGCCTTGTCATGACTGATTTTGTTGAGTTTATATCAGGCGGCAGCATCATTCTTATGTTGTTGTTTACCGCGGTTATCAGTCTTATCTTGGGGATGGGATTGCCAACGACGGCCAACTACATTGTCGTATCCACGCTGATGGCTCCCGTGATTGTTACCCTCGGTGCCGCACACGGGCTAATTATCCCATTAATTGCCGTTCACCTCTTTGTGTTCTACTTCGGTATTTTAGCCGATGATACACCGCCAGTTGGACTTGCCGCATTTGCTGCTGCAGCCATCGCTAAATCGGATCCAATAAGAACCGGTATTCAAGGCTTTATGTACGATATTCGTACCGCCATTTTACCCTTTATGTTCATCTTCAATACTCAATTATTATTAATGGGAATTGATTCTTGGTGGCACCTCGCATTGACGGTGATTTCTTCCATTATAGCCATGCTGATATTCTCGGCAGCGACGCAAGGATGGTGGTTCACCAAAAATAAGTGGTGGGAAACAGTATTACTGCTGGTCTTAACATTTACCTTCTTCCGCCCAGGTTTTTGGTGGGATATGATCTATCCAGCCAAGGTTTTCTCACCAGGAGTTGAGATAGCGCAAATCACTAAGACGTTGAATGTTGGACAATCCATCGAATTAAGAGTGGCAGGTGAAACGCTAGAGGGAAAATACCTCGAGAAGGCGGTACGTTTACCATTTGAAGATGACGCAGTAACAGCAGAAGATCGCATTGCTTCAATGGGCCTAATGCTGACAGAAAACGACGGTAAAATGATCATCGATATGGTGGAGTTTGGCAGCCCAGCTGAGGCATCTGGTTTAGATTTTGATTGGGAAATCAAATCCATTGTCCAGGATGCAGAGCGTCCAATGAAAGAGTGGATGTTTGTTCCAGCCCTACTCATCCTGCTTGCGATGGCCATGAACCAACAACGTCGTGCTCGTAGGGAAGCATTGAGCGCATAAGACGGATAAGGCTCCACATGTGGTGGAGCCTTAAAAAGGATAAAGCGACCTCACCTCGCGTGAATTAAGAAGAGAAATCACATGTATAAACAAATCCTTGTTCCTGTCGATCTAAATGATAAAGGCTTTTCTGATAAAGCCGTCGAGATTGCGGTCTGGCACGCCAAGCATTCAAACGCTGAGATTCATATTCTCAATGTACTGCCAGGCATTCACATGTCGATGGTGGCCACTTATTTTCCCAAAGATGCCGCTGCCAAGATGAAGAGCGACGTGAAGGCACAGCTAAAAGCGTTCGCTAATCAACATATTGACGATGAAGTGATCTTTAAAGTCCACGTTGCTGAAGGCAAGCCTTATGCAACCATCTTAGATTATGCAGAACGGTTAGGTGCAGACTTGATTGTTATGCCAAGCCATAAACGCTCAAAGATCGATAAAGTCGTTTTAGGTTCCGTGGCGAGTAAGGTCGTACAAAACTCACCAATTAATGTCTTAGTTGTGAAACCACAGTCTGATTAATTGACAATCATTCCCACCGTTGTCATCAACCATGTAATGAAGAAAAGGTAGCCTTAGGCTACCTTTTCTATTTGCAAGCTTATTCACTAAACCACATGATTGGTGGTTTTTCCTTGCCAAAAAGCGTCTATATTCTCAATGAGTATGTCGCAGAGTCGCTGGATAGAAGAATCACTTCCCCACGCAACATGCGGCGTCAACACTAAATTCGGCAAGTGTATATTGGCAATAAGAGGATTACTCGGTAATGCTGGCTCTTGCGTAAAGACATCCACACCAGCCCCCGCGATACTCCCTGCAATAAGAGCCTCCACCAAGGCTTGTTCATCCACTAAACCTCCCCGCCCGGTGTTGATTAGTACCGCTGACGACTTCATTAACGCGAGTTCATTTTCAGCAATTAGACCCTGAGTAAGTTCCGTCAAAGGGCACAGCAAACACACCGCATCGGATTGTCGCAAAACCGTTTCAAAATCCACATACCCCTGACGCGTAGTTGGCGCATTTTTTCGCTCAGAAAAGATAACCTTCATCCCTATAGCGCTTGCCAATTTGGCGGTTGCCTGACCTAATGCGCCTGAACCAATGATACCCAGTGTTGCTCCAGCTACATCTTGAATTGGGTGAGTAAAAAAACAGAACTTACCCTGTTTTTGCCATTCACCCTGAGCGATATCATTGTGATAAGCAGGAAGGTTTCTAAACAAAGTAAACAGCAATGCAATAACATGCTCTGGTACGGAACGTGTCGCATAACCTTGAATATTCGACACGCTGATCCCGCGAGACTGACAATACGCTAAATCGATATTATTCACGCCTGTTGCGGTGACGGCGATGTGCTTAACCTTTTGCGCACAGGATAAATCGTCAGCGCTAAGGGATACCTTATTCGTGACGATAATATCGGCATCGGCAATGCGCTCTACCAGATCTGGCAATTCTGTTTCAGGGTATGACACCCACTGATGCGGGAACGATGGAGAAGAAATAGAAATATGTGCAGGTATCGTGTCGCGATCTAAAAATACGATCCTAGTTCGCGTATTAGTATCGAACAAGTGATGATTATCGGCCATTGGTTTTCCTCGAATAGCAACGACCGACAACACTGTTATGGCCGTATTAGCATTTAGGCAATGTCTTATAATCCGGTAAAACCGGTGCGGGGTCAAAGTGTTCAATCACCATTTCCGTCGCTTGAGGGTAAAAATCACAAGGCACAAAGAGAGTCGTCAGCTCTAAGTTCTCTGGATGATAGAAGGAGAGCTCACTGGCATGTAGACCCAACGTCTCTGAGAACTGCATCGCTTCCTCATGTGCGTAAAATTCATCACCCACAATCGGATGCCCAATTGCCAATAAATGAACACGCAGTTGATGGGAGCGACCCGTGATAGGAAACAAGCGAACAATACTGGTTTTATCTTCAACCTCAACCACTTGGTAATACGTCTGCGATGGCTTTCCATCTTGATAACAGACTTTCTGCCTTGGCCTATTTGGCCAATCACAGATTAACGGCTCATCAATCAGGCCCTGACTGTTTTCTGGGGTTCCCCAAACGCGTGCATAATACACCTTGTGAGTGAGTCGGTATTGAAATTGCTTCTTAATTGACCGCTCTGCCGGTTTGTTTTTTGCCAACAACATCAACCCAGAAGTTGACATGTCTAAGCGGTGTACCACCTGAATATCAGGGTACTCGGCATGTAAGCGACTCCACATGCTGTCGTAATGTTCTTCTGCTCGTCCTGGTACCGATAACAACCCTGATGGTTTGTTCACGGCAAGGATATCCTCGTCCTCATAGACAATGTCAATCCAAGGGTCAGTGGGGGGGGTGTAGCTGATCATAGCCATAGTGGATACCAAAACAAAAAGGGATAGATATAAATGAAGGTAAACCTTTTACAGTTTACCTTCATTTTAACAAAGCCAAAAATACACAGCGCCGCCTTAGCATCGCATTATGCTGACTAAGCGTTAGTTATGACTCACAACAATAAGACGCAGTGAATCTAGCTGAAGCTGAGCGTTATTAATATAACCATCCAATGCTTTAATTTGAGCATCAATCGCTTCAATTTCTTCATCACGAATGTTTGGGTTCACCGCTTTAAGCGCCTGCAAGCGTTCCAACTCACCATTCAAACTGCTGTACATCGATTTGTGTGCTTCTTCTTTCGCTGCGGTCAGTTTAGATTCAACCATACCGTTGCCGGTTTCAATTAGGCGTACTACCTCTGCCTGCACCGAGGTCACCAGCTTGCTCGCAAGATGACGGTTTACCGGGCTGAGCTGACGGTTGAAGCCCTCAAACTCGACCTGAGCAGATAAATCGTTACCACGGCCATCAATCATGAGTCGGATCGGAGCCGGCGGCAAGAAACGACTGATACCACTGCGTTTCGGTGCTTGAGCATCAACCACGTAAACCAGTTCAAGTAAAATCGTTCCGACAGGCAACGCCTTGTTCTTCAACAAAGACACAGCACACGCGCCCACCCCCTCACTCATCACCAAGTCAATGCCACCTTGGATCATTGGGTGCTCCCAACTAATGAAATTCATGTCTTCACGAGATAACGCCGTATCACGATCGAAGGTGATCGTCGCCCCTTCATAAGGCAAACCTGGGTAACTCGGTACCATCATATGCTCAGACGGTGTGACAACAAGGGCATTTTCACCTTTGTCATCTTGGTTCAGCCCAATGGTATCAAACAAGCTCAAAGCAAAAGTAACCAGATTGGTGTCACCATCGGTTGCCATGATGTCATCCGCAATTTTTTGCGCGGCCTCACCACCATTAGAGTGCATCTCTAATAGACGATCTCGCCCTTGTTCTAGCTCGTGTTTCAGCTCTTGATTATAGTGTCGAGATCCTTCAATGACCTCGTCTAACTCAGTCACATCACCCGATGCCAGCATATTAACGATGGCGTCCTGATAACGATCGTAGACCATGCGGCCTGTTGGGCACGTCTCAGCAAAGGCATTCAAGCCTTCATCAAACCAACGCGCAAGAATCGCTTGCGATGTCCCTTCAAGATAAGGAACATGCACATCAATATCGCGGCTTTGACCAATACGGTCTAGGCGCCCTATACGCTGCTCTAACAAATCTGGGTTGAAAGGCAGGTCAAACATCACTAATTGATTAGCGAACTGGAAGTTACGACCTTCCGAGCCTATTTCGCTACAGATAAGAACCTGAGCCCCACCTTCTTCTTGTGCAAAATAAGCAGCGGCTTTATCGCGCTCTAAAATTGACATGCCTTCGTGGAATACCGTAGCACGAATGCCTTCTCGCTCACGAAGAGCTTGTTCAAGTTGCAACGCAGTGCTTGAGCGTGAAGCGATCACTAGAATTTTCTCGCTACGTTTGGCTTGGATCTTATCAATCAACCAATTCACACGTGAATCAAACTGCCACCAACTAGAATCTTCGCCTTCAAATTCTTGGAAGATTTCTTCTGGATACAGCATCTTCATTGCGCGAGCTTCAGGTGCCATTTTGCCACCGATCATGCCAGACACTCGCATAGAGGTTGTGTACTGCTGAGGGATCGGCATCGGAACTAGGTTGACATTACGTGTCGGAAAACCTTTGATGGCAGCACGCGTATTTCGGAACAATACTCGCCCAGTACCATGGCGATCCATCAAATTATCAATAAGCTCTTGACGTGCAATGGCTTTCTCGGTGTCATCCGCGGCGCTCTCGAGCACATTAAATAATGGCTCTGCGTCTTGTTCTGACAATAATTCTGTAATTTGATTCTTAGCTTCATTCGCCAGTTTTTCACCAGAAAATAATGCCGTAACGGCATCTGCTACCGGCGCGTATTGGTCTTCTTCTTTAACAAATGCGTCGTAGTCAAAGAAGCGATCTGAGTCGAGCAAGCGTAAACGTGCAAAATGACTTTCACGCCCCAATTGCTCAGGTGTTGCGGTGAGCAATAGAACGCCCGGCGTTTGCTCTGCCAATGCCTCAATGACTTGATATTGTCGGCTTGGTTTGTCTTGGCTCCATTCTAAATGGTGCGCTTCATCAACAACGAGTAGATCCCACTCACCCTCAAGCGCTTGTTCAAAACGCTTACGACTTTTACGTAAAAAATCGAGAGAGCACAGGACATATTGTTGGGTATCAAATGGGTTTTCAGCCTCAGCAAATGCCTCAATACAACGCTCTTCATCAAAGATGGAGAAATGCAGATTGAAACGACGCATCATCTCAACTAACCATTGATGTTGAAGTGTTTCTGGCACCACAATAAGAATACGTTCAGCGCGACCCGATAACACCTGTTGGTGAATGATCATGCCGGCTTCAATTGTTTTCCCCAGTCCTACTTCATCGGCTAATAGTACACGAGGTGCGTATCGACGACCGACCTCATGAGCAATAAAGAGTTGATGAGGAATCAGGCCAGCTCTCATTCCACAAAGGCCGCGCATTGGGCTTTTATGTTGCTGGTATTGATTAGTCAATGCGCGATAACGCAACACAAAATTGTCCATGCGGTCAATTTGACCAGCAAATAACTTATCCTGAGGCTTATTGAAACGGATGTGGTTGCTAAGAAAAATCTCACGCAATGCAATGTCTGTTTCTTGCGTATCTTGTCGCGTACCCATGTACGTCAAGACACCTTGATTTTCAGACACATCTGCAACTTCTAAAGACCAGCCTTCTTGGCTATCTATAACATCGCCGACATTAAAAATGACTCGGGTTACCGGAGCATCACTACGTGCATAAACTCGATTTTCTTCTGATGCAGCAAACATCACTGATACTGTTCTCGCATCCATTGCGACGATGGTACCCAAACCTAAATCACTTTCCGTATCGCTAATCCAGCGCTGCCCTAAAGCAAATGTCATAGAACGAATACCTCACTCTTTTAGATGTCTTTGCGGTTATTTTGATGGTAGCTCTGCATTAATATCGAGCACATAACACCACCCAAATAATAGTAGATGATGACACAAATATTGCGCATTTCTACCCTTTGATGAAAGGTCGCTAATCTTACTTGAAGGCGTGATTTAGGTCACGCCAATTGCACGGAAAAGCGCACTTTTTTTTGTTTTATTCGCGTTGACATCAAACTGAAAAAAAATAGTGGCATTTGTTAACGGTAAGGTGATTTTTTTCGCTTATACTCAAAATGTAAACGTTATATAAATGTTAACCAAAGTTGATGTTTTGAACGTATACAAGGATAAGAGATTCAATCTGATTTTGTTTTGATTGAAGCAACCAAAGTTGACTCACCGTGAATACAGACGAGCCAGCGAGGATCCAAAGCCTGATTCGTCTCAGCTGTGAGCAACTTGCCAGGACAGTCGCAGAATGCGACAAGGAGACTCTATGGGCGACACCGACCGTAAATTTTTTGTTCTCGACACTAATATCCTTCTTCACGAACCCTTCGCTATCTACTCTTTCAAAGAACATGATGTTGTCATACCGATGACAGTGTTAGAAGAGCTCGACCGTATCAAAGACAGCAAACGAGACGTCGCTCGTGACGCCCGCGTTGCTATTCGTGCACTTGAAAATATATTCAAAGATGCGACGCCAGATGAAATATCCGAAGGTATTCCTTTTTCTCATGATCAACAAGCAACAGGCACCATTTCGATACTCGCTGACTATATGCTTCAAGAAACCTTCAAGGCATTTGCCGACAAAGAAGGGGATAACCGAATCCTTAATGCGGTGCTTTATTTGCAAAACAAGCGGGCACCGCGCGATATTATCTTAGTCACCAAAGACATCAACATGCGATTGCGAGCAAAAGGCGCTGGGGTCTTGCATGTTGAAGACTATCGCACCGATCAACTCATCGATGATGTCCAATATTTGAGCAAAGGTTTCCAAAAAGTTCCCGGGGCATTTTGGGACGGTATTGATAACGTCGAAACCGCCGTATTAGGTGGGAAAACGTTTCATACCTTTGAAAAGCACGCCATCGATCCATCCTATGCCAATCAGTACATCATCGATGAAGAAAGTGACTTTGCGGGCCGAGTTGCCGACCTTCATGATGAGGATGTCACCATCAAAGACCTTAGCCAAGAGCGCATGTTAACTCGCCAGGCTTGGGGAATTCGACCAAAAAACATCTACCAAGGTATGGCGATGGACGCCTTACTTGATCCCGATATTGATCTCGTCATCTTAACGGGTGCAGCCGGTAGTGGTAAAACCTTACTCGCCATGGCCGCGGCTCTTGAAATGACGATTGAGCGTAGTATGTTTGATAAGATCATCGTAACGCGCAATACCCCGGATATCGGTGAATCCATTGGTTTTCTTCCCGGTAGTGAAGAAGAGAAAATGATGCCATGGTTGGCCGCTATCACCGATACACTTGAGGCCCTGCATAAACACGACCATTGTACAGAAGGCTCTCTAAAATACATTTGCGATAAAGCCAACATCCAATTTAAATCCATTAACTTTATGCGTGGTCGCTCTATACAAAATGCTTTTGTATTGCTCGATGAATGCCAAAACCTGACAGCCTCTCAAATAAAGACCATCATTACTCGCTGTGGCGAGGGGACAAAAATCGTCTGCTCAGGGAACCTCGCACAAATCGACTCTCATTATTTGACGCCCGTCACTTCAGGATTAACGTATATGGTTGAACGGTTTAAGAACTTTTCAGGCAGTGCCAACATTCATTTGAATGGCGTGGTGAGAAGTCGATTGGCAGAATATGCGGAAGAAAATTTGTAGCAGGGTCCTGGGTCCTGGGTCCT
>NZ_MCUW01000015.1:18116-134220 GCF_002873335.1 Vibrio sp. 10N.286.49.B1 | reverse complement strand
TCCTGGGTCCTGGGTCCTGCAAGATGATGATCGTCACCTGATTTGCTTGCAAAAAAAATCGCGGTATAAAACCGCGATTTTTTAATAGATAAGAGGTTAGTCAGTACCACCGACTGTCAGTGCATCGATTTTTAGGGTTGGCTGGCCCACACCGACTGGCACACTTTGCCCAGCCTTGCCACAGACACCCACGCCGCGATCAATACTAAGGTCATTTCCCACCATCGACACTTGCTGCATTGCTTCAATGCCAGAGCCAATCAAGGTCGCACCTTTGACCGGTGTGGTGATCTTACCATCTTCGATCAAATACGCTTCTGATGCTGAAAACACGAACTTACCTGAGGTGATATCCACTTGACCACCACCAAAGTTAGGAGCGTACAAGCCTTTCTTCACCGTAGAAATGATTTCTTCTGGGGTATGTTGGCCAGGCAGCATGTAAGTATTCGTCATACGCGGCATAGGAAGGTGTGCGTATGATTCTCGGCGTGCATTCCCGGTTGGATTCACGCCCATCAAGCGAGCATTGAGCTTATCTTGCATGTAACCTTTCAGCACACCGTTTTCAATCAGCGTGTTGTGCTGGCCGTGTACACCTTCATCATCGACGTTCAAAGAGCCACGTAAATCTTTTAGCGTACCATCATCGACAATGGTGCATAGTTTTGAGGTCACTTGTTGACCTAATTTTCCCGAGAACACCGATGACTCTTTGCGGTTAAAATCCCCTTCTAAACCATGGCCGACGGCTTCATGCAACAAAACACCTGGCCAGCCAGAGCCTAACACGACCGGCATAGTACCCGCTGGGGCATCAATGGCTTCTAGGTTAACCAATGCTTGACGAATGGCCTCATCGGCATAATGGTAAGCGACCTGTCGGCCATTTTCATCTGAGATGAAAAAATCATAACCATAACGTCCACCGCCACCAGCACTACCACGCTCACGACGATCGCCTTTTTGAGCTAAGACACTAATGGATAAACGGACTAAAGGCCTCACATCACCAGCAAAGGTGCCGTCAGTTGCAGCGACAAGCATTTGCTCATACACACCACTTAAACTGACGGAAACCTCACTCACCAAAGGCTCCTTGGTACGGATGTATGCATCAAGTTCTTTCAGTAATTCGGTTTTCTGTTGTTTTTCCCAGCTTTCCAGTGGGTTAACTGCCGCATAGTAAGCTTGGTTATCATGGCGAGTGAGCGCCTTAACCGATGCATTTTTCCCTTGTTGAGCAATGCCTCGAGCCGCAATGGCACTCTGCTTCAACCCATTAAGGGTCAGTTGGTCAGAATAAGCAAAACCGGTTTTTTCCCCCGTGATTGCACGTACACCAACACCCCTATCAATATTAAAAGAACCGTCTTTGATAATACTGTCTTCAAGGACGAGTGACTCGTGCCAACTAGACTGAAAATAAATGTCTGCATAATCGATTTGGCGAGTCGCAATACTTGCGAGTGTAGCTTCGATATCTTGCTCAGTTAGACCAGTAGGCCCAAGTAGCGCATCTTCTATGCGTTCCATATTCGTACTCTTATTATCGTAATGAGTGTAGGTGTTGTTCAAAGCGAATATGCTTCGCAACAGGCATGGTTTGCCTGACTTCTTTAACAACATCAAAATTTAAATCGGCAATGATAGTACCCACTTGATTGCCGAGTTGGCCTTGCACCTCACCCCATGGAGAAATGACCATCGAATGGCCCCACGTTTCTCTGCCACATGTGTGGGTGCCACATTGGTTAGCCGCGACGATCCAACATTGGTTCTCTATCGCTCTTGCTCGAAGTAATACTTCCCAATGAGCTTGCCCCGTGACCGCAGTGAAGGCAGCCGGTACGACAATCACGCTTGCCCCTTGCGCTCTTAATGCACTGTAGAGATGTGGGAAGCGCAAGTCATAACAAATCGTTAGGCCAATCGCACCAAAGTTAACAGGTACCATCGTAATATCGGTACCTGCTTTAAACGTCTCAGATTCACGGTAGCGTTGAAATCCATCGTCCACATCGACATCGAACATGTGCAGCTTATCATAGTGATTTAGTCGCTGCCCATTACTGTCAAAAACTAATGTCGTGGTGGTCACTTCCGTAGCGGACTGTCGAATGGGAAAGCTACCAATGATCAAATTAACGGCATGTGTCTTAGCAATATCGGCAAGCTGGTGTTGCAGCTTACCGTCACCCAGCCACTCGGCGTGAGAATGATAGTCTTCTCTTTTTCCGAATATCAACGAGTTTTCTGGTGTCAAGATCCAACGCGCCCCTTTACGGGCAAGAAGCTGAACTTGCTCGTCGATAAAGGCAAGATTCTGTTTAGGGTCTGGGCCCGAGGTCATTTGAATAATACCGAAGCGTTCCTTGCTCATGGGATTACTTTTGCTCCTTTTTTAGGTTATCCGGAAGTTTGTACTCGCCCTTTGTACGCGATATTTCACTGACTTCAGGCGATGCAAGTGGCCCTTTCACGGCATAATTAACCTGAGTCACCACCTCCACAACCGGAGAGATCACGGTCGTGACAGCCAATACGATTAATGCCGTTTGCGGCGTCACAGCAAAGGCAGTAATAATCGGAATCCCTGAGGTCATATCCGGGGTAAAGTTGACCTCTGCATCCACGGTTTGTGAAGTAAGATCCGCCAACCCTTTGATTTTCATATCACCAGCAATCGCATCCATCTCGATATCATTGGTAACAAACATCCCATCTCTTATTTTGCCGCTACCAGTAATGGAATTAAAAGCCATGCCTTTATCGAAGACATCTGTAAAGTCTAACTGCATCTTACGAATGATCGAATCAAGGCTAAACAACCCCAATAAACGCGCTGCACCGCTGACATCAGAGATCACGCCTTTGCCGAGCTTAGTATCAATGTCGCCATTAACGGTATCAATTCTCATCGACCAAGGCGCGCCATCCCAAGTCAGTTTTGAGTTAAGCTCAAAAGGCGCCTTTTGAATACCGGAAGTAATACCGAAGCGTTCCATTAGATCGCTGTTATTCTCACCTTCAACCTCTAGATTCACCTGGGTCTTATTTTGCTGTCCGGCAACCATCCAACTACCATCGATACGAACCTTGTTACTGCCGCTGCTCAGGTTAAGTTTATTCCAAACGAGTTTGTTGCCTTGTCGAGCAACATCCATATCCACGTCACCAACTTTATACCCTTGAAACCAAAAGTTTTTTATATCTAACTTAGTATCAGGAATGGCATTAAAGAGCTTACGGTCAAAATCACTCACCAGTGGCGCTGACAAATCATCTTGAAGAATCAATGAGTCATCTGGACTGGCCGATTCAGCGAGCGACGGTAAATAGACATGCAGTCGTTGAAGGGCGACATAAAGTTGATTATCGTCGCTGTAATTTGCCTGCCCTTTTGCTTCTTGGCTATCAAGTTCGAATTGCCAGCCACCTTGTTTATATCTCGCATTAAAGTCGACATCATGCCACTCAATCCCCCCGAGCATAAACTCCTTTGCTTCTATATTCACTCGTGTTGGCAAGGGGATTGTAGGTGTATTTAAGTCATCCAGCATGGCTTTTTTAGTACTTGCTGGCTGCTTAGTTAAGGCACTCCATTCGTCCAAGTTAAAGCGATCGGAACGTATCTGGAAATCGTGTCCAACAATAGGGCTTATCTTAAAACCGCCCTTACCAAGCACGAGATTGGTTGCCTTAAGCACCGGCGTTTCCTTGGTAATATCAATCTCAGTTTGGTATTTAACAGACGGGAGCTGCAATCGCGCTGTAATCGCCTGTTGGTTACCAGAGGCCTGCAACCTTGCTTTTCCTGATTCACCAAATGCTTTCTTTAATGGATAAGGGTAATCACTCGCAATCGTCACCAAGTTAGCATTGAGATCCAATTGATAAGTAAATCCAACGTCATTGAGCTGAAGATCCACATCCAGATTCCAAGGGGCGTGCCCTTTTAAACCACTGACATACCGCTCTCCGACATAAGGTTCTAATGGCCCCATATTCCAATCGCCTATAGCATCAAGATCGACACCATAGCCTTTACCAGAGTTCTGGCCATTAAAGTCTAGGGTTATAGGTTGGTTCAACAAGGTCGCAGATAAGCCTTTAGCGTTGATGACATCGTTATCAAATGCAATGCTTCCTGATACCTTCTCTAAGGTCATCGGTGGTGCGTCAATCTCGACATGATTGTCTTTCAGTTTTGCAGCACCCCAAGCACGAGACGGCGTCGTGTCACCAGAAAACGGAATGTACAACTGA
The DNA here is from genome assembly GCF_002873335.1 of Vibrio sp. 10N.286.49.B1. Lineage (GTDB taxonomy): Bacteria > Pseudomonadota > Gammaproteobacteria > Enterobacterales > Vibrionaceae > Vibrio. The sequence continues at coordinate 129,951 of NZ_MCUW01000015.1, read as the reverse complement.
AAATCCGCGTCAACCTTCCCGCTTACTTGCACCGCAGTCAGCGCAGCACCAACAGAGCCGACTAACGGTGTCGACATCATGTAATCGCGTACCGCACTACCACTACCGGTGGCCTTGGCTTCAATCTCCAAATGGCCATCTCCACGAAGCTCGGGAATGCGTCCAGTAATCCTCTTACCTTTCACCCCCATCAGCGTGGCGGCTTTCGAGTCAATGTGCATCGCCTCATTTTGGAACAGCAAATCGAGTTGCAAATCAGTCAATGGTGGCCAATTGGTATCGAAGCTAAATTTGGCATCGCGTAACCCCACCCACGCTTGAAACATGCCATTATGGTTTTTATACGGAAAATCAGAAAGCTGGCCGTACCAAAGTAACTTCGACGTATTGACGTGTCCCGCTTGAATAGCAGCGGATAAATAATCGGTTAGGCTTTGCCCAAGCGCAAGGGTTGGAAGATAACGCCACGTTTCCCCCGCATTATACAAATCGGCTTCGGCATAAAATGACAAAAATGGGCTGCTATCTTTAGGAAAATCAAGCCGAAACGCTCCCAACACCTGAATATCAGAGGTGGCGGCTGTCACTTTATCAGACCATAGCGACCAGCCCTTTTCACCATGATTTTCCCAATGAATATTGACTAAGCCTTGCTTGATATTAAGCGGGGCTTGGAAAACATCTCCGTAAGGAAATTTGTCATCGACTACCATCACCGTCGCATCCGCTTTGTTCACACTGCCGGCAACACTACCGGAGACATGAGAAAAGCCAGGAAGTAATGCCCATTGGGAGAGCGACAGCTGCCTAAAACTCGCGGAGTACAGCAAAGACTCAGCACCATTTTGTTGAGTGGCTCGGATATTTTCAATGCGCCCACCCGGATTCAGCTTATCCAACCACTCTTTAACCGTCGTGTCTGGCATTAAAGATGCGAGCGGCTTTAAGGCATTGATATCTAATTGAGAAGCGTTCATTCGCCATTGATTTTGTCTGTTCCAATCCAGAGCAATATCTAATTCTGGCCATGGGGTATCGTTCGTTCTCGCCTGGATTTCATGGGCATTAAGCTGCCAACCCTTTTCTGATGGGTGTAAATGAAGCACGGCAGATTCCAGCACAATCTGATTACTAACACCGTCTCTTTGCCATGCCAACTCAGAGGGTAATACCTCAACATACGCATCAGTTGCCTTACTTTGCTCAAGAGTTAGCCAAGCGCGCAGGCTTGCATCCCCACTCGTAATGCCTGTTTTTTGACTAATCTCGTCACTAAGCCATGGCGATACTGACATCTTATCAACCGTGACATAGAACTCCCCTGTGACATCCGTGAGTGACCCGTTATCAACAAAATCAGCTCGAACCTCAAGCGAGTCTAAATTTGCATCCGCAATAGACACTGTCCCTTGTGCAAGGTGCCGATCATTTTCATTTCGCCATTGCAGATTTTCAATATCCAGTTGACGTGTATCACCTGATATCGCCTTATAAAAGACCGTGGATTGAGCCACAGAGAAACGATCGAGCTGCCTTAGCAACAAATTATCAAGGCGATTAAGGATCTGCTCACCATTTTCTGCCGACTCAACGTTAGCAGGATCGACTGATTTTTGATTGTTTGACGAGTGAAGAAGATCAACGGTTCGTACATCCAAAATCATACCGTTTATCGACATATCGGCGATAACAGGCTGACGTTGAATGATGGTCTGGACTAAATCAAATTCAAGCTCTAGGTTGTTCACTTCTAACTTGCTGTCTTCGCTTTTAGGAAGACTCACCGCGACACCTTGCAACGAAATAGAGGGGTGGGTGTTTCGCCAGAAACCACGAACATCATTGATAGACACATTGAATCCGCTTCCTTGATTAATCCAAGAAACGATTTCGGGTTGAATTCGGTTTAATTGAGGTAAAGTGACACGCAACATTGTGACCGCACAGGCAAGTAACACCAATACGGTCAACAATATCCAAAGAAAAAAACGTACTAATCGATTAACGCGAGGACTCACACACTACTCATTACATCATAACAACATCAAATTGTTCTTGAATATACAAAGGTTCAGCCTGAATACGAACCTGTTTTCCAATAAAGACTTCAAGTTCTGCAAGGGCATGAGACTCTTCGCCTTCCAATGTTTCTGCAACAGCTGGAGAGGCATAGACAACAAATTTATCCGCATCATAGGCACGGTTTACTCGGGTTATCTCACGCAAGATCTCATAGCACACCGTTTCAACGGTTTTTACTGAACCACGGCTTTCACATGTTGGACAACCACTACAAAGAACATGTTCAATACTTTCACGCGTTCTTTTACGGGTCATCTCAACAAGTCCAAGCTGAGTAAAGCCATTGATATTGGTTTTAACTCGATCTTTTGCCAGCGCCGCATCTAAAGACACTAAGACACGGCGGCGATGCTCTTCTATACCCATATCGATAAAGTCGATAATGATGATGCCACCTAAATTTCGTAATCTTAACTGCCTGGCAATCGCTTGGGTCGCTTCAACGTTGGTGTTAAAAATAGTTTCTTCGAGGTTTCTTCGTCCGACAAACGCCCCAGTATTGATATCAACGGTCGTCATGGCTTCCGTTTGATCAATAATCAGATAGCCACCAGATTTTAGATTGACTTTACGCTCCAATGAACGCTGAATCTCATTCTCCGTGTCGTACATATCGAAGATAGGCTTGTCACCCTCATAAAGCTCAAGCAAGCATTCCATTTCAGGCACAAACTCATGAGTGAACTCTTTTAGGCTTTCATAGATAAGACGGGAGTCGACTTGAATACGAGTCAACTCGGTCCCAACAAAATCACGAATAATGCGATGTGCTAAACCCAACTCACCGTATAAGGTTGAACGTGTTTTGTATTTTTTGCGGCGCTCATTGATCTTTAGCCATAGACGCTTCAAGAACTGAGCATCTTGAGCCAATTCTTTTTCATTCGCCCCTTCGGCCGCAGTACGAATGATAAAACCACCATTTTCATCGCAATAATCAGCAACAACGCGTTTAAGTCGGTTTCTTTCTTTTTCGCTCTCGATACGTTGAGACACACCAACATGACTAGCACCTGGCATAAAGACGAGGTAGCGAGACGGTAAGGTGATATCGGTTGTTAGTCGAGCGCCTTTGGTACCAAGCGGGTCTTTAACCACTTGAACAACAATGTCTTGCCCTTGACGCACGAGCTCTGAAATATCTCGTACCTGAAACTGTTTTTTCTCATTTTCCGCTACACATTCGGTATGTGGAACAATATCCGAGGCATGCAAAAAAGCTGCTTTCTCTAAGCCGATATCCACAAAGGCCGCTTGCATTCCGGGTAAAACGCGACTGACTTTTCCTTTGTAAATATTACCTACAATTCCGCGTTTCGCTTCACGTTCAATGTGAACTTCTTGAAGGATTCCGCCTTCGATCATAGCAACCCTCGTTTCACTAGGGGTTACGTTTAGCAACAGCTCTGCACTCATGAGCGCACCTCAATTTTTAATTATTTATAAATTCTTGCAGGAGCTGGTCAGTTTCATAGAGTGGCAATCCTACTACCGCGTAGTAGCTTCCTTCGATACGAGAGACAAATCGCCCTCCGAGTCCTTGAATTCCATAACTGCCAGCTTTATCTTGCGGCTCACCACTTAACCAGTATTGTTGTATTTCGTATTCAGTTAATGGCTTGAACCAGACGTCGGTTTTTACAATAACAGACGCTTGCTTGTCCTTGGCAACGACACTTACAGCCGTCAAAACTTGGTGCTGATTATTCGATAACTGGCTTAACATTCGCTGTGCATCAGCGTAGTCATTCGGCTTTTCAAGCACTTGCCCATGCAGTACGACAACGGTATCAGAGCCGATAACGATGGCAGGATTCTGCGAAGCAACATTCACCAGCGCATAGCCCGCCATGGCTTTTTCTAGTGATAAACGTTCAACGTATGCTTCTGCGGATTCATTCACCCCTTTAAGCTCTTCAATATCAGGGCTTACGGCATGAAAATCATAACCTAGTTGCGTCAGTAGCTCTTTGCGTCGAGGTGAAGTCGACGCTAACACGATAGCGTATTGTGATAAATTACCTGACATGCCAATGCCTTCTCATGCGGCGCAACAATAAAAACATCCATGGCCAAAGTATACAGTTAATCAAACCACTCCACAGCGACATTGGATTAAAAGTTACGTCCTGGATCAAATACTCACCGAAAAATATTGCGACCTCTAGGGCCATAGAAAGCAAGGCGATCACCGTTGCTTGTTGCCACAACGCCATATTACGAAGGACCAAAAAATTCAGTGCCACCACGTAGATGATGATAGACATCATCATGCCACGAATCCCTAAGGTCGAACCAACAAGTAAATCCCATATTAGGCCGACAACAAGGGCGGTTCCGACATTGATACGATGCGGTAACGCCAACACCCAATAACACATCACCAACAATAGCCATGAAGGGCGAATAAAATCGAGCACTCCTGGCCATGGGATGGTTTGTAAAGTAAGCGCGAGCAGTAATGACACACCAATTACTAACTGGCTGCGAAATCCACGATTAGTCATAGTCTAGTTCTCGTCTCTTATTCCGCATTAAGTGTCGCTTCAACTTCTTGCTGCTGCCTATCTTGATTAGGCCAAATCAACAGTAAGTATCGTAAGCGATCAAAGTCCACGACAGGTTCTGCGATGATGCTGGCAAATTCGCGTCGGTTATCTCGTTGCACTTTTTTTACATATGCAACGGGGTAACCTTCTGGGTATATCCCACCTAATCCAGAGGTAACAAGAAGATCCTCTTGCTGAATATCCGTGCTCGTTGGAATATGCTCAAGTTGAATCTCATCGATTAATCCATTCCCAGAAGCAATCACTCGAATATCGTTACGAATGACTTGTACGGGAATTGCACTGTTTGAATCGGTTAACAACATAATTCGGCTATTGTGAGCACCCACGAACGTTACCTGTCCAACAATACCATTCTCATTGATGACAGGCTGGCCTTCATACACACCGTCTGTTTTTCCTTTATCTATCACTACTTGGTGACGATAAGGAGAAGTGTCTACCGCCATCACTTCCGTGACCATCTTCTTTTCGTCTCGTACAAATGACGAACCAAGCAGATCGCGAAACCGTTGATTTTCTTCTCGGTATTGATCAAGCAAAATTAAATCGCTTTTTAAGCGTAGAACCTCTCGTTTGAGGTTAATATTCTGCTCAGCTAGACCTTGACGGGTATTGAAACGCTCATACACACCATCAAACATACTTCTCGGTAAATTAGCGGTGTATTGAATAGGGGCAACCACACTATTCAGTAAATAGCGTACGTGGGAGAAGGTATCTAAACGACTATCAGCCAGCATTAAGCCAGCTGATAAGGATACCGCAAGAAATAGGCGAAGTTGTAAGGATGGACCTCGACCAAATATTGGTTTCATGAACTCATTATCCTGGTGTGGACTCTAGCTTTAGTACCACACCAAAACCAGAGTGAAACCATTATTCTTCAGTAAACAGATCGCCACCGTGCATGTCGATCATTTCTAACGCTTTACCGCCTCCACGAGCAACACAAGTCAGAGGGTCTTCTGCGATAACAACAGGAATGCCTGTTTCTTCAGTGATAAGACGATCGAGATCGCGCAGCAGTGCACCACCACCCGTCAATACCATTCCATTTTCAGAAATATCAGAAGCTAACTCTGGCGGACACTGCTCAAGCGCAACCATAACGGCAGAGACAATACCGGTCAACGGCTCTTGAAGCGCTTCTAGGATTTCATTTGAGTTGAGACTGAAACTACGAGGCACACCTTCAGCAAGGTTACGACCACGAACTTCAATCTCATTGACCGTATCACCAGGATACGCAGAGCCAATCTCATGTTTGATTTTTTCAGCGGTTGCTTCACCAATCAAGCTACCATAATTACGACGAACGTAATTGATAATGGCTTCATCGAAACGATCGCCACCAATACGCACTGAAGATGAGTACACCACACCATTCAGTGAGATAACGGCGACTTCTGTAGTACCACCACCGATATCGATAACCATAGAACCGGTTGGCTCAGATACACGTAAACCGGCACCAATGGCTGCCGCCATTGGCTCATCAATCAAATACACTTCACGAGCGCCCGCACCCAGAGCCGATTCGCGGATTGCACGACGTTCTACCTGAGTTGAACCACAAGGCACACAAACCAATACACGTGGACTTGGCTTTAACACGCTGTTGTCGTGTACTTGTTTGATGAAATGCTGCAGCATTTTTTCAGTCACATAAAAGTCGGCAATTACGCCATCTTTCATCGGACGAATTGCCGAAATGTTACCCGGTGTACGGCCTAACATTTGCTTAGCCGCATGGCCAACTGCCGCGACGCTCTTTGCAGAGCCAGCACGATCTTGGCGAATAGCGACTACAGAAGGCTCGTCTAGGACGATGCCCTGCCCTTTAACATAAATCAGTGTGTTGGCAGTACCTAGATCTATCGATAAATCGTTAGAAAACATGCCACGCAGTTTTTTAAACATATTCTTCGCTCGTCCTGCAAGAATGAGAAGACAAAAATTGCACTAAATGTACCAATGCGTTGCCATATCAGCAAGGCATTGAGGCAGAAACATGGGGGGAAAACCCCATTTTCTTACAGTTTCCTTACTTAACGCAAAAAATTGACAGTAATTAGCGGCAAACTCACTTTATTTCTTCTTTATAAGTCACTCATTCAATGTGGGGTTATTCGTCATTCGTGATAACAAAACTTCACAACCACTAGGTTTTACGCCAACGATTTCGACGACCCGGTTTGATTACGGCTGTTTTTACCGAGGCCTCAGGTAGCAATTGCGTTTCAGGCGCAAAGTAACGCCCCTGCCCACCAGAAACACCTAAATCAATAAGGGTATGCCACTCTTTTTTGCTTTCCACTCCAACCGCGATGACCTTCGTGGGTGAATCACCACACGCTCCAACCATGCTGCGAACAAACAGTTGGTTCTCGTCTCGTTGATCGATCTTTTTGATCAAACTACGGTGCAACTTAAGGTAATCAACTTTCAGATCTTTAATGTAATGAGTACTGACAATCGAACGGCCTGCTTGGCCAACAATAACGGTACACCCTAAACCGGATAGCATTCTAATGACAGGGCGAATATAGTCCAAGTGCTGAATGACTCTCGCTTCAGAAAATTCAAACGATAATTGCTGTCTTTGAGCAATAGGCATCTGTAATAACTCATCCCTAAACCATTTGAAGTGACGCTTATTAGCAAAAGGAACCACATACAGATTAATGGAGATCGGGAGGATATTTTTACCTTGCTTTATATTACGAAGCACCTTGTTCAAAACAGAACGATCTAAATTGGATTCATACCCCACTTGAATCAGCGCCGAGTGGAAGCGAGAAGCTTTAATCACTCCTCTCTCTGGATCTTCAATTCGAGCGAATAGCTCACGATGAAGCGTACTCAGATCTTGGCCTTTTTCATACAGGTAACAAGGCTGGGAAAAAATCAACAAATTGTCCGGTAGCAGCGCTTTATCGAATAAGGTTCGCCAGCGCACACTGCCCCGCTCATCCATACTTTGCGTCTGTTTACTAAACCGGCTCCAGTTATTGGCTTTTTGAAGCTGAGCACTTTTCAGAGCCGTTTCCGCCTCTTCCATAACTCGTCCCTGGCGCTCTGATTCCGCATACATACTCACACCAATGTGGCACCAGTTATCTTCATCAAGTGGCGTAGGTGGCGTCACCTTTTCTAACTGGCGAAGGCATTGATTGGCCAAACTCCCCAAATCTTTAGCACTCTGATGGGGAACAAAAACCGCAAAGTCGGCATCAAAGTATCGAGAGAAGATCGCATCTGGGTATTTTTGTACCGCATTAGAAATGACCTCGCCCACTTCAATCAAGAAGTCATCGGACACCGCTTTACTATTTAGCTCACTGACCTGATCCCAATCCTCTATGCGAAACAGCATCACGCCACCTTGCGCACCACTTTCCAGTAACGCGGATTCAAGCTTGCTATCAAAGAGCATACGGTTTGCACTGCCCGTCAATGGGTCAAGAAACGTTTGAGTACGAATAAAAGTATCAAAGCGGCTGCGCTCTTGACGAGCATCTTGTAGCTCCTCAATCAGTATATCTAGCGCTTCACTCGCAGTATAAGGCCACTCGCGTAAATCCCCTTTCGCGTATTGTTCAACTCGTCCAGCTAAGATCATTCTTCCCCGCTCTTCAAGCAGTTCTGATCCAATAAGTTGCCCTCTAACCCATTTCACGCCCTGCATTAAGCAAAAAACGATCAAACCAAAAGCCAATGTAACAGACCACATCGCCTCTAAAGAATAGCGGACCCCCAGGTAGGGCGGAAGTGCTGTAAAGCTGATGGTATAGCCGTCATTACGCTCTAAGGTATACGTTTTTTCGTAGGTGATCGTGCGGTCGATCATTGGGGAAGTGTTTTTGTAGCGGTAAACGACACCAGCTGAAGAAGAGAGCTGCATCTCAATAATATTACTGGCTTGCAGCATTTTAGGCATCCAGCGTTGCATTATGTATGCCGCGTCAGGATCTTCAAGTTCTTTGTCGATCACCTTCACGATGCCTGACAAATGGTGGTTAAGGTATTCTTGACCCATTTTTTTTATCGACAGCGTACCACCGACAAACAGAATAAAAACCGCACTGAGCACTATCACCGTGACAAACGCCACTAAGCGAGTACTCAATTTCAAGGTTGGGGTTTGTCTCATAAATGCTCAAGTCCTTTTTGATCCATTTATCTTCTCTACTCGAGAGAAAGGTTCACGCAGTACATTATCGATAATGCTTAAATACCGACAACAATGTTACGTTAACTATTTGTTATAACAGATTTATCAGCAAACGTACGTTTCATTCGTCACGCTAATTCTAATAAACGAAAAAAACCGCGAAATACTCGCGGTTTTTTTATTCGAGCGGCAAGCAACGTTATTGCTTACTATCACGACCAACCTAGAACGGGATGTCGTCATCAAAGTCCATTGGTGGCTCGTTGTATTGCGGCTGTTGCTGCGCTGGTTTTTGCTGCTGAGCAGGCTGCTGCTGTGCTTGTTGAACCGGCTGCTGTGGCTGACCCCAACCTTGTTGAGGTTGTTGTGCTTGCTGCTGCATGCCGCCTTGATTCATTCCACCTTGTTGCATCGGAGCACCGCCGCCTTGACGACCACCAAGCATTTGCATCACGCCATTGAAGCCTTGAACAACCACTTCGGTTGTATAGCGGTCTTGACCACTTTGATCTTGCCACTTACGCGTCTGCAATTGACCTTCAATATAAACTTGAGAGCCTTTTCTTAGGTATTCGCCTGCAACTTCAGCCAGCTTTCCAAACAAAGCAACACGATGCCACTCTGTTTTTTCACGCTGTTCGCCCGTTGCTTTATCACGCCAAGATTCTGACGTGGCGATTGTGATATTCGCTACCGCACCACCGTTTGGCATGTAACGAATTTCTGGGTCGTTACCTAAGTTACCCACTAGAATGACTTTGTTTACTCCACGGCTTGCCATGTTTTGCTCCGTAACCACAATAGATGTCTTAAATTAGCGCAACAGGATAACACGATACGCCATTTCGACAACAGTGCTTAATACATCAATCCGCAGATTGGCTCTGTACGCTCACTGTCATCTTGCACCGCAAAAAATTCAACTTGTTATTTATATCAGTTACTTAGATTTTTTTAAGTGACTCCCAAATGTTTAGTACTGCCCTAGCACCTCGCCACCGTATTCGTCAGCATGCATAAAACACTGGGAGTAACGATACCTTTATGCGAACAAGTAATTACAAACGCGTCATTCAACATGTCACGCTGAGCACCACAGCCTCCGACCCTCTAATCCAAAGGCTGTCAGCATTAAGTATCAATGAAATCAAAACTATCGAACCTGAAAGTTTGCTGATTGCCGGCAATAGTGTACGGAACCGGATCTTATTATTCGACTATCACGAATCCCTCGATATGTTTCAACAAGTTCTCAAGCTACCGCTCGTCAGCAAGCATTTTGAGACGATTTTAGTCAATGTCCCACATAGACTTACGACGGAAGAAATTCTTAAGTACGGCCATATCAAAGGCCTCTTTTATAGCCACGAATCGCCAGAAAAAATTGTTATCGGATGCGGTGAGATCATTAATGGCAAAAATTGGCTGCCAAGAGACGTGTCGAGCCAATTACTGCATCATTATCGACACGTTGTCGCAGCGAATACCTCACCGGCAGTGGTCGATCTCACCGTCAGAGAAATAGACATACTTCGCAGCTTGCAGTCTGGCGCCACCAATATGCAAATGGCGGAAGACCTTTTTATCACCGAATCCACCGTCAAGTCACACTTGTATCAGGTGTTTCGAAAACTCTCGGTAAAGAATCGCTTACAAGCCATTGCCTGGGCGAATCAGCACCTACTCTCTTAAAATATGACCCTAGACTCTTAATAAACGATGTTAACTAAGTCGCAATAATGTCGCGTTATTGCTGTTGGATATCGCTGTTATCTCATATTAATTAGCGGTAGACTAGCAAGATAACCGTCGTTGGCGATACGATGTAAATATTATAAAGATAAAGGGTTTTATCATGATCAAAAAGTGCCTGTTCCCAGCCGCTGGCTACGGAACGCGTTTTCTTCCGGCAACAAAATCAATGCCAAAAGAAATGATGCCAGTCGTTAACAAACCACTCATTGAGTACGGTGTTGAAGAGGCGATTCAAGCCGGAATGGATGGGATGTGCATCGTCACAGGCCGTGGTAAACACTCCATCATGGACCATTTTGATAAAAACTATGAGCTAGAGCATCAGATCAACGGCACAAACAAAGAAGCACTGCTTGACGAGATTCGCGATATCATCGAATCAGCGCAGTTCACTTATGTCCGTCAGCGTGAAATGAAAGGCTTAGGTCATGCTATTTTAACGGGACGAGAATTAGTCGGTGATGAACCATTTGCTGTTGTGTTAGCGGATGACCTTTGTGTTAATGAAGAGCAAGGCGTACTGGCACAAATGGCGGCACTCTACAAACAGTTCCGTTGTTCAATTGTCGCGGTTCAAGAAGTGCCAGAAAGTGAAACGCATAAATACGGCGTGATTTCCGGTGAAATGATTAAAGACGACCTTTACCGCGTCGACGACATGGTAGAAAAGCCAGAAGCGGGCACAGCACCAAGTAATCTTGCTATTATTGGTCGCTACATCCTAACCCCAGATATTTTTGAGCTTATTGAGCAAACCGAGCCAGGTAAAGGTGGCGAAATCCAAATTACCGATGCGTTGCTTAAACAAGCAAAATCAGGCTGTGTCTTAGCGTATAAATTTAAGGGCAAACGTTTTGATTGCGGCAGTGTTGAGGGCTACATCGAAGCCACTAACTACTGCTTTGAAAACCTATACCTAAAAGATGAAAAAACCTCAGAGCTTGGCAAACACGCAACGAAAAAAGCGTAATCTATTGCCACTCCCTGTGTTATCAGACGCCACTTTCTCTTAAGAAGTGGCGTTTTTTGTCGACGCTTCCATGGCTTTAAGCCTGTTTTTTTATCCAGTATTTCTTTGCACAAACTTCACACTATGTAATACTTATCGCACTGCATATTACATGAGTGGCAACAATGGATAAGATCGAAGTTAGGGGTGCTCGAACCCATAACCTAAAAAACGTCAGCCTCACGATTCCTCGCGATAAACTCACTGTCATTACCGGCCTTTCCGGATCTGGCAAGTCATCGCTTGCATTCGATACCTTGTATGCTGAGGGGCAAAGACGCTACGTCGAATCATTATCGGCGTATGCGAGACAGTTCTTATCCTTGATGGAAAAACCCGACGTCGACCATATCGAAGGGCTTTCTCCCGCCATCTCTATTGAACAAAAATCCACATCACACAACCCGCGCTCAACCGTTGGTACGATCACCGAGGTATACGATTACTTACGTCTCCTGTATGCCCGTGTTGGAGAGCCTCGTTGTCCTGAACACAAAACACCTCTCGCCGCCCAGACGGTCAGCCAGATGGTGGATAAAGTACTCGAGCTACCCGAAGGCTCAAAGATGATGCTACTCGCCCCTATCGTAAAAGAGCGTAAAGGGGAGCATGTAAAAACACTTGAGAATCTGGCCGCACAAGGCTTTATACGTGCTCGTATCGACGGTGAAACCTGTGATCTTACCGATCCGCCCCCATTAGAGCTGCATAAAAAGCACACCATTGAGGTCGTTGTCGATCGATTCAAGGTCCGTGATAACCTACAACAACGACTCGCTGAATCCTTTGAAACCGCATTAGAGTTATCAGGTGGCATTGTCGCCGTGGGTTGGATGGATGATGCCGAGAAAGACGATATTATTTTTTCAGCTAATTTTGCTTGCCCGTATTGTGGCTACAGTATTCAAGAATTAGAACCTCGACTGTTTTCATTCAATAACCCTGCAGGGGCTTGCCACACCTGTGACGGCCTGGGCGTACAACAGTATTTTGACCCCGCCCGTGTCATTCAAGATGAGACCATCAGTATCGCTGAGGGGGCTATTCGTGGCTGGGATCAAAAGAATTACTATTACTTTCAAATGCTTTCTTCATTAGCCAAGCACTATGATTTCGATTTATTTGCGCCCTTTAAGTCACTGCCGAAAAAAATAAGGGACGTCGTACTTAAGGGGTCAGGACGCACTGAGGTTGAGTTTAACTATGTGAATGACCGCGGCGACATTCGAGTTAAACATCACCCATTTGAGGGGATTTTGAATACGCTTGAGCGTCGTTACCGTGATACCGAATCGAATTCCGTACGTGAAGACCTAACGAAATATATCTCGACAAAATCTTGTACCTCTTGCGGGGGGACGCGGTTAAAAGAAGAAGCACGCAACGTATTCATCCAAGACACCACGCTGCCTGAGATTGTCGAGATGAGTATCAGTGACGCGATGATCTTTTTCCACTCACTCTCCTTAGAAGGTCAGCGAGCGCAAATAGCCGATAAGGTGATGAAAGAGATCAATGACCGATTACAATTTTTGATTAATGTTGGACTGAATTACCTCAATCTATCTCGCAGTGCGGAAACATTATCAGGTGGTGAAGCACAACGTATTCGTCTAGCAAGCCAAATTGGTGCTGGGCTTGTTGGTGTCATGTATGTTCTCGATGAGCCGTCAATTGGCCTTCATCAACGTGATAATGAACGCCTACTCGATACACTCATCCATCTGCGTGATTTAGGTAATACCGTGCTGGTGGTTGAGCACGATGAAGAGGCGATTCGCACTGCCGATCATGTCATTGATATTGGCCCTGGAGCCGGTGTCCATGGCGGTTATATCGTTGCAGAAGGCACGATTGATGACATTCTCGCTTCCGAGGCCTCATTAACGGGACAGTACTTAAGTGGCAAACGTGAGATTTCGATTCCTAAGCAACGCACGCCTTTCGACCCAAAGAAAGTTGTGACCTTATCTGGTGCGACGGGCAACAATCTTAAGAACGTCGATTTAACGGTCCCGGTGGGGTTATTTACCTGCATCACTGGCGTCTCAGGATCGGGGAAATCAACCCTAATCAACGACACCTTCTTTAAGCTTGCTCATACCCAGCTTAACGGTGCCACGACAGCTGAACCATCACCTTATAAGAAAATTGAAGGGCTCGAGCACTTTGATAAGGTCATCGATATTGATCAAAGCCCAATAGGCCGAACACCCCGCTCAAACCCAGCGACATACACCGGTATTTTTACGCCGATTCGAGAACTGTTTGCAGGCACGCAAGAATCACGTTCTCGCGGTTACAAACCCGGTCGATTTAGCTTTAATGTGCGAGGCGGACGATGTGAGGCCTGTCAGGGTGACGGCGTGATTAAGGTGGAAATGCACTTTTTACCCGATGTATACGTCCCTTGTGATATCTGTAAAGGTAAGCGTTACAATCGCGAAACCTTAGAGATTCGCTACAAAGGTAAAACCATCGATGAGGTCTTGCAGATGACCGTTGAAGATGCACGAGAATACTTCGATCCTGTACCGATGATCGCCCGTAAGCTGCAAACATTAATGGATGTAGGCTTGTCTTATATTCGTTTAGGTCAAGCAGCCACCACACTCTCAGGTGGCGAGGCACAACGCGTGAAACTCGCGAAAGAACTCTCCAAACGAGACACAGGTAAAACACTCTACATTCTTGATGAGCCGACGACCGGCCTTCACTTCCATGATATTGAGCTACTGTTGTCGGTGTTACATCGCCTGCGTGATCATGGTAATAGCGTCGTAGTGATTGAGCACAACCTTGACGTGGTAAAAACCGCTGATTGGGTAATCGATCTTGGTCCAGAAGGTGGGCAAGGCGGTGGTGAAATAATTGCAGAAGGTACACCTGAATCTGTGTCACAAGTCGAAGGTTCACATACCGCTCGCTTCCTAAAACCGCTGTTACTTCCTAAAGACGGTGTGACTTCCTAAAAACTATGTTAAAAGAATAAATAGTCCCTATTGACTAAGTGCCTACTTCCTAGGCACTTAGTTTTTCTTAGCTATAGTGAAACCAGACTTACGATGGCAACAACATTTATCAATGGCACTGAATTAGCCACTATCAGCACGCGCCCACCACTGAACCGAAAATTTTTATCGGCAATGGCAGTGGTGTATCTCGTTGCTATGCATTTCTTTTGGCCTAATCCCGGTGGTATTGGCCTTGCGTTGTCATTTAACAACACGACCTGGATTGCCTTTAGTGTGGCCTTCGCCATTGGGCTATACCAATTGGGCAGTAATCAGTGCTTACGCTTTAGCAAGCTCACCATTGGGTTGCTATTTTCATGTGTGCTGCTGACGTTGCCGTTATTGTATAGTCAGCCTAACATTGGCAGCGTTTTACCCCGCTTCATCACGCTGTGGAGTGGTTTTTTCTTTTTTGTTTTACTGCAGCAATTCCAATTTACTAATAAACAAAAGCAACGACTACTTTGGTTGATTGTTCTCGCCAGCTTAATGGAAGCTATCATAGGCTACGCCCAATTCTTTTGGTTACCTGTTGATAATATCTTTGGCTATAACACCATCGTTAATCGACCTTATGGCATATTTCAGCAACCGAATGTCATGGCTAGCTTTCTCGCTACTGGACTCGTGCTGTCTGGCTACTTACTCGCTCGACAAAAGCACAAATATCATCGCCGAATCAGTGATGTATCCTTATTGTATTTGACCCCTATCGTCTTAATTCCATTGATCGTTGGGCTGGGTTCAAGAACTGGCTGGCTGGGCGCGTCTACTGGTGCTTTGTTTTTGGTGCCCTACCTATATCATCACTCCACTCGCAAACGCTTTCGCGGCTGGACGCTCGCAAACTTAACTGGCTTGGCATTAGGTATGCTGCTCGCTTTTGGTGGCAGTGGAAATCCTACACTCATCGAAGATAAATCCACACTACAAGACGTGAGAACAACGCTATATAGCCAATCTATTGATATGTTGATAGAAAAGCCTCTGACAGGCTATGGGCTTGGCAAGTTTGAATCGGAGTACATCCTTTATACCGCGCGACAACATCAGCTCAATGAGCAATTTGAACCAGGTATGCCCGCGTTAGATCACCCACACAATGAACTGCTCTTTTGGGGAATAGAGGGGGGGATTGTGGCTATTTTAGGTATTATTTTGGCTGCCGTGTTTATTTTAAGCCGTATCTATACCTCCAAACCAGGAACACGGCTGGCTATCTTTGCGCTCTTTATTCCTATCATTTTACATACACAACTTGAGTATCCTTTCTACCACTCATTGGTGCATTGGCTGACATTTATTGTCTTAATTTACTGGGTCGACCAGCGAGGTTCTCAGTTAAAGCAAACCTCATTTTCTCGCGTAACAAAAACGTTAGTTCGAGTCATGTCGCTCGTGGTTCCCATCGTGACAACCGCCTATATGGTGGCAGCATTGCATACTAACTATGTACTCACACAGTTCGAGCATAGTAAGCCTCGTAATCCTGATATTTTGCAGCAAGTCTCAAACCCTGTCGTTTGGAAAGATCGGTATGACTGGGATGTATACAGTACCTATCTAAAAATTGGATTGAGCAGCCAGCAACCTCAATATATTCAGCCATACATTGACTGGTCAATTAAGATCATAAAACGTAAGCCGCGACCGGCTTTCTACCAAAACCTGATCCTCGCGTACTACGCTATTGGTGATAGCAGCCGGGCATTGCAAGTGCTTACAGAAGCTGAATACTTGTTTCCTAACGAAACGTTTTCGAGCCAGGCAGTCAGCACCAACGAACGTCCACCATCATCGTCCCTACCAACCGACCCGACGGATAAATAACACGACTCAAGAATGGCGCTAATCGCGCCTATTCGACCAACACTCCCATCAGTGAGTATGAGCAAGTCGCCGATCTTTAAGGCGACGCTCTATTACCCAGCCCATTCATAAAGCGCTGGCACTTCTATCAATTCATTGTCAAAGCGGATTGTCACTGATTGCGGGCTTATTTCTACGATTTGAACGTTGTTCAACCGATCCCCTTCCCTCAGCTCCTGACCATTAATTTTTATCCACCGACGATGCGAATCTGAAGAATACATATGCGTCTGAAGGTTCATTGCAGGGAGGCGACCCTGATATTTGCTTTCATTACCTTCCAACGAGATGCGATTGGTGGGCACAGGGTTAGGGGTATCTATCTGACTCATTGCCGATGCCACTTTTCGAGCAATTTCAGGATCAAGCCCACTCAAATCTAAGCTTTCAAGAGTAAACGGCTCGTCTGATACATTACGCTCTGCTGGCGACTGCGATTGTGATTGTGATTGTGATTGTCTGTTATTATCACTCGATGAATGGATAGCTAATAACGCAGGCTCCACACTCTCCTGTTTTTGAACAGAGGGTTGCTCAACGATCGGCTTCTTATCTTCAGGCAATGTATTGAGCGGCCCAAAATCTGGATAAGTAAGAACGAGAACATCACTGTCGGACTTAATGACTTCACTCTGTTCCGGTTCACTTGACGTCGAGTCAGTATTCATTTTTTCCAATGACGTGACCTTTGAGGTCGTCGTAGACCCTAACGTCTCTTCTGAGGCAAAAGACGGCATTGAATGCACCACAGGCCAAAAAATCAAACCACTAAGCGCAATAAGTGTCATCGTGTTCATTCGGTTACATTGCATGCTTAACCTCCTTTACAGAGGCGTCAAGCGCCAATGATGGAGCATCAACCTGTGTTAACAATTCGAGGGTTTGTAGGGTATTTCGCCCTGCAATACCATCAACATCCATGTGTTGCCAGCGCTGAAACACTTCAACTTTCCTCTTTAATTGCTGATCGAAAACATTATGACCAGACGGTTGACTCCCTAAGACCTTTGATAACTTTTCATCCAAGATCTGTACCGCTTCTCCTGTTTGATTTAGCCTCAGAGTTTGAGTCAATGCCCGCTGCCAGATAAAGTAATATTCACCCGTCCATAATGATTCTAATGTATCAATCGACACCTGAAGCCGCTCTGAACCATTGAGGATCTGTGCATGGGTATCTGACAGTTTGTACAGCACAACATAACTTTCGCGTCCATCTAAATACATCGGCATCATGACCGGTAAATTGTTATCCCGCACTTGCTGCAACGTACCTAAACGCTTCTGGCAGACAAATGCACTGTTGCCATCACCTTCACACATACCATCAAGGACAGTGGCTCGATACCCCCAAATTTTATACAACTCTTGTATTGCGGCGACTTTATCCGACCTTAAAAATACCGAATCTATCAATGTAGCAGAGTACCCTAAGCGTATTTGGGGTGCTCCAAGCGATGTAACGCTAGGAGCAACATGAGACGTATTCGTCAGCACCTTAGAATCAGAAGCCATCGCCTCCCCTGCTGGGCTTTTTTGGCTTTGTGGCCATAGTGCCAATAGCTCAGGTCCTTTGAAATAAAGTAACAGTGCCAACGACACTCCGACGGTTCCTAACGACATATAACCGACAATCGTACGGATATTGATGGCATTTGGTGTCGCTCTCGAATGATGTGAACCATTAACAAAACCCGGAGCTTGAAATGATAAAATGTCTTCGCTCGCCTTTTGCGCTAGTGCTTTTGATACGTCTTTTTGTCCGGAGTGATAAGCGTACTGTAAAGACTTGTCGGCAATAAGATTGATAAGACGTGGAATTCCTTGGCTTGAATGATTGATCACCGAGACCGCACTTTTTGAAAAAAGCGTACTTTGGCCACCAGCCATCGAAAGACGAAACTCTATATATTGGCGAGCTTCTCCCTCAGTAAGTGGCAACAAATGGTATCGTCCGGTAATTCGTTGTGCGAGTTGACGCAGTTGCGTAGTACGCAGCTTATCTTGCAGCTCTGGTTGCCCAATCAATAATACTTTCAGTAATTTGCGGTCATCCGTTTCCAAATTAGTCAGTAATCTAAGCTGCTCTAACACATCGGCTGACAGGTGTTGCGCCTCATCAATGACCAGTAACGTGTTGACGCCCTGCTCTTCATTGCTTTGTAAATAACGATAAATTGCCTGACTAAGCTGCTTGAGCGAGGCACCTTCTGGGTAGGTTAAACTGAATTCATCACAGATTGCTTCAAGTAGATCTTGGCTAGAAAAGGTGGGATTGAGAATGAATCCAGATGCTGTTTTATCATCAAGCGCCGCTAACATCGCTTTAGCCACGGTTGTCTTACCGGTGCCAACTTCCCCAGTTAACATGGCAAAACCACCACCTTGCCCTAATCCAGCCTGTAGGTGCTGCATGGCTTCACGGTGTCTCTGGCTCAAAAAAAGATAACGAGAGCTCGGCACAATTGAAAACGGTACCTCGTGGAAACCAAAAAAATCCTTATACATTCTCTCGTCCTTACATTATGACAAAAAGCAAAGTACCATTGGGCTTAATGAATGCCAACGGCAAAGTGTGAAAAAGGGGAGCCAATTTGCAAGTCTATCTTGTTGGTGGTGCGGTACGTGACCACTTACTCAACCTTGTGGTATATGACAAAGACTGGGTTGTGGTTGGAGCCACACCAGAACAAATGCTCACCGCAGGTTTTCAGCCTGTGGGTAAAGACTTTCCTGTCTTCTTACACCCTAAGAACAAACAAGAACATGCCCTTGCTCGTACGGAGCGTAAAACAGGTCATGGCTACACTGGGTTTGAGTGTTTTTCCTCTCCCGATGTCTCCTTAGAAGAAGACCTACTTCGTCGCGACCTCACCATTAATGCCATGGCTCAAAACGAGCAAGGTGATATTATCGATCCCTATCAGGGACAAATCGATCTAAAGCATCGCCTCTTGCGACACGTTTCGCCCGCTTTCGTTGAAGACCCGCTGCGTGTGTTACGCGTTGCACGCTTTGCAGCTAAACTGCATCATCTTGGTTTTCAGGTTGCGCCAGAAACTATGTCCCTCATGCAATCCATTGTATCGAATGGCGAACTCGCTCACCTGACACCGGAACGAGTTTGGCAAGAGTGGCATAAGTCGTTATCCACTCCCCATCCTGAAATATTTCTGACCGTACTAAGAGACTGTGGCGCACTGCGTGTGGTATTGCCTGAAATCGATGCTCTCTTTGGCGTACCACAACCTGAGAAGTGGCACCCTGAAATAGATACGGGTGTACACACCTTATTAGTGACGCAGCAAGCTAGCCGGTTAACTAAAGACACCACCATTCGTTTTGCGGCTCAAGTTCATGATCTGGGTAAAGGTGTCACGCCACAAGAGGAATGGCCGAGCCATAAGCGACACTGTCATACTGGACAAAAACTGATAAAGCAGCTTAGCCAACGTATTCGCGTGCCCAATGACTACCGTGACCTTGCCGTGGCGGTCTGCGCTCAGCATTCAAATATTCACAGAGCGAGTGAACTCAAAGCCACAACATTTATTAAGATATTCTCACAACTCGATGTTTGGCGAAAACCCGCTAAATTAGAGCAGATTCTCCTTTGTTGCCAGGCCGACCACCTTGGTCGCAAAGGATTAGAGATGATGCCATACCCGCAAGCCGATCGAGTGAGGGCGGCTTATCAAGCGGCGCTGTCTGTGAATGTACAGGCGATTATTGCCGATGGGTTCCAAGGTAAAAACATCAAAGATGAGTTGGATAAGCGCCGTGCAGATGCAATAAAGCAAACCCTAATAGCCTTAGATTCTTAAAGTCTTGGACTCTTAGACTCTTAGACTCTTAGACCAATAATATAGACGGATAGAACAGAGTAGGCGCGATGCGCATTGAAACCGTCGAGCACGTAATTGGACAACTACGTGCTCAACCCTTATTCATTACGCCATCAGCAAAAACGCAAACAAGCCAAAGCCTAAGATTAATCGATAAATAACAAAGGGCATCATGCCCATTCGTGAGATCAATTTTAGGAAGTAATGAATACAGATGTATGCACTAATAAATGATACCACCATCCCCGTTAGCAAATAGCCAAAGTGGATCGGCTCTGAGCCGGTCACGAGCTTCATACCAAGATACGAACCCGCTAGAGTAATGATTGGGATCGACATCAAGAATGAGAACCGAGCGGCCGCTTCGCGTGTGAAGCCCAGATAAAGAGCGGCTGTAATTGTCGCGCCAGAACGAGACGTACCCGGAATAATCGCCATCGCTTGCGCAAAACCAATGAACAATGCTTTCTTCCAACCAGCCTGATATTCATCGGCATTTTGCTGCGCGTGTTTATCGACCCACCACAACAACAAACCAAAAATAATGGTGGTCGTTGCAATCACAAAAGCACTGCGTAAGTACAGTTCGATAAGGTCCTTCATCAGCAATCCGAAAATACAGGCCGGAATGGTCGCCAGTACAATCATCCAGGCAAGCTTAGATTCTTTGCTTCGCTCACCTTTAAAAATAGAAGCGAACAAAGCGCTAAACAGCGTCACCACTTCTTGTCTAAAATAGATCACCACGGCGACCAACGTACCAATGTGTACCGCCACATCAAAGGCAAGTCCCTGATCTTCCCAGCCAAGAATGGCAGAAGGCAAGATTAAGTGCGCCGAGCTTGAGATAGGTAAAAATTCGGTTAGCCCTTGAATCAAGGCTAAGATAAAGGCTTCAAAATAACTCATTATTCACTGCTACCACTAAAACGTTTCGGTCCAGCCCGCAAAGCTGTGCTCTGTAAGACTGATTAAAGGTTAAGATCGATGGTTCTAAGTTCAACGGGATCAGACATAGCCTGCCAAATTTGCGTCACCGTGCGCCCATCTTGAGGGATCACTAGATCCGGAGCCAGATCATACAGGGGTTGTATGACAAAAGAATATTTAAAGATATCTTCTCGTGGCAAAATCGGTTTTTTTTGTGAAATTTCATTTCCAAACAGTAAAATATCAAGATCTAATGTTCTGTTTTGAAATTTCTTGGCCCCTAACTCCCGCCCCCACTTCACTTCAATTTCTTTAAGTGCGGCGCTTAATGATGCCGCCGTGTGTGAGGTTTTTATTCGCACCACGAGATTATAAAATTCATTGCCTGAGAATCCATAGGACTCAGAAGCGTACACCGGTGAAAAGGCCGTATCTTGACTCAATAATTCAAGCTCTCGGCACGCCGCTACAATGTGTTTTCTACGATCAATATTGGAGCCAACCCCAATATAGGCAATGGTCATGCCTGACCTCTTTCGATCACAACGCCAACACCGCTGGCTTGTGCAACTGCCCCTGGTTTAGTCAAACGAATCTTAACCCACGGCACTGAAAACTGGGTTTGAATCAATGCAGCAATCTCTTCTGCGACACGTTCCACCAAAAGAAAACGCCCACTTTCGATGTGATGAATCACTGCCGTACTCACTTGAGAGTAATCAAGCGCGTCTTCTACGTTATCACTCTTCCCTGCTGGCGCATTGTCGTGTGCCATTTCAATATCTAAAACCAGCTTCTGCTTAATTTCTTGTTCCCAGTCATAAACACCAATGGTGGTTATCACTTCAAGCTGCTCAATAAATACTTTGTCCAATGCCATGATTTGTCCTTTATTAGAGGTCGGATACCCATTTGTTGGGAAAAAACGTACTATTGCCGATATGATATCAGTCCCTATTGATAATTTCTTGAGAAAAGGTATGCAATGACACCGTTAGCGCTCGCCATGATCATCATCGCTTATTTACTCGGCTCCGTGTCGAGTGCAGTGCTGATCTGTCGCTTATTGCACCTACCCGATCCAAGAACCGTGGGTTCTCAAAACCCTGGAGCAACCAACGTTTTACGGCTAGGCGGAAAAGGTGCCGCTGCCGCAGTATTGCTGTGCGATATGCTCAAAGGAACGATACCGGTATGGATTGGCTACTATCTAGATATCGACCCTATCATTCTAGGTGTGATCGCAATTGCCGCATGCTTGGGTCATATGTATCCGTTGTTTTTTCATTTCACTGGGGGAAAAGGGGTCGCGACAGCATTAGGAGCGATAGCTCCGCTCGGTTGGGATCTCACGGGGCTGATCACTGGCACTTGGTTGATTGTTGCGTTGATCTTTCGCTATTCGTCTTTGGCTGCTATCACAACCGTGATGCTCGCGCCACTTTACACTTGGATGGTACGACCGGTATTTACACTCCCTGTCGCGATGTTGAGTTGCCTCATCATTTTGCGCCATCACCAAAATATTCGTCGCCTATTTGACGGCACAGAGCCAAAAGTTGGACAAAAAAAAGCACCGTAAACGGTGCCTTTTCTGAAAAATGATCTCTATTCGGCGTGCAGCGCTAAAAATTCTTGCAACTTAGCGGTTACGACATCGGGCTGCTCAAGGTTGCTAATATGCCCTGCACTTGGAATCACCATCAACTCACTACCTGACACTAAATCTTGCATCAAGTAGGACTCTAATACTGGTCTTGGCTTATCTTCTGCGCCCACCGCAATCAATGTTGGTAACGCGAACTTCTCAAGCTCATCACATAGGTCTCGTCGACCAAATACCATACGACCAATACGTGCAACCTCGACCGCCTCTTCACCTTGCAAGTTAGAAAGCTGACTGGTGAATGCCTCGACTAACCGTGGCGTGTTATTCACAGCATCTTGCGCAAAGAACATAGGCACAACGGCGTCGACGATCGCTTGAGGTACGGCTTTGAGTTGTGTGATGGTATCTAACATCGCAAAGTATTTAGTGTGCATGACTTCAGGCTCAAGCCCGACAAAGGTGTCCATCATGACCAAGCTTTTTACACGAGATGGGACGAGCGAGGTCAACTCTGCGCCCCACATACCGCCAACAGACAAACCAACAATAGAGAATTCATCGATACCGAGCTCATCTAACAATGCCACGATATGCTGAGCATAGTCGGTAAGGTTGCGCATAGACGTTGGGGCTGAATCAGACTCTCCATGTGCCCAAAGATCTGGAACAATGCAACGATAATGTTGACTCAAGGTGGCTATTTGCGGTGCCCACATATTACTGTCCCACAAATAACTGTGACCAAAAACGACAACTGGGCCAGAGCCTATATCTTGATACGCCATCATTTGGCCATCAATAGAAAACTGTTTCATTGTTCTTATTCCCTATATTTTTTATTAAGATAGCACGCTTTAAAAGTAACAAACCTTAGGTGTTTTGTTTAAATTTGTCATTGAAAAAGGCCACTGACGTGACCTTTATTCTAACCTTGGGGAAATGACAATATTGAGTGACTGCGGTATTGAGTTGCGACAGTATTAGGCGGCTATGATGTCTAGCCACTTGAGTCATAAACTCACTTTCGTCTATTTAATTTTTAATCGGTGTTAACTGATCAATTGGCCAGCGAGGTGTGGCTTCTACTGCCATATCAGCGATATCCCCATTCTTTAACCGTTGCATTCCAGCATAAGCAATCATGGCACCGTTGTCCGTACAGAACTCAGTACGAGGATAATACACCTCTCCACCGACCTTCTTGGCCAGTGCCTCAAGCTCTTGACGTAGGAATTGGTTCGCGCTCACGCCACCAGCAATCACGATTCGCTTCATACCCGTTTGCTTCAATGCCCGCTTACACTTGATTGCTAACGTATCACAGACGGCTTCTTGGAACGCATACGCGATATCAGCGCGAGTCTGCGGATCATCGTCATTGGCTCGTATCGTGTTTGCAGCAAAGGTTTTTAAACCCGAAAAGCTCATATCCAGACCGGGTCTATCCGTCATCGGTCGTGGAAACTTAAAACGACCTTTGGTGCCTTTTTCTGCCAATTTTGACAACAACGGACCGCCAGGGTATTCAAGCCCCATCAACTTTGCGGTTTTATCGAAAGCTTCGCCCGCAGCGTCATCAATGGATTCACCTAAGATCTTATAATCACCAATACCTTTGACCTCAACGATCATGGTGTGACCACCAGATACCAATAACGCGATAAAAGGGAACGGTGGTGGGTTGTCTTCTAGCATTGGCGCTAACAAATGCCCTTCCATATGGTGCACGGGTACCGCTGGCACTCCCCATGCGTACGCCATACTACGACCAATTGTGGTGCCAACAAGCAAGGCGCCAACAAGGCCTGGACCAGAAGTGTAAGCAACACCATCAAGATCTTTTGGCGTTAAATTCGCTTCAGCCAATGCCGCTTTGATCAATGGGATCGTTTTTTTTACGTGATCACGAGAGGCTAACTCAGGCACCACACCACCATAATCAGCATGCAATTTGACTTGGCTATAGAGTTGATGTGATAGCAGGCCTTTCTCGTCATCATAGATGGCGATACCCGTTTCATCACAAGAGGTTTCAATACCTAAAATGCGCATAATGTTCTCGACATATTTCGAAATTGGCGCAATATTACCTCGTCATCGCCTCTCAAACAAATTTTGTACAAGAGATAAGCGGAAAAACACTTTACAAAGCCCATCTGATCGGATTAAAATTCCGCACCATTTTTGATTTAGCTGGTTTACCGATTAGAACTAAGGAATTTCTTAGGGCTAACAACAAAAGCACCAGCATTAATGAACAGATAAACCCTGAGGTGAAAGGCATATGCCAGTAGTTAAAGTACGTGAAAACGAACCGTTCGACGTTGCACTACGTCGTTTCAAGCGCTCTTGCGAAAAAGCAGGTATCCTTTCTGAAGTGCGTCGTCGTGAGCACTATGAAAAACCTACTACAGTACGCAAACGCGCTAAAGCAGCAGCTCAAAAGCGTCACGCTAAGAAGCTAGCTCGCGAAAACGCACGTCGCGTTCGCCTGTACTAATAACTAGGTCCCAAGAGGAATTTAGTTATGGCTCTTATTGAACAACTCAAAGAAGAGCAAAAGATTGCGATGAAAGCCAAGGACAAAGCTCGCCTTGGCACTATTCGTTTAGCCCTGTCAGCAATTAAGCAACGTGAAGTCGACGAACGGATTACTCTGAACGACGATGACATTATTGCAATTCTGACAAAAATGGTTAAACAACGTCGCGATTCTGTCTCTCAATTTGAAGCTGCGAATCGTCAAGATCTCGCGGATGCAGAAAAAGCTGAAATTACGGTTCTTGAGGATTTTATGCCTCAACCACTGACCGAAGACGAAGTAAGCGCGCTTATCGCAAGTGCTATTACAGAATCTGGTGCCGCTGGCATGCAAGACATGGGCAAAGTAATGGGCGTGCTGAAGCCGCAGATTCAAGGCCGAGCAGACATGGGTAAAGTAAGTGGTTTAGTTCGCGCTAAACTGGCTTAGTCACCCAATCGAATTGCAACAAGCCGTGCTATCCTCTGGAGTGCACGGCTTGTTTGTATCTCAACTCTAGTAAAAAGGGTTATCTCTTTCTTGTAAAAAGGTTTTATGGCTGGAATCATCCCCCGCAACTTCATTGACGACCTGCTTGCTCGACTCGATATTGTCGACATCGTTGATGCACGTGTAAAACTAAAAAAACAAGGTAAGAACTACGGCGCATGCTGCCCCTTCCACAATGAAAAGACGCCCTCATTTAGTGTCAGCCAAGACAAGCAGTTCTACCATTGCTTTGGTTGCGGTGTACACGGAAACGCGATTGATTTCCTAATGGAATACGATCGTCTTGAGTTTGTAGAAGCAATAGAAGAACTTGCCTCATCTCTAGGACTAGAGGTCCCAAGAGAGCAAACCAACGGCAAAAGCGGCTTTACCAAAGGGCCTACGGCCAACAGCGAACAAAAAAGATCCTTGTATGATCTCATGACCGCTATCGGGCAATACTACAAAGATCAACTCAAGGTATCGAGCAACAAAATTGCGATTGAATACCTTAAAGGTCGTGGACTCTCTGGTGAAATCGTTCAAAAGTTTGGCATCGGGTACGTACCTGATGAATGGGACAACGTAAGAAAGAATTTTGGTCAACAAAAAGCCACTCAGGATATGCTCGTATCCGGTGGCATGCTGATAGAAAACGACAAAGGCAATCGATACGACCGTTTTCGTGGTCGCATCATGTTTCCTATCAGGGACAAACGTGGTCGTGTAATTGGATTTGGTGGTCGTGTACTTGGTAACGATACGCCCAAGTATCTCAATTCTCCCGAAACACCGATATTCCATAAAGGCAAAGAGCTGTATGGGTTGTATGAAGTCCTGCAAGCTTACCGTGAGCCACCACATATTCTCGTGGTTGAAGGCTATATGGATGTGGTTGCGCTAGCTCAATATAACGTTGATTACTCAGTAGCCTCGCTCGGAACATCGACAACAGGCGATCACCTGCAGGTGTTATTTCGTCAAACTAACACCGTGGTGTGTTGTTATGATGGCGATAGAGCCGGTAGAGACGCGGCCTGGCGAGCGCTTGAGAATGCCTTGCCACACCTAAAATCTGGCAACACCTTAAAGTTTCTATTTTTGCCAGATGGTGAAGACCCTGATAGCTACGTACGTAAGTACGGAAAAGAAGCCTTAGAACAACAAATTGAAAATGCGACACCATTGTCTTCTTATTTATTCGATAACCTCATTGAGCTAAACAAACTCAATCTAGGGTCGAATGAAGGGAAATCAGCCCTACGCGCCCTTTCTAGCGAATTGATCAATAAAATTCCTGATATTTACTTTCAGGAGTTATTAGAAAAGCGCTTAGATGAACGAACAGGCTTTGATAATCAACTCAGGCGCGCTCGCAAAACCAACGTAGAAACACGACCACAACCGCAAAAAGTGATCAAACGAACACCAATGCGTGATGTAATCGCTCTACTTTTGCAAAATCCGAGCTATGCTCAAATGGTACCGGATCTCTCAACAGTGAGAGATTTATCACTTCCTGGGTTAATTTTATTGGGCGAAGTGGTTGATAAGTGTCAAGCACACCCCCATATGACTACAGGTCAACTGCTTGAACATTGGCGTAATACTAAGAATGAGGCGCTTCTGTCTCGTCTCGCAAGCTGGGATCTCCAGGTTGACGATGACAATCAAGAAGATGTATTTATTGACTCATTGGACCGAATTTTAGCCCAATGCGTGGAACAACAAATCGAAAACCTGCAAGCTAAAGAAAGAAGCGTCGGCTTATCAGTCGATGAAAAACGGGAGCTACTGGCCTTGATGCTAGATTTAAAAGCGTAACCCTATTTGTTTAGTCAGCAATAAATAAATTTGTTACTATTAACGGTTTGCATTTCGCATACTAAACCCTTCACTAGATCTAAGTTGGATATCGTCTATGGAGCAAAATCCGCAGTCACAGCTAAAACTGCTTGTCATCAAGGGCAAGGAACAAGGCTATCTGACCTACGCAGAAGTAAATGACCACCTACCTGAAGAGATTGTTGATTCTGAGCAGGTAGAAGATATTATTCAGATGATTAATGACATGGGTATTAAGGTGGTAGAAACTGCCCCTGATGCCGATGACCTTGCACTGAGTGATGAACAGTCTATCACCGATGAAGATGCTGCCGAAGCGGCTGCTGCCGCGCTTTCAAGCGTAGAAAGTGAAATTGGCCGTACCACCGATCCTGTCCGCATGTACATGCGTGAGATGGGCACTGTTGAGTTGTTGACTCGCGAAGGCGAAATCGATATTGCTAAGCGTATCGAAGATGGTATCAACCAGGTACAAGCCTCTGTTGCTGAGTACCCAGGTACTATTCCTTATATTCTTGAGCAGTTTGATAAAGTTCAAGCCGAAGAGTTGCGCCTGACCGATGTCATTCAAGGCTTCGTTGATCCTGATGACGATGGTACAACCGCGCCAACCGCCACACACATCGGTTCAGAACTTGCTGAAACTGATCTTGCTGACGAAGATAAAGAAGGCGAAGACAACTCTGACGAGGACGATGAGGAAGAAGAAGATCAAGGTATTGACCCAGAACTTGCTTTAGAGAAGTTCACGGCTCTACGTAACACTTACCAAGACCTTCAGCTTGTTATCAACGAATTCGGATACGACAGCCCACAAGTGGCTAAGTCTCACGGCCTTGTACAAGAAGTCTTCAAAGAATTCCGTTTAACACCAAAACAATTTGATCACCTCGTAAGAGAGCTACGCACCTCAATGGATCGCGTAAGAACTCAAGAGCGTTTGATCATGCGTCAGGCTGTTGAATACGGAAAAATGCCGAAAAAATCATTCATTGCCCTCTTTACTGGCAATGAATCAAATGACGCATGGCTTGACGAAGTACTCAGCTCTGATAAGCCGTACGCTGAAAAAGTTCGTCGCTACGAAAATGACATTCGTCGTTCTATCCAAAAACTGGATATTATCGAAGAAGAAACGTCACTTTCAGTACAAAATATCAAAGACATCAGCCGTCGTATGTCTATCGGTGAAGCGAAAGCTCGTCGTGCTAAGAAAGAGATGGTTGAAGCGAACTTACGTCTGGTAATCTCGATTGCTAAAAAGTACACCAACCGTGGCCTACAATTCTTGGATCTAATCCAAGAAGGTAACATCGGTTTGATGAAAGCCGTTGATAAGTTTGAATACCGTCGTGGTTATAAGTTCTCAACTTACGCTACATGGTGGATTCGTCAGGCGATCACTCGTTCAATCGCTGACCAAGCACGTACCATCCGTATTCCGGTGCACATGATCGAAACGATCAACAAGCTGAACCGTATTTCTCGTCAAATGCTTCAAGAAATGGGTCGTGAGCCTCTTCCTGAAGAACTGGCAGAACGTATGCAAATGCCGGAAGACAAGATCCGTAAGGTTCTTAAGATTGCCAAAGAGCCAATCTCAATGGAGACACCAATTGGTGACGACGAAGATTCGCATCTAGGTGACTTTATCGAAGATACGACTCTCGAACTGCCTCTAGACTCCGCGACAATGACGAGCCTACGAGTTGCAACGAAAGATGTTCTAGCGGGTCTGACTCCTCGTGAGGCGAAAGTACTTCGTATGCGTTTTGGTATTGATATGAACACTGACCACACTCTTGAAGAGGTGGGTAAACAGTTCGACGTAACACGTGAACGTATTCGTCAAATCGAAGCGAAAGCACTGCGTAAACTTCGTCACCCTAGCCGCTCAGAGACTCTGCGCAGCTTCCTAGACGAGTAACAACCGCATAAATCAGACAAAAGGTGAGCACTAGCTCACCTTTTTTGTGTCTATTGGTTTAAGTGATTAAAAAGCAAGCGCAATTAGCCCTGCTTACGTCTAGACAGCTTGCCTACCATCCCCTATAATCTCTTCCCTATAAGGCCCCTTAGCTCAGTGGTTAGAGCACTCGACTCATAATCGATTGGTCCGCAGTTCTTATTAGGGGTACTTTTCTGGGATATATTTAAATTATCTCAAAAAGCATAGTTAGATGTTGTCTCAATGACAAAATAAATAGTACATTTAAGTCGTTATCTATTGTATAGTTAGCGCATACAATATGGCCCCTTAGCTCAGTTGGTTAGAGCGCGCGACTCATAAATTATTGTGACCCATATTAGTAATAATATGTGGAAAAATCGGATGAATTGCTGGAAAGCTTCGTTTCATTAGAAACATGCCAATCAGCAGCCAAGCCTAGTAAGCGTACTAGGAAGGTTCAGAGACTAGATGGCTCAGCACGAACTTGCTGTGTAATACATCATTAGCGTCCGACACCCTAACGTTTACGTGGGTGATGATATAGTCCAGCCCTTTGCGAAAGCATTGGATAACCTGAATCGTTAGGTCCCCAGTTCGAGTCTGGGAGGGGCCACCACTTTTAGAAAAAGAGAAGCATTATTGCTTCTCTTTTTTTTTCCGAAAATCCAACTTTATCATCAAATCTAGGTTGCATTTAAAGATTTCAAGCACATCCCAAAAGTGGGTTGTAATTGAATGTTTTCATGTTACTCTTTAAATGTAATCCATTTATAGGATTCAATTAAAAGGTGAGTGGGATGAAAAATTTCAAACTGATTAAAGGTACTACGATATCGAAAGGGATGATTCTACTAAACCTAGATTCTAAAAAAGCCTATATACCTTTCTCCAACTATGTTGCTCATTTACTCCAAAAGGGGTTATCAAACAACACTATTGACTCGTACACAAAACATGCCGCTAATTTCTTAGACTTTTTGTATGAACTGCGACTCCAGCCCTCTTCTCTAATTGATGACAATGACATTTCGCCAACTTCAGTTTTCGACCTCTATTACGACTTTCTTGTCTTCGGTTTAAGGGCAGATAACCAACTCGTAGTACAGTTGGCAATAGAACTCAATAAAACTCAACCTATCTCTAACACTATCGTATCTGGACAAATTACTTCAGCTCTAGACTACCTACTACATACTTTAGAGCTTGATAGCAACTCTGGCTTTCTAGAGCGCTTTCAGCTAGAGCAGAAGGTAAGCAGCAGGCAACAGTCTAAAATCCTATCATCATCATGGTTTGCTCAATGTATTCGTAAAACTGAAAAATCATATAAGCACTCAAAGAAAACAGTCTTATTCCCAAGAGCAATTAGAGCGAACAAGGGTAGCAGCGACAGCTCAGATACATACGAAAAAGCCTTCCCATCAAATGATGCGTTTAATCTTCTGTTAAACCAAAAGTTTGAACTTGATAGGAAAATGACGTTAACAAGATCGAGAGACTACTTACTAGACTCGTTGCAAGCTGCATCAGGTGTTCGAATAAGCGAGGCCCTCCAAGTACTCCTCGAAGATATCGATATAGAAAACAAAAAAGTAAAAATTGTATCAATCGATAGTCGGCCGTATAAAGGGCTTACACAGAAAGAAGCCGAGAAGCTTGTTTTTAAAGGAAGACAAACAGAGAAAACACTTCTCATTGAGCCATTTGCATCACTGTTTTGGGATGCTCTAAAGATCTACCTAGCAAATTTTTACCAACCAAATATGAGCCACCAATTCTTGTTTCAAAAAAGCAATGGCCGTCCTTTTTTCGCAAGTGATAAATCAACAATGTGCACAGTCTTAAAAAAGCGCTTAACGAAGCATTTAGGCTCTGAGTTTGCATCCCAATACTCATCACATAGTTTCCGCCATATGTATGGTGTATATACGGTCAATCACATCCCGATAATTAGTGAAGATGGCACACCAACGGGTCAATATGGCTTGCCTATCGGCTGTGTCAAAATACTTATGGGTCATGCCACTCTTAGCGCCACTGAAAAGTATGCTCGCAAAGATAGCTCGATAGCAGAGATACTGCTTACATTGGTAAACAATGCAATTAAATACTCTGGTTTGACATTAAAAGATATTGTCTTGGATGTTAAGACAAAAAAACTCGAAGAAATAAAGCGCGAGTTCGATAAATTAGAGGCTAAAGGGAAAGTAAACCATGCTAAACCTAACTAAAGATCTGCATTTTCTTTGTGATGATAAGGAAGTGAAAGAGCTGATAATTGAAGCCGCTAATTTAACAAAAACCATAATCCTAGATTTTGAGGGTAAAAAATCCGTTTCCATTAATGAAGCTGTGAATGAGAATGCACGGAATAAACTGAAATATTGTTTCATACAATATTTCAATGATATTGAAAGCAATCCAGACCTTTCGAAGAAATGGCTCAACTCGCTATATCATCTTGTATCTAATCGAACTTCACCTGAGTATAGGAAGAAAATTTCGAATTTCTTTACTGAAGAAACAAAGCTACTACCAAAGCAAAAAGCAAAACTAGACAAGCTTCGTGCACATCTTCACCTTTTCATGCACAATCTTTGGTGCATTAAAGCTGTACTACTACCCACCTCATACTCACGACTCCCTTACGAGGTGGTAAAAATATCGAGTAAAATCGAAGGTAAAGAAGAGTCAAAAAACTGTAAACAATACATCGGTGAAGATTATTACCCTCAGTTTTTAAAGCTTGCCCGTAGCCCTTTACTACAAAAACCATTCGACCTTAAGGTCAATGATCATATCTCACCATCCTCCATTAACAACATTAACTGGTATGCCCATCGAGTTGTGCGTGCTCAAGATGTATGGTCACTCAATGATTTAAACGAATCTCACCTAGAGGAATATTCAAAACTAAAGGGCAATGAAGACCTTGGTTTTGTAAAAACTACTGGTTGGCTTTCTGCAATCATAGACGTTCATGAAGATAAATTGGGCTTTAGTTCTGACAAATTGGTAGTCGTCAGACATGCGCCCACAGCTAACTCTCCAACTGACTGGTTAACAAAAAAAGAAGCCAAAGATAACCCTAACCACCTTGTGTGGGAGAGGCGGTTCAAAGAATATGTTGATGAATGCATAGAGCAAGGCTATCACTCAGCTCATAAATACCATGCAACTCTTAGGCGAGTAATTCTTCAACCACTTTTAGTTGAAGGTATCTCTTTTCCAAAAATACTCGAATACAATCGGGAGCACCTTCAAGTTTCGAAAGCGCATCTAAAAAAACGAGGGCTTAAAAGTACTACCATTGACGGCTATATGAGAAGGCAGAAAGAGTTTCTGGAGTGGCTTGAGTCAGATATTAAAGGTTTTAAATCGCCTTTTGTAGATAAAATTGACATCCCAAAAGTTCGGAGATCTACTGGAACAACAAAGATCTTAGTTCCCGAAGGGGGGTATCCTATAATTCTCGCATACAACTATGCCATATGTGAGTTTATAGACTACGTTAACTTCCACGCTGATAAAGAACTGAGAAGAAAACTAGTCTTAGAGACAAACAACAAATGCCTTATAGATACAGAGGCATGGGGGTTTGTACCGCTATATATTGTCAATGGCGTCTTAAAGGCTATTAAGGTAATCCCATCGACGCTCCTTTCTCCTATACGAGTCTCAGAAACAATCAAAGAACGCGGCGCGCTGAGGGACAACGTTCTTTATCCACACAATTCAAACCTAATAGCTGTAATTATGGAGAGTGGGTTTCGAGGTATTCATACTCGTTGGCTAGACGCTGGCACATACAACAGTATAAGCCTCACGCAGAATCCCCTTTACCCAAGAGGCTATGGGGTTAACAAAGTTCATGTTAATACAGACAAATCTCATGGATCTTGGGATGCAACAGTATCAGATGTAGTACTCCAAACCCTTAATAATCAGTTGAAGTTCAAAAATACATTCCTTAGAGGCCCTAACAGACCTATTTGGTACAACAATGTCAAAAACAGCGGTTTTGGTAAGGTTAATCCCCTCTTCGCTATCGCTGCTTCAGATTATAAGATATATGAATCTTTTAGTGTGGCAACAGGGGATTCATTATCGAAGTACTTCCGCACCTTACTAAAAGCTGTTTCTTTTGAGATGCTTCAACAGGATGAAACTAAACATCTAGCTGTAGCCTCTAACCACAACGACTTGAACATGCTTGAGTTTGTTAATGACTCAAGTATCAAAATCAAGTCAACTGTACATTCATGTCGCTCTCAGGTTGTTTCCGACAAAATCACGATACTTCCTCCTCATGTTATAAAACAATGCACAGGCCACATTGATGATGCTCACGTTTACTATTACGCACAAATCAAAGATCGAGTGATAGCAAATCATGAGCTTGCAAGCAGCGAGCAGTTCATGAGTGAGATAGAGGCAGCAATTATAGATACACAAAGTGAAAACTCAGCTCTCAGAAAAGCACTTAGAGGTAATGACTTAGGCAAGGTTCTTCTAGACTTTGGTGCTGTATCATTTGGTGGATATGATTCGACAAACCAGTTTAAAGATGGAATAAAGAAGCTAATTGAACTTAATAAGTCCAAATCACTCAAGAGTGAATTGACCGACCTGTTATACCTTGATACTACACATATTTGCCCTTTTGGTAACCAATGCCCCGATGATATCGTTCAAAGATTTGGCCATGGGAAAAGGCATTGCGGAGAGTGTCCTTACTCAATCAAAACCGTCGATCACTTATCAGCTATTGGCATGAGACTAAGAAAGTACACCGACGCTCTCGATGAAGTTCAATTATCGATTGATGATGCTAAAAAGCGCAAAGAAAAATCAGAAAACATGAAAGATGAAATAGAAGACAAAAAATTCTACTCTGACGAAATAGCCGCATGGAGCGCAACGCACTCCTTTTTGTCAAAAATGACCAGTGACCTTTCAAAGAAAGATCGGTGGCTGGTCGAACAACCTGAAATTATTAGTCAACACCTAACTCAACTCAAAGCAAGTAATGAGCTGACTATCACATTGCTGAAAATTAATGATGCGGAAAAAAGTGCTGCATACATGACTCCAGCACTGAAAGCAAAAGTATCTAAACTAAGAAAACAACTGTTAGTGTCTACCAAGGATTATAAGAAGTTATTGCAAGAACCTGAAGGGTATGATCTGCTAAATGACTTCAAAGGCATTATAGCTACTGTATGCACGCTGAGTGGCATTTCTCTTCAAGAGCTAGGTGATAAGTTAAATGCGTTAACAAATGACTCATCACTGGTTTTAGACCTTAAATAGGAGCCACTTATGACAAAAACACACATTGAGACTCGTGGAGCAAAAAAAGGACAAAATAGATTTTCTAAATCACAGCAAGCTAAGGTCTCCTATCGTACCAAACGTATTAAAGATATTGTCTGCCCCAAGGTACGCGCTATATGTGAAAATACACACTTCAAAAATGTCACTGCATTTAGAAGGGTATGTGCCGAAATCTACAACAGTAACTTACCTATAGCAGAAAAAGAAATTTCATATAGAACGTTAGGGAAAAGCCCCTACTGGGACGAATTAGGAGCAATATTTTACAGCTTCTATTCAGACACAAAGAAGCAAGAAGTTAGCTCAATGGTTCGCTCTCTTGAAAAGTTGGAGGAAATCGACAAACTAAAAATTGAAATTGAACAAAAAAATCAAGAAATCATGGTGTTATCTGATGCCCTACTTCAAAACGAAAACATTAACCCGTTAGCTCTTGAAAACAAAACCACGCTAATGCCAAAAAGTAACCAAGAATCAATTGATAACCTTATAGCTACAATAAATTGGCTAGTACAACGCTCTGAAGACATCATAACAATAGATCACGTCAATCGTGATATTGTTGATTTGAGCGATGATTTTCACGGTACTCTCGATAAAAGAATAAGTAAGACATTCTTTGATTACCTAGAGAACAAATTGCTTTTGACTTAGCCCTACCTGCTAGCTTTAAGGAGTACAAAAAAACACCAGTTAAGACTTGAATTTTACTGGATAAATACCCATGTACATATTGTGTGGTTGCACACACAACGGTGATCCAACTCAATTGTTACATAAGGTGATTTATATGGCTGATGATTATAATGTTTTCCAAGGTTCAGACGGTGTTTGGAGAGGAAAAAAACAAGATGCTAGTCGCGCTAGCGTGACTGCAAAAACTCAACAAGAAGCGTTTGAAAAAACAAGAGATTTAGCTAAGAAGGCTCAATCAGAAGTTTCTATCCATCGCGGTGATAATGGGAAGATACGCGCTAAGCATAGCTATGGTAACGATCCAAGTAGCACTAAAGGCTAACAAAAGGCTACTAACAGCGACTTATGTAGGTTACTCAAGTCTGTGGAGCTGCATTTAATTGCTGTGTTGATAAGTGGCGTAACTAAACCTTCCCCAAAAGTGATTGAATTAATTGTCTCAATCACTTTATTAAAGAATCTAGCGGTAAGGTTGACTTATAAAGAGGGGCTTGGCTATTTTGAAAAATCTCCAAGTAATCTGATCTAGTTTTGAGAACGAATACTACACGGAGGTTCTCGATATCCCGCGTAGTTAGCAAAGAGCGTAGCCAACCTGCATAATCAGAGTCTTTAAGTGCATTAGTCCCAGTAAACCAAACCCACCTAGCTGCATTGTCTTCTCGAAGCACAAGAGAAAGTTCAACAGAGGTACGATAACTTTCTTTGAAATCAGCGAGGTTAATATTGAACACATCCACACCGATATGAGCATTGATTTCATCAATGCTCTCTGTGGCTGTGGGAGTCAGTTCACTACTCAGGCAATGAAACCGTTTCATCCCAAGCTCCCACGCCCCACGAACGTTCCTTTCTAACCCTAGTGGATGGGTTTGAAACTGAAAGTCCATTTCACTAAACCACAATTTACTCATTCACTGCCCGCTCTCATTCTGAATACCTGAGTATCATTGAACCATGCCCCTGTAACTGTCAAATTTTAACTTGATTACTACGCTCATAAAACAAAGTTAGTGCGTAAGTTACCGATCGCATTTTACTTACTAATCTCTTTTTGGTTATTTGCTCGCATCATTAAATAGTTGCGTGAGCAGAACGCATCATGAGGGCGCTGCAAATAATTGACATATCTATCAGTTATTAACTGAAAATATCAATATTGAACAATAACTTAGTCAGAAGTATGATTGGAACAATCATATTGAGCTAATGGGTTTGTCAGTTATGAATTTAGAAGAGATATTTGATAACGTCTACACCAAGCAATCATCAAAGTATGGCATTCAAAAGAGCCAACAATCTATCATTGAGGCTCGTCAGGTTTTTGATGATAACATTGGGATGGAAGGCATGTTACCTACTGGACCTCAAGAAGAATTTATATTGCAAACCCAAATACGCCAGTATTTCCAAAAGGAAGGGATTAATACCACCCCTATAGGTACACATCCAGACTTTGTTGGCTTAGAGTCAACTAGTGAGCGAATTAATCGTTATTCTTGTACTATGTTTGTTGATATTAAAGGCTCAACGAGACTATCTCTACTTTATGACCTAGATACCGTCTTTTCTTTTAAAAATGCGGTAATTCAAACTTGTATTGAGGTAGTGAGAGCTTTTGATGGTTATGTACATCGAATAATGGGTGATGCTGTAATGTCATTCTTTGGAAGTGCAGATAAAGCCCAAGAAAACTCTATTGCGGATGCTATTAATTGCGCTACAACTTTAAAAATCCTTTTAGAACAAGGCATAACTCCTTGGATGGAAAAAAACGGACTTGACCCTAAGGATTTCGGATTTCGAGTAGGAATAGATTTTGGTAATGATGATGAGGTTATATGGGGCAACTTTGGCTACACCACTGTTGGTGAAGTTTCTGCTACAGGACTCTCAGTGGATATGTCATCAAAACTTCAAAGTCGAGCAAGTAAAAACAGTACAATGCTCGGGCAAGGTTTACTCGATTTCGTAAATTGGCCAGATTACTTTTCACACTACAAAAAGATTGAGGTAGACGGTATTAAGCAACCGCAGAAATACCTGACGCCTAACATTACATATACAGATAATTCTCCTTTAAATTATCGAATGAAAGAACTTTCCTTTGACCGTTTCATCGAAATAAGTGCTCTACCAAATAGCGTACGTAGCAAGGTAAGTGCTAATGTCAGAACAAACCATGCTATTGATTTTAAGTGTTTTATTGAGGAAGACAATGGAAAAAAAGAGTATATTTCTGCATCAAAATTCTTAGATAAAGGTTTGAATTTACTCTTTAATGTCTCTGCATTAACAAGCGCCCGCTTAAAGTTTCCACTAACTGTAAACTTGATTAAAACAAATTATGGTCAAGATGTTCCTGAAGCTGAAGAGGGAGTAGCTTCAGCAAAAAAAGCTTTGTACATCAATATTCCTCGTCAAGCACCTTATTCACGCACTATACCGCCTTCAATAACAGTGTCTGAGCCAGAGTTTACCTCTTACCGAGGCCTACATACCATGCAGTGTAAAGTTATTGATAAAGATGGAGCACTTATATTTAGTGATTGCATCGGTGTAATGATTAAATAATCAAAGAGAGTTTCTTCTGATGACAAACGAACAGACCATACTTTATAACGCCCTAGCTAGAACTGATGCATACATTGTTGCTGCGGATCAAAAAGCATCTTTTGTTTTAGCAGCTGGCGTTACATTTATGGGTATATATGCATCTTTATTCTATTCAATCTTATCAGACGAAGAGATACTCATACCAAGCATGTTGATCGGCTCATTCATAGGTATCCCCCTGGTTATTTGGACTAAGTGGTTCTTCCACATAAAGTCTGTATTTACTCCCAGATTAGCCTCTACAGCTCAAACTTCATTGGTGTCGTTCGCTTCTATGTCAGACACCCATCAGAGTATTAATGAACTAAAATCCACCTATGACACACTAATGAGCGGCCAATTCGATTTAGACAATGACCTTTTGGAAAATTACTGGATTTGTACCTCTATCTGTATGGATAAAATGTCAGCGTTTACAAAAAGTTTAAGGTGGCTTTTTTTTGCATTAGGGTTTTCTATATTCAGTTTGGCGTCTTTAGCTGCTTATGTAACGTACCTTGGATAGATGAAGATCATTTTAGGTGCTACAGGGAGTCTGTAGGCTAGCTACATATCAAAGCCACCTCGCTAAGAAAAATCCCCGCACTTGATTCGCTGGATTACTTCGAGAACTTTGGTATTACCTTGTTCAGTAGCCAAGGTTTCAAACGGACTCAAACCATTGAGTACACGCTTTGGTGTTGTCAGCCATTCTTCAGCCATTTGTTCGTCGTCATTGAAGAGCTTTAGTAGCTCTTCTCTAACCTTCTCATCTACATATGTGATATTCATCAGCTTTACCTGTCACTGCTTATAAAGAAATTTAAACTCTAGAAGGCCTTTAAGTCCAGCATCCTAGATCCCCGAGATAGAACATTTCTGCTTAGTGTAAATCAAACGGTCATTTCCTTTACCATACAGAATCTACAGTTTACGTTCTGATTTTGTTTGATTCTCCGTAAAGAAACTCGTAAAGTTATCTATGTAAACTTAACCTACCTTTTCCTACGGTACTTCGATGAAAATTGGATATGCACGAGTTAGCACAGATGATCAAAACGAAGATTCACAAATCGATTCTTTAGAGTCGGCAGGCTGCGAACGAATCTACATTGAGAAATGTAGCGGTAAATCAAAGCAACGTCCTGAATTAGAACGTATGATTGATGCACTTCGAGAAGGCGACATTGTCGTTGTCCAGCGCTTGGATAGACTAGGACGAAGCCTAAAAGATTTGATAGAACTGCTTGATGGCTTTAAAGAACAAGGTATCAAATTCATTAGTTTGAATGAAAGCATTGATACTACGACCGCTGTAGGTGAATTAGCATTTCATATGATAGGAGCTATCGCTCAATTTGAGCGTAGGCTTATCTCTGAGCGTACCAAAGCTGGGTTGAAAGCAGCGAGAGCTAGAGGTCGTAAAGGTGGGCGTAAAGCTAAACTGACGGCTTCTGACATCAAGAAAGCACAAGCGATGCTACTTGATAAGTCGGTGACAAAAACTGAAGTTGCTGAGCACTTTGGTGTTAGCCGACCAACTCTCAATAAAGCGCTGGATGGTGTTGAATCTCCTCAAGAGCGCTCTTTATTTGAGTAAACGAATCGATATTCCTATGCGACAGCATAGGTCTAAAAGCTATACGGCACTGTGTAGCTTAATGAATAAGAAGAAAATACATGTTTGAAACTACTTTTAAAAACATCGATGACATCCTTCACAAAGATGCAGGTTGCTCTTCAGAGCTTGATTACACAGAGCAAACATCTTGGATGCTATTCCTTAAGTACCTTGATGACTTAGAGCAAGACAAGAAGATCAATGCCGAGCTGATGTTTGAAGAGTACCAGTACATCATTGATGAGGAGTATCGCTGGTCTTCGTGGGCAGCACCTAAGATTGATGGTGAGTTTGATTATGACAACGCCTTGATCGGTGACGATTTAATGGAGTTTGTCGATAACAAGCTTTTCCGTTATCTAAAAGGCTTCAAACAACGTGCTGAAAGCCCAGACACTATCGAATACAAGATTGGCGAGATCTTTGGTGAGATCAAAAACAAAATCCAAAGTGGTTACGCACTACGTGACTGTCTAGAGAAAGTTGATGAGCTTCGCTTCCGTTCTCAAGAAGAAAAGCACGAGCTATCGCACCTCTACGAGACCAAGATCAAGAACATGGGTAACGCGGGTCGCAACGGTGGTGAATACTATACACCTCGCCCATTGATCCGTGCCATGATCGATGTTGTTCAGCCTAAAATTGGTGAAACTATTTACGATGGCGCAGCAGGCTCGGCAGGCTTCTTGTGTGAAGCATTTGATTATCTGAGTAAGAAAGAGGGCTTATCGACTCAAGACCTTGATACTCTGCAAAGTGATACTTTCTATGCCAAAGAGAAAAAATCGCTAGCTTACGTTATCGCAATCATGAACATGATTCTTCATGGTATTGAAGCTCCCAATGTTATTCACACCAACACGCTAGCTGAAAATATCGCTGATATCCAAGACTGTGAGCGCCACGATATTATCCTAGCCAACCCACCTTTTGGTGGTAAAGAGCGTGCTGAGGTTCAGCAAAACTTCCCGATTAAAACGGGTGAAACAGCTTTCTTGTTCTTACAGCATTTCATCAAAAAACTAAGAGCAGGCGGTCGTGGTGCTGTCGTTATCAAAAATACCTTCTTATCGAATACTGATAATGCTGCCATCGCTTTACGTA
Source organism: Vibrio sp. 10N.286.49.B1 (assembly GCF_002873335.1). Classification (GTDB taxonomy): domain Bacteria; phylum Pseudomonadota; class Gammaproteobacteria; order Enterobacterales; family Vibrionaceae; genus Vibrio. Next base: position 88,932 of record NZ_MCUW01000015.1, on the reverse strand, counting down.
AAGAGCTTTTGGAAAACTGTAACTTGCATACGGTATTGGATTGCCCAGCTGGGACATTTATTGGAGCAGGGGTAAAAACTGTCGTCTTGTTCTTTGAAAAAGGGTCGGCAACTCAAAAGACATGGTTTTACGAGTTAGATCCAGGTCGTAAAATGGGAAAGACTAATCCACTGAACGATAATGACTTAAAAGAATTCGTTACACTTCAAAAGACGTTTTCAGATTCAGATAAATCTTGGTCTCTTGATGTAGCAAGCCTTGATACTAGTTTAGACTTAAGCGTAAAAAATCCTAATGTCGAAGAAGAAGTCCCACTTCGTAAGCCATCTGAAATCATAGAGGAAATAATGACTCTCGATAAAGAGAGTGAAGCAATTCTTATGAATGTCCGAGGGTTGCTGTAATGTGGCAAGTTAAAAAATTAATTGATGTTTGTGAGGTTGTTGCAGGGCAAAGTCCTGAAGGGAAGTATTACAATACTGATTGTATAGGTTTGCCCTTTTATCAAGGTAAAAAAGAGTATGGTGATAAGTACCTAAAACCACCTGTTAAATGGACATCAAAGGTAACTAAAATCGCGCTTGACGGTGATATTTTAATGTCTGTTCGAGCACCTGTCGGCCCTATAAATATAGCGACAGAAGAAATTTGTATAGGTCGAGGGTTAGCTGCAATTCGAGCCAAGCATATCGATCGATCATTTCTATACTTGTTCCTACTGTCGATCCAAAAGAACCTCGTTGGGAGTGATGGCGCAGTTTTCAATTCAATTAATAAAAAGCAAATTGAATCTATTCGTATTAACGTACCTACTCTAGAAGTTCAAAAACAAATAGTTTCCAAGTTAGATACCATTTTTTCTGATATCAAAAAAGCGAAGCAGAACGCAGAACAAAACCTAGAAAATGCTCGTGAGCTATTTGAATCTTTATGCCTGAACTCTATTTTCTCCGAGCACACTAAACCGAACTGCACCGTGCTTGATGCCGCAAAAAATGAGAAAGGGTCAATGAGGACTGGTCCCTTTGGTAGTCAGTTGTTAAAGAAAGAGATTGTTGATAGCGGAATTGCTGTTTTAGGAATTGATAATGCTGTTGATAACGAGTTTAAGTGGGGGGCTAAGCGATTCATAACACCTGAGAAATTTGAAGAACTATCACGATTTGAGGTTAAGCCAAAAGATGTGTTAATTACTATAATGGGTACATGTGGTCGGTGCGTAATCGTTCCTGATGACATACCCAAAGCAATCAATACTAAACATATTTGCTGTATTACATTAGATCAAAATAAGTGCTTGCCAGAGTACTTACATATTTATTTCCTGCACCATCCAATAGCTAGAAAATATCTTTTAAGCCGAGCTAAAGGAGCTATTATGGCTGGGTTAAATATGGGAATTATTAAAGAATTACCTCTTGTTCTGCCTAGTATTGAAGAGCAAAGAAAACTAATTGTTCAAGTTGCCTCTCTAAAAAATGAGACTTCTCGATTAAAGCTAGTGTATACAAATAAAATCAGAGCATTAGATGAACTTAAGCAATCAGTATTACAGCAAGCTTTTAGTGGCAAGCTATAGCATTTAGATCAGGAAAAGGATAACCATGACCTCACAAAGAACCGAAGCCGATACCCGTGCGGACTTTATTGATCCTATGTTAGTTAAATGCGGCTGGGGTAGCACCGAGCACAGTTATATTCGCCGTGAGGTCATCTGCCCTGGTCGCATCATGAACGGTGGTAAGCGTGGCACTAAAGTCTCGTCAGACTACGTTTTAGAATACAAAGGTAAAAAACTCGGTGTCGTTGAGGCAAAGAAAGAGTCTTTGTCTTACTCCGAAGGTGTGCGACAAGCTATCGACTATGCGACTCGTCTTCAATGTAGGATTGCTTACGCCACCAATGGTCATGATATCTACCAGATAGATATGGTCACAGGTCAGCAAGAGCTAGTTGATAGATACCTTACACCAGAGGAACTCTGGGCATTAACCTTTACTGATTCTGGCTGTGCAGCTGAATGGCGACAACGCTTTGCGGATATTCCTCTTGATACGAAAGGGGGAAGCTGGAAGGCTCGTTACTATCAAGAAAACGCAATTGAGAATACTTTAGAAGCGATTGCTAAGGGCAAGAGCAAAGTCCTACTGACGCTAGCAACAGGAACAGGTAAAACATCGATAGCTTTCCAGATAGCATGGAAGTTATTCTATTCTCGATGGTCAATAATAGCTCAGACTGACATATCGAAAGCAACTCGTCGCCCGAAGATTCTGTTCCTTGCTGATCGTAATATACTTGCCAACCAAGCATTTAATGACTTCACTCCTTTCCCAGAAGATGCAGTCGTTCGAATTGAACCAAAAGAAATAAAAAAAGCAGGAAAAGTCCCTAAAAATGGTTCTATTTTCTTTACTATTTTTCAGACATTCATGTCTGGTAAAGATGAAAATGGTGAAGCTGCTCCTTACTTTGGAGATTATCCTTCCAACTTCTTTGACTTCATTATCATTGACGAATGTCACCGAGGTGGGGCTAAGGATGAAAGTTCATGGCGTGGGATTCTCGAATATTTTGATTCTGCGGTTCAGCTAGGCTTAACGGCAACACCAAAGCGTAAAGACAACACCGACACATACAAATACTTCGGTGAGCCTGTTTATAGTTATACCTTGAAAGAAGGCATTAATGATGGCTTCTTAACACCTTTTAAAGTGTTACCTATCGTCGGCACGATGGATGAGTACGTCTATACAAAAGGTGATGGTGTCATCGTTGATGGAGAGCCTAAAGAGGGGCATGTTTATAAGGAAGGTGATTTCAACCGCATCATCACCATCCCTGCTCGTGAGAAAAAACGAGTACATTATTGGATGGATAAATTTAATCCTAAAGAGAAAACCATCGTGTTCTGCGCCACCCAAGAGCACGCTGGCATGGTGCGTGATTTCATCAATGAATATGCCGTATCTAAAAACTGGACAAGAAATCCTTCTTACTGTGTTCGAGTTACCGCAGATGACGGTAAAGCAGGAGAAATCGATCTTAAGGTCTTTCAAGATAATGAAAAGACAATTCCCACGATTTTAACGACTTCTCGCAAGCTATCGACTGGGGTTGATGCTCGAAATGTCCGTAATATTGTTTTGATGCGTGAATGTAAAAACATGATTGAGTTTAAGCAGATCGTTGGGCGAGGAACTCGTGTTTTTGACGGGAAAGACTATTTCACTATCTATGATTTTGTAAAAGCCTATCATAACTTTGCTGATCCAGAATGGGATGGCGAACCGTTAGAACCTGAAGAACCAAAACCTCGTGGTGGAGGCAAGCCATGTGATAAATGTGGACAGCAGCCTTGTGCTTGTGATCCAACAGTGCCTAAGCCATGTAAAGAGTGCGGTGCGTTACCATGTATTTGCGAGAAGAAAAAGAAAGTTAAGATTAAGCTTAGTGATGGTAAAGAGCGCTCTATTAAGCACATTAGCTCAGTAATGTACTGGCATGGAGATAAACCTATAACAGCTCATGAGTTCATGCAGTTAATGTTTGATGACCTGCCTAAATTTTTTGAAAACGAAGATAAACTACGTGAGATTTGGTCAGATGCGACTACGCGAGAGCAGTTACTATTGAACTTAGCTGAGCATGGGTATGATGCTGAGAAGCTTGGTGCGATGAAAGAGTTAATCGATGCGGAAAATAGTGATGTTTACGATGTGCTTGCTTATGTCGCGTATGCGGCTGAAACCAAGTCTCGCGCTACTCGTGTAGCTGATGCTAGAACAGCAATTGATACCGCATTCACAGATAATAATCAGCAAGATTTTATCCACTTCATTTTAGGTAAGTATGTTGAAGATGGAGAAGGTGAACTTCTTCCCAAGAAGATGCCAAGTTTATTAACGTTGAAGTACAAAACACCGAAAGACGCAGTGGATTTGTTTGGTTCTCCCGCTGTTATACGGGAGACGTTTTTAGGGTTTCAGAAGTACTTGTACAGTTAATAGCGCTCATTAGTTCATGGATGGCTTCTAACTCAATCTTCTTATCTAGAAGCGCAGAATCCAATTCGGATAACTTGCGTGTGATGAGTGGCTCGTACATTTTGTAGTTTTCAGTAAGTTGGCTGAATACATCTCGTTTTTTGCTTAGTGCGCAAGTGTCTTCTTTTAGCTTTTGCACATGTTGCTTAAACAGGTGAAAGTGACTAACGCTCTCTAAGGGGGCTGTCTGCTCAGAGTTTGAGTCAAGCAAGTTTAGATTTACTGAGTCAAAGCTAAATAGACGTTTAAATGATGCATTTTGAGTACGCTTCGGGCAAAGACGTTCAACAAGGTTTTGTTGCTCCAGGCGGTATAAGTGATTATGCATACACTTACGAACTTCATGCAGGGCTAAGTTATCGTTTGAGGACTCAAGCAAGACAAGTAAAAGCTGCTCAGTTTTGAACGTTTCAGGAAGTTTACTAGATAGTAGTTTTATAAAATCAACTTGTTTCATTATGCTTTCATTAGTGTTTTAAAAAAATAGAAAACCCACTGACGATTACTCATCAGTGGGGAGGTATTCAGCCAAAATTAGACAGCGGCAAACTGAACTAGGCTGAGTGATTAGCAAACCACAAAACACACTATAGTGTGTTTTGTGATATTTCACAAGATTAAGATGAAGAATAAGATTGCGATTGAATTCGGAGAAAGACTGGCTTCTCAAAGAAAAAAGAAAGGCTTGTTGCAGAAAGAGCTATCAGAGCTTTGCGGTTTTAGTTTGAACTATGTGGGAGTCTTAGAGCGTGGTGAAAAAAACATCACATTAGAGAAGGTCTTTGTTCTAGCAGAAAAGCTAGAGTGCTCTGTGTATGATTTGATTCCAGCTCAATAAAAAATTGTTTAAGGATTAGATCAGTACAAAGTACCCCAATTTACAAAAAACTGGCCTGCATCAATCAACTACATCCCAATTAAGCTGGTTAACTTTAAGTACAACCTCATTATTGTAATTAAAAATAAGAGGTAGCATACTTAAACAGATCGAAATCAACCTCCACAGGCATTGCTATATATGAAAACTCTAAAATAGTAACGAGTTGGGGTTAATAAATATGAGTTATCACTACCCCAAATAACAGTTCAAGTCTGCGAGGGGCCACCAAATACAGAAAGGCCTGAGAGCATTATTGCTTCTCAGGCCTTTTGCTTTTCTGCTCTTCTATAGCAAAAAATCTAAGCTCACCCTCTTCTACCTCAAATGATTTATCTCATCATTAGACGCATTGAGTTTTCTCTTTGCTCTAGCACAATACCATTCAAGAAGTATCGACATTCAAGCGAAATATAAATGACTGACGACTCTTACCTTAACATTCTATGACCCACCGAAGTTAAGTCATCATCCTTGTGAAAACAAAGATGACTCAAAGCGAGCAACTCACTTGAAATACAAGCCAAGAGCTAAGAACCAGTTCACAACGCGCTGGTGAAGATCCCCTTTTTCAAGGGGATGACGGTTGTTTTGATTAGTGGGAGCAGTAGCATGCCAGAGTCTATTCTGCGCTGACGAAAACCAAGCCCAAGCTAACGCACCTCTACACAGCGACCTCTTAGTCCGTCACTGTCTAACTCATCCCTATTAGGCCGTCGTCCTCGTGAAAACGAGGATCTTCCAAAGCGTGTAACTCACTTAAAATAACAACCAAGTGCGAGGAAACCAGTTAACAACGCGCTGGTGAAGATCCCCTTTTTCAAGGGGATGACGGTTATTTTGATTGGTGGGAGCAGTAGCATACCAGAGTCTATTCCGCGCTAACGAAAACCAAGCCCAAGCTAACGCACCTTTGGGCAGCGACCTCTTAGTTCGTCACGTTCTAACCCATCCCAATTAGGCCGTCGCCCTTGTGAAAACGAGGATCTCCCAAAACGTGTGGCTCACTTAAAATAAAACCAAGTACTAGGAAGCTGTTCGGAACGTGCTGACGAAGCTCCCCCTTGTTCCAAAGGGTGGCGGTTAGTCTTTATTTGTAGAAGCAGTTACAGCCCAAACTTCATTCTGCGCTAGCGGAGACAGAGTTGACACGTTTTTGAACCATTCCACTTTGTAAATAACAGGCTGCCGAAATAAAGTTATAGGAACATAACTGTCTATCAACAAGTACTTTTTCTGCATGTTACTCACTTTCAATTGGCCTGATGGTATAGTACGAGCTCTGATGAATCACAAGGGAGAACATAGTATGGATAAATTTCTAGAGTTGCTGGCTACAAAGCCTGATGAAGTCATGTTTGAGCAAACGATGCAAGTTATTGACGAGCATTTTAAGTTTAGCCCAGTCCGCTTCGTAAACGGAGAAACCGAAAATCAAGCAGGACAAAATAATGGGTCTTGTAAGATTTTTGCTTTTGCTCAAGCTCAAGGGTTAGATGAATCATCAACGCTCGCTTGTTTTGGTCAATTCTATCGTGACGACGTCTTAAAACACCCTAATGGTAGCGATCATGCCAACATCCGTAATTTCATTCAACACGGTTGGGTAGGCATTCATTTTGATGGGGTCGCATTAACAGTAAAGTAAGCCTTTGACATACTTAATGTTAAAAACACTTGCTAGTACAAACCGGCTGTTAAAAATTCGTCTTCAATATTAGGCTCTCAAACACGCTGATGAAGATCCCCTTTTTCAAGGGGATGACGGTTATTTTTATTTGTGGGAGCAATAACATGCCAGAATCTATCCTGTCCTGAAGAAGATCATACGCTGGCACACCTTTGGACAGAGACTTTGTTGTAAACTACCGAAGCCGGAAAGACTTCGAATGCTCTCCTTTATTCCAAACTCCCTACCTATTAATAGCTCATTTCCTTGTGACCATTACATCCTCTCACCACGGTAAAGCAATGCTTAACCATTCTATTAAGATGACCAACACTTTGCTCGAAATTAGACGGCCCCACAGCGCTTTGTAACCCCATACATGTCATCCTACTTCCTGACGCCTCTTTTTGTACGATACGAAACAAGTGGTATTACTGGTATCATGACAAGGTAATAAGAGTATGAAAATTGCAAATTGTAGCCTCGAAACCAAGAGTAAATAACCAGTTTGCGACCACAATCACAACAAATTGCCATTACTAATTATCAAGTTAAATTAACGTGTCAATTCTCAACGTGACAACCATCACCATTTTCAATTAACACCACAAAGCACTGAATAAAAAAGAATGCAGCCGTAGTGAACACTAACAAACAAGAGCATAAAATTATTAAATGTGATTGATATCACCCTAACGCAACGCTCAAAAAACCAGCAAAACACTGTGATTTTAACGTTTTTGACAACACTAGACGCCAAATTGACGTTTTTGACGGAGAGCGTAATTGATAAATCTTTCTTTAAGGTGTTTTCTAGTAGTGCCTAAGGCTTACAGGCCACTCTTCAGGACACAAACACAAGAGGTAGGCTTTAGCAAAACGTGAGGGTAAATCTCCAATGTTTACCCAGTGAAACAAAAGCAAATAGTAAGGAATAGCTATGCTTGCGCATATTAAAAAAACAGCACTCGCGACAGCAATGATTGCCACAGCGGTAACCGGATTCAGCTCTGTAGCAGCGGCTGCAGAACGTAATGAACTGACGGTTCACCCGAAAGAGTTCAATACCTTTGTTCGTAACTTCAACCCATATTTGGGTGCAACAAACCTACATACTACCACCGACTTTATTTATGAGCCTTTAGTTGTCTTCAATGAAATGCACGGCAATAAACCGGTATTCCGTCTTGCAGAAGGCTTTGAAATGTCAGATGACCTAATGACAGTCACCTTCGACATTCGTAAAGGCGTGAAGTGGTCTGATGGTGAAAGTTTTGACGCTGACGATGTTCTTTTCTCATTCAATCTTGTTAAGTCAAAACCAGAGCTTGATCAGAGCGGCATTAACTCTTGGGTAGAAAAAGTTGAAAAACTGAATGACCACCAAGTGAAGTTCTACCTCACCGAAGCAAACTCAAACGTCCCTTACGAAATCGTAAAAGTACCCGTCGTCCCTGAGCATGTTTGGAAAGATATTAAAGACCCAGCTACGTTTACTAATGAAAACCCTGTCGGTTCTGGTCCATTTACTGAGATCGATACCTTTACAGGCCAGCTTTACGTTCAATGTCGCAACGAGAACTACTGGGATGCAGACAACCTAGAAGTGGATTGTTTACGCGTCCCTCAGATTGCGAATAATGACCAGTTCTTAGGTAAAGTCGTCAACTCTGAGATGGACTGGACGTCTTCATTTATTCCAGATATTGACCGCACCTACGCTGCGGCAAGCCCTAATCATCACTACTGGTACCCGCCATCAGGTACACAAGCGTTCATGCTTAACTTTAAGAACCCAGATGAAGTTAAGAATGAAGCACTCAACAACGTTGATTTCCGTCGTGCATTCTCAATGGCGCTTGATCGCCAAACTATCATTGATATTGCGTTTTACGGTGGTGGTACGGTGAACGACTTCGCATCGGGCTTGGGCTATGCCTTTACCGCTTGGTCTGATGAAGCGACACATAATAAATTTAAGGGTTATAACTCTTATGACGTTGAGGGTGCAAAAGCACTGCTTTCAAAAGCGGGCTTTAAAGATGTCAATAATGATGGCTTTGTTGATACGCCAAAAGGGAAGTCTTTTGAGTTGTTGATTCAATCGCCAAATGGTTGGACTGACTTCAATAACACGGTACAACTTGCTGTTGAGCAACTTGCGGAGGTTGGTATCAAAGCCAAAGCTCGTACCCCTGACTTCTCCGTCTACAACCAATCGATGCTTGAGGGTTCATACGACGTCGCATACACCAACTATTTCCATGGTGCCGACCCTTACACATATTGGAACAGCGCGTACAACTCAACGCTACAACACGGTGATGGTATGCCACGCTTTGCGATGCATTTCTATCAAAACTCAGACCTAGATTCCTTGCTAAGCAGCTTCTATAAAACGGCTGATAAAGATGAACAAATGAAGATCGCTCATGGTATTCAGAAAATCATCGCGCAAGACCAAGTCACAGTCCCTGTTATGTCGGGTGCTTACATGTTCCAGTACAACACCACTCGCTACACAGGTTGGTGGAATGAGCAAAACCCTCAAGGCCGTCCAAATATCTGGGCTGGTATTCCTGAGCGCTTGCTACACGTACTGGACCTAAAACCAGTTAAATAAATCATCAGTAAATAAAGCGGTACTTCCGTACCGCTTTCATCCCCTTTTTATGTTCAATTGAATATGTGGCGTTTGTCGTCAGGGGATAGCTCGTCTCAATGTTATGGACGGCAATACCGGCAAGTAAGATGCTGGGTAAACAAGGTGTAAGTTATGGGTTATTTTTTAAGACGATTGTCCTTTTATTGTATGGCGCTTTTAGTTGCGGCCACTATCAACTTTATTATTCCACGCGCAATGCCAGGCGACCCCGTCACCATGATGTTCGCGCATACTACGGTACAAATTACCCCAGAGCGAATTGCCGCAATGAAAGAGTTGCTCGGCTTCGTAGATGGTAATTACTTTGTTCAGTATCTCGCTTACATGAAAAACATTCTGAGCTGGGAGCTTGGTACCTCAGTGCAGTTTTTTCCCTTATCAGTAAACAGCTTACTTGGCAGTGCATTTGGCTGGTCTCTGTTTCTTGCTGGTTGTGCTGTCGTTCTGTCTTTCTCTGTAGGATCGATACTGGGTATCTTCGCCGCTTGGAAACGAGGCAGTCGCTTTGACACCTTTATCACTCCCGGAATGCTGATTATTCAAGCGATTCCACAGGTCGTTATCGCGATGTTAGCACTGTTCATTTTTGCTATCGGCCTTAAGTGGTTCCCAACCGGTTATGCCTATACCGCCGGTACCACACCTGACTGGACCAGCTGGGCTTTCATTAAAGACGTGCTGTATCACGCCGTTCTGCCCCTTATCTGCGCCACAATCATTCAAATTGGTGGCTTCCTCGTCAACATGCGTAACAACATGATTAACCTGCTCAACGAAGACTACATCACGATGGCTAAAGGCAAAGGCCTAAGCGAAAACCGTGTCGTTTTCAACTATGCAGCTCGAAACGCCATGCTGCCAAGTGTCACCGCACTTTCAATGTCTCTGGGCATGGCGCTTGGTGGACAGCTCATCATTGAGATCATCTTTAACTACCCCGGTTTAGGCAGTGTCATGCTTAACGCGATTCATGCTCGTGATTATCAAGTCCTACAAGGCCAACTGCTTATCATGACGCTCTTTATGCTGTTTTTTAACTTAGTCGCTGACATGTTGTATGTCGTGCTTGACCCCCGCCTACGCAAAGGAGGCAAATAATTATGAAAGGATTCCTCTCTCTCGTATGGCGAAATACCACCGCTCGTATTGGACTCATTATTGTTGGTTTATTCATATTCATGGCAATTGCGGCACCATTAATCACTAAGCATGCGCCAGATAAACGTACCGGAAACCCTCATGAATACCCTGGGTTTGTTGTCAAAATGGCACAAGCAAACCCGGATGGATGGGTCGCTGAAAATCTGGCTGACAATCGCCGAGCACTGCTCATGTCAAAAAAAGCCGACCACACATTGGGCACGACACGTATGGGACGTGATGTCTGGTCACAGGTCGTTTATGGCGCTCGTGTGTCTTTAATGGTGGGTTTCGGTGCTGGATTAACCGTATGCATTTTGGCAACCGTTATCGGTATTTCAGCCGGTTATTTTGGTGGCAAGGTCGACGATGTACTAACGGCTGCCATGAACATCATGCTGGTTATTCCTCAGTACCCTTTATTATTTGTGGTCGCCGCCTTTATCGGCGAAGCCGGACCATTAACCATTTCTCTGGTGATCGGTTTTATGTCCTGGGCTTGGGGGGCAAGGGTTATTCGCTCACAAACACTTTCACTACGCGAAAAAGAGTTTGTAAAAGCAGCGGAAGTCCTTGGGGAATCAAGACTGCGTATTATTTTTGTTGAGCTACTCCCGAATCTAATCTCGATTGTTGGCGCGAGCTTCATCGGTTCCGTCATGTATGCGATATCAATGGAAGCCATCATCTCTTTCTTAGGGATGGGCGATCCGAATACTGTCAGCTGGGGCATCATGCTCTACAACGTTCAAACCTCATCGGCGATGTTGATTGGCGCGTGGTGGGAAATGCTCGCACCTTGTTTTGCTCTGATACTCCTCGTGACTGGCTTAGCGCTGCTTAACTTTGCTGTTGATGAGATCGCCAACCCGCAACTTCGTTCTCACAAAGGCATGAAGCGTTGGAAAAAACTCGCTAAGCAAGACAAAGATACTCGTGAACCTGAACTTCCACCACAGAATGCACTTTGGAGCGGAGACCGTTAATTATGCCTAATCCACTAATTTCAATCCGCAACCTTTGCGTCGATTACATTACCGATGCCGGTGATGTACGAGCTTGTAATAACGTCAGTTTCGATATCGCACCGGGTGAGGTCTTTGGCCTTGCTGGGGAGTCAGGCTGTGGCAAGTCAACCGTTGCATTCTCACTCATGCGCTTACACAAGCCGCCCGCTTATATCAGCTCAGGGCAGGTTATTTTCAACGGTGAAGATATCTTGCAGTACAGTGATGAGCGCATGCAGACTTTTCGCTGGAGCGAGATGTCGATGGTATTTCAAAGCGCCATGAATGCGCTAAATCCAGTACTCACCATCGAAGAGCAATTTTGCGATGTCATCATGCGCCATACCAACATGACACGCCAGCAAGCGAAGAAACGTGCTGAGGGGCTGCTTGAGATCGTCGATATTCATCCAAGTCGACTGAATGATTACCCTCACCAGTTTTCTGGCGGCATGCGTCAGCGTCTTGTTATTGCCATCGCGCTCGCGCTCAATCCAAAAATGATCATTATGGATGAGCCTACAACAGCGTTAGATGTGGTCGTGCAGCGCGAGATCTTACAGAAGATATACGCCCTGAAAGAAGAGTTTGGCTTTTCTATCTTATTCATCACCCATGATATCTCATTGATGGTGGAGTTCTCCGACCGTATCGGGATCATGTATTCCGGTGAACTGATCGAGATAGCACCCTCAAAACAAATATTAGAATCACCTTACCATCCTTATACCAAAGGGCTGGGAAGTTCATTTCCTCCATTGACGGGACCTAAGACAAAGCTAACTGGTATTCCTGGTAATCCACTTAACCTGCTGGAAATCCCACAAGGTTGCCGCTTCCAAGCTCGCTGTGAACGCGTGCATGAGGCCTGTACCAAGATACCTACTCAGCTGCGTCAGATAGAAGCGAATCGCTTCTCAAACTGTCATTTATACGGCGAACATATCGCGGTCACTGAAGCGTTGTCATAGACAGCCACCAGTAAAAAATAAGCCACAATACCATTTCTGGAGATGAATATGAGCAACTATGGTGAACTGCTAATTGAAGGCAACAACGTCGTAAAAGACTTTCCAATTAACAGCAATACACTGTCTCAACCAATGATGCGTGCCATTAATGACGTGTCATTCAAGATGTATAAGAGTCGTGGTCTGGCCGTTGTTGGTGAGTCGGGTTCAGGCAAGTCAACCACCGCCAAAATGATCGCAAAAATGTATGCACCAAGTGGTGGTGAAATTAAATATCGTGGCCGTGATATACAAGATATTACTAAACGAGCTGAGCTGACTCAGTATCGCCAAGGTGTACAAATGGTGTGGCAAGACCCGTTTGGATCACTCAATCCTACCCACACCATTTTCCACCACATTGCGCGCCCTTTGCTGATCCATAACAAGGTCAACAAGCGCAATAAAAAAGAGCTGGAAGAACGTATCTATGACTTGCTTGAGCAAGTTGGATTGATTCCTGCGAAAGAAACGGCCGCTAAATATCCGCATCAACTTTCTGGTGGGCAACGTCAACGTGTCAACCTCGCAAGAAACATTGCGATTGGTGCCGAAGTCGTCTTAGCCGATGAACCAACATCCATGCTCGATGTTTCTATTCGCGCAGGGGTTTTGAACCTCATGGAAGAGATGAAGTTCGAGAAGCAAATGTCTTTGCTTTACATCACACATGATATTGCCACTGCTCGCTATATCGCAGAGGACATATCCGTGATGTACGTCGGTCATATGGTGGAATGGGGGGATACCGATGAGGTCATCGCTAACCCTCAGCACCCTTACACACAACTCTTGGTTTCCGCGGTACCCGATCCCGCTAAATCTATCCACGAAAAACTAAAAGGCAATAAAGGTGAAATCCCATTATGGACACCTCAATCTATCGGCTGCCCTTTTTCTGGACGTTGTGCGCACGCGACCAAGCGCTGCTCAGAAGCCTTACCAAGCGTCACCAAACTGGCTGAAAACCACTTTGTACGCTGCTATTTATACGAAAACTAATTTATTTATACAAAAGCTAATTATTACAAAAACTCATCATTGGGCCTGCTCATACACGGGGCCTAGTGACACGGCTGGCTGGGACACATCATGCAATTTTTAACAAACCACATTGGTTATCAGGCAACAGGCACTAAATGTGCGGTCCTTATGTCTGAGCATGCGCTCACCGAAATCGGCAGTGCTTTTTTAATCAACGCAACAAGCCACGCCAGGATTTTGGAGATCCCTTTATCAGGAGGTTCTCGCGTTGATAACTGGCATCAGGGGTACTTTTTTGAGATTGATTTTAGCGAGTGTCAGTTACCTGGCGAGTATTATCTCAGCTACCAATCGGCTTACTCACACACCTTTAAAATTGGTGACCACCAGCTTATGGATCGTGCCTTTTCAGACATCATCCATTATTTCAAATCCCAGCGATGCAGTGGCAGTATCTTTGATGACGCAGACCGCGCAGCGAAAGTGGTGAATAGCCACGAGCGCATTGATGTTCATGGAGGATGGTATGACGCCTCAGGTGATGTAAGTAAGTACTTAAGTCATTTGTCCTACGCCAATTATCTCAACCCTCAGCAAACCCCAATGGTGGTGTGGAATCTGCTTAAAGCCGAAGAGGTCTTACGCGACAGCTTGGCGCACTCTTTTGTTCAAACAAGAGTGAATGAAGAAGCACGTTTTGGGGCTGAATTTTTGCTTCGCATGCAGCACCCTGATGGTTACTTCTACATGACGGTGTTTGATAAATGGAGTAAAGACACAGAGCAACGCGAAATTTGCGCCTATGAGACACAGCTTGGGCACAAAAAGTCGGACTATCAGGCTGGGTTTCGCCAAGGTGGTGGGATGTCGATTGCAGCATTAGCGAAAGCGAGCCTCATCGCCAACGTGGCACCAGACAAGGCCCAACAATTTTTAGCCGCGGCCGAAGCGGGTTATGCCCACCTCAAACAATACAACACACACTACCTCGATGATGGCATCGAAAACATCATCGACGAGTACTGCGCGCTATTAGCCAGCGTTGAACTGTATCGCTCAACTAACCAAAAACAGTATCTAACAGAAGCAAGGTCTTGGGCAGAGGCGCTCGCAAAGCGCGCCGCCCACGATGAGCAGTATGCATTCTACTGGTCAAGCAATACCGACGGTTCTCGTCCTTATTATCATGCCGCAGAAGCTGGGTTACCGGTTATCGCACTTAATGAGTATGTACTAATAGAAGATGATGCCTCTCGAGCCAAGCGATTTACTCAGCTCATACAAGAAGCGTGTCAATTCGAACTCACCATCACTCAAGAGGTGTTTAACCCATTTGGCTACCCTCGCCAATACACAAAACCAATCGATGGTGTAAAACGCAGCGCTTTCTTTATTCCTCATAACAACGAATCTGGATATTGGTGGCAAGGGGAAAACGCTCGTCTTGCGTCTTTGGCTACGATGGCGCTTACCGTGCAATCTCAACTTGATAGTTCAACATTAAAAGAAGAACTTGAAAACTACGCCGCTAATGCCATGAACTGGATTCTAGGCGCTAACCCTTACGACATGTGCATGTTAGACGGGCATGGCCACAATAACCCTGAGTATTTGGCTAACCTCGGTTTTTTTAATGCTCATGGCGGCATTTGTAACGGCATCACCGCTGGATTCGATAATGAAGGCGACATTGCCTTTAATCCGCCAAATCAAAAAGATGACATGCTACAAAACTGGCGCTGGGGAGAACAGTGGATCCCACACGCGGCTTGGTTCCTGTTGGCTGCGGCGCTCACTCATCAGCACTACCACCTCAAGGAGCGCTCCCATGCCTAAATTTATCGCTGGTATCGACGGCGGTGGTACATCGTGTCGAGCACGAATCCTAACCGAACAGGGTGAACGCATTGGTGAAGGAAAAAGTGGTAGCGCCAATATTATGCTAGGGGCGGATGTGGCGATGTCTGCGGTCATAAAAGCCGTTACAGCCGCTCTCGTTCAAGGCGGCTTAAATCGCGATGCGCTGTCTCAGGTTCATGTTGGTTTAGCGCTCGCGGGGGCAGAACATAAAGCGGCATATCAAGCCTTTATGAGCACTGAACACCCCTTTGCCAGCCTGACACTTAATACTGACGCATACGGAGCGTGCTTAGGTGCACACCGTGGTCAAGATGGCGCGATCATGATTGCAGGCACAGGATCATGTGGAATATTGCTAAAGGACGGCCAGCAGTTTGTTGTGGGTGGTAGAGAGTTTCCAATCTCAGATCAGGGTGGCGGTGCCATCATGGGGCTTCGCCTTATACAAGAGGTGTTGCTAATCCAAGATGGTATCAAGCCACCGTCTCCACTGGCCGATCTGGTTATGAGTCATTTTGATCACGATGTCGATCGCATTGTGGAATGGTCCAAAACGGCATTGCCTTGTGATTATGGGCAATTTTCACCCGCTATTTTCGACTATGCATTGCTCAACGAGGAGCTAGGAAAATCGTTACTGCAACACACCGCTGACGATATTGAGATGTACCTGTCGGCATTGAATCAACAAGGTGCACAGCGTATCTGTTTGATGGGCAGCATCGCACAACGCATCCATGATTGGTTATCACCAAAGGCGCAGCGCTGGATAGTCGAACCGCAAGGTGACGCGATGGATGGGGCACTGATGATGGCGGGTCAACGCCAGCACAATCTATATTAAATGGGGATGACTATGGATTTTCGCGTCGATATCGCAATACTAGAGAGCCACACGAAAGGCAGTCGCTTTGGCTTAACCCTGCACAATCTTTCTGAAAAAAGCTACGCACATTGGCGTCTAAGTTTCACCTTTGATCGCTACATTGATCCAAGTAGTATCTCAGGTGGGCAGATCACACAAGTGGGCAGTTTTTGTACACTCGATATAATAGAATCAGTGTTGTATTCCAATCATCATGTTTATGTTGAGTTTTCAATTTTAACCGCCCCTTTCCGGTTTCTTTCTGATGGTATTAAGGAAGCGTATCTAGATACTGACTCACTATCTCGAGCAGGCGTTAGCGTATCGCCAATCGTACTGAAAGACCCACATCACCATCACACCCCAACACCTGATGTTAACTCACATACACACCAATTGATCCCTGAACCAATGAGTTTCACACAGTCTGATGGCGTGTTTGAGCTCACTCGGTATAGTCAGATCACCTGTGATCACCCTGAGAGTAAAGGCGCTGCCGAATGGCTACAACAAGAAGTTGAACGCTTATTTTCTATTACGCCTAAGTCCATTGGACAACAAGGCATTCACTTCAAACGCAGCCCTGTGCTATCAAAAGAAGAATACAAACTCAATATCGATAGCTCAGGTATCACTATTGAAGCCACATCTGACGCTGGTTTTATCTATGCGGCTAGCACACTAATCCAGCTTTTTCATTTTGACGAAGCAAGACAAACATTAACGGTGCCGTTTGTTTCCATACAAGACAAACCTCGTTTTTCTTACCGTGGTGTCATGCTTGATAGCGCGCGTCACTTCCAGCCTGTTGATGAAATAAAACGCTTTATTAATCTATTGGCACACTACAAGTTCAACACATTCCACTGGCACCTTACCGACGATGAAGGATGGCGAATAGAAATAAAAGCGCTGCCAGCTCTGACCGATATCGGCGCATGGCGCGGACCAGAAGAAGTGTTAGAACCACAATTTCATCATATTTCGAACAAATATGGCGGTTTTTACTCACAACAAGAAATCAAAGATATCGTCGCGTTCGCTGCCGTTCGTGGCATTCAAGTGATACCCGAAATTGATATCCCTGGTCACTGCCGAGCAGCCATTAAGTCTCTGCCTGAGATGCTCGTTGATCACGATGATCGCTCTACCTACCGTAGCGTCCAGCACTATACCGATAACACCTTATCCCCTGGGATTGCAGGAACGTATCAATTCCTAGATATCGTATTGGAAGAAGTCTCGCAGCTATTTCCAGCACCTTACTTCCATATCGGCGCTGATGAAGTGCCGATTGGCTCTTGGGCAAACAGCCCGAACTGTCAAAAACTCATGCAAACCCATGGCTATAACAACACCAAAGAACTGCAAGGACACCTACTGAGATACGCAGAAGATAAGCTTCGCTCGCTCGGTAAACGAATGCTGGGCTGGGAAGAAGCGCATTTTGGTAACAAAGTCAGTAAAGACACCGTTATTTACTCGTGGTTAAGCGAGGAGGCCGCCATCAATTGCGCCAAAATGGGTTACGACGTGGTACTTCAACCGGCTCAAACCACCTATCTCGATATGGCTCAAGACCGCACCAGCGACGAACCCGGTGTCGATTGGGCATCGGTCATTTCACTCGAGCAAGCATACCAATATGAGCCACTGTCGGACATTGCCCATGATGACCCCATTAATAAACGCATATTAGGTATCCAAGCCGCGCTGTGGACAGAGCTCATTGCCCATCAAGATCGCCTGGACTATATGGTTTTTCCACGCTTACTCGCCCTGTCCGAAACCGCTTGGAGTCATAACCTAAATAAAAATTACTCACACTTTTTAGCAAGACTAAAACCACACTTAACCTTGCTGGACAGACAACGCATTCAATACAGGCCTCCTTGGTCAGAATAGGCTGACTTGATAACAAGAATGGTGATCATACCGAGACTAACGACCAGGATCACGGCTAGAAAATTAAGATTAGATTTCATAAGGATATACTCATGCAATACGGCTATTTCGATAACGACAATCGTGAATATGTAATCACTCGTCCCGACGTTCCAGCGCCATGGACTAATTATCTCGGCACAGAGAAGTTCTGTACCGTTATCTCGCACAATGCAGGCGGCTATTCATTTTACAATTCGCCAGAATACAACCGTGTCACTAAGTTCAGACCGAATGCAACATTTGATAGACCAGGTCACTACGTCTACCTTAGGGATGATGAAACAGGTGATTACTGGTCTATCTCTTGGCAACCTGTCGCGAAGAGCCTAGAGGAAGCACAATATGAAGTGCGTCATGGCTTGTCTTATTCAAAATTCAAGTGTGATTACAACGGAATTGAGGCGAGTAAAACATTATTCATCCCTAAAGGTGAAGATGCCGAAATCTGGGATGTGGTATTACGTAATAACAGTAATAAGCCGCGCACCATTAGTACTTTTTCATTTGTCGAGTTCTCTTTTAGCCACATTGCATCGGACAATCAAAACCATCAAATGTCGCTGTATTCCGCAGGTACTCATTATCAGGAGGGCGTGATTGAATACGACCTTTTCTACAACACCAATGAAAAAGAAGGCTTTTATTACCTAGCCTCAACGTTTGAACCTGACAGCTATGACGGCCAACGAGACAGTTTCCTAGGCCTCTACCGAGATGAATCAAACCCCATCGCGGTAGAGCGTGGTCAATGCTCTAATCACACACAAACCTGTTACAACCATTGTGGTTCTCTGCATAAGCAATTCACGATTCAACCGGGCCAAGAGGTGCGTTTTGCTTATGTCTTGGGTATCGGCAAGGGCAACGGTGCACGGCTGAGAGAGAAGTATCAAGACCTTAGCGAGGTTGATAAAGCCTTTGCGGCTATTCGGACGCACTGGGATGAACGCTGCGCAAAATTCCAAGTTAAATCGCCTAACCCAGGACTTGATACCATGCTCAATGCATGGACACTCTACCAGGCCGAAACGTGTGTAGTTTGGTCTCGGTTTGCCTCCTTTATCGAGGTCGGTGGGCGCACAGGACTGGGCTATCGAGATACCGCTCAAGACGCGTTGGCGGTGCCGCACTCTAACCCTGAAATGACGAAAAAACGCATCATCGACTTGCTGCGTGGTCAGGTTAAAGCTGGCTACGGCCTCCACTTATTTGACCCCGATTGGTTTGATCCCGAGAAAGCCGACGTCGAACCATCTAAATCGCCAACCGTGGTTCCAACGCCGAGTGACGAAGATAAGATCCACGGCATTGCTGATACCTGTTCTGATGATCATTTATGGCTGATCCCAACCATTTGTCGCTACGTCATGGAAACCGGAGAGACTGAGTTCTTTGACGAACTCATCCCTTATGCTGACGGCGGTAATGCCACTGTGTATGAACACATGAAAGCAGCATTGGATTTTACCGATAAACATGTCGGTGCGACGGGTATCGCGAAAGGCTTAAGAGCGGATTGGAATGACTGTCTTAATCTTGGCGGTGGTGAATCGTCCATGGTCGCCTTCCTTCACTACTGGGCGTTGCAGGAGTTTGTCGACCTTGCCAAGCACTTAAACCAATCTGAAGACGCTCTCTGTTATGAACAGATGGCAAAAAAAGTACAAGACGCCTGTGAGACTCATCTTTGGGATGATGACGGTGGTTGGTATATCCGAGGCATCACGAAAACCGGCGATAAAGTTGGCACCAACCAACAGGCTGAAGGAAAGGTGCATCTTGAATCCAACACATGGGCGGTGATCTCTGGCGCAGTGACGGAAGAACGAGGCAAGAAAGCCATGAACGCCGTTGATGAGTACCTGTATTCAGATTATGGCTTACATCTCAATGCACCATCATTTGCAACGCCTAATGATGATATCGGTTTTGTAACCCGTGTTTATCAAGGCGTAAAAGAAAATGGGGCGATCTTTTCTCATCCCAACCCATGGGCTTGGGTCGCTGAGGCAAAGCTAGGCCGTGGCGACCAAGCAATGAAGTTCTACGACGCGCTCAACCCCTACAACCAAAACGACAACATAGAAACCCGGATCACTGAACCCTATTCTTATGTGCAATTCGTGATGGGACGCGATCATCAGGATCACGGTCGAGCGAATCACCCTTGGTTAACGGGCACGTCAGGTTGGGCTTACTTTGCCGCGACCAACTATATCCTCGGCGTGAGGTTAAGTTTTGATGGCTTGATAGTTGATCCCTGTATCCCTGTTGACTGGCCTGGTTTTGAGGTCACGCGGGAGTGGCGCGGCGCGACGTATCAAATCAAGGTTGAAAATCCAAATGGTGTCAGCAAAGGCGTGCAGTCCCTCACATTGAATGGCATCAATACGAGCGGCGCGATTGCTCCTCAACCTGAAGGCTCAGTCAACCTTGTTCATGTCGTACTGGGTTAATTCCACCATCGATTCACCAACATTACGAGCCCAACAGGGCTCGTTAGGAGAAAGCTATGATTAAATTTGGTACCGGTGGCTGGCGCGCATTTATTGGCGAAGAGTTTACCCGAGATAATGTCAGAGTCGTGGCACAAGCACTTGCCAACATAATCAATCAGGAGCAGGTCGCAGATCGAGGGTTTGTTATCGGCTATGACCGACGTTTTTTATCCGACAAAGCAGGACAGTGGTTTGCAGAAGTACTGGCTGGCAATGACATACCAGTCAGCTTTATTAACAAGTTTGTGCCGACACCTATTGTCATGTATCAAGCAAAAGAAATGAATTGTGCGTACTCAGCATGCATTACTGCGTCTCATAATCCAGCGGATTACAACGGCATTAAGGTATTCATTGAGGGTGGTAGAGACGCCGATGAGATCATCACAGAGAAGATTGAATCTCAGATCGCAACCTTAACGGCCTCTCAAATTCGGCTCCTTGACTTTGACATCGCGATACAAGAACACAAGATCACTGAGATCAACCCAATGAATCAGTTCGTAGATTCGATCATCAACCTCATCGATATTGAAGCGATCAAACAAGCCAATTTACGAGTGTTGATTGATCCTATGTTTGGTGTAGCCAAGAATGCGTTGCAAACCGTTTTGATCAATGGCCGCTGCGATGTTGATGTTATCAATGATGGTAAAAACCCCGACTTTGGTGGCTTAATGCCCTCACCTAACGCCGCGACACTTTACCGCCTAAAACACCTTGTCGCCGCAGAAGGCTATGACATCGGCATCGGTACCGATGGTGATGCAGACCGCCTTGGTATCATCGATGAAAAAGGCAATTTCATCCACCCTAATGAGGTGCTGATGCTGCTGTATTACTACATGCTGGAATACAAAGGATGGACCGGGTCTGTCGTGCGTAACATCGCAACCACACACCTGCTTGACAAGATTGCCTCACACTATGGACAGCGAGCCTTTGAGGTACCCGTAGGCTTTAAGCACATCAGTGCTCAAATGGAAGCCGACGACTCGCTAATTGGCGGTGAAAGCTCTGGAGGTCTCACCATTCGTGGCCACATCAAGGGTAAGGATGGCGTATTTGCTTCCAGCCTACTGGTTGAGATGCTGAGTGTTACCGGCAAGAAACTCTCAGAGTTACTCAGCGATATTTACTCTCAATATGGTTACGCGTACACGGCAGAGGGCGACTGTACATTCAAGTCCGCACAGAAGGATAGCCTTTATCACAAACTCTATATTGAAAAACAGTTACCTGAATTTAGCTACGATATTGATAAGGTAAGTTACGCGGATGGGGCAAAAGTGTACTTCAAAAATGGGGGGTGGGTCATTGCTCGTTTCTCGGGAACTGAGCCTCTTTTGCGAATCTTCTGTGAGATGGAAGATAAAGAACAAGCCGAACATGTTCTTCAACAGATGAAAGGCTTTTTGTCATTGTAGTCTCTGTTTCCTCACTTCTTGTAGACCGAATGACTGTTTACCTGATCGTAGCGCCGATATTATTTAGCGCGAAGTAAACAGTAAACACCGTCACAAGAAACACCCTATAGGTGGAGAACATTTTGCCCGATGAGAAATCATCGGGCTTTTTTTATATCTTTCGATACCCATTTTAGAGGTCAAATCTCAGCTTGAAGTACCCCTAAATTCTTACTCGTACTTAACTTAAAACACTCGATAGCATCTATCTTAACTCGATGTTATCTGTCTTAGCTAAAGGCGACAATCCCTTGAGATTCGACACTTACCGCCACACTTTGTCCAACATTCAAGGCTTCCATCGAGGTAGCTAATACACGTGTACCCTTGATATCCACCACATAACGACAATGGTCGCCCATGAACTGCTGCTCGACCACATGGATGCTGCTTTGCTCTGAAGACGAAAGCTGGATTTGTTGTGGGCGAACCAGCAACTGACACGTCGCACCTTCGGCAATAAAGCTGCAAGATGTCGCCGCTATCTGTCCTATTTCAGTATCAAACGTAGAACCAGAAATATGTGTCGCTTCTAAATAACTCCCCCCCCCTAAAAAGTCGGCAACAAATTTACTTGATGGACAAAAATAGAGCTCTGACGCACTGCCATACTGTTCAATGACCCCCTCGTTCATCACTGCCATTTTGTCTGCAAAAGCAAAAGCTTCCTCTCGACTATGGGTGACAAAGATAGCGGTAATACCTTGTTTCTTGAAAATCTTTCGAATCTCTCGAATTAGCTCATGGCGGACCTGCGTATCAATGTTTGAGAATGGCTCATCTAGAAGCAACAGATCAGGCTTGTAAGCCAAGCTTCGTGCAATGGCAACCCGTTGTTGCTGGCCGCCAGACAGTTGATGTGGATACCGTGCTTTAAATGCCTCTAAGTGCACCAAAGAGAGTGCGTCATTAACAATAGAATCCTGCATTCCCTTTGAGTGATCTTTGAGTCCAAAGGCAACGTTTTCAGCAACCGTTAAGTGAGGGAACAGGGCATAATCTTGAAAAATCATACCTATATTACGCTGCTCAGGGGGCAACCATGTCTTTCCATCATCAATAACATTGTCGTTCAGCGTCATGGTGCCGCCAGCCAATGGCAATAAGCCAGCTATCGCTTTGAGTAACGTGGTTTTCCCACAACCACTCGCCCCCAATAAACACACAATTTCACCTTGGTTAACCTCTAGCGACAGAGCTTCCAGTATCATTTGAGATTCATATTGGCAGGATAGATTTTCAATAGACAGAGCGATTGTCATTAGTGGGGTTGCTCCAGAGATCGATTAACAATGATGAGGGGGATAAGCCCAACGAGAACTAATAAGACAGCGGGCATCGCCGCCAGCTCCAAATGCTCATCAGAAGCAAAGTTATACACATAGGTTGCGAGCGTTTCGAAGTTGAACGGGCGTAACAATAAGGCGGCATTCAGCTCTTTCATCGACTCAATGAATACCAATAACCCAGCAATCAAAATGCCACGCTTGATAAGAGGAAAGTGCACCCGAGCCAACATTTGATTTTGCTTACAGCCCATCGTACGAGAAGCCATATCCAGTGATGGTGATACCTTACTTAAACTGGTCTCTATGCTGCCAATAGCAACCGCAGAAAAGCGAACAACCATGGCAACAACAATAGCAAACATCGATCCAGAAAAGATAAGCCCAGGTCGCTTCCAATCCATCCAAACAGCGAAATCATTAACAGCGTGGTCCATGAAAATAACAGGTACCATGACACCGATAGCTAGCACAGTACCGGGAACGGCGTAACCCAATGAACTGGCTCGCATAAAAATTTGGCTAGACGTGTTCGGCGATAATCGGCGGTAGAAATTTACGACAAGTGCAATCAGCACGGCTATCAATGCCGCGGCGATTGACACCTTAAGACTATTGATGGCGTAGGTTTGAAATTCAGGCGTCCAACTCTGCGCAAAATACTTATACGCATAGATGACAAGCTGACCTAACGGGAGAATAAAGGCTATCGACACTAAGCCCCAGCACCAAGTAACCGCAAACCACTTCTTCCAGCCTGTGAGCTGGTAACGAAAATCTTCATGGCTATTATATTGGCTTTGAAACAGTTTCTGTCGACGTCGACTGTAGCGCTCAGCCCCAAGTAACAGCACAATGACAACCATCATTAAGGCCGATATTTTAGCGGCTGCACTCAAGCTTGAGTATCCTAGCCACGTATCATACACCGCCGTTGTCAGAGTGTTGACGGCAAAGTAGCTCACCGTACCGAAGTCACCAATGGTTTCCATCGCCACCAGCGACAAACCAACCGCAATAGAAGGACGCGCAAGAGGCAGCGAGATACGCCAAAAACTTTCGAATGGCGTGCACTTTAATAATCTTGCAGACTGAAGTAAGGAGACGTTTTGCTCCATAAAAGCGGCGCGGCATAACAGGTAAACATATGGATACAGTACGAGAGACAAGACGACCGTCGCGCCCCCTACTGTTCGTATATCGGGGAACCAATAATCGCCTACTCCCCATTCAAATACATGGCGTAACCAGATTTGAATCGGTCCGGCAAAATCGAACCAATCGGTAAAGATATAACCGATAATATAGCCAGGCATCGCGAGAGGAAGCACCAACGCCCATTGCAGTACTTTTTCCGATGGCAGCTTACACATGGCCATAAACCATGCGCTAGGCACACCGAGACATAAAGAAAGGACAAGCACACCCACGACTAACAACACCGTATTCATGGTGTAAGTCGGCATCACCGTATTTAAAAGGTGCGAGAAGATGTCACTTGTTTCACCAAGTGCTGTATAGAAGATCGCTAAAATAGGTAAAACCAGTAACAGAGTAAGCACCCCACTACTGGTTTTCCAAACTACATTTTTTTCTTTCATTGCCTAAACATACATCAGGCGACATAGAGTCGAGATGTTCAGTAACCGGGACCAATTAAGGGGCATTATACCCCTTTTTATCGGTTAAAGGTCGAACTTAACTTCATCTAACAATTTGATTGCTGCGCTATGGTAGCCAGCGATGTCATCAAGTGACACCATATCTGCTTTATAGTCACCCCATGACTCCACCAGTTCAGAGCGCTTAACACCCTCTTTTACTGGGTATTCAAAGTTTACTTCAGCATACATTTGTTGCGCGGTATCACCCGTTAAAAATTCCATAAGCTTTAGGGCATTCTCTTTGTTAGGCGAGTATTTTGCCATTGCCATTCCGCTGATATTAACGTGTGTACCTTCTGTTTCTTGATTCGGGAAGTTAATGTAAACCGCATCCGCCCACGCTTTTTGCTCTTTGTCGTTAACCATCTTACCAAGGTAATAGCTGTTACCTAAAGACACATCACAAAGGCCTTCTTTAATCGCTTTCACTTGACCACGGTCATTGCCTTGAGGCTTACGCGCTAGGTTAGCCTTAACGCCTTCCAGCCACGCTTTCGTTTCCGCTTCACCATGGTGAGCGATCATCGAAGAAACAAGAGAGACGTTATACGGGTGTTTGCCGCTGCGAGTACAGATCTTGCCTTTATACTCAGGCTTGGCTAAATCGGCATAATTAAAGTCATCGCCTAATTTGCCAACGCGATCTTTTGATGAGTACACATTACGCGTACGCAGTGTTAGCGCGAACCATTCGTTCTCTTTATCTCGATATTGAGCCGGAACATTAGCGGCAATGACTTCGCTATCAACAGCTTGAACAACGTCTTTGTCTGTGAGTTCAGCGAGGCGACTGATATCAGTCGTTAGAACGACATCAGCAGGACTGTATTCACCTTCTTGTTGTAGCTTTTCTGCTAATCCTTTTTTAGCAAACTTTACATTGACCTTAATACCCGTTTCTTTAGTGAACTCGTTGAACATCGGCTCTACAAGAAACGGTTGACGGTAAGAGTAAACGTTGACTTCTTCAGCGGCCATTGCTGGTGCAGCAAATCCTGCGGCGATTGCTGAAAGGGCTAGCAGTTTTTTCATTATTAAGTTCCTTTAATTCAAAATGAGAACGTTTATCAGTTGCGTTATTATATGCATCCTCTGCTAGAAAACAATGATCTGATATAAAAAAACCTGTCACTAGGGACAGGTTTTTGATCAACTATGTAACAGTATGTGTATGCATTGGTAACCTTAATGCAGCTTAATACCTTATTTTGAGGTTACAAACTCAGGGTATGCGCCAACACCACAATCGTGCATGTCCATACCTTCCAGCTCTTCTTCTTCCGATACTCGAATACCAATCGTCGCTTTAAGTACCGCCCAAACCGCTAAGCTTGCAGCAAATACCCAGGCAAAGATAACCGCAGCACCAAGAAGCTGAGCACCAAATGTTGCATCACCATTACTCAGTGGAACCACCATTAGGCCAAAGAACCCACACACACCGTGTACTGAGATAGCACCCACTGGATCATCAATCTTAATTTTATCTAAACCGATGATACTAAATACGACTAATACGCCTGCCACTGCACCAATCGCAACCGAATATACCGGTGATGGTGATAACGGGTCAGCGGTAATCGCGACCAAGCCAGCCAATGCACCATTCAAAATCATCGTCAGGTCAGCTTTGCCCCATGTAGTCTTACAAACTAACAACGCGGCGATAGCGCCCGCTGCAGCGGCAGCATTGGTATTTAAGAAGATTTGTCCTACTGCGGTTGCATTCTCGAAATCAGAGACCATCAATTGAGAGCCACCGTTAAAGCCAAACCAACCTAACCATAGGATAAAGGTACCCAGCGTCGCTAAAGGCATGTTTGAACCTGGGATTGGATATATTTCACCATTTTTCCCATACTTACCTTTACGAGCACCTAGCAGCAATACACCCGCTAGCGCCGCAGAAGCACCAGCCATATGTACAATACCAGAGCCAGCAAAGTCGCTAAAGCCAGCTTCAGCTAGGAAGCCTCCACCCCATGTCCAATACCCTTCCATCGGATAAATAAACGCCGTCAAAACTACCGCAAAGATAAGGAAAGACCACAGCTTCATACGTTCAGCTACTGCACCTGATACCACAGACATTGCGGTTGCAACAAACACAACTTGGAAGAAGAAATCCGACTCAAGTGAGTGATCCGCCCCTTCAGCTTGCGTACCAATCAATGCGCCAAATGAAGGCAACCAACCCGCCTCTGCGTTATCGACATACATGATGTGATAACCCACGACTAAATAACAAGTACAGGCAATGGCATACAAACAAAAGTTTTTGGTTAATATCTCAGTGGTATTTTTAGAGCGAACTAAACCCGCCTCTAACATGGCAAAACCCGCTGCCATCCACATAACAAGTGCGCCTGAAATAAGAAAGTAAAAAGTGTCCAGCGCGTAACGTAGTTCGCTTACAGTCGTTGCTAATTCCATCATAATGTCTCCAATCCCTTAAAGTGCTTCCGCATCCATTTCACCAGTACGAATACGAACGGCCTGGCTTAGGTCGTACACGAAGATTTTACCGTCACCAATTTTTCCTGTTTGCGCTGCATTTGAGATAGCCTCAACTACACGGTCAACATTGTCGGCGTGCGTTGCAATCTCAATCTTCACTTTAGGTAAAAAATCGACCTGATATTCCGCGCCACGGTAAAGTTCAGTGTGCCCCTTTTGTCGGCCAAATCCTTTGACCTCTGAAACCGTCATACCCTCAACACCTACATCAGCAAGCGCCTCACGTACGTCGTCGAGTTTAAATGGTTTAATAATCGCGTTAATAAGTTTCATAGCATCCCTTTCGCCGTGTTGTATTCCGTTATGAGAATAGAGCTTTCAAGGTGCGTGCCAAGTTTTTAACTCATTGAAAAATAACAAAACACAAGAATAATGTTATAGAAATGAAAACAGCTCGCACCATTATGGTGCGAGCTGTTCACGAAAATAATGCAACCCGAGTAAAGAGCACTATTAAAGTGCAAATCGTTTTATCTATTGTGAATAAAACGCGCCCATTGCTCGATCACTGAGTTAAAATCTTCAAGGCCGGACTCACTAAAACTCTCGCAGCTATAGAGCTCAAACTCCTCGACATTATCATTCGTCACATCAAAATTAAGACAGTTTTCAAATACATGTACTTCAGACTCAAGAATACTCAATGAAATCTCCTTCCCTTCCCAGCGAAATTCTTTACTTGGATACTGAGCCGCCGAGGTAAGTTGGTTCTTAATCTCTGTAATAACCTGATCATTTGTAGAGATCTCTTCTTGAAATAAACGAGCTAATACTTCATGCCCCATTTCACACCGTACCAGGTACTCTCCTGTCAGTGAGTTTTTAATAAATTCGAATTCCATCATGTTGTCTCTTAGCAATAACCTAATGATTATACCTCAAATTTTTAAGTTCTCGGGTATACTCAAAATATTCGTCGCACAGAGAAGATGTCATGCAACTTAACGCCCTGATAGCAAAACAAATTGTCGATAGAGCGAAAAAAATCATTCGTCATTCGATCAATGTTATGGACGACAGTGGTGTCATTATTGGTTCCAGCGATCCTGCTCGTTTGCATCACATCCATGATGGAGCACTCTTAGCCATCAAAGACAACCGCATTATTGAGATTAATGACGCCGTTGCTTCCACTCTATCTGGCGTAAAAAAAGGCATCAACCTACCCATTATTTACGACGGCAACGTCATTGGGGTTGTCGGGGTTTCAGGCACCCCAGAAGAGGTTCGTAGCTATGGGGAGTTGGTCAAAATGACAGCGGAACTCATTGTCGAACAAGCTGCGCTAATGCATCAAATTCAATGGGATAAACGGCATAGAGAAGAGTTATTATTACAGCTTATTCAAGGTACAAGCCTGAACGAAGGCCAACTATTATCTATCGCTCAACGGTTAGACCTCGACTTGGATCAACCTCGTGTAGCCGCCGTCATCAAGGTCATTCCAAGACCCAAAGAGACACTAACATTAGAGCATTTACAGCGCCTCACACACCTGCTTGAGTTTCCTGAGCGAGATAACATTGTCGGTATCGTATCGGTATCGATGAATGAGATTGTGGTATTAAAGCCGATTACCATGAGTCACTCTGTTTGGAACCGACAAGAGGAACAAAAAAGAGCCGCCAAACTGCTGAGGCGAATCGATAACGAATGTGACTTCTCTATTCAGATGGCTCTTGGGGATTATTTTCCTGGCGTTATCGGGCTAGCAAAGTCTTATGAAACGGCTAAAGCAACGATGGCGATCAGTGAACCAAAAGCAAAATCCATTCTGTTTTATCACGACCACAAGCTTTCGGTCTTGGTCAGCAATATCAAGAATGACCCTTGGCGAGCCCAACAATTGAAGGCCCCCTTGGAAAAACTCATTCAATCTGACGCTAAACAGGTTCTTGTCAAAACGCTGCGTCTCTTTTTTGCACATAATTGCGATCTAGCTCAAACTTGTGAATCGCTACATATTCACAGGAACACCCTTCGCTACCGAATAGACAAGATTGAGTCAATTACATCATTAGATATCAATAAGTTAGAAGATAAAATTCAACTGTATCTCGCCCTAAAATGCCTATAACTTCACACATTAATTGTGCATACGAACAATTAATGTGTGTATCTCTGCTCCAAATCTGTCACTTCGCATAAAGAAATACCGCTATACGATAGGTAACCTTGCTAGCAATAGGGCGTTACTCTGCGCCTAACAATATTTATAACAATTAGCGGAAAATTCATAATGATCGAAGTTTCGACTCTTGGCGCCTTAGCGGCCCTTGTTGTGGCTATTGGCCTCATACTCAAAAAGGTGCCGCCCGCCTATGGCATGATGATCGGCGCGTTGGTTGGCGGCGTCGTCGGCGGCGTTTCACTGACCGATACGGTGGGTCTCATGATTGGTGGTGCACAAGGCATTGTCACGGCTGTGCTTCGTATACTCGCGGCAGGCGTACTTGCTGGTGTGTTGATTGAATCAGGGGCGGCCACATCGATTGCTGAGACAATTGTCAAAAAGGTGGGCGAAACACGCGCTTTATTGGCATTGGCGGTCGCGACCATGATCCTAACCGCCGTAGGCGTGTTTGTGGATGTGGCTGTTATTACTGTTGCGCCTATCGCCCTAGCCATCGCTCATCGCGCTGATATTTCCAAAACAGCGATTTTATTAGCGATGGTAGGTGGGGGGAAAGCCGGTAATGTTATGTCGCCAAACCCCAATGCTATCGCCGCCGCTGACGCCTTTAATGTCCCTCTGACTTCCGTCATGGCTGCCGGTGTTATTCCTGGTCTTTGCGGTATGTTCGTTGCGTACTTTATTGCTAAAAAACTTATCAATAAGGGCTCAAAGGTCACAAAAAGCGAGGTGGTTGCTGTTGACCATTCTAAGCTGCCTTCCTTCAGTGCGGCTATTGTTGCCCCTATGGTCGCCATCGCTCTACTTTCTTTACGACCAATTGCAGGCATCAATGTTGACCCGCTCATCGCACTGCCATTAGGTGGCCTAATGGGCGCTGTTGTCATGGGTCGATTCGCCGACACGAACCACTTTGCTGTTTCGGGCCTAACTCGTATGGCGCCAGTTGCCGTGATGTTGCTGGGCACAGGGACATTGGCAGGCATCATTGCAAACTCAGCGCTGAAAGACGGGTTGATTGATGTACTTACCGCTTCTGGATTGCCGTCTTATTTATTAGCACCAATCTCTGGTGCCATGATGGCTCTAGCAACGGCATCAACAACGGCCGGTACAGCTGTTGCGTCCAGTGTCTTCAGTGGCACCATTCTCGAGCTCGGCGTCCCGGCACTCGCTGGCGCGGCCATGATTCACTCTGGCGCAACCGTACTCGACCACATGCCACATGGCAGCTTCTTCCACGCTACGGGCGGTGCGGTTCATATGGATATTAAAGAACGTCTAAAACTGATCCCTTACGAATCTGCCGTCGGTTTAGTGATCGCATTTGTCTCAGTAATGATGTTCGGTGTATTTGGTTTATTTGTATAAGGTATTATCATGAAAATAGTAATTGCTCCTGATTCATATAAAGAAAGTTTAACCGCAATGGAAGTCGCACAAGCCATAGAGAATGGATTCCAGCAAATCTTTCCCGATGCTGAATACATCAAACTTCCTATGGCGGATGGAGGAGAAGGCACGGTTCAATCTCTTATTGATGCAACGGGTGGAGAATTGATTCCCGTTAATGTCACTGGACCGCTCGGCGCACCTGTTGACGGCTTTTTAGGCATCGTTGGCGATGGTTCAACGGCCGTGATAGAAATGGCAGCAGCGTCTGGTATCCATCTTGTCCCCGCAGATAAGCGAGATCCGCTAGTCACTACCTCTTATGGAACTGGTGAGCTTATTAAGGCGGCGTTAGATATGGGGGTGAGACATATCATTGTTGGTATCGGTGGCAGCGCCACCAATGATGCAGGCTTAGGTATGGCGCAAGCATTGGGTGTTCAGCTGCGTGATAGCAATGGTAATGAACTCGGATACGGTGGTGGCGAGCTAAGCAAATTAGCCTCAATCCACACCGAAGATATGGACCCACGCCTCAGTGACATCAAGTTAGAAATCGCTTGTGATGTGGATAACCCGTTATGCGGTCCTAAAGGTGCATCGGCGGTATTTGGCCCTCAAAAGGGAGCAACACCAGCAATGGTCGCCATATTGGATACTAACCTTTCTCATTATGCTGATGTAATCAAAGCAACGAATGGTAAAGACGTTAAGCATACCCCTGGCGCAGGCGCAGCGGGCGGACTCGGAGCCGCATTCCTTGGACTATTTAATGCAAGTCTACGCCCTGGTATTCAGATAGTGATGGACGCTGTGAATTTAAGTGGTGTAGTTAAAGATGCGGATCTTGTCATCACTGGTGAAGGGCGTATTGATAGCCAAACCATTCACGGCAAAACACCGGTCGGTGTAGCGCGAACAGCAAAACAAACACAGGTGCCTGTGATTGCTATCGCAGGAAGCACAGCGAAAGACTGTCACGTTGTTTATGACCATGGCATTGATGCCGTCTATAGCGTCGTACTCGGCGCAACGGATCTACCGACCGCTCTAAAAGAAGCCGCATTTAATGTTGAGATGACATCTCGCAATATCGCCGCTGCGCTCGCAATGTCTTTTACGCACTAATACTTATAGGCACTAATACTTATAGACACTAACGCTTATAGACACTAACGCTTATAGGCACGTAAACAACTAAAGCAGCTTGTGTCACATTGTTTTGAACGAGACAAGCTGATGAAAAAAAAGACTGCTCAAAGGCAGTCTTTTTTTATTACTTTACGACTCGAAGGCTTGGTCGGCCTTTCGTACGTGGTGGCTCTGGCTCATCATCGCCATCAGGCTCAGACTCCAACACCGACTCTTCAGAAAGCTTCGCTACCGGTACTTCTGCAACCGTTAGCCCAGAGACGGGTGTCTCTTCAGCAAAGTCTTCTTCTTCAATCGATGCATAGGCATCTTCAGGTTCAAACATCGTACCTGCGCCGTTTTCTCGCGCATAGATGGCTTGAACTGAATAAAGCGGCACAATGACCGTGTGCGGCTTTCCACCAAATCGAGCGTGAAAGGTAATGGCTTCATTACCTAACTCTAATTGCCCTACCGCCCTAGAGGCGATATTCAAGATGATCTGTCCATCTTGAATAAACTCTTGCGGTACACGCACCCCAGGTAACATTGCATCAACAACGATATGAGGGGTAAGGTCGTTCTCTGCCAGCCAGTCATAAAATGCACGAAGCATATAAGGACGGCGAGGCGTCATTTTAGTAATATCCATGAATAACTTAGCGAACTAAACGCATCTCACGCTCAGCTTCTGTTAAAGAAGCCAGGAATGAATCACGTTCAAATACTCGGTTCATGTATATTTTAATTTCTTTCGCACCAGGGCCAACAAGGTCGATACCCATTTCTGGGAGACGCCACAATAGCGGAGCTAAGTAGCAGTCGATCAAGCTGAACTCTTCACTCATGAAGTACTCATATTCAGCAAAGATTGGCGCGAGTGTCAGTAAGTCATTACGCAGTTTATTACGTGCAGCTTCAGATTCTTCAGCAGTTCCTCTTACCACTTTTTCAGCAAGCGTATACCAGTTACGTTCAATGCGATAAATCATTAAACGGCTGTTACCGCGAGCTACCGGGTATACAGGCATAAGTGGTGGATGAGGGAAACGCTCATCTAGGTATTCCATAATGATCTTAGAATCGTAAAGGGCTAGTTCACGATCAACCAAAGTTGGTACGGTTTTATATGGGTTTAGTTCAGCAAGCTCTGCTGGGATGTTTGACTCATCCACTAACTCAACCTCAACACTGACACCTTTTTCTGCTAGAACGATACGAACCTGGTGGCTATATAGATCGGTAGCACTAGAAAAAAGAGTCATCACAGAACGTTTATTGGCAGCTACAGCCATGGAGCCCTCCGGAATACTTACAAAAAACAATGGAGGCAAAGCCTCCATTGTTAACTAAATTTAGAATCAGCGCGACATGATATCACAATTAGTGAACATCACGCCAATACTCTTTCTTAAGCAAAACAACGACGATGGTAAACAGCACAAGGAACGCCATTGCCCACCAACCCATTGCATGACGCTCCAGCTTCACTGGGTCACCCGAATACTCAAGGAAGTTAACCAAATCGCGAACCGCATCATCGTATTCGCTAGTGCTTAATTCGCCGCGCCCATCCGTTTGAGTTCCCACAACAACCTCAACATCTTGACCATTAACCACATGAGTCTCAAAGATTGGGCTTGGGATGCCTTGAAGCTCTTCGAGCACATGAGGCATACCGATATTTGGGAACGTCGTGTTATTTACACCAAACGGACGACTTGGGTCAGCATAGAACGAACGCAAGTACGTATAAAGCCAATCAGCGCCACGTACACGAGCGACTAAGGTTAGGTCTGGCGGTGGAGCGCCAAACCAGCTAGCCGCTTGTTTTTGCGGCATCGCGTTAACCATTAGGTCACCGATCTTTGCTTCCGGGTCAAAAACTAAATTTTCTTTAGCCAGGTCAACCGGAATACCAAGGTCATTCGCTACACGCTCATAACGTTGATACTGCGTTGAGTGACAAGCAAAACAATAGTTCATGAACAGCTTCGCACCATTTTGTAGCGAAGCTTGATCGGTGAGGTCATTATTTGCTTTATCCAGATGCACATTTCCACCAGCCGCAAACGCGAGGGATGGCAACAGTGCAAAAAGTACTACAATCCACTTTTTCATTTAAATGTCACCCTCTTCGGTAGTGGCTTGGTGTTCTCATTTTTACTGTAGACATACAACAAAATGAAGAACATGAAATATCCCAAACTAAAGATTTGAGCCATCAAGGTGTACGTTGCCGTTGCTGGAAGCGCACCGAGAATGCCTAACGCAATAAAGCTGATCGTAAACTGAATGATATTAATCAAATGGATTTTGCTTCTGTAACGGTAAGAACGAACTTTACAACGGTCAAACCACGGAAGTAGAAATAAGAACACAATTGAAGCCCCCATTGCAGCCACACCTAGCAGCTTATCAGGAACCGCACGTAAGATGGCGTAGAACGGCGTGAAATACCAAACTGGGGCAATATGCTCTGGTGTTTTCAGAGGGTTCGCCGCTTCAAAGTTTGGTGGCTCAAGGAAATAGCCGCCCATTTCTGGGTTAAAGAACAACACGTAGCAGAACAAGAAGAAGAAGCCTGCTATACCCACCATATCTTTTACCGTTCCATATGGGTGGAAAGGTATCGAATCAATGATGTCGTATTTTTTGCTGTAGTAATCATGGAATTTGAACTGCGTTTTGTAGTCATCGCCCATTGAGCCTTTAGGTAGCTTAGTTTCAATACCGTCCGGGTTATTTGAGCCCACTTCATGTAGCGCCAAAACGTGCAAGACAATCAGTAGCAGTAGCACAATTGGTAACGCAATAACGTGCAATGCAAAGAATCGGTTTAGTGTCGCGCCCGAGATGATGTAATCACCACGGATCCACAACGTCAGATCATCACCGATAACTGGGATGGCACCAAACAGTGAAATAATTACTTGAGCGCCCCAGTAAGACATTTGTCCCCAAGGAAGAAGGTAGCCCATAAAGGCTTCAGCCATTAGCACTAAGAAAATCAGCATACCGAAAACCCAAAGCAACTCACGAGGTTTTTGGTATGAGCCATAAATCAGGCCGCGGAACATATGAAGGTAAATAACCACAAAGAAAGCAGATGCACCCGTTGAGTGCATATAACGCAACAACCAGCCGTATTCCACATCACGCATGATGTATTCCACAGAAGCAAATGCGCCTTCACCAGATGGTACGTAGTTCATGGTAAGCCAAATCCCCGTTAGGATTTGGTTAACAAGGACCAACATAGCAAGAGAGCCGAATAAATACCAAAAGTTAAAGTTTTTTGGCATTGGATATTCTGATAAATGCTTTTTATAAGCATTCATTGCGGGTAGTCGTTTTTCTACCCAGTCAAGTACAGCTTGCATTATGCATCCCCCTCGTCCACGCCGATCAGAATTTTTGTATCACTCAAATACATATGCTTAGGAATCACTAGATTCAGTGGTGCCGGCACGTTCTGGAATACTCGGCCTGCCATGTCAAATTTCGACCCATGACAAGGACAGAAGAAGCCTGATTTCACACCTTGGACTTGCTCACTAAAAGAGTCCGCAAGGTAGGTAGGTGAACATCCTAGGTGGGTACAGAATCCAACCGCAATAAAATACTCTGGTTTAATCGAGCGATAACCATTTTGAGCATATTCCGGTTGCTGTTCTTCTTGAGATTGTGGGTCACGTAATTTATCTGATAACGTCCCCAAATTATCCAAAACAGACTGTGCTCGCCTAACAACCCATACCGGTTTGCCTTGCCACTCGACGCGAACCATCTGGCCCTCTTCAAGTTTACTGACTTCAACCTCTACAGGAGCACCGGCGGCCTTTGCTTTGGCACTTGGGTTCCAAGATTTAATAAAAGGAACGGCGACTGCAGCTGCTCCCAAACCACCAACAACCGCAGTTGTAGCAGTAAGGAAACGCCTACGACCGTTATTTAAAGGCGCATTGCTCATCCAACATTTCTCCCATATGCTCCTTTGGGCCAATATCCAGCGAATCCAAGCTGCTCTGTCATGTTAAATAACCGTAGGGGAACCATTCCTTTGGTTATCTTCCTTGCGTTGAACGTGCAAATTTAAAATAAATTATGCGAACTTGAGTCCATTCTGATACTAGTTATCACCAATAAAGCATGGCTAACAAAATAAGAATTTTAGTTGTTTTTATTTGATAGCAAATGATAAAGAAAACCCTACTTTTTGACAAGATAAAGCTACCTTTTCGTAACATCTATAGCAGGAAATCGTTTACCAGTTCACAAAAGGGAGGAAAAGCGAAGTCTCTTCAGGGGAGTTGATGAATTTAGAGGGATTATCAGGTGTGATAAAAACAAAAAAGCCCAGCCATAAGGCTGAGCTTTTGGACCACAAACCAGCAAAAACTGGAAAGTAGATTTCTGAAAGCGAAAAATTAACGCTTTGAGAATTGTGGTTTACGACGTGCTTTACGTAGACCAACTTTCTTACGCTCAACGCAACGAGCGTCACGAGTAACGTAGCCAGCTGAACGTAGTGCAGGACGTAGAGTTTCGTCGTATTCCATAAGCGCGCGAGTGATACCGTGACGGATAGCACCAGCTTGACCAGAAATACCGCCACCTTTAACAGTAACGAATAGATCTAGCTTCTCAGTTAGTTCAGTAAGCTCAAGAGGCTGACGAACTACCATGCAAGAAGTTTCGCGACCGAAGTAAACTTCTAGTTCACGCTTGTTGATTACGATGTTGCCAGTGCCTGGTTTAATAAAAACGCGAGCAGCTGAGCTTTTGCGACGACCAGTGCCGTAGTATTGATTCTCTGCCATTTCTGATATCCCCAATTAGATGTCTAGTACTTGTGGTTGTTGAGCAACATGGTTGTGCTCAGCGCCAGCGTAAACTTTTAGCTTACGGTACATAGCACGGCCAAGAGGACCACGTGGTAGCATACCTTTAACAGCTAGTTCGATTACCATTTCTGGCTTCTTGTCGATCAACTTTTCAAAAGTGATAGACTTAAGACCACCTGGGAACTCAGTGTGACGGTAATACACTTTACCTTTAGCCTTGTTACCAGTTACAGTAACTTTCTCAGCGTTAACAACGATGATGTAATCACCAGTGTCTACGTGAGGAGTGTATTCAGCTTTATGCTTACCGCGAAGACGAGATGCGATCTCGCTTGCGATACGGCCAAGAGTTTTGCCTTCTGCGTCTACAACATACCAGTCACGTTTTACAGTTTCTGGTTTAGCAACGAAAGTTTTCATGCTAATAATTACCTATTAAAAAAATTTACACTTAAGGAACAAACTGTTCCCACTGTCTAAGAGTCCCATTCATCACCCCTTCGAGTGTTGGAAACACTTGGCATAACCTGACTTTCGTCGAAGTTAGAGGCTCGCAGTAACGGTAGGTCGCAGGATTATAGAGAAGCTAGAGGAAAAAATCACCTATTTTTTAGCCAAATGAAGTAAAAATCCTATGCGAGGTGTTCAGAAGCCAAATAATCATGGCTTTGCATTTCGGTAAGTCGCGAAATACAGCGTTTGAATTCAAATTCTAACAGCCCGTGCGTATAAATCGACTCCAGCTCAACCTCAGCCGATATAATCAACTTTACACGACGCTCATAAAACTCATCCACAAGTGCGATGAATCGCCTTGCGGCATCATCCACTTTGTTGTCCATCTGTTTTACATCCGCCAACAGTACCGTGTGATAGAGGCGTGATATCTCAATATAATCATTTTGGCTACGCATCGTCTGACAAAGCTGTTCAAACGTGGCAAACAGTACATCATCAGCCGATGCCACCACCGGAATAGCACGATGGTTAATCTCTATCGATGATTCTAATGTCTTATCTTCCAGCACTAACTGCTTAAAGTAGCGATGAAGGTTTTCATTCGCCGAGGTATCGAGAGGGAAATGATAAATCTCTGCTTGTTCAAGTGTGCGCAACCGGTAATCAATACCGCTATCTACATTTAATACATCACAGTGTTTTTGAATGAGTGCAATTGTCGGAACAAATCTTGCGCGCTGCAATCCATTACGGTATAGATTTTCTGGCGGAATATTCGAGGTGGCGACCAAAACAACACCACGACTAAATAGCGCCTGCATTAGCGATGATAAAATCATCGCATCCGTGATGTCAGAAACATAAAATTCATCGAAACAAATAATGGTTGCTTCAGCCGCAAAGATATTGGCAACACTGTCGAGTGGGTTTTCAATATCGCCCAGTTTTTTCAATTCATCATGAACACGATACATAAAGCGATGAAAATGCACCCGCATCTTTTTCTCTGAAGGTACACTGTCAAAAAAAGCATCCATTAAATACGTTTTTCCACGCCCTACCCCCCCCCAAAAGTACAACCCCTGAGGCGCGATAGCTTGCTCTGGCGATTTACCTAACAATTTTTGCATCATAGTGAGCGGCGGGGCTTCAAAGTTCAAATACTCAATGAACTCGTGATGAAGACGATCTAATGCTTCCACCGCTTGATGCTGGGCCGCATCGCGCTGAAAACCATTGGTTTCAATGTCGTAATTGTATTTTTCTATCGGTGTCATGGATAACTCGCAGCACAGATCCAACAACCATAAATGGCGTATTTTTCTTTATTGGCATGAACACTCATAGTACCATGACAAAACAACGTGTGTAACCACCAGGTAACGCACATGTTAATAAACAATATAATAAGGGAACTGCTATGCCTTGGATTTACGCCGTCGTCGGCCTACTTGTGGGTGCCATTTTAGGAATTGTGATTTCTCGACTCACTACCCCACAATACAAAAAACAAAAAACGATTCAAAAAGATCTCGAATCAGCAAAATTCGCTTTAGAGCAACAACGTCAAGAGTTGTCAGATCATTTTGCGCAAAGTGCAGAGATGCTCGACACGCTCGGTAAAGACTACACGAAGCTTTACCAGCACATGGCAAAAACCTCCGCTGAGTTGCTACCTAACCTTCCAGAGCAAGATAACCCTTTTGTGAAGAAGATTGCGGAACACAACATCGAATCGGAAAGCACCTCTAATGCTGATGAGCAACCTAAAGATTACGCTAATGGTGCGACAGGCTTATTACGAGAAGAAACAAAAGAAGTCGTCGCGTCACCTGAACTCGTGACCTCTGAGCCAATCACAGCTAAAGCCTCGTAGCCAATCTTGGATAAAAGCGGTTGAATTTACCTCAATGATTATTGGATGGGATTTTCTGCCGCTTTTTATTTTGAGTGAACTTTATTCAAATCAACCAGTCATAACTCTTACTAAACCTAGAGGAGTTTTATGATGAAAAAACCGATACTTGCCTTAACTGTTTTGTCGTTAAGCCTGAGTTCAATCATCACCCCCATGCCAGTCTCTGCCGCTCTACCTCTTGCCATTGATGGTGAGCAACTTCCAAGCCTTGCTCCTATGCTAGAAACGGTCACCCCTGCCGTAGTTAGCATCGCCGTTGAAGGTACGCAAGTCTCCAAGCAGCAGTACCCTGAGCAATTCAAATTCTTCTTTGGTCCCGACTTTCCAACAGAACAGCTTCAAGAGCGCCCATTTCGCGGCCTGGGCTCTGGTGTCGTCATTAACGCTAAAAAGGGTTATATCGTCACCAACTACCACGTTATCAATGGTGCTGAAGAAATTCACGTTAAACTGCAAGATGGCCGAGAATACGACGCAGAGCTTGTAGGCGGAGACGAAATGTCAGACGTTGCTCTGCTCAAGCTCGATGATGCCAAAAATCTCACTGAGATAAAGATTGCTGACTCAGATTCATTACGGGTAGGTGATTTCACCGTCGCAATTGGCAACCCATTTGGCTTAGGACAAACCGTTACCTCTGGTATTGTCTCTGCGCTAGGTCGCAGTGGATTAAACCTCGAAAACTTCGAAAACTTTATACAAACTGATGCGGCGATAAATAGCGGTAACTCCGGCGGTGCACTGGTCAACTTAAAGGGTGAGCTGATCGGTATTAATACCGCTATACTCGGTCCCAATGGTGGCAATGTCGGCATCGGCTTTGCCATCCCATCAAATATGATGGATAACCTAACAAAACAAATTATCGAATTTGGTGAGGTAAAACGTGGCATGCTCGGCGTTCAAGGCGGTGAGGTAACCTCTGAGCTTGCTGAGGCGCTAGGTTATGATTCAAGTAAAGGCGCTTTTGTTAGCCAAGTCATGCCTGATAGCGCCGCAGAAAAAGGCGGTCTAAAGGCCGGTGATATTATCGTCTCTGTCAACGGCAAAAAAATCGCGACCTTTAGTGAATTGAGAGCTAAAGTCGCGACACTCGGAGCGGGTAAAACGATTACTCTTGGTCTCATTCGTGATGGCAAGTCCATGACAGTCGATGCCACCCTCACCGAAGGCGCCAAAAGTCTCACCAAAGCCGATAAGCTGCATGAAGGCCTCACGGGTGCTGAATTCTCTAATACAGAAAAAAGTGATGATGTTGAGGGCGTCAAAGTGAAATCCGTCGTTGAGGGCTCACCTGCTGCACAATATGAGCTTCAGCAGGGCGATATCATTATGGACGTTAACCGTGAACGGGTTAAAAATGTGGGTGAATTCCGTAAGATTCTAGAGGCTAAGCCGGGGGTTTTGGCACTCAATATCCAACGGGGCGATCGCACAATTTACTTAGTGGTCCGCTAAATCGTCACGATTTGTGTAAATTCTTAGTGAAAGGGCTATCCAACGTGACAGCCCTTTTTTATTATTTCTCAACAAAATGATATGCTTTGTTCGCAAGCTGTTGCTCGAAAAGCATTAAGTCCATGGCAATCTGTATCGTTTAAGACCATTTTCATACTATGCTAGCTTCAGTGATTGTTATTTTGTCCCATTGACCGTCAATGCCGATATCTTATTGAGAGAACAATGCTGAACTTTTTATTCCGATCCGTATCAATGGGGTTGATCACCGCGCTGTTAGTCCTAATCGCGGTGCCGTCTCTGAGACCAACGATCATCTCTGAGCAGTTTGATACTCAACCAGTTACTGGTACTTCACTACAGGTCTCATTCAATCAGGCCGTTCGTAACGCGGCACCTGCGGTCGTCAATATCTATAGTCGACAGTACAAAGAAAACGATCGCACTACCTTGTCAACTCAAGGGTTAGGATCGGGTGTCATCGTGAGTGAAAAAGGCTACATCATCACCAACTACCATGTTGTTGCTAATGCTGACCAAATCGTTGTCGCCCTGCAAGATGGTCGAATCGCCGCAGCTCAGTTAGTAGGTAAGGATCAACGTACTGACATTGCCATTTTGCGGGTCGAAGGCACAGACCTTCCAGTTATCCCTTTAAACCAAAGCTATAGCCCAAAAGTTGGCGACGTCGTATTAGCCATTGGTAATCCCTATAACCTTGGGCAAACCACAACTTTCGGTATTATCTCTGCAACGGGTCGCTCCTCGATAAGTGCGGGCGGGATTCAAGCTTTTATCCAAACTGACGCGGCGATTAACCAAGGTAATTCAGGTGGCGCTTTAGTCAATACACAGGGTGAGTTAGTTGGTATCAATACCGCCTCTTTCCAACAAGCTACCGATCTAGAAACCTACGGCATCTCTTTCGCTATCCCATATAAGCTGGCAAGCAAAATAATGGAAAAAATCATTGCTGACGGCCGAGTGATTCGTGGTTACATCGGCATCGACGGGCAAGACATCAACTCCGTCACCGCTCGCCTTTTAGGGAATGAACACATTGGTGGCATAATTGTACTAGGGCTCGATCCAAAAGGCCCTGCGGCGGAGGGCGGAATAAAGGTTCAAGATATTATTCTGACGATTGGTGGCAAAAAGCTCAATGGCAGACAAGGGGTTCTTGACCTTGTTACTGATTTAAGACCCGGCACTACCGTTGATGTCAACCTGCTTCGTGATGGAAAAGAGATGACGTTAAAAGTGACAGTGGCGGAAGATAGCCGCGGATAACCGTGCGTATACCGCTATCCTATTGAAGTAACGGATAAGCAAATCATAAAAAATGCCGCTGAATATTCAGCGGCATTTTTGTTAGGTTTTATTCCTCGGTATTTTCTGTTTCCAGCGCGGTGCCGCCCTCAACATCAATCCGAGTAACACGCTGCAGGCCTCTTGGTAGTAAACCACCTCGACGTCCTCGCTCGCCTCTGAAATTATCCAAGTCACTCGGCTTAAGACCCAGCTTGCGCTTACCCGCATAAAGCGTCACAGACGCACCTTGCGGTAAAGCCATTAGGTGGGACACAAACTCTTCCCTTGCTTTCGCTTTAGCAGAAGGAATATTGATGATCTTATTGCCCTTCCCTTTCCCTAACTGAGGTAGGTCTTTAATCGGGAACAACAACATCCGCCCTTGATTCGTAATGGCCATGATTTCATCCGAATCCAAGTCTCCAACCTCACTCGGTGTCATCACCTCGGCCGCTTGAGGTAGGGTGACGAGAGCCTTGCCACTTCTGTTTTTAGACAGTAGATCAGAGCCTTTACAAACAAATCCATAGCCCGCATCAGATCCGACCAACCACAGTTGTGTTTCTTCACCCATAATGACCTGACGAATACTCGTGCCAGCATTAATGTTCAAGCGACCGGTAATCGGCTCACCTTGGCTACGAGCAGAAGGCAGTGAATGGGATTCAAGTGAATAACTTCGTCCATCGTTTCCGAGGAATACTGCAGGTTGACTGCTTTTTCCTCGAGCTGAAGCCAAGTAAGTATCACCCGACTTATAATTCAGGGTTGATGGATCGACATCGTGGCCTTTCGCGTGGCGTATCCAGCCTTTTTCTGACAACACAACGGTGATCGGCTCACTAGGAACAAGATCTCGCTCGGTCATGGCTTTCGCTTCAGCACGCTCAACCAAAGGAGAGCGGCGGTCGTCGCCATATGTCAGAGCGTCAGCTTGAATCTCTTTTTTCAGCAAGGTGTTCATACGACGCTCAGAGCCCAACAAGCTTTCTAGCTTCTGACGCTCTTTTTCAAGTTCATCCTGCTCACCACGGATCTTCATCTCTTCGAGCTTAGCTAAATGGCGAAGTTTAATATCTAAAATCGCATCCGCTTGAATGTCAGTAATACCAAACCGAGCAACGAGTACCGCCTTCGGTTCGTCTTCCGTTCGAATGATTTCGATCACTTCATCAAGATTGAGATAAGCAACCAACAAACCTTCTAGGATATGTAAACGCGCTAATATTTTATCTAAACGGAACTGTAGGCGCTTACGCACAGTATCGCGACGGTATGTAATCCATTCAGATAAGATCGTGACCAGGCCTTTAACCTGTGGTCGATTATTTAGACCAATCATGTTGAGGTTAACGCGGAAGTTTTTCTCAAGATCCGTAGACGCAAACAGGTGGTTCATCAGCTGGTCGCAGTCAATTCTGTTTGAGCGAGGAACAATCACGATGCGTGTTGGGTTTTCATGATCAGATTCATCACGAAGATCGTCTACCATTGGCAGTTTCTTCGCTCGCATCTGGTTAGCGATTTGCTCTAATAGCTTCGCTCCTGATACCTGATGTGGCAGGGCCGTAATAACAATATCCGAGCTTTCTTTGTGCCAAACCGCGCGCATTTTTACGCTGCCACGACCGGTGCGGTAGATCTTCTCGAGATCAGCTTGCGGCGAAATAATTTCGGCTTCTGTCGGATAATCCGGCCCTTTGACGTAGGCCATCACATCGGACAATTCCGCTTTCGGATTGTCAATCAAATGTACCGTAGCTTCAGCCACTTCACGGACGTTGTGAGGAGGGATATCCGTCGCCATACCCACCGCAATACCAGTAATCCCGTTTAAAAGGATATGAGGTAGCCGTGCGGGTAGGATTTTTGGCTCTTTCATCGTGCCGTCAAAGTTAGGTTGCCATTCAACCGTTCCTAACCCGACCTCACTAAGCAGTACTTCTGCAAACTTC
Organism: Vibrio sp. 10N.286.49.B1; assembly: GCF_002873335.1. Classification (GTDB taxonomy): domain Bacteria; phylum Pseudomonadota; class Gammaproteobacteria; order Enterobacterales; family Vibrionaceae; genus Vibrio. Next base: position 44,826 of record NZ_MCUW01000015.1, on the reverse strand, counting down.
GACAGTTTCGCTTCGGTATAACGCATCGCTGCAAATGATTTAGGATCATCGGGCGCACCCCAGTTACCTTGACCATCAACCAGCGGATAACGATATGAAAATGGCTGCGCCATTAATACCATTGCTTCATAACAAGCAGAATCACCATGAGGGTGGTATTTACCAAGAACATCACCAACAGTACGTGCTGATTTTTTATACTTGGCAGAAGAGGATAACCCTAGCTCAGACATCGCATAGATAATACGACGCTGTACAGGCTTAAGGCCATCGCCAATATACGGCAATGCACGATCCATAATCACGTACATTGAGTAATTCAAATAGGCATCTTCGGTGAACTTGCGCATCGGCAGTTGTTCAACGCCATCAAAAGACATTTCAGTCGACATTATACTTATACCTCGGCCATGTCGCCGTTACTTTGCAGCCAGCTTCGGCGGTCATCCGCTCGCTTCTTGCCGAGTAACATATCCATCATTTCATCTGTCGCCGTATCGTCATCGATCGTTAACTGAACCAAGCGACGAGTATTAGGATCCATCGTCGTTTCACGCAGCTGAAGTGGGTTCATCTCACCCAGACCTTTAAATCGTTGAACGTTGATCTTCGCTTTCTTTTTGCTCAATCGCTCTAAGATGCCGTCTTTTTCATCATCATCAAGTGCATAAAAGACTTCTTTTCCACAGTCAATCCGATACAGAGGAGGCATTGCCACATAAACATGCCCAGCCGATACTAAGCTTCTAAAGTGCTTAGTAAACAACGCACACAAAAGGGTCGCAATATGCAGCCCATCAGAATCCGCATCCGCAAGAATACAGACCTTGCCATATCGTAAACCGTCTAAATCATCGTTATCAGGGTCAATGCCAAGCGCCACCGAGATGTCATGCACCTCTTGGGACGCTAATACCTGATCGGTCGCCACTTCCCATGTGTTCAGGATTTTACCACGTAATGGCATGACGGCTTGAAACTCACGATCGCGAGCTTGCTTCGCAGAACCACCCGCCGAGTCGCCTTCCACGAAAAAGATTTCGGTACGACTCAAATCTTGTTGAGAACAGTCGGTCAGCTTACCTGGTAATGCTGGGCCAGAGGCCACTTTTTTACGGACCACTTTTTTACTGGCGCGCATACGACGATGGGCATTGGCAATACATACCTCTGCCAGTTGTTCAGCCAATTGAGGTTTTTCGTTCAACCAAAGGCTAAAGGCATCTTTAACGACCCCCGAAACAAATGCCGCACACTGCCTTGATGACAATCGCTCTTTTGTTTGACCAGCAAACTGAGGGTCTTGCATCTTCACCGACAACACGTAAGAACAACGGTCAAACACATCATCACCGGTCAGCTTAACACCACGTGGTAACAAGTTACGGAATTCGCAAAACTCACGCATGGCATCAAGTAAGCCCTGACGCAAGCCATTGACGTGCGTACCACCTTGCGCAGTAGGAATTAAGTTGACGTAGCTCTCGGTGATCATCTCACCGCCTTCTGGTTGCCAGATCAGAGCCCATGTCGCCGCTTCAGTTTCAGCGCTAAATTCACCTGTGAACGGTTGTTCTGGTAGGACGGTATAACCTTTTACCCCTTCGGCAAGGTAGTCTTTCAAACCATCTTCGTAATACCATTTGTAATCTTTGCCGTTCACTTTATCGGTGAAGGTAATCTCTAAACCAGGACAAAGTACCGCTTTAGCTCGCAGGTTATTAACAAGACGAGTCACTGAAAAATTAGGCGAGTCAAAGTAACTAGTGTCTGGCCAAAAGTGCACACTGGTGCCTTTGTTGCGGCGTCCACACGTTCCAGTTACTGTCAATTCTTCTACTTTATTACCGTGTTCAAAAGCCATTTCATAGACTTGGCCTTCTCGGCGAACCGTCACTTCAACGCGCTTGGACAACGCATTGACGACGGAGATACCCACCCCATGAAGGCCGCCTGAGAACTGGTAGTTTTTATTAGAAAACTTACCACCAGCATGCAGCTTACAAAATATCAGTTCAACCCCTGACACTTTTTCTTCTGGGTGAATATCTACAGGCATACCTCGGCCGTCATCAATCACTTCTAGAGATTGATCGGCATGGAGAATCACTTGTACTTTTGAGGCATGTCCGGCTAGCGCTTCATCGACACTGTTGTCGATAACTTCTTGGCCCAAATGGTTTGGGCGCGCTGTATCCGTATACATCCCTGGTCGGCGACGTACTGGCTCAAGACCATTGAGTACTTCAATGGCTCCAGCATTATATTGTTCTGTCATAATACGGAAATTTTACTCAAATAAAGATTGATACTTAGCAGCAAAAAAGATGTTTGGTGGTGCTTGCACCATCCCCCTTAATACGCTCGTAAAGTCAGAATATTAAGGCATACGCGTAAGTACAGACATATCATAGTCTGGCTCAAAGGAAGTGTTGTCAAGTTTCACACCAAAGTTGGAGGGAAATTTATGACTGTCTCCTCAGCTACGCACTTATGATCAGTAAACTTATAGGGCTAAGAACTGAATGATTCGCTCAGGATAACGCTCAAAGTCGATAAAACTATGGTCACCGCCAGGTTCAACGGTTTGCTTAGAATGAGCATATTTGGTCAACGCTTGGCGGAAATCCAATACCTCATCGCCTTCTTGTTGTAGCAACCAAAAGTCTTGGGGGGAGCGAATCGTTTTCACATCCAATGCTTTCAGTTCATCGATGTGTTTTGATTCTAAGGTGTATTTCTCATGAGTATAAGGATTTTCTTGCTCACCAAGAAAATCCACAAGCAACTCATACGGTTTGACCGCTGGATTTATGAGTACAACCTTGTAGCCATATCGCTCATGCAACCACGTCGAAAGGTAGCCACCTAACGAGCTTCCCACCAAACCAAGATGATGTGTTTTTTCATATTGGCTAATAATATCCACGAGATAATGCGCTGCTTGTTGAGGAAAGCATGGCATCTGCGGAACCACCACCGTAATATCAGGCCGATTATCCTGGCAAAACTGCTGCATGACTTGCGCTTTATGCGATAGCGGTGAGCTGTTAAAACCATGAATATAAAGCAACAACGATGGTTTATTTTCCATTAGTAACCTTCTGCGTTGAAGTCTGGTCGGAAAGCCCCATGAGGCAGTCGCTTTACCGTGGTGTTTAGTTGTCCATTATCAAACAACTCTAACTCACGCCAACCTGGCGATAGGGTATCGAGAGAAAACTCGTTCGAGTTAGGCTTAAATTGCACACACGTAGACGGCGTCGCAAGCACTCTTACACCGCAACGTAACTGATCAAGCTCCTGATGAATATGTCCACATAGAACCGCACGAACGTTGTCATGCTTGTCGGCAATCTCCCAGAACTCTTGTGAATCTTTCAGGGAGTGCTGGTCAAGCCACGCACTATTCACCAGTATCGGGTGATGATGGAGCAACACCAGCGTATGTCGGTCGCTATGCTGAGTCAGGATTTGGTCGAGGTAATCTAACTGCTGGTCACTCAGGCGCCCATGAGGAACACCGACGACTTGCGAATCAAGCAGCACAATCTGCCAATGCTCACCAAGTAACTTATGCGTCGCCGTCTCAATCAGAGGAGAATCAAGCACGCTATTCATACTTGGTTTGAAATCGTGATTACCAGGCAACCAAAAGCACGGAAGTTGGAGCGGTACAATACCCTCAACAAACTTACGATAGGACAATTCGGTATGATCTTGAGAAATATCTCCGGTTGCCAATAGCGCATCAAAATGCGCCCCTTGCTTGCACACTTCAGATACAACAGCGTTAAAGCTGTCATGGGTATTGACACTCAGCAAGCAGCCATCCGGGGGCGCAAATAGATGCGTATCGGTCAACTGCAGTAACCTGACGGCACTAGACTGAGATTCACCACTGGGTGTTGTTTTCAAAATAATAAAACCTGAATATCTACTATTGTTTAACTTCGATACATGATCGGAGCTCGACTAATTCCATTTTTGAGACAAAACGTCAACCAATCACTAAGAAATTGATTAAATTGAAATTTCTCATCTTTCTGGAGCATTTTTGTATTAGGGTAATCGTACCGCGCTTTCACTCTCGCCGTTTGTTCACAATGACAAACTTCGGCAACTTTAGCGTCATGGTAGAGCCTAACTATCATTTTAGGCAAAGGAAAAACAGGAAGTTCATCATCTTGGCAAATTTCCACCAATGTTGTGTACTTCGTCACTTCTTGAATGACTAGCTGATACGTCAATGAACCGGCTTGGTAACAACGCACATCGCCAACGTCTGGCGAGATGGGAATCAATCGATTTAATTTGGCGTAGTTGGTTTCATAAACTCGCATTAGCTCTGCAAGATCAACATGATACACTTTTTTATCGCCTTGGCGTGTTGGGCTCATAATGACCACTCACGCTGTAGCTGAGCGTAATTCAGCTCTAGCCACTGCAATGCAATAATTGAAGCGCCGTTTTCTATCTCACCACTGGCTATCATTTGATAGGCTTGCGTGCGAGGCACCACCTTAACTCGAATGTCTTCACCTTCGCTTTTTAAACCATGAACGCCACTCGCTGTCGATGAATCTACCTGTCCCACAAAGACGGCTATTTTTTCAGAACATCCCCCAGATGAAGGATAATAGGACGTCACCTTAGTCAACCGATCAACGTTCACCCCTGCTTCTTCGACTGCTTCTCGCTGCACAAGTTCTTCAACAGACTCTTGCTTGTCGACGATACCCGCTATAATTTCCGTTTGCCAAGGGGAGTCGTGCTCCAGCGCCCCCACCCTGATTTGTTCAATGAGTACGACTTCATCACGATGAGCATCGTAAGGCAGTAATGCCGCAGCCCCGCCACGAACCAACATTTCACGTTGAATCTCAGAACTCCAGCCACCATCAAAAAGGCGATGCTTAAAGCGATACAGCACCATTTCAAAAAAACCGCTAAACACCGTTTGTTTAGAGATTATTTCGACATCCTTTGATGTATATGTAACGGACGGTTGTTCTGATTTATTCATGACAAACCTCATTAAAAATGAATGTTACAGTTTACTCAACGAATCGCCTAACTACCAACGACAAGCTTCAACTTTTTACGTAATAATTCAAAAAACATTAGGTTTTGGTTAATTTATTGTCGCAATTTTGAGTGCTGTTGCGTAAAAAAGTGCAAAGTTTCGAGTGAATTACGTCGATTATAAGTTAAACTGTGAATCATACCTCTTATTCAGTATTCAGGCAGGATCAGGACAAATGAAAAAACTGCTTCCACTATTCATCGCAGCTGCATTAGGAAGCGCAAGTGCAGCAACATGGGCCGACTCTTTAACAGAAGTCTACGACCAAGCTAAGCAAAACGATCCTCAACTGTTGCGTTCCGCTGCAGAAAGAGATCGTGCATTTGAAGCCATTAACTCTGCTCGAAGCACTTTGCTCCCTCAAATAAACCTAACCGCTGGATATGATTTCACCCGCGTAGACAACAACTTAGGTGGTGATAGCGACAATATAAGCGCTGGTTTGGGTTTCTCTCAAGAACTGTACAATCGTTCAAGCTGGATCACACTTGATACCGCGGAGAAAAATGCTCGTCAAGCTGATTCGCTTTATGCGGCTGCTCAGCAAAACCTAATCCTACGTACCGCACAAGCTTACTTCGAGGTTCTTCGCTCAAAGGATAGCCTTGAGTCCGTAAGAGCCAACAAAGCGGCTGTCGCTCGTCAGCTAGAACAAACAAAGCAACGTTTTGAGGTTGGTTTGTCTGCGATTACCGATGTTCATGATGCTCAAGCACAGTATGACCGTGTCTTAGCGGATGAAGTTATCGCCGAGAATGACCTGCTGAACAAGTACGAAGGTCTGCGCGAAATTACGGGTCAAGAACATTCTAATATTGATATCCTAGATACCGACCGTTTTTCTGCCGCTCGTCCACAACAATCCGTTTCCGTTTTCTTAGAAGAAGCACAATCTAAAAACTTAGACTTGTTATCGGCACGTATTGGTCAAGACATCGCAAAAGATAACATCACGTTAGCAAGCTCTGGTCATCTTCCAAAGCTAACCTTGGATGGTGGCTATGGTTATGACAACGAAAGAAATAGTGTGTCTAGCCGTTACGGCACAGCGAATGAGACAACTAACTCATTTAATGCTGGCATTAATCTTTCGGTTCCACTGTATACCGGCGGCAATATCACGTCACAAACCAAACAAGCAGAGTTTGCTTACGTTGAAGCAAGCGAACAGCTAGAGCAAACTTACCGCTCAGTCGTTAAAAACGTTCGTGGTAACAACAACAACATCAACTCTTCAATTGGTGCTATTCGCGCATATGAGCAATCTGTTATCTCTGCAGAGTCAGCGCTTGAGGCAACTAAAGCTGGTTTTGATGTCGGTACACGTACCATTGTTGATGTGCTAGAAGCCACGCAAGCATTGTATGACGCAGAAAGCAGCTTGTCGGATGCGCGATACGACTACATTGTGAGTGTTTTAAACCTACGTCAGTCGGTGGGTACATTAAGCGAACAAGATATCATTGATGTCAATGCTGGCTTAAAGAAAGCAGAGTAGTAACATCATCTCGTTAAAATAAATGAAAAAAGGGACGCGAACGCGTCCCTTTTTATATCTTATTAAACAAAGTGTTAGCCTTGCCCACCTTTAATCGCTTCAATGATTTCTGTTGTTGAGCAGCCATCTTCAAAGTTAAGGACTTTAACTTCGCCACCGGCGGCAATCACTTCGATTCCACCAGCAATCTCTTCCGGTTTATAATCGCCACCTTTCACCAACAAACTTGGTAAAACCTCAGCAATTAATCGTTGTGGTGTTTCTTCTGAGAAAGGAACGACCCAATCCACCGCACCTAAACCTGCTAGCACCGCCATGCGGCGATCTGTAGGGTTAACTGGGCGTCCAGGACCTTTTAGCGCTCGAACTGATTCATCCGTGTTAACGGCAACAATCAGGCGTTCACCTAGCTCAGCCGCGTGATTAAGATACGACACGTGCCCCGCATGAAGAATGTCAAAGCAGCCATTCGTCATAACGACTTTCTCACCTTTCGAACGTGCTTTTTTCACCGCTTCAATTAGAGCGGACTCACTAATAACACCAAAGTCAGTATCCTGACTGCCATGTACCGCCTCGGCAAGTTCAATCGTTGATAGCGTAGATGTACCCAATTTACCAACGACAACACCAGCGGCAGCATTTGCTAATGCACACGCTTCATCTAATGGCTTACCCGCCGCAACAGAAGCGGCTAAGACAGAAATAACCGTATCACCGGCACCCGTTACATCAAACACTTCTTTGGCTTGAGTCGGCAAATGAAATGGTGCTTCATTGCGACGCAGCAGCGTCATACCATGTTCGCTGCGTGTCACTAGTAGGGCTTCAAAATCGAACTCTTCGATTAACGCGCAACCTTTTTCAACGAGCTCTTGGTCATTTTTAACTTTGCCGACAACCGTTTCAAATTCAAGCATGTTGGGCGTCAGCAATGTTGCACCGCGGTAACGCTCGAAATCGGCACCTTTCGGATCAATGAATACTGGGACACCCGCCGCTTTCGCTTGCTGGATGTACGCTTGTACATGCTCTAGGGCACCCTTAGCGTAATCAGATAGCACCACTGCTTTAACATTAGGCAAAGCAGTCTTCATCTTGTTCAATACTAACGCAGGGTCGGTACCTTCAAATTTATCTTCGAAGTCTAAACGTATGAGTTGCTGACCACGACTTAACACGCGTAGTTTTGTGATGGTTGGGTAATCGGCAAGCTCAACGAAATCGCATGTCACATGTAATGACGACAACGTATCGGTCAACACTTTAGCCGGCTCATCTTTGCCAACAAGCCCTATCGTGTGTGCGTGGCCGCCTAGCGAAGCAATATTCATCGCAACGTTGGCAGCACCACCTGGACGCTCTTCGTTGTTTTCTACTTTCACTACAGGTACTGGCGCTTCAGGTGAAATACGCCCTGTTGGGCCATACCAGTATCTATCCAGCATGACATCACCAACAATCAGTACACCTGAATCGCTGTAATTAGGTAGGATGGGTTTCATTCTCTCACTCCAAATAACACGCTTGGGAGGCTTTTGCTCCCAGGCTATAATTGTTCTTTATGTTACGGCATCTCATCACGGTATCGACATGAATTATCAACGGATAAAGCATCACAATACAAATTGAAGACTTTGAAAAGATAGTAGCACAACTCTTAGGGCTGACACCAAACTCGAGTGGTCAAGTCATCCATTGTTGCCATGCTTGCTTAACCGCTTCTCGCTCTTCAAGTAGCTTATCGTCTGCCACATCGGCATCCAAATTTAACAAATTACGATGATGGATTTCATCTCGTAGCGTTGTGTAGGCTCGGGTTAATGTCATCACTTGTTCTTCGTCCATGACCCCTTGCTGGAGCATGCTTTCAAAAATTCGAACATTGTCCGACCAACGAGTCAGCTTTGGTTTCTCATGGCTAAAACGTAGCACTAGGTATTGCGCCAGAAATTCGATGTCGGTAATACCACCGGGGTCTTGCTTTAACATAAAGCGCCCGGCTTTTTTTCCACCAAGGTGAGCGCGCATTTTTTCACGCATTTCAACCACCTTGGGTTTAAGTTCCTCAGCATCACGCGGCTTACTCAATACATCCACACGCGTGTGGTTAAAAGCTTGATGCAGTCGTTCATCACCATATATTAGCCGCGTGCGAACCAATGCTTGATGCTCCCATGTCCAAGCATCATTATGCTGATACTCCTCAAATGCCTCTGTCGGACTTACGAGTAAGCCTGAGACACCAGACGGACGAAGACGCGTATCGACTTCATACAAAATACCTGACGCAGTACGCGTCGAGAAGATATGAATAATACGCTGAGCTAAGCGTAGATAAAATTGTCGGCCATCAATCTCTTTTTTACCGTCGGTATACACATTGACAGGACAGTCGTGCATAAAGACGATATCAAGGTCGGAGTTATATCCAAGCTCCCAACCACCCACCTTGCCATAGCCAATCACAGCAAAGCCATTGCTCCCGCGATCTTTGATATGAGTCGGCTCTCCAAACTTCTCCGCCATTTGTTGCCACGCTTGGTTCACACCAGCTTCAACAATGGCCTCGGCTAAGTACGTTAGGTGATCACTCACTTTCATCACAGGCAGAACCCCTGCAATATCCGCCGCCGCAATCCGCAAAATACAGGTTTGCTTAAACTGGCGCAGTGCTTCCATTTGCTGTTCCATATCCTCTTCAGGGATACGAGCAAGGTAATCTCTAAGCTCTGTTTTATACGACGCTAAAGGAACAGGGTTATACAAATGAGACGGATCAAGCAGTTCATCAAGAAGAATAGGATAACGACCCAGCTGCTCTGAAATCATAGGGCTTGCTGTGCATAAACGAACTAATTGAACCAGCGCTGCTGGGTGCTCATCTAATAACTCAAGGTACGTCGTTCGAGTGACGATGCGATGCAAGACATGCAACACTCGAGATAAACCAAACTCGGCATCTTTATGGGCATAAATAGCACTGAATACCTTAGGCATTAGGCGATTCAGCACCTCTCGACCTCGAGGCCCTAGGGTCTTCTTCGCCAGATCTTTTTTAAATTGGCAAATCGTGCTTCGCTTTACATCTGCATTATCAAGGTTCAAGTCATGCTCAAGAATGTGTTCGACGACTTCAGGATCATGCACCATATCCCATAATTCATGGAAGTGCTTCTGTACTGGACTAGGCGCTTCTTCTTCATCTTCACCAATCAGGTCACCAAACACGCAATGGACGTTGAGCATATGTTGAGATGTCGCCTCAAGCATAAGGTCCCAAGACTCAAACCCCATCGCAAACGCGAGCTTGATTTGGTCCGTCTCTTTCTCTGGCAATGTTTGTGTTTGTTTATCCGCCATGGCTTGCAGTAAGTTTTCTTGACGTCTTAAGAAACAGTAAGCCTCTCGCAGGTGCATCACTTCTTTTTTCTCAAGTAGTGCGAGGGTTTCAATGGCATCGAGCGTTTCAAGTAACCCGCGTCCTCGCAAGCTAGGTTCTCGACCACCACGAATAAGCTGAAAAACTTGTGCAATAAACTCAACCTCACGAATCCCGCCAGGCCCCAGCTTGATATTATTGCCAAGTCCACGACGTCTCACCTCACTGCTGATCATCGATTTCATACGGCGTAAGGATTGGATCGCACTAAAATCAATATAGCGGCGGAACACAAACGGACGCAACATTTGGCGCAGCTCTTGGTATTCAGGATACATCTCACTCCCCATTACCCGAGCTTTTATCATGGCGTAACGCTCCCAGTCTCGACCTTGCTCTTGGTAGTAATCTTCAAGAGCGGCATAACTCATCACCAGCGGCCCACTTTCACCAAAGGGGCGAAGGCGCATATCCACACGGTAACAAAAACCGTCGAAGGTCTGCTGATCCAAAGCCTTGATGATGCGCTGGCCTAAACGAGTAAAGAACTGCGCATTAGCAATGGAGCGTCGTGCGCCCTGCGTTTCACCATTTTCTGGGTAGGTAAAAATCAAATCGATATCGGATGAGAAATTCAGCTCACCACCGCCTAGCTTGCCCATTCCGATAATGAGCATTGGCTGTGCTTCGCCTTCGGCATTGCAAGGGGTTCCCCACTCATTGCAACATACCTGATACTGCCAGCGGTACGTCTCAAATATCATGGCTTCTGCAAGCATCGATAAATGCTGCAAGCTCTCTTCTAGCGTCCAGTCGCCCACCATGTCACGCCACGCAATATACGTCATTTCACGGTTACGAAAGCGTCGTAATTCACGGTGGCCATCGGTTTCAATCGAGCACGCCGACAACACGGTGCGTAGGTGCTCACGGTAAGATTCAGCGCGCTCTGGATGCTCAAGCATTTGTGGTAACTGTTGAAATAAAACCTCATCTTTCAACAATGCTTCTTCCACAAATTCGCTGATTGACAACACACGTTGCAGTTGCTCTAAACGCGTGGCAGGCCAATGCGAAGCGTCTGCATATCGTTCGTGGATTCGCTCAATTGACTGTTGAGTATGTAATTCTAATGATGCTGGCAGTTGCATTCGTCGTCCTTGTCTCGACCTAAAAACAAAAATGGTGGCTCATTCGCCACCATTTAATTTATCAGTTCAGTAATTGATTCAAGCGATTAGCTTCGAAGGCCAATCCCTTTTGTTACTAAATAATGTGCTACCCCATAAAGTACCACGATAAACACTAAGAGTACGCCAAATGAAGTCACAATCCCGACATCGGATACCCCTAAGAATCCATAACGAAAGGCATTGACCATATAAACAATCGGATTAATTTTCGATATACCTTGCCAGAATTCAGGTAAGAGACTGATTGAATAGAAAACACCGCCTAGATACGTCAATGGCGTTAAAATAAACGTTGGAATAATAGAGATATCATCAAACGTTTTTGCAAATACCGCGTTGATTAGTCCACCAAGAGAAAATACGACCGAGGTTAAGAATACCGTCGCGATAATGATGCCCCAATGCTGTACCTGAAGATCAACAAAGAAAAGCGATACCAACGTCACGATCGTACCAACAAGCAGACCGCGAACCACACCGCCCATCACAAACCCAGCAATAATCACATAATTAGGGACGGGCGCGACCAGTAGTTCTTCAATATTTTTTTGAAATTTGGCACTAAAAAAGGAGGAGGCAACGTTAGAGTAAGAGTTAGTAATCACCGACATCATGATAAGGCCAGGGACGATGTACTCCATGTAACTAAACCCTCCCATTTGACCAATTCGAGATCCAATCAAGCTGCCAAAGATAATAAAATACAATGTCATCGTGATCGCAGGTGGTACTAAGGTCTGTACCCAAATACGCGTAAAACGGTTGATCTCTTTCGTGAGTAAGCTCTTAAACGCAGTCCAGTAAAGAGTGTGCATACTACTGCTCCTGTTGCGGTTTACGAACAATCGAGACAAACAACTCTTCAAGTCGGTTCGCTTTGTTTCGCATTGATAATACAGTGATACCCGCTTGAGTCAGTTGCTCAAACACGTGGTTCAGTCCTTGTGTTTTTTCTAGTTCAATCTCCAGCGAACCATTCACCATATGCTGAGCCGTCACACCTGAAAGTACTGGTATGTCATGATTATCGGCAATATCAAAAATAAAGGTCTCGACATGAAGTTTGTTCAATAATGACTTCATCGAGGTATTTTCAATCAACTCGCCACTTTGAATAATACCGATATTTCGGCACAGCAATTCAGCCTCTTCTAGGTAATGCGTGGTCAAAATAATGGTAATACCTTGCTTGTTAATCTCTTTTAGAAAATCCCACATAGAGCGACGCAGTTCAATATCAACACCAGCGGTTGGTTCATCAAGGATCAGAAGCTTGGGTTCATGCATCAAAGCCCGCGCAATCATTAAGCGACGCTTCATGCCCCCCGATAGGTGGCGTGCACGTTCATCTTTTTTCTCCCACAAATCTAATTGTGTTAGGTATTTTTGCGCACGCTGCTTAGCAAGATCACGCGGGACACCATAATAACCAGCTTGTTGCAATACGATTTGCTGCACGGTCTCAAATGGATTAAAGTTAAATTCTTGTGGTACAAGGCCGAGCTGCTGCTTTGCCTGCTCGAGTTGGTTATCGATGTTATAACCAAACACTTTTACACCACCAGAGGTTTTGTTTACTAGCGATGTAATAATACCAATTGTGGTCGATTTCCCGGCACCATTTGGGCCAAGCAAGGCGTAAAAGTCCCCTTGCTCTACGGTCAGGCTTACACCTTTGAGCGCCTCAAACCCACCTGCATAGGTCTTGCGGAGTTGTTCTATTTCTAATGCGTACATGCTGTGCACCGATTGTGATCAGACTAGGATGTTTTGACAATTCCGATTATATCGAAAAATAAAGAAGTCGTGGTTATTTATCTCCCACCAACATGATGGCGCGTCGCTCTCTTTTCAATAGTAAACGTACAATCCGCTGAATCTATGCCTCCCTTGCTTCACTCATATTGCTGTCGAAAAATAACAATCGTATACGCAACCTCATTCGTTATCCTGTGTAAGTGGGCTTGTCGCAAGCGCACGTGAAGCGGCACTCAATGCGAGCTCTCTTGAGGGGTAGATGTTGCTGTGAGGCACCAAATCAATAATGTGGAACTTATCTAATTGCTGTTGTGTTTGTTCATTAGGACACAGTAAATACACCCTACAGTTGGCATCCAGTGCATCTTTAATCGCATTTTCAAGGGCAAGCCCGACGGTGACATCAATCATAGGCACATCCGTCAGATCGAGAATCATTGCTTCGTAATCGGCGATACTTGAATGTTGGCGAGAAATGGCTTTTGAGACACTGAATATCATCGGCCCCGATAGATAGAAAAATAATATTTTGCCGTTGGCTTGCTCTAGCAAACGACGCTCATTCGCTGTCAGCGGCACATCATCTTCATCTGCGTCACTAATGGCTTTAACTTGGCGAGCTTGCTCACGGCTTAAGCGCTCAATAATAATGATATTGGAGATAAACACCCCTAGCCCGACGGCAACAATGAGATCAACGAACACCGTTAATAACATCACACCGTACATGATTGCCATGCCTTGAAGGCTGACTTTATGAGCTCGCTGGATGAAGCTCCAGTCCAATATATTGAACCCAACAAACACGGCAATACCCGCCAAAACCGCCATTGGGATCGGTTCAGTTAGCCCACCAGCCACCAAAACGACTAACGCTAATACCATGGCACGAACCACACCAGACAATGGTGAACGAGCCCCAACTTGGATATTAGTCACGGTTCCCATGGTCGCGCCTGCACCAGGAAGCGCCCCAAAAAGTCCAGCAACTAAGTTCGCTAGACCTTGACCCCGCAACTCCTTATCGGAGTCATGTTCTTTACGAGTCAAAGAGTCTCCAATCACGGCGGTCAATAGGGTATCAATACACCCCAACGTGCCAAGTACGAGCGCATCAATCACCATCGTAGTCAACATATCGGCATTGATATAAGGCATCACAAGGGTAGGGAGTCCTGCAGGAATTTCGCCTATACGACGTATACTGTCTGAATCAAAAAACACCACCGACAATAAGGTGACCGCTACGAGTGCGACCAGTTGTGGCGGAACATATTTTTGATACCGCTTAGGAAAGAAAAATAAAATCGCTAACGTCAATAGGCCCAGAAATAGCTCGGCAATATCCAGCTGCGCGAAAATATCAGGAACCGCTTGCAGCGTGCCGATCACCCCACCAGCTGGCGCAGCCTGTCCGAGTAAAGGCGCAAACTGAAGAATAATCAAGATAACGCCAATGCCCGACATAAAACCGGACACGACACTATATGGCATAAGCGTGACGTATTTCCCCAGTCGCAATGTGCCGAGCAACATTTGGAACGCCCCAGCCATCATTACTACCGTAAAAGTCATGGCCAGCCCGGTCTCTGGGTACTTGGCCATCATACTGGTTAGCACTGCCGTCATAATCACGGTCATTGGGCCTGTAGGCTCAGAGATTAACGTTGATGAGCCGCCAAATAACGAGGCAAACAGGCCAACCATAATGGCGCCCCACAATCCTGCCTCTGCGCCCGCGCCCGATGCGACCCCAAACGCTAGTGCGAGGGGCAACGAGATGATTGCGGTAGTAACACCGCCAAAGAGATCTCCTTTCAAACTCATGTCACTAAAACGATGTGTTAACTGCATAGCCATCCCTGTTCAATACATCAAAAATCGCCGTACAATATCAAATGTAAGCACCCATGAAGAAGTGTTATGAATTGATTCAATTGTTATAACTCATATTCAAAACGAAACTTAATGTGTAAGTCGCTGATTTTCGGTGCATGAAGACGTCAGATGAGTGCTTTTTGACATAACTTTTACGGGATTCAAATTGTAACATTGTGTATAGTGATTTAAGTCACTTAAAGGAATAACCATGCCAGAAATCAAACAACTCTTTGACAATAACTCAAAATGGTCAGAGCAAATTAGAGCAGAACGCCCCGCGTACTTTGCCAAGTTAGAAGAAGGTCAGAACCCTGGGTTTCTTTGGATCGGTTGTTCAGATAGCCGTGTCCCAGCAGAGCGCCTTACCGGTTTGTATTCTGGCGAACTCTTCGTACACCGTAATGTAGCAAACCAAGTGATCCATACTGACCTCAACTGCTTATCCGTTGTGCAATATGCGGTAGACGTGTTGAAAGTGAAGCATATTATTGTCTGCGGGCACTATGGATGTGGCGGTGTTAATGCTGCCATCGATAATCCACAACTTGGGCTCATCAACAACTGGCTTCTGCACATTCGTGATTTATACCTAAAACATAGAAATTGGCTTGGTGAGCTGCCGCAAGACATGCGAGCCGATAAGCTATGTGAAATCAACGTTGCTGAGCAGGTATACAACCTCGGTAACTCAACGGTCATGCAGGGCGCATGGGAGCGTGGACAAGATACTGAAATCCATGGCGTGGTTTACGGCATTGGTGATGGCAAGCTGCAAGACCTAGGCGTTCGTTGTTATAGCCGCGAAACTCTCGAAGTCAACTATCAAGCCGCGATGGCAAAAATTCTCAATAGTGAAGTACTGAAGTAACTCGATTCCCAACAGTACCACTATTGTAAAAATGCCCACTTATGTGGGCATTTTATTATTCTTGCGGTACAACCTTACCAATGTAAGGTAAATGACGGTACTTCTGCGCGTAATCAATACCCACACCGACAACAAACTCGTCTGGAATACCAAAGCCAATCCATTTCACATCAACAGGAACCTCACGGCGAGACGGTTTATCGAGCAAGGTACAGATCTGGATAGATTTCGGCTCACGTAAAGAAAGTATCTCTTTCACCTTCGTTAACGTATTGCCGGTATCAATAATGTCTTCAACCAACAGGATATCTTTACCTTTGATATCGTCATCAAGATCTTTCAAGATACGAACATCACGAGAGCTTTCCATGGTATTACCGTAACTAGATGCGGTCATGAAATCGACTGAGTGCGTAATATCAATAGCACGCGCTAGGTCAGCCATAAAGACGAACGAACCTCTCAACAAGCCGACCATAACAAGGTCTTCGCTGCCTTTATAGTACTCGGTAATTTCCTTACCTAAGACTTGAACACGGTCATGTACTTCTTTCTCAGAAATCATCACTTCAATGGTATGTTTCATATCGATCTCTATTTTTGTTGTTAACTCCAACCATGTCACCCTAGACAGGTATCTCTGTTGATACTGGCCAGCTATCAGGATTAGGAGAGTCGTTTTTAAAGTGGCCGTATGGTAACACTTTATGCCTTTCGATAAAAACCAAGGCTATTCCCCCCCTACCAGCCTCATGTGGTCTAAACCACATGAGGCTCCTTGTTAACGTAACCTGTTGAAAAAAAATTACACTTTCAAAAAAAGTGTGATGTGCAGGTAAATAAGCACTAATTATCATAATTATCAGTGAATGTGCATTGACCAACCTATATATGCACCATTACACTTATCACTTAAAAGAAAAAGCCAAGCGGTAAATTTCCAAAATGGAAATCGACATAAAGAAAGTCTCCTCGTCTTTCTTTAGTCATCCCCCATTGCGGACATCTGACTCGGCATCACAATAAGAGCATTTACGTCATGTGCTCAAACAACGTTGGCAAGGAAATAACATGGACTCAATCATTAAAAGACCTAGAACGCGCCTATCTCCTCAGAAGCGTAAACTGCAACTCATGGAGATAGCCTTAGAAGTATTCGCAACACGTGGAATTGGCCGTGGTGGACACGCTGATATTGCAGAAATTGCTCAGGTTTCTGTTGCTACCGTTTTCAACTACTTCCCAACCAGAGAAGACCTCGTCGACGAAGTGCTCAATCATGTCGTCTGCCAACATTCTAACTTTTTATCTAACACCATTGATCTCGATGTCACTATCAAAGAGAACCTAACGAATATCCTCGACAATGTCGTTGACCTAGTTATGGAAGATTGTCATTGGAATAAGGTATGGTTTGAGTGGAGTACGTCAACTCGTGATGAAGTTTGGCCACTGTTTATGTCGTCAAATAAAACGAGCCAAGCGCTTGTTGAGAATATGTTCATTAAATCCATTGAGCGTGGAGAGGTCTGTCCTCATCACGAACCCAAACATCTGACGAGTCTTTTCCACGGGATTTGTTATTCGCTATTCATTGAAGCAAATCGTAATAAAGACAGTGACAGTATTAAGTCTTTAACGGATTGCTACATGAATATGGTGTGCATCTACAAAGACGCTACGCATCATTAACACACCCATCTAACAATAGATTAAAGGTAGTCTTACCTAGTTTAGAAACATAAAAAAACCGCTCTTAAGAGCGGTTTTTTGTATCATGAAGAAAGGTGATTATTTCTTTTTCTTCGCCTTTGCATTCGGAAGGTCAGTAATCGTACCTTCAAAGACTTCAGCGGCAAGACCCACTGATTCATGTAATGTTGGGTGAGCGTGAATCGTCAATGCGATATCTTCTGCATCACAACCCATCTCGATGGCTAGGCCAATTTCACCAAGCAATTCACCACCGTTAGTACCAACAATAGCACCACCAATCACACGGTGCGTGTCTTTATCAAAGATAAGCTTTGTCATACCATCAGCACAATCAGAAGCAATCGCACGACCTGATGCCGCCCAAGGGAAGCTTGCAGTTTCGTAGTTTAGACCTTCTGCTTTCGCTTCTTTCTCGGTCTTACCTACCCACGCAACTTCTGGCTCTGTATATGCAATCGACGGGATGACTTTCGGATCAAAGTAGTGCTTCTTACCAGAAATAACTTCTGCCGCTACGTGACCTTCATGCACACCTTTGTGCGCAAGCATTGGCTGACCAACGATATCACCGATAGCATGGATATGAGGTACATTAGTGCGCATTTGCTTATCAACATTGATAAAGCCGCGCTCATCCACTTCAATACCCGCTTTTTCAGCATCCAAAAGCTTACCGTTTGGCACACGACCAATCGCAACAAGAACCGCATCATAACGCTCAGCTTCTGCTGGTGCTTTTTTGCCTTCCATTGAAACGTAGATACCGTCTTCTTTCGCTTCAACAGCCGTCACTTTGGTTTCAAGCATCAAGTTAAACTTGTTTTTAATACGCTTGGTGTAAACCTTAACCATGTCTTTATCAGCAGCAGGAATCAGTTGATCGAACATTTCAACAACGTCGATCTTAGAGCCTAGTGAATGGTAAACCGTCGCCATTTCTAGACCGATGATACCACCGCCCATGATAAGCAGTTTTCCAGGAACTTCTTTAAGCTCTAGTGCATCCGTTGAATCCCAAATACGTGGGTCTTCATGCGGAATGAACGGTAACTTAATAGGACGAGAGCCTGCGGCTACGATCGCATTATCAAAGTTAACCGTTGTTTTGCCATCTTCGCCATCAACATCGATAGAGTTAGGACCAGTAAACTGACCTAAGCCGTTCACTACCGTCACTTTACGCATCTTAGCCATACCGCCAAGACCACCGGTAAGTTGACTAATCACTTTTTCTTTCCAAAGACGGATCTTATCGATGTCCGTTTGTGGCTCACCAAATACGATGCCGTGTTCAGCAAGTGCTTTCGCTTCTTCGATAACTTTAGATACGTGAAGTAGTGCTTTAGATGGGATACAACCCACGTTCAAACATACACCACCAAGCGTGCTATAACGCTCGATTAGAACCGTTTCTAGGCCTAAATCGGCACAACGGAATGCAGCGGAGTAACCAGCAGGACCGGCACCAAGTACTACCACTTGGGCTTTAATTTCTTTGCTCATTTTGACCTCTTGTCGTCATTATCCCTAACAGGCTGAGTGGGTATTGATTTCTTATTGTGAGGCGTTGTTTAAAATAAAAATCACTTAAACAATGCAACGTCAGACCGCCAACAGTTTACAGAGATGTTAATGGTGTGAAAAGTAAATCAATTTAGCCTGTGAGCTAGACAGCAATTCGATTTGTAAAAATTACAGTATCATCAAATTGTCATTGAATATCGTAAATAAGGGCGACTATTTTAGCCGCCCTACTTTCTAACCTTTGCTTATAGTACCAAGCGACGAATATCGCTCAAGCAAGCATTTAGGTAAGTAATGAAACGCGCACCTTCCGCGCCATCAATCACACGGTGGTCGTATGATAGAGACAATGGGAGTTGTAGGCGTGGCTCAAACTCTTTGCCATTCCATACCGGTTTCATTTCAGACTTAGATACCCCTAGGATACCCACTTCTGGTGCATTGACGATTGGCGTAAATGCCGTACCACCAATACCACCAAGGCTAGAGATAGTGAAACAACCGCCTTGCATATCGCCAGCTGTCAGCTTACCAGAACGTGCTTTCTTAGAAATCACAGCTAGCTCTTCAGACAACTCGTAAATGCCTTTCTTGTTCACATCCTTAAAGACAGGAACAACCAAGCCATTTGGCGTATCAACCGCAATACCAACATTCACATACTTCTTCAGAATAATGCTTTCGCCGTCATCAGATAGAGAAGAGTTAAACGTTGGGAACGCTTCAAGTGCTTTAGCGACCGCTTTCATGATGAACACAAGTGGTGTGATCTTCATGCCCGTATCTCGCTTCGCTTCAATCGCGTTTTGCTCTTTACGGAATGCTTCAAGCGCTGTGATATCTGCGTTGTCCCACTGAGTAACATGTGGAATCATTACCCAGTTACGGTGCAGGTTAGCACCAGAAATTTTCTTAATCTTAGAAAGCTTCTGGATCTCAGTATCACCAAACTTGCTGAAATCAACTTTAGGCCATGGAAGCAGACCAAGAGCAGAGCCGTCACCGCCTTTGCCAGATGCAGCTGCACCAGACTCAAGACGCTTAAGCGCCTCTTTAACGTAAGACTGAACGTCTTCTTTCAGAATGCGGCTCTTACGACCTGAACCTTTCACCTTCGACAGGTTAACGCCAAATTCACGAGCAAGACGACGAACAACTGGAGAAGCGTGCGCGTAGTCACCGTTCTCTTGGAAGTCGCCTGCTGCTGGAGCCGCTGCAGGTGCTTCTGATTTAGGACGGTCCGCCGATGCGGCAGGTGCCGCCGCTGGAGCGGCTGCTTGTGCCGGTGCTGCAACAGGAGCTGCGCCTTCAACGACAAACGTCATGATTAGAGAGCCAGTTGACACGGTATCGCCAGCTGCAATCTTGATTTCTTTCACTGTACCAGCGAATGGTGCAGGCACTTCCATTGAAGCTTTGTCACCTTCAACAGTAATTAGAGATTGCTCTTCTTCTACTGTATCGCCAACCGCTACCATGATTTCAGTAACTTCTACTTCGTCACCACCGATATCTGGTACGTTGACTTCTTTTTCAGCAGAAGCAGCTGGAGCTGCTGCAACAGGGGCCGCTGCTGGAGCAGGAGCGGCTGCAACTGGAGCGCCAGAACCTGCAACTTCAAATACCATGACTAGAGAACCAGTTGATACTGAGTCACCAGAAGCGATCTTGATTTCTTTAACGATACCAGCGAATGGTGCAGGCACTTCCATTGAAGCCTTGTCGCCTTCAACAGTAAGAAGCGATTGCTCTTCTTCTACTGCATCACCGATAGCGACCATGATTTCAGTGACTTCAACTTCATCACCGCCGATATCTGGAACGTGAACTTCTTTAAGTTCAGCGGCCGCAGGAGCCGCAGCAACAGGTGCCGCTGCTTCAACTGCTGGCGCAGCCGGTGCTGCAGCAGCACCTTCCGCAGGAGAGCCTGCCTCTTCAAAGATCATGATAAGAGAACCAGTAGAAACAGAATCACCTTCTGCTATTTTGATCTCTTTAACGATACCCGCTTGAGACGCAGGAACTTCCATAGAAGCTTTGTCGCCTTCAACAGTGATCAGTGACTGCTCTTCTTCAACCTTGTCGCCAACGTTTACTAGAATCTCAGT
Source organism: Vibrio sp. 10N.286.49.B1 (assembly GCF_002873335.1). Taxonomy (GTDB): domain Bacteria; phylum Pseudomonadota; class Gammaproteobacteria; order Enterobacterales; family Vibrionaceae; genus Vibrio. Next base: position 23,812 of record NZ_MCUW01000015.1, on the reverse strand, counting down.
TACTTCAACCTCATCTGCACCGATGTCTGGTACATTAATTTCGATTGTCATTGTGTTTTCCTATCTTAATGGAAGTCTTATGCGTATTGCGGGTTAGTTTTTTCAGTGTCGATATCGAATTTAGCGATAGCTTCAGCAACCACAGATTTCTCAATATCACCACGTTTAACTAGCTCAGTTAATGCTGCAACAACAATGTAGCCTGCGTTAACTTCAAAGTGACGACGTAGGTTTGCACGGCTGTCAGAGCGGCCGAAACCATCTGTACCAAGTACTTTGTAAGACTCAGTTGGCATGTACGCACGTACTTGCTCAGCGTAGTTCTTCATGTAATCCGTCACTGCGATTGCAGGTTCTTTACCAAGAACAGTCGTGATGTACGGTACTTTCTCTTCAGCTTCTGGGTGAAGCATGTTGTCACGCTCTACGTTTTGGCCATCGCGAGTCAACTCGTTGAACGACGTAACAGAGAACACATCAGAGGCTACGCCGTACTCTTCGCTTAGAATCTCAGCCGCTTTACGTGCTTCATTCATGATAGTACCAGAGCTCATTAGTTGAACTTTGCCCTTAGCACCAGCGTGAGATTCAAGCTTGTAGATACCCTTACGAATGCCTTCTTCAGCGCCTTCTGGCATTGCTGGCATTGCGTAGTTCTCGTTCATTACTGTTAGGTAGTAGTAAACGTTCTCTTGGTTCTCACCGTACATGCGACGGATACCGTCTTGCATGATAACCGCTAGCTCGTAAGCAAACGTTGGGTCGTAAGAGATACAGTTAGGGATCGTGTTCGCTTGAATGTGCGAGTGACCATCTTCGTGCTGTAGACCTTCACCATTCAGTGTTGTACGACCTGCAGTCGCACCTAGTAGGAAGCCACGAGCTTGTTGGTCGCCTGCTAACCAAGCCATGTCGCCAATACGTTGGAAACCGAACATTGAGTAGTAGATGTAGAACGGGATCATCGGTAGATCGTTTGTGCTGTATGACGTTGCAGCCGCAACCCATGAAGCCATAGAACCTAGTTCGTTGATACCTTCTTGAAGAACTTGACCAGACGTTGCTTCTTTGTAGTAAGAAACAATGCCTTTATCTTCAGGTGTGTATTCTTGACCGTGTGGGTTGTAGATACCAACCTGACGGAATAGACCTTCCATACCGAATGTACGAGCTTCATCACAGATGATAGGAACGATGTTCTTACCAATGTTCTTATCTTTAAGAAGAATGTTTAGCGTACGTACATAAGCCATCGTTGTAGAGATATCACGCTTCTGCTCACCTAGTAGAGGGGCGAATGCGTCTAGCTCAGGAACCTTGAACTCTTGAGTAAACTTAGGAAGACGAGCAGGCGTGTAACCGTGTAGAGCGTTACGGCGAGCGTGCATGTATTCGTACTCAGGCGTACCTTCTTCTAACTTCAGGTAAGGAAGCTCTGTGATTTTCTCATCAGAAAGAATGTCTTCTAGGCCTAGACGATCACGTAGGTGTTGAACATGAGTCATGTCCATTTTCTTAACACCGTGTGCAATGTTCTTACCTTCAGCTGCATCACCCATGCCGTAACCTTTAACAGTCTTAGCTAGGATTACCGTTGGCTTACCGTTTGTCTCTTTTGCATTGTTGAATGCAGCAAACAGTTTAGAAGAGTCATGACCACCACGCTTAAGCGCGAAGATTTCGTCATCAGTCATGTCTGCAACTAGTGCAGCGGTTTCTGGGTACTTACCAAAGAAGTGCTCACGTACGTATGCGCCATCTTTAGATTTGAATGTCTGGTAGTCACCATCGATAGTTTCGTTCATCAGTTGAAGAAGCTTACCAGTCGTGTCTTTAGCCAGTAGAGAATCCCAGTTGCTACCCCAGATCACTTTAACAACGTTCCAACCTGCGCCTTTGAATAGGCCTTCAAGTTCTTGGATGATGCTACCGTTACCCATTACAGGGCCGTCTAGGCGCTGTAGGTTACAGTTAATTAGGAAACATAGGTTGTCTAGCTTCTCACGCGCAGCGAAAGAGATAGCACCACGTGATTCTGGCTCATCCATCTCACCATCACCTAGGAACGCGTATACACGTTGCGCTGAGGTTTCTTTCAGACCACGGCCGTCAAGGTACTTAAGGAAGCGCGCTTGGTAGATCGCAGAGATAGGACCAAGACCCATAGATACTGTCGGGAACTGCCAGAACTCAGGCATCAGTTTCGGGTGCGGGTAAGAAGGGATACCTTTACCATCCACTTCTTGACGGAAGTTATCTAGCTGTTCTTCAGTTAGACGACCTTCAACGAATGCACGAGAGTAGATACCTGGAGAGATGTGACCTTGGTAATAAACGAGATCGCCACCGTCCGTCTCATTTGGAGCGCGGAAGAAGTGGTTGAAACAGACTTCGTAGAACGCTGCAGCTGACTGGTAAGAAGCCATGTGACCACCAAGGTCTAGGTCTTTCTTAGAAGCACGCAATACGATCATGATTGCGTTCCAGCGAATAATCGAACGAATACGACGCTCAAGAGTGACGTCACCAGGGTAAGCTGGCTCTTGTGCTGCTGGGATGGTGTTGATGTAGTTCGTGTTGATGCCGGTTGGCATATCAACGCCGTCTAAACGTGCTTTGTCTAGAACTTGTTCTAGTAAATATTGTGCACGTTCAACGCCTTCTTCGCGTACTACTGACTCTAGTGCTTCTAACCAATCTTGAGTTTCTAGAGCATCAACGTCATGCTTCATGTCAGACATGGCGGTCTATCCTTTTATTAGTTGGATTCTACTAAACATTTAATGGGCCGTTTAATTACGACTCATTACCCTGTTGAATTCGACGTAAAGAGCGCTCTCGGCGCGATTCTTCTCGAGTCAAATCCAACAATGTTTCTTCGATATACGCTAAATGAGAGTGCGACATTTCTCGTGCCTTTTCTGGCTGACCAGAAACAATCGCATCCACAATATTAGCTCTATGTTTACTGACTTTCTCCGACACTTCTGTGCGGCGATGTAATAACTTTAAATTCTGTAGAACATTTTGCTCAAGTAGCGGAGCTAAGCTGCGTACTATATGAAGTAGCACCACATTATGGGCAGCTTCCGTTAAAGCAATAAGAAAGGCCATCACAGCAGAAGCTTCAGCATCTACATTTTTTGTTGCCTGCACTTCACTGATGTATTCTAAGCAGCTTTCTATTTGAGCAAAATCTTCTTCGGTACCACGTAGTGCAGCAAAGTAAGCAGAGATACCTTCCATCGCATGACGAGCTTCTAGCAAGTCGAGCTGAGTTTCATTATGTGAAGATAGGAGCTCTAGCAAAGGATCTGAAAAACTTTTCCAAATATTATCACTTACAAACGTTCCACCACCCTGCCTACGAGTCAGCAAACGCTTTGCTTCCAAGCGCTGAATTGCCTCTCGAATGGAAGGTCGAGAAACATCAAATTGTTTTGCTAATTCACGTTCAGGCGGGAGCTGTTGTCCTGCTGAAAGCGTTCCTTCGACGATCAACCGCTCAAGTTCCTGTTCGATAACATCCGAAAGTTTGGGCTGACGAATCCTTTGATAAGCCATGTCTATAGTTCTACTTTTCTCATGCTGACAATTGGTATTACCAATTTCAAGTTGGGCTAAAAATTAACACATTTAAAACGCAAATGTCTAGTGAAAAATTGATTCAAATCATAGAAGCGGGCTTGCATTAACAGCCATGAAACATTTATAGATTAAAACATCAACACCCATGGTCAGACCAATTACATACACGAAACCTATAGGGTATTTTCCGTGCTAGAAAACTCATTTAAAATCAATAACTAAGAAAGACATTTGTCATACAAGAAAACTTGATCAATATCAAAAACCACGTCAAGTCGCGAAAGGGGGTAATTTATAATTTGAGTAACAAAATAAATAAAAGCGTTCTAATGCTAGGCAAGCTATTGATGAGATTAATATTTTATTACATTAGCTGTTTGAATTTTGACCAATCAAAGACAAGGCCAGGATCGGTCTTTCTCAACGGCGCAATGTATTGATGCCCTGTAATGCGTTGCGGTGTGATGTTGGGATAACGAGACATAATGGCAGCACTGAGTGCGCCTAAACTCAGGTACTGAGCTTCGGTGTAGGCCTGATAATCGGTCCCCTCAAGCTCAATGCCAATAGAGTAGTCATTGCATCGCGCTCTTCCGGCAAAACTCGAGACACCAGCATGCCAAGCGCGAGCAGTAAAAGGCACAAACTGCACCACCTCACCATCGCGGCGAATAAGACAATGCGCAGACACCCGTACATGCTCAATAACCTTGAAAAATGGATGAAGGCTCGCATCCAGACGACCTTGAAAAAAAGCCTCAATATGATCACCACCAAACTGACCCGGCGGCAAACTGATATTGTGGACCACCAGCAATGAGATATCTTGTTCATCACCGCGCTCGTCAAAATGCGGTGACGGCACCTGCCGTGCAGGTAAATACCACCCAAGCTCATCAATAGATAAACGGGAAGGGTTCATTTGTGGTCTATCTGTGTTCTGCATATTAACGGCATCCATCTACGCTAGGTGGCTATGATTTTATCCAACAACCAATAAAATGCGAGAATTGATGCTGAAATTCCAAACAAGCCAGAGTATCATGCCCACTTTGTTCCCCCATACAGATGCCTTAAGCGATGAAAAACACACATAATAGCCAAGAACGCCTCGAGTATTTAAAGCAACAACTCCCTACCGAAATTACCCGTGCCGTCGCCGATACACTTCGTGAGGATTTGGGTGGAACGCTAGATGTTACCGCAGATATTACGGCCAGTTTAATCCCAGCAGACACCCAAAACGTGGCGACCATTATTACCCGAGAGCACGGTGTTTTTTGTGGACAAATGTGGGCTGATGAAGTCTTCAAGCAACTGGGTGGTGAAGTGAATATTGATTGGCACGTCAGCGACGGCGATAAAGTTGAGCCTAATCAAGTCCTTTGCACTATGACAGGCCCTGCGAGAATTCTTTTAACGGGCGAACGTAATGCGATGAACTTTATTCAAACATTGTCTGGTTGCGCGACGACTACCGCCCAATACGCGGAAAAAATAGCGCACACCCAGTGTCGCTTGCTTGATACCCGTAAAACGATTCCAGGCTTACGCAGTGCGCTGAAATATGCTGTTGCTTGTGGCGGTGGTCACAACCACCGTATTGGCGTATTCGATGCTTACCTAATTAAGGAAAACCACATCATTGCTTGTGGAGGCCTCGCTAAGGCCATTGAAACGGCTAAGCAATTGAACCCGGGAAAACCAGTAGAAATAGAGACCGAATCACTAACAGAGCTTAAACAAGCTATCGAGGCCGGCGCTGATATCATCATGCTCGATAACTTCACTCAAGAGATGATGCGTGAGGCGGTAGCAATCAACGCAGGCCGCGCCGCACTAGAAAATTCAGGGAACGTAACGATGGATACCATCAAAGAGTTTGCTGAGACAGGGGTGGATTACATTTCGGTTGGTGCATTGACTAAGCATTTAAAAGCGATGGATTTGTCGATGAGGTTTAAAGGGTAAGAGCGGTTTAGGAGCGGGGTCCTGGGTCCTGGGTCCTGGGTCCTGGGTCCTGGAGGAAAAATAAACTGAGCGGAGTCTAATTAGGCTTCGCTTTTTTTGTGCCTGTGGTCCTGTGATCCTGTGGTCCTGTGGTCCTG
>NZ_MCUW01000015.1:0-17312 GCF_002873335.1 Vibrio sp. 10N.286.49.B1 | reverse complement strand
GTCCTGTGGTCCTGTGGTCCTAGACTACATTTAATGCTCAACCTGTCAAATAATACTGCTAATTCAGTAACCCCATCTAGGAACTAGGAACTGCTCTTCCCCTAAACCATAGGGCCACAGGGCCATAGAACCGCTCTTCCTCCACCTACAACCCAAACTCCAACCCCACTCGCAAGCTCTCCTGCATACCGTGCAACGCATTCCAAAAATTTCCCGACTCACTCGTAGCTCAACCAATGTGCACTTTATTGCGCATGGCCTGCTCTCTACTGTAGCTAGGTATCACTATTCTAAGGACAAGATGATGAAAAAAAATATTAAGCAACAAGGCTTTACCTTGATTGAACTGATGATTGTAGTTGCGGTGATTGGCGTGTTGGCAGCGGTTGCCCTTCCTCAGTATCAAAAGTATGTTGGTAAATCTGAAGCCGCTTCAGCTTTAGCCACACTGTCAGGTTTAAAAACAAACGTAGAAACTTACACATTAGAAAAAGGAAGCTTCCCAAATTCTAGCCAAAATGGCGTTAAAGAACTACTGGGTTTTCCATCCTCGATAAGTAATGCAATTACGTCAGTTCAGGGGACGGTGAGTGCAGCAGGAAGCGTTGTCATAGCCTTCTCTGATATACCAAACTCAAGCCCTTCTGTTAAGGGACAAAAGCTTGGATTAATTCGAGACGAAAATGGTGGTTGGAGTTGTAAAAGTACAGCTTCAGAAAACTCAGGAGTCTTACCCAAAGGATGCTCTGAAGATTCAAATTTATAAATGCAATCCAATCTCCCCTCAATCTTGCAGCACGCTAGCCTAATTAGCCCTGCGCAAGCGGAGTCGGCGTTAGATCTCATCGCCACATCGGGCTGTTCCGCACCCGATGCGGTGCTTGAGCTTAATCTATTTACACCGCAGGAATTAACCCACCAGCTAAGCTTATTGTTTGGCCTTGCGGTTACGCTCATTGATGATTTTGATTTTACTGAGCTATGCCAACGCTTAGGGCTACGCGATGCCATTACCAATCACAACGCGTTGCCACTTTCTCAATTTAATGGTGTTCTCACTGTCGCGATTGGCGATCCAACCTTACACCATGTTGAGAATGACTTTCGCTTTGCCACTGGTCTGCAAATAGAGCTCGTCTTAGCCAGCCATCAAGACATTCGAGCTGCCGTTCGTCGCTTGTATGGTGATACCGGAGATGCTTGGCAAAACAACAGTAAAGATCTGACGTCTGATGACTTAGCTAACTTGGTGCAAGTCACCGATGCAGAGATAGACAACATCGAGGACTTAAGCCTCGATGAATCACCTGTCAGCCGCTTTATCCAACAAGTGCTCATTGACGCTGTTCGCAAGAAAGCGTCCGACATCCACTTCGAGCCCTATGAACACGTCTACCGCATTCGCTTACGCTGTGACGGCATACTAATTGAAACCCACCAGCCAGCGAGTCACCTCAGCAGGCGCCTCTCTGCCCGCATTAAAATTTTAGCCAAGCTCGATATTGCTGAGCGGCGTTTACCGCAAGATGGTCGAATTAAACTCAAGCTGTCTGAGCAGGCAGCCGTCGATATGCGAGTCTCTACACTGCCCACGATGTGGGGAGAAAAGATTGTATTGCGGATCCTCGATGGCGGATCGGCAAGTTTAAATATTGATCAGCTTGGCTATACCAAACACCAACGCACACTCTACCTCAATGCGTTAAACAAACCCCAAGGAATGATCCTGATCACGGGCCCGACTGGCAGCGGAAAAACCGTCTCACTCTACACGGGATTGAACATTCTCAATACGCCGGAATGCAATATATCAACGGCAGAAGATCCGGTCGAGATCCATCTTGATGGCATCAACCAAGTCCAAGTCAACCCTAAAATTGGCTTTGGTTTCTCTGAAGCGCTACGATCTTTTCTAAGGCAAGATCCCGATATTGTTATGGTGGGAGAAATTCGAGATGTTGACACCGCTGAAATTGCGGTCAAAGCCGCTCAGACAGGACACCTAGTGCTTTCTACTTTACACACCAATTCAGCAGTAGAAACCGTGGTTAGATTGCAAAACATGGGGATCGATGCTTTCAACCTTGCCTCATCCTTATCCCTAATCATCGCACAACGACTGGCTCGCAAACTCTGCACTCATTGTAAAACACCACAAATACTGCCGCTCGGGTTACAACACTCTCTCGCTTTATCGCCATCCGTCACTATTTATCAAGCCAACGAGAAAGGCTGCAATGCCTGTAATAATGGGTATGCGGGGCGCACAGGAATCCACGAAGTCATGCCATTCACAGCGGAACTCGCAGAAGCGATCATGCAACATGCGAGTATTCAAGAGCTGGAATCTATCGCGACCGAGCAAGGTATGTTCAGCTTAAAACAGTCTGGCATCACCAAATTGGAACAAGGGGTTACCAGCTTTAAAGAGCTGCAGCGCGTTCTCTACTTTTAGGTCAACAATGCACAGGCCTTGCCCACAAGCCCTCTTTACATCACGATGAAAGGAATACCAATGGCTAAGATTCGAGCTATTTCACTGAAAACCTTTCGCTGGAAAGGCATCAACAGCGCAGGTAAAAAGGTGTCTGGTCATACGCTGGCCATGACAGAAAACGAAGTTAGGGATAAGCTCAAAAACCAGCATGTCAAAATTAAAAAAATAACCCGACACAGTGTCTCGTTTTGGATCAAAATTACGCACAGGATTGAACGGCAAGACATCACAACCCTCACGCGACAGCTTGCCACGATGCTCAGTACTGGCATCCCAATCATTCACGCGATAAAGCTCATTGCGGATAATCACACCAAAGCTGAGATGAAGTCGGTGCTAGGACAAATAGGTAAGGCGATTGAAGCTGGAACCCCGATTTCACAGGCAATGCAAATGGCGAGCGTTCATTTTGACAGCTTTTATGTTGATATGGTGGCGACGGGTGAAGCATCAGGTACCTTACCCGATGTATTTGAACGTCTCGCTGTGTATAGAGAGAAACAAGAAGCTCTGAAGTCAAAGGTCATCAAGGCACTTATCTACCCTGGAATGGTGGTACTGGTTTCATTTCTTGTGACTTTTTTAATGCTCACTCAAGTCATTCCAGAGTTTGAAAGTATGTTCAAGGGCTTCAATGCGACGCTGCCTTGGTTCACATTACAGATACTAATGGCCTCCCATTGGTTACAAGCTAATGGGACCTTATTAATAACCAGCCTTATCGCCAGTATGCTTGGTTTTCGACAGATGAGAAAACACAACGCTCGCTTCAAGTTTCATACTAGCCGCTACTCTCTGAGTCTTCCTGTCATCGGTGGCATCATTAGCAAGGCATCGATTGCGAAATTCAGTCGAACACTTGCTACCAGCTTTAGCTCTGGTATCCCCATCCTTTCTAGTATTCAGGCCAGCGCTAAAACCGCAGACTGCACCTACTATCAACAATCTATATTATCCATTCATAGCGACGTTGTGGCAGGTACTCCCATACACCTCGCCATGCGGAATGCGGAGGCTTTTCCTGAAATGGTGCTACAAATGGTGATGATTGGTGAAGAGTCAGGACAACTCGATGACATGCTCAATAAAATCGCGGCAATTTATGAATTTGAGGTTGATAACACCGTCGATAACCTAGGAAAAATTCTCGAGCCCTTCATTATAGTTTTTTTGGGCACCATAGTCGGTGGGTTAGTGGTAGCGATGTACTTACCCATCTTTAACTTAATGTCCGTAATAGGATAACATAAGCGATTCATATCATTTATTAACGGCGCGCGCGTATTCATGGACATCTTCAGTTATTATCCTTGGCTCTATCCGGTCTTCGCCGCCATCGTTGGGCTTATCGTGGGCAGCTTTCTCAATGTCGTTATCCACCGATTGCCTATAATGATGGAACGCGGTTGGCGTCAAGAGTGTTCTGAAGCATTTCCTGAGCATCATATTACGCCACCTGAAGGGACATTTAACCTAAGCCTTCCTCGTTCTACGTGTCCGAAGTGCCATACCGCGATACGGATTATTGATAATATCCCCGTAATCAGCTGGCTATTGCTTCGTGGAAAATGTCGTGAATGTCAGAATAAAATTAGTGCTCGTTATCCGTGCATTGAAATCCTTACCGCCGTTCTCGCGGCAACGGTAGCAATACAAATGGGCTATAGCGAATATAGTCTAGCCTTAATCGTTTTTACTTTTGTTCTTATCAGTGCCACATTTATCGATTTGGATACGATGTTACTCCCCGATCAACTGACATTACCCTTGATGTGGGCGGGTATTGCCTGTGCCCTATTTGGCATTTCTCCCATCTCTCTTAATGAATCCATCATAGGGGCAATGATGGGATATTTATGTCTATGGTCTGTTTACTGGGGATTTAAGCTGCTCACCGGCAAAGAAGGTATGGGGTATGGCGATTTCAAGCTGCTCGCTGCGCTTGGCGCTTGGCTCGGCTGGTCTCATCTACCGCTTATTGTATTGCTTTCTTCTGTGGTCGGTGTGGTGTTTGGCATCATTCAACTTCGCCTACAAAAGAAAGGGATTGATATGATGTTTCCATTTGGGCCATACCTCGCGATTGCTGGTTGGGTTAGTGCACTTTGGGGTGACACGATTATTCACTATTATTTAATTTCTTTTGTTGGAATGAGCTGATGAGTTTTGTAGTCGGGTTAACTGGAGGCATTGCGAGTGGAAAAACCACCGTTGCTAATCTTTTTCGTGACCAATTCAATATTGAATTAGTTGATGCTGATGTGGTCGCCAGAGACGTTGTCGCCGTGGGTTCTCATGGCCTCAAGGCTATCGAAAAGCACTTCGGCTCATCGATATTATTATCGACTGGAGAACTCGATCGCCATGCATTGCGCGAACGTATTTTTGCCAGTGACGACGACAAAAAGTGGCTCAATAACTTGTTGCACCCGATGATTCGTGAGCAAATGCAGATAATGCTGCAAGCATCGCAGAGCCCCTATACACTTTTTGTCGTACCGTTGTTGATTGAAAACGGCTTAAATAATATGGCAGATCGTGTCTTGGTTGTTGATGTCACTCAGGAAACACAAATTTACCGAACAATGACACGGGACGGTGTACCAGAATCACAAGTGCGTTCTATACTCAAATCACAGGCTGATCGAGAAACTCGATTAGCGTATGCTGATGATGTGATTGATAATAATACAAACAACGCTCAACTTTTGTCCCAAGTCACACAATTACACCAAAAGTACCTAGCATTGTGCAGTCAAAATCGGTGAAAATAACAGGGAAGCGTTTAAAGGCTAGCAAAATGACCACAAATAGATTCGAACACCCTCTTAACGAGAAAACCAGAATTTACCTAAGAGTTGAATCTCTTCTGAGACAGCTTCAGCATTCTTCGTCATTTTCAGACAGCTATCAGCATCAGATTTTCTTTAAATCACTGTTTGATTTGTTGGAGATATTTGAGCAGATGCAGCTCAAAAGCGAATTAGCGAAAGATCTGGAGAAACAAAGACAAACCTATCGATCATGGTTGAACATTGATGATGTTGACCAAGATATGCTAGGTAACCTTCTTCGGGATATCGACGTCGCACATAAAGATCTAATGATGGCAGAACGCTTTGGGCAATCACTAAGAGAAGATCGCTTCCTTAGCACGATTCGTCAACGCTTTGGCTTGCCTGGCGGTTCTTGCTGCTTTGATTTACCCTCTTTGCATTATTGGCTTCACCTTCCACTCGAAAAGCGTATGCATGACACAGAAAAGTGGCTCAATAACCTAAAGCCTTTGATGAACGCCTTAAATATGTGGCTTAAACTCACGAGAGAGACAGGGCGATTAAAGCCACAGATTGCTCGTGCTGGCTTTTATCAAAGTGATGCAGAAGACGCTAACATTCTTAGACTCAGCATTCCTATGGAGTGCGGCGTGTACCCAATGATATCAGGTCATAAAAATAGATTTGCTATCAAATTTATTGCCTTTGAATCCGGACAAGCCTACCCTAACGACGTTGAATTTGAGCTGGCCGTTTGTAGCTAAAAGCTCATTGTCCGAGACTAAAATGTAAATGCGGAACGACTATGACTAAACCAACCATTGTACAATGCCCACAATGCAAAACTGACGTGATATGGAGCGCTGAAGACAGCCCCTTTCGACCTTTTTGCTCTAAGCAATGCCAAATGATCGACTTTGGTGAATGGGCAGATGAAGAAAATGCGATTCCTGGTGCGCCAGATATGTCCGACAGTGATGGATGGTCAGAAGACCAATACTAATTAAGATGGTCAAGGTTTGACGAATAAAATGCTCACCCTGTTTAGGGTAAGACACCAATAAAAAAACGCTGAGATTACTCTCAGCGTTTTTTTATGCATGAACATAAGTGGGTGAACACAAAAAAAATCTAGGCTCGGTTACCCATTCACAATCAATTTTATTGCATTAAAGTAAGCCGTCGACATTACAATTTCCGACGTAACAATAATGTGGCAATGAGTAAAAATACAAGACTTGGACCCAGTGCGCCAAATACTGGTGGAATACCATAAACTAAGCTGAGTGGACCAAAAAACTCACTCGATATGTAAAATGTAAATCCAGCTACCACGCCAGATAGAATTCGAGCCCCCATCGTCACACTGCGTAAGGGGCCAAAGACAAACGATAATGCCATTAACATCATAACGCCAACCGAGATCGGCTGTGTCGCTTTTCTCCAAAACGCAAGCTCATAACGAGAGGCATCTTGCTCTGATGCCTTGAGATACTTCATATAATCATATAAACCACTAATTGGTAGCTCATTTAGATCAACAGTAACAATCGTTAACTTATCGGGTACCAATGAGGTCTCCCATTGATAAGTGGGGTAACTTTGTTTGGAGAACACCTCAGAGTTTTCTAGGTTAGTGATTTGAACATTGTTCATTACCCAATCATTATCACCAACATAATCAACAGTCTCAGCATAAATAGTACTGGTCAGTTTTTTATCTGCACCAAAACGCCAAAGGTTAAGTCCGGTCAATGTATTGCCGTTAACACTAGAGATAAAAATAAAGTCATTCCCATCGCGAGCCCAGACACCGTTTCTGACAGAGACGATACTCCCCCCTGATGTGGCCTGAAGTCGGAGGTCCCTTGCCATCTGTTGAGTCGTCGGCGCCCCCCATTCCCCTAAGGCCATCACAATAACCATTAACGGTACGGCGGTTTTTAATACCGATAGCCCGATACGAACCTTTGAGATCCCTGCCGCTTGCATAACCACCAGCTCAGAGCTGCTTGCGAGCATTCCTAACCCAATCAAAGACCCTAATAGTGACGCCATAGCAAAAAACAATTCCACATCCCGAGGAATGCCAAGCACCACAAAATACAACGCAGTGAGGAGGTCATAACTGCCTTCACCAACCGCTCGAAGCTGTTCAACATATTTAATGACGGCAGAAAGCCCAACGAAAACAGCAAGCACCAACAAAATTGTCGTAATAATGGTCCGGCCAACATAAACATCTAAAATTTTGAACATAGTCTAGGCTGCCTTTTTCCGTTTATAGCGCTTTTGCTTAAACTTCTCTCTCAATCGACGCATGCCGACTGTATCGTAAGCATTGACCATAATAGCGGCCAACAAAAGCGCAATATTGATTGGCCACAGGCCGATATATGACGGAATAGAGCCATCCTCCAATGATGACTTCATCGCACTGATTGCTAAGAAGTAAGTGAAATAAACCAAAATGGCGGGGCCCATTTTTGCAAATTTCCCTTGCCTAGGGTTCACGGCAGACAATGGCACAACGAGCATCGTGAGCAAAGGAATACAAATCACCAATGAAATTCGCCAATGCAATTCAGCTTGCGCTTTTGGATCTGGATTAGACATTAACTCTAATGTTGGAATTGCCATCCACGAACGTCCTCGAGCTTGTGCCTCACGCTGCCCTATCATGCCTTCGTAATCCGAAAACTCGGTGACCATATATTCTAAGCGTGTAGGCGCGCCTTCATAACGCACACCGTCATGCAGCGCGATAATCTGTCGGCCATCACTGAGTTCTTTCACTTCACCTGATTTTGATGAAATAACACTCGGCAACACAGAATCTTGGGGGCTCAATTGGGCAACAAACACATTTTCGAGCTTTTTGTTCTTAATACTATCGATAAACACCACAGAGGTACCATCCGGAGTACGCTGAAACTGCCCGGTTTGCAATAAGTCGACCGAGTTTTCCGACGCCAACTTTTCACGAATTTGCACTTCTTGTTCTTGTGTCCACGGTGCCAGCCAAAACGCATTAAACGCCGCAAGCGCACACGTAATGCACGCTAGATACATGGCGGCCTGAATCAGAAATTTATTTCCAATCCCGGTTGCATTCATCACTGTTATTTCACTTTCAGCGTAAAGCCGTCCGAAAGTGACCAAAATACCAATGTAGATACTTAACGGAAACATCAGTAACCCCATCGTGGGCATACTAATACCCACGAGAGTCATAATCAGGCCAGCGGGTATATCTCCATCAGAAGCATCCGCTAGCACATTGATAAATTGACGACTGAAAAACACTAAAAAGAGCACAAAAAATATCGCTAATTGGCTCTTAACTGTTTCTCTGATCAAATATCTAACAATAATCACAGTGAAAACACCTATACAAAACTTGTTTTTTTGGTTGAATCGCTATAGTTTTCGGATAAACCTTTTATTTTTTACTTTTTGGATCAATTCTTATCTTACGATTATAGGCCGAATTGGGGACTATGATTCAAACATTGATAATTGATTATCCAACATTTAGTTCTATTTGTCTTTAGGATGTAGGAGTACGCATGGAGTTTAGTGTTAAAAGTGGCAGTCCAGAGAAACAACGCAGTGCATGCATTGTCGTTGGTGTATTTGAGCCACGTCGTCTGTCTCCGGTTGCAGAGCAGCTTGATAAAATCAGTGATGGCTATATTAGCTCTTTGCTACGCCGTGGTGACCTAGAAGGTAAACCAGGGCAAATGCTGCTATTGCATCAAGTACCAGGTGTGCTCTCAGAGCGTGTACTTTTAGTTGGCTGTGGCAAAGAAAGAGAATTGGGTGAACGTCAGTACAAAGAAATCATCCAAAAAACAATCAGCACCTTGAATGAAACCGGTTCAATGGAAGCCGTTTGTTTCTTAACTGAGTTACACGTTAAAGGTCGTGATACCTACTGGAAAGTACGTCAAGCTGTTGAAGCAACCAAAGATGGTCTTTACACGTTTGATCAGTTCAAGAGCAACAAACCAGAAACTCGCCGTCCTTTGCGCAAACTCGTCTTCAATGTGCCAACACGCCGAGAATTAAACCTAGGCGAAAAAGCCATCTCTCATGGTCTTGCGATTGCATCAGGTGTTAAGACATCTAAAGACCTTGGCAACATGCCACCTAACATTGCAAATCCAGCCTACTTAGCGTCTCAGGCTCGTCGTCTTGCTGACGATTACGAGACGGTCACCACCAAGATCATTGGTGAGCAAGAGATGGAAAAGCTAGGGATGACCTCTTATCTAGCCGTTGGGCGCGGTTCTAAAAATGAATCCCTAATGTCTATCATGGAATACAAAGGCAACCCGGATTCTGACGCAAAGCCTATCGTACTTATTGGTAAAGGTTTAACCTTCGATTCAGGTGGTATTTCACTCAAGCCAGGTGAAGGCATGGATGAAATGAAGTATGACATGTGTGGTGCAGCTTCTGTCATGGGTACCATGAAAGCCTTGGCAAAGTTGAACCTGCCTATCAATGTGATTGGTATTCTTGCCGGCTGTGAAAACATGCCTGGTAGTAACGCTTATCGCCCTGGTGACATTCTAACGACGATGTCAGGCCAAACCGTTGAAGTACTTAATACCGACGCAGAAGGTCGCTTAGTGCTTTGTGATGCCCTTACTTACGTTGAGCGCTTTGAACCTGAATGTGTTGTTGATGTTGCAACGCTAACCGGTGCATGTGTTATCGCGCTGGGTCATCACATCAGTGGTGTCCTTTCTAACCATAACCCATTGTCTCATGAACTGGTTAACGCTTCAGAGCAGGCTGGCGATCGCGCTTGGCGCCTACCAATGGCCGATGAGTACCAAGAACAACTTAGCAGCCCATTTGCCGATATGGCGAATATTGGTGGTCGTCCTGGTGGCACAATTACCGCAGGTTGTTTCTTATCCCGCTTCACTAAGAAGTATCATTGGGCACACTTAGATATTGCAGGCACTGCTTGGAAATCAGGTAAAGCGAAAGGATCAACAGGTCGCCCTGTCTCCCTACTTGTCCAATTCTTACTCAATCGAAGTGGCCACGAAACTGAAGAATAAAAAAAAGGGCCTAACGGCCCTTTTACTTTTTAGGTAGTTATGCAAACTGCAACATTTTATATCGTTGAAGAAGAAAGCTTGGAAAGTACAGAGCCAGGCTTTTTGGCTTATGTTCATTATCTTTGCCGACACTTTACTGGCCAAGGTGCCAAAATCTATCTCAATGCCACCGACCGAGTCTCCGCAGAAGCTTGGGCTGAATACTTTTGGCAGATTGATGCTAGCGCGTTTATCGCTCACAATTTAGTCGGTGAGGGGCCTAAAAATGGCACCCCTGTAGAGATTGGATTTGATGGCTTAAAGCCGAGCTGGAATCGTCAGTTGGTGATAAATGTTGCCGAGACGCACTCAACCTTTGCCCAGACATTCGCTCAAGTGGTAGACTTCGTGCCTTGCGAAGAAAAAGCAAAGCAACTTGCTCGAGAAAGGTATAAAATTTACCGACAAGCAGGCTATCAGCTGCAGACCATCGAGATTCAGCATACCGAATCCTAATCACGGTCAATCCTTATAGGTAAGCGATAATCACGCTTAATTATAAGGTTTGGCAGATTTCTTTCACAGAATTAATAAGTTAAGTATCCAGAACGCTATGGAAAAGACATACAACCCAACATCAATCGAACAAGCCCTATATCAAGCTTGGGAAGAGAAAGGCTACTTTAAGCCACACGGTGACACCTCAAAAGAAGCTTACAGCATCATGATCCCGCCACCGAACGTCACTGGTAGCCTGCACATGGGCCATGCCTTCCAAGACACCATCATGGACACGCTTATCCGTGCACAGCGTATGAAAGGTAAAAATACGCTATGGCAAGTCGGCACCGACCACGCGGGTATTGCCACTCAAATGGTTGTCGAGCGTAAGATCGCTGCTGAAGAAGGCAAAACAAAACACGACTACGGTCGTGAAGCGTTTATCGATAAAATCTGGGAATGGAAAGCAGAGTCTGGTGGCACGATCACCCAGCAACTGCGTCGTCTTGGTGCTTCTGTTGATTGGGATCGTGAACGATTCACAATGGACGATGGCCTATCGGCTGCAACTCAAGAAGTGTTTGTTCGTCTATACGAAGAAGACCTAATCTACCGTGGTAAGCGTCTAGTAAACTGGGATCCTAAACTGCACACTGCAATTTCTGATCTTGAAGTTGAAAACAAAGACAAAAAAGGTTTCATGTGGCACTTCCGCTACCCATTAGCGAACGGTGTAAAAACGGCTGATGGTAAAGACTACATTGTCGTTGCTACGACTCGTCCAGAAACCATGCTTGGTGATACTGGCGTCGCGGTTAACCCAGAAGATCCTCGTTACAAAGATCTCATCGGTAAAGACATCCTACTTCCTGTTGTTAACCGCCTTATCCCTATTGTAGGTGATGAACACGCAGACATGGAGAAAGGCACGGGTTGTGTGAAAGTCACACCTGCTCATGACTTTAACGATTATGAAGTAGGTAAGCGCAACAACCTACCAATGATCAACATCCTAACGTTCAACGCTGATATCCGTGATGCTGCTGAAGTATTCACGACTAACGGCGAAGAAAGCGATGTTTATTCAACAGAAATCCCTGCTAAGTACCAAGGCATGGAGCGTTTTGCTGCGCGTAAAGCTATCGTTGCTGAGTTCGATGAACTTGGTCTTCTTGAAGAGATCAAAGATCACGACCTAACCGTTCCTTACGGCGACCGTGGTGGTGTGGTTATCGAACCAATGCTGACTGACCAATGGTATGTGCGTACCGCTCCTCTTGCTGCGCCTGCTGTTAAAGCCGTTGAAGATGGTGAGATCCAATTCGTACCTAAGCAATACGAAAACATGTACTTCGCGTGGATGCGTGATGTGCAAGACTGGTGTATCTCTCGTCAACTTTGGTGGGGCCACCGTATCCCAGCATGGTACGACAACGATGGAAAAGTATACGTAGGTCGCACTGAAGAAGAAGTGCGTGAAAAGAACAATCTAGCGCCTGTTATTGTGCTTAAGCAAGATAATGATGTCCTGGATACATGGTTCTCTTCTGCACTTTGGACATTTGGCACGCAAGGCTGGCCTGAAGATACAGAAGCCCTGAAAACATTCCACCCATCTGAAGTGCTAGTATCGGGTTTTGATATTATCTTCTTCTGGGTTGCTCGCATGATCATGATGACCATGCACTTCGTGAAAGACGAAGACGGCAAAGCTCAAGTTCCTTTCAAAACTGTTTACATGACAGGTCTTATCCGTGATGAAAATGGCGATAAAATGTCTAAGTCGAAAGGTAACGTGCTTGACCCAATCGACATGATTGACGGTATCGGCCTTGAAGAGTTAGTAGAAAAGCGTTGTGGCAACATGATGCAACCTAAACTAGCGGCTAAGATCGAGAAAGCAACACGTAAGACTTTCGAAAACGGTATCGAACCGTACGGTACGGATGCGCTGCGTTTCACGCTTGCTGCTATGGCTTCAACTGGCCGCGATATCAACTGGGATATGAAGCGTCTAGAGGGTTACCGTAACTTCTGTAACAAGCTATGGAACGCAAGTCGTTACGTACTGATGAATACAGAAGAGCACGATTGTGGCATGTCACTGTCTACCGAAGACCGTGCAAACATGGAGTTCTCTCTTGCCGATAAGTGGATTGAATCTCAGTTTGAAGTTGCAGCAAAAGAGTTTAACGCTCACCTAGACAACTACCGTCTAGACATGGCGGCAAACACGCTTTATGAATTCATCTGGAACCAATTCTGTGACTGGTACCTAGAGCTAACTAAACCTGTTCTTTGGAAGGGTACTGAAGCTCAACAACAAGCAACGCGTTACACGCTTATCACGGTTCTAGAGAAAACGTTGCGCCTTGCTCATCCTGTGCTTCCTTATATCACAGAATCAATCTGGCAGAGTGTTAAGCCATTGATTGAAGGTGTTGAAGGCGAGACCATCATGACTCAAGCACTTCCTCAGTTTAATGAAGATAACTTCAATGCTGAAATCGTTGACGACATTGAGTGGGTTAAGACTTTCATTACGGCAATTCGTAATCTTCGTGCAGAATATGACATCGCACCAAGCAAAGGCTTAGAGGTGATGATCAAGGTTGCTGATGAGACGGATGCTACTCGTATCGAAGCAAACAAGATCGTCCTAACCTCTCTAGCCAAACTTGATGACATCAAGATTTTAGCGGTTGGAGAAGAAACACCGGCTTGTGCCACCAAGCTTGTTGGAAAATCTGAACTGATGATTCCAATGGCTGGCCTTATCGATAAGGATGCTGAACTTGCACGACTCGATAAAGAAGTGAGCAAGATTCAGGGTGAGATTAAGCGTACTGAAGGCAAGCTAAGCAATGAAGGGTTTGTTGCGAAAGCGCCTGAAGCGGTTATCACTAAAGAACGTGAAAAACTGGACGGCTATAAAGAAACGTTAATTAAACTAGAAGAACAGAAACAAACCATTGCCTCACTTTAATGAGTAATGATTAAGCTTCACATAAGCTTCTATTAACGCTGGCTATTATAGTAAAAAACCGAGAGTGATAACTCTCGGTTTTTTTTATTCATTTAATATGACGGCAGACTATTTCAACACAGACTCGAGAGCTTTTAAGCACAACGCTACGTTTTCTTTGCGTGCCGCATACCCCATTAGCCCTATCCGCCATGCCTTACCGGCAAGCGCGCCTAAGCCTGAACCAATCTCCAGGTTATACTCTTCTAAAAGCTGTTGACGAACAGCAGCGTCATTGACACCCTCAGGAAAATAAACGGCGTTAAGTTGAGGCAATCGGCTTTCTTTCTCGACGACAAAAGTTAGCCCAAGTTTCTCTAAACCATCAGCCAATAATAAGTGCATGTCTTTGTGTCGTTGCCACGCGCGCTCAAGCCCTTCATTTTTCAACAGTACTAGCGATTCGTGCAGTGCATATAAGCTGTTGACGGGTGCAGTATGGTGGTAACTTCGCTTTCCTTCACCGCTCCAATACCCCAACACTAAACTTTGGTCTAGAAACCAACTTTGCACCGGCGTTTTCCGAGTTTTGATTCTTTCAATCGCCAAAGGTGAGAGTGTCACTGGTGATAAACCAGGGACGCATGAAAGACATTTTTGGCTACCTGAATAAACCGCATCGAGTTGCCACTCATCAACAAGCAAAGGTACGCCACCTAACGAAGTCACGGCATCGACTATCGTCAGCATATTATTTTTCTTTGCTATCTGTCCTAGGCGCTTTGCATCGCTCACCGCACCCGTAGAAGTCTCAGCATGTACAAAGGCTAATAAGACCGCATCAGGGTTTTCTTCGATCGCTCGTTCGACTTTATCAATAGAAACTGGCTGCCCCCATTCGTCATCAACAACAATGGCTTGCCCGCCACAGCGAACCACATTTTCTCTCATGCGGTCGCCAAACACGCCGTTACGACAGACAATGACCTTATCCCCAGGTTCAATCAAATTGACAAAGCACGTTTCCATACCAGCGCTTCCAGGAGCAGAAACAGCAATAGTAAAGTCATTCTCTGTCTGAAACGCATATTTGAGTAACACCTTAAGCTCATCCATCATTCCGATAAACAACGGGTCGAGGTGGCCAATTGTCGGACGGCTCAATGCTTGTAAAACTTGTGGTGAGATATCAGAGGGGCCCGGCCCCATAAGCGTTCGATGTGGAGGGATAAAGCTAGAGATGGTCATAACAAATCCTTTTATTTTCTAATAATAATGAGTAAAAGATCTCTAAGGATAAATAGTTTGTTCTACAACGCATCTTAAATCAACAATTTCGCAACAACTTTGCTTTCTAGTATTTTTATTAATTTACACGTTCTTCATTGACATTTTCATTGTAAAAACGTTGAATAAACACGCTATCAAGCAGAAGAGGAGCACTGCCCAGGCAAGTGACAATGTGGAGCTTCAACTCCAATACATATCACCCATGGGGAGCAGTGCCGAGATAAACTAAATTTGATGAGTTAGTTTATCGGTTAAACGGGCTGAATCCCTTTAACTGTCACCAAGCACATTGGTGAAGAGCTTCTGAGGTCTATTCTACTGTTGTATTCCTCTACTCTTAATTTCTCTTCAAAACATCGGACGTTGGGCAATAGCCCATGATATTACATTTGGAAATCCTGGAGAAAACTGTGAGCGCATTCAATGTAGCTAAATTTGGTGGCACAAGCGTAGCCAACTTCGAAGCAATGAGCCGTTGTGCTGAAATTATCGAAAATAATCCTGAAACAAAACTGGTGGTCATTAGTGCATGTTCAGGCGTGACGAATATATTGGTAGAGCTTGCTAACGGCGTAAAAGATGATGCCCGAAGAGCAGAGCTTATCGATAAACTAAGATCTATCCATGACAACATTATGGATAGCCTAAATGACGCGAGCTCAATTAAAGATCGTATTAATGCACTCATAGAGAAAATCACCACTTTATCTGAAGTAGCATGCATCGATGTCACCGCAAAACTGACCGACCACCTAGTGGCTTGTGGTGAAAGAATGTCAACACACATCCTTTCACAACTTATGAAAGAACGTGGCATCAACGCGATTCGATTTGATATTCGTGAAGTACTAAGAACAGATAGTAACTACGGAAAAGCCGAGCCAGACCTTGAAGCAACAAAAATACTCGCAGACACCAAGCTAATCCCTTTATGCCAGGAACATGTTGTAATTACACAAGGGTTCATTGGTGCTGATGCTGATGGAGAGACCACAACGCTAGGTCGCGGAGGAAGTGATTATAGTGCAGCACTTATTGCGGAAGCAGTCGAAGCAAGTGGGCTAGAAATCTGGACTGATGTCCCTGGTATCTATACAACCGACCCTAGAATTGCCCCCAATGCTCGTCCAATCCCTGAGATTAGCTTTAGCGAAGCCTCTGAAATGGCTAACTTTGGTGCCAAAATCTTGCATCCATCCACTCTTTTACCAGCGTTAAGGCATCAAATTCCAGTTTTTGTGGGCTCATCTAAAGCACCACAAGACGGTGGAACTTGGGTTCGTCAAACTGTAGAAAGCGCGCCTCTATTCAGAGCACTAGCGCTTCGTAATAATCAGACGATGGTTACGCTACGTAACCCTAAAATGTTCCAAGCCTATGGATTTTTGGCAGACGTTTTCACGATACTTGCCAAGCATAAGATCTCCGTTGATCTTATCACCACATCAGAAGTAAGCGTCTCATTAACACTCGATCAGACCGACACAAGTGGTCACGCACCTGAACTACCCGCCGATGTAAAACAAGAATTAGAAGAGCTCTGTACGGTAGAAGTCAAACAAGGCCTGAGTCTAGTAGCCTTAATTGGTAATAAAATGAGCGAGAAGAAAGGATCAGCGAAAGCAGTGTTTGGCACGCTCGAAGCATTTAACCTTCGCATGATTTGTTACGGAGCAAGTCCACATAATTTATGTTTCTTACTTGATGCCGAAGTGGCAAAAGAGGCCGTGAGAAGGCTGCACGTCGACCTATTTGAATAATGTAACGTAGAACCTAGTCGTCATTAAACCTAAGCTCAAGCTACCCACTTGAGCTTTTTTAACACTTAACATTAATAGCGCTCACAGACATCGACGACTATGTGAAAATAAATACTTTAAGACTAATAATCTTAATTTTTATTTTGTACAGACGTAAAAAAGCCCTAGTCTTTCGACTAGGGCTTAATATAAGTGGCGGAGTGGACGGGACTCGAACCCGCGACCCCCGGCGTGACAGGCCGGTATTCTAACCAACTGAACTACCACTCCGCAGTGTCTATTCAGCATAATGCTATTTCTTGTTCTCATCTTTCATTAAAAAGATAACAACGAAATTAGAGCCTGGCGATGTCCTACTCTCACATGGGGAAGCCCCACACTACCATCGGCGCTACTGTATTTCACTTCTGAGTTCGGCATGGGATCAGGTGGGTCTACAACGCTATGGTCGCCAAGCAAATTCTT